>JACOEL010000001.1 GCA_024998625.1 Nitrospira sp. | reverse complement strand
ACTATCACTCTGACGTGCAGGAGGTAACCATGCCGGTCACGACTGTCTCGCTCACCGTCGAGGAGTACGAGGGCATCATGAGCCGCCTTGCGTCGCTGGAATCGTGGATGGCTGCCCGGCAAACCGATCTCGCCCCGCTGGTGCAGAGGGTACAGGGGCTGGAGGCCACGCTCACGGCCTTTAGCCGGACGCTCGCGGATTTGCCGGGCCGCAAAATCTCTGCCGCGCCAGGAGGAATGACACCATGAAGATCCGAGTCCTGTTGGTACTGACACTCACAGTGATGGCCGTGCCGGCCGCCTCCCTCTCCTCATACGCGGCCGAGCCCTGCCCGAACGGCGCGCCGTTGGCCTTCGACGGCGCGGAAGGGTATGGCCGCTGCGCGCAAGGCGGGCGCGGGGGCGTCGTGGTCGATGTCACGAATTTGAACAACTCCGGACCGGGCAGTTTGCGGGAATGCGCCGAAGTGATGAGCGGGCCGCGCACCTGCCGCGTGATGGTCGCGGGAACGATCAATCTGTCCGGAGACATCACGATTCGGAATGATTACGTCACCATCGACGGCTCGCCGCAACCCATTGCCTTGAAGAACTGGGGCATCAGCATTAGGGCGAATCACGTCATCGTCCGGCATGTGCGTGTGCGTCCGGGGTTCGCGTCGTTACCGACGAACGCCAACGGCATCTCGGTGATGAGCCGCGAAACAGACGGGAGCGGCATTCATGACGTGATCATCGATCATTGTTCTATTTCGTGGACCACCGACGATTCCATCGGGGTGATCTATGGGGCGCAGCGCACGACCATCCAGGACAGCATCATCGCCGAAGGGCTGATCAGCGGGGGCGGCTGTAACAACTGCTCCAGCAAAGCCATTCTCACCGGCACCGGCTCACGCAGCCCCGAGACCGTGAGCATCCTGCGCAATCTGAGCGCGCATAATCTCTTGCGCTTCCCGCAGACCTCCGGCGGGGAGGTCGATTTCGTCAATAACGTCGATTACAACTCCAGCGGCGTGGCGGCGCAGATCGTGCCGTACTACGCGCCCATCCACATCAATTTCGTCGGGAACTATTACAAGCTCGGCATCGATGGGCCGCTCTTCTCCGCCTATAACGTCTCCAATAATGAAATCCGCACGATGGGCGGGCAGACGTATTCCGCGCAGAGCGGGATCTACGTGGAAGGCAACGTCGGGCGGCATTGCAAGCCCGGCGATTCGCAGACGTGTGTGATCTGGGGCGACAACGGCGGCATTGCGATTCAGACGCAGCGCTATCCGCATCCGCCCATGCCGACGGTTTCCGCCGCAGAAGCCTATGAGCGGGTCCTGAATCATTCAGGGGCCTGGCCGCGTGATGCGGTCGACGCCCGCATTGTGAACGATGTGCGCAAGGGGACCGGCCGCTGGATCAGCGATCCCATGAGCGTCGGCGGCTGGCCGGTGCTCACGAGTGGCCCGGTGCCTCCGGTCGAACCGCCGCCCGTGGTTCCTCCACCTGTGACGCCTTCTCCGCCGGTTGTCCCGCCGCCAGTCGTCCCGCCTCCGGTGCCGCCATCGGCAGGCTTCGGGGTGACGACAAAAATGGAGAAAAAAGTCATTCTCGAATGGAAAGACACCGACTGTCCGGGCGGCGTGACGAACACCAGAACCGGGACGGCCAGCAGCCGGAAGATCACGGTCACCTGTAAACCGTAGGAGCCTTATGCCACTGAATTATGCCCAACTGAAGACCGAATTGCAGACCGATCCGCTGACGCTGGGCTATGCCGCGCTCCTGGCGGCGGGGAATCACGGCGCGGTGGCCGACGTGCTGAACCAATCCCGCGCGGCCGTCAGTATCCCTCGCACCACCGTGCCGGCCTGGGAAGTGTTCGATGCCATCGTGCCGGCGGAATGGGCCTCGCTGACAGCTCAGGAGAAGCAGCGCATTCAGACGATTCTCTCGATGGGCACCGTCTCCGTGCTCGGCACGAACACGCGCAATGCGTTCCTCTCGGCCTTCGGGGCTGGGACGACCACCAGAACCAATCTGGCGGCATTGCAATCCCGGCAGGGCTCGCGCGCGGAATTTCTCTTCGGTCAACCGGTCACGCCGGCGGACGTGGCGCAAGCAATGGAGGCATAAGATGGCCGTCACTCCACTCAAACTCTATAAGCCTAATGCCGTGGCCACGGTGATCGCCGCCGCCGCGCTCAATTCCCTCACCAACGGGGGCGAGGTCGAGGCCGCCTACGACAATTCAACCAACCTCGACATGTGGTGCGACCTCATTCTGGCGATTCAATACAACGCGGGGCCTCCGGCTGCCGGGGTCGTCGTGGCAAAGATCTACAATCTGCGCCAGGTGGATGGGACGAACTATCCGACCGTGACCTCCGGGGGATTGCCGCAGGAATCGTTACTCGTGGCCGCACTGGTGAGCCAAGCGCCATCCACCTCGGCCCTGGAATATCTCGTGGCCTATCAGATTCCGCTCTTTCCAGGGAACAACAAGTTCCGCATGTCAAACACCAGCGGGCAAACGCTGCATGCCTCGGCCTCGATGTTTCTGAAAATTCAGCCGTACCAATTGGGGGCCGGCACCTAAATGCAAACGGGGCTCATCGAACGCTTCACGCTTCCGCGCTGGCCGTTTCAGCTCAACTACCAGAGCGAACAGGCCAAGCTGCTCACGGCCTGGTACCCCGTGCTGCCGTGGGAGCATGACGCGAAGCTCGCCGATCTCACGGCCTCGGCGCGACATATCACCAGCGTCACGGGAACGCCGGTGCTGAGCGCCGCCGACTTGCGACATTCCGTTGCCCTCGCCTTCGACGGCTCCTCAAACTATGTTCAATTCGGCACCGTGAGCACGTTCATCTCGGCCAGCGCCGGGGCGTTCGCCTGCTGGGTGCGCCCGATGCTCTCCTCTTACGATATCGGGAGCCCGGCCTACGAGCTGAACGGCATCCTCGCCGATAACGGCGGATACATGGGCCTGGTCATCGGTGACATCGGCGGCACGACCGGCCAAAAGATTCACGCGTTCAATTATACGGGGTCGACGAATACGGTCTCGGCGCTCGCCACCTTTGAACAATACCGCTGGTATCACGTCGTCTGGGCGCATTCCGGCGGCACGCTCTCTCTCTACATCGATGGGGTGCTGCAGGGGAGTGTGGCGAGCGGCGATTCGACGGTCAGCAATTCGTTGCGGGCCGGGAATGGCTATGGCGGGTATGCGAACGTGGAGATCGCCGACATCCGGTATTACTCCGACCGGCCCTCCGACGCCGCGATCTGGCAAATGTACAGCCCGGCCACCCGCTGGGACCTTTATGCCCGCCCGCATGCCCGCTCCATGGAATGCTTTGGCATTGTGCCCGGTGGCTCCACCATCGATGAGCGTGACGGTACGGCGGCGGGCACCGGCACAGCGACGGGGATCAGCGCGGATCTCGAAGCCCGTGCGGGCACCTCGGCGGGCGCGGGCGCGGCCACCGGCCAGGCTGGGGCCATCCAGGGGCGGCAGGCTTCCGCCGGCGGTCAAGGGGCCGCGACCGGGGCCTCTGCGGCGATCGCGGGGACAGCCGCCACCAGCGCCGGCAGCTTAGAAGCCGACGTCGACTCCGCACAGATTCAGGGCCGTGCGGGCACCTCGACGGGCGCCGGCGCGGCGGATGGGCAAGCCCAGGATGTCGGCGGCGGGGTCGATGGCTCGGCCAGCGGACAGGCGACCGTGACCGGGAGCGCCTCCGCCATTCAAGGTCGCTCTGGTACCAGCGCGGGGACCGCTGACGCGGAAGCCGCCATGGCCGCCATTGTGAGTCTTGCGGCGACCAGCGGAGGGACCGGGCTCGCCTCCGCGGAGATCGCGAAGATTGTCGCGCGATTATCGGACATGAGCGCCCAGGCGGTCGCGCAGGCGCAGGTATCGGTGATCAGCTCGCGGGCTGGGGTCAGTGCGGGAGAGGCGCAGGCGATCATCGCGGCGGCCCGGCTCTGGCTCGTCGACGGCACGGCCACCGGGGCGGCCGGCATGCACGGCGTGACCGAAACCGAGGGCGACGAGGCCATTCATCGGCTCGTGCATGTCGAGGCCCTCGTGGGCCTGCGCGTGCCCTGCGACGTGACTGTGGCCCGCACCCTGGCGCATGAGGTGTTGATTTGACGATGACCCGCTCACACAACCACAAGGAGGAACGCACTATGGTTCGATGGATGACACGAGGGCTTCTGTTCGCAATGCTGTGCCTCAGCCTGACGGCCGTGCCGGCGTTTGCCGCCGGCAAGGGCGACACGTTCGAGAACGATCTGCTGAAGCTAATCTTCAACGGCACGGCTATCGCCAACATGGCCGACAATGCCGCTAGCAGCCCGCTCACGAATCTCTACGTGACCCTGCACACGGCGGACCCGGGAGACACCGGCAACCAGACGACCAGCGAAGCCGCCTATACGGGCTACGCGCGCGTCTCCGTTGCCCGCACCACCGGGGGATGGACCGTGACGGCCAATAGCGTCTCGCCGGTGGCCAACATCGACTTCGGGGAATGCACCGCCTCCTGCACCGGCACGATCACGCATTGGGCCGTGGGGACGGCGTCCTCCAGCACGGGGAAAATTCTGTACTCGGGGGCCTTGTCGAGCTCGATCGCGCTGGCGGTGGGGACCATCCCGCGCATCAAGACCACGAGCACGATCACCGAGGACTAACCCCATCCACGGAGGGAGCCGACTATGGGGGGCATTGCATTGGTGGCGGGGGATACCGGGACGGTCCTGGTCGCCACGGTGAGAAACGGACAGGACCGGTCCCTTGTGGATCTCACGGGGGCGAGCGTGCGCCTGAAATATCGCATCGACGGGGGAGCGCTGGTCGTGCGACCGATGACCATTGCGACGCCGCCCTCGAGCGGGGTGGCGCAGTACCGCTTCGGCGAGAACGAGCTGACGGCGGCCGGCTCTGGGCGGTCGAGCTTCAGAGGGGAAATCGAAGTGCAGGATGGCGACGGACACATCGCCACGCAACTGGTGCCGATCAATCTGATCATCCGGGCGAAGGTCTGAGCATGACCTGCACGCGCTGCGGGGGATTGTTCCGCGTGGAACAGGTGCTGGGGCGGCGAGGGCGTCCGCTCCTCCGGCTCCTGGCCTGTTTCGGCTGCGGCAATCGCCTCGACGAGACCATCGCGCTCAATCACGCCATGGCGCGGGAGCAGGCGCATGAGGCGGCGGTCACGCGCGATTGGAAAGATCGGCTCTGGGCCGATGTGGTCGCGCTCAATACCAGGAGGGTGACGGCATGAATTTGCACCATGAACGCCTGGACGGCGTGTCGCCGATCATTCGCGGGGCGGTGATGCGGCTCTGCGACCTGACGGAAATTCAACTCAAGCGGAAGCTCCTGGTGGTGCATGGCTGGCGATCGGTCGCGCAGCAGTCGGCGCTTTTTCAACAGGGTCGGGCCATGAATCGGGAAACCGGAGAGTGGGAGATTGTCGAGCCCGCGAACGTGGTCACCAAGGCCAAGCCTGGCAGCTCCGCCCATAACGTGGTGGTGCGGGCCGATGGCAAGCCGGCGGCGCTGGGGGTGGATCTCATCCCGGTGACGTTCGACGGCAAGCCCGACTGGGAGCCGGGGGAAGCCTTCTGGCTGGCCTTCTACAAACTGGCCTGGACGTGCGGCCTCGATCCGCTCGGCGATCCGATCGGGGCGTATCTGCCCGGTGACAAGGGGCATGTGGAGGAGCCCGGCTGGAGATTAAAACTCGCCGGGCTCGGGCTCATTTTGCCGGTCAGTGAGGTGCCGCATGTCAGCGAGGCATAAGGGCCTGTACCAGTGCCCGCGCTGCGGCGCGACCTATACGCATGATGAGGCCAATCATCATGCGGTCTATCGGTGTCCATTTCGGAAAGAACGCGAACAGGAGGAGCGGGATGGCCGAGGGGAACGGCAACGGGTTTGAACTGAATGCAGGGCCGGCCACGCTGAAAGCGACCGGTGGCGTCGTGGTCAACGTGCTGCTGGCGTTGCTGCTCATCGGGGCCTCGTTCTACGGGGTCTGGATGACCAACCAGCAGACGATGCTGATTCAGCAGGAGCACGCGCAGCACCTGATCGCGCTCCGGCAGGAACACAACGCCATGAGCCATGCCCTCGCCGATCTCACGCGCACCAGCGAGAACGTGTTTCTGTCGAGCGTGCTGTCGAACGAAGAAAAGCGGGGGCTGCCGCTCTACATCAAGGAACGGGCCAGGGAGATCGTGGAGCGCCGGGCGCAAACGGTCACGGAGAACCGGCAGTAATGCATCAACGCCTCGCATGGGAAGGGGAGGGCTTCGATATGGAATGGCTGCATCAATTACTCGGGGGATCGAGCCCGATCACGGGCTATCTGGGCTCGCTGATCATCGCGCTCAGCGTGGTGGATCAGGTGTTGCTCGAACAGGGGCCGCCGCACGATCTGCACGGCTGGCTCCTGTTTCTCGGGGCCATCAGCACGGGCCTGGCCGTGCGCTTCGCCAAGGATGCGAACAAGAGCCACGCGCAGGACCCGCAGCCGGTCGCACAGCCGGTCAAGGCGGTGGCGCCCGAGCCGCCCTTTGGGATGCCCTGATGCCCTGGAGTGATGTGCCCACATTGCTGCTGAAGGCCTGGCGCTATCTGCTGGGGGATCAGACGCGAAAGGAGGCCACCCTTGAAACTGCTGGAGAACAGGCCCTGGAGCGGGCGAAACGGGCGCGCACGGCTGACGAGCTTAATGCTGCTGATGCTGAGCTGCAGCGCGTGCACGACGCCGCCCGCGCCGCTCGTGGCGAATAACCGGCCCTGCTACCAGTGGGTGATCACGCAGGACCAGGAAGTCTATGTCTACGACAACGGCCACCTGGTTGCACGGCTGGAGACCGAGCCCTATGACGCGGTGATTTCCGGCTGGTGCGTGATGCGGCACAACGAGCACCTGATGAACGATATCCGCCGCCTCGCGCGGCCGCACGACTAACGGACGACGCCTCGATGAGGCGGGAAGGGGAGCATATGACACGACAATTGATGGGGCTCATGGGGGCGGTGCTGTGCCTGTTGGTGACGGGGTGTGCCACGCATCAGCCTGCAGCGGAGCAGGCGAAGACCACGGTCTATCGGGACGGCTTTCGCGCCATTCAGATCACCAAGATTCCGCCGGATTGGTCGGGGAAGGGAAAGGAAGTCACGAGCTATTGCTCGTGGCGGCAGCTGGCGAAGCATCCGGGGGATGGACAGTTCTATTGCCCGTTGAATCCCGAGGACGAGCTCAAGACCCAATACGGGCACATGCTTGTGACGGCGTCCTACATGGAGGAAGTGATTCCCGCCGCGGGGGACATGCTGAGCGGGCTGGGAACCGGGATTCCAATCATGCACGGATTGCTGAATGCGCCGGCGGCGACGGTGACGCAGACCGGCCCGACAATTCGGTCCAGCAGCCTCGTGATCGGGGGGCCCGTGCATCCAGGCGTCGCGCCGTAGGCCTCAGCGCGTGAGCGTGCGGAGGAATTTCGCGACGAGCGGCGAGATCGGATGGATACCAGCCTCCCATCGGTAGACGGTATTAGGCTGGACGCCGAGTCGAGCCGCGAGTTGCGGCTGTGTGAGGCCGAGTGTTGCGCGGAGCGCTTTGAGTTGCTTGGCTGTCATGACTCCTCGATTTTGGCCGTGGCCTCGATAGGTATCCGGGAGCGCTCCGGCAGTTCGGCGGCCTCCCGGATCGCATACTCGACATGCATGGGAATTTTGGCTTGCATCGTGCGCTCATCTCGGATCATAATTCCTCCGCCAGCGCGGCCCCATTGAAGCGAAGCCGCAACGTCGGCGCATCTGCAGTCTGCATCCCTTTCCGCGCTGGCCCCTACTCGACCACATAACAATCGACTCCCTCGACGGTAATCACGCCCGCGCCACCGTCATGCGTTGCGGCCTCTATTGAGGCCTCCAATTCCTGTGCGGTCGCGTTGCGCAGCGCCTGTGCGTCCGCATACCGATAGAGGATCGGGAGACTGGTATTGATTGTGCTCACCATAATGTTCTCCTCGCCCGAAATGTGGAGAGCCGCCCCGTCGGGCTCGCTGGGCTGGCTCTGTTGAACAATCATCATGATGTGACTCTACTCTACGCGGCGTAGAGTGTCAAGCGAAATGGTGAGGGGGGGGAGAAAATAATTCCATGCATGGGGGTTACCTCGGCAGCCAGCTCGGCGCTTCGGGGGCGGCGTTGACCGCAGCGCCTGGAGTGGTCTTTCGGCCCACCAGCGCCGTCGCTTCCCATCCGCGAATGGTGCCAATCATCTCGGCATGGTAGCCCACGGCCATTTCACCGAGCACAATCTCTGATTCGGGGATGCCAAACTGTTTCGCCGCCTTCTGCTGGATGGCCCGCTGGTAGGTATAGGCGGGGGGTGGTTGGGGGAGACTCAGCGGCCATTCGTAGCCGCCGTCGGCTTTTTTGCAGAATCCACCCTGGCAGGCCGTGACCTCGCCGAGGATCGTGACCCCGGCCTCCTGCAGCGTGGGCGTCTGCGCCGTGCCGTGATAGAGCGAGCTTTTCGTGACGCTGCAGGCGGTGAGGAGGAGGAGCAGCAATGCGAGAATGAGTGAGGGCATAGGGGCCTCCTATTTGCCGAGTCAGGGGGGGGTCTACTGCGAACCCGCTACAGTGGGATCATAGCGGTTGGCGGGCGGCGTGCCATCCGGGCCCATTGGGTCTCTGGTGGACGCGTTGCCGATTCGGCCCTGTGCCCAGGTACGAGAGATCATTTTCCCGTCAGGCCCAAACACGGCATGGAGCGAGCGGGTATCTCCGCTGACGCCGTTCCCGCTGGCCGCCACGAAGAGTCCCACCACAGGAATCATCAACGCCGGGTTCGCTTGGGCCTCCGCGTAGGACCATGTCAGCGTTTCACGGGTCTGCCCATTCTCATGTGAGATGGTGCGCAGGCGCGGATCTCCGAGTCGATTGATCAATTCCGTCTTCGACATGGCGAGAGGCGGCCAGTCGGACCCGTAGTCTCGGATGGATTCATCGCCATACGTGGCACATCCGGACGCTAGTAGCGAGAACAGCAAGATGAGCCTGTTCATGGTATGCATCAGAGTTCTCCATGAGGTGGGAGCTGCCGTTTGCATGCGGCACAATTCTCGGCGTCTAAAATCGACACATCGTGCCGCCTACAATACCGGACCGGGCGAAAAGATGAAAGGGCTTCGTCTGCCGATCGCCGCATAAACAGTCTCACTGAGGCGGTGGGACCTGGATGAACGGCCCTATGCATTTGCCCTACGTATTTTTTGGCGGGAGCACGCGGGCGCGTCCTGGCTAAGAAGGGGAGCCATGGCGTTTCTTCTCCTTCGCGGGTGGGCCGTTCTTGTAGGCGTGGTGCTCTTCCGCGGCTACATCCAACGGGAACCCATCTTTATCCGTTCGTCCGTCGGCCTCTTCATACCGCTTCACAAGGTACCGCACGGCGCGATCGACCAGCGTGTTCATTGAGTTGAACGTCTGGGAATTTTCCGCCACGAACTCATCCATCAGCGATTTAAGCGACGGCGTGCCAGAGATCTTGATCTGCACGTCTCGTTTCTCTCCGGTCTTTTTCGCCATAAATACAACTGCTTGGTGGTGAAGTGGTGCCATTGTGGGCCTTCCTGCAAAAAATTATCAACGGGTATTGACATGGTACCATGTTGGTACTAATATACGGCCATGAAGTCGTCACGAATGACCACGCGAGCCAAGAAGTCGGCGCGCCGTCCGATGATCAAGATCCACACGACGCAAGAGATCGTTGACCAATTCGCCGCGAAGGCGAAGGCCGACGGTCGGTCGATGTCGAAGCAGGGGGAATACCTGATTCGGCAGCATTTGACCCAATCTCACAGCTAGGGCTGGAGGAGGCCTGAACCATGCCTGCCAACAATGTGTGTTGCCCCACCGATGCCGACGAAAGCAAGCGCGGCCACGGCATCGTGGTGCGGTTGACCGAGGAGGAGACGGCGGATTTGGAATGGATCCGGTCCTTGGTGCCGCCGGGCAAGAAGCCGCATTCACGCTCCTGCTATCTGCGGCAATCGTTCCGGTACCGGATGAACTTGGTTCGTGCGTTCCGTTCGTCATACCGGGAGCTTCGCACACTGCTGCCGCTGGAGGAAGCGCCTTCCTGTAGTCCCTCAACGGTTGACCGACTACACGAATTGCGGAGGGCCAAATGAACAGTACTCGCCCGCTCACGCCCGTCTCTGGCCTGTTCGGCATTCTCTCCGACCTGGAGGGCGCGGTGATGCGACTCTCGGCGCAGGACGTGCCGGGCATGGACCGCTGGCTCGACAATGCGGGGTTTTGGCTCCTGCAGATTCCTAATCAGGAGCAACAGTGGGCCTGGCTCGGCATCTATGCCGATGCGCTCCAGCACCGGTTTCAGGTGCCGCTGGCCTGCGCCTCGCAGGTGCTGCAGCGGCGGATGGAATTCGCTCAACAGGGAGGTGCCCGATGAATCAGACGCCTCGACCGAATGTGAAATGGAGCCAGGTGGGCTATGGGGAACGGGGGCAGGCCTCTCCCTCGGCCATCGATGGGCTCGCGGTGAGGATTACGCTGGTGTTGGGGCTGGCGGGGGCGGGGGCGGCACTGCTGCTCTCGCAGCTCTCGGAGTTTTGGGCCGGGATTGTCCTCGGGGGCCTCTCGGGGGTGGTGCTGGTGATCGGCCTGCTGGCCGTGGGGGCCTGCCTGGGGGGTGCGCGGTTGGACGCCCCGTCTCGGCAGGGCGCCTGTGATCGGGGGATGCACTGATGCTGCTCGCGGGGCTCCTGATCTGTGTCGGCATCTGTCTCCCGGCCACGATCAACCTCCTGTTCGGCTGGAGGCAACGCCGCCGCGTGGAGGCCTACCGGCGCGGCGTGGTCTATCTGCCCTGGTGCGCGAGCGCCGGGACCGTGCGACCGGGGAGGCCGTCATGATTCGCCCGCTGCTGATCGTGGCCGCTGCCATTCTGGCCGCAGTCATTCTGCATGCCTGGCTGGGGATCGAGGCGACGGATCTGCTCTGGGACACCTGCGATCCGCCGCCGCCTCAAGTGGAGATTCCCTGGCCCACGCACAAGCCCTGCCCGGAGGCGATGCGATGAACCCGGAGCAGATCGCGGCGTCTCGCCGCACGCAGCCGATGCTGATGATGAATGCGCGGGCGCTGTTTCGAGTAGCGCCCACACGCCCGCCCGATGCCTTTCTCCGCGTGCCGCGTGGAACGCAATCGCGCCGGGGGAGTGCGAGCACGGCGGCGACCCATCGGGCGAAGCAGCTGCTCACGAAACTGGGCCTGTAACGGAGGGTGGGTGTGATGCGGCTCTGGTTCCCTCAGCGATCGGCGATGGAGCGGGAGTTAGTGGCTCTGCAGGGGCAGCTCATTCAGGTGCTGCTGACGCGCGGGAATCCCGTGCCGAATTGTTCCGGCATCTCCGGGCGCGTGCTGTCGGCGCGAAATGGGGTCTTGAGAGTGGGGATTTCTGGGAATGTGTTTGTGGTGCCTGTCCACGAAATCTGGTACGTGCTGCAGCCCTCAGAGACGAATCAGGAAATCATGGAAGTGTCCGCAGTGGCCGCTGGATATCGGCCATAGGAGGTCACAATGCATCAAATTGAACAACAGTTGCAGGAGCGCAATCTCCACACCGCCTGGGCACTGGCCGGCAGCTGGTCGGCGGAACATCAAGACCGCCTGGCGGAATTGGTGGTGGAGCGGATCATTCGACAACCGGAGCGTGATCAGGAAAGGACGGCGGCATGACCTCGCAAGAAAAAGCCTTGGCTGATTTCGGGCGCTGGTGCCTGCTGCAGTCTCGTGAGCAGGGTGGTTGTGATCTTGACGGGGGCGGCGTGCAGGACCAGGCGGAGCAGCTCGGTCTGCTGGAGCGGGTGACCGTGACGGAGCCATGCGGGGAAGCCTGTGTCTGTGCCGAGTATTCGAGCTTTCCGCAGATCTGCCTGCGGCTTGCGGCGGGGGTGCAGTCATGACCTCGCATGTGGACCCGATCCAGCACCGGCATCCGCTCTGCGCGGAATGCGGCCACCGGGAGGCGATGACGAGCCTCAACGCGCGACGGTCCACCAAGAGCCGCAAGGCCACACGTGGCGGCCGGTATCGGCTGAAAGCCCATGACCTCTGTGGGCCTTGCTGGCGGGCCTACTGTGCGCAATTTTGGGTACATGCGGGGGCCTCCGCATGAGCCAGCGCGATGCCTCGCCCGTCATCCGCACCTATCTCTGGCAAGCGTTCAATCCGCTGACGCCGGACCCCGAGTGCATTTTGATCGAGGACATCGCCCGGTCGCTCTCGAACCTCTGCCGGTATAACGGGCATGTGCGGGAGTTTTATTCGGTGGCGGAGCACAGCTACTGGGTGAGCCTCGACGTGCCGCCGAAGGATGCCCTGTGGGGCTGCTGCATGACGCCAGCGAGGCCTATCTGGGCGACATGATGAGCCCGCTCAAATATCACACTGACCTCGGGGCGCAGTATCGGAAGGTGGAGGCGGAGGTGATGCAGGCCGTGTGTGTGCGCTTCAACCTGCCGCCCACCATGCCGCCGTCGGTGGCCAGAGCCGATCACGCGCAGCTGCAGCGCGAGCACGACTGGCTCCGCTCGGCCCAGCCACGCCGGGCTCGCCAGCACTCCCGCACCATGACCAATGTTGAAGCTGAGCTTGAATTTCTCAACCGCTTTCGGGAGCTGACGCGATGAGTCAGAGTCTCCGAGCCCTTCGAGAAGCGAAGAAGGATGAGATCTTAGCCTACGGCTCGCTCATGGTGGGCTGCTATGCCTCGATGCCGCAAGCGGAACGGGACGCCCTGCATGCGTGGGATCGGCAATATGTCACCGGGGATGGCCGTTGGCCAGGATGGGCGAAGTATATCGGTCCTTATCCTGAATTCCCGGCAGAGCTCAACGCGCGACCGAAGGCGAAGGCCATTATTCCCGATTATCTTCGCTGGAACGTGTGGTGCCGGGACAACTTCACCTGCCGTCATTGTTCGCGGCGCGATCGCCTCACTGTCGATCACGTCATTCCTGAATCTCGCGGGGGAGAGACCGTCCTCAGCAATCTCCAGACGCTCTGCCGCCCATGCAACAGCCGCAAAGGAATTCGGTAGATGCCCAACCGCTGGATACGTGAGAGCGCCAGGACGAGCAAGAACCTGAACGAGGTGTCGGACTTCGCCGAGCGGTTGTTCTGGCGATTGATCACGACGGCGGACGACTACGGGCGCTTCCTGGCCTGCGGCTCGATCGTCAAAGCGGCCTGTTTTCCGTTGATGGACTCGATTCGAGTCGAGAAAATCGATAAAGCCCTCGCTGAGCTCGTGGATAAGTGCCTCATTCGGCTCTATTTTGCCGGGGATCGCCGGTATGGCCTCTTCTTGAAATGGGTGGAGCATCAGGGGGCTCCGAGGTCCAAATTCTCTAAATATCCCGACCCTGCTGATTTTCTTGATGATTCCCAGAATCTGCATACATCTGCAAACATATGTACGCAGATGTTTACATCTGCAAGTAGAAACCAACACGCCTGCGCACCCTCGGACTCGGAGACGGACTCGAAGACGAGTCCTAATTCTCTCAGTCTTAATTCTTCTTCTTCGAATTTGAATCCGGATCCGGAGAAGAGCAGTTCTCCTGCCACGCCTGGCGTCTCGACTGCCGAGCATCCGACACGACCTCCGTCTCCTGGTGAGCTCTGGGCTCAGGCAGAGGAACTCCTGCTGTTCCTGAACCGCAAGACTGGCAAGCACTTCCAGCCGCGCAAGCCCAACAAGGACCCGACTGTCAGCCTCACCGCCGTGCATGGCCTGTTGAAGCAGGGCTTCACGGAAGAGCAGGTGCGTAAGGTCATAGCCAATCGGCTGTTGAAGTGGGGAGACGATCCGAAGATGCGTGAATATCTCAGGCCCGACACGTTGTTCCGCCCGTCGAAGTTCGAACAGTACCTCGGCGAATTGGGGGTGACGCATGCAATGCCCAACGTGTGACGGGCCATTCGACGGCATCAGCTGTACGTGTGGCTACGAGCGGCCAGCCAAAGCCTCGGGGGTCGCGTTCCGCTCCACCGAGCACCCGCAGCCGAAGGGGATCACGCGGGCGGAATTCGGGGAGCAGCTCTACGTCACGCTGGGGCTGATCGGCGGGATTATGCAGCTGCGGCGGTATCGCGGCCTGGTGGCGATGGGCGATCTCCCGAAGACCGACGAGTATGACCAGCGGGAAGCCAAGCTGCGCGAGCAACTCGCCACGGCGATGGTGGCGCTGCCGGCGCACGATGTGACGGAGATTCTCGATCGGTATCCGTGGGTGGCGGCATGCTGAAACGGTTTATCATTCGAGGAAATCCGACGGGGAAGCCACGCATGACGCGGCAAGACAAGTGGAAGCAACGCCCACGTGTGATGCGCTACCGCGCATGGGCTGATGCGGCGAGAGCGGCGGCTGGGGTGACCACGAAGGTGGTGCTGACGAATCCCACGACGCTGACCTTTCGTGCCTATCTGGCCATGCCTGCCGCGTGGAGTGCGAGCAAGCGCGAGGCGATGCGGGGGCAGCCCTGTCTGAGCAAGCCAGATCGAGACAATCTCGACAAGGCCTTAGCCGATGCCATTTTCGAGAATGACGAGTGTGTGTACGCGGGGGATCAGGAGAAGTTCTGGGATGACGGCAGCGGCCCGCGCATGGAAGTGGAGTGGTGGTGACCTGCCCACGCTGCCACGGCCTCCTGGTGCCAGAGACGGTGCACGACGGGGCGCTCTCGGAAGACCTGCTGCGGTGCGTGAATTGCGGACGGATGGCGAAGGAGGGGGAGATGCCGAAGTTTACCGATGAGGCGCATCGGCAACCGTGGATGCAGGGGCAGCGTCTCGCACGGGAAGCCAAAAAGACACAGGCCGAGCAGGCCTCTGCACCACCGTGCACCAGTGTGGTGCAGGCGACCAAGCCAGCCAAGCCAGCGTCGCCGGTGATCGACGGCGACGTGGTGCTGGGGGGTGGGGGGGGGGATCGCTCGATCTGGTGATTGAGCGGTTACGCGAGCAATTGAACGTGCTGATCGAAGCGAAAGCGATACTGGAGCGCCATGAAAAATAAACTGACCGATCTGAATGACCATCTGTTCGCCCAGCTGGAACGGCTGAGCGACGAGGAGTTGACCGCCGAAGAAATCGCGCACGAAGTGAGCAGGACCGACGCCATCGTGAAGGTGAGCGAGCAGATTATCGGCAACGCCACCATCGTGCTGCGCGGCGCGGAGCTCGTCGCCGAGCACGGCGGGAAAGGGACGTTTGAGCACATGCTGCCGATGCTCACCGGCAAGGCACTCGTGGAGGGGCCGAAGAAATGAAAGGCCAGGCCATTCCCTACACGGCTCAGGAGTTGGCCTGGATCAAGCGGCATTGCACCGTGCCTAGGCGTGAGGCCCATGCGCGGTTCTGCCGACGATTCGATCGGCCCGATGTAACCCTCGCGCACTTCACTGCGCTGTGCAATCGGAGGGGGTGGGCGACAGGACGGACTGGATGCTTTCTCCAGGGGAATGTGCCGTACAACAAGGGCCTGAAGCGACCATTCAACGCGAACAGCGCGAGGACCCAGTTCAAGCCTGGGCATCTTCCGCACAACACGAAATATCTCGGGCATGAGCGGCTCACTGACGATGGGTACGTGGAGATCAGCGTCGCGGAAACGAATCCGTATACCGGCTACGACTGCCGCTACGTGCTGAAGCACAAATACCTGTGGGCGCAGCAGCATGGACCAGTCCCTCCGGGGCACGTCCTGAAATGTCTCGACGGCAACCGCCTCAATACCGACCCGTCGAACTGGATCCTGATTTCGCGCAGCCTGCTGCCGTTCCTCAATGGCCATCGTGGCCCGAACTACGACCAGGCGGCGCCGGAGCTCAAGCCCGCGATCCTGACGCTCGCGAAGCTGAAGCTGGCCAGCGGGAAGCGGAAGGCCAAGAAGGGGCAGGCGGCGTGACCTCCGACGAAACCAAGCTCTTGACCATTTTGCGTAACCATGCGGGGCTCTCGCGGGCGATCTCGCTGATGGACGTGTCGGAGCGCATGGGCTACGGGCGCGACAAGAACGGCACGCGCAAGGTGCAGGAGCTCAAGCGCCAGCTCGTGGAACTGGGCTATCCGATCGGGAGCAGCACGGCCTCCACCGGCGGGGGCTACTACCTGGCCCAGACCGAGGGTGAGCTGCAGGCGACGATTCAACAATTCGCGCACCGGTTCTATTCGCTCTCGCAGGTCTTGAAGCGCATGCGGGGGATGCTGGCGAAACCGGAGCCGACCCAACAAACCATGATGTGGGGGGACTAGATGCCACCAAAAGGTAGCGGAGCAAGCCTCGCCGATCTCATCGCCGACATCCAGGCCGTGCATCAGGCACAGGGGTTTATCTCGTGGCGCTGTTATGCCGATCACGGGAGCTATTCTGTCGACTTGATCAAGCTGCGGTTCGGCACGTTCCTGAAGGCGTGTGAGGCGGCAGGGCTGCAGAGTCGCGGCGGGTTCACGCACGACACCGAGGATCTGTTGGCCGATCTGCGCCGAGTGTATGCCGAGCTGGGCTATATCAGTCAGCAGGCCTATATCGAACACGGGAACATGAGCCGGCAAACGATCCGCAGCCGGTTCGGGAGCTGGCTCAATGCGTGCGCCGCGGCGGGGTTGGAGTCGCGCACCAGCGGCTGTCGGCACGAGCCAGAGACCGAATCGCGCCGCTGCCTTGGTATCGGTCCCGATCATGTCTTTGCCGCTCGCAAGGATGACCTCACGCACCGGATCTGTGATGCCTGTAAAGGCCGCACGGCGCCCGACCATTGGGACCGGATCGAGGTAGCTGACGGCTGGGAAGTGGTGGGGGCATGAAGGCGACGATCTATCAGGCGCTCGACTGGTTCGACGCGCAAGGCACCGCGCTCGATGTGGCGATGTTCTGGGTGCTCGCCCTGGCGCTGGGGGTGGTGTGGTTTGTGGGGAGGCGATGACGGCATGCCCGATGTGTGGCGCCGACGTCGTGACCCGTCACCGAGCGGGCGATGTCTACGCGCCGGAATGTACCTGGCTGGAGTGTGCAGAGTGCGAGTGGAAGGGAGAGCCACAATGAGTCATGGGTGTGAGCGCGAAACGGTCGACCAGACTCTAGCCTTTCAGTTGGGGCGACGCTCAGCCTTGCAGGATATTGAAAGGGCTCTGCGCGTCAGGGCTGCTGGTGCGTCCGGACATGTGAAAAGCGAATGCCGAGACATCATTGCGTTTGTGGTTCAGCCTCTCCTGCAAGATGCTGAGCAAGAGGCCGAACTGCTGTCGCATGAAGGAGATACCAGCGCATGACCCTTCTGACGCCTGCCGAAACGGCCCAGTTTCTGAAAGTCTCCATGCGCACCCTGCGCCGGCTGCCGGTACCGCGCGCGAAAATCGGGGGGCAGCTGCGGTATGATCTGGCCGACCTGGAGGCCTGGGTGCGCATGCAGAAGCAGGGTGGCGCTCAGATGCTCGTAGTGCCGACAGGAACTGCGACGATCAATGGCGTGACGGTGTCTGTCCCACCGGCGCAGGTGCCGCTTCAGATGTTGGAATCCACGATCATCCCGAAGCCGATTTCGGGATCATCCCAGCCTCGACCGGTGAAGCATCGGAATCCGCTCTTTGCGATCGGGGGGAAGCGGTGAAGTGGATCATCGATAAACCCACCAAGTACGGACTGTATTGGTATCGAGACGCTTTGCACCCTGCGACCGTGGTGGAGTTCAGCGATGGGGGATTCGGATCTCCGAGGTTCCATTTTATCGGCTATGAGGTTCCCTATAGTCCTGAGATGATGAATGGCCAATTCGCCGGGCCTTTGGAGCCACCAACAGAATGAACATCTCTCGCACCATGACGCCGCAGGGCATGCGCTCGTTGCTGGATTTTCGGTATCGGGGCGTCCGCTATCGTCCGGTGCTGGGGTACAACCTCAGCGCCGATCAGGAACATGAGGCGATGGTGCAGGTGCTGGCGGCGATTCAATCGCAGGTGGGGGCTGCCGCGGGGGAGACCGGCCTGACGTTTGCCGAATTCGCGCCGAAGTATCTCGCCAATCTCCACGCGAAGAAGCTCTCGGCGCTCGATCGGCCCACCACAATTCTTCGTCGCCACCTGATCCCGTTCTTTGCGATCCGGCCGTTGCGTTCGTTGAAGCTGGAAGACGGCGTCGCCTACGTAGCCCATCGCCGCGAGCAGGGCGCGGCGGATGGCACGATCGAGCGGGAATGCGGGGTGCTGCTCGGCCTGTTGAATTATGCGGTAGCCAACGAGGATCTGGATCGGAACCGCCTGGTGGCGTTGCAGATCCCCTCGGGGGTGAAGCGGACGCGGGTGGCGCAGGCCTGGGAGCTGTATCGGATCTATCATGTCTCGTCCGTGCCCGTGCAGCGGCTGATGATGCTGGCGATCCTGGCGCCGTTACGGCAGGCGAAGTTGATCGAAGCGGAACACGAATGGGTGATTCAGCGCGCCGATGGGGAGTGGCTCATTCCGTCACCGGGCAGCCGGCAGAAGCGCGTGCCGGAAGAGGTGCCGCTCTCCTCACTGGCGCTGCTGTGTCTTCGCGGAGTCACACCACGGATCGGCGGTCGGTATTTCTCCCAGTGGGCGGATGCGGGCTCGTTCAAGCATCGCTGGATGGAAGCCTGCGCACGAGCAGGCGTGCAGGACCTGCACTTCCACGATCTCCGGCACACGGCGGCGACGTGGCTCGGGGAAGCGGGTGTCGATTATGCGACCATCGAGAAGCTGCTCGGCCATCGGCTGGCCGGCATGGGCGATCAGTACATGCACAACTGGAAACCGAAGCTCCGCGCGGCGGTGGAGATCCTCGAGGAACTGGTCGTGATGCGCTTCCGAGAGGCGGCAGCAGACGAACGAGTGCGCGACGTGGGCAGTTATGGGCAGTTGGTGGACGGTTACAAAAACGAACAGATGCCTAAGTGGTGGATTACTTGGTGCCGAGGGACAGAATCGAACTGTCGACACCAGCCTTTTCAGGGCTGTGCTCTACCAACTGAGCTACCTCGGCATTTCGGCAGGATGCATGGAGGGGGTTTCTGTCTACAGGATCACCGAAGAAAAATCAACTCTTGATGTTCGACGTGGCGGAGAGGGCGGGATTTGAACCCGCGACAGGCTTTTGACCTGTGCCGGTTTAGCAAACCGGTGCCTTCGGCCACTCGGCCACCTCTCCGCAAGTCGCTACCCGCAGAATTTGTATTGAGCTCCCGCGCCTAGATCCTTCGAATACGAACCCTCTCGAAGAAGAGGTGGGATCATACCCCAGAGCATGGAGCGCACTCAAGTAATTCTCGCGAGTGATTTTGACGCCGCAGAGGCCGGCATTTTAGCGAAGTGAGATGGAGATGGGGACCTGCGGTGATCTTTAACTATCTTTTTCCGAATTCCTTCAGGATATCGATAAAAGTGATCTGCCACTGGGCGAGGAGGCCCATGTGTCGTTTGTGGTCTGTGGTGTGAATGCTCTTTCCGTACACTGATCTCCCCGGAGACAAGGTTCGAGACGGACTCATCTGTGCGTGTGAAGTTCTCATGTCCGGGGGATCGATCTCGGCGGATCGGATCACCCCGCTGGTCAGAAGCATTTGCAGAGCATGCGCTTTCTGTTGGGATGATTTGCGTATCACCTTTTTCGAACTGGCCATGAATCCTCGTGGTGCAGTGTGTGTGGGTCGCGATACCGGGTGGACGAAGATCGCTACATCCACAGAATACGGCCCAGATCTTCGTCGAGTTCCTTGGCTCGTTGGCATTGGCTGCAGCGGGCGAAGAGGCCGTCGGTATCGGGTGAGGTCTGAGAACGGAGCACCAATTGATACTTGTGCCCTCCACAGAACGGGCAGGCCTTGCCATGAAGTTCTCGGCGCACGGATCCGATTCTTCCGACTTGTTTATGCATAGTGCCTCCGGTGAAAGGGGAGAGTCATTTGGGGAGCCCGCCGGGGGATTTGGGCGGGGTTTGTAATGACTCGTGCATGCTCAACAATACCCAGCAAGTGGGATGCTGAGAATACCGTGGAGGAGGGGAGAGGTTGTGATCTAAGGAGGGGGGTGGTGAAGCGGAAATATTGCTTTTATGTATGTAGATAGTAATCGTTAAATATCAAATATATATACGATGTACATGATGTGATTCAGGAGATATTTTCAGGGCCAGGAAGCTGAAGATAAGAGATGGCTCTGAATACGCCGGGAGGGTAGAGCGAATAGAACAATAAATTCGGGGGTGAAGGCAGATCCCGCCAGGAGGATGTCGAGACCTCTTGCCGCCCTGGGTGGGCACAACCAAAGCAGACACCTTCACCCTTTTTCAGTCAACCATGCCGTCAGGCGGTCGTGCAAGTCCGTAGTTGTTCGGAGGTGAGGTGGAGGTATGGGGGGAGATGGGAATGCACCTCCAAGGCGCATTCCCATCGTGGAGACTAACCTATTGATGCGGCACGGTTCCAGTGTCGACCATTTTCATGGCGGATATTAATCGGGCCCTAACTGGCTATCCCGCGGTGGTGCCCACGCAGACAACCCGTTCACTCCAAGCCTGTTGAGGCGTCCGTTTCTCGATATAGCCGGCGAGAAAGCGGAGCCGGGTTTGGTCGGTCTCGGACATCCGGATAAATTCGAGCCCGACCTGTCCGTTTTTTACCCATCGAACAGCCGCTAATTTCACCTGCAGGGCCGTCTGACTGGTCGGGAAGGATAGCCGCAAGTCCACATACTGCCCCACCCTGAGTTTCATGCTGGTTTTCAGTAGGCAACCGGGCACGGAGAGATTCACCAACTGTCCCTGCCCCATCATTCCTTCACAGGAGAGGATACAAGTGCTCTGGACCGGTTCGCGTTTGGTGTATCGCTGTTTCACAATGCCTCCTGGTTAGGTGAGCCCCTCATGTCTCGTTATGGTCCAAGTATATGCCTGGATCGAACGATGTCATTCCGCGAGAGGTGTCCCTCGAATGGGGGGCTGTCGTGAATTGTGAGCAATTCATGACGACTACACTCCCAGCCGCGTGATGATTCACCGGCGGCTGCAGACCGATTTCCCAACCTCCTGCACTGGATAGTTCGCTGAGCTTCCCCATCTGTCCATCATCGATCCTTGGCGGTTCATCATCGGCGTCCAGCACGAATTGTTTCCATCGATGGGGTGGATCTGGTGATCGAACAGCAGGATCCGGAAAGTGAACATGCAAGATTTTCGATGAGGTGCGTCTTGTAGAGTAGACACAAATTCACGCAACGGTCGGGAAGGTAGGGGTGGATTCGTGATGCGGCGCAACGCTTGTCAATATCAGACACTCGTCGAACTCCTTCGCATGCGGGCGTCGGACGCCCCATCCAAACATGCCTATACGTATCTTCGCGACGGGGAGACGGACGCGCTGACGTGGGACTATGGCGAGCTGGATCGCCGCTCGAGGGCCATCGCCGCCTGGCTGCAGTCGTGTGGCGCGGCAGGAGAGCGGGCATTGTTACTGTACCCGCCGGGGCTCGACTATCTGGCCGCGTTTTTTGGTTGTCTCTATGCCGGAGTGGTGGCTGTGCCGGCCTATCCGCCGCAGCGGCAGCGCGGCTTGCCGAGAGTTCGAGCGATGCTTGCAGATTCGCAAGCGGCCTACGCATTAACGACGAGTGGCATCGCGCGGGCGATCGACCGGCTCTCCGTCAAGGAGGACGGGTACGGGAGTCTGGCGACGCTCCACTGGCTCAATACCGACCATGTGCCGTCGGGTGTCGACGAAGATTGGAGCGAGCCGGACATTACAGCGGAGACGTTGGCTTTTCTGCAATACACCTCCGGCTCAACCGGCCTTCCGAAGGGCGTGATGGTCAGTCATGCCAATCTGTTGCATAACCAGCGCCTGATTCAGGAGGCCTTCGGCCATACGTCGCAAGACGTCATCGTCGGGTGGCTGCCGCTGTATCACGACATGGGGTTGATCGGCAATGTGTTGCAACCCCTCTACCTCGGCGCCTCCTGCATCTTGATGTCTCCGGTGCATTTTCTTCAGAAGCCGGTACGGTGGCTGTCGGCGATCACGCGGTACCGCGCGACGACCAGCGGGGGACCGAATTTTTCGTATGACCTCTGTGTGCGGCAGATTACCGAGGCGCAGCAAGAATTGCTGGACTTGAGTTCGTGGACCTTGGCCTTCAACGGTGCCGAACCCGTTCGCGCCGCGACAATCGAACGGTTCTCGGACAGGTTTCGCGATCGTGGATTCCGCAAGGAGGCCTTTTATCCCTGTTATGGATTGGCCGAGGCGACGCTGCTGGTCTCCGGTGGAACCCGTGGGGCGGGACCCCTCGTGCAGCCGTTCGAGCGCTCCCGATCCCGGTCTGAGCCGACGGCGTCTGCATCCGACGCGGCAAGCCATCTCCTGGTGAGTTGCGGTGTCGACCGATCAGGGCGTCAGATCCGCATCGTCCATCCCGACTCCGGAATCGCCTGTGCGGATGGTCAGGAGGGGGAGATTTGGGTGGGTGGACCTTGCGTCGCTCAGGGTTATTGGCAGAGGGAAGCAGAATCCCGGGAGACCTTTCAGGCATCACTTGCCGAGACAGGAGAGGGGCCGTTCCTTCGGACCGGTGATCTCGGATTCCTCAAAGACGGGGAACTGTTCGTCACCGGCAGGCTGAAAGACCTCATCATCATCCGGGGCCGCAATCACTACCCGCACGACATCGAGCGGACGGTCGAGGACTGCCATCCGGCGCTCAGGCCTGGAGCCGGAGCGGCGTTCGCGATCAGCGAAGGGGAGGAAGAACAACTTGTCGTGGTGCAGGAGGTGGAGCCGCGCTCCCAGGTCTTCGATCTGCAAGCGATCATGACCGCCATCCGGAAAGCGGTGGCGCAAGCGTATGAGGTGTCGGTTTTTGTTGTAGTGCTCATCAAGGCCGGGACGCTTCCGAAAACATCCAGCGGAAAGGTTCAGCGAAGTCTTTGCCGCAACAAATTTCTCGCCCGTGAATTGATCACGGTCGAAGAGTCGGTTCTGAGGGGTTCCTCAGGAGCAGTCGTTGCCGATGAGGATCCTGCAACAGTTGAGGACGAGGACGGGCTCGAGCAGGTGTTGGCGGACATCTGGTCGCAGGTGTTGAACCGGCCCAACATTGAGTCGGGCGACGACTTCTTCGTCCTGGGCGGCGACTCCTTGCGCGGGCTTCAGGTGGTCGCGCGGCTGCGGGAGGTCCGCGGACTCGATGTTCCCTTGGACGCGTTGTTCGATCATCCGACGCTTGCCGGCTTCTCGGCTCATGTCGCGACCTGTGTACCGGCCAATCCATCTTTCCCGATCGAATCAATCCGGCGGGTGTCGCGCGACGAAGCACTGCCCGTGTCCTTCGCGCAAGAACGGTTTTGGTTTCTGGATCAGTTGTCTTCAGGCAGTTCGATCAATAACATTCCGATCGCCTTGCGGCTTGTCGGTGCCCTCGACGTGGAGGCGTTACGCCGGTCGCTGGATGAAATCCTTCAGCGCCATGAGATCCTTCGCGCATGTTTCACGTTGCGCAACGGGCGTCCCTCACACATCATCGTGCCCCGACTTACTCTCACTCTGGAGATCGAAGACCTACGCGCATCGGTTGAGCCTGACAGGGAGGCGCAGGTCCTGCGCTTGGCCGGAGAAGAAGCCTGTCGCCCGTTCGACCTTGCCGATGGACCGCTCATCCGTGGCCGCCTCTTCCGACTCGACGATACGAATCACGTGCTCTCGCTGACCTTGCATCACATCGTGGCGGACGGTTGGTCGATGGATGTGCTCAGGCGGGAATTGGCCTCCTTGTATGAGGCCTTCAAGGACGGTCATCCGTCACCACTGCCGGCTTTCCCGATTCAGTACGTCGATCTGATCGCCGCTCAGCGGGAGAGGCCTAAAGGCGCAGATGATCGAAGATTGCTTGAGTATTGGGCGAATCAATTGGAGGGGGCGCCTCCGCTGCTGAACCTGCCATGGGACTATCCGCGGCCGGCCATCCAAGGTCATCGGGGCGCCCGTCATCCGTGGACGATGGAACCGGAGCTCGCGCGTCGCTTGTATGAAGTGGGGGCCCGCTACCGCGCCACGCCGTTCATGTTGTTGGTCTCCGCCCTCGGTCTCCTCTTGTCTCGGTATAGCCGCCAGACCGATTTCTGCATCGGCACCCCGGTGGCCAACCGCGCGGGACGCGACGCGGAACAACTGGTGGGCTGTTTTGTCAACACCGTCGCGCTCCGGATGGACCTGTCCGGGAACCCCTCGTTGCCGACTCTGCTGGATCGCGTTCGCACGATGGTGCTCGGAGCGCAGGGCCATCAGGGTCTTTCCTTTGAGCGTTTGGTCGACGAGCTGGGCGTGGTGCGGGATCTCGGGCACACGCCGCTCTTTCAGGTGATGTTTGTGCTGGAGGATAGCCCCTCGGACGTCCGTCGGTTCGCGGACCTTGAGGCTTCCCGGCTGAACGTCGGCACGGGAACCTCCGTCTTCGATCTCACGCTGGAGATGGCACAGAAGACCGATGGAAGCCTGAATGCGGTCTTCGAATACAGTACGGATCTCTTTGCCGCAGGCACGATCGTGCGCATGGCCCGGCATCTGCAGGAACTGTTGCGACAGATCGTCGCCTTACCGGAGGCATCGGTGAGTGAGTTGTCGATCCTCTCGCCCGGCGAGCAGGCCTTGGAGCTTGCCGATAGTCGCAGTCCACGGGAGGCTTATCTGCGGGAAGCCTCTCTCCACCGCCTGATAGAAGCGCAGGCGAACAAGACACCGGAGGCAGTTGCGCTGCAAGGCGACCGAGGCCCCGTCACCTATGACTCGTTGAATCGCCTGAGCAACCAACTCGCCCGCTATCTGCGATTGCAGGGGATCGTCCCGGAGGCGCCTGTCGCGCTGTGTGTGGACCGGTCGCTGGAGATGGCCGTCGGCATCCTGGGCTGTCTCAAGGCCGGCGCGACCTACGTACCAGTCGATCCCTCCTATCCTGCTGAACGGCAGGCGGCCATTTTTAGGGATGCGCAGCCTCACCTCTTGCTGACCCAGAGAAGACATCTCGAAAGCCTTCCTGAGCACACAATGCCGATCTTGGCGCTCGATGCCGAATGGCCGGCTGTCGCCGGTTTGCCGGACGATAACCTTGCCACCGGCCCGAATCCGGACCACCTCGCGTATCTGCTCTATACGTCCGGCACCACAGGGAATCCCAAGGGCATCGGTATTACTCATCGGGCCTTGGTCAATCATGGCCTTGCGATGGTGCAGGCCTATGACCTGTCCCCCGCGGATCGCGTGTTGCAGTTTGCCTCCGTGAGTTTTGACGTCGCGGCGGAAGAATGTTTCCCCACCTGGCTGGTCGGGGCGGCAGTCGTCCTGCGCCCTAATGAGCCGGTTCCAGCCTACGGGGATTTCCAGGCCTTCCTGTCTGACCAGGGGGTGACGGTGGTGAACCTGCCGACTCCCTATTGGGCGGGCTGGGCCGAAGAGAGTGAGCGCACGGCTGCAGCCATTCCATCGTCGCTCAGACTGGTGATCGTGGGGAGCGAGAAGGCGTTGCCGGACGACCTCCGGCGGTGGCGACGAGTAGCCGGAGACCAAATTGGTTGGTGCAACTCCTATGGGCCGACCGAAGCCACGATCACCGCGAGTACCTACCGGCCTGGACCAGCGCAGAATGATACGACCGTGCGGACCATTCCGATCGGCCGGCCGATCGCCAACGTGGAGATGTATGTCCTGGATCGGCATCTCCACCCGGTGCCGGCCGGGGTTCCCGGCGACCTGTACATCGGCGGTCCGGGCCTCGCGCGAGGCTACCATCGGCAACCGACGGCGACGGCCGCACAATTTATTCCCCATCCCTTTAGTCATGAGAGGGGGGCGCGCCTGTATCGCACCGGCGATGTGGCCCGCCGCCGTTCGGACGGAAATCTTGAGTTTCTCGGGCGTGCCGATGAGCAGGTCAAGATTCGTGGGTTCCGCGTGGAACCACAAGAGATCGAATGCCACGTGCGCGCCCATCCCGAGGTCAAAGACGCGCGCGTATTTCTGGAATCCGACGCTCTCAGGGATTGGACCGCGGTCCTGGCCGGTCTCGGTGACGAGGAGCAAGACCGGCTGGTAAGAGACGTGGAAGCCCTGTCGGCTGAGGAAGCGCGCTGGTTGTACGACCTGGAGTCGGATGGAGAACAACGGAGGAAGACGGTGATTCAACGGAAGCCGGAGTTCGAAGTGTATCTCAAGATCAACAAGGAAGAATTTTTGACGCCTCCCCGCGCCAACCAACGGAATTGGCTGCTGCGTCGCGCCCTCGATGAGTTCTCCGATGATCTCTTGGCGCTCGATGAGGCCTCGAAACGCTTCGTTTCAGGATCGGATCGGACCGACATCGAACGCGGCTGGGCCGAGAGCCGGGCGGAGTACAACCGGTCGGAACTCATCATCGAAGGTCAGCAGGTCATGCAGGATTGGGAAGCGCCGCTGATGAAGGCCATGGCCGACATCGTGACCGACGGGCACGGCGATGTGCTTGAGGTGGGGTTCGGCATGGGGATCTCGGCCTCGTACATTCAGGCGGGCCGGCCCCGCTCGCATACCATCATCGAGTGTAACCGGGATGTCATGCGTGCCTTCGCGGAGTGGACGGATAAGTACCCGGATCGCGACATCAGGCTCGTGCAGGGACGGTGGCAGGATGTCGTGGAGGACATCGGCCTGTTCGACGGGGTGTTCTTCGATACCTACCCGGCTAGCGAGGCGGAATTCGAAGAGTCCGTCATCAACAGCATCAATTTTGCCGAGGGGTTCATTCCGGTGGCCGCCAGGCTTCTGCGTCCGGGCGGCGTCTTCACGTACTACACCAACGAGATCGATTCGTTCAGCCGGCGACATCAACGCTTCCTGCTCGATCATTTCGGGTCGTTCACCCTCAGCATTGTCCGGTCGCTTCTCCCGCCGGACGACTGCCACTACTGGTGGGCCGACTCCATGGCGGTCGTCAAGGCGGTGAAGTGACATGGAGGACCGGTTCCAGCGGATCGAACGGTTGAGCGATGCCCAGCGCCGATTGCTGGGGCTGCGTGCGGGACGACGGGCGCGGGCGACCGAGGCCCGGTTGGTGGGGTACATCGTTCCGTGCACGACCGGCGGGGTTACGGGGCAGGACCTTCGCGGCTTTCTCGCCCAACGGCTCCCGGACTACATGGTGCCGAGCAGTTGGGTCTTTCTGGAGGCCTTTCCCTTGACGTCTCGAGGAAAGATCGACCGGAAGGCATTGCGGGTGATGGGGCGATCCAAACCCGAAGCCTTGTCGGCGCAGGAAACGCCGCACAACGACCGTGAACGGGCGGTGGTGGCGATCTGGGAAGAGGTCCTGGGAGCGCGCGGCATCGGCGTGCACGACAATTTCTTCGACCTCGGAGGCCATTCCCTGTTGTTGCCCAAAGTGTTGACGAAGGTGCGGACATTGACCGAACGGGAGGTGTCGATGGTGGACCTGTTTCGATATCCCACCGTCCATGCGCTGGCCGCCGCTCTCGTCGGATCGCACGATACACAAGTCGACGGAGTCGGCAGCCGTCAATTGAAAGAGACACGCGACGCGGGAGCGCGTCGGATGAAGCAGCGGCGAACCAAGCAGATCGCAGCGAGGCACGAATGAGCCATTCTCCCCTGGAATTCGACCAGACCGAACCGCGCGATGGGTTGGACATCGCCATCGTGGGCATGGCCGGGCGGTTTCCAGGCGCTCCGGATCTTGAAACCTTCTGGCGCAATCTCTGCGCCGGGGTGGAGTCGGTGTCGCGGCTCACTCCGCAGGAATTGACAGAGGCGGGCGTCGACCGGAAGACGGCCGGGCGTCCAAACTATGTAGGGGCGCGCGCCGTGCTGGAGGGGATCGATTTGTTCGACGCGCCTTTTTTCAGTATGACACCCAAAGAGGCGGAGATGACGGATCCGCAACAACGCCTCTTGTTGGAATGCGCCTGGGAGGCGCTGGAACATGCCGGGTACGATCCGTCCCGCTATAAGGGTTCGATCGGGGTGTATGCCGGTTCGAGCACGAGCGGCTATCTCTATCACCTGTTTCCGCGCCGGGTGTTGTTGCAGTCGCCCGCAGAGATGTCGGCGATGCTTGGGGTGGAAAAAGACACGCTGGCGACCAGACTCTCCTACAAAATGAATTTGCGCGGACCGAGCTTGGCTGTGCAGACGGCTTGCTCCACATCGCTTGTGGCCGTGCATCTGGCCTGTCAGGCCCTGCTGAGCGGCGAATGTGACATGGCGCTGGCGGGCGGCGTGTCCGTGACGGTGCCGCAACACGTCGGCTATCTCTATCAGGAGGGCGGCATTGTCTCCCCGGACGGGCACTGTCGCACCTTCGATGCAAAAGCGGAAGGCACCGTCGGCGGCAGTGGCGTGGGGCTTGTCCTCCTCAAGCGGCTGCAGGATGCCGTCGGGGATCGCGATCACATCCTGGCCGTCGTCAAGGGTTCCGCCGTCAATAACGATGGGGCCGCGAAGGTGGGTTATACGGCGCCCAGTATCGAGGGGCAGGCGCAGGTCATTGAGGCTGCCCACGTGGCGGCCGGCGTTCGGGCGGATACGATTTCCTACATCGAGGCTCACGGGACCGGCACGCCGATGGGAGATCCCATCGAAGTGGCAGCCTTGACCCAGGCCTTTCGTGCGTCCACGTCCAGGACGGGGTTTTGTGCCATCGCGTCGGTGAAGACCAACATCGGTCATCTCGATGCGGCGGCGGGCATCGCCGGGCTGATCAAGACGGTGCTCGCACTCGTCCATCGACGCATTCCCCCGAGCCTGCACTACGCGGATCCCAATCCCGCCATCGAGTTTTCGACGACGCCCTTTTATGTGCAGACAGCGTTGACAGAGTGGGCAGGCGGCTCGTCTCCGCGCCGGGCCGGCGTGAGTTCGTTCGGCCTCGGGGGGACGAATGCCCATGTGGTCCTCGAGGAAGCTCCCGCAGTGACCGTGAGCTTGTCTCCCGATGATGAACGGTGGCGCCTGCTGATCCTGTCGGCCCGTTCGAAAGCTGCCCTCGACCGTGCTTCGAAGCGTTTGTCCGAGCATCTTGCCGTGCGGGCCGAAGTCAATCTCCACGACGTGGCCTTCACGCTGCAGTACGGACGCAAGGTCTTTGCGCATCGGCGCTGGGCGGTGGCGAAAACGATCGAAGAGGCTCGGCAGGCTCTGACGCAGCCGTTCCTCATGTCCGGCACGGCCGGACCGGTCGGCGAAGCCCGTCAGGTGGCCTTCATGTTTTCCGGCCAAGGCTCGCAATATCCGCAGATGGGCAGATCTCTCTACGACCAAGAGCCGACATTCCGTCGGCATGTCGATCAGTGCGCTGCTCTCCTGTCGCGGCATCTCGGACGAGATATCAGGCAGGTGTTATTTCCTCATTTGCCGGGGGATACGGAATTGATCCATCGAACGGCGCTGACCCAGCCAGCCTTGTTCGTGTTGGAATACGCCCTCGCGCAGACCTGGATGGCGTGGGGGCTGTCCCCCGCCGCGATGATCGGCCACAGCATCGGGGAGTATGTCGCCGCCTGTCTGTCGGGCGTCTTTTCATTGGACGATGCACTGGCGATCGTCGCCATGCGGGGGCGGTTGATGCAAGCCCTGCCCGCGGGAGGAATGGCAGCCGTTCCGCTGACGGAGGCGGAAGTTGTCCCTCTGTTGTTCTCCGGACTCGATCTCGCGGCAGTGAATGCTCCGGCTCAATGCGTCGTGTCCGGTCCCCACGACCGGCTTGAGGCCTTTGAGGCTCACTTGGCCGCCCGGGGCATCAAGACGCGTCGCCTCGCGACGTCCCATGCCTTCCATTCCACCATGATGGAACCGATGCTCGCACGTTTTGAATCCTTTCTGGCGAGCCTGCCATCGCAGGAGCCGCGGACTCCATGGGTCTCGAATCTGACCGGCACCTGGATCCGACGCAAGGACGCCACCGACCCCGCCTACTGGAGCCGTCACGTTCGTGCCACCGTTCGCTTCGCCGATGGACTACGCACGGTGCTCGATGACCAGTCCCCGGTGCTCTTGGAAGTCGGGCCTGGGCGGACGTTACAGGCCTTAGCCCAGCGCCAATCCGGCTCGACGGCTGTTTCCTCGTTCGCCTCCTTCAGTGGAAGGGAGCAGGACGAAATGGCCGGCCTGTTGATGACGTTGGGATCGCTCTGGGGTGCCGGAGTGTTGGTTGACTGGAACGGGCTGCAACGAGGGCGTCCTCCCAGACGAGTGCCCTTGCCCTCCTATCCGTTCGAGCGGCAGCGCTACTGGCTCGATCCTCGTGAGGACCGGCCCGATTCCGTGGTCGACGGCGGACGCCGTGCCGATCTTTCGCAATGGTTCTATGAACCGTCCTGGAAACGGTCGGCACTCGTCCCAACATCGTCCCGTCGAAGCCAAGACCATTGGTTGGTCTTTGTCGGTGATCGGGAGACCGAATCCGTGCTTCGCTCCCAACTCGAGTCGCGCGTGGCCTCCGTGAGCATCGTATTCCCAGGAACCGGCTTTGAACGTCACGCGGATGGGAGTTATCGAGTTCGTCCGGACTCTCCTGAGGACCATGCATCGCTGCTCGAAGAACTGACGGGCCGAGGCCTGGTTCCACACTGCCTCCTGCATGCCTGGGGGCTCGAATCGACGGGGGCAGACACGTCTGTCGATGCGCGGATGCGCGCGGTTCAGGAACGAGGATTCCTGCACCTTGTGATCCTGGCACAAACGTTCGGAGCGCGGCGGGACAGCCGACGTTCGATCCTGGTGCTGGCCCAGGGGCTCCACGACGTGACCGGCGATGAGTCGTTGCGGCCGGAATGGACCACCATGCTTGGCGCTTGTCTGGTGATGCCGCAGGAATTCGTCGGGCTCTCCTGCCGCCTGATTGACTTGGATCGCATGGCGTTCCAGCCTCCGTTCGTGAATGACTGGGGTGAGCGGCTGGTGACGGAAGCAGGGCTTTCCGGCGGCGACTGCGTGGTGGCGTACCGGGGGCCACATCGGTGGATGCGAACGTTCGAGCCGCTTTGCCTCGATGCGAAGGGCGGAGACCGGTTGCCGTTTCGTCAGGGCGGTGTCTGCCTGATCACCGGCGGATTGGGCGGAGTCGGCCTCCGCGTGGCGGAACATCTCATACGAACCGTGCGGGCACGATTGGTCCTGGTGGGGCGATCGCAACCGACGGTGGAACAGCGCGAGTTCGTGACAGCTCTGGAGCGTCTCGGCAGCGAGGTGCTGGTGTGCCGGGCAGACGTGGCTGATCGTATGCAGATGCAGAGGGTGATGGACGAGGCCTATCAACGGTTCGGTGGGATCCATGCCGTGGTTCATTCGGCCGGAGTGGCCGGCGGCGGGCTCTTGGCCGTGACGACGCCGAACACTGTGTGGGAAGAATTTCGAGCGAAGGTGCAGGGGGCGGCTGTCATCGACGCGTTGTTCCGCGATCAACCGTTGGAGTTGCTCCTGTTCTGTTCCTCGTTGACGGCGGTGGTCGGTGGAGTCGGCCAAAGTGCCTATTGTGCCGCGAATGCTTATCTGGATGCCCTTGCGCACGTGGGACGGAGACAAGGGCGTCGGGTCATCTCCGTGAATTTCGATCGTTGGCGTCGGATCGGCATGGCCAGACAGGCTGAGGTCACGCTCCGGGCATTGGGCGCGGCTGAATCCGATTTGGATGGAATGGATGCGGTAGAAGGCCAGGAGGTCCTCCGCCGAATCCTCGCGGGGCCGGATCTCGCACAGGTGGTGCAATCGATTCGAGACTTGTCCGCGGTGACGGCATCCATGCCACACCTCGCTCAATTCGATCGCGGAGGCCTGTCGCAGAAGAACCAGTCGGCCGACGAACTGATCCCAGCCTCCTTCGGCGTGCCGGAGAAAAAGGGGTTGGAGGAGCAACTCGCCACACTGTGGCGACAGGTCTTAGGGCTGGAGCACGTGGGCCTTGAGGGCGATTTCTTTCAACTGGGGGGCGAATCCCTGAGTGCCCTTCAAATCTTAAACCGTATTCAGGAACTGCACCAGGTGGAGCTGTCGCTGCGGGAATTCCTCTCCGCGCCCACCATCCACGGACTGGCAGGACAGATTCGGACGGCACAGGCGGCAGGGCGACGGCAAGAACAAGGCATTGTTCCGATCCCGCGAGAAGGCAGACGCCTCCGGGGCGTCTCGGCCTAGGCGAGGCCCGAGTCCTTGGGAAGAACAGTACGACGATGGATCTGATTCGATTCTTACTACGAAAATCCTGGCGGCTCGTGTTCTGTTCCGTCGTTGCCGGATTGGTGAGCGGTTTGGCCGGAGCAGGCCTCATCGCTCTCATTCATCGTGGGATGAACGAACCACAGGTCTCGTCCAGGTTGGCGTGGAGTTTTCTGGTCTTGGCTCTGGCGGTCGCCACCTGCAAAGCCCTGTCGGAGATTCTTCTGACCAGGCTCGGACAGTCGACCATTTCCGAACTCCGGTTTCAGTTGAGCCGGCGCATCCTCGACGCGCCGTTGAGTCAACTCGAACAGCTGGGCCATCATCGCTTGCTGGCTGCGCTGAGCGAGGACACCGACGTAATCGCACAGGCGTATGTGCAGCTCCCGCTCATCGGTATCAATGTCGCGACCACGATCGGGTGCCTGACTTACCTGGGCTGGTTATCCTGGCCGATGCTGCTGCTCGTGCTGGGATTCATGGCGGTCGGTGCCATCACCTTTCAGTTGCAGGAGCGGAAGGCCATCCGGCTCTTTACACGATCCCGGGAGACTAGTGACGCGCTGTTTCGGCATTTCCGTTCGATCATGGCGGGGATCAAGGAGCTCAAGCTGCACCGCGAGCGGCGGCATGCGTTCCTCAGCACGCTGCTCCACCGGACGGTGAAGGCCTACGAACGGGATTTCGTCGGCGGCATGACGGTGTACTCCATCGCTTCCAGCTGGGGGCTGTTTCTGTTTTACGCCGCCATCGGGGCGCTGTTGTTCCTGTGGCCGTTGTGGCGGCCGGTGTCCATCGATACGGTGGTCGGCGCCACACTGGTGCTGCTGTACATGATGGGGCCTTTTTCTCAGATCGTCGAACTGCTGCCCGGTCTCGGTCGCGCCAATGTGGCGTTGAATAAAATCAATGCGCTGGGTTTGTCTCTCGCGGCATCGTCGCAGGGTCTCGAAGCAGATGGACGACAGGTTGGGACTGAGCTGGATATCCGCCGGTGGAGCCGGCTCGACCTGATCGGCATTACGCATCGCCATGCGCCGGAAGGAGGCGAGATGCCGTTCCGAATCGGTCCCATCGATCTGACTTTCCGGCCCGGCGAGGTGACCTTTCTGGTCGGCGGCAACGGGAGCGGCAAGACCACATTGGCGCTCTTGCTGCTGGGGCTCTATCAGCAGGAATCCGGCAGCATTCTCCTGGACGGTGTGCCGATCGACGACTCCAATCGTGATGCCTACCGGCAACTCTTCTCCACGGTCTTCTGCGATTTTCATCTCTTCGATTCGTTGCTCGGCTTGGAACAGGAGAATCTGGACGGGGTGGCGCGCGTCTATCTGGAGCGATTGCAGCTCGAGTCCAAAGTCCGGATCGAAGGAGGACTGTTGTCGACGCAGGCCCTCTCGCAGGGACAGCGTAAGCGGCTCGCCCTCCTGACGGCCTACGTGGAAGATCGTCCATTCTATCTGTTCGACGAGTGGGCAGCCGATCAGGATCCTCTCTTCCGCAAGGTGTTTTACACGGAGTTGTTATCCGATTTGAAAGCGCGGGGAAAAGCGGTGTTGGTGATTACGCATGACGACCGGTATTTTTCGGTGGCCGATCGCTGTCTCCGCATGGATTTCGGTCGGCTGATCGAGTGTCACGAACGGGACGGGGCGGCGGGAGCGAACGGCGGCTTGTCCGCGCCGTCGCGAGTTGCAGGAGCGGGCAAGTGAGAGGACCTGTGTCTGTCACGAGGAGGATGTGATGACGGTTCATGTCGATGAAATGTGGCAAGCCATTCCCACCGGATGTGTTCCCCCGAGAGAACTGGCGCTGGCGAACCCCTATCTGGAGCGACAGGCCGCTCGTGAGTCGAATGCGCGCAGCTACCCGCGCCGGTTGCCATTAGCCCTGAGCAAGGGCAAGGGCATCTACGTTCAGGATACCGACGGGCGTGCCTATATCGATTGTCTGGCCTGCGCCGGCGCATTGGCGCTCGGGCATAACCATCCGGTCGTCGTCGAGGCGATCAATCAGATGTTGCGAGACGGCCTTCCGTTTCAAACCCTGGATTTGACGACACCGGTTAAAGACGGATTCGTGGGCATGCTGTTCGACTGTCTGCCGCCCACCTTTGCCGAGGGGGCGAAGATTCAATTTTGCGGACCCTCCGGGGCGGATGCGGTGGAGGCGGCGATCAAGCTGGTGAAAATCGCCCGCGAACGCCGCACCGTCCTGGCCTTTCACGGCGCCTACCACGGCATGACGCACGGGACGCTGGGACTCACCGGCCATCTCGCGCCGAAGCAGGCTCTGAGCGGGCTCATGCCCGACGTACACTTCCTGCCGTTTCCCTATGAGTATCGCTGCCCCTTCGGCGTCGGGGGAGAGAAGGGCAGTCGTCTGTCCGCCACCTACATTGAACGGTTGCTCGATGATCCCAACAGCGGTGTGGTGGAACCGGCGGCCATGATTCTCGAGGTGGTGCAGGGAGAAGGAGGCGTGATACCGGCGGCCAAGTCCTGGCTGCAGGAGATCCGGCGAATGACCGACGAGCGCGGCATTCCGCTGATCGTCGATGAGGTCCAGACCGGACTTGGCCGGACCGGAAAGCTGTTTGCGTTCGAACATGCGGACATCGTGCCGGACGTCGTGGTGTTGTCGAAAGCCATCGGCGGAGGGCTGCCGCTCAGCGTGGTGGTCTACCGTCCTGAATGGGATCAGTGGACCGCGGGAGCGCATGCCGGAACATTCAGGGGCAACCAGTTGGCCATGGCGACGGGCCTGGCCACCATGGAGTTCATCACCGCAGAGCGCCTCGACGAACATGCGGCCCGAATGGGTGAGCGGTTGCTCGCTTGTCTCCGGCAGATCCAGGCGGAAGCCCGAAGTCTGGGGGATGTTCGGGGACGGGGCCTCATGATCGGCGTCGAGATCGTGGATCGGGATGCGCCGATTGATCTGCCGGGCTGCCATCCCTCGGCGCCGCGACTCGCGTCCAGAATTCAGCACGAAGCCCTGCGTCGCGGTCTGATCCTCGAACTCGGCGGGCGGCACCATAGCGTCGTACGTTTTCTGCCGCCGCTGATCGTCACGGCGGAACAGATCGATACGATCGCCACCATTTTTTCGGAAGCGGTCAAAGCAGCGGAGGAGCAGGGCGTCGCATGATCAGCGGAGGACGTGTCCTCGCAGCCCTCGGGGTCATTCTGGGGTTCGGGATTGCCGCTCTCCTGCTTGCAGGCTCTGCGTCCCTGCCGATCAGAGACGGCGTCCTGAGCTTGCGGGGGTTACAGGCGTCGGTAACCGTCGCCTTCGATGCGTATGGAATCCCGGTCGTGACGGCCGAGGATCGGCTCGATGCCATGCGAGCGCTCGGGTATGTGACGGCTCAGGACCGGCTCTTTCAAATGGACCTGCTCCGGCGAAACAGCGCGGGACGACTGGCTGAAGTGTTCGGGGAGTCGGCGTTGCAGGTCGATCTCAGGCAGCGGAATTTGGGCTTGTCGCCGGTCGCAGAGGCGGTGCTCCGCCGGTTGCCGGACGAGCAGCGGGCCGTCCTGGAGGCCTACGCGGAAGGCGTGAATGCGTTTCTGGAGCAGATGACGGTTCCCTCTTTTGAATTTCTGTTGCTGGGATATCGGCCGGCTCGATGGAGTCCGGCCGACAGCCTCCTGGTCGTGCTGGCCATGTTTCAGATGTTGAACGGATATGAGGACGACGAACGGATGCGCACGGTGATGAAGGCCTCGCTTCCCGAGGAAGTCACGGCCTTCCTCCTGCCGCCGTTCGATTCTTACACCGCCCGGCTGTTCACGGGGAATAGGACTCAACGGTCGCCGGTTTCGGTGCCGGTGGAAGCGTTGGCCTCATTGCGGCAAGCGGGCGGACACAGCCGTGCCGTTCAGACCTCAGTGGTACGCGGTCGGAAACGAGAGCTGGGCTCGAATGCCTGGGCTGTGGCCGGCGAGAAAACCGAAGACGGCCGCGCCATCCTGGCTAACGATATGCATCTCGACGTCGGGGTGCCGAACATCTGGTATCGGGTTCAGTTGAGATATGGCCGGGTCGAAGTGGCCGGCGTGATTGTGCCGGGGATTCCCGTGGTGATCGCCGGGTCCAATGGCCTGGTCTCCTGGGGCATGACGAATGTCGAGGGCGATTTTCTCGACCTCGTGCGCCTCGATCTCAATCCGAATAATGCGGAGGAGTATGCGACCCCCGACGGCTGGCGCCGGTTCACGATCCGCAAAGAAACCATTGCCGTGAAGGGCAATCGAGACCGGGTAGTGGAGGTCAAAGAGACGCTCTGGGGGCCCGTGGACGAAAAACCGTTGATGGGACATGCGGTCGCGCTGCGCTGGATCGCCCTCGATCCTGATGCCGTGGACCTCGGCCTGCTGCAGATGGATCAGGCTCGCACGGTGAGGGATGCGATCGCGATCGCCAATCGCGCCGGCGGGCCTCCGAACAATGTGGTGCTCGCGGACGCCGATGGGCACATTGCCTGGACGTTCATGGGAAAAATTCCGGTCAGGCGCGGATTCGACGGATCCATCAGTGTGTCCTGGGCCGATGGACGGACGGGCTGGAATGGATTCATCCCGCCTGACGAACTGCCGCGGATCATCGACCCGCCTTCCGGCTACCTCGTAAGTGCCAACCACCGTATGGTGGGAGAAGAATATCCCCATGTCATCGGTCATGCCTTTGCGAACGGCTACCGAGCCTATCGCATCACGGAACGATTGCGCGGCAAGGACCGCTTCCATGAGACGGATTTGCTGGCGCTGCAATTGGATACGACGGCTCAGTTGTACGAATTTTATCGAGACCTTGTGGAACGTCTGCTGAGCGAGTCTGCCGTCGAGGGGAACCCCGATCTGGACAACGTACGCCAGGTCGTGGAGGCCTGGGAGGGGAAGGCCGATAGCGATAGCAAAGGGTTCGGCCTGCTGGTGGCCTTCCGTCGAACGTTGGCGGCATCCGTCTTCGCACCGTTCTTACAGAGGTGCCGGGAACAGGACGCGGGGTTCGTCTATGACGGCGACCTCGACACCCCCCTGAGAACGTTGCTGACGGAACAGGACCCCGCGGTTTTGCCTGACCCGGTTCGGTTTGCGGACTGGAACACGTTCCTCCTTCACCAACTGACGCAGACTGTGGAAACGCTCAAGCGCGACTACGACCTGCTCAGCCCGGATGACCTGACGTGGGGAATGATGAATCGCGTGCGTATGACCCATCCCTTGAGCGAGGCGATTCCCGGACTGGGGCGCTGGCTGGATATGAGGGATGAAGAAGCGCCTGGTTGCGGGCAATGCGTGCGGGTGCTCAGCGGAAGCCTTGCAGCCAGTCAGCGGATGGTGGTGTCGCCCTCGCACCATTCGGATGCCATCTTTCATATGCCGGGAGGCCAATCCGGGCATCCCATGTCGGCACATTATCGGGATCAACAGCGCAATTGGAGCGAGGGAGTTCCCACGCCGCTGCTCGCAGGAAGGCCGACCCACAATCTGACGTTGCAGCCGGCGGAGCGTGGAGGGCCGTTATAACGTCGCAGTTCATTCTCACCAACAAGGAGGCATCATGGGACAGGACGAACAGGAAGATACGACGGTGTACAAGGTCGTGGTGAACCACGAGGAACAGTATTCAATCTGGCCCTCCTACCGTGAGAATCCATTGGGATGGCAGGACGCCGGCAAGACCGGCCTGAAGGAGGAGTGTCTGTCGTACATCAAGGAAGTCTGGACGGACATGCGCCCGCTGAGTTTGCGCAAGTGGATGGCGGAGCAGGCCGAACAGGCGGACAAGACGGCGGCCCCATGCTGACGACCCCGGATCGGCGGCCATGGATCGTCACCTGTCGTCGCGGCGATGGTCTGCGGCTGATCTGCTTTCCCTATGCGGGGGGCGGGCCGTCGCTGTTCCGCGGGTGGCCAATGGAGCCGTCTCAGCAGATCGAGGTCTCTGCCGTGCAGCTGCCGGGCAGGGAGGCGCGGATGAAGGAGCCGCCGATCGGCGATCTTCGCCGGCTGGTGGCAGAGTTGGCCGATGCGATCGAACCGTCACTCGACCGGCCGATCGCCCTGTTCGGTCATAGTGTCGGGGCACTGGTTGCCTTCGAGTTCGCGCGTGAACTGCGTCGACGCTATGGCATCGAACCCGTGCACCTTTTCGTCTCCGGATGCCCTGCGCCGCAGTTGACCGACGACGACCGTCTCAGTGAGTTGCCGGACGGGGAATTTCTCGAGCGGATGCGACGGTTCAATGGCACGCCGCGTGAAATCCTGGAGCATGCCGAAATGATGGACTTGGTCCTGCCGACGCTCCGCGCAGATTTCTCTTTGCGCGATACCTACCGCCATCGAACGGAATCGCCGTTGGGCTGCGCGATCTCGGCATTCGGCGGCATGGCGGACCAGGCTGTCGGTGTCGATAAGCTGAATCCCTGGAGCGTGCATACGGCCGAGGGATTTCAACTGTGGCTGTTTCAAGGCGATCATTTTTTTGTCCGCACCGCTCAGGCAGCGGTGGTGGAGGCCGTGATGTTGCTCCTGCAACCGCACATGTCGCCACGGCTGTGATGCAGGCGGTCGATAGCATGATGTAGTCAACCATGAGTGGGAGGTATTCGATGAACCATGAGTCAGGAGCGCCCTGCGGAACGCGTCTCGGAGTGAACGGCATGGTGACGAGGAATGGGGGCCTCATGATCGAGCCTCTTTCGTCCGACGGCAGCCTTCCCCTAGCGGTGACACCGGTAGAGGGCAGAGCTCTGGACGGCTACCTCGCCGCCGCGCGTCATTATGCGGAGGCATTTCTGCCGGTCAGCGGCGGCCTGCTTTTCCGCGGCCTGCCGATCCGATCCGTTGCGGACTTCGAGGCGTTCATCGGTGGGTTCACGCCGTCGTTGGTGTCCTACGAATTCGGCTCGACCCCCCGATCGCGCGTACAGCGACAGGTCTACACGTCGACCGAATACCCGCCGCATCAACATATCCCGCTCCACAATGAACAGGCCTACACGAGGGAATGGCCGATGAAGATCTGGTTTTATTGCGGGCAGGCACCCGAGGAGGGAGGCTACACCCCGATCGCGGACAGCCGTGAGGTCTATCGGCGGATTCCGGCCCGCATCCGGGAACACTTCAACCGAAAGCAGATCATGTATGTGCGCAATTACGGCAACGGTCTGGATGTGCCCTGGCAAAAGGTGTTCAACACGGAAGACCCTGCGGTGGTGGAGCGATTCTGTCGCAGCAATGGAATTCTCTATGAGTGGAAGGCGGACGGTGAACTGCGCACCAGGCAGGTGGCGCAGGCGATCGCGGTTCATCCCGGGACAGGAGAGACGGTCTGGTTCAACCAGGCGCATTTGTTTCATGTCTCGAATTTGGAGCCGGGGGTGCGTGAGGACCTGCTGGCCGTCGTGGCGGAGGAAGACCTGCCTCGAAATGCCTGTTACGGAGACGGCAGCCCGATCGAGTCCGATCTGCTGGATGAAATTCGCGACGTCTACCGGAGCGTGGCCGTGCAATTCTCCTGGCGGGAGGGCGATGTGATGATGCTCGACAACATGCTGGCTGCACATGGCCGCACGCCTTTCAAGGGCCGGCGGCAGATCCTGGTGGCCATGGCGGAACCGTGCAGAGCCGGTCATCCATGCTGATGCCTCACGATCGGACGCAAGACCCGCCGGCCGATGTTCATGGGTCGGAGCCGGAGCAGTATCTCTTTCCCATGAGTTTCGGGCAACGGCGGCTCTGGTTTCTTTCGCAGTTGGAACCGGAGAGCGCCTCCTACAACACGGCCATCGCCGTGCGGATGAAGGGGAGGCTGGATCGCCGGCTCCTGGGGGATTCTTTCAACCGGATCGTGGAACGGCACGAAGTCCTGCGCACGACCTTCGCCACCGAACAGGGGGAAACGGTTCAGATCATCGCGGCCGTTGGTCGGGTCACACTGGAGACCGATGCGGTGCCGAATCAGCCGGAGGCCATCCTGGCCGCGGCGCGTGACGAAGCGCAACGTCCGTTCGATCTTCAGCGGGGGCCGCTGCTCCGGTTACGCCTGTTCGACATTGCAGACGACGACCATCTGTTGGTCGTCACCCTGCACCATATCGTCTGTGACGGATGGTCGGCGAAGATTCTGGCGCGGGAATTTGCGCAATTGTACGTCGAGGGGATTGAGGCAGCCTTGCCGGCGCTGCCGATCCAATATGCCGACTATGCGGAATGGCAACGCGGGTGGCTGCAGGGCGACGTCCTCGATCGGCACCTGACCTATTGGAGGCGGCAACTGGCCGGAGACCTCCCGGTGATCGAACTGCCAACCGACCGCCCGCGCGGGGCCGTCCAAACGTCGTCGGGCAGTCGGTATGTCTTTACTCTGCCGCAGGCCGTGGTCGAGGGGTTGCGGGAACTCAGCCGGCGCCACAACGTGACCCTCTTCATGACCCTGTTGGCCGCGTTCCAGACCTGGCTCATGCGCAATACGGGCATCGAAGATGTCTGCGTCGGCACCCCCATTGCCTGCCGGACCAAACGCGAGACGGAAGATCTCATCGGCTTTTTCGCGAATACCCTCGTTCTGCGTACGGACCTTTCCCAGAATCCCACCTTCCCGCAGTTGCTCGAACGGGTTCGTGAAGTCGTGATCGGCGGGCAGGAGCATCAAGAGTTGCCGTTCGAGGAACTCGTCGACGCGCTGAAACCCGCGCGGGCCCTGAGCCACTCGCCGCTCTTTCAGGTGCTGTTTGCGCTGCAGGCCACACTAGCCCAAGCCGTTCGTTTGCCCGGGTTGCACGTCGAGATCACCGAGGTTGATGCGGCAGCCTCGAAGTTCGATCTCTCGCTGGACATGGCCGAGACGGAAGCCGGCCTGGATGGAGCCTTCGAATACAACACTGACCTGTTCGATGCGACGACGGTTGCCCGCATGGCCGGACATTTCAAGACCCTGTTGGCCGGCATCGTCGAGAGGCCGGACTGCAGACTGTATGAGTTGCCGCTTCTGTCGCTCGAAGAGCGGCATGAGGCTTTGCTGGTCGGGCCTGGGAACCCCGTTACAGACGAACGCTTCGACTTTGCCGCCGCTTTCGAGGATCAGGTCGCACGGAGTCCCAACGCGGTCGCCGTCGAATGCCGGGGGGAGACCAGGACCTATGCCGAGTTGAACCGGGAGGCCGACCGGATCGTACGCGCACTGACCGCCTCCGGTGTCGGTCCCGACAAGATCGTCGCCTTGTTGTTCGATCGTGGCATCGCGCTCCTCACCGCCATCGTGGGGGTGTTGAAGGCGGGCGGAGCGTACCTGCCGCTGGATCCCTCTCACCCTCCGGCCCGTTGGCGCGAATTGATTCAATCGAGCGCGGCGTCCGTTGTCCTGACGAGTGAGACCTATCGTGCTCGTGTGGCGGAGGCCTCTCCACGGTTCGCATCCGGCGACGCGATTCTCCTCGCCCTGGAGGACGTCGTCGGAGGGCCGGACAACGCGCCGCCTCATCCTCGTGTCTGCTCGCCGGACCAATTGGCCTACGTCATCTATACGTCCGGCTCGACCGGGATTCCCAAGGGTGCCATGGTGACGCAGCGGGGCTTGATGAACCACCTGTGGAGCAAGCGCGACTCCTTGGGATTGGGCCGGAATGACGTGGTGGCCCAGACGGCCTCGGCCTGTTTCGACATTTCCGTCTGGCAGCACCTGGCCGCGCTCATCTGCGGCGGGCGGACCCTGATCGTGCCGGATGACGAGGCCCGTGATCCGGTGCAGCTCTTGACCTGTCTCGAACGCGATGCAGTCACCGTCGCCGAAACTGTGCCGGCGCTGCTCAAGGGCATGGTGGATGGCCCACAAGCCGCCGCCGTTCCCTTGCGATCGTTACGGTGGCTGTTGCCCACGGGCGAAGCGTTGCCGCCGCAGCTCTGCCGCGAGTGGCTGGGACGGTACCCCCATGTGCCGCTGATGAATGCCTATGGTCCGGCGGAATGTGCCGATGACGTCGCGACGGCGACGATCGCCTCGCCTCCGGCTGCCGACGAGGTTTGCATGCCGATCGGGCGGCCCATCCAACGGACGCGACTCATCGTGGTGGACCGCTGGCTGGCGCCGGTGCCGGTCGGGGTGCCCGGTGAACTCTGCATCGGCGGCGTCGGGGTCGGGCGGGGCTACCTGCAGGACCCTGGTCGCACGGCTGCCGCCTTCGTGCCTGACCCCTTTGAAACGGAGCCTGGTGCTCGCCTCTACCGAACCGGAGACCTGGTGCGTCGCCGAAAAGACGGCAGCCTTGAATTTCTGGGCCGGGTGGACCATCAAATCAAATTGCGCGGGGTGCGAATCGAACCGGGAGAAATCGACGCGCGTCTTCGGGAGCTAGTGGGAATTCGGGACGCCGTCACGGTGGTGCGAGAAGATCGGCCGGGTCAGAAACGCTTGGTAGCTTATGTCGTGACAAGCGCGGAGGCGGCGCCATCGGTCGAGACCTGGCGCGCCGCACTCCGGTCACAATTGCCCGAAGTGATGACCCCGTCGCGGTTCGTCCGACTGGCTGCCCTGCCCCGTACGCCGAACGGCAAGGTGGATCGAGCCTCGTTGCCGGTTCCCGACGACCCGGGCGACGAGGGCTACGCGACGCCCCGTGACTCAGTCGAAGCGCAGGTGGCGCTGATTTGGGCAGAGGTGTTGCAGCGGGAGCGGGTCGGAATCCACGACAACTTTTTCGAGCTCGGCGGCGATTCCATTCTCAGTCTCCAGATGGTGAGCCGGATCCGGCAAGCCGGTTTCAGCCTGACGCCGCGGCAGGTCTTCCAACATCAGACCGTGGCGGAACTCGCGGCTCTGTTGGCGCAGCCGAGCGAGGTCTCGTTGGCGATCACTGAACAGGCGCTCTCGGCTGAGCTAGTCGATGCAGCGACAGGCGCGGCGGCGAAGGCCGCCTGCCCGAACCTTGCGGACGTCTATCCACTGAGCCCTCTGCAGCAGGGCCTGCTCTTTCACAGTCTGTATGCCCCGGCCTCCGGCGTCTATATCGAGCAGATGAGTTGGCGGATGGCGGGCGAAGTGGACCTGCCGCTGTTCCGCGAAGCGTGGCAGCAGATCGTCGATCGTCACCCCCTGTTGCGGACGAGGTTCCTGTGGCGGGAAGTGTCGTCGCCGATTCAGATCGTGTTGCCTGCTGCGGCATTGCCCTGGCGCGAGGTGGATGGACGAGACGGTTCAGCAAGCGAACAGGCGGCCCGGTTCAGCCGATTGGTGGAGGAAGATCGGCTGACGGATTTCGACTTCGAACGGCCGCCCTTGATGCGGATCCTGTTGTTCCGTGTCGCCCGGGACACCTACGACGTGCTCTGGACACACCACCACATCCTCATGGATGGCTGGTGTCTGCCGATTCTGTTGCAGGAAGTCCTGACCGCATACCAAGCCCTGCGGCGCCGGGAAGCTCCGCTATTTGAAACGGTCGTGCCCTATCGCCATCACCTCGTTCGGCTTCTCGGACAGGATCAATCCGAAGCCGAGCGGTTTTGGCACACGGCCCTGAAGGGAGTGACAACGCCGACGATCCTGAGCGAAGAGGTCGCGCCCGAGGAGAGCGGCCAGAACCGCTCGAGCGGCACGGCCGCCATCACGTTGTCACCCGAGGCCAGTGCGCAGTTGCGCGCGTTCGCGCACAGGCATCAAGTGACGCTCAATACCCTCGTACAGGGCGCGTGGGCGCTGTTGTTAAGCCGGTATAGCCGAGAGTCTGAGGTACTCTTCGGTACGACCGTGTCCGGCCGGTCCGCCGACATGCCCGGGATCGAACGGATGATCGGTCTGTTCATTAACACCCTCCCGCTGCGGGTACGGGTGGCTCCAGACGCCGTCCTCTCCGAATGGTTGCGAGCTTTGCTGGAGCGCAATAGCGAACTACGGCAATTCGAGCAGACGCCGTTGGTGCAGATCCAGGGCTGGAGCGATGTACCTCGCGGGCAAGCCCTCTTCGAGAGCCTGATCGTCTTCGACAACCACCCGCTGGATGAGTCGTTGGAGCAAGCAACCGGGCTCACCGTTCGAGGGGTTACGCTCCAGGGACAGACGAATTATCCCCTGACACTCAACGTGCTGCCAGGAAAGGAACTGACACTCTCACTCTGGTATCACCGGAACCGGTTCCGTGACGAGACCGCCTCCCGCATGGTGCGGCAGGTCGAGACGCTGCTCACGGCCATGATACAGAACCCTCACGCGCGCCTGGGCCTCCTTCCCCTGCTGGCGCCGGCGGAGCGGGCACAGGTAGTGGGGGCGTGGAACCGGACGGGGCGGGCCTATCCGCCCGTGGCGGTGCCCGCGCTGATCGCGGCGCAGGCGGCGCGGACGCCGGAGGCCGTCGCCGTGCGGGCCGGGCAGAAGACGCTGACCTATGCGGGCTTGCTCGCGCAGGCCTCTCAGCTGGCTCAGGCGCTCCAGGCCCGCCAGATCGGGCCGGAAGGCCTGGTGGCCGTGGCGCTGGAACGGTCGGTGGATTTGGTCGTGGCGCTGCTCGGCAGCTGGTACGCGGGCGCCGCCTTTGTGCCCCTCGATCCGACCTATCCCACCGAACGGCTGCGGTACATGCTTCAGGATAGCCAGGCTGCCCTGCTGTTGACCGATGCCACGCAGGCCGCACGCCTGGCGCACGCCGGCTCGACTCTCTGCCTGGATCGAGACCGCGCCACCTTAGCCGGATATCCCCCGATCCCACCGGCGCTCCCGACCACCGAGACGCAATTGGCCTACGTCCTCTACACCTCCGGCTCCACCGGCCAGCCGAAAGGGGCGTGCAACAGCCACGCGGGGCTCCGCAACCGGCTCCAGTGGATGCAAGCGGCCTATGGGCTGACGCCGGCGGACCGCGTGCTGCAAAAGACTCCGATCAGCTTCGACGTCTCCCTGTGGGAATTCTTCTGGCCACTGAGCGTCGGCGCCGAACTGGTCATGGCCGAACCCGGCGCCCACAAGGACCCGGCCAGGCTGATCCGGCACATCGTGGACCAAGGCGTCACCATCCTGCACTTTGTCCCGCCCATGCTGCAGGCGTTTCTCGACCACCCTGAGGTCGAGATCTGTCGGAGCCTCCGGCAGATCGTCTGTAGCGGCGAAGCCCTGCCGGCCACGCTGCCGCCGCGGGTGCAGCAACTCCTGCCGGGGGTGGCCCTGCACAACCTCTATGGTCCCACCGAAGCCGCCATCGACGTGACCGCCTGGACCTGTCCGACTCCGCCCGCCGCCACCGTGCCCATCGGGCGGCCCATTGCCAATCTGCAGATCTACGTGCTGGATCGGCAGGGCGAGCCGGTGCCGATCGGCGTGCCGGGGGAGTGCTACATCGGCGGGATCGGCGTGGGGCGGGGCTACCACCGGCGGCCGGACCTGACGGCCGCGCGGTTTGTGCCGGACCCCTTCAGTGACCAGCCAGGGCAGCGACTCTATCGGACGGGAGATCTCGTGCGGTACCGGCCGGACGGCGCCATTGAGTACTTGGGGCGGTTGGACCATCAAGTCAAGATCCGGGGTGTGCGCATCGAGTTGGGCGAAGTGGAGGTGGCCCTGCGAGAGCAGCCGGGGATCCGGGAGGCGGTGGTGCTGGCGCGCCGGGATGGCCCCGGCGGGGCCCGGCTTGTCGGTTATGTGACGACCCCGCCAGAGCCGCCCTTCGACGCGGCTGTCCTGCGGCAGGCGCTGGCCCAAACGCTGCCGGAGTATCTGGTGCCGGCAGTGATCGTACGGCTGGAGCGGCTGCCCCTGAGCCCGAACGGGAAGGTGGACCGCAAAGCCTTGCCTGTACCGGAGATGGAGGGGCAGCGCACAGAGGCCTATGTGCCTCCTGCCACGGAGGTGGAACAGCAGTTGGCCGCCATCTGGGCCCAGGCGCTCGGGCTTGCCCGGGTCGGCCGCCACGACAACTTCTTCGCACTCGGCGGAGATTCGATCACGAGTCTGCAGGTCCTGGCGAAGGCTTATCGTGAGGGCATCACGCTCACCCCGAAGCAACTCTTCGAGCACCCGACCATTGCCTCAGCCGCCGCCGTCGCGGTGATCGGAGCCGTCGAGGCCATGACCCCGTTGCCGGATGAGAAGCAGGCGGAGCGGATTGTGGACGTGGAATTGAGCGACGAGGAGATGGAGAACCTCTTGAAGGAGATTGGATAGGCATGCAGGCGAACAGGATGGAGCAGGGAACGACCGAACGCACGGCGAGCGGAGGGCTCAAGAATATCGAGGCGATTTATCCCCTCTCTCCCATGCAGGAGGGCATGCTGTTCCATACGCTGATGAATCCCGGCACCGGCATCTACCTGATGCAGAACCGCTACTACGTGGAAGGGGAGATGGATGCCGCGCTGTTTCGGAAGGCCTGGGAACAGGTCATCGCGCGTCATTCGATTCTGCGCACCTCCTTTGTCTGGAAAAGTCAGAAGCGTCCCTTGCAAGCCGTACACCAGGAGATCGATGTCCCACTCGATGTCATGGACTGGCGTGGGAAGGACCGCGCGGAACAGATGGCCGACCTTGACGCTCTGCTGCAGCAGGAATTGGAACAGGGGTTCGACTTCGGCAAGGCGCCGCTCATGCGCCTGCGGTTGATCCGCCTGACCGATCACACCTACCAGTTCGTGCATAGTTTCCACCACATCCTGCTTGACGAGTGGTGCATTTCGCCGTTGCTGATGGATTTCCTGGCCCACTATGAGGCCTCTGCCCAGGGCCTCGTCTGCCGGGCGGAAAAGCCCCGGCCCTATCGGGACTATATTGCCTGGCTGCAAAAACAGAATCTGGATGAAGCGAACCGGTTTTGGCGCGACTACCTGCGGGACTTCTCCACACCCACACCTCTAGCCTACGATCGGCCGCCGCAGGGATTGGCCGATCAAAACGACGATGCGGCGGACCATTGCGTCCACTTGAGCCCCGACCTGACAGCGCGACTCACAGCCCTGGCGCAACAACAGCGCGTGACCCCGAACACCTTCGTGCAAGGGGCCTGGGCGATTCTCCTGGCGCATTACAGCGGGGAGCGGGACGTATTGTTCGGGGTCACGGTGGCCGGTCGTCCGACGCAGCTCGTGGGGGTCGAATCGGTGTTGGGGCTGTTCATCAATACTTTGCCCCTGCGGGTCTCAGTATCGCCGGAGCGGCCGGTGCTGGCCTGGCTCAAGGATTTGCTCGCGGAGAACATCCGGCTTCGCGAGTACGAATATACGCCGCTCATTCAGATTCAACGCTGCAGCGAGGTCCCGCGCGGAGAAGCCCTCTTTCACAGCCTGTTCGTCTTCGAGAACGCGCCGGTCGATCCGGCGCTCTGTGAAGGACGGATCATGTTCCGGGCCGAGGAAGAGCAGTATCGCGTCCATACGAACTATCCCATGACCGTCATGGGCTGGCCGGGCAAGGAGCTGGGACTCAAACTCTCCTACGACCGCCGGTTGTTTGATTCGGAGGCGGTCCTCCGGATGATCGGGCACCTCAAGCGCATCTTGGAAGGTCTCATCCTGCGGCCGGACGCCCGCATCGGCGACCTGCCGCTCTTGGATCATGAGGAACGGGCAACGCTGTTGGCGCATGGCACCGGTCCGACGGCAGGCCCTCAAGACGAGCGTAGTTTCGCGGCGCGTTTCGAAGCGCAGGCGCGACGGACCCCGCAAGCTGTGGCGGTGACCTGCGGCGACGGGTCGTTGACGTATGCGGTGTTGAACTGCCGGGCCAATCGACTGGCGAAGCATCTGAGGAAGGCTGGGATCGGTCCGGACTTGATCGTGGCCTTGCTGGATGAGCGGGGTCCGAACTTCCTGACCATGATCGTGGGTTGTTTCAAGGCCGGCGCCGCCTATCTGCCCCTCGATCCGCACCATCCGGTCGCGCGCATCGCGCGGCTGCTGGAGTTGAGCCGAGTGGCTGTCGTCGTGACGTCGCATCGGCTGAAGGCCCACCTCGACCAAGCGCTGTCGGCGATGCCGGCAGCGTCCCGCCCGCTCGTGCTGACGTTGGACGACCTGTGGTCGGAGCAGGGGTGCGACGACGATCACCCGATGCCCTCACGGGCGGACCAGTTGGCCTATGTCATCTACACGTCCGGGTCGACCGGCGTGCCGAAGGGGGCGATGGTTACGTTGGGCGGCATGCTCAACAACATCGACAGCAAGCTGACCTCCCTGTCGATCGGACCGACCGACGTGATCGCGCAGACCGCATCCCAATGTTTCGACATTTCCGTATGGCAATTCCTGACCGCTCTGCAATGCGGGGCGCGGACCCACATCGTGCCCGACGAATTGGTTCGAGAGCCGTCACGATTGCTCGCGCACCTGGACGAGGCCGGCGTCACCATCTATGAAGCCGTACCCGCGGTCTTGCGGGCCTTGCTGGATGCAGGCGACCCATCGGCATCCCCGCGCCGGTTCTCGCACCTGCGCTGGGTCCTGCCGACGGGCGAGGCCCTGCCGCCCGCCCTCTGCCGACGCTGGTTCGAGCGCCACCCTGACATTCCCTTGATGAACGCCTACGGCCCGGCGGAATGCGCCGACGATGTGGCCGTCCATCCCATCATGACCGCGCCGTCCGAGGATGCCGTCCGGGTGCCGATCGGGCGGGCCATTCAGCGCCTGCGGCTCTATATTCTCAATCGGTTTTTTGCGCCGGTGCCGGTCGGGGTCTCGGGCGAACTCTGCATCGGCGGCGTCGGCGTCGGTCGTGGATATGTGGAGGATCGGGTCCGCACGGCGCAGGCGTTCGTGCCGGATCCCTTCTCAACCGAGCCGGGGGCGAGGCTCTACCGTACCGGCGACTTGGCCCGCTACCGTCCTGACGGCACGATCGAATACGTGGGACGGATGGACCATCAGGTCAAAGTGCGCGGATTCCGCATCGAACTCGGCGAGATCGAATCCTGCCTCACCGATCAAGACGAGGTCCGCGAAGCGGCGGTCATCGTCCGCGAAGATCGTCCGGGAGAGAGGCGGTTGGCCGCCTATGTCGTGCCGCAGGCCGGCAAGTCGATCGACAGCCAACGCTTGCGAACGGCGCTTCAGACGCAGCTCCCCGAGTACATGGTGCCGTCGATCTTTCTCATGCTCGATGCGTTGCCGCGGACACCGAACGGCAAGGTGGACCGGAAGGCCTTGCCCGCTCCCGACCTGGATGGCGCCGGCGGATCAACCTACGTGCCGCCTCGGAGCGTCACGGAAGAGTTGTTGGCCGGCATCTGGGCGGACATCCTCGGTCTGGAGCGCGTGGGAATGCGGGACCATTTCTTCGAGCTTGGCGGGCATTCCCTCTTGGCCACCCAGGTGGTCTCCCGCATCCGGAGTGCGTTTCAGATCGAGCTCCCGTTGCGGGCCGCCTTCGAATGCCCGACCGTCGCCGACTTGGCCGCGACGGTGGATCGGGTTCGCGCGGAAGGAAACGGCAGACTGGTTCCCGCCTTGACGGCCGGGCGGCGAGCGGGGCCGGCTCCGCTGTCGTTCGCACAACAACGGTTGTGGTTTCTGGCGCAATTGGAACCGGACAGCTGGTTCTACAACCTGCCGTTCGGGCTGCGCATCAAGGGGCCGCTGGATCTGCCGATTCTGGACCGCGCCCTCAACGCCGTGGCTCGCCGACATGATGTGCTCCGTACGACGCTCACCGTCGATGTCGATCAACCGGTACAGATCATCGCGCCCGAGACGGCCCTGTCGGCCACGGTTGTAGATTTGCGATCACTCCCCGAAGCCGAGCGAGAGGCGGAAGTGCGGCGACTGGCGGCGGCCGAGGCCCAACGGCTGTTCGACCTGAGTCGAGGACCCCTCTGGCGCGTCGTCGTGTTGAAAGTTGAGGACCGGCAGCATGTCCTGTTGCTGACGCTGCATCACGTGATCGCCGACGGCTGGTCGTTGAATGTGTTGGCTCATGAAATCATGTCGTTCTATACGGCCTTCGCTGCCGAGCGGCCTGCGCTGCTTCCGCCCCTACCCATCCAGTATGCGGATTATGCGCAGTGGCAACGCGAGTGGCTGCAGGGAGAGGTGTTGGAGTCGCAGCTGGCCTATTGGAAGAAGAATTTGGATGGTGCGCCGGTCGTGCTCGCGCTGCCGACGGACCGGCCACGGCCAGCAGTCGAGCGACATCACGGCGCGCAATATGAATTCACGATTCCGGCAGAGGTGGTCGCGCAGTTGCGGCTGCTGAGTCGCCGGTATGGTGTGACGCTGTATATGACGTTACTGGGAGCATTCCAAGTGTTGCTCCTTCGGTACAGCAACCAGACCGACCTCTGCATTGGAACACCCATCGCCAGTCGCACCAGAATGGAGGTCGAGCCGCTGATCGGTCTGTTCGTGAACACCTTGGTCTTGCGGACCGACCTTTCAAAAAATCCCACCTTTGCCGACCTGTTGGGGCTGGTGCAGGAAGTGGTGCTGGGGGCTCAAACCCATCAAGATCTACCGTTTGAAAAGTTGGTCGATGAGCTGCAACCCATGCGGGCACTCAGCCATACGCCGCTGTTCCAGGTGATGTTTGCGTTGCAAACCCTGTCTTCCGGCCTGTTGAAAATGCCGGGATTCGACATCGACGTGCTCGAGGTGGACCCAGGCAGCGCGCAGTTTGACTTGTCGCTGGACATGCTCGACGGACCGGCAGGCGTGGACGCGGTGTTCGAATACAATGCGGATCTGTTCGATGCCTCGACCATCGAACGAATGGCCCTGCACCTGCAACAGCTCTTGCGAGGGATCGTCGCGGATCCGACGGCTCGCCTGAGCGAGTTGCCGTTGCTGACGGAGTCGGAACGTCACCGTGTGGTGGTCGAGTGGAACGATACCGGGAGGTCGGCGCCGGTGGAGGCTTCTTTTGCCGAACGGTTCGAGGAGCAAGTCGGCAAGACGCCTGATGCCGTCGCCGTGGTCGGTCGAACACAGCACCTGACCTATCGAGCACTGGATGAGCGCGGCATTCGCATTGCCCGTGCTTTGCGTGAAGAGGGTGTGGGACCGGATGCCGTCGTCGCGGTATTGCAGGAGCGCGATGCCGACCTGATCGCGATGCTGGTGGGAATCTTCAAGGCCGGTGGTGCGTATCTCCCGCTTGACCTCGGTCATCCCGCGCAGCGGTGGGCGGATATCTTGATGTTGAGCGGAGCCGCAGTGGTCCTCACGTCGAGTGCGTGGCAGACCAGACTGGCTGAGGCGATCGAATTGGTTCCGCCGTTTCTGAGGCCGCAGGTGGTGAGGATCGATAGCCTTCCGAACGCTGCTCGTGAACACGGGGACGCGCAGGTGCAATCTCGGACGCACAACCCTTCTCAGCTCGCCTATGTGATGTATACGAGTGGCTCGACGGGTGTGCCGAAAGGCGCTATGGTCACACAACGTGGTTTGCTCAACCACCTCACGAGCAAACTCGGCATGCTTCGGTTGGGCGCCGACGATGTGATCGCACAGACGGCCTCGCTCTGTTTCGATATTTCTGTCTGGCAATGTCTCACGGCCCTGCTGTGCGGAGGCCGGACTCTCATCGTTCCCGACGAGATCGCCCATCATCCGCATGCCTTGCCGCGCTATCTTTACGAGCAGGGAGCGACCGTGTTGGAAACGGTCCCCACGTTGCTGCAGGCGATGTTGGACGCGGTCGTCGAACCGGTGTGGTTGTCGACCCTCCGATGGCTCCTGCCGACCGGTGAAGCACTCTCGCCGACCCTGAGCCGACGCTGGTTGGAGCGGTATCCCTCCGTGCCGTTGCTGAACGCGTACGGTCCGGCTGAATGTGCGGACGATGTCACGATGGCGGAGATCGCAGACCCTCCGACGGTGGAGGCGTTACACATGCCGATCGGTCGACCCATCGACAATATGCGGGTCTATCTTGTGGACCGCTGGTTGTCCCCGGTTCCGGTCGGCGCCGCCGGAGAGTTGTGTGTGGCGGGGCCTGGAGTCGGTCGCGGGTATCTCAACGATCCGGCAAGAACGGCCGCGGTCTTCGTCCCGGACCCCTTCAGCGACGAACCGGGATCGCGCCTCTACCAGACCGGTGATGTGGCCCGGTATCGGTCGGATGGCACCATCGAATTTCTGGGGCGACTGGATCACCAGATCAAGTTGCGGGGGGTGCGGATCGAACTGGGTGAAATCGAAGCCCGGCTTCACGAGTACGCAGGCATTCGCGAAGCCGCGGCGGTCGTGCGTGAAGACAAGCCGGGACAGAAGCGGTTGGTTGCCTATGTCACGTGGTACGAAGGCGCGATCCGCGATGGAGACGGATTATGCCGAAGAGTGCGTGAACAATTGCCCGAATCGATGGTGCCGTCCGCGGTGATCTCGTTGGACATGATGCCGCGTACTCCGAATGGGAAGGTCGATCGTGCGGCGTTACCGGTTCCCGATTCGGCAGATCACCAACGGCAGTGGGTGGCGCCTCGTACGGCGGTCGAGGAGACAGTGACGAGCGTCTGGGCCGACGTATTGGGAGTCGAGCGAGTCGGTATTCATGACAATTTCTTTGAGTTGGGTGGCGACTCCATCGTTGCGCTCCAGATCGTGGCTCGCGCGAAACAGGCAGGAGTGGTGCTGACGCCGCGGCAGATGTTCCAGCATCAGACTCCGGCCGAATTGGCCGCCGTGGCGGAACTGGATCACGCAGCAATGAACGGCGGGGGGAGCCTCCTGAACGCTGAACAGGGATTGGTGACGGGCCCGGTCCTGTTGACGCCCATCCAGCACTGGTTTTTCGAGCGGCAGTTGCCCGATCCGACTCATTGGAATCAATCGCTGTTGTTCGAGGTGCGAGAACCGCTCGACTGGCCTTCATTTGAAGCGGCCGCACACCAACTTTTGCAGCAGCATGATGTGCTGCGAACGCGCTTCACCCAGGACGAGAGTGAGTGGCATCAGCAGATCGGCATGGAGGCCGAGACTGCCGTCGCGCATCGGGTTGATCTCTCCACGTTCTCAGAGACTCAGCAGCAGGAACGGTTTGAGACGCTGGCTACCGAGTGGCAGGCGAGCCTGCAGCTTGTCGATGGGCCGCTGCTCCGCGCGGTCTGGTTCGACATGGGGCCGCTACGAGCCGGCCGGTTGTTGCTCATCATTCATCACCTCGTCATCGATGGGGTGTCATGGCGGATTCTGTTGGAAGATTTGGAACAGGCCTATGCCCAGCGTCGTCGAGGGGAGGCGATCAGGCTTCCCCCCAAAAGCACCTCGTTTCAACAATGGTCGGAACGCCTTCATCAGCATGCGCAGTCGGAAGAGGTGCGACAGGAAGCGGCCTATTGGATCGATCCTCGCCGGGCGATGGCGGCGGAGTTGCCGGTTGATGATCCGGCCGGTGATCGAACGGAAGCTTCCAGTACTAGCGTGACGGCCTCGTTGAGCGAAGAGGAAACGCGAGCCCTTCTCCGAGAGGTTCCGGCCGCCTATCAGACCCAGATCAATGATGTGTTGCTGACCGCGCTCTCACAGGCGATTGCGCGATGGACGGAGCGTACGCTTGTGCTCGTGGATCTGGAAGGCCACGGACGGGAAGATCTCTTTCCCGAGCTCGACGTCTCCCGCACGGTAGGATGGTTTACCGCCGTCGCTCCCGTGTTGCTGGAGGTCCGTTCCGAGGCGCCGGTCGGCGAGACGTTGAAGGCGGTGAAAGAACAACTTCGCGGGATTCCGAACCGGGGAGTTGGGTACGGTCTGCTGCGGTATCTTCACGCCGGCCCGGCGAGCGAACGTCTCAGGACCTATCCGGATGCGCCAATCAGTTTCAATTATCTCGGACAATTGGATCAAGCCCTGTCCGAAGACTCATTCCTTGCGCTGGCGACCGAATCGCCGGGAATGGAACATGCTCCGCACAATCGGCTTCCGTATGAATTGTACGTCAGCGCCGAGGTGTTGGAGGGGCGTTTGAACATGACATGGATCTACAGCAGGCACCGTTATCGGCAGGCCACGGTCGAGAGTGTCAGCCACACCTGCTTGCGCCTGTTGCAAGAACTGATCGCGCATTGTGTGTCGCCGGACGCGGGAGGATACACGCCATCGGACTTCCCGGACGTGGAGATCGAGCAGCAGGCGTTGGATGCCATTGTTGAGCGAATGGGGGGGAAGTGATGCAGGATAAGAAAAATATCGAATCGATGTATTACCTATCCCCGCTTCAGGAAGGGCTGCTGTTCCATCGGGTGGCCGAAGGAGAGACGGATCCGTATTTTTGCCACTACACCTTTCTGATGGAAGGCGCGTTGGAGTACGACGCCTTCGAGCAGGCGTGGCAGCAGATGGTCCAGAGGCATCCGATCTTGCGCACCGCCTTCGTATGGGAAGGTGTGGACAACCCCCTGCAGATCGTGTGTCGAACCCTGTCGCTTCCGATCCAGCGCCATGATTGGCGGACATTGGCGCCGGCGGAGCGCCGACAGGCCCTTGAATCGTTGTTGCAGCGCGACCGCCAGGAAGGATTCGACTTTCTCCGGCCGCCGCTCATGCGCCTGCATTTGATCGCGGTCGACGATCGCACCTGGTACCTCGTGAACAGCCACCACCATATCCTGTTAGACGGGTGGAGCGTCGCCTTGCTGCTCAAAGACGTAGTGACCGCGTACGAGTCCTTGCGGCAAGGGCGTCCAGTGAAGATCGCGTCGCCGCCTCCGTACCGCAATTACATCACCTGGTTGAGTAAACAGGATCTTGGCGCGGCCGAGGCGTTTTGGCGGGCCTCATTGGCCGGCATTCGAACGCCCACTGTTCTATCGCTGGAGGAACATCAGGAGGCGGAGTCGCACGACCATTTGCCGTATGCGGAGCAGGACATTCAGTTGTCCGATGAGCAACGGGATGCACTGAAAGGCTTCGCGCAGCGGCATCGACTCACGATCAACACGGTCGTGCAGGGGGCGTGGGCATTGCTGTTGAGCCGGTACAGCGGAGAGGCTGAAGTCCTGTTCGGATCCACGGTGTCCGGTCGCCCTGCAGAATTGCCGGAGTCGGACAGCATGGTTGGGTTGTTCATCAATACGATGCCGGTCCGAGTCTCGTTGCCGGGCGACGCGACGGTGGCGACCTGGCTGCAAGCGCTGCAGGAACAGAACAGCGCCATCCGACAGTACGAATGGACGCCCTTGCCGAGCATTCAACGTTGGAGCGAGATTCCGGCGGGCCGTTCCCTGTTCGACACAATCGTCGTCTTCGAGAGTTTTCCCGAGGATGAATCGACCGGAGAGCAAGAAGGGCTGAAAATCAGTCCCCTGTCTCTCGAAGAAAAAGGCGCCTATACGCTTACCGCCGGGCGTAATAACTATCCCTTGTCGCTGATGGCGGAACCGGGCGCAGAGGTCCGCCTCATCCTCTGTTATGCCAGAAGCCGTTTCAGCCATGCCGCGATATCGCGCATGCTCCGTCATTACGTGACGTTGTTGGGACGGCTCGCGTCGGATGGGAATCTCCGTCTGGCCGACCTCTCGCCGTTGAGCGAAGATGAACGGCGACTGGTGTTGGCGCAGGGGCGGGGCATTGCGGTCGAATCGCCCGAACCGCCGGCGCCTACATGCGTCCATGACCTCTTTGAACGGTCTGTACGTGAACATCCCGACAGGGTTGCCCTAGTGTACGAGGGAGAGGTGCTCAGCGGGCGCGAATTGGACGGCAGGGCCAATCGTCTGGCCGCCTATCTAAAAACGAAAGGCGTCGGACCGGAAGTGTTGGTCGGCCTGTGTATGGAGCGTTCGTTGGATTTGATCGTGGGTCTGCTGGCGATCCTGAAGGCCGGAGGGGGATACGTTCCGCTCGATCCGAAACTGCCGGCGGAGCGCGTGGGGTACATGCTGGATGACAGCGGTGTCCACATCGTCTTGACGGGCAGCAAATGGAGCGAAGCCCTTCCTGACACGGGAATCCCTCGAGTGTATGTGGATCGCGACCGGCCCGCGATCGAAGCCTGTTCGGACGCCCCTATTGGCGGCTGGGTTCGTCCCGATCATGCCGCCTACGTGATTTATACCAGCGGCTCGACCGGTCGTCCCAAGGGGGTCGTGGTGGAGCATCGTCAGTTGGTCAACTACGTGCAGGGTCTCTTGGATCGATTGGCGTTGCCGGAAGCGGCGAGTTTCGCCATGGTCTCCACCGTCGGCGCCGATCTGGGCAATACCGCCATTTTCGGCGCGCTCTGTTCCGGTCGCCCGCTGCATGTGCTCTCGACAGACCGGGGTTTCGATCCCGACGCGATGGCCGAGTACATGCATGAGCATCGAGTGGAGGTACTGAAAATTGCTCCGAGTCACCTGGCCGGCCTCTTGGAAGCGGAACACCCGTCATGGGTCTTGCCGCGGCATTGTGTGATGCTCGGTGGCGAAAGCGCGCGCGAAGGCCTGATCGGAAGAATCCGAGCGCTGGCGCCGGATTGTGCGATCGTCAACCATTACGGGCCGACCGAAACGACGGTCGGTGTGCTCGTGCATCGATTGGAGGAACAGGCCCACACCAGTGCGGCGATGCCCATCGGCAGGCCTTTGGCGAACAGTCAGGCCTATATTCTTGATCGGGATCTTCAGCCGATGCCGGCAGGGTTGCCTGGGGAATTGTATCTCGGCGGACAGGGTCTGGCTCGTGGGTATCTTCAACGTCCCGAATTGACGGCCGAACGATTTATCCCCGATCCCTACGGACTTCGCCCAGGCGGGCGTCTGTATCGTACCGGCGACAGGGCTCGGTATGGAACCGACGGCACGATCGAGTTTCTTGGTCGCGTGGATAATCAGGTCAAATTACGAGGATTTCGAGTCGAGCTCGGGGAGATCGATGCGAGCCTTCGTCGTGAATCGGGCGTGATGGATGCCGTTACGGTCGTCCGTACAGCCGACGACGGAGCGCAGCAAGTGGTGTCCTATGTCACGGGACCTTCGACGCTCGATGTTGCCGCGATACGCGCTGCCCTCGCACGGCAACTACCCGATTACATGATGCCCCACACGATCGTGGCGCTGGAATCCTTCCCCCTGACGGCGAACGGGAAGTTGGATCGAGCCGCATTGCCGAATCCGACGCAACAGGCGGCGGGCGCGGCACTCTCGTATGCGGCGCCTCGTACGGCGATCGAGTCGGCGCTTGCCACCATCTGGGGAGAAGTGCTGCATGTCGAAGAGGTCGGCGTGCACGATAATTTTTTCGATCTTGGCGGAGATTCGATTCTGTGTCTGAAGATCGTGGGGAAGGCCCATCGAGCCGGCGTCAAACTGACGCCGAAACTGGTCTTTCAACACCAGACGGTGGCGGCAATCGCAGCCCTCCTTGAGGAGCCTGCTCCGGTGCAGAGCGGGCAGGAATCCACGCAGGAGACGGTGCCTGCAGCGCCGTTTTCTCTGGCCAGGCTTGAGCCCGGACGGTTGCAGTCCTTGCTCGCCACATACGAGGGGGCCATCGAGGACCTCTATCCGGCTTCTCCGATGCAACAAGGCATGCTGTTTCACAGTCTGCATGGTGAACAGGACGGGGCCTATCACAACCACGTGGTCTATGCGTTTACCCAAGGCCTTGATCCTGACGCATTAGAGCAGGCGTGGCAGCAGGCCGTCGATCGACATGCCGTGCTGCGAACGGGATTTCTGTCCGAGGCTGCGTCTGAACCACTGCAAGCCGTCTTTCGTCACGTGCGCCTGCCGGTGGAGCGGCTCGATTGGCGAAACCTTGCCGATGATACAAGCAGACAAGCGGCTTTGCAGGACTATCTGGCTGCTGATCGTGCCCGCGGTTTTGCATTCGATCAAGCTCCGTTGATGCGGCTAGCCCTGATCCGTCGCGGGGAGCATTCCTGGTGGATGGTGTGGAGTCTCCATCACGCCATTCTTGATGGTTCCTGCCAGGGGCTGCTGGTTCAGGAAGTTATGACCGCCTATGAGGCCCTTCAACGTGCCGAGGTCTCGACACCGAAGCCGGGTCCTTCGTATCGCGACTATATCCAATGGTTCCTGCGACAAGATATCGCGGGGACAGAGACCTTCTGGCGAAACTATCTGCAAGGATTCCATGAGCCGACGCGGCTGCCGGAACGGACTGAGCAGCGCGCATCCGACGGCGTACGCTACGGCGAGCAACGCCTGGATGTGTCCCTTGACACGTTGCGCGCCCTTCAACGGTTGGCTCAATCGTGTCGCGTGACGCTGAATACGGTCGTACAAGCAGCCTGGGCGCTGTTGCTTTCACGCTACAGCGGCGAGCGCGACGTGTTGTTCGGTGTGACCGTGTCCGGCCGTCCGGAAGAGGTGCCGGCCGGGGATGCCATCCTGGGTCTGTTCATCAACACGGTGCCTCTGCGATTGCTGGTCGCGCCGACGACCTCATTGCCAGAGTGGCTTCGAGAGATCCAGACACGCAATGTCGATCTGCGTCGGTATGAGTACAGTCCCTTGGTGCAGGTTCAAGGGTGGAGCGAGATCCGACGAGGCACGTCGCTGTTTGACAGCGTACTCGTCTTTCAAAATTATCTGCTCGACGAGGCCGTTCAAGAGTACGGCAAGACATTCGGCATCGAAGCCGTTGATGTGGAGGGATGGACGAACTATCCGCTCACGATCACTGTGGTTCCGGAAGACCGACTTACGCTGATCTTCTCCTATGACAGGCAGCGTATGAGCGATGAGATGGTGGGCCGGATCGTACGCCATTGGGCGGCGATGATCGACGGCATGATCGAGAGGTCTGATGCCCGGTTGTCAGAATTGTCCGCCCTGTCGCAGGAGGAACGGCAACATCTGCTGGTTGATTGGAACGACACCGAACGGTCCTTTCCTTCAGATCAATGCCTCCATGAGTTATTCGAAGCACAGGTTCACCGGACACCCGATCGGATCGCGGTCTCGTTCGAAGACGTGCATCTCACGTATCGGGAACTGGATGCGCGTGCCAATCAACTGGCCCATGCGTTGCTGAAGCGCGCTGTGGGACCGGCCGTCCCGGTCGGTATTTGTGTGGAACGATCGGCGAACCTGTTGGTGGCGATGCTGGGGGTCTTGAAAGCCGGCGCTGCCTATGTTCCGCTCGATCCGACCTATCCCAAAGATCGCCTGGCCTACATGTTCCAGGATGCTCGTATCGCCGTGACGCTGACGCAGGGACGGCTCCTGGAGGACCTCGGCGGAACGGCGCTCCACAGGATCGACCTGGAGAATTGGACGCTGATCGCTCAGGAATCCACGGACAAGCCGCTCGTGAACCACATGTCCGAGCATCTGGCCTACGTGATCTACACGTCGGGGTCGACCGGCAGACCCAAGGGCGTGATGGTTCGCCACCGGAGCGCGGTGAATTTTCTCTTGGCCATGCAAGAGGCGCTGCAGCCGGCTGATGGTGAAGTCATGGCCAGCACCACATCGATCTCTTTCGACATCGCCCTGTTGGAACTTTTCCTTCCGCTGATCGTGGGGGGGCGGACGGTCGTCATCAGTCGTGACATGGTCGTCGACGGGGAACGATTGGCGCAGAAGTTGGAACAGGTTGGGGCGACGATCATGCAGGCGACGCCCTCAGGGTGGCGGTTGTTACTCGATGCGGCGGAGATTCCTCGGCTGCGGGCGCTCTGCGGCGGCGAGGCCTGTCCGCCTGAATTGGCGCAGGCATTTCAGGCGCGCGGGTGTGAGATGTGGAATCTCTACGGCCCGACCGAAACCACGGTGTGGTCCATGCTCACCCGCGTGGACCACGTCGACGGAATCGTTCCACTGGGCCATCCCCTCGCGAATACACAGATCTATGTGCTCGATGCGAACGTCATGCCTACCCCTATTGGTGTCCCGGGGGAACTCTACATCGGCGGTGAGGGGGTGGCGCGCGGCTACTGGCAGAGGCCGGACCTGACCGCTGAGCGATTTGTTCCCGATCCCTTCAGTCGACTGCCCGGCGCTCGGTTGTATCGGACGGGCGACCAGGCTCGCTATCAGGCAGACGGTACCCTGGAGTTTCTCGGACGGATCGATCATCAGGTGAAGGTGCGCGGCTATCGGATCGAGTTGGGCGAGATTGAGACCTGCCTGAGTCGGCACCCGAAGATTGGTCGCAGTATTGTCACCGTTCGCGACGCACAGGGTGACAAGCGAATTGTGGCCTATTGCGTTCCCGAAGCGGGTTCGCCAGTGTCGCCGGATGAGCTGAAACGCTTCCTGCTCGAGCAACTTCCTGACTATATGATTCCAACGACATTCGTCATGCTCGACACCTTTCCGCTCACCCCGAACGGCAAGGTGGATCGCAAGGCGCTCCCCTCTCCTGCATACAGCCCGGCGAACGATCGCCAGATAGGTCCTCATACGCCGACCGAAGAATTGATCGCCGGGTTATGGGCCGATGTCCTGGCCATACCGCACGTCGGGACTCTCGACAATTTCTTCGAACTCGGCGGCCATTCGTTGCTCGCCACACAGGTCCTGTCCAGGGTGCGCGCGGCGTTTCGCGTTGAGCTTCCCTTGCGGACGTTGTTCGATCGTCCGACCGTCAAAGACTTTGCCACGGCAGTCGACCAGACCCTGATGAAAGGGGAGGGTGGGGCGGCGCCGCCGCTTATCGCCGCGCCGCGGACTGATCACATGCCGTTGTCTTTTGCACAGCAACGCCTCTGGTTCCTGGCACAGATGGATCCGGAGAGTGGAGCGTACAATCTTCCGTTTGCACTACGGCTCAGGGGGGCGCTGCACGGACGGATTCTGGAGCGCAGTTTCCTCGAACTCCTTCGCCGACATGAAGCGTTGCGTACCATCTTCCCAGCTTCCGACGGAGAACCGCGGCAAGTTGTCGTGGGGGCAGACCGTTTCTCGATGCCGATCGAGGACCTGACTCGGCTGTCCGACGAGGAGCGCACGGCGGCGGTCCGTCAGATTGAGGACTCGCAGGCGTACCAACCGTTCTTCTTGGAGCGCGATTTGCCGATCCGCGCGACGCTGGTGGCGTTGACCACTGAGGAGCATCTGTTGCTCGTGACGGTGCATCACATCGCGGCCGACGCCTGGTCTCTGGCGTTGGTGACGCATGAAATCGCGACGATCTACAACGCGCTTGCCGCGCTGCCGGAGGGATCGGAGGAGGTGTTGGAGCAGGCGCTGGATACGATGCTGCCAGACTTGCCCGTTCAGTACCGCGATTTCGCCGCCTGGCAGCGACAGTGGTTGCAAGGTGCCCTGTTGGAGCGGGAAATCGGGTACTGGAAACAGCGGCTCGGGTCCGCACCGCCTCAGTTGGCGCTTCCGACGGACCATGCGCGTCCGGATGTTCAGCGGTATCGAGGCGGCCGCGCCACGTTTCATGTGCCGTTGGAGATCCTGGAGCCGCTCAAGCTCTTGAGTCGCCGCCACGGCGTAACCTTGTTCATGACCTTGCTGGCGGCGTTCAAGGTGCTCCTTTCTCGCTGCAGCGGGCAAACCGACATCCTCGTGGGCACCGATGTCGCCAACCGCAACCGTGCCGAAACAGAGCATCTGGTGGGGTTTTTTGTCAACCTTCTTCCGTTGCGCACGGATCTGAGCGGCAGTCCGTCTTTCGTGGAGTTGTTGGGGCGGGTGCGCGAGACGGCCTTGGGCGGCTACGCACATCAGGATGTGCCGTTCGAGAAGATCGTGGAATCTCTGAAATTAGCTCGCGACCCCGGACGGAATCCGCTGGTGCAGGTCTTGTTCGTGTTGCAAAACGTGCCTCCTCCGTCGTTGCAATTGACCGGCGTAAGCGTCGAGGCATTGGAGTTCGAGCATGAGGTGTCGCGGTTTGACATGGGACTCTTCATGGAAGAGGCAGAGGACGGATGTTCCGGGTTGTGGAAGTTCAGCCGGGACCTGTTTGAGTGTGAAACGGTTGCCGGATGGACGCAGCGGTTCCTCCTCTTATTGAAAGAGATCGGGCAGTCGCCTGAACTCAGGATCGACCGGCTCGACCTGGAAGGTATGGATGCAAAGGAGGCGCGCAGCATGGAAATCAAACAACGGAACGAGCAACGCCTGCAACGATTCAAGAACATCAAGCCGAAAGCCGTGACCCTGTCACAACGTACGTTGGTGATCGGTCGTCCCCTGAGCGAGGCCCAGTCGCTTCCGTGGCTGTATACTCCGGCCGTCGACGATGTCGATCTGGCTGGATGGGTCCGGGAACATCGCTCACTGCTGCAAGGACAGTTGCTGAAACACGGTGCCGTGCTGTTTCGCGGCTTCCCGCTCAAGACGGTGCCGGAATTCGAAGCGGTTGCACAAGCGGTATGCCAGGAGTTGTTCGGGGAGTACGGCGACCTGCCGAGGGAACAGAGCGGGCGCCATGTCTACGGCTCCACACCCTATCCGTCTGACAAACCGATTCTCTTCCACAACGAAAGCTCCCATATGCATCGCTGGCCGCAGAAGCAGTTCTTCTTTTGCCTGCAGGCCGCGCAGGAAGGGGGGCAGACGCCGATCGTGGACGGCCGTCTCATGCTGCAAGGGCTTCGGCCGGCGCTGCGTGAACGCTTGCGGACCAGGCAGCTCATGTATGTTCGTCACTTCGTCCCGGGTGTGGATGTCAGCTGGCAGGATTTTTTCCGGACGACCGACAAGGCGGTCGTGGAAGAGCTCTGCGCGAAGAACGGCATGGTCTGCCAATGGTTGGAGAAGGATGGTCTGCGCACCAGGCAGGTCTGTCCGGCCGTCATCGAACATCCCGACACCGGCGAGTCGGTCTTTTTCAACCAGATCCAACTCCACCATGTCTCCTGTTTGGAGCCGGCGGTACGTGAATCGCTCTTGTCGATGCTCGGTATCGATTCTCTGCCGCGAAACGTCTACTACGGAGACGGCACTGCAATCGAAGACGAGGTGGTCGATGAAATCGGCGAATTGTACGAACGCACGGCGGTTCGGTTTCCCTGGCAGGAGAGCGATCTCGTGATGCTGGACAATATGCTGGTGGCGCACGCCCGCGATCCGTTCGTCGGGCCTCGAAAAATCGTCGTGGCAATGGGCGACATGGTGGCTCAATCGGCCGTCCATGTCGTGAGGCGATAGGGGGAGGGATGCAACAAGAGATTGAAGTGCAGGGCCTCAGGCTGTCGCCTCAACAAAAGCGACTGTGGGCGCTGCAGCAACGTGGTTATACTGGGAATGCCCGGGTCTCGTTCCGTCTGGATGGGGCATTCGAAAGCGACATGATGCGGGAGGCTCTCTGTCGGGTGCTGGCCAGGCATGAGAGCCTTCGCACCACTTTCTACCAGGAGCCCGGGATGAAGGTGCCCTTTCAAGTCGTTCGAGAGCAGATCCACCCCGCCTGGCGAAGCATCGATCTCCGTCACCTCTCCGACGAACGCGAACAGGAACAGGGTGTGGCGGAGGCCGCTCGGCAGACCGCCGGTCTGGATTGGGAACGGGGCCCGTTGGTGTATGCCACATTCTGCCGTCTGACGGAGTCACGGTCGCGGTTGATTCTTGACCTGCCTGGTCTCTGCGCAGATGCCTGGTCGCTGACCATCCTCGCGGCTGAACTCAGCCGTTTCTACGAAGGGAGGGTCGGCGGACAGGAGGATGAGAGGCTGGTACAATACGGGCAATTCTCCGAGTGGCTGCATGAATTGCTTGACGGCGACGACGCTCGTCAGGGACGCGCCTGGTGGGCTGAGCGATTGCCGGGTCGAGCTGACACGTTGATCTTGCCGTTCGAACGGCCAGGCCTGGGAGAGGGAAGAGCGCGTCCGTTCTCCCGGCTTCGTCGTGACCTCTCGGCCACCGAGTTCGGACGACTGGATCGTCTGGCCTCCGCTATGGAGATTCCGGTAGCGTGGTTGCTGCATGCGTGTTGGTCGATCCTGCTCTTTCGAGTGACCGGGCGGCGTGACGTCGTGTGCTGGTGGCGGTCGGACGGGCGCCCTTATGAGGAGCTGCAGGGAGGGATCGGCCTGTTCGAGCGTTGGGTGCCGCTGCACCTTCAAATTGAAGGCAAACAGCCCTTCCGCGATCTCCTCTCCATGGTCCTCCAGGAACAACGTCAGGCGGAGGAATGGCAGCACTATCTCCCTGCGGAGCTTGGGGGAGACGCCGAGTCGTTCATGCCGGATGCGATCGGACTCGACTATGCCGACGGGAACGGTCCATTCGAGTCGGCAGCAGGAACCCTCACCCTCATCGAAACAGATTGTTGTGCGGAGCCATTCAAGCTTCGGCTCAGTTGTCTGCGTGAGGAGGCGAGCCTCCGCTTGACTTGGCACTACGACCCACGACGATTTCCGGCTGACGTTCTTCCCTCCATCGCCGATCTGTTCATGGAGATGCTGTGTTCGGTATCTGATAACCCCGCTGCTGTCGTCGACGGCCTCACGATTCTGGGGCCGAAGGAGCGGGTCCGGCTTATTCGTGAGCTGAATCAAACGGCCCGACGGGTTGATACCCCCCTCTTGATGCATCAGGTGTTTGAAACGCAGGCGAGGCGTCGGCCTGACGCGCCGGCTCTTGTTGCCGGAGATCGATGCCTGTCTTATGCGGAACTCAACCGGCAGGCCAACCGGGTCGCTCATGGGCTCAGGCGGCGCGGGGTGAGACCGGGCGACCGGGTCGGTCTTTGTTTGGACCGCTCCGCTGAGATGGTCGTGGGATTGCTGGGTGTGCTCAAGGCGGGCGCGGCCTATGTGCCGGTCGATCCCGCTCAAGCTGCCGTGCGACTCGCGTCGCAGATGACGCAGAGCGACGCCTCGATCCTGCTGACGCAGGAATCAGCAGCGCAGGCCTGGATCAGCTTCGAGGGCATGACGCTCGATCTCGCATCCGCGTTCGTAGAGGAGAGCGACACCGATCTGCAGATCAGTCTGTCGCCCGATGAGTTGGCCTATGTAATCTACACATCCGGGTCCACCGGTGTGCCCAAGGGGGTCGCGGTTTCGCATCGAAACCTGGCGAATTACTCCCTTGCGCTGGCCAGGAAGTTGGAAGGACCTGAGCCTTTGCAGTTTGCGACGGTCTCGACTTTGAGCGCCGACTTGGGCAACACCGCGATCTTTCCTGCCTTGATATCCGGCGGTTGTCTTCATGTCATCAGTTATGAGACCGCGACGGATGGGCGGCTGTTCGGCGCGTACCTAGCGGAACGACCGATCGATGTGTTGAAAATCGTGCCGTCCCACTTCAAGGCTCTGCTGGCGACCGGAGATGGTCAAGCCCTGTACCCGCGCACCTATCTCATTTTCGGCGGCGAGCCTCTTTCGTGGGAATTGGTCGATCAGGTGCGCCGACAAGCAGCCCCCTGCACCCTCCTCAACCATTATGGGCCGACCGAGACGACCGTCGGTGCCCTGACCGGTGTAGTGGATGACCCGCATGGGATGCGCCTCAGCAGCACGGTGCCCATCGGACAGCCCATCGACAATCTGCAAGCCTACATCCTCGACGAGCGGCACGAGCTGGTGCCGGTTGGTGTGGCGGGAGAGCTCTATCTGGGTGGTGCCGGCGTCGCGCGAGGCTACCTGGGCCAGCCGGATCGAACCGCCGAGCGGTTCGTTCCCAATCCCTATGCAACGCAGCCTGGTAGCCGTTTCTATAGAACCGGCGACAGGACGCGTCGCTTACCTGACGGGTCGATCGAGTTCCTGGGACGGGTCGACCATCAAGTGAAAATGCGCGGCTTCCGGGTCGAACTGGGAGAGATCGAAGCCGGACTGAGACAACATCCCGGGATCCAGGATGCCGTGGTGACCGCCAGAGAGGATGCGAGGGGGGAGACATTTCTGGCGGCCTATATCGTCGCGCGAGGGCAGGAGCCGGAGGTTCGGGAAGTGCTGGACGTTCTCCGCTCGCGAGTGCCGGACTATATGATTCCAACGACCGTGACCGCGCTGCCCGCGCTGCCGCTGACAGCGAACGGCAAGGTGGATCGGCGCGCTCTGCCGGAGCCGGCCTCCGAGGGGGCCGGCGAGAGACGATTCGTCGCGCCTCGGACGGCCACGGAAGAGATCCTAGCCACTATCTGGATCGAAGTGTTGAAGCGCGAGGGGATCGGCATCCATGACAGCTTCTTCGACCTGGGCGGCCACTCCCTGCTGGCCACGCAAGTCATGTCTCGTTTGCGACAGGCGTTTCGTGTGGACTTGCCCTTACGGACGATCTTCGAGTCTCCCAGCATCGCGCAATTAGCCGATGCGATCGACGGCGCAAAGGGGCTCGGAGGCTCTGAACAACCTCCTCCCATGCGGCGACTTTCCAGAAGCGGTCCCATTCCGCTCTCCTTTGCCCAAGAGCGACTGTGGATGTTGGCACAGTTGGAACCGGACAGCGTGGCGTACAACATTCCGATCGCCCTGCGGGTCATCGGAGCGCTCGACGTGGCTGCCCTGGAGCGAAGTTTCAACGAAGTCGTTCGGCGCCATGAGGCCTTGCGTACGACTTTTCAGCGCCTTGATGGAATTCCATCGCAGGTGATCACGCCTGTACTGCGGCTGCCGGTTCAACTCATCGAGCTACAGCACCTCCCAGCAGGGGAGCGCGACCACGCTGTGATTCGGCTGGCCACGGTCGAAGCACAACGGCCGTTTGACCTTCGGTATGGTCCCCTGTTGCGGGTGAGCCTCCTCCGACTCAAAGAGACCGAACATGTCTTGCTGCTGACGCTGCATCATATCGTGTCGGACGCCTGGTCGGCTCATATCCTGGTGAAGGAAGTGACGGCACTCTACGATGCCTTTGGGGCTGGGCGCGCCTCGTCACTGTCCGACCTGCCTCTGCAGTATGGAGATTTTTCCCAGTGGCAGCGGGCTTGGGTGACCGGTTCCGTCCTGGAGCGGGAATTGGAATACTGGAAAGCATCGTTGGGAGGCGAATTGCCGGTGATGGAATTGCCGACCGACCGGCCTCGACCTGCGGTACACACTTCCCGAGGAGCCATGGTCACGTCGAGCATGACCGCGGCGCTCTCGTCGGAGATCGTTGCCCTGAGCCACAGGATGGGCGCCACACTCTATATGACGCTGTTGGCGGGATTCTTCATCCTCTTGTATCGGATGACAGGTCAGGGGGATCTCATCGTCGGCACGCCGATCGCCAACCGGACGCGGAGAGAGACGGAAGACCTGATCGGCTTCTTTGTCAATACCCTGGCAATACGGATTCAAGTGTCTGCTCACGCCACGTCGGCCGAGGTGATCAGTAACGTTCGTGATGCCTGTTTAGATGCGTATGCCCATCAAGACTTGCCCTTCGAAAAGCTGGTGGACGCGCTGAAACCGAAGCGCGATGTGAGTCGCTCCCCGATTTTCCAAGTCATGTTTGACCTCCAGAATGCGCCTCTGCCAGAGGTAGCCGTCAGCGGCTTGGAGTTTCAGCCGATTGAGATTGAACCCGCAACGGCGAAATTCGATCTGTCGATGACGGTGCAAGAGACGGAAGGACGTCTAGATGTGTCCATGGCGTACAACAGCGACCTCTTCGAGAGGAGATCTGCGGAGCGCATGCTCGCTCATTTTGTCACGTTGTTCGGGGGCATCGTCTCGCATCCGCAGCAGAAGCTGGCTGACCTGCCGTTACTGGGGGAATTCGAGCTAACACAGGTTGTGGAGGAATGGAATAGGACGGCGCGGGCCTATCCTGTGGAACGGACCGTGCCGGCGTTGATTGCGGCACAGGCAGCGAAGAACCCACACACCATCGCGGTGCGAGCCGGTGAGGCTACCCTCACGTATGGCGAACTGTTGATTCGCGCGAACCAATTGGCCCACGTGTTGCGTAAGGGAGGAATCGGACCCGAGCAACTCGTTGCAGTGGCGTTGGAACGGTCCCTTGACTTGGCCGTCGCCTTGCTCGGCACGTGGCAAGCAGGGGCAGCCTATGTGCCGCTTGATCCAAGTTATCCGGTCGAACGCCTTCGCTACATGTTGACTGATAGTCAAGCGGCTATGCTCGTAACCGATGCTGCCCAAGCTCTCCGGTTGGCGCATATCGGCCCCACGGTGTGTCTCGATCGGGATGGGCCGACCCTTGTCGCGCAGGCGACGACCCCGCCGCCGGCGGCTCTCACTGGGCAACAATTGGCGTATGTCATCTACACCTCCGGGTCAACGGGACAGCCTAAGGGCGCCGGCAACACTCATGACGGTCTACGGAATCGATTGCAGTGGATGCAGGAGGCCTATGGCCTGACCGCTGCCGACCGCGTGCTGCAAAAAACCCCGATCAGCTTCGACGTGTCCGTGTGGGAATTGTTCTGGCCGTTAATGATCGGGGCGGAATTGGTGATGGCTTCGCCTGGCGCCCACAAGGAACCGGCCCGCCTGATTCAGCACATCGTCGAGCATGACGTCACGACGCTGCATTTTGTTCCGCCCATGCTGCAGGCGTTTCTCAACTGCCCTGGTGTTGAAACCTGCCGATCCCTTCGACACATCGTCTGTAGCGGCGAAGCCTTGCCAGCCACGCTCCCTCCGCGCGTTCAGGCACAGTTGCCCGGCGTGGCGCTGCACAACCTTTATGGGCCCACCGAAGCGGCTATCGACGTGACGGCCTGGACCTGTCCGGTCCCTCCGGCCCCCACCGTACCGATCGGATGCCCCATTGCCAACACTCAGATCTACGTGCTCGATCCATCAGGCCAGCCGGTTCCGGTCGGCGTGCCGGGCGAGCTCTATATCGGTGGCATCGGGGTCGGGAGAGGGTATCATCGTCGGCCGGCCCTTACGGCCGAGCGATTCGTGCCGGATCCATTCACCGCGCAGCCCGGTCAGCGTCTCTACCGAACGGGCGACCTCGTGCGGTATCGAGCTGACGGAGCCATCGACTATCTGGGGCGTTTGGACCATCAGGTGAAGATCCGCGGATTCCGAATTGAGCTGGGAGAGATCGAACAGGCCCTGCGTCAGCAGTCGGGAATCCGGGAAGCGATCGTGTTGGCGCGGTCGAGCGAGAGTGTGAGCGCGCATCTGGTGGCCTATGTGACGACTCTGCCGAATCACACATTCGAGGTGGGAGCGGTGCGGCAGGCCCTGAGTCTGACTTTACCGGACTACATGGTGCCGTCGATGATCCTTGTGCTCGACCACTTGCCACTGAGCCCGAACGGAAAGGTGGATCGGCGGGCCTTGCCCGTTCCGGATACAGAGACGCAGCGCACGGTGGCCTATGAGGCTCCAGCCACTGAGATGGAGCAGCGGCTGGCTGCTATCTGGGGTGAGGTGCTTGGTCTGTCTCGTGTCGGCCGAGACGATAACTTCTTCGATTCGGGAGGTCACTCCCTGTTAGCGGTCCAACTGATCGCCAACATTGAGAACGCGGTCGGGAGAAGGCTATCCATGATTGAGATTTTTCAGGCCCCCACTGTGCGCGAGTTAGCGAGACGATTGGAGGACCCTTCCGTGCTTGCTCCCAACGTGGTTGAGTTGCAGAAGCGAGGCGGACTGCTGCCGCCTCTCTTCTGCTTTGATCCAGATGGAGCTCACGTCCATGCGTACCGTCCTCTTGCCCTTTCGATGGAGCATGACCGACTGGTCTTTGGGCTGTCATTAAGCTATCTCTTTTCCATGCGTTGGCAGGACGTATCTCTTCCGCGACTTGCCGATCAACAGGCTAGGCTGATTCGCGAACGTCAGCCGCACGGCCCTTATCATCTCCTGGGCTGGTCCAACGGCGGTGTGCTGGCGCTGGCGGTGGCCCGAGCCTTGGAGCAGGCCGGTGAATCCGTGGCGTTTCTTGGGCTGTTGGATACACAACCGAATCAGGCGCTTTCCGTGGCGCATGAACAGACGCCTGTTGCGGAACTCGTGACATACTTACGATGGGATCGGAGAGACGCGTTCGATTCGATTCCTCAGGAGGAGCGAGAGGCGCTTCAGCAGCGTCTGGCCTCGTTGATCGGAGACGATCGCTTGGAGTGTGCGATTCAATGGGCCCGGCAACGGAAACTTCTGTCCGAGGAGGAAGCGGGGGCCTCGATTGAATCGCTGAAAATTGGGTACGCGTTGGCTAGAGAGGCTGCACGGTTTCTCAGCCTCACGCGATCCCATCCGATCCAGGCGCCGATCCACGCCTGGTGGACGACGAGGACCCTGGAGAGACACGGTCGAGGCCCGGTCGACTGGTCGGCCCATACGACCAGCCAGGTGTCGGTGGACACGGTGGTCGGAGACCATGTGGATGCCGTGCAGAGCATCCATGTCCATCAGCAAATTGCTGATCGCCTCGCTGGACTGTCCGAGTTGCCGAACTGATCACGCCCGGCAAGATCGCCTAGAATCATCCTTCCCTCCTGTGTTCAGGTTGCCGTGCCGGAGGATTCGTCGTCCACGCGTCCCTCCGGCCCGGCACGATCCTCACCGGATACTACCGGTCCCGCGCGATAGGGACCGTCTTGTCTCAACCTTGAGAATGAGAGTGGCGAGGCAGTGCGTCCGGGAACCGCCCAGGCAGGTCCACGGACTGTCTGGCCTGAGCCTGCGTGGCGAACAGCAGGTAGACCACGGGAACCAGGAAGAGCGTAAGGACAGTCGAGAGGAGCAGCCCGTTGATCACGACCAGGCCGATGTGCCAGCGCCCGACTGCGCCGGCGCCCGTCGCCAGTGCTAGGGGCAGCGCGGCCAGAATCGTGGACAGTGTCGTCATGACGATGGGCCGCAGGCGCAACACGGCGGCCTCGACGATGGCGGCGCGCGGAGCTTTTCCCTCCTGGCACAGCTGGTTGGCAAATTCGACGATGAGAATGGCGTTTTTGGTCACGAGCCCGATCAGGATCATCAACCCGATCTCACTATAGATGTTCAAGGTGCCGCGAAACAGCAGCAGCGCCAACAGCGCGCCGGCCAGCGCCGGGGGCACCGAAACGAGCACGGTGATCGGGTGGCGGAAGCTTTCGAACTGCGCGGCCAGGATGAGGTAGACGACGAGCAGGGCCAGGAGAAACGTGACATGCAGATTGCCCGACGACTCCTTGAACTCTTTTGTCTCTCCCGCATAACTGATGGTTGCACCGGGAGGTAGGTGCTTGCGGATCGTCTGTTCCAGCGACTCGGTGGACCGGCTGAGCGTCGAATCGACCCCCACTCCCGCGCTGATCGTGACGGCCCTCAGTTTCTCGTAATGGTTCAGTTGTTTCGGGGCCACGGTTTCCCGCAGCGTGACGAGATTGCTCAGGGGAATCAAATCCCCCTGAGTCCCACGGACGTGTAGTCGGTCAATATCCGATCGAGTGCCGCGTTGATGGGGCCGCGTTTGCATGATGACGGGATACTCTTTGCCTTCGCGCATGAACATGGAGGCCTTTCTTCCGCCCAGGAACACTTCCAATGTTCTGCCGATTGTCTCGATCGGAATGCCCAGGTCCGCGGCTTTATCGCGGTTGATCTCCACCCGGAGTTCCGGTTTGTTCAAGTCCAGATCGCTCTCGACATTAACTACCTGCTGGTTTCCGGTGAGGTCGTGGCGGATCTGTGTCACGATCTTGTCCAGCACATCGTAGGAGGGGCCGCGAATAACCAACTGCACCGGCGTTTTGCTGTCTTCCTGATTGAACGGGGGTGGATTGAGAGCAAAGACCGTGGCGCCGGGGATGGAGGAGAGGGCAGGTTGCACGTCATCGACGATCTCCTGCTGTACGCGGTTGCGATCGGACCAATCCTTGAGCGTCACCCAGGTTACGGCCCGGTTCACCAGGGTCGGCCTCCAGCCTCGCGCGACCACGGTATAGTAGGAATCCATTTCGGGGATCCGTGCGGCGGTTTCCTCTGTGTCCCTGGCGTACCGGTCCGTGTAGTCGAGCGTGGATCCTTCCGGCGCGCTGACGTGGACGACAAACCAACCGGTATCTTCAAGGGGCGCCAGTTCGCTCGGGAGTCCCACCATGAGGGCCACGCTGACGATCAGGGACAGAACGGCTCCGCAGAAGATGGTCGAGGGCCGTTCCAACGCGACTTCCAAGGTGAGCCGATATCGATGGGTGAGCCAGCGGAGCCCGGCGGAGGCGTCCAGCGAGGAGCCTCGGGCCGGCGACGCGGTTCCCACGGTCTTGCCCAGCAACCGCGCGCACATGGCCGGGGTGAGGGTGAGCGCGATAAAGCCGGAGAGGAGCACCGAGCCGGCGACGGCGATGCCAAGTTCGGCAAACAGGCGACCGACGATACCGGGCAGAAATATGATCGGAAAGAAGACCGCTGCAAGCGTGAGGGTGGTTGAGATGACCGCAAACCCGATTTCCCGACTGCCCTCGATCGCGGCTTCCGTCGGGCTTAGGCCCTGTTCAATGCGGCGATAGACGTTTTCCACCACGACGATGGCGTCGTCTACCACCAGTCCGATGGCCAGGACAAATCCCAACAGGGTGATCGTATTGATCGAGCTGCCGGTCATCTGCATGATCACGAAGGTGCCCAGGATCGAGCCTGGAATGGCAACAGCGGGGATGAGCGTGGCCCGTGCGCTTCGCAGGAACAGGAACACCACCAACACGACCAGGATCAACGACAGCCCGACCGAGGTGTAGACCTCGTGCAACGACCGGTCGATATAGATGGAGCTATCGAATGCCGTGACGAGCTGCATCCCTTCCGGAAGCAACGCCTCCATGGCCGGGATGGTGCGCTTGACGGCGCGTGCCGCTTCGAGCGTATTCGCCTTCGACTGTTTCATGATGCCGAGGCCGATCGCAGGTTTGCCGTTCACGCGCACGAGTTTCCGATCGTCTTCCGGGCCGATCTCTGCGGCACCTACGTCCTGCAGCCGGACCGGATAGCCATCCCGATAGGCCAGAATCAGTTGATTGAACTGCGCCGCTTTCTCCAGGCCTCCGCCCATGCGTACACTGAACTCCCGCTGGGTGCTTTCGATCCGGCCGGTGGGCATGGAGACGTTTTGAGTCCGGAGCGCGTCTTCGACGTCCTGCACGGTGAGGAGCCGCGAAGCGAGTCGGTCGGGATCCAGCCAGATCCGCATCGCATACCGGCGTCCTCCGTCCAGCATGACGCTGGAGACGCCGGGGAGGGGCGCAAGCCGATCCTTCAGCTGCCGCTCGGCAAAGTCGGTCATTTCCAGTTCGGTATGGCGGTCGCTGGTCAGCGCCAGCCACATGATGCCGTCGGCGTCGCTGTCCTCCTTCATGACCAAGGGCGCTTCGATGCCTTGTGGGAGCAGGTATTGCACTCTCGTCACACGGTCGCGCACATCGTTGGCCGCCGCATCCAGATTACGCGTCAACGCGAATTCGAGACCGATCGTCGACAAACCTTCACGACTGGTCGAGCGCAACGTGCGGAGGCCCTCCACGCCGCTGAGCGCATCTTCCAGGATCGAGGTGATATCCGTTTCCACTAGTTGGGCGTCCGCGCTCGGATACACGGTCATGACTGAGACAATGGGGAAGGTAGTGTCGGGGTATTCGCGAACCGGCAAGCGTGAATAGGAGAGCAGTCCGAAAAGCATCAGCAGGAGCGTCGCGACGGCGGCGAGGACGGGTCGCTCAATGGACAGGGTGGAGAGTCTCATGGGGAGGTCCGATGGGTTGTCGTTAGTGACGCGACGAGGACAGGGCCAGAATGGAATCGCCGTTCTGCAGCTTGTGCTGGCCGACCCGGACCACCGTATCCTGTTCCGTGAGTCCGTCCAGCACTTGCACAAAGCCCCTGGTGCGGGTGCCCAGTGTAACTTCTCGTTGTTGGGCCGTTCCGTCCTGCGCGAGGTAGACGTAAGTCCTGTCCTGTTTCGGCATGACGGCCTCTTCCGGAATCAGCAGCGCCCGCTCTTCCTGCCCGAACGTAAGCAACACTTGCGCGAACATGCCGGGTCTGAGCCGCTGCTGTGGATTCGGAATTCTTGCACGCACCTGAACGGACCTTGTGCTCGGGTCGACCTGAGGATCGATCACGTAGACCGTGCCATGGAATGTCTCCCCCGGATAGGCGTCCGTGGTCAGCTCGAGGGACTGACCCGGCGCCAGGTGGCGCAGCATGGTCTCGGGAACCTTGAAATCGATCTTCAAGGTGTCGAGGTCCTCCAGGTTCACGAGATCCCGGCCCACACCGACGAAGTCGCCGGGGGAGACGCGGCGGATGCCGGTGACGCCGGTGAAGGGGACCCGTATTTTTGTTTTGGCCAGCCTGGTCGCATAGAGCGCGTGGTTGGCCTGGGAGACTTGCAGCGCACCGGCCACTTCATCGAGTTGCTGTTTCGTCACGTACCGCTTTCCATCCAGGTCGAGTCGTTTGAGCCGTTCGTAGGTGAGACGACTGACTTTGAGTTGCGCCGCGGCTTGAGCCAGTTCCGCCTGGAGTTCAGAATCGTCCATTTCTATGAGCAGCTGGTCTTTCTCCACCGCCTGACCCTCTTGAAACCAGATCTGGCGGATTCGTCCCGCGATTTCAGGACGGATCATGATGCTTTCATTGGCGCGCAGGGTGCCGACGGCTTTGATCGTGTGCCGGATCGCCTCGGTGGTGACCGGGGCCAGTACGACGGCCGTCCCTGCCGGCACGCTTCCGGTCACTTCGGAGGCAGGGACCGGGGTCAGTAGGGTCCATTTCACGGCGAGTATCGCGGAGAGCGCGAGCAGCGTGAAGATGACGAGGTAGGTGGTACGACGGAGCGTCATGAGCGGTGTTGCTGGTCCTGGCTCCTACAGCGTGAAACGAGAGAATCGTCAAACGAGAATCGTCACAAACGAGAAACTTGGCGCTCCATGGCATACGCTCTTTTCTGCGGACGAGAGAGGAACGACGTTTCACGAACTATCGATCGTGAGGGAGCTCCGGTGCTGTTTACTTAAACTCGAGTTTCTTGAGACCGTGGACCGGCAGTTCAACCTGTCCGAAATCCGAGTCCCCTTTGAAGCTGCCGTCGATCGCCAGCGGAAAGTCCCCCGTTTTGCCGTTGGTCAAGGTGATGTGGAGCGTCGGCAGCGCCTTGTCCGCTCCAGGAGTGACTTCAACCTGTTTGACGCCGTCGAACTTGATGTTGACCGTGGCGGTGCCGCGTTTCACCGGGAGGTGTTTCAACTCATGGGGGATGAACGAGGTCTCGCTGACCTTTTCTTCCCAGTAGAACAGCACATTCTTCAGGTCGGTTTGCATGTCTTTCGCATCGGTCACGAGCGCATGAAACGGCTTATCGCCGTTCTGTTGCGCGGAGGCGGGCATGGAAGACAGGCAGAAGAGCGTGCCGACGGCAGCGAGCAGGGCGAAGCGTGATGAGAGATGATGACATCGGTGTAACATGGTTCCTCCGGTTGTTCGATCACATCATGGAACTATTCCATACGGTATGAAAAGGGCAGATCAAGCTGCACCTTCGACTGTGCGAGTTGGTGCGTAACCTGCAGGGGAAAGGCATTACGCACCATGTCCACTGTGTGTCGATCCAGAATACTGTGTCCGGAACTTTCTTCCAGCACCAGATCCAGCAAATGGACCGCCGCGCCGCGTTGTTCGATAGTCAAGCGCAGGATGACGCGTCCTTCCCAATGGTTCCGTTTCGCCTCCGCCGGGTAACGCTTGCGTTGGTCGACTGAGGACCACAGAACCTGCGACAGCCAGCCGTAATCAGGACGTTCTCCGGGTCGTGATTGTACGGCCCGTTTGTGGACGATCCGGTGCTGTACGGCTTCGACCTGCCGCTGAACGATCGCCTGTTCGATCTGCGGTGGCGCCTCCACCGGTGTTGGCGCCGCTTCGACCGTCGGGGTGTCGCTCACCACGGCAGCCACCTGCCTGACAGGCTCCGTCTGTCGGCTGACCGCTTCGGCTGAAGTCACGGCTTGAGGCGCCGAGAACTGCTGTACGACCGGAGCCGATTCTTCGATTGCCGCAGTGCTTTCTACGACGGTCTGCACCACTTCAGACGTAGGACTGACCGCCTTCTGTATTGTCCGCGTGACCGTTTCCGCTTGCTGTTGGGTGATCTGTTGAACGGCCTGAGCGGTCTGCACGGGCATGCTTTCCTGGACCGGCCGGATATGTTGAACCGGCTGCACCTCGCGGGTGGGCTGGACGGGTCGAACCACGGGCTCGGTCTTCACCGGCCGAACCTGCTTGGGTGTCGGCGGCGTGACCGGCTGCGGTGTGGGAGGTGGCGGCGTTTCCACGGGAGGGGGAGGAGCCGGCTCGGCCGCAGGAGGCGGAGACTGCACCACGGCGACATCCCACTTGAAGGTGGGCGGGGGCGGCGGAGGCAGTTCTGTAAGGAGCATCATGGCTAGACCCACGCAGAGACCATGCATCGTCATGGAGAAAGCCCAGCAGACTGATGAACGTTGCCGTGGTGACGCGTCCCACTGTGCGGCCAGAGTCATGAGCGCACCACTTCCAGATTGACCTGCTGGAATCCCAGCCCACGGATTTCATCGACGACGGAGACGAACCGGTCGAGGACCGTCACCCGGTCGGCTCGAACCAGCACGGAAGATTCGCGCGGATGAGAATTGAGCACGATCCGTAATCCGTCCGGCGGGACCGGCTGGTCGTTCATGAAAAGCGAGCCTTCCGCCGTCAAGGTAATCACGAGTGGTACGTCCTTTCGGTCTCCCGATTCCTTGGCCTTGGCCAGTTGAACCGGCACCTGGCCGGTGGTGATGAAAGTCGCCGTGGTCAAGACAATCACCAGCAAGACCAACATGACGTCTACCAGAGGGATCACATTGATTTGGTCGATGTCACGTCCCATGTTGAACCTTGAACTGAGTGAGGAGTTCCGTGACGCGCCGACGAAGCACATTGTTCAGGACGACGCAGGGAATGGCCACCAAGAGGCCGACCGCCGTCGCCTTGAGTGCGAGACTCAGTCCCACCATGATGGTCTGGACCGCCATCGCCCCGGACGTGCCCATGGTGTGGAACGTCAACATGATTCCGAGGACGGTTCCCAGTAAGCCGATGTAGGGGGCGTTGGCCGCGACCGTGCCGATGACGACCAATCGTTTCGTGAGGGCGACTTCGAATTCCTGCTCCGAGCGGTATCGACGGAGATCGATGCGACGGTAGAAGACCCACCGTTCCACGGCAACCGCCACGGCCCACATGCTCAGGACCAGGAGCAGACCGATAATGCCGTAATCGACAAAACCTTTGAGACTCTCCACGGAACCATCCCTTTCTGTTCGGCGACGCGTGAAGGCCGTGAGGCCACATGGATGACGGACGCACAGACCCGTATAGATATGACGTACGAGCCTGCTCATTCCGCACCCATGAGCAAAAGTTTTTTATAGAATATTTTTCTGCCTGGTTGGGGAGTGGAGTTGGCGTCACATATTGTTGTGATACTTTAGGTTTTGAAGGGGGCGATTAAGGCGATGGGTGGTGACTCTGCGTGTCCTTGCGTCTGTCCTCAGCGCTGCGTCGAGGTGTCGGTCCCGGCCTGCGGCCGGCGATCTTCGACGTAGGAGTACCCTTTGCCATGCATGCAGCCGCTCAGGTTGATGCCGCCTGCCAGGGTCTCTTTGTTATGTTCCTGCCCCGAGAGCACTTCGGCCTTACAGTGTTCCCAATCTTGCGAGGTTTGCTCTGCGTTGTGCTCCGGATGAACCCACCGGCCTTCGACGCAACCGGACAGGAGGAGAAGGACAAGGGGCGCGAGGTAATACATGGAATTCCTTTCGAGCGATTCAGTCGTGGCTATCTTCAAGGAAATGGCCAGGCGGATTACAGATCACTATCCGTATTCCGCCTAGCTGCTTCGCGGCGGAAAGCGGTCAGAACCGCAGCCCTACCGTCGCCAACACTGTTCGAGGCTCGCCAAAGAAGAAGAGGGGCGAGCCGTTATAGGATGTCGCGACGTAGCGCTGATCCAGCAAGTTTCGCACGTTAAGGGCGAGATGCATGCTCTTCGCTCCCACCCAATTGTCCTTCTGCAGCTCTCGGTTGTAGTACAACGCGCCGTCGGCACGAATGTAACCGGGGATTTCGACCGGATCTCCGAAGATCGACGAACTGCGATTGCTATAGGCGAAGAGGCCGCCGCCGAATCCGAATCCCCGAAGAACGCCTTCCTGCACATAGTAGGTAGACCAGAGGGTGAACTTATTGTAAGGCACATTGGCCAGTCTCTTGCCGAGCAACGACAGGTCATTGTCTTTCGTGACTTCCGCGTCGGTATAGGCGTAGCCGGTGATGACGTTCCACCCCGGCATCAGTTGGGCGGTGATGTCTAATTCGATGCCTTGGCTGCGTTGCTCACCCGTTTGCACCGAGAATCCTTGGAACGCCAGCGCTGGATCAGGATTCGGGGTGAGTAGATTTTCGCGGGTCAGGTGGAACCAGGCGAGGGTCGCCGAGAGGCGGTTGTCGAGCAGGAACGTTTTCATGCCGATTTCGTACTGCGTGGACCGTTCCGGCTTGAACAGCTCACCGTTGGGATTGAAGGAGGCGGCGGAACTCGGCTGGAAGCCCTTGGTCCATGACGTGTAAAGCGAGAGGGGTTCGATCGGTTGATAGACGAGGCCTAGCCGGGGGCTGACCGCATGGTTATCCGAAGTCTGTTGCGCTCCACCCAAGGATTGTTGGAATTGATGGACGTAATCAAACCGGAGGCCACCCATGAATTTCAGATTGGGAAGAATGGTCACCTGATCTTGCACATACGCGGCGGCGGTCTTGTTGTCGGCTTTGAAGCCGGCCCTATTCCCGTCAAAAGGCAGCGGACTGAGGGAAAAGTCCGGGGCAAAGAGATCCAGGGGAGGCGCTCCGGCAAAGGTAAAGATAAACTGATCAGTTTTCTCCTGCCGTAGTTCGACGCCGGTCAATAGGGTGTGATCCATGTCGAGGAGACGCAGATGGCCCACCACATTCGTGACCATGGAATTGGCATGCCGCCGGGCAACTCCCGGTTGCAGGACCTGTAACCGTTGAAGCGTTCGTTGATCGGGCTCCAGGAATGCGGGGGATGCGTATAAATTATTATTGTCATCCTCCGTGATCGTATGCCTGAACGCATTTCGAATGGACCATTTGTCGTTGAATTGATGCGTCAAGTCATACCCGAAGCGGTACGAGGTGCGGTTGAACGTACTGAAGTCGCCGAGGGTGACGGAACGGTTGCGCGGAATGGGCCCGTTGAGGTTGGGAAGAATAGTTCCTTGAGCCGGCAATCCGTAGGGGTCGTTGCTCCAGCGGCGCAGGTAGTCGGCTTCGACGGTCAGGGTGGTGCGGGAGCTCATGAGCCAGGTGATGCTCGGCGCGATGGCCGCGAGATCGCGATTGGCATAGTCGATGTAGCTGCCGGCTTTCTGCCCAGCCACGTTGAGACGATAGAGCACGGTCTTATCGGCATTGAGAGGACCGGTGGCGTCGAGTTCGGACCGGTAGAAGTGAAAATTCCCCAACGTCACATTGGAGGAATAGGCGGCGTTAGGCAGAGGCTTGTTCGTGACGATGTTGATCACACCGCCGGGATCCCCCTGTCCATAGAGCACGGCCGCCGGACCCTTCAGCACTTCGAGCCGGCGTACATTGTAGGTGTCCGACGCCGTAAATTGAGCGAAGGGGTCGAGCAGCCCGTTGCGGAAATAGCTCCGGTCGGTGGCTGCGAATCCTCGCAGGATGAGGTTGTCGTAAAGCGAGGCCGCGGAGTCCGTCGCGTTGATCCCTGAAATGTTTTCCAGCGTATTCTGGAGCCGGAAGGTGCGCTGTTCCTCGATGACCTTGCGTGTGATGACCTGAATCGACTGCGGCACGTCGCGAATCGGCGTATCGGTCCTGGTGGCCGTGGTGGATTCCTCGGCGACATAGGTCTGAGCATCGTCGTCGCGCTCACGGACGTCCTTCACCACGATTTCCGGGACCTTCACCGACTTCTGGGCGGCGGGACGCGGCCCAGCCTGAGGCGTGGGGTCTGCCGGCGGACTTTGAACAGCCGGAGCCGGCACGGTCGGGAGGCCGGCGGCCTGCTCGAGCGTGACGCTCCCGACGCTCGTGGTGCGATAGGAGAGGCCTGTGTCGTGTAACAGCATGCGTAAAGCGTCCTCCGGGACGTAGTCGCCGGAGACGCCTTGCGTCTGGCGATCGCGGGCGATGGTCGCATCGAACAACACTTCGATGTGCGTCGCGTCCGAAAACTGAAGCAGGGCGGAAGACAGGGGCTGCGGGGCAATCGCAAAGGATCGCGACGCCGTCGAAGACCGCTCTTGCGCGTGGACGAAGGCGCCATGACTTGCAAGCATCAGGAGAAGACTGCAGAGCAGTACGTGAATGGCGGTACAGGTGCCTGGTCGGGCCGAGGCTTCCCGACGAGTGCGGTGCGTCGTAATGGTTCCGAACATTGCTTGGTCCTTTCCGTCGTGGTGCGAGGGTGTGCGGCCGTCTTGACGACTCACTCACTACGACGGACGGGATGGAAGAAAGGTCTAGTGCTCGAAGGAAATTTCAGGATTTCTTGGGGAGGCCCCGATACAGGAGGATGACGCGATCGGCCAACGAGACGATCCGGACGGGAAGGCTTTCTTCGATGGCGGGCAGGAAATGGTCTAATCGCTCGGTGTCGAACGAGCCGGTGACGGGCAGGGTTTTTAGTGATTCATCTCGGAAGATCACAAGCCGGCCTGATCGGTATCGCGCCAATTCAGCGAGGACTTCCGGCAAGGGTTCGTTTTCGAAGATCAGGCGATGGTGCCGCCAGGCCAGTGCTCGGTCCATGTCCGCCGCTACGACCCGATCGAGCCGCCCATCCGGTTGGTACCGAAGGCGTTCTCCCGCATGAACTTCAGCGGATGCCTCTCCCCCCAAGCGGATCCGGATGCTGTGTTCGGTGACCGTGACGGTGGTGTGATCGGGGTCTGTTCTCACGTTGAACGCCGTCCCCAACGCGCGGATCGTGCCGCTGCCGGCGTCAACTTCAAAAGGGCGAGCCGCCTCCGGCGCGACGGTGAAGAACGCTTCTCCTCTGTGGAGCGTCAGCCGCCGTCCCTGTTCCGTCATCGACACGGACAGCACCGTATCCGTATTCAGTTGTACGATCGATCCATCGGCCAGGGTGACCGTTCGCTGTTCTCCCACTGCCGTGTGGTAATCGCCGAGCGGCAACCAGGCGGTCATGATCCAGAGACCGATGCCTGAGACAAGCACGACGCTTGCCGCCATCGCCGCGACGTGCCGCCAAGAGCGGGATGTTCCTTGCGGACCCGTGAGCACGTCCTCTGTCAGGTACCGATCGAACACGCGGATGTCGTCGTGATTCAGATGGTCCAGTTGGTGCCAGAACCGCTCGGCGTCCCGATAGGCATCCCGATGGGAAGGATCGGAGGAGAGCCATTCAGCGAAGCGCCGCCGCTCGGCGGCCGTAATCGTGCCGGACTCCATCCGTACCAGCCACTCGGATGCGGTCGAGGCGAGCATGTGGCGTTCCGGTGTGTTCATCGGGGTGGTCATGGTAGCGCGCCGGTCGTTGCCCTGTCATCTCCCGGTTCGACAGGTTCCCATTAGCAGTAGACGAGCGAGGCGGGGAGAACGTCTATTCGGTCGGCACATTCAGGATGAGAGATTCTGGAGTCGGCTTCTGCAAAAGTCCATTGCCTTGACCATGTGCTTGACGACGGTGCTCTGGGAAATGCCCAGCTTGACGGCCACCTGGGCATGACTCAAGTGGTGAAACTTGATGAGCACAAACACCTGCCGACACTTGGGAGGCAGTTCCTCGATGGCCTGTTGCAGCAGCGCGACCTGCTGTTTCGACCAGACGACGGTTTCAATCGAGGGCGCGGGATCTGCCTGGTCGATCGGACGTTCAGGATCGTCGAGCGTCACGGTCTCGCGGTATTGTCGCCGACGGTGGTGGTCGATGACGAGATTCGTGGCGATGCGAAAGAGAAAGGCGCGCGGATTCGCGAGGACCTCGCCGGACCTGTTCTGCAGCAGGCGAAGAAACGTATCCTGGACCAGGTCCTTGGCGGTTTCCGTGCAGCCCAAACGGCGGGTCAGGAACTGCTGCAGGTCCTGGCCGTGTTCTCGAATCAGCGTCGACATTTTGAGGTGAGTCTGTGCTTCCATTCTGTATGGTTCCGTCGACAAAACAGGGGTGTGCCGTCCCGATCCGTGCCGGTTGGATAGTAGTGGCGGACAGACCCGAAAGGGAATGTTCGGATTCCAGGTGCATTTGGACGGAGCCGAATATCGAGGTGTGGTCTAAGCCCCCGCATACGTCTTACTCACCAAGGACCGGACGAGCGAAGGAGGGCGACAGGTGAATCGTGCAACTGCCGCAGTCAGAAAATCGGAGCTTCCGGCAACGGTATCCGGGAAGCGCGCCCTCGCGACGCAAGAAGCGATCGACCGGGTTCGATCGAGCCTGGGGCGTTCCGGCTTGAGATGGAGCCCACAGCGGGAACAGATTGTGATGGCCTTTCTCAAACAGGATCACATCACTATCCGCAGCTTGTATGGCTTCCTCAACCGAAACGGGCGTCGGGCCCCACTGAATACGATTTATCGGACCCTGCGAGTGTTGTGTGAGAACGGGTTTGCGCAGGCGCGACGCTTCGGCGAGGAAACGCAGTACGACAACATTTCAGCGAAGGGAGATCACGATCATCTGATCTGCACAGGGTGCGGTCATATCGTGGAGTTTGAAGACCCAGCCATCGAAGGGTTGCGGCAGCAGGTCGCTTCGGCGAACGGCTTCCATCTCACCGGCCGCACGCTCGAATTGTATGGACTCTGTGCGGTGTGCCGCGTCGCAGGAAGTCCGGTTGTTCGAACATGAGCACAACCGGATGGATTCAATCCCCGCCTGTTCGTTCAGGCTTCTCGTCGGCGTCGGTGTGCGGCTCGTTTCAACCACCACATCCGCAAGGCCGTGACATAGAGCAGCAGCGGCGTGAAACCGGCGAAGAACATCATCCAGCGGCCGGTCAACCCGAACGCCTCGCCGTTGTGCAGAGGAAAGAGCCAAGACAACAGGGTTTCTCCGCGGGTGAACTCTTGCCAGTCCTGGACCCGCCGCACCGCCCCGCTGTATTGATCGATCCACACCTCGGTTTGCCCCCCCGCCTGTCGGATTTCTCCCGGTTGACGAAGCCCTACGGAATAACTGTCCCGCTCATGTTGCGGTAAGCCGATCCACATCGGCTTGGCGTCAGGGAAGGCGGTGCGGGCGATTGCGACGGCCTGCTCGGGCTGGATTCTGGATACTGCGGCCTGCAGTTCGGACCCTGGCTGCAGTTCGGATGAGGTGTCCCGCACGGGCGAGAACCAGCGCACGACCGAGGTGACGGCCTCCGGGAACTCCAAATAAAACCCGGTCACGGCGAGGAGGGTCAGCAAGAGGGTCCCGGCCAGGCCAGTGAGCTTGTGGACATCGTAATGTCTTCTGATGGGACTCCCGCCGGATTGCAGCGACAGGGCCCGGCCCAGTTTCCCCGGAGCAGGCCACCAGAGATACAGCCCGCTCCCGATCGAAACGAGGAGAAAAACGGCCATGATGCCGACGAACATCTCGCCCGGTTTCCCGAGCAGGAGTTCCTGATGCAATTCGTATATGAACGAGACAAAAAAGCTACCCCACCGGCGATCACTCAAGGGGCGGGCGGTTGATGGGTCGACGGCGACGACGTGCCAGCGCTCTTCGGGCGGTGCGGCAGCAGGATCCTTGAACCAAGCATGGAACGTGTCACGCTCGTGGAGCGGAAAGATGAGGGTGTCAGGGGGAGACCAGTCAGGATGCATGGTCCGGGCGCCCGCTACGATGTCGCTCAGGGGTTGATCGCTACCGGCAGTCCGGATCAACTGCTCCGGATTCAGCCATTCATCGATGGTCTTGTAGAACACCAGGAGGCTGCCGGTGAGGCTAGTGAGGACGAACAGCGCGCCTCCAATCAGACCGATATAGAGGTGCAGATTTAGCCACACCTTTCGCCAGACCTTACGGGCAGGTTGGGGTGAGGCCTGGCCTACTGGGGGCGTGGAGGTATGCGGACGGGACGTTTTCGAAGGCACGCGCATGGGTTGGAGCTGGCTGACGATCATTGTCTGTCTCCGATCTTCCTCGGCGGCCGATGCAGGAGATTCGCGTCTGTGAGGAACACCATGAGCCCCTTTTTAATAAGACGTGTGACCTGCCTGAAACCACACCTTGGAGCCATGAGGGTAAGGTTTTGTGTCGCTCATGCGTCCTATTAAGAAGGGGCAGTGACCGTCTGCCTGGGTAGAAACCAACCATGGTGAACAAAGTGACAGTCTCTCAGACGGGGAAAGACATACGGTGTCTCTGTGGCAGGCTCACGGCTCGGCTCGAGAAGCGCGGAGTGGTCGTGAAGTGCCATCGCTGCGGAGAGCTGGTGGTCCTTCCTCTTTCAAAGTTCAAGAATTACCTCATGTGTGCTGCTCCTGATTCCATCGAATACCAAGACTGACTAGCCTGTTCACGGTGTCGACGGGGTCGGAAGCCAGCGGGGTCATTCTGCGCTTGCGTGAGAGGGGACTGCTGGGAGTGAGTGGCTGAAGAGGGGGGCGTCTCGTACCGGGACGCCCCCCTCTTGCGGTTCCGCAGCTGATTAGAGCGCGAGATCAGTGAAACTCGAACTTGAGGGATCCGATCACTGTGAACGGGGCTCCGGTATAGATGATCTCACGGAAGTTTTGTGCTCCGGTGAAATACCGTTGTCCCAGCACATTGGTGAAGTTCAGTGCGGCCAGCACATTGGTCTTGTCAAAGATCTCCTGCTTGCGATAGTACAAGGCCGCATCCATGCGCACATAACCTTCCAGATCAAATGGATCCTGACAACTTGTGGGATCTTGACATTGAAAGATGCCGTTCCGCTTGCCCTGCGCATACATACCGACGCCGGCACCGAACCCCTTCACGACACCCTCTTGGAAGAAATAGGTGGTCCACAAACTTCCTTGATGCAGGGCGCTATTGGGCACGCGGCTGCCTAGGGCAAACACATTGTCTTGAGTGATGCGGGCATCGATGTAGGCATAGTTGGCGATGATATCCCAACCGGGGAGAATCTTTCCCGCAATGTCGAATTCAATGCCCTTGCTGCGTTGCGCGCCCGTTTGAACGGAGAACAAGAACCCGGCATTTGGATCGGGGGTCAACACGTTCTTCTTCCTGATATCAAACACGGCGATATTGGCGCGCAACCGGTTGTCGAAAGCCTGTAATTTCACGCCTCCTTCAAGGGCTTTTCCTCGTTCAGGGTCAAAGATGGAATTGGTCGCGCTTCTTGCCCCGGCCGTCTGAGGGGCAAAGGACTCGGTATAGTTTGCGTAGAGTGTGATCGGCTTCCACGGCAGATAGGCAATTCCGACGGAGGGGCTGAATGCACGATTGGTTTGACTGTCGGATGTACTGTTGAAGCGATCATTGAGATTTTGTTCGAAGAGGTCCAATCGCCCTCCGGCATGGACATGGAGATTCTCGAGTAGACTGATGTGATCTCCGAAGTATCCTCCGAGAACATTATTGACCTGTTTGGTATCGAAGGTTTTTGTGAGAGGCTCATTGATAAAGGATCGAATGTTTGTATTGAAGATGTTAATAGTACTGCCCAAGCCACCGAAGCCGTCGTCGAACTGCACTGCGCTGGAGACTTCCCGGCCCAGCTCGATGCCGATAATGGTCTTGTGCTTGATGGAACCGGTCGAAAATACACCGTGTAATTCGTTTTGCAAGTAATGGCTTTGAACGGTGGTCGGGATCTCAAATCTGCCTAAAAGAAACGTGCCATTAGGATCTAGCAGGCCCATACCTTCGAGCGAAGAATATCCGCTCTTCGTTACGGCTGCGCGAAATGCGCTTCGCCACTTGAACATGTCGTTGAACCAATGTTCCATGATCAATGTGGCTTTGCCATGCTGAACTTCCGACTTTCTGGTCGGGTCGCCCAGAAAGCTGGTGATCGGAATCGGCGCGACCCCTCGACTGATCGCAACCAACCCACGGTCAATGGGAGATTTGTCAAAGAAATACTCGCCTTCGAAGCGAAAAGTTGTTCGTGATCCGGCTTCCCACCCGATCGTCGGGGCGAGAAAAATTCGGTTTGTGTACACTCCATCCCGATAACTTCCAGCCGATTCATACATGCCGTTGAATCGATAGGTCAGTGTCTTGCTGGCGTTCAATGGCCCACCGATGTCGAACTGCGGTCGGTACAGGCCATAGCTGCCGATGATCATTTCTGTGGAATAGTATCGTTCTTTAAGTGGGGCCTTTGTGATTTGGTTGATGACACCGCCTGGATCAGATCGGCCATACAGATAGGAGGGGGGGCCTTTCACGACATCGATGCTTTCAATATTAATGACGTCGCGTTGGGCGCGTGATCCGAATGTGCTGTCATCTCGGAAACCGTTTTTGAAGACATTGAGGTCGGATGCAAAACCGCGGATCATGAAGGTGCCGCCCTGTCCTCCTTGCGTCGTCGCCTGAGAGACACCGCTCACATTTCGAAGCGCTTCACTGAAACGTATGACTTTTTGATCATCTAGTACCTGTCTCGTCACGACCTGGACGGCTCGCGGCGTTTCCTCAATGGGCACAGGAATTCGTGTGGCTGACGAAGACTCATCGACGACATACCCGCGTTCCGCGACGTCCTTCACGACGATCTCAGGCACCTTCACCGATTTGGGCGTAGTCTGCGTCTGCAGGTTGAGATTGGTTGGCGTCGGTTCTTGGCTCAAGGGCGCCGGAGGAAGGGGCATCGACGTCAGCGTCGCCGGTTCCAAGGTCATCGTTCTGGCTTCGGTCATCCGGTAACCGAGTCCCGTTCCGGCCAGCATGAGTGTCAGGGCTTCCTCCGGTGTATGGCGGCCGCTGACGCCACTGGTCGTTCTGCCTTCAGCCATGTCGGAGGGAACGAGAAGGCGGTAGTTGGCTTGATCGGCAAAGGCGGTGATGGCGGAGCCCAGCGGTTGCGGAGGGATATTAAACTCCATCGGTTCCGTCGGCTCGCCGGCTGTCGGTGCTTGTGCGAGGAGCAGCGCGCCGGTCCTCTGCGCGGTGAGACGTTCGTTCGACGCCTCGGCCAGATTTCCGGCCGTATGAACCAGAACGGCCGATACGGAAAGTGTGACGACGACTTGCCATGAGAGATGCATCATTCCCCCTCTATTAGTCCGGCATGAATAGGCGCACGTATTCGGGCACGGGCCGAGCAATGCGCACTCGGCGTTTCATTAGGTAAAGACGGATCGGGCCGAAAAACTTGTAATCGAAATCGTGTGCGTTGGAAAAAAACTTGAAGGGGATGACGGAAGACAGGGATTACTTGCGAAGTGGAGGGATGACGTCTCAGGGAAGCTGAGGTGTAGGTTAATGCAAGAGGACGAGGTAGGGCGTCAGGGTGGTGTCGTGAATTTGCAATGTCTGTTCAATCATTCGGAGCGCGGCATCCGGGTCGCCAATGTCAAACACACCCGTCACGTTCAGTGAGCGAAGGGCCGAGTTCAGAATCATAATGCGTCCGGCCCGGTACCGGTTGAGCTCTTCGACGACTGCGGCCAGCGGCTGGGCTTCGAAGATCATTTTTCCACGTTGCCATGCTGCGATGGCATTGGAGTCGACGGCGTGGGCCATGCCCAGTCCGGCCTCGGCACTGTAGGAGATCTGCTCGCTTTGCCGGACCACCGCTGCGGAGACCTGGCGGCCTTCTGCTGCGGATACCTGAACGGCATGCTCCGTGACGGTCACGGTGACGGCATCTTGATGACGCTGAACCAGAAAGCTCGTTCCGAGCGCGCGGGTGCTCACATCTCCGCTCTGTACCGTGAACGGTCGTACTGTCTCGGGAGTGACGGTGAAACTGGCTTCTCCGGTGAGCAGACGGATCGTTCGCTGCTGCGCGGTGAAGGCGACGGCGACCGCGGTATCGGTGTTAAGATGGATACGACTTCCGTCCTCAAGTCTGACGTTTCGTTGTTCCCCCACTGTGGTGCGGTAATCGGCTGATGCGAGGTCAAGTTGTTCTTGAACGATTCCCCATGAGAGCCAACCGGCGGCGAGTACAACACAAGCGGCTAGTCCCCACTTAATCGCGCGCCGTGCATGCGGGAGCGTGCCGTGCAGCATCGATGCCGTCGGGTCGGCCGAACCGGCGCAATCGCCATTCGGCAGCAAGCCGATATCCCGCCATAGGATTTCCGCCTCTGCGTAAGCGAGTTGGTGGGCGGAACTTTTCGTCCGCCAGGCATTGCACGCCCGGCGGTCTTCATCGGAGGCGTGACCGGAGTGGATGCGGACCAACCAATCGAGGGCTTCGTCGGCCAGTGGAGAGGAGGAATCTGGAGGTGTCGAGTCAGGCATCCATCATACCATTGCGCACACGACTGCTCCTGAACAGGATACTGGTCGATGTACGCTTACTCTATAAGACGGATGGCGCTCGGCTTTCAACAGTTAGGATCTGCTGGTGAATTCCTCCGAATGCAAGCGGGCGCGGCAGTGCCGCAAGGCTTGGACGATATATTTCGCGACCATACTCTCAGACACCTTCAGACTGTCGGCGATTTCTCGGTGTGTCTTCCCTTCCAACCTGTTGAGCAACAAGGCCCGCCGGCATTTGGGGGACAGTTCGCGCATGGCGACTTCCAGTTGGGCGACCCGCTGCTTGGCGTCCAGGGTATCCTCGGCCGACGGGGCCGGACTGGCTGTTTCCTCAGGGGGCGGTTCGATGCTGAGCGCCCCTCGACGGGTACGAAGTTTTCGCAAATTGTCGACCGCGAGATTGGCGGCGACACGAAAGAGGAAGGCTCGTGGGTTTTGCACATCGATCGAAGACCTCATGCGTACGAGGTGCATGTAGGTGTCCTGAGTGCAATCGGCGGCGAGATCACGGCAGCCGAGCTTGTGGGTGAAGAACCTCAACAGATCGTTGTGATGCTCTTCGAAGGCAGTGAGGCAGGGAAGTGTCTGTTCATTCTGCATGATATATCCTATTCCAGGCGATAGCCGATGGGGATGTGGACGACAACATGGGATTGACCGAGTGGATACTTCAGCTGTACCGGAGACGCTTGTTCGAGCAGAGCGACGGCGTCGAGATCGAGAACCGAGTGGCCCGATGGCGTGACGATCGTAATGTCGCTGATGCTGCCGTCTTCATGGATGACAGCTTGAAGGATGACATTGCCCTGCCAGCGACGGCTTTTGGCGAATGTCGGGTAACGTTTGCTCTGTTCGACTTTTCTGAACAACATCTCGGCGAGCCATCCATAATCGGCATGGAGTACTCGTGAGACGGTGGCCTCGCGGGCGCGAGGCGTCGGGCGGTTCACGAGGCGGATCGATTCAGGTATGGAAGGCACGGAGGTCGTGGCGGATTGTTCGGTCGTCTCAACGGCAGGGGGTGGTACTTCGGACGGCTCCGTCGTGGTGACCGGAAGATCTACACGTGTGGTTTGAGGCGCCTCGTGCACTGGTTCGTCGGATGTCCGGTCCGCTGAGGGGGTATGAGTGGCAGACGGGGCACTGTCGACGGCCACGGAGGGGTTCTCGGTGGCTTGTGGCCGGACGAATCCATCTTGCGCAGGCGAGACGATTCCGGAACGAGCCTCCTGCGAACGAGCCGCTTGGGTACTGGCGGCGTTCGGACGGGAACGGACCTGCCGTGGAGCCTTGTCCCTTGGCATGACTGCAGGGGAGACGGACGATGCGGAAAGGGGGGCGGGTACGTCCGCCGCGACGGGTTGCAACGTCGGCGTGCTCACCATTGCCACTTCCCAGCGGAAGGGGCGCTGCTCTGGCAGAACGGAGAATTCAGCCGCGAGGACCAACGCCGTCCCGAGGCTCAGGCCATGTAGGGTCAGGGAAACCAGCCATCCTCCCATTCGCGCCAGATACTCGCCCTTATCGTTCATCTCAAACCTGCGTCCGGAGTCTGTTGTTTTCGAAATTCGCTCGGCGAACATCCGATGGCTCGTTTGAAGAAGTGGCTGAACGCGAAGGCGTCGCTGAATCCCACGGATTCCGCAATCTGGGCAATCGTCAGATTCTGGTCGTTGAGGAGCTTCGTCGCTTTGGCGAGATGCAGTTGTTTGAGGTATTCGGAAAAGGAGAGTCCCATATACTTGCGAAAGATCTCGGAGGTGTATTTCTCCGAGTACCCCAGAAGCGTGGAAAGTTCCTTCAACGTTAGGCGATCCCCGCTTCGCTTGGATAACTGGGCCGACAAGCGTGCCGCCGGGGTAACGGAATTGAGCGGCGCGATCTGCGGCGTCGGCCAGAAAGGTTGTGGTTTGGTCCGCAGGCTGTGGGTCACTGACCGTTGTCGTGAGGCGTTGATTGACGGCAAAGGGCTTCCGGACGAGACGATGCCGATGATGGACGTATCGATAATTCGTGCCCGGCGGTCTTGGTGCATAAGTTCCCCCGCAAAAAAAAAAAGAAAAAGCCCGCGATCGTATGACCGTGGGCTCTGGGAATTAAATTCCTCGGGCCTCTGCGGAGAGTCCTGGCAGAGACTGTTTCAGTATTGAGTATTATTCTCAATATCATAATAAAGAAAGGCGTGTCAAGGGGGCTGTGGAGCAAAGCATCAGGCCACCGGGTGACCGCGCGTAAAGTTTCCCGGAACGGCGCGGAGGATCAGGAGCGATGTCCGCCGACGAATGTAAGAAACATGGCCGTCATCGCCATGAGTGCGATGCCCGTCCAGACGCCATAGGCCATCTGGATCTTGCGGGAACTGGTGTAGGTCATCGCCACCAAGGCAAACACGACATACAAAAGTGATCCGGCGGCTAACGCATACCAGACGAGGGAGAGATGGGTCGACACGGTGAACCCACTCAGGAGTGTTCCGATACATGTCGGTGCGCCACCGGTTAAGCCGAGTAACAGGGCCGTGCGTGGGGTCATTGGCGATTGTCCGGCCGCCCCGACGATGCCGAATCCTTCGGTTCCATTGTGGAGGGCGAAACCAGCCATGAGGAGTCCGCTCAATGCCCATTCTCCGCCGGCGTAACTGGTTCCGATTGCCAGTCCTTCACCCAGGTTATGTAGGCCCATACCCGCCGCGATGACGAACGGGAGTGCCAGTGCCTGGCCGGCGTGTCGTCCTTTCAGGAATTGGTGTTTTTCGAGGTGGACAAGGCCGACAAAGCTAACGAATAGGCTGCTCAGAAACAGCAGCCACGAGAAGGGATCGCGGGCTCCCATTAATTCCACTGCTTCGTGCATCAGGTCGAAGAAGAGATAAGTCAGTACTCCGGCAGAGAGCCCGATCAGGACGCTTTCCCACGTGCGGGGAAGGGCACGCCGAAGCACCAAGGCCACCGCGATGCCAAGGTAAACCGGAATGACTCCTGCAAGGATACCCAATCCGACGAGGTCGAGCATGCAGCGATCTTAGCCAATATTTCTCGTGTCTGGAATGTTCAGTATCCGGAAACTGCTCGGTGCGAAAAAGATAGGTGTGAGGGAGTGAGAGGCAGGTTCGAGTGAGGCGCTCGTCATTGCACGGAAGCAATTCGTGGTGTTGGTAGATTCAACTCGTCTATTGCGGATCCATGGCGACGCAGAGGCTGATGCAGGGAAGGTCCGGCCGACTCGGGGATGGGCGGGAATGAACCCCCCGTGACGCTCAACAGCTCGCAGCCCGTAATTAGCAGTCAGGGGCCATTGTGCTATGCGATGAAGATCAGCGGTTACTAACCGTGCCGAAGAGAGGGCGCTTATCGAAAAAAACCCAGATAATCCGTGACCGACTTTGGCCGAAATCGGCTTGCGTGGCAGCCTTGATTGAAATTATGGCGGAGGGGGCGAGATTTGAACTCGCGGATAGGTTACCCCATCTCCGGTTTTCAAGACCGGCACGTTCGGCCACTCCGTCACCCCTCCACAAAAGGCCGTAGCACACTCAGCGTCAGGATCGTTCGATTGTCTGAATTCCACCCATGTAGGGCTGTAGCACTGTCGGGACGGTCACCGTCCCGTCCGGTTGTTGGTAGTTTTCAAGAATGGCGACGAGGGTTCTTCCCACCGCCAATCCGGATCCATTCAGGGTATGGACGAATTCAGGCTTGTTGTCCTTCTTCCCTGCCTTTGTCCGGCAGCGGATGTTCGCCCGCCGCGCTTGGAATGCTTCAAAATTGCTGCAGGAGGAAATTTCTCGAAACGTCTGCTGCGACGGCAACCATACCTCAATGTCGTAGGTCTTCGCGGCAGAAAACCCCATGTCTCCCTTGCACAGTGTGATCACTCGATAGTGCAGTCCCAACCCCTGCAGAATGGCTTCGGCGTGCGAAGTCAATCTCTCCAGCTCATCATAGGATTGTTCCGGTCTTGCGAACGCGACGAGTTCGACCTTGTTGAATTGGTGGAGTCGAATGAGGCCGCGTGTGTCCTTCCCGTAGGATCCCGCTTCCCGTCGGAAGCAAGGGGTATAGGCGGTATACCGGATCGGCAACGATTCTTCCGCCAGGATCTCTTCCCGATGTAGATTGGTGACCGGCACTTCCGCGGTCGGAATCAGGAACAATTCTTCATCGCGTAGTTGAAACAGATCTTCCTCAAACTTGGGCAATTGCCCTGTCCCGGTCATGGCCGGGCGATTGACCAGCAGCGGCGGCAACACTTCCCGGTAGCCATGCTGTGTGGTGTGCGTGTCCAGCATGTAATTGATGAGCGCCCGTTCGAGGCGGGCTCCCGATCCGGTCAGTACGGCAAAACGGGCTTTGGCCATGCGCACGGCGCGGTCGAAATCCAGAATGCCGAGCGCTTCGCCAAGATCCCAATGGGACTGGGCCGGAGCCGAGAGCTGCGGCGGCGTTCCCCATCGGCGCACTTCAATATTGTCGGCCTCATCCCGGCCCTCCGGTACAGAGGCGTGGGGGAGGTTCGGAATGCGCAGCGCGATATGGGCCAACTGCTCTTCCACGACTCGAAGTTGTTCCTCGTGGCCTTTGATAGTCTCTCCCAAGGCCTTCATGGTCGCCATAGCCTCATCGGCCGGCTGCTTCGCTCGCTTTAGCCGGGCGACGTCGTCCGATCCTTTTTTTAGCTGGTGCCTTAGTTCCTCGACCTGTATGGTGCGGGTTCGACGATCTTCCGTGAGTTTTCTCAGATCTTCCCACGCGACATCCTTCCCGCGTGACCCCAATTGGTCACGGAGTATGTCCAGGTTGTCCCGCAATACACGAAGGTCGTACATACATTCTCCCCTCTGAAGCGGCGAGAAATCTAACACCGGAGGCCCGCGTAGTCAATGAAACCGGTCGCCCGACGTAAGCTGATCGGGCCCTGGAAAGGCAATTGACAACGGATCGAGAGGGCGGCACCATAGCGTCCGTGAAGCTGGTCTCCAACCCACCCAATCGCTTTGAATCCACGCAGAGGGAGACGCTTGAGCCGTCGTCGCGTGTCGAGATTCAGCTCTTTGAAGACGACACCCACCAGATACTGAGCCGGAATGACAGCCCGGACCTTCCGTTTCGATGGAGTGTGAATCCCTATCGTGGCTGTTTCCATGCTTGCGCCTACTGCTATGCCAGGCCATCGCACGAATACTGGGGGTTCGGCGCAGGCTCTGACTTCGAATCCAAGATTGTACTGAAGCGACGTGCCGCGGATCTTCTCAAGCAGGCGTTTGAGAAGCGATCCTGGGACGGTGAGTTGATTGTGTTTTCCGGCAACACCGATTGTTATCAACCGATCGAGTCCACCCTCGGCCTGACGAGGGCCTGTCTCGAAGTGTGTGCTGCCTACCGGAATCCTGTGGGGATTACCACCAAGGGCGCGCTTCCGGTTCGCGATCTCGATCTGTTCAAACAACTGCAGGAACAGGCCTGGATCCGTGTGTATTTCAGCATCGCGTTTGCCGACGACGAGACGGCCCGCCTGGTCGAACCGCAGGCGCCGACCGTCAGCAAACGTTTTGAGACGATGCGGATTCTCTCGGAGGCCGGTATTCCCACGGGGATCTCCGTGGCGCCGATCATTCCAGGCTTGAATGAAGAGGCCATCCCTGAGCTGCTGTCTCGTGCCAAATCAGCCGGAGCGACTTCGGCGACCTGCAGTTTGTTGCGTTTGCCTGGGCATGTGGAAACGGTATTTCTGGATCGCATGCGCGAAGCGTTTCCCGACCGGATTTCGAAGATCACCCACCGGCTTCAAGAGGTGCGTGGGGGGCAGCTGAGTGATGGCGAGTTTTTCAGCCGGCATCATGGCGACGGGCCCTACTGGCGGTGCGTCGAACAGTTATTTGACGTGGGTCGCCGTCGCGCCGGATTCGTCGAGGACGACCGTCCGGTTCCCAGAACCTTTCGCCGACCGAAGGCACAGCAGTCGTTGTTCGATTAGGAGGAGAGTGGTGAGTCATAACCCGGGGTTTTTGAAAGTCGTGGAGGAGGCACGAGGGCGTGTGCGTGAATGTACCGTCGCCGATGTGAAGGCCAGGCTGGATCGTGCGGAACGATTTCATCTCGTCGATGTCCGCGAAGATGATGAATTTGCTCAGGACCACGCGACCGGGGCGATTCACCTCGGCAAGGGCGTCATCGAGCGGGACATTGAAACGGTGCTGCCGAATAAGCAGGAGCCGATCGTGTTGTATTGCGGAGGCGGGTACCGCTCGGTGCTGGCTGCGGACAGCATTCGCCTCATGGGTTACACCAATGTCATCTCGATGGACGGGGGGATCAAGGCTTGGCGTGCAGCCGGCTATCCCATCGAGAAGGGCCGGCGTCCGTAGCACATGTCGTTCTCCAGGCGCGAACTGATCAACAACGCGGGGTTCGGTCTCTTGTTGTTTCCGGCCCTGCTGCGCTCTCCCCGTACGATACTCGGCCATCTGCTGTTCGATCCTGACGGCCCTCTCGTCCCGCTCAAACCCGTTCCCGACAACCCATTTCGGCGTAACGGCCGGTCGATCGTCGCGATCGTGTACGGCAAGGATCCCCGCCGCATGCTTCCTCGCGCCATCGATTTGCTGGGAGGGCTTGATTTAATGGGGATGAGCGGAAAACGCGTGCTGCTGAAGCCGAATGTATTGAATGACCAGCCGCCGCCCTCCACGACCAATCCGCAGGTCGTCGCCGCCATGGCGGCCATGGCCAAAGCGAACGGGGCCGCCGATGTGGTGGTGGCCGATGGATCGGGAATCATCCGGCTTCCCACGTCCGCCAATCTCGCGAGCACGGGGATGCGGGCCGCGGCGGAAGCGGCCGGGGCCCGCGTCCTGGCGCTGGAGGATGAACCCTGGGTGAAGATCGAGGCCCCTGAGGCTCAGGCCCTCCGGCAGTTTTATTTTTCCCGGCCGGTCTATGAGTCCGATGTGGTGATCAATATGCCGGTCATCAAGACCCATCGGTTTGCCGAGTATTCCTGTAGCCTCAAGAATTTTGTCGGGGCGGTTCATCCGCGGTATCGCCCATCTGTGACGTTCTGGACCGGTGACTGGCACGAGCGCATTGCCGAGATCAATCTGGCCGTGCACCCCGTGCTGACCGTGGCCGACGGGACGACGACCATGATCGAAGGGGGTCCGACATCCGGCACCCCGTCGAAAACGGATCTGGTGATCTGCAGCGGTGACCGGGTCGCGGTGGACCTGGTGGCCATCGCGCTGTTGCGGTCCTTCGGCACCTGGCCAAAGCTACAGGGCAAGCGAATCGGGGATCAGCGGCAGATCAAGCGTGCGGCGGCGTTGGGACTTGGAGTCGGATCAGGAGAGGACATTGAACTTGTGACGGAGGCGGTGGACCCGGCTCCACCAGCGTTTGAACGGCTGGTGGAGCATATCAGGCGGGAGCTGCTCAACGTGTAAGTATTACTTGTTCGTGCGGTCGAATTCCTTGATGACTTGCTCGGTCAAATCGATGGTGTCCTTGTTGAAGATCACGATCTTCACGGTCTGCTCGCTGCCCTTATCCAGCACCAGTTGATACCCGCCCTTATCGGCGACGGCCTGAGTGGCGACGGCAATCTTCTTCATATATTCGTCGACGAGTTCCTTCTGCTTGCCCTGCAGTTCCTGATTAAACTCCTGGGCGCGCTTCTGGTAATCCTGAATTTTGGCGCGGAAGGAGGTTTCCTTCTCTTTTTTTTCGTTGTCGGTCAGCTTGGAGGCCTGCTCCTTGATCTGCTTCTCAGTATTGCGTAACTCTTCCTCATCCCGGGACAGGAGCTTTTGGCGTGTCGCCACATACTCCCGCAACCCGTCCAGCGCCCGCTTACCGGCTTTACTCTTTTCCAGAACCACTTGAGGATCGATGACCCCCATTTTGAATTCCGCCGCCGGACTCGTCGAGAACAGGCCGAGGGTCGCTGCGACGAGAACTCCGACCACCGCCGCGCGCCGTCCTGCTCCTTTCCACTTCACACCCATCTCGGGACTCCTTTCGCCGAAAAAAATGTCCGCTACAAACTTCGGGAGGATAGCCGCCCGTCGTGATCGTGTCAAGGAGGGCGCCGTCAAGGGGACAGGCGAATTGACAAGAGGGATGCCGGTGGCTATAAGCCTGACAACACTCACCATCGTTCCGACATCCGGGTAGGTGTTCCCACCGAGCGGGTGAGAGAGGATCTCATGCGACCTTCGGAGCAACAGCAGACGCATCGACTCTTCGTGCGCGCACTCCAGCACGAAACCATCAGCTGTGAGCAGGCTGGATGTCCGGGACCGGTCGAAACGGTCGACCAATCCCAGACGCGTGATCGGGTGAAAACCTTTGAACTGCGCTGTGAGCGGTGCGGCTGGCACACAAGTCTCACGGGACAGGAGCAACTCACCCCTCCCTGGGACAACGCCGCCCTTGAGTTGATGGCCGACGAACATCTCATGCATCAGCAGCCGGTCTGTCCGTTCGACGGGACGCCGGTCGTCTTTATCTCCATGCCGAATCCTCGTCGCAAGGCTAAATATCGGGTGGCCTGTTTTTATTGCGGCCGGCAGATCGTCATGGACTGGCCTCCGCCTGAGAGCAAGCGGTAGTGATTCAGGGAGTCGACGAGGGCGAGGAGGCGCAGGCTAGACGAAGTACCGGCCGGTGTCGAAGTGATATTCGGTGTTATCGATGAGCTGCACGATACTGTGTACGTAGTTTCCGGCCTCATCTTGCTCGGCCAGGTCGAGTTCGGAACCGTTCTCGATGGATGCGCCGCTCTCATCCGTAATCACTCGCACCAACGGGCGTTCGGCATTGGTCTTGTCCTGCGCCGGCTTGATGACGACGGCCAGGGGGCCGGAGTCGAGTCGAACGAGACTGCCGATCGGGATGATCCCCACGCAGTTGACGAAGAGCTTGAGCAGGATCGGATCGAACGACTGACCGCTCTTTCCGAACATAAACTTCAGCACATTCGCGGGGGACATCGGTTCCCGTCGGTACACCCGGGAGGATGTCATCGCGTCGTAACAATCGGCGATCGTGATGATCCGGCTGGCGACCGTTTGCGTCCAGGGCACCTTGAGTTTGGGGTATCCTGAGTAGTCGTAGTTCATATGGTGCTCGAACGAGGCTGCCGCCATTCGCGCCGGAACATTGTTGATGCCACGGGACTTGACGAGGGTGAACACCCCTTCGATCGGGTGCGACCGCATCACCGCCCATTCCTCCTGCGTGAATTCTCCGGGCTTGTTCAACACGTCCAGGGAGATGGCGCATTTCCCTACGTCGTGGAACAGCGCCGACAGCCCGAGGTCAGCCAGCTCGACTTTCGGATAACCGGCCCGGTTGCCGAGGGCCATGGCGAGCAATGAGACGTTGACGGAGTGATTGTGCGTATATTGATCGTGGCAGCGCAGATTGGTCAGGCCCAGGAGGGTCGATTCATCCTGCATCATCAACTCGACGATGTTCTGAATCGCGCGTTTGGCCTGTTTGAAGCTCACGGTCCCGCCGCCGCGCGTATTCTTGATTAGGTCGCCGAGCGCAGCCGATGCTTTCGCATATCCGCCCTTGGCCAGGGCCTTCCGTTTCTCTTTCGACCCCTCCGAGCCGTTCGGTGAGCCACTTGTAGGCGCTCCGGTATTGCCTCCGGTCGACTCCGCGTCGTTCCTATGCTGAAGCTGAAGTGAGCGGGGTTCTTCCAGTTCGATACCCTTGATGCCCGCGGCCTGCATGGCTTCTTGGAGATCGGCGAGGGCATGCTTGTCCGGATCCAGGCTGACAAAGAGATAGGCAAACTCCCGAAAATCCTTTGAGTCAGCCGTCGAGGCGAACGACACCCCGCCGATGTGCCACTTGTTCAGGGCTTCGATAATGCTCGCAAACACCGCCATCTGTTGTGAGCTCATCTTTAGGTGACTGTCTCCCAAAAACAAAAAATCGTTTTGCAGCCGCAGGACGATCGGATGATCTGCCGCCAGGGTTTTCACCAGCGTGAGCATGGAGTCCACGGGTTTGTCCAGCGCTGCATTCGTTCGTCCATGGATGCGCGATGTCTTAATGAGGACGTTCAACTGGGTGACGAGCTGAATCCCCAGCATGGCCAGTTGCTGGTCGAGGATGTCTCCGGCTTCTGAACCTTTGGCGATCTTATTGGCCAGGGACCGCTCATGAGTGAGAATCGGATGGGCGTTGTCCGGGGTCGGGAGCGGATTGACAGGGGAAGGCGTCTCGCTCACAGGTCGTCTCCTCGCACTCAGGAATTGGCTGCCGATGGGATGGGCTGCCGGTGTTGTCGATTGGCGACGGAGAGGGCAGCGGTGCAGGCCTGGCGGACGGCTGCGCCGCCTTTTTTCTGGCCGATTTCGAGTGCCGCGACGGCCGCGGGTGTCGCCAGCTTGCCGAGAATATCCGCCGCCAGCAACGCCAGTTCCTCTTTCTTCCTCCGGTTAGTCCAGGACCACTCCGTCAACAGTCCCTGCCAATAGGGCACGGCTTCATCGGCGGCGGTCTGTTTGAGGGCCAGATAGACTGCCCGCTTTTCGGCCGGCGATCGGTCGTGAAAGTCATCGGCGGTGACGAATGGGGCCCAGGCGGTGAAACCGGCGCTGTACTGTCCGCTGGAAAGCACCTTCATGGCCGTCAGGCGGACGGTTTCATCACTGTCGCTCAGCAAGCCCACTAACTTGGTTCCGCTGCCGGACGGGCGGAGCGTGGCCAAGATCCGGAGCGCCTCACGCCGTACGGTAGATTCCGGGTGCCGGAGCGTTTTCTCGATGCAGTCGGCAAAGCGGGGGTCGTTCCATCTGGAGATGAGCGTCAGCAGGTTTCGCACGTAGGTCGGCCGTTTGTCGGTCAGACCGCGTACGATCGCATCGGAATGGTCCCGTGCGAGCGTCTGCAACGCCTCGATGACGACGGTTTGATGCGAAGGCGCATCCAGCTTGGCGAGCAACGAGCAGAGTCCCGGGATCGAATCCTGTTTCATCATCAGGAGGAGGGTCAACAGGCCTTCTGTCTTGGCGTGGAGGGCGTGATTCAGGTGAAGCCCGATCGCTTTGAGTCGTTCGGGGCGGCTCAATCCCTCGAACAGGCCGGCGAGTTGTTGTTTGTGGATGTCCGACAGATCGGGGCGCACTGCGTCGGCATCCTGCAACAGGGTCAAGACGGTTTCGATCTGTGTCCAGTGTCCTCCGCGAATCAGCACGTCCAGCACGCTATCCCAGACGTCGAACAGTTCGCTGAGCAGGGCGGGGGAGGGTTCGGAAGCCAGCACGGCTGTCAGGATGTCGAGGATGTAAGCCGTGGCGTCACGATCGGTTTCTCGCTGAATTTCCTGCGAGAGCGCGTCATGCTCTTCCTGGGAGACGTCATAGCCGACCACGTTGGCCTGGAAGCGGCGGGTTCTGTTGATGCCGCCGCCGGTGGTTCCCCTGCCCGGTTGATCGACGCTTCCTGGCTGCTCCGCTTGCGCGGGGGCCTCGGCTGCGCGCTCACGGTCGAGCAGCTCACGCAGCGAGGTGACCGGCATACTCATATAGCCCTGTGTCTGCAGTTCGAGCTCGTCCGGTCCGAAACCGGACGAGCGAACGAGTTCCTCTGCCGTGACCAGGGTGATGGTATCCAGATTCTTGGCCCACAACCGCGTCACGATATCGTCGTCTTCTTCCAGGTCGACCAGCTGCTCTGCCGATCCTGCCTCGTCGGCGGGCGTTCCCCAGAGCGCGTCGAGGAAGTAAGTCAGATCCTCCTGCGTGAGGCCTTGATGGAAACTCAATTCGCGGATTCCGTCCGAGTACATCTTGAACGCGAAGCTATCTCCGGTCGCATCGCGCTCCGGTTGATAGACAACTTCGTCTTTGAAGAACAGTTGGTTGCGTTGTACCAGGAGCGGGAGCCGGCTGTGGGTAGCGAGATGGCTCGTCAGGTCGGCGTAAAACTGTTGAAAGAATCGCTGTGCGACGGGGTTCTTGGTGCCGTAGGTCCGTGCCGATTTAGCCGCTTTGTCGAGCAGCTTGAGTAGCTGCTTGATCGCAGCTACCTCCGGATCGACTCCGGCCTTCACAAAGGGGACAAGCGGGGCGCCTTCTTCGAGCGGTGCTGTCGGTTCCATATGTAGTCAGTCGTACCGTGAGGTCTCTTTTTCGTCAAGAAAATAGCCGGTCCGCGCAGGTGTTTCGGCAACCGGCCCGGGCGTCGAGACACGCCGGTCGATCGCCGGACTCGCGCATTGCGTCACGCCGTCCGGGACAGTAGAATCGTTTCGTGACTGCATCCATCCAACTGCCGCTCATTTTGTGTTTCGGTGATAGCCTCACGGCAGGGTATCAAACTCCCGGCCCGGCCAGCGCTCAGGAGCGAGAGACTCCCTATGGTCTTGTCTTGCAGGAATGCCTCGGCCATCGGGGGCGGGTCGAGATCAGCGGGATCTGCGGCGAAGTCACCGGCGAAATGGTGCTGCGGTTTCGCGGCACGGTGCTCGACCGCAAGCCTCAGATGGTGATCATTCTCGGAGGAACGAATGATTTGGGCTGGAATGCCGATCCGGCAGAAATCATGCGGAATCTCGTCAAGATGTATGAATCGGCGAGGGCCGCGTCGATCGTTCCGGTTCCCGTGACCGTGCCGTCGATTCGTGTCGATGCCGGAACGGACAATCCCGCTGCCGCCGCCTGGCTCGCCGGGCATATTCAGCGGCGGCAGCAACTGAATAGCCTGATCGCGGACTATGCCGGCCGAAAGGGCTTGTCCTATTTTGATTTGTTCACTGCGACGGCCGATCCGGACTCCCTCATGCTGGCCGAACCCTACTCGAACGATGGCCTCCATCTCACAGCCCGCGGTTACCGCCTGTTCGGTCGATTGCTCTACGAGCAGCTTTTTGCGCCTACGGCGGCCGGCTCTCTCCTCACACCCTCCAGGTCGCCTAGCCCATGATTCGAGACGTCACTGACCGCGACTTCCCTCGCGAAGTGGAGCAGGCGTCGACGCCGGTGCTGGTGGAATTCTGGCAACCGGGCTGTGGTCATTGCCTGGCCCTGTTGAAACAGTTGGAGCAATTGCAGGAGGAGGTCGCGCCGGAGGTGAAGATCGTGAAGATGAATGTGCAGGAGAATTTTCAGATTCCCGCTGAGCTGGAGATCAGTTCACTTCCGGCACTCGCGTTGTTCGAACGGGGCGAGTTCGTGCGGTTTATCGGAGGAGTCGGCAGGAAAGACGAGATCCGCACGCAGCTCAAATTGGCTTAAAGAATGCGCCAGGCGCGCCCGTCGTTTTGGATCATGCGGTCGGCTTCTACAGGCCCCCACGTTCCCGCGGAATATTCCGGCAACCAGCGGAGTTTCTGCTGAGCCCACCCGTCGAGGATTTTCGTCACCCAGTCCCATGAGGCTTCCACCGCATCGCGGCGCATGAATCGTGAGGCATCCCCCGTCATGACATCCAGCAGCAGGCGCTCGTAGGCTTCCGGCGAGGGGCACCCGAATACGTCGCTATACTGGAAGTCCATCTCAACCGGATGCGTCTGCGCGCGTGTGCCGGGGACTCGCGAGATGATGCGCAGGGAGAGGCCTTCATCCGGCTGGATCCGCAGCGTCAGGACATTCGCCGGCTGAGGATTCGCAGGGTTCGCGTTGAAGAGGATCTGTGGGATGTCTTTGAATTGGACGGCGACTTCGCTCGCGCGCTTCGGCAAGGCTTTTCCGGTTCGAAGGTAAAACGGCACGCCGGACCAGCGCCAGTTTTCCACGTAGGCTTTCACCGCCACATACGTTTCGGTGATGGAGTCGGGGCTCACACCCTTCTCACGACGGTATCCCGGCACGGGCTGGCCATGCGCGGTTCCCTGCGCATACTGCGCCCGGACGGTGTAGTGTTCGACATCTTTTCCGACGATGGGGCGGAGGCAGCGCAGCACTTCCATCTTGGCATTGCGCACCACGTTGGGATCGAGCGAGTAGGGTGGTTCCATCGCGACGAGGCAGAGCAGCTGCAGGAGGTGATTTTGAATCATGTCCCGCAGGGCGCCGGCCTCTTCATAATAACTGGCCCTGGTCCCGACGCCTTCCGCTTCGCTGACGGTGATTTGGACGTGGTCGATATATTTGTGGTTCCAGATCGGCTCGAAGATGCTGTTGGCGAACCGGACGACCATGAGGTTCTGGACGGTCTCTTTGCCCAGATAATGGTCGATGCGGAAAATTTGCGACTCGTCGAAGACCTTGCCGGTGACTTCGTTGATCTGTTGGGCGGAAGCGAGGTCACGACCGACGGGCTTTTCAACGATGATCCGGGAGTAAGGCGCCGAGCTGGCGGGCGGGGAGGCAAGGCCGGACTGCGCCAATCCCTCGCAAACCGAAGCGAAGGAACTCGGGGGAATACTCAGATAAAAAATCCGGTTTCCGGGCAACTGCATCGCCTGCTCGATCTGCTCGGCCTTGGCGCGGAGCGTGCGATAGGTCTGGGCGTCCTCGTTTTCACCCTGGAGGTAAAATAGGTGGCGCTCGAATGCCTGCCAGGTGCCCTCCACCAGGGCTTGCCGTGAATGGGCGATGACCCCCTCCCGCACCAGATTGCGAAACTCCGCATCAGTCATCGGTTTGCGGCCCAGCCCGATCACCGCATAGTTGTCCGGCAACAGACCATCGAGGAGCAGATTGTAGACAGCCGGGATGAGCCGTCGCCGGGCCAGGTCTCCGGAACCGCCGAAAATGACGAGCGTGCAGGCTTCAACGGGCGTGATGGCTTCGGGGAGAGGCTTGATGTCTACGGGAATCGTTGGAGAAGACATGATGGTTGTGGTCCGTGGGGTTGAGGCCTCAACGGCGGACGCTGTGTCCGCCGAAGGCGTTGCGCAAAGCCGCCAGCATTTTCTCCGCGAAGGATTCTTCCTGTCGCGACCGGAATCTGGTAAACAGCGCGGCGGTGAGGGTCGGCACCGGCACGTCTTTATCGATCGCGTCCTGAATCATCCACCGTCCCTCGCCGGAATCCTGCACATAGCCTTTCAATTGTTCGAGCTTCGGATCCTGTTTTAGGGCGCCGACGGCCAGCTCCAACAACCAGGATCGCACGACGCTGCCGTGCATCCACACATCGGCGATTTTTCCCAGGTCGAGCCGATAGTCGCTTTTTGCCATGAGTTCGAAGCCCTCGGCGTAGCCCTGCATCATGCTGTACTCGATTCCGTTGTGCACCATTTTCACGTAGTGGCCGGCGCCGTGTGTTCCCATGTGGGCCCAGCCCTGTTCAGGCGCCAACGTCTGGAAGATCGGTGTCAATCGCCGGACCGGCTCGTTCTCACCTCCGATCATGAGGCAATAGCCCACCGTCAGCCCCCAGATTCCGCCGCTGGTGCCGACATCAACGTAGTGGATCCCTCGCTTGTTCAGTTCGGCGGCGCGCCGGGTATCGTCGTGGAAACGGGTGTTGCCTCCGTCGATGATGGTATCACCCGGTTGGAGCAGGGCGGCGATGGCTTGAATGGTCTCCTCCGTCGGAGCGCCCGATGGGACCATGATCCAAATGGCGCGAGGGGCGGCGAGTTTTGCGACGAGGTCGCTCAGCGATGCGGCGCCGACACAACCTTTCCTCTCGGCCTGTTTCACAACCTCAGGCGCGCGATCGTAAGCCACGACGCGATGCCGGCCCTGCTGCAGGCGCGTGACCATGTTCATGCCCATCTTGCCGAGTCCGACAAATCCGAGTTCCATAGGGTATCCTCTCTGGTGAGCGCCGGTGCTGAGCGGGTCTCAAGCGGTCTGTTGCCGCCCATGCCCTGTGAAGTACCGATGGTAGCACGCCCGGATGCCGATGCAAGCGGATGGCGGCATTCGAGCGCCTCGACGGGCCCCGTCAATCCACGCGAGGCGGAAGGGGGATGTCGCGAAACAGGAGGTCGGCAAAACGTCGGCCGGATGTCAGCCGGTCATGCAGTGTGGCTGCGCTGAGAAACTGGCCGGCCAGTTCCCCGAGTGCCGGGTCGCGGGAGGCCAGGAACCGGAGCGTATCGACCGGCGCGGTGAACCAGAGTCCCCGGGTGCGAAAGAAGGCCGTTACACAGTCTTCAAAGAAGAGTTGCAGAAGATACTGCGCCGTGTTGGGTTTATCGCGCAGGTCCTCGACTTTGCCCAGCCAGTGCAGGCATTCCGCCTTGAGGCGGATGCGTTCATGAATGCCGGCTGGAGGCGGCCCCTGTCGGAACCGTTGCGCGGCCTTGGCGATGAGTTGTGCCGCAGTCTCCTCGTGGTCGAACAGGATACGCCCCTTGCGCAACAAAGGCGCGAGGCGGGGAGAATAGGCCAGATCTTCGGCGACGGTCTTGTGCTCGCCATAGCGGATGTCCACAAGCCGGTCTCCCACACGAATCATTTCCTGTCCGTCAGCCGGCCCTTTGACGAGGGCGATCAGATCGATATCGCTATGGGCTGTCACCGCCCGTCGGGCACCTGATCCGACAAGAATAATGCCCACCAGGTCGCCGCCGCGTTTGGCGCGGACGTATTTGACGGCGCCGGCGAGGGCATCCTCGTAGCCGGGCGGCGTCACCGCCGGGGGCATTTCTGGTGGTTCAGGAATACGTAATAACTCAGCCTGTAACTCTTCCGAGGACGGAAGCGCCGGGGTGGACTGAGGGGAGGAGGCCGCGAGTTGTGGTTCCATGTCTATCCTTCGACGTGTCAGGTGGCCTGCGCGCGTCGTATCTGTTGATCGAGGGTGCCGAGCCATTCTTCAAAAGGCTGGTCGGCATCGACGATGATTTCAAGTTTTCCATTCGGGAGCTTGCGGACCTGGCCCGGGGATTCCGGCGAAAGGGGGATTTCTACCCACTCGCGATTGAGTCCCAATCCGTCTGTCACATCGAGAATGCGGCTGATCAGCTGAAACGACACGACGTCGAGCGGCACGTATCCCCCCTGGCGTATCTACGGTGGAGGCATTTTATGGGCGGGCAGGCGGACTGTCAATGTGAGGATGGACTAGCGATCGAGTACACGTGCGATTTTCTCGGCGGCTTGTTCGATCGCCTCGGTCGGTACGTCGAGGTGCGTGACGGCGCGACAGCTGCAGGCACCGACGGCGTTGAGCAACAGGCCGTGCGGTTTGAGTGCCGCAACGAATTCCTTCGCCGACCACTTCGCACCGATTACGTCGAAGAACAGAATGTTGGTATCGACGGTTTCTGGATCGATCGAGATCCCGGGAATCTGTTGCAGCCGCGCCGCGAGTTGTCGCGCATGGGCGTGATCGTCCGCGAGCCGTTGAATATTGTGTTCCAATGCGTAGAGTCCTGCTGCAGCCAGGATACCGGCCTGGCGCATGGCCCCTCCATACATGCGGCGGAACCGGCGGATTCGCTCCAGTAGCAGGCGATCGTCGGTCGCGATCAGTGAGCCGGCCGGCGCGCCGAGTCCCTTCGAGAGGCAGAAGGTCACCGTGTCAAAGTGCCGCGCATAGTCGGCTGCCGACACTCCCGAGGCCACGACCGCATTGAATAGCCGGGCCCCGTCCAGGTGCATGGGGAGCCCGTGAACGGAAGCCACTCTTCGGATGGCTTGGATCGTTGCGAGTGGATACACTGTGCCGCCTCCGGCATTGTGGGTATTCTCGAGACAGATGAGTGCGCTCTGAATACTGTATGCATCTTTGGGGCGAATGGCGGCCTCGACCTGTTCCGCCGTCATGAGTCCTCGCCTGCCCGGGACCCAATGGAGCTGCACCCCGGCCAGTGCCGCCGCTGCGCCCAGCTCGTAGCGAACGATGTGAGAGGCGCCTTCGACAATGACTTCATGTCCCGGTTCCGTGTGGGCGCGAAGGCAGAGTTGGTTTCCGGCGGTGCCCGATGGAACGAAGAGCGCGGCTCGTTTGCCGACCAGCGCGGCTCCCGCTTCTTGCAGCCGGTTGACGGTCGGGTCTTCTCCATAGACATCATCGCCCACCTCGGCTCGGGCCATGGCATCGCGCATGGCGGGGGATGGCTTCGTGACCGTATCGCTACGGAGATCGATGATGGGCTGAGGTGTGTCTGTCATGGAGGTGCTTGCTCTCGACTGACGGTGGTCGCGCGGCATTCTAGCAAATTTTCTGCTTGCCGGGGATGGCCGGCCTGCTACACTGGGCCCTCCCCGGAGATGTATGGAGAGATTGCGCCGTTCAGTTGCCCGGTTCGTTCAGGCGGAGCCGCAGGAAATATGGCCGCTGGCCTGGTCGTTCGGGTATTTCTTCTGTCTCCTCTGCGGATACTACATCCTTCGGCCCGTGCGCGATGAAATGGCCATTCAGGGCGGCATGCACAATCTGCCCTGGATGATGACCGGGACCTTCCTGACGCTATTGGCCGTCACGCCCCTGTTCGGCTGGTTGTCGGCCCGCTATCCCCGCTATCGATTGCTCCTCGCGGTCTATCTGTTTTTCATCGTCAATCTGGTCGGCCTGTATCTGTTGATGACCAGCCGGCAGTACATCGAGTGGGTGGCCCGAGGGTTTTTCGTATGGCTGTCGGTCTTCAACCTGTTCGTGGTGTCGGTGTTCTGGAGTTTCATGGCCGACTTGTTTACGCCGGCCCAGGGCGCGCGGCTCTTCGGCGTGATTGCCGCCGGAGGAAGCACCGGTGCCTTGTTCGGCCCCCTCTTGACGACGGGACTGACCTATCTCTTCCCCGTTCCGGTGCTGCTGCTGCTCTCGGCGCTCTTCCTGCTGGCCTGCATCGGATGCATTTACAGGCTGGAGGCCTGGAGTCGTGGCCGGACTGTGTCTCATCGGGAAAACAGCGGGGAACCGTTGGGCGGCGGGTTCCTCGCCGGTGTTCGATTGGTGTGGTCCTCGCCCTATCTGCTGGGGATCTGCGGCTATCTCACCTTCCTGACCATGACGGCGACGTTCCTGTACTTTGAGCAGGTCCGGCTGGTGGCGGAACACTTCGATACGCCAGAAGCTAGGACGCGCCTCTTCTCCACGCTGGATTTCGCGACGAATGTGCTCACCTGGTTGACCCAACTGTTCATTACGAATCGTGTGGTGGCCCGGTTCGGCCTGGTGGCCTCGCTCCTGTTCCTGCCGGTCGTCAGTCTGGTCGGGTTTCTCGGCATCGCCCTCTGGCCCGGCCTCGTCGTGTATCTGAGTTTTTCCGTGTTGCGCCGTGTGGGGGAATATGCCCTCTCCAAACCCGCCCGCGAAGTGCTCTTCACGGTCGTCAGCCGGGAAGAAAAATACAAAGCGAAGAATTTCATCGACACGGCGATTTCGCGCGCGGGGGATGCGTCCACCGGATGGCTTGTATCGGGCATTAAGGCTCTCGGCGTGACCGCGGGGCAGATGTCCTGGGTCCTGGTTCCGCTCATGCTCCTCTGGGCCTGGCTCGGTCGCTGGCTGGCCGGGCAGCAACGCACGCAACTGCGAACCGGTCAGGTTCCTCCAGACGCTCCGGTCGAGAGAGGCGGCCTCTGACGGCCCCTCCGTCTTTGACTCACAAAAAAATCGCATGGTATAGTCCGGCGCCAAGCATGCGTCTCGTCGTGAGGTGGCGACTTGGCGGTTTCCAGACCTCAGAACATCGCCGGATCACCCAATCACCAGATCACCGAACAGGTACACCATGGTTGAAGTTCCCGTTAAGCTCTATCTCGATAAAGTACTGAAGTCAGCCCGTGAAGCCGTGCGGCCATTTGCCCTGCTGACGGGTCCGGCCAGAGACAAGGCATTGCGCGGGATGGCCGCTGCAATTGCGGAGGCGGAAGAGGACATCCTGGCCGCCAATGAGAAGGATGTGGACGCGGTCGGGAAGTCCATGACGGGGTATGAGAACCGGGAACGGGTGCGGGACGCGGTAGCGCGCGTCCGTATGACGGCCGATGACGTCAAGGCCATGGTGGACCGGTTGCACCGGATCGCCGATCTGCCGGATCCGCTCGGTGAGGTGTTGGGACGTCACGATGAACCCAACGGGCTCCAAGTCAGCCGCGTGCGTGTGCCGATCGGGGTGATCGGTATTGTGTCGGAACTGGCGCCGCTCGAAACGATCGACGCTCTGGCGCTCTGCTTGAAGTCCGGTAACGTCTGTGTGTTCCGCGGTTCCCCGGATTGGACGCTGACGCAACAGACCATTGCCGCCTGTCTCTCGAAGGCTGCCGCAGATGCCGGGGTTCCTCTCGGCGCCTGTACGATCATCGAGCGTCCGGAGAAGGAGGCGGCGCTGGAACTGATCAAGTCCGGCAAGGCACTGGATGCGATCATTCCGCGCGGCGGTGCGGGGCTTCGTAAGGTGGTGCAGGAGCAGGCCAAGATGCCGATCCTCTGCCACGACGGCGGCATTACGCATGTGTACATCGACGGTGATGTCGACATTCCGCTGGCCCAAAATATCGTGGTGAACTCCAAAGTGCAGCAGCCCTTGGCAGCCAACGCGTTGGATACGCTCCTGGTGCATCAGGGGATCGCCAGGCCGCTGTTGTCGGCGCTGATTCTGCGGTTGCTCGATGAATTCAAGATCGACGTGCTGGGCTGTCCGAAGACCGTGGCGCTCATGGGCCAGATGCTCATGACCGGACACAAGGCCGTCAAGCCGGCGCAGGATGCAGATTGGAATCGGCAGTTTCAGGGGCCTACCATGGCGATCAAAATGGTGCCGAGCTTCGATGACGCGCTGGCTCATATTACGCAACACGGGCCGAGTCACACCTGCGTCATCGTGACGAAATCGTATGAGTCCGCTATGCGCTTCACCAAAGAGGTCGATGCCGGTTCGGTCCTGGTCAACGCCTCGTCGCGCCTGAATGCCGGCGACAGTTTGGGATTTGGCGCCGATGTCGGGTTGAGTTCCTCGCGCCATCACGCGCGAGGGCCGATCGGCCTGACACAGCTCACCTGCGAAAAGTATGTCGTCTTCGGCAGCGGTCAGCTCCGTCACCCCCATCCGGTGCCGCTGGCCTACGAGGACGCCATCATGCTCAAGAGGCCGTAACGCGAGTATCGTGAACGTCTCTCGTGAAGAGGACCCTGTGCCCGGCGACACGAATGACGAGATACGAGCGAGCCTGCGTGAGCACTTAGCCTGGTGGGGACTCCGGCACGTCGAATCCGATGCAGCCTATTTTGCCTGGCAGCGGGACGTCTTTTCCCCGCAAGAGCTCACTACACTTCATCGTCACATCGAAGCCAAACGGCAGGCCACAGACGGTCCTGCCGCTGAAATCGCGTTCTACGATCTGACCGCTCAGCCCCGTTCTGTTCCCGCGCTCTACAGCCAGCGATACGAATATTATCTGGAGGTCGGGGCACGGGTGGCCGGTCATCTCGGCGATGCCTCGACGATTCTCGATGTCGGCTGCGGCATCGGCATTCTCACGACCTTCTACGCGAAACGGTGCCCGGCATCGACCATTGTCGGGATCGATCGCTCGCCGGCCTCCATAGACCTTGCCCGGCAGCGGGCGCAGGAGCTGGGCCTGACCAATGTACGCTTTGAATGCCGTGATGTAGATCAACAGGATCTCGCCGGCTGTTTTAACCTGATCATTGCCACTCACACGTTGCTGCAGGCTGAGCAGGAGCCGGGTCTGCCGAGTCGCGACTGGAGCACGTTCGCACGCCCGGCAGATGCGCAGGCCCAGCAGGGATTCGAACGGCGGATCGGCGTGGGCGTCAGGCTGGACAGGCTTCGTGCCGGGCTGACTCCCGGTGGTCGCATGGTGGTCTTCGAAAAAACCAGACAACTTGCCCGCCGCATTCCATTTCAGCGCGCGCTTGCCGCTCGCGGCCTTCGATTGCTCGCACCGCCGGAGCCGGTGCGCTATCGATCAGTGGAGGAGGTCACGGACGACGGTCCATTGTATGTACTGGGAGCTGTTCCTGGGGAGCAGGCGTTGTCATGGGATGAAGCGCCGGAAGCGGACGGAATGCCGCCGCTCGATTTGGACTCGCTCCGCTCGGCTCGGGCACAAGGAGACCAGCCGCTGTACGAAAATCATCAGATTTCGGCGGAACAGGGATGGCTCTCGTTACAGGCAAAACACGTGACTGCTCAGGTCACCAGCACAGAGCCGGATGGTCGACAGCTGCATGTCGAATGGGGGCGGGCAGGGGCGTTTGCGTATCTGTATTGCGCCAACACCTTCGACCAGCGTCAATTGGTCCTGATTGAGCCGGCCCGCGCTGCTGTGCTGGAGACCTACTATCGGGAAATCACCAGGGAACAGCCTGCGGGTGGGAAGGAGCCCTTGCGATGACGCCTTCGATCAGCCGGCCTGAATCGTCTTCATCGGCCGCACAGGAAGTGGTCGGGCTGGTGCCCGCAGCCGGGCTGGCAAAACGCTTGCAACCCTTCCCCTGCAGCAAGGAGGTCTATCCGGTCGGCTTCGTGTCGGATCGGCAAACCGGGAGGCCTCGTCCGAAGGTCGCGGCGCATTATCTTTTGGAGAAGTTCAGGGCTGCCGGGATTACAAAGGCCTATCTGGTGATTCGAGACGGCAAATGGGACATTCCGAATTATTTCCGCGAGGGCGGAGTGGTGGGGTTGTCGCTCGCCTACATCGTGATCGCCGGCTCGCTGGGACCGCCGGATACCATCGACCGCGCCTATCCCTTTCTGGAACAGAAGCGTGTGGCCTTCGGATTTCCCGATATTCTTTTTGGCCCGGACGATGCCTACCGGCAGCTGATTGCGACGCAAGAGCGAACCGGAGCGGATGTGGTCTTGGGGCTGCATCGGGTGTATGACCATCGCGTCTGGGACATGGTGGATTGCGACGCCGACGGCCTCGTGCGGAATATCGCGATGAAACCGGTGACGACGACGTTGACCTACGGTTGGTGCTGCGCGGTCTGGACACCGGCCTTTTCGGAATTTCTCCACCGCTTTCTGCGCGCAGAGGAGACTCACCGCAATTTGGCTCAATTGGCCAATACCGCCCATGATCTGGGCGGGGATTTAGCCGTTGGGGTGGTACTGCAAGCCGCTTTGAAAGCGGGGCTGTTGCTGCAGAGCGTGATCTTTCCCCACGATACCTACATCGATATCGGCACGCCGGAAGATCTTGCCAAAGCGGTGCGTCAGTTCAACCCGCCCGAACGATAACTCCGACACTTACGGATAGGCCGCCAGGAGCCGCTCGGCAATCCTAAGGCGATTCTGATCCTCCTGTTTCTTGCACTGTCTCCGACAAGCCGCGCAGAACCGCAGGCGACCGGCAATCGAGCGAATGTCGCGGTCCTTGTTGTAGAAAAACGGGCAATCGGCCGGTCCCACGTCTGGAAGATGGGGGATGAGGTCCGCCACCACGGCAGCCGCCAGGTGGGCCATCATCCGTTCGACCGTAAATTCAGGACCCGTCAACTGATCGAGCAGGTCGAACGTGGACACGATGGAGAGGCGCTCGCCCTTTCCCGGTTCGAGTGGCCAATAGTAGAGATTTTTCTTCTTCCCGCTCCTGAGCGGGAAGTTGATCATGCAGACAAGTCGATCCAGGCCCAGTTCTCTTGGCTTGTTTTTCAGCCGTTCATAGAGGGTTTCGGCGACCACGTAGGCCTGGTCTTCATCCTGTTCACGCCGCCAGGTGCCGATCGGCGCAGGGAACGAGACGGTTTCAAACGAATAGACATCCTGCATTTTTGTCAGACGATCGCAAATCGCGGGGAGGTGGGGAATCATGCGATGCGCGTTCCACATGCCGATCTTGATCCGGTCCTGCATGGCGCGTCTGCGCTGTCGTTCCGAGGCTGCCCGGGTGCGTTCATACTCGGCGGCCGGTCTTGGAACACAAATGCGCTGGGCCGGGTTGCGCGCAAACACGACCGGCACGGCCCAATCGATGGCTTCTCCGGAAATCGAATAATTGACCGCCACCCGCGCTTCGCGCGCCGCATCGCCGATGGACTGGCCCATGGCCAGCGCCCAATAGAAGTGGCGGGAAAAGGATGTCGCCGACACGTCCAGCACAGGGTATTGGTTGGCGACGACGGCCGGGACGCCGCCGGCGATCAAGGCCTGCGCCACACCGCGGCTGAAGTCTTCTCGCCCCCCCTGTCCGGTCTCGCAGGCGTTCAGACACACCAGACGAATGCCGCGCCGGCACACGATCTGCCGGAGCGTGGTTGAATCCAGTTCATGCACGCCGCCCTCGGCATTTTCGAAGAGGAGATAGCCGCAGTCGTCCTGCTCCCGATATTCGCCATGTCCGATGAAGTGCAGAATGTCGAACGGCGCGGCGGCGCCTTCGAGTGTTCGATGTAACAGCTCAGGCGTGGCGTCGAGCAGAAGTTCCACGTCCGCCAGTTTCGCGTCGAGAAGCCGCCGGAATCCGCTGCGAATGACGTCTGTTTCTTCCTCGACGGACAAGGCGCCCAATCCCAACGGCTGTGCGACGACCACCAGGATGCGCATAGGGCCGGTTCGAGCCGGTATGCGTTCGGCGGGAATGGATGTGAGCACGTTGCGTGTGAAATTCACCTCCTCGAGCGCCAGGAAGGTTCTGCGATCGGGATCGTAGATGAATTCCCACGCCTGTCTGGCGAGCCAATGATTGTCCGAAGTAAAGATCAGGTTGAGCCGTTGCGTGACCTGTTCAGACCGGGCGGCATCGTAGAGACGGCGGACCTGGTCAGGAAAGAGCGCATTGAACAATGCGCCGCCGAATTGCTGGAGGTCTTTCTCGCCGGGCAGTTGAGGATAGCGCGGATCGCCGTCGATGTAGCCGTGGATGTGCTGTTGCATGGCATCGATGTTTTTCCATTGCGCCGATCTGTGATCCTGTTTGCCGCGGGCTGTGCCCGCAGTGCTGCCCGTCCCGATGTGCACGGTTTCCATCACCCGCGCATTGCGGAAGGTGGCGATGAGCGTCGCGACCGCATCGCGCGGGTCGGGATCGATGAGGGCAAGTTGGAACACGTCGTCAGGCTCGGGGCTCTGCGTCAGGGATACAATGGGCGGGACTGCCTTGGAGGCAGGAGTCGCAGCCACAGTCGGGGAGATCGTCGCCGGTTGCTGAAGTGCAGGACCGGCCGCGATGGTGGGCCGCGCTTCGGTGCGAACGGCGCCCCGCCGCTTGCCGGATGGCAGGTCGTGCTCGATGTCGATCGGTGCGGCAGGCTGGGCCTCCCCGCGCAGAGCGCGCACCAAAAAGTCTACCGTGCCCGGATCGTCGAAGAAGTTCACATGGTTCACCGCCTTCTGCTGCGTCAGGTTTCCACCTAATCCAAAGCAGCCGACGCGAGTGCCCGGAATCGTCACCGTCCCACCGCTTCCGACGTCCACCCGCCACCCGCCTTCGGTCGGCACGACCAGATCGTTGGCCGTCGGAAAGAATAAGTCGGCTCCCGCATCGATGATTCGCTGCAGCACCCCCGCGTCCGGTTCGTAATTGGCGACCAGAGCCGAGTAGGTCTCGTTGGGAGGGTTTGGGGTGGCCTGCAACGCCTGGATGATGTCACCCTTATTGTCCATCGAGGCCAATCCCGGTAGCCCGCCCACCAGACGGCGGGCGATCCAGGAGAGGGCTTCGCTGACAAATTCTACGCCGGTGGTGAAGGGATTGTCGGGAAACAGTTCAATGACGTTGGAGAGCCAGGTTGTGTATTGGGTCACATGATCGGGTGAGGCGAGCGGGGTGCCTTCGTTCGGGCTGGCGACGAGCACGGCCCGGCCCAGTACAAACCGGTCAGCCAGCGAGCCGAAGAGGTCGCGACGTTCCACCACATGCCGCAGGACCAGGCCACCGCGCGAATGGGTGATCACGTCGAAGGTCGTCGGGCGAGCGGGGAGCGCTTCGAGCAACATCTGCACGTTTTCTTGCGGCGTGCGACTCAGGGTGAAGTGATCAAATCCATAGATGCGATTGCCATACACAGCCTGCAGTTCTTCAAAAAATGTCCTGCCGTTGCTGCCCTGGGTCTGCGCCAGCGAGCGAAAGGCTGCTTTGGTGCTGGAAAAGGTCCCGTGGATGAACAGAAGATTCCGCTCCGATGCGCTCAACGTCTGCAAGTCTGCGGCAGGCAGGCCTGATTCTCCGCCGAGACTGTCGGCGGTTATGGACAGCCACCCTTCTCGTTGTTTTTTCAATTTCCACGTGGCGGTTTCCCACAGCAGCGCGAGTTTCGAGAGCGCAAAGTCGGCAATCTTTCCTGCCACTTTGAGCACGACGGCCTTGATCGCCGCGCTGATGAATCCGCGGCGGCCGCCTGCTTCGGCGATGGGCGCGGCCGGCACCGGAATCGAGAACCGATAGATTCTCTTCCCGCCTCGTCGAATGCCGCGTCGAGCCGGTTCCGTCGGCATGTGGAAGCGGATGGCCCCGGAGGCATATCGGGTCATCACGATATAGGCGTCGTCAGGAGCGCCTTCGACATCCAGGGTGAGGGGAGCCGGAGTCGCCTCGCCTCGTCTGGCCTTCGGCGTCGCGGTGAGGGTTTGCTCGACTTCCCAGCGCTTGGTGGCGGTGAGGTTGGCCACGAAGGGGTCAGGTACCTCGCCCGCTGCTCGACGCCCTCCACGAGCCTGTTCCGTAGCACGAACGTCCCAGCCCTCTGTTGTCGACCAGCTCACTGTGCCTGATTTTTTGTGCGCCATGATGTGCTCTCCTTCTGCCCGTCGTACCGATCCTAATCAATTCATCTGATCTTATGCTTCCTCGTGTGTCTCTCGTGAAGCGGGACGCGCAGGGGGGAGCGATGTTGAAACGAGATACGCTTCACGAGCGACGGCAGTTCGCGCCGTGCCCGTCGTTTGAACTGCTCGCGCTTATCCCACAATCGGAAAAATCAGGCAAGAGATTCGTTACGGAGCGGGAAGGAAATACAGGTATTACGCTGTCTGCGCTCCTGTCGTCGGTGTGCAGCCAGGGGAACCGCAAGCGGCCTCGCGCGCCCTGTTGTCTGGCTATGGCTCAATTGTCTTGCCCCAGCTTTTCAAGAATGGGGCGATTGTGTCGATAGGAATCGGGAAGATGGTGGTCGAGTTTTTCTCGGCGGCAATTTCCACCAGGGTCTGCAGGTAGCGGAGTTGCAGGGCCGCCGGGTTTCGGCTGATCACATCGGCCGCATCGGCCAGGCGTCGCGAGGCTTCGAATTCACCTTCCGCATGGATGATCTTGGCGCGACGTTCGCGTTCCGCCTCGGCTTGACGCGCAATGGCTCGCTGCATTTCCTGCGGCAGGTCCACGTTCTTCACTTCCACGGCAGTGACCTTGATGCCCCAAGGCTCCGTCTGTTGATCGATGATCCGCTGGAGATCGGCGTTGATCTGTTCTCGTTTCGAGAGCAGGTCGTCGAGCTGACTTTGCCCCAGCACGCTGCGGAGTGTCGTCTGAGACATCATGGAGGTGGCATAGAGGTAATCTTCGACTTGAATGATGGCCCGCTCCTGATCTACGACTCGAAAGTAGATGACCGCGTTCACCTTGACGGTGACGTTGTCCTTGGTGATGACGTCCTGCGGCGGTACATCCATCGTCACTGTCCGCAAGCTGACGCGCACCAGCTTGTCGATGAACGGGATGATGACGACGACACCTGGGCCGTTACCCCCGATGAGTCCCTTGGCGAGCCGGCCCCAGCGAAAGATCACGCCACGTTCATATTCCCGGAGCACATTGAATCCCATCAAGATCAGCACAACTGTGAGAAACAGCAGAGCAAGAGGACTGGTGAGCGACCCCATATCAGACCCCTTTCTTCGTCACGGGTTTTACGTGCAAACGTAAACCGTCCAGGCGTGTGACTTCGGCTTTGTCGCCGGGCTGAAGCGGCTGCTCGCTGACGGCCTCCCAGAGTTCGCCATGAATCGCCAGTTGTCCGTGAGGGGTGAGCGCCGTCTTGACGATTCCCACCAGACCGATCATTTCCTCCTGTCCCGTGACCGGCCGGCGCCGCATCGCGTTCATCCCCATCCCGACCATAAAGAATGTGAAACCGGAGACCAGCGCAACAACCGGGAGAATCACCGCCCAGGAAATCTGCAGGAATTCCACCTCGGTCTTGATCAGCATTACCGATCCGAGGAGCATCGAGATGAGGCCGCCGACGGCCAGCACACCATAACTCGTGACGCTGGCTTCGAGGATCAGGAAGATGATTCCCAATAGGAAGAGCAGGATGCCCGCGTAATTCACCGGCAGCGACTGAAAGGAGTAAAAGGCCAAGACCAGGCTGATCGCTCCGACGACTCCAGGCAGAATTGCACCGGGATTATACAACTCGGCGATGAGCCCGATGGTGCCGAGCGTCATAAGGAGATAGGCGATATTCGGATCGCTGAGCGTTTTGAGGAATTCCAGACGAAGCCCCATCGGGAATTCACGCACCGCCGCATCTGCTGTATGCAAGCGCCTTGGGCCCGACTGAAGCGAGATGCTGCGGCCGTCCAGCTGCTTCAGCAAAGTCGGCAGGTCCTCGGCAACCAGATCGATGATCTTCAGTTTCAGGGCTTCCCGTTCTGTCACAGACAGACTCTTACGCACGGCGTCCTCCGCCCAGGTGACGTTCCGGCCACGTTGCGAGGCGATCGATTTCAAGTAGGCGACAGAGTCGTTTTCGACCTTTTCCTTCATCGTCTTATCCGTCTCGCCGCCACCGATGACGACAGGGTGGGCCGCGCCGATGTTCGTGCCGGGCGCCATGGCCGCCACATGTGCAGCCATGGTGATGAACACGCCGGCAGAGGCAGCACGACCGCTGGATGGTGATACGTAGACGATGACGGGAATGGTGGCGCCGGTGATGTCCTTGATGATGAGCCGCATCGAAGGGTCCAAGCCGCCTGGTGTATTGAGGCGGATGATCAGGGCTTGAGCTCCGGTGTCTTGCGCTGACATGAGTGCATCGTGCAGGTATTCGGCGGAAACTGGTGTGATGATTCCGTCATAGGTGGAGACCACGACAAACGATTCGGCTTGGGTGGCGAGGGGCGCTGCAACGAGTGCGATGAGAAGTGCGCATGTGGCGATGATCGCAACGGGGAACGGCAGTCGGGGGTGCGGTTTCAGCACGTCCATGTTCGTGTCCCTCCTCTAAGAGGGAGGCGTAGGTAAGTGAACCGGATACGCAAAGCATACGAGCCGGTACGGAACCAGTCAAGGAAAGGGCACGAGAGAAGCCCTTCCAACCGAGAGATGATGGAGGAAGGCAAGAGCGGCGTTTGGCGAGGTAAGGGCGCCGGTTCGTGGCATAGTGCTCAGCGGCGATCTCGTCTGCACCCGCGGCCTCACGACATTCGGTCACGGCCAAGAGCTTCTCGCACTCGGTCTTGACGCCGTCAGGGCGATCCTCTGCCGGGTCATAGGTGATCGTCAGTGCCGGCAGTTGGAGCTCGGCAAAGAAGGGAGTGGTCACTCCGATGGGCAAGCACAGGGTCCATTGGGCGATAACTTCATGGTTGGCGTGATTGCCCTACGCGAGGATACCGCCGGCGACGAGCAGCGTGAGAGGCCGACCGATGAACGGGAAAGAGGACTGTGCCTAAGGAACGTCGCGTATCAGCTGACGTTTCAGCGACAGCCGATCGGTGTCGGAGAGACCCGGTGGAGTGAGCGATGTTTCCCATGTGCCGTACATCGGATTGGGAAGGAGAAACCACGACCTTCCCCACCGATGGTCGTGTTGCCTGGCCAGTGCGATTCGATTCTCCGGCTTGTCCCGTGCCCCATCGACAAAATCTCCCAGATCGTCTCCGATGAGGAGCAGGATCCGGTACCGCTCGGCCAGGTATTGTCTCCGGCTCGATTTGTTCGGCGGCCACAGAAACGGCGGTTCACCTTCGAGCAGCAGCGTATCGAGATCGGTCGGGAGGTGAATGCCGAGTTTCTCGAGGTTGCGCCTGGTTGAGGATTCCTGGTGAGCCCCGCGGTTCGAGACGAAGAACAAGGCGATCCCCTTCTTGCGAGCCTCCGCGATAAATTCCAGGATTCCAGGCACCGCTTGCGCAGAGGCTTCCTGTACCCATTGTTCCCACATCGGCTGATTGAAAGTGGTGCGCTGTGCAACCAACCGCGCCTCGAAGGGGCTGTTGTCCAGCACCGTTTCGTCGAGATCCAGGATCACGGCGGGAGGCAGGTGCTGAAAGTCTCCGGTCTGTTCGATACTGGCTGTTGAGCGCCGGTCTATCAACGCCCGATCCAGCGCCTCCCCCGCTCGTTGATAGGTCATGAGACTGAGGACATGGTATTCAGCAGACGTCCGCATCCAGAGCAGGCTGTGCAGCAGTTCATGACTGTCCCGGACCTCCGAACAGCCTCCACAAAATAAGAGGAGCCCGAAAAGGAAGCACCAGGACCGTCGCTGGCCGCAAGCTCCTCCTGCACTAGCGCCCCGTGCTATGTGCGACATCTCTGGATCCTCCGTCATAAGCATGCGGCTCTCCGCTGTCGTGATAGAGACGTTTGCGAATACGTAGATGGGGTCGAACGGTTCATCGTCCGTGCGAGCGTGTATTCTACGCGTGGAGAATCGAGCGGTCTATCCCGCTGGTGCATGGCCAGGTTCGGCGTCCTGTGCTATAAGAGCGCGCGATGCTGGTCGGAGTAGCGGACTGTATCCAAATCACCGGGACTGTATCGAATCACATACATGAAGCTGCCAGCAGGCTGGCCATTTGCGATTGAATCCACTCGTGATCGTAACCCGGTGCATTCAGAATATGTATATCGAGCGGAGTTTGTCGATGGTGTCTCGTTCTGACACATGCGTTAGCATGGCGAACATCGGATGGTACGAATGGTGCACATTTACGTAGAAAGGCGGTTTATTCCTGCCGGTCGTTCGCCGGCTGAACGTCGATAATCTACGTGCAGCATAGGGTGAGTCGGATGAAGGACTTCATCAGAATCCTCTTGGTCACGTCGGACAATCAGTATCATGTCTGGTTCGATGAGCCTCACCTTGTAAACGTGTTGCAACGTCTACTGCCCGGAGTGAACATACAGTTCGACCGGGTATCGAACCCTTCCGTAACGTTTCCTCGCCACCCGCACGTGCTGCTGTTTCACTACCAGTCTGCAGAGCCTTCATCGACAGAGAGGCTTGCCGATGTGGCCGGTCGTTGGCCGGACGTGCCGATACTAGGATTGTTCGCTGCGGAGCCTGGCCGCCGGCCACAGCTCCTGAACGGAGTTCCGGCAGAGTTGCATGATTTTGTCTTGTGCCCGGTCGATGGAGACGAATTGGCCCTGCGAATCGGGCGAGTCTTCGTAGCCGGGCGGAGTTCAGCACCGCATGGTATCGGTCGGCCCCAGCGCGTGAGGATTGATTCGCTTGTGGGGGAGAGCGTTATCTTTCAGACACAGGTTGAAAAGATTCCCCTCTTCGCCGATGTGGATGCGACGGTACTGTTGCAGGGCGAAACCGGGACCGGGAAGGAAGTGTTTGCTCGCGCAATTCACTATTCCAGCGCCAGGAAGGACCATGCGTTCATTCCAATCAATTGTGCGGCACTGCCCGATCAGTTGTTTGAAAATGAATTGTTCGGGCATGTGAAGGGAGCCTATACGAGCGCAGCCAGCGAACAGGGCGGGCTCGTCCTCGAGGCCGAGGGAGGAACGCTCTTCCTCGACGAGGTCGATGCGCTGAATCCATATGCTCAGGCGAAGCTGCTGCGCTTTGTGCAATACCGGGAATATCGGCCGTTGGGCTGTTCGCGCACGAAGCTGGCGAATGTGCGGATCATCGCGGCATCCAATCATGATCTCCGGCAGGCTGTGACGGAGCGGCAGTTTCGCGAGGATCTCTTTCACCGGCTCAATGTGTTGTCGATGGTGGTGCCGCCTCTGCGGGAGCGTGTGGAAGACATTCCGTTGCTGGCCGCCCGGTTTCTTCAACGTTTCCGGCGTGCGGATGGACAAGGCCCGCGACGGTTGTCCGGAGACGCCATTCAGAAATTACTCGCCTATGCCTGGCCGGGGAATGTGCGGGAGTTGGAGAGTACGCTCCAGCGGGCCGTCGTCATGTGCGGGTCCGCGACGATTCAGCCGCAGGATATCGAATGTGCGGGGCTGGCGCCAGGGACTTCCCGTCTGGAGGGCTCGCTTCGTGCGGCCAAAACCTCCGCGACCATGGATGTCGAACGAGCTTATCTCGTGAAAACGCTGGTGACATTCCGGGGAAATGTGACGCATGCGGCCAAAGCGGCGGGCAAGGAACGGCGCAGTTTTCAACGACTCCTTCGAAAACATGGGATCGATCGAGAAGCGTTTCAGAACGATGCGGCCGGTCCTTCGCGCGATTGTCCTCCGCCATTTCAGACGCCCTTCGACGGATGCGCCTAAGTTCCTCACCGACGCGGTGTTTTTGCCGCACCGGTCATAGCCATGATTTTTAAGGCCATTTCAAAATTTGCATCGCCTCCCTGCTGCGGCAACGTTGCCGCGCCATTCCGATTGCATCTGTGCGAATCCCGTTAAATCACAGGAAACGGAATTCTCCCTAATGGCATTGCTCTTGCTCATTCCCGCAGGAGTGCCGTGATGGAGTGGGGCTCCGGGGATCAGACCGGATGGAAGAGCACGATGCAGAGTTCAGGCGCAGCATTCTAAACTACCTGGTTCACCATCCTGGCGCGAAGGACACCCAGGAAGGGGTGCTGAATTGGTGGATCGCTGCACCGTGCCTGGATGAAAGCGCCGAACGTCTCGCGATCGAGGCGTTGGAGAAGCTGGTTGCGCAAGGCTGGGTTCTGAAACGCAACACGTCGAATCAGCCGATCTATAGCCTGAATCATGCGTATCTGGAGGACATACGAACATTTCTGACACAGGACGGAAACGAGACGTGAACGTCCTAAGCCGAGGAGGATCAGCATGCCAGTGCAACCAACCTATCCGGGTGTGTACATCGAGGAGCTGCCGAGCGGGGTGCGCACGATCACCGGAGTCGCCACGTCGATCACGGCGTTCGTAGGCTACACCGCACGCGGTCTCGATCATCGCGCGAGCCGCATTCTCAGCTTTGCCGATTTCGAGCGCGCGTTCGGGGGGCTCGCCGCCGACAGTGAAGTGAGTTACGCCGTCCAGCAGTTCTTCACCAACGGCGGCTCGCAAGCCTATGTTGTGCGGGTGCCGAAGAACGATGCGGTGGCAGGAAAAATTACATTGAAGGACAGTGACCAAGGAGGCAGCAAACAAGCCCTCACCGTGACCGCCCTCAGCAAGGGAGCCTGGGCGAACAACGTCATCGTCGATGTGGACTATGGAGCCGTGGGCTCGGATGCGAAGGCGTTTAATCTGACCATCACGGACCGATCCACCAACACGACGGAGGTCTTTTCCAACGTCACGATGGATAGTACCAAGACGAACTATGTCGTGGCGGTGGTGAATCACGCGGACAACGGCTCGCAACTCGTGTCGGTGGCCGTGCCGGACGCGACCGCGGGACGGCCGATGGAAACCGGAACGGTAGGGGGGGACATCGACCTCTCTCAGATCAAGAACGATAAGACCTATACGCTCAAAATCAGCAGCGATGTGCCGTCGGGTGCCATCAATAATGTGGACTGCACCTTCATCGCACCAGGAGAGCCGATCCCGTCCTCGATTGCGGGGGTCTGTCGACTTCTTGAAACCAAGGTGAATTTGAAACTGCAGGCCACTCTGCCTGGAGCGTCGATTCGATGTGTGCCGAGTGCCAGTGGAAAGGGCGTGCGCATCAACGCGCTGTTTCCGCCCGAGCTTGTTTCCGGGGCGCTTGATGCGAAGATCACGTTCAGCGCGGGAGCCCCCGATGATGCCGCTGCGACACTCAAGCTCACGGCGGGGGTGAAGTCAGCCAATGTGGCACATTATTGGGTGGGGCAGGGCCGAGCGGCGCTCGCGCAGACCGGCGCGGTGCTCGGCCTGGACGGGACGAAACTGCCCTTGACTGCCGATTTGATCGGGAGCCCCAGCCTCTTTACGGGCATCTACGCGTTGGACAAGGTCGACCTGTTCAACATTCTCTGTATCCCCGATGCCACGCGATCCGCACCGGGCAATCCAAATGCGCTCGACTCCGCGGTCGATCCAAATTCGATCTTCGGTGCCGCCATGATGTTCTGTAAGCAAAAGCGGGCGTTTCTCCTCGTCGATAGTCCGCCGAACGTCGCCGACGTCTCCTCCGGCGTCGATTGGATCTCCTCGGGTTTGACCGTGCACGACCTGAACGGCGCGGCCTATTTTCCCCGCCTCAAACTCGCCGACCCCCTGAACAATTACCAGCTGCGGCAATTTGCTCCCTGCGGAGTCGTCGCGGGACTGTACGCCCGCACCGACGTGGCCCGTGGGGTGTGGAAGGCGCCCGCAGGGACGGAGGCCAAGCTCAGTGGCGTGCAAGGGTTGGCCTACACCCTGACCGACGGAGAAAACGGCGTGCTGAACCCGCTGGGGCTGAATTGCTTTCGCACCTTTCCCGTGTACGGGACCGTGTCTTGGGGGGCGCGTACCCTCGTAGGATCTGATGCGGAAGCGAGCGAATGGAAATACGTACCCGTCCGACGCCTGGCGCTGTTTCTGGAAGAAAGCTTGTACCGCGGTACGCAGTGGGTCGTGTTCGAACCGAACGACGAACCGCTCTGGGCGCAGATCAGGCTCAACCTGGGCGCCTTCATGCACAACCTGTTTCGCCAAGGGGCCTTTCAGGGCACGACCCCGAAGGAGGCCTACTTCGTGAAGTGCGACAAGGAAACCACGACTCAAAACGATATCAACCTCGGCATCGTCAACATCGTCGTCGGGTTTGCTCCGCTCAAGCCCGCGGAGTTCGTGATCATCAAGCTGCAGCAGATGGCCGGCCAGATCGCGACCTAATAGGAGGAAAACATGGCGCAGTTTACCGTCAACACGCATCGGTTCGATCCCTACAAGAACTTCAAGTTTCGGGTCAAATGGGATGGGCGCTACGTTGCGGGGGTCAGCAAGGTTGGTTCGTTGAAGCGCTCCACCGAAGTGGTCGAGCATCGCGAGGGCGGCGATCCCAGCACCAGCCGCAAGTCCCCCGGCCGTGCCAAGTATGAAGCCATTACGCTGGAGCGGGGGGTGACCCACGACACCGCCTTCGAGCAATGGGCGAACAAGGTCTGGAACTTTGGATCCGGGTTGGGTGCAGAAGTGTCGCTCAAGGACTTCCGGAAAGACATCATCATCGAGTTGTACAACGAGGCGGGGCAACTGGCGATCGCCTACAAGGTTTTCCGCTGTTGGGTGTCGGAATATCAGGCCCAGCCGGATCTGGATGCCAATGCGAACGCCGTGGCGATCCAGACCCTGAAGCTTGAGAACGAAGGCTGGGAACGGGATTACGAGGTGACGGAACCGTCTGAGCCGACCTTTACGGAGCCGTGACGATGACGCAGCCTCCAAATGAGGGCCTATCTTCCACAGCTGTCCTCGACCTGTGGGAGCAGGGGGTGAACCGGCATCCGATCGACCGGGCCTTGCTCCTATTGCAGCACGCCTGTCCTGAGGAGACGTTCGAATCCCTCTGCGACTGGTCGGTGGGGGCGCGCGATGCGAGGTTGTTGGCACTGCGCCGCGACACCTTCGGGGATCGGATCGAGAGTTACGCCGAATGTCCGGATTGCCACAATGGTCTCGAGTTCGACCTCTCCTGCGAAGAACTGCTGGCATCGGCGGTGAACTCCGGCCCAGGTTGGAGGGTCGTGGAGCAAGGCGGTCGCTCTTGGGAACTGCGCGGACCCACCAGCCGGGATCTCGTCGCCGCAGCCGCCGCGACCGATCTGGCTGCGGCGCGCCGTCTCATCCTCTCGCGTTGCGTGCGCGGGGCGGGCCGGCCGGTGGACGAAGCCGGCTGGACGGATGAGGTGCAGCAAGTCCTGACCGTAGGATTGAATGAAGTTGATCCGTTGGCCGAGATCCTGATCGATCTCTCCTGTCAGGTCTGCGGGCGACAGTGGCAGAGCCTGTTCGATGTGGTCGGTTTCCTCTGGCACGAAATTCAGACGCGCAGCCGGAGGCTGCTGCAGGAGGTCGATCTCCTGGCCCGCACCTACGGTTGGACGGAAAGGGAGATTCTCCGTTTGGGTGAGCAGCGCCGCAGTCTCTATGTGGGGATGGCACTCTCATGAGCGATTTCCTGACCAGACTTATTCAACGGCAGACCGGAAACCTGCCCACCGTGCAACCGCGTCCCCGGTCGATGTTCGCCCCTGCATCGGGTCCGCATGGTTTTTCGATCGTTGATGAACCAGTGATGACGGAGCCTGCTCCAGTGGAGGTGCTTAGGTGGGCGCCCGAAGCGCTCAGTCGCGTTGCTCCCATCACGCCGTCGACCTCAGCCGTCGATCCGCCGTTGCCTGCAGAGACTCCGGTGGGTCGAAGCGAGGCCGCTCCTCCCGTCCTGCCGGCGCACGTGGCCGAGCCATCGCCCACGGCAACCAGGCCGGAAGGACGCGCCGCCAGGAGCGAAGCCACGAGTAGCGAACAGCAGCCTCCGCTCCGTATCCGCTCACTGCTTGTGGCCCCTGCGGGGCCGGAACCGAACCGTCGATCGGCAGAGAACCGTCCTGAACGACCTGGTTGGACAGAGGTGGTGGCGGGTCCTCTCATGACGCCTCCGCCACCGTTGGTACGGTCCCCGCACGGGCAGCCATCGCCTGCTCTCTTGGCGCCGCCCTCGCTGCGGTCAGCCGAACAGCCTGGACAGCGGTTACTAGTGGGTCGGATGAAAGAGGAGCCTCTCGTGCAGGTCACGATCGGACGTATCGAAGTGACGGCGCCGTCGACGCCGGCCTTCCCCAAGCGCAAAACCGGTTCGCGACCACCGTCCATGTCATTGGAAGACTATTTGGCGCGCCGCCATGGGGGGCGGGCATGAGCACGGCATTGGCCATTGCAGGCGTCACGGCCGTCCTTCGGGACCTGCTCAACGACGGCTTGATCAACCACAACGTGAGCGGCCTCTTGGGCAGCACCGTGACGGTGAGCGCCTTGCCGCCGGATCGTGTCGTGCCGGTCAACGGCACCGAAAGCACTCAACTGAATCTGTTTCTCCATCAGGTCACATTCAACCAGGGGTGGCGCAACCATGCCTTGCCGTCCCGCGACGGATCGGGAACGCAACGGCTCAGCAATCCGCCGCTGGCCTTGGACCTCCATTACCTGGTGAGCGCCTACAGCGCCGAGGAATTGGGGAGTGAAATCCTGCTCGGCTATGCGATGCAGCTGCTGCATGAAACGCCGGTGCTGGATCGGAAAGCCATCACCACCGCGTTGAATCCGTCACCCGCCGTGGATACCAATTTGCCGCCTGCGCTCAGGGCCTTGGCCGACTGCGGGCTGGCCGATCAAGTAGAACAGATCAAGATCGTGCCGGACCCCTTGAGCAGCGAAGAGATGTCCAAACTCTGGACGGCCGTGCAATCCCATTATCGACCCACCGCGGCCTACGTGGCGACGGTAGTGTTGATCGAATCGGTCAAGCCGACGAAGCCGACCTTGCCGGTGCTTAGCCGTGGCCCGGTCGACCCGGTGACCAAACGGGATCAGGGTGTGGCGGTACAGGCCGATCTCCTGCCGCCCTATCCCACGATCCAGACCGTACGGCCCAAGGACGGGCAATCGACTGCCGTGCCGGGCGCGACGGTGGAATTGACCGGACACCATTTGGATGGCACCGGGCGCGCCGTCGTCTTTGTGAATGACCGTTTGGCTGTCATGCAGGAAGTTGCGGCGCTGGCGGGCGACTCGCCCACGTTGCTGGAGATCGCGGTCCCCGCGCTTCCCGTGGGGTCGTACCACGTTGCGGTGAAGGTGCTGCGTCCGACCGAGAGTCAACCGAGGATCAGCAACCATTTGGGGTTGGTGCTCGGACCCGAGATCACCACCGCCCTCCCCATGACGGTGGCCAGGGATGGGAGCGGAAATGCGAGCGTGACTGTGACCTGCGCGCCGGATGTGCGGACGGGGCAACAGGTCTCTTTATTGCTCGGCGACCGAGAGCTTTTGCCTCAGGCCTGGTCCGGTCCTGCAAGCTCCTTCACGTTCGTCGTGGAGCAGGCGCCGGTCGGCGAGCATCTCGCGCGTCTGCGGGTGGACGGCATCGACAGCCCCTTGATCGACCTGGCGGCCCAGCCGCCGGCGTTCTTCGACTACCGCGTGAAGATCACATGAGCGAGCGAACGGCATACGAGACCTGGGTCGAAGACAACCAACGTTGTTTGGTCGAGGAATTCGACCGGTTGAAGACTAGACTCGCCGGCGGGGAACCTGCGGAGGCCGGGAGGTCGGCCATCAACGACATCGATGACAAGCATGCGTCCCATTCCGCGATCGACCTGGTGACCCATCTGTTCGGCTTGAGCCGATTCGAACGAGATCTCTTGTTGCTCTGCGCGGGAGTCGAGATGAACGCCGAATTGGCACGGGTCTGCGGCGACGCCCTGGGTGGCAGCCATCGCCCTTCCGTCACCTTCGGCTTGGCCCTGGCTGCGTTGGAGAAACCGCACTGGAGTGCCCTGGCCCCGATCGGACCGCTGCGCCGCTGGCGCCTCATCGAACTCGATGAAAGTCAGGGCCTGACGCAGGCCCGGCTGCGCATCGATGAACGGGTGCTGCATTATCTGGCTGGCGTCAATTATCTCGATCCGCGCCTGCGGCCCCTGCTGCGAATGAGGCGGGCCGGTGAATTGGTGGCAACGGCCCATCGAGAGACAGCGGCCTCGGTCCTGTCCACACTCCAGACAGAGGGGGCGCTGTCGAGCCTGGTTCTGTTGACCGGCGACGATCTAGAGGGGCAGGGCGACGTGGCGACCTCCGTAGCCTCGGCTCTCGGCCTGCAACTCTATGTTCTGCCCGCATCGATGGTGCCGGCCACGCCGTCGGAGATCGAAGCGCTCGCCGTCTTGTGGCAACGGGAAACCATGCTCCTCAACGCGGCGTTGGTGGTGGAATGCACGGAGCGTGAGGTGCCAAAGCAGATGAGCACCTTCATCGATCAACTCGGCGGCCTCATCTTCGTAACGGGTCCCGAGTTGCCCACGTTTCACCGGACGGGTATCTCGGCCGAGGTGAATCGTCCGCAGGCAGCCGAGCAACGGCTCCTCTGGGAACAGGCGCTGGGCGGGGATGCGGCCTTCGTCAATGGTTCGCTGGATGGGGTCGCCTGGCAGTTCCGTTTGAGCGCGGGGACTATTGCGCAGACCGGCGCGCAGCTGCGCCGACGGTTAGCCGGGGGGGAACGTCCGGAGGGACTGCTCTGGCGGGCTTGCCGCAAGGCGGGCCGGTTGAAACTCGATGAGTTGGCGCAACGGATTGACCCGACTGCCGATTGGGCGGTGCTGGTCTTGCCGCCGGCGCAAGTTACCACGCTCCGAGCCATGGCCGCGCAGGTACGGCATCGGCTGACCGTCTACCAGGACTGGGGATTCGGCCATCGCGGCACGAGAGGACTGGGCATCACGGCCCTGTTTGCCGGGGAGAGCGGGACCGGCAAGACCATGGCCGCCGAAGTGTTGGCCAACGAACTCAACCTGGATCTCTACCGCATCGACCTCTCGGCCGTCGTGAGCAAATACATCGGCGAGACCGAGCGCAACTTGCGGCGTCTGTTCGATGCGGCGGATGAGAGCGGAGCGATTCTCCTCTTCGACGAGGCCGACGCGCTGTTCGGCAAACGCAGCGAGGTAAAGGACAGCCACGATCGGTACGCCAACATCGAGGTGAGCTACCTGTTGCAGCGCATGGAGGCCTATCGCGGCCTGGCGATCCTCACAACCAACATGAAGGCGGCGCTCGATCAGGCCTTTCACCGCCGGCTACGGTTCGTCATCCAGTTTCCCTTTCCCGATGCCTCGCAGCGGGAGGCCATCTGGCGCAGCATGTTCCCCGCGGCCACACCCACCGACGGGTTGGACTATGCCAAGCTCGCCAAGCTGCACATGGCCGGTGGGAATATCAGAAACATCGCCCTGAATGCGGCGTTTCTCGCCGCGCATGCCGGAGAGTCGGTGCGCATGGGGCATCTGCTGCAGGCGGCGCACAGCGAGGCGGCCAAACGAGACCGGCCGTTGTCGGATGCCGAAACGAGGGGATGGGTATGAGGCGCGTCATCGTGAAGATCGATCAGCTCGCGCTCAAGGGGTTTCGCTATGAAGACCGGCATGCGATCGCGCAGGGGCTGCAAGAGCAGCTGGCGCTGTTGTTCGCGGAACCGGGCATGGCGGAGCGGCTCGCGAGCCTGGGCGATGTTCCGCATCTTCGGACGAAGGCGATCTCGATCCCCGGCGAGGCAAGCCCGCGCCAGACCGGCACAGATGTCGCCGACGGCATTGGTAAAGGCTTGATGCGATGAGCAAGACGGCCACGCTCCAAACGACCAGCCGCGCCGCGAGTAGTCCGTCGTCTGGGTACCTCCTTCAGCGTGCCTGCGCCTGTGGGGGAGCTGCGGGACTCGCCGGAGAATGTGAGGGGTGCAAGACGAAGAAATTCTTGGGCAAGCCGCTGCAGACGAAATTGGCAGTCAGCCAGCCGGGCGACGAATTCGAGCAGGAGGCGGATCGGGTGGCGGAGCAGGTACTGAAAATGCCGGAACGGCCTGGGACCGCAGAATTGAACGAGACGGTGGATAGGCCCCTTGTGCAGCGTCAGGCGAGTGCTTCGACCGCGACTATGGCCGAATATGCACCGCCGATCGTGCAGGAGGTGCTCGCGTCGTCCGGACAACCGCTCGATTCAGCCACGCGCGCCTTCTTCGAACCGCGGTTCGGGCATGATTTTGGGCACGTGCGAGTGCATGCAGATGCAGGAGCTGAGAGATCCGCGCGGTCCATCAACGCTCGTGCCTACACGGTTGGGCATCACATTGCTTTTGGCACCGGGCGGTTTGCTCCGGGGACAGGTGAAGGGAATCGGCTGCTTGCGCATGAATTGAGCCATGTTGTGCAGCAGGCAGGTGAACAGTCCACGATCATGCGGGTCTGTGACTGTGCGAGTTTCGGTGGTCGGCAACCGGATCCGACGGACCCGCGGGAGGCCGGTGTGAGTCAGGCATTTCCTGGGCTCGTGTCGGGGGATTGGTGTGTCATCGAACCCTCCACGCCGACATATAACTGTTTTGCCTGGTCCGTTTCCGACAAGACGCAGTGGCTCGATCCTGTGCCCCAGATCGATAACCTGTACGGCAATGGGGATGGCAAGCCGTCGTTCGCCGACTTTGATGCGTTTTATGCGCAGACCCATGACCTCTATCCGCAAACCGCACCGGATTCGAATACCCTCGTGGCCCTCTTTGCCAAGGGGACGATTCCGGTACATGCGGCGCTCACGGCTGGCGCAGAAACATGCGGTACGGTTCCTTTCACCAGTAAGCTTGGTCAGGGCCCTCTGATCGCGCATGACCTCTACCAGCTCGAGGGTGCCGTCTACGGAAAGGCTGTGCGTTTTTATGGGTGACGATCGCCGCGCTTGGATGTCTTATGGGGTAAGGGGCAGGATGAAAGCCGGACTGTATCTTGGACAGGCAGGCATTCCAAGCTTTGCGGTGACGCCGACCCGCGAACGCATGCTGCAGCGAGCCTGTGCCTGTGGCGGGTCGGCCGGCTTCAGTGAAGAGTGTAAGGAATGCAAGAGCAAGAAGCTTCTTGGTGGAGCGATGCAGGCGAAGCGGGTCATCAACGAACCGGGCGATGCGTACGAGCAAGAGGCGGATCGGGTGGCGGAGCAGGTGATGCGGATGCCGGCCGGTGGGGCTGATTCTCCGATCAGATCGTCCGGTGCCCTGGTGCAACGGCGTCTCTCCGGAGAGGACGGCCTGTTGAGCCGCGCCGCCGGGGAAGAATCGACACCGGTCGGGGAGCAACCGGCCTCCGACGGGGCTGCTCCGAAAGACGGTGTGACCGACGAAGGTGGCAGCCGCTGCCCGAGTTGGCGTGGCGATCCGGAGAGCATCAGCAAACGGGCCGCCGAAACGTACGTGCAACACGACATCACGCCGACTTCGCAGGCGAGGGTGGAAAAAATCACCTGCGAGCCGCCGATCGCCAACGGGAACTACGGCTGCTTCGTGCATTTCAGCGACGGCCTCGTGGTCAGGGTCATCGTTCGCGCGAGGGACATCGTGGTCGGCATGGGGCCGGGACGGCTCGTCACCGAAACGCCGCCCGCCGCGACGCCGCTCTGTTTTTACGACTACCATTGTCCGGATGGGTTCCTGGTGCTGACCAAGCGGGAATGCAAAAGCGCCAAGTCGTCGGCGTCGCACCCTCCCGGCGCACCATCGGCGATGGTGCAGCGGCGGGTGGCCTCAGGTCCGGCCGTTCCAGACACTGCGCCGCCGTTGGTGCAGAACGTGTTGGCGTCGTCTGGTCGCCCGCTGGATCGGGCGACGCGCGGTTTGTTTGAGTCGCGCTTCGGGCACGATTTCAGCCAGGTCCGTATCCACGCCGATGCCACGGCGGCGGAGTCTGCGCGATCGGTTAATGCCTTGGCCTACACGGTGGGACGGGATGTGGTCTTCGGCGCCGGACAGTATTCGCCCCATACTCGCCCGGGGCAGCGACTCTTAGCCCATGAACTCGCTCACGTCGTACAGCAAACCGGTAAATCCGTAAACGTCATGCATTCTGCTACAGCACACCGCGATCCTACACCGGTTCTGACAACGGCGAGGGTTCAAGCGAGCGATGCGCACGGCGGCTTAGTCCAACGCCAGCCAAAGACGGACGAACCGGCTTTCCGCAATCTGCCCATTTTTTTGGAAAGGCTCAAACTCGATGTAGACATCAATCTGCTCGAGTACGGACATCACCTCTATCAAGCCGCGATTCTGCATCCCGACGAACCTGCCGTCCTGCAAAATGCCCTGGGCCGTTACGCGCTGGGCTTGAACGTGTTGAAGGACAGTTACCGCTTTGCCGGAGTCAAGCCTGACATGGCTGACAAGCTGGCGCTTGGCACCGGGATTTTCTTCAAAGGCCTAACCTTTCTACGACAGGGCGAGTTGACCTTGGATTTTCAGGTCGATATCGGGCGCGGCGTGAAATTCGAAACTAATTTGACTCTGGGCGTCAATCCAAATGATTTCACGGATGTGCAAAAAGCCGGCTTGAATGTTGGCCTTGTGCGGCGTTTCTAACGGAGTCACAGGATCATGAGCACCTTTCCCGGTTCCCCCAAACTTCTCAAGGGCGGCCTCGTCTTGATCGATCCCGCCACGGCGCAGGTCCAACGGATCATTGCGCTCCAATACAACCCGGACTCGCTGAGTCGCACGCTGCAAGTGCAGGGCGCCGGCGAGGGAGGGGACCGGTCGGAGGCTCTGCGACTGAAGGGGCCGGCGGTGGAGACGATCAAGCTCGAGGCGGAAATCGACGCGACGGACGGGATGGAGCAGGGGGATGCGGTCGTCGGGGAGGCGGGGATTGCGCCCCAATTGGCGGCGCTGGAGACCCTGCTCTATCCGAGCACGGGCCAACTGACGACCAACCACACCCTCTCCAGTCTCGGCACCTTGGAGATTCTTCCGATGGAGACGGCCCTGCCGCTGTTCGTGTTCGGCCAGAACCGTGTGATTCCCGTGCGGGTGACCGAGTTCAGTGTGACCGAAGAGGCGTTCGACCCCAATTTGAATCCGGTTCGAGCGAAGGTCAGCCTAGGGATGAGAGTGTTGTCCATCGATGACGTGGGCTTTACGCACAAGGCCGGGAGCCTGTTCATGAGTTATCTGCAGCAGAAGGAAGGGCTGCGGGCGAAGGCCCAAGGTGGCACGCTGGGAGCGCTCGGACTGACGGGCATCTCTTGAGACAGGGCTTGGATGAGAGGAGGGAACACAGGTGAGTGATCCATTACAGGCCTTACTGGACAGTGCCTTGAAGGCCAATTCCTTTCCGCCGACCAGCCGGTATTACAACGTGAAGACCGCCTCTCTCGTGACCGCCGACGGCACCATGCTCGTGTACTTGCGACGCCGCTTCGTGCCGGGGAGCGATCGATTCACCGTGGTGCAGCAACACCGGGTGGCGGGCGGCGAGCGACTGGACCATCTGGCGGCCACCTATCTGGGTGATCCGGAGCAGTATTGGCGATTGTGCGACGCGAACGACGCGGTGCGGCCGGACGAACTCACGGAGGCCCTCGACCGCCGCATCGATATTGCGTTGCCAGAGAATACAACGGGAGTTCCCGGTGCTTAAAGGCATTCACCTGACAGTCCTCGCCGGGCCGGTGGTGCCCTTTCCGGTTCCGCAACCGGTCCTGGAGGCCTTGACCGACGTCGAGGTGACGAGCGCAACCGGCACCGCCGGCGGGTTCCAATTGAAGTTTACGATTCAAAACAAGTCGCCGCTGCAGCAGGCGTTCCTCGTCGCGGCGACTCGGATGCCGCTCATGCGCGTGATCCTGGTGGCGACGATCAATCTCATCCCCCATGTGCTGATGGATGGGGTGATCACCACCCAGGAAATCAGCTCAGGTGCACAGCCGGGCGAATCGACGCTCACGATCACCGGCGAGGACCTGACCAAGGTCATGGACCTCCAGTCGTTTGACGGGTTGCCCTATCCCGCGATGCCCGACAATGTGCGAGTGATGGCGATCCTGGCGAAGTATGCGGTGTTCGGCATGATTCCGCTCGTGATTCCACCGATCGTGTTCGATGTGCCGATCCCCACGATGCGGATTCCGTCCCAACAAGACACCGATCTCAACTACATCCTCGCTCTGGCGAAAAAGGCCGGCTATGTCTTCTATGTCGAGCCGGGACCGGTTCCCGGTACCAATACCGCCTATTGGGGCCCGCAGATCAAGGTCGGGGTGCCGCAGCCGGCCTTGAACGTCGACATGGACGCCGATCGCAACGTGGAGTCACTCAATTTCCAATTCAACTCGACCAAGAAGGATCTCCCGATCGTGATGATTCACAATGCGCTGACGAAGGTGCCCATTCCCATCCCGATTCCTGACATCAACCCCCTGCAGCCGCCGCTGGGCCTGGTTGGGCCGCCGGTCACGAAATTGTCGATGCTGAAGGCAACGGGGAAACTTTCCGCGCCTGAAGCGCTCAACGAAGGGTTGAAGGCATCGAGTGAATCGATGGAGGCCGTAACGGGAAGCGGGTCGCTCGATGTGGGTCGGTACGGCCGGCTACTGAAGGCTCGCGGCCTGGTGGGGGTACGCGGCGCAGGGCTGGCCTTTGACGGTTTGTACTATGTGGACAGTGTCACGACGACGATCAAGCGCGGGAGCTGTAAACAAAATTTCCGTCTCACGCGGAACGGATTGGTCTCCATCACACCGATGGTGCCGGTATGACAGACACACACAAATACTATGGCAAGTATCGCGGGACGGTGCTGAACAATATCGATCCCATGCAGATGGGGCGGCTACAGGTGCAGGTGCCGGATGTGGCGGGGTTGATTCCGACCTCCTGGGCCATGCCCTGTTTTCCTGCCAGCGGCAAACAGATGGGGGTCTACATGCTGCCGCAGATTGGGGCGGGGGTGTGGGTGGAGTTCGAGCAGGGGAATCCGGACTACCCGATCTGGAGTGGCTGTTGGTACGGCAGCGTGGCCGAGGTCCCGGCCCTGGGGTTGGCGGGTATTCCGGTCAGCCCGAACATGGTGATTCAGACGGCGGCTCAGAATGCCATCGTGATCAGCGACGTGCCGGGCCCGACCGGCGGCATCATGCTGAAAAGCGCGACGGGCGCCACGCTGATCGTCAACGACACGGGCATTTACATTCAAAACGGGAAGGGTGCGATGGTGACGCTCGTGGGCCCGACGGTCACGATCAACAATGGCGCCCTCACCATCGTCTAGCATGATGCTGAAAACGCCTGCCAGCGGCGTTCTCGTTGCATTCAGGCCCTCAACGTACCGCAAGGGTACGCCTCGCGGGCCTTCACTGACTGCGGCCTTGCTGGACAGCCGTTTTGAGCATCATGCGGAAGGATGTGCAGCTTCTGGCCGGACGTGAATCATCGTGGCCTGTGTGAGTGAATAGTTTCGTGCAGCCTGCGAACCATTCAAGGAGGGTGAGCCAATGCCAGGATTCTTACTACATCTCGGAGCGACGGTGCTGTGCAGCCATGCCGGGCAGGCGACGCCGGTGGCGCCGAATCCGCGCGTGCTGGTGAGCGGGCAGCCGACCGTGCCGATGACCAGTCTGTATGCCGTCGCGGGGTGCACGTTGCCGCCGCCTCCGTCCGGCAACGGTCCCTGCGTCACGGCCCAATACGTCACGGCCGCGACCAGGGTAACCAGCAACGGCTTGCCGCTGCTGGTGATCGATAGCCAAGCGATCTGCACGCCCTCCGGCACGCCGCTGTTCGCGACGGTCACGCAAACCAGGGTCACGGGAGTCTGACGATGAGGCAGGTTGATTTTCCCTATCGGTACGACGCGCGAGGCCGGACCGCTGCAACGGACGAGGCCGACCACATTCGCGACTTGATCAAGCAGGTGCTCTTCACCAGCCCGGGCGAACGCGTGATGCGGCCGGACTTCGGGAGCGGCCTCCTGCAGCTGGTGTTTGCGCCCAATAGCGAAGTCTTGGCGGCCACGACCCAGGTGCTCGTGCAGAGCGCCCTGCAACGGTGGCTGGGCGAACTGATCCTGGTGGAAGCCGTGCGGGTAGAGGCCATCGATTCGACCCTGCGGGTCACGGTGCAGTATGTGATGAGGCAGAGCGGCGCTCGTGTCACGGGGACCTTTGTGCAAGGAGGCGGAGCGTGACCTATTCCTGCTGCGACGAACTGCGGCGTCAAGCCGTCCGCGACCATCCGACGTTGAACGGCATCGATTTTCTGGAGGTCATCGACCGCGCCGCGCCGACGGAAGCGGAGCGTCAGCGGACACTCGAAGTCCATTTCGTCAAACCACTGGTCGTGCCCACTCCGACGTCGGCCAACATTCGGATCGACGGCGGCCAACGCATCACGCCGATCCGTGTGCTGGGAGTCAGCGCCGGAAGCGGAACGTCGGCCCATGTCTTGACCGTCGAAGTGGATCAGCCGGGGGACTTCTCGCTGTATACGCTGCGCCTAGTTACCAACGCGTTCGATGACAGCGTGCCGCCGGAGTTCGATCCGCAGTCGGCCGCCATTGAGTTTTCGTTCAAGGTGGAATGTCCGAGCCCGTTCGATTGCGCGCCCCGTCACCGCTGTCCGGAGACCACGGAGCCCGGGCCGGTCATCGATTATCTGGCCAAGGACTATGCGAGCTTCCGCCGTGTCATGCTCGACCGAATGGCGGCGCTGATGCCGCAATGGAAGGAACGCAACGCGGCCGATCTCGGCGTCATGCTGGTAGAGGCCTTGGCCTACACCGCCGACCAGTTGAGTTACCAACAGGATGCCGTGGCGACCGAGGCCTACTTGGGAACCGCGCGGCGGCGAATCTCGGTGCGACGCCACGCCCGCCTCATGGACTACTACATGAGCGAGGGCTGCAACGCCAGGACCTGGATTCACGTCCATGCCTCAGCCGACGTGATACGGGTCGATCCCGCCGATCCGGCGGTTCCGATCGGAACGAAGTTCACGACGCGCATCACCGGAGAGCCCACCGTCATTGCCGACGATCCGCGCGTCTATGCGCGTGCAGAGATCATCTTCGAAGCGATGGAGTCTCTCCAATCCCTCTACGCCGAGCACAACGAGTTGCAGTTTTATACCTGGAGCAATCAGCGCTGCTGTCTGCCCAAGGGGGCGCGCTCAGCCACGCTTTCCGGACACCATCCGACTCTCGCCATTGGGACGATTCTGCTGTTCGAGGAAGTGATCGGCCCGGAAACCGGGTCGCCGTCCGATGCGGACCCCACGCGGCGTCATGTCGTGAGGATCGATCGTGTGGCGGCGACCATGACCGGCGGAGCGCCGCTGGCCGATCCCGTGACCGGCCAACTTATTACGGAAATTGCATGGCATGAGGAGGATGCGCTCCCATTTCCTTTCTGCCTCTCGGCCGCCACGGAGCAGGGGTACCGCGACGGCGTCAGCGTGGCGCGAGGCAACCTGGTCTTGGCGGACCATGGGGTGACGTTGATAGGGGAGGACTTGGGCACCGTGCCGGACCCCTTCCTGTTCATGCCGCGACCGAAGGAGGCGGATCGCTGCTTGGCGTTCACTCCGCAGATGGTGCCGCCGCGGTTCAGTCCTCGACTGGCCAAGGCGCCGCTCACCCATGCGGGGCCGCCCTATGACCATGCGGATTCGGCGCGCAGGGCGTTGCAATGGTCGCTTCGCGATGCGCAGCCTGCGGTCACCCTGACCGGAACCAAAGGCACCGAGATAAGGACATGGACGGCCCGGCGCGATCTGCTCAACAGCGACGCTGCGGCGGACGAATACGTGGCCGAGGTCGAGAACGACGGCAGCGGCCGCATCCGCTTCGGAGACGACGTGCATGGCCGGAGGCCCGAATCCGGCACCGCCTTCACCGCTCGGTATCGAGTCGGCAACGGGCGGGAAGGGAACATCGGAGCGGATGCCTTGGTACATATCGCCTTGGCGTTGCCGGAGATCACCCAAGTTCGGAACCCCTTGCCTGCCGCAGGGGGGCAGGAACCGGAATCGTTGCAGGACGGGCGACAGCGCGCCCCGGTGGCCTATCGCGTTCAGGAGCGTGCCGTGACCCCGGCGGATTATGCCGAGGTCACGGAACGCCGGACGGATGTTCAACGGGCTGCGGCGACGTTCCGGTGGACCGGCAGTTGGCACACGGTGTTCGTCACCGTGGATCGTGGTGGCGGCGCCGCGGTTTCCGAAGAGTTCGAGGGAGAGATTCGCGGGCACGTCGAGCGTTACCGCATGGCCGGCCACGATCTGGAAGTCGACGGCCCGCAGTTCGTCTCGCTGGAGATTGATCTGCATGTCTGTGTCGCGTCCGAGCACTTCCGGAGCGACGTGGAGCGTGAGTTGCTGGACGTGCTGAGCAATCGCGACCTCCCGGACGGCCGTCGGGGCTTGTTCCATCCGGACAACTTTACGTTCGGGCAGCCGGTCTATCTGAGCGCCATCTATGCGGCGGCTCATCGGGTGACGGGTATCGAATCGGTCGAGGTGTTGACCTTTCAGCGGCAGGGCATCCCGGAAAGTTCGGCGCTCGACAGCGGCCGCTTGGACATCGGCCGGTTGGAGATCGCGCGTTTGGACAACGACCGCAATTTTGCGGAGCACGGTCGGCTGACGATCAGCCTGGGAGGCGGGAAATGAACGACGCGTCACAGAACGAATGCGGCTGTTGCGCCGGCATCGCCTCCGACACCCCCGCCCCACTCTTCAATCGGCCCGGCCTCTCGGCGATCGCCTATCGGGTCGGAACCTATCAGACATTTCGACAGAGCCTCCATGCGAGACTGTCCGACGGTCGCTGGTCGGTGTTGCGTGGACTGAGGACTCGCGATGACGATGACTTCACCATCGCACTGCTCGATGCCTGGGCGGTGACCGGCGACATCCTCACCTTTTATCAGGAGCGTATCGCCAACGAATCCTACCTGCGCACGGCCACGGAGCGGCTCTCGATTCTCGAGCAGTCGCGCCTGCTGGGGTACCGGCTTGGCCCCGGGTTGGCCGCAGCGACCCACCTGGCCTTTACCATGGAGGAGGCGAGCGGTGTGCCGGAGCAGCCGATCACGTTGGCGGTCGGGACCAAGGTGCAGAGCGTGCCGGGTCCAAACGAGCAGCCGCAGACCTTCGAAACGATCGAAGCCATCGAGGCGCGGGCAGAATGGAACGCGCTCCGGGCGCAATTGACCGAGACGCAGGTGTTGGCCTGGGACATGACGCAGTTGTGGCTGGAGGGAGTGAACGTCACGCTCACGGTCGGCGAGGTGCTGCTCATCGTGGCCGAGAATGCGGGGTCGTTCGAGGCATCGATCAAACGAGCTGTCTTGATCGAACCGGATGCGTTTTTAGGAAGTACAAAAGTCTCGCTGGCGGAGATCTTCACCGGTGCGAATAACGTCGCAGCTACCGAGCCGGGCGTCTATGTGATGCGAACGACCACGGCGCCCTTCGGACACAATGCGCCGCCACAGCCCAGCTTCAACTCCGATGGTAAATACGTTCCAGTCGAGTGGGAGTTGGCAGATGAAACGGACAACGCCCTGGTTCTCGCTTCCCGGCAAGACAAAATCTTTCTGAACAGTTGGGTGGTGGTCGAACGGGAGAGCGATTCCACGCCAGGAAGTCGGGTGTGGAGCTTCGTGAAGGTCACCGGCGTCACCCAGCAATCCGTTGCGAAGTACGGGATGGCGGGAAGCGTAACCAAGCTGACGTTCAATGCGGATGTCTGGGTGACAGCCGGTGCGAAACTCGATGTGCTCAGGCAAGTCACGGTCTTGGCGCAAAGCGAGGCCCTGTCGGAGGCTCGAATCCCGCTGGCGTATCCGCTGTTCGGTGAGGTCCTGGCGTTGGACGGCCGAGCGGAGGGACTCGTGGCTGGGCGTCCGCTCGCCGTGAGTGGGAAGCGTCAAGCGATCCGCATCAAGCACCCACGCCCCGCGCCGTTCAAGGGACACAAGGCGCCGATCGGCACGCCGCCGCCACCCCCCACGCTGCTGTTGGATGACGGCGGGTCGGTCCAACTTTCGCCTGGCGATGTGCTGCGAATGACCGGCGGTCCCTTGAAGCAGATCGGGTCGGAGTTTGTGTCCCTGACACCGGCGGAGTTCGGAGCGGCCCTGAGCGATGGCGTGCCGCCTCTGTTGCGCCTGTCCCTCATGGATCGTGATGGTCTCACGGGTGCTCTCGATATCAGCGTGGGCGACATCGAACTCGTGGCAGCCGGGACCGACGACCCTTCCGTCTCGGAAATCGCCTTCATCGACGATACCGAGGAGACGGCCGTCACTCACGATCGAGACCGGACAACCCTGCAGTTGGCGACTTCGTTGGCTCACGTCTATGACCGCAGTACTGTCCGCATCAACGCCAACGTCGCCGCCGCCACCCATGGCGAAAGCGTGAAGGAGCCCTTGGGAAGCGGTGATGCGTCTGTGCCCTATCAGCAATTCACGCTTCGGCAACCGCCGTTGACTTACGTGGGGGCGGAGACCGCGAGCGGGTCGGCCTCGACGCTCAAAGTCTATGTCAATGAGGTGCTGTGGCAAGAAGTGCCGTTCTTCTACGGTCATGGCCCCGCCGAGCGTATCTATATCACGAGGCAGGATGACGAAGGGCGCACCACGATCCGATTCGGCGACGGCGTCACGGGGGCGCGGTTGCCGACCGGTCAGAACAACGTGTGTGCGGAATACCGGAAGGGGACGGGACTCGGCGGACTGGTGCGGGCCGGTCAGTTGAATCTGCTGATGAGCCGGCCGTTGGGGTTGAAAGGTGTGGTCAATCCTGAGGCAGCGCAGGGGGCCGAGGAACCGGAGTCGAGGGACGACACACGCACCAATGCCCCGCTCACCGTCTTGACGCTGGATCGTGCGGTGTCGCTGCAGGATTACGAAGATTTCGCCCGAACCTTTTCGGGCATCGCCAAAGCGCAGGCTGTGTGGGTATGGGACGGGCGCAAGCGCAGCATCTTCCTGACCGTGGCCGGACCGAACGGGGAGGTGCCGGATGAGGACGGCTCCGTGATGACGACACTCAAGGAGGCGCTCCGCGCCTATGGGGACCCGTACGTGCCCTTCACGGTCAAGGGGTATCGGCCGGCCTGGTTTGAAGTCGCCGGGACCGTCACGGTCCAGCCGGACCATGTGACCGAGACCGTGCTGGCGACGGTGGCGGAGACGTTGCGGCAACGGTATGCCTTCGACGCCAGATACTTCGGCCAGCCCGTCGCGTTGAGCGACGTGATCGCCGCGATTCAGGACGTGACCGGCGTGACGGCGGTGGACCTGGACCGGTTCGCGCGTACAGACCACCCCCTACCAGCGATTCAGCCGCGGCTGATCGCCGATCGTCCGGCGATGGGTGCGGACGGGGTCGTGCCGGCGGCGGAACTGTTGTTGCTCGATCCTGTGTCATTGACTCAACTGAAGGCGGTCCAATGAATCCAGAAGTAGACAAACTCTACCGGCTTCTCCCTGCGGTCTACCGCATTCGTGATGCCGAACAGGGCGGCGCCTTGCGCGCGTTGTGCGAAGTGCTGGCCGAAGACATTGCCGTGCTGCGGGAGAATCTCGATCAACTCTACGACGACCAGTTCATCGAGACCTGCGCCGACTGGGTCGCCCCCTACATCGGCGACCTGATCGGCTACCGTACCCTGCATGGGGTGACCGAGCGGACGAGAAGCGCGCGGGCCGAGGTGGCCAACACGATTGCCTATCGACGGCGCAAGGGCACGGCGACGGTGCTCGAACAATTGGCGCGAGACGTCACAGGATGGAACGCGCGGGTGGTGGAGTTCTTCCAGTGGCTGCAGACCAGCCAGTACATGAATCACATTCGTCCGGCCAATCATGCCACCCCCGACCTTCGCAATTGGGAAGCGCTGGAGCGGCGCGACACGGCCTTCAATAGCCTGGCGCATTCGGTCGACATGCGGCGTATCGAGACCCAGCGGGGGCGCTATAACATTCCCAACGTCGGCCTCTTCCTCTGGCCATTGGATGCCTACTCGCTGACCCGATCCCCCGCGGTTCGGCTCGACGACGAGCGCTATCTCTTCAGTCCCTTGGGGATCGACCAGCAACTGGTCACGAGGCCCCAATCGGAAACCGACATCGCGCACCTGGCTGAGCCGATCACTGTGCCGGAACCGATCAGCCGGAGAGTGTTGGCCCGGTATCTCGATCGGTATTATGGCCCGCAGTTAAGCCTGTTTCTGGAGGCGGACAATCTCGATACGTCGCTCGCCAACGTGACCGTCTGCAACCTTTCCGACCAGGGCGCAACCTGGGCGCACCTGCCGGTCAGCAAGATCACCGTGGATCCTGTGCTGGGGCGGATCGCCGTCCCTCCCGGCACGCCGCCGGTCAACCTGCGCGTGACCTACCACTACGGATTCAGCATGCCGACCGGCGGCGGCGAGTATGAGCGCAGCAAGACCTTCGCGCTCGGCGGCGGATTCGCCTCGGTGACGCAGGGGCAGAGCCTGCAAGGGGCGCTCACGGCGGCCCAGGCCGGAGGGGTCGTCGAGATCGGTGACAGCGGACGGTATGAGGAAACACTCAGCCTCACGCTGCCGACGACGGCGAAGGTGGAACTGCGGGCGGGCAACGAACATCGCCCGACCCTCGTACTCGGCGGCGACTGGACGGTGACGCTGGCTCCGAATACGGAACTGACCCTGAACGGCTTGCTCATGACGGGCGGACGGATTCGAGTGGCCGCCGTCGGCGGTCCCGGGACGAGGATCTTGCGATTGCGCCATTGCACGCTGGTGCCGGGGCTGGCACTCGCGCGGGACGGTGAGCCCCTGTCGCCCGCCGTGCCTTCTTTGGTCGTGGAACAGCCGGGGACGCAGGTCGAGATCGACCATGGGGTGCTCGGTGGCATGACCTGCGTCGACAGTGCCGAAGTGTCGATCAGTCACACGTTGATCGACGGCACCGCGCCGACCAGAGTGGCCTTTGCCGCGCCGGATGGCATCTCCGGCGGTGGGACGCTGACGATCGTCAACTCGACCGTCATCGGCAAGGTGCATACGAAGCGCCTGGATCTGGCCTCGAACACGATCTTCGCTTCGGCCCTCGGCGGGGGCGACGGGTGGTCTCACCCGGTCTGGTCCGATCAGAATCAGGAGGGCTGCTGTCGGTTCTCCTTCGTGCCGTTGAACGCGATCGTGCCGAGCCGCTACCGCTGTCAGCCGGCTCTGGCCCTGGAGCAGGCGCTCTTGGAAGCCGATCAGCCAAAAGGCAGCCTCGCCGATCCGGAAAAACTGGCGATTACGCTGGCGACGCAGGCCCGTGTGAGGCCGGCCTTTGCCGCGCGGCGCTACGGACAGGCCGCCTATGGCCGGCTCGCCGACCACTGTCCCCGGGAGATCCGTCGTGGAGCCGACGACGAGTCCGAGATGGGGGTGTTCCACGATGTCTTCGCGCCGCAGCGGGAGGACAATCTCAAGATCAGATTGCACGAGTATCTGAGGTTCGGGCTGGAGGCGGGGGTGTTCTACGCGACGTGACGACCTCCGGCCTGAGCCATGGAGTTGAAACGAACTATCTATCAGGAGAGCGCACATGAGTGGTGATTACAGCCGGAAACGATTTAACCCTGAGCATCATTACCAGGGGGTGCTGCGACAACAGGGACGGGTCGACCTGGATGCCGATTGGAACGAGTATGTCGATCTCCAGGACCGGCGATGGCGGGCCGAGACCATCGATGTCGTCGGACGCTGCGGCGTGCCGGCCGAAACGCCGGATGGATTCAAAATCGAGCTGAGCGGCGGCGACCTCACGGTGGGGCAGGGCCGGATGTACGTCGACGGATACCTGGCCGAGAACCACGGCACCGCGCCGGTCTTCGATGCCACGATCGAAGAACAGTACGGCTCTGCCGCGCTGCCGGTGAAGAACCAGCCCTATGGCGGGCCGGTCACCGTTCCGCCGCAGGTGCGGTCGCTGGTCTATTTGGATGTCTGGCGACGCGAGGTGACGCATGTGTTGGAGCCTGGCCTGATCGAGCCGGCCGTCAACGTCGATTCCACGACTCGACTGCAGACGGCCTGGCAAGTGCGGGTGGTGGCAAACATTCCGCCGGAGGTGAATTGTGAGACGCCGCTGGCCGACATTCCGGGCTGGCCGATCGGCAACCAGCCGTCCGCAGCGCGATTGACCACCACGACGGTGGCGGTGACGACGGCACCAGACCCCTGTCTGGTCCCGCCGACCGGTGGGTATCGCGGTCTGGAAAATCATCTATATCGGGTCGAGGTGCACAGCGCCACGGCCGGCAGCGTGAAGGTGAAGTGGTCGCGTGAGAATGCGCACGTCGCCACCACGATCGCTGAGATCATGGCCGGGCGCACCGTGGTGCGCGTGGACAGCCTGGGGCGGGATGATGTCCTGCGTTTCAAGACCGGCGATTGGGTGGAGTTCACGAACGACCAGCGTGAATTCGCCGGCCTGCCCGGCGAGATGCGCAAAGTGACGGTGGACGATGCCGACCAGACGTTGGCCTTTACGTCGGCGTTGCCGGTCGCCGATTTTCCGCAAGGCGTCTCCGATGCGGCCAAGCACCTGCGTGTCATTCGTTGGGATCAATCCGGCATCGTGCGGAAGCCCGATGGATCGGAATTGATCAACTTGGATCTCACCGCGGATGGGTTGATCGAACTGTCGGCGGCGAATCCCGGCTTCGTGCTGGAGCATGGCGTGCAAGCCACCATGACCGTCCTCTCCGGCGGTATGGCCCATAGCGGGGACTACTGGTGTTTCGCGGCGAGGACGGCGGATGCCGATATCGAGCACCTGACGCAGGCGCCGCCGCTCGGCCTCCACCACCATTATTGCCACCTGGCCATCATCGAAGCGGACGGCGAGATCCACGACTGCCGAACGGTGTTTCCACCGCTCACGGACTTGACTCCCGGCTGTTGCACAGTGGTGGTGCAGCCGGGAGAGGACATCCAGGCCGCGATCGACTCACTGCCGGAGGAAGGCGGGTGTGTGTGCCTCAAGGTAGGGGAGCATGAGATTCGCGCACCGATCCGTATCGAATCGTCCCGCGTGTCGCTGCACGGGGAGACAGTCGGCGCGCGCGTGGTGCGGGCGGATGGGCCGGAGCTGCTCCGCATCGCGCATCCGGACGGGCTGTTGCTGGAGCATGTCACCGTCAGCGGCATTGCGTTTGAGCTGGAGACCAAGGGCGTTCAGGGGCAGGGCCTGCAGGCCCTGGTGACGATGGATCGTTGTCGCCACACGACACTCGACCGGTGCATCCTGCATCCGCAGGGATTGAGCCGGATCGCCGGGATCGCCATCAGCCGCAGCAGCGACGTGACTGTCACGAACTGTCTGGTCGACAATGTGCAGTACGGCCTCGTGACGATCGCCGATACGACGGGCCTCACCATCGTCGGCAACAGCTTCGATGCCGGGACCGGGCGGAAGAGCGACGGCGGCGTGGCAGGCTTGCTCCTGCAAGGCGTCGCCTTTCCGGCCAGGATCGAACAGAACCGTCTCCTGGGTTTTATCTTCGGCATTGTGCTGAACGATGCGCTGTCCGTCGGCCTGCCCTTTTCGCTCGCTGCCGGGTCCAGGATCGTGGGGAACTACATCGTGCGGCTGGGCGCAGAGGTGGATGCGGGTACGCTTAAGGCCTTCGGCATCGACGTCGCTGCCGACGCCTGCTTCATCAGTGAGAACATCCTCCTCTACAATTCTCCGGAGTACGGCGGCATTTCCGTCAGCGGCCGGAATACGGTCGTCGAGCGAAATCAGCTCCGGTCCCTGTTGAAGGAAGCCGGTTCGGTGCGCCCCATCGCGCTGTTTTTGGCCAGACTCGGGAAGAACGGGAGTTTAGGATCCGTCGGCGGACGGATTGCTGCGAACACGGTCCTCGGTGTGCAGGACGGTATTGTGGTGATCGGCAACGAGGGAGCCGAAGTCCTCGATAACAAGGTGGACAGCGAGGGACAGGAGGTTCGGTTCGGCATTCTCGTGGCGTTTTCGAGCCGAGTTCGGGTGCACGGGAATCACGTCGCCAATACCGCCTGGCCGGTCGTGACCAGCTGCGGGACGGCCAACGTGGTGTTCGACAACAGCCTCGTGCGGGGCGGCGGCGGAGTGACAGCGGTGTTCCATACCTCCTTCACCTGCAGCCGGAATCGTATTGAGGACATGCGGCATTGGGGAGTGCTGAGTCTGATCGGGTTTGCCAAATGTGCCCTGACTGAGAACCGAGTGTTGAACTGCGGCTATCAGCAGGCCCCGTCGATCGGCATCGGCGCCTCCCTGCAGGTCGGGGAGTTGTGTGTGGAATCCTGTGAAGTGATGAATACAGGGGTGTCGCCGGACAATACGACCATCAGTGCGCTTTCTTGGGGCATCATCGCCGATCTGATTCTGGAGGCGCGCGTGCAGAGTAATCTCGTCACCTATGCGAACGCGGCCCTATTGGATGCCAACCAGGAGCACCGCGCGCTGTGGATGCGTGGCTGGCTGGAGCAAGTTATTACGTTCGGTGCGGGCCAGGTGGTCTTCGGATTCAGCGCGCAGATTCTCGATAACAAATTCCTCGGGCCTGGTCGCACGGCGTTGGTCGAGGTCGCCCAGCAGAATCTGAGCGACACGTTGTTCCGCCGATTCGAGCGGCTCTTCTTCAGCAACAATTTCTGCTGGCACGCCAGTGTGGCTGCCCAGGGGACCGCAACCGTGTCCCTTTCGGCACGAAGTGCCATTGTGATGGGCAATCACATCAAGACGAATGTGCCGATCCCCTCGGTGGATTTCCACGGCATGAAGGAGGCGGTCTACATGGGCAACCTGGCTCAAGCCAACCCGGTGAACTTCGGTGGCATCCCGTCCCCGATCTCCGGCTTCAATCGACCTTAGTTATGTGTGGCTAAAGGAGAACACAGATGGCGACCTTGAATCAGATTTTGGCGGAACAGGCGAAACTCATCGGCGAGGCGAAGTCCTCCCTGGAGGCGGCGTTGAAGAAACCGCCGACGCAGGCCGCGACGATCGCCGCCCGAGAGGCGACGGTGGCGGAATTGAAGACGCGTGTGGCGAACCTGACAGAGGCCAAAGCGACCTTCAATAAGCAAGTCGATCAGCAGCTCGCTGGGTATCAGGCAGAAATCTCCGCTCTGGAAAAACTCATCGAAGAAGACAAAAAGCGCGGCGGCGACCAGCCTACACCGCCGCGTCCGGTCCGCGGCAAGGGGCGTGGCAAGTAAGGCCCGGTTGCGCTCCTTCCTGTGACGGCGATGCAGCGGGTGATGCAGACCAGAGCAGTGTCCGCGCAGCAAGACGGCGCGTCGCCGCTGCGCCGGAGTGAATCGCCGACGAGGCGGGCCTTCGACAGGGAAGCTGGTTCCCTCCCTCACCAGTTCGATTACCACCCAGGCGGATTCACAATTTATCCGACCGTCACGCCGGGGCCGATTCCCTACCGAGCCGGCATGGAGAAAGCGTTCGGGGTCGATCTTTCCGACGTTCGGGCCTTCCGTGGCGCATCCGCGTTGCGCAGGGACACAGGCGCCCGCGCAGCCGCCTGGCCAGAAACGCTGGCATTTGCGTCGCTGCATCCTTCCCCCCGTATCGTAGCGCACGAAGTGGCGCACATCCTTCAGTACCGTCAGGCTGCCTCGTCCATCGCTCACCTGCCGGGACAGGGTTTCCCTCGCGATGCCGCTGAAGTCGAGGCCGATCGCGCGGCGGACCTGTTCGAGTCCGGGGCTCCTATTCAAGTGCAGGCCCGTCCGGCCGTCCCGCCGCTGTTCTACACCGACGAGGAGGAGCCAGAGTCCGAAGAGTTTCTCGCGGAACGCCCGCCGCTTTTCGTAGGGCAGGAGGTGGGGACCTGGGGGAGTTCGTGGCCGGCAAGCTTGATCGCGCGCGAGCGACTGGAAGTGAGCGTGCCGGAGGCACAACGTAGCCATGCCATCGTGGAAGCCATCGCGCGGCGGGAGCCGATCGTGATCCTGCATGAGTACGGCCGTCTCTGGCTGTATCGGCTCGAATGGGAGGGGCTCTCCGGCCGCTACTCTCGTTTTACCAATGCTGAGACTATCTTTCACAAGGGGACGCATGAGCGCGGCGACTACTCCGTCTCCAACGTGCAAGGATGTCCCGAAGTCGAAGCTTTCGTGACGGAAGACGGAGGAGTCCTGTCGCCCCCAGGGGCCGGCAAGCTGTTTTCCCACACCGGCGGCGAATTTGAGGATCCGCTGGTCTCGAAAGTTCAGAACGCCTCGGCCTTCGTCGATGGCATGGTCAGGGGGCTGGAGGGGGCGGACTTTCAGGCCTTGGCCGACCGGCTGCGTCGCATGGCAGCCCTGAATGTGGTGTTCCCGACGCCTTTCGCGATCGGAGCCGTTCGCGGGTTGCTCGATGAAATGTACGACCTGGTGCAACTGCTGAATCCCCAAGAGTGGGCGGCCATCGAAGCGGCGGCGCGCGAGACGATCTTGTTCTTGAACGATCCAGACGGAGAGGAACTGGCCGTCACGTTGGGCGAAGAATTCGCCAGAAACCAGGCCGTTGCGCTTGACGGACTCCTGCAGCAGAGCCTGCCGATCTTCGCCTATGAGGTCGGCAAGTTGATCGGTCCGATGATCATTGAACTGGTACTGGCGCTAGTCGGTATCGAGATCGGACCGGTGGCGATGCTTCAAAAATCGTTGGCAGCAATGAAGCAAGTCCCCCACATTTCCGGGATGGTGGGGGATCTGGTCCGGGTGTTGCCTGATCTCCCCGATGAGGTGCCAGGCACCATCAGGATTCCGGATCGATCCCTGACCCCAAGTGCCGCAAGCACGGGACGAATGACTCGTGGACTCCCGGACCTGTCGCGTGAGGAACAGGCGCTATTGGCCCGAACCGGCAACCGGATGGAGTTCCCCGATGCCCTCCCGCAAGACTTGGCCGATCAGGAACTGGCCATTGTCAAACGCTCCACGAAGGTGCCTATCAGTGGGGGCGATGGCAAATATGTCAATGAAGTGGATCTGGGCAATGGTCATAGGTGGAAAGAGCAGGCGAATGGGACCTGGTGCCGCTTCTCGAACCAGCCGACCAATTGCACCGTGCTGGTGCCGACGCCAGGTCCGGTGTCACCAGGAACGATCGTGGCGAAGGCTGCGGATCGAGCATCGTTGTTGGAACGCTACACGGCATGGGCCACGAATCGTGGCGTGGATCAAGTCGAGGTGGCGATACTCAAAGCGATTTCGGGAACAGGTGAGTATCCGGCAGGGACTTATGTGGTTGTGGTCGGCTCAAGGAAAGGAGTGGTCTATCCCGGAAATACACCGGGAGTCAGGTGGTTGACCATCTCCCATGTTCACCCAGGTGTGGCGAATGAGCCTGGTTATCGGCATCCTTCGCTCGCGGACCTCGAGGCGGCTGAGGAGGACACCGTCCGGCTCCGGAAGATTATCGGAGGCGTCAGAAAGTGGATTCATTTCCAGACGCCTAACGGGAGCTGGAATTCTGTGAAGTATGGATATGATGCGACCACCGAGCGATATTTCGTTGAGATCGCTGGCGAGGACACTCAGTACTTTGAGAGATTGCACGATGTGACGCCGGATCAACTCCGAGAGTATGATCGACTCGATGACGCAGGGTTGGAGCAGGATCGCATCAATCTTATGAAGCAACAGAACTCGGAGGGCTCGTATCTCAGGTGGTATGCGGAACAATTCAGCTTCATGCAGTAGCGATCCGGACCGAAGAGTTGATGCAAGCATGGCCACAGGAGGGCGATGACACGAAGGCTTCAGGTTCACTCGCCCAGTTCGGTTGCTTTGTTCACGAAGGGAGCGGTGAGTTCAACCGATCAATGCAACACCCTCTGGGATACAGTGGAGTGGGAGGGTGATTGTGATGGGACAAGGGAGTTACTGGCCCATGCCCGGACCGGCGCGATCCCACCCCTCGTCCATGAGGTGCTTGCGTCGCCAGGGGAGCCGCTGGAGTCAGGACTCCGCGCGCAGATGGATGCGCGTCTTAGGTATGACTTTGGGAAGGTGCGCGTGCATCGTGATGGCAAGGCCGCGGCGTCGGTTGCGGCGGCTGGTCCGGGAAAGAGGGGAATCGTACCCTGTTAGGCCACGAACTGACGCATGTGGTGCAACAGGACAGGTGGTCCCTGAACTCGGAGCATCCGGTGTGCTGTGCAACGTTCCGGGCTGGAGGTGCCGAACGACATACAAGGAGATGGAACTGCTGCCGGATTATCCGCACCCGATTGCGACACCCGCGTGGCGGATGTTTCTGCTCGGCGCGATTCATTGTCCACAGCGCCGGGAATGCTGTTTTGCCCAGGTGCATGACCAGAGGAACAAAAATCTCACGGGTATCTTTCGCTCAGACCATCAGCTGGAAGGTAAGCCGCGACTTTGGTGACCAGAAGCACCACGACTTTTGGCTGGCCGACCAATGGAGAATTCTCGACATCACCACGTCGGAGATGACCGTGATGAACCTGTGCGGGCAAGAGGAAACACTGAATGTGCGCGAGATGGGGAGCGTGAAAGGCGAGGCCGGTGTAGCAACGGCTCCAAGCCGCTCCAGCGCACCCGCGACCTCTGAAGCGTTGCCGCCTCATAGGGTGGAAGTGTATCCGGGGATGCTCGGCAAAACACATGAAATACGATACGACGCGGAGTGCAACGTGGTGCATTTCAAACCCATCGACCAGGCGAAGCCGGCATTGATCTATCGATGGAATGCCATGCAGGGCGAATTCGTGGAGGAGAACGATCCGACAAATACCAGGACGCCGGGCCAGCTCGAACGAATGGCTGGAATTGTTTTGAAGGAATTCCGGGACAAGGAATGGCAGGGAAAAAACTGCGGCGATTATCCGCGATGGGTCTTATGAAACAGGTACTCATCCTCCGAAAAAGTAGTCCACGAGAGGAGTCGTGAGGTTCCCGTCTGTTCGTCAACAGTTGCAGTAACGGGGAACCAGCAGTGACCCGATCCTTGAAACGTCTGGATATCCGTGTTCGACAGAGGGCAAGCTAGACGAACAGGGCCGGAATGCGGAGGTCTATGGTTGGAAGGACGCTGTGGAGGGGCGGAGAAGGCCTCCACCCGACATCTCGGTAAGTCGCACTAACCCATAGCGGCCCAGATTTTTTGCGCATTCTCGCCGGTAAATGTCATATCGTCCTGTGCGGAGGAACTGCGCTCAAAATAGAGATGTAGCAGCCCGCCTCCGTAATGTGCTTCCCGGATGAGGTCGAGATTGATCGCCACCTCACCGGTACGCTCTTCATCCTTCACCTTCACAAATCGCATCGTATCTGTTCCTTTCTTGTCGATACATGTAGGGACGGCCATGAGAGCCTTGGCTTTCTGTCTGTTACGAGCGAGCATAACGCAGATGCGCGAAAACTGTGAGTGAAGGTTTGAAATGGGAACTTCCCAGTACGGGGTCGTTCAGTCTCCGGCTACACTGGATGGGAGGGACGCGCCGGACCGGGGAATACAGCGGCATGAGATGTCCCGGTCGCGCGCCTGCTCTCCGGATTTGGAGAGAGGCGCGCGGCACGGTTCTAGAATACGGAATAGATGGCGGGCGCCAGTACGCTTCCCTCGAGGAAGAATGCGAGCGCGCTCAGGGCCATTAAGACGAAAATGATCGGCGCTAGCCAATAAGACTTTTTCTCCTTCAAGTAGATCGTAAACTCTGTAACCAGGCCCGAATAGTCTCTCACTCTTGCGACTGTATTCATGGGCGACTCCTTATAAACGATTGTTGAGAACCTATCTTAAACCGACTTCCGACCGACACATCATGACTTGACGGGTACGATGGGCGTCTGGATTCTCTCCACGGCCCGCCATCGTTGCACGCGCAAACAACATTCCCTGAACACAATGAACGAGATGATGGCTCCGGGGTAAAACCAGAATCCTCCGAAGCGGGATGTAATGCCTCCGCAGATCAGCGCCACGATCATCGATGAAAAATCAGCCACGGGTCCCAGAGGCTCGAACACCTGCATGTGTCTGGCATTGGTGAGCAGCCCGTCCTTTCGAATCAGTTCCTGCTGCCAGGGGCGTTTTTCATACGGCTTCAAGCGGTCGGTTTGCGGCACGCCCGGCGCCGCCGTATCCTGCAAAACGTTATCATCACAGGCATCGATGCAGGCGTAGCACTTGATGCATTCCGTGTTGACCACCTTGCCGTTGAAGTGAAAAATTTCACGGCTGACATCGATACCCTGGGGGCAGGCATTGCTGCAATCCCGGCAGCCGGTGCACTGGGCTACACGTGTGATCTTTTTCTGAACCGAGGAGATGTTCATGAGCGGGACCATCATCGTGGCATAGGGGCAGAGAATCCGGCAGAATGCGCCTTGCCCGTAGCGCAAATTCAGCAAGACGCTCATCGTGAACTGAATAAAGACCGCCAACCCGAAGGCCAACAGGAAATCATTCCACGTCGGCTTGATGTCGAAATTGAAGAAGGCGGCCTTGGCAAATGCCTTGCCTTCGTATCCGGGCAAGTCTGCAATCGGTGCCGGGGTCAGCACATTGACTTTGGGCGTGAATCCGACGTTGTGAATCAGAATGATGACCGGCAGCAGGAGGACGAACAGGGCCCCGATTCTCAGGAGCCAGCGGTGGGGCGTGTTGACGAGAATATTCTTCTCTCGCAGGGTGAGATACCGGCGTACCTTCAACTTGCGAAGAATCCAATCGGCAAATTCGATCGCTCCGCGCATGTGGCAGGCCCAACCACAGAATCCACGCCCCCAGATCAGGATGGAGCCCAGGATCAGGAGGACCATGATCGAGGCCGCGTTGATGGTTCCTTTGGCCAAGGAGGGTACACCCATCATGGCCGTCTTCCCCCAGAGTTCGATCCCGAAGACATGCCATGAAATAAGGTGAACCGCGATGTAGGCATGCACAGACGCCAACGCCATCATGCGGTAGGTATGGCGTTTGGTCGGTGCCGGTGGGCCTGGAACAGGAGCCTTGCAGGAGCTGTGATGGTCATCTGTGCGGCGATCGATGGTGATGAGTTGGTGCGGCGGTGTGGATGGAGTGGCAACAGGACTCATGTATACCCCCTGAAGGTGGTAGGAGATTCCCACCTCGGCTCGGTATTCGTTCTGTAACGCTCTTGATGAAGAATAGTCGCGATCTGCAGTCTGCGCTATGCACCGAAAGGCGGAGGCCGGCGCGATAAAGGTATGGACTCGTCGAATGAACCCCCTGGGCTGGATGGTCCGGTTGCCTGTGGTGATGGAAACCTTGAACCGGATAGCCGAACCGAATCGACACGCGTCTGCGAGGGAAATAAGTGATGGGCCACCATCCAACTGTAGAAGCTGCCCTCAGTCGCGTAGTGACTCTACGAGGGCTTGAATCGTCATGAGCGCATTGCCTTCCGCCCGGTTGTTGACCAGCACATAGGTGGTCCGATTTTCGCCAGCTGCCTGTCGAACGATCCGTACCGTATCCTGTCGCATCTCCGGCAATTCATCCACAATTCTGTTGTACGGTTCGACACGTTGCTTCGTCGCCTCGTGGGTCATCTTGAGCGGGGTTTGGAGGCGAACTACACTAAACGGCGCGGTAAAGGTTCCCATCCGTTGATGTTGTTCGGCGAGGGATGGCATGAAGGACCAGTGACTGTAGACATGCGTTACGCCATGTCGCCTGAGCACCTCGTGGTACTGAAGGGCCAGCAGCGCCGCATTCCGGATTTCAACAGCGTACCGGAAGTCTTTCGGCAGACGTGCAAAAAACCCGTCTAATCCGCTGCAGAATTCCTGGACGGACAGTCCGTGGCGTTGAAACTCAAACAGGAACGGCCCGGTGTGCAGGCTGAATCGTGCGTCCCGGGAGGGTTGTAAAACCAGCTTGATGAAGGCCCGCGTTGAGAAAGTTCGGATTCCGCTGCCCGGCTTTGATTCCGTACCGGGCATGTGTGGTATACATGGGGATAGTGATTTCTTCCCAGACCTTGGCACACATCTCGAAGTCTTCCGAAATCTGACTTAGGGAAGGTCTGATTAATTCTCGCTTTTGATCAGTCGCGTCTAGAATACAGGGAATCTACCTCACCGTTGTCGGGAACATCGAATTAATCAGACCTTTCTTAGATAACGGGTGAGTTGGTTGACCGTGGGGGGCCGGTAAAACGTCGCATCGTTCCCCACGGTACGAAAGAGCGGCTCGCCCTTGTAGAGATACTGGCAGAATTCCCCAAGACAGTCCCGCGTGAAGCCGGTTTTCGTATAAGCGCGTGTATAGATCTGCCCCTTCCAGCCTTCATAAGTCCAGGTGGAGGTGCCGAAGCGGATCAGGGGAGAGCGTGTCATGCCGCTCAGTGTACGGTTCTGCCGCGTCCTCCTTACGTGCGATGGGGTTCTCCGCGTCGGGAGCGGATAACGGACGAAGTCCTGTGACCGTGAGGGGCACTGTTGCAAAATGCTCTTCCACCACACCGGTGACGAGTAGGCCTGATCTGAGGCGAGGAGGTGGCAGTATCGCCGGTAGGTGTCGGGAAAGAAGGTGGCATCATACAGGCTGGTCTGATCCTCAGAGGTGACAAACTCCATCGGCTCGCCCTTCTTCGTGGACACCATTTTTTCCGTCACCATCCAACCGAGGAGGGTCACTTCCTTCCCGACATGCTGTGCCAGCTCTCGTGTCGAGAGATGAGACAGGCCCGAGACCACCTGTGTGAAGAGCTCCAGCGGATGCCCGCTCAGTGGAAAGCCGAACAGCTCCAGCTCATGGCTGAGCTTCTGCTGAGGCGAGTACTCCGGTGGAATCGGCAGATAGCCGGCCGGTTTCCCTGACTGGGCGGCGAAGAGCCTCCAGATCAGCGCCGGTCGGGTCAGTTCTCCGGCGATGGGATCAAAGCAGCCCGCTTTGATGAGCAGTGTGGCTTGCGCGACCTCAGGCTTCAGTCGATCGACAAGATCTTGTAGCGAGCGGTAGGCGCCGTGCCCCTGCCGTTCCGTGACAATCCTCTGGGCGAACTCTTTGCGCAAGGCTTTGAGCTGCATCAGGCCGACTCGGACGGCCCGGCCCGATCCACGATAGGGCCAGTCGCTGGCGTTGATGTCCGGTAGAAGGATCGTGAGCCCCATGCGCCGTTCCTCTGACAGATAGGCGAAGGCGGAATAATACCCGCCTTGGTTACTGATGACGGCGGCCGGGAACTCAGCCGGATAATGTGCCCGTAAGTAGGCCGATTTGAAGACACCTGGGCGTAGCTCGCGGAATGCGGTTTACAGAAACTGTACCCGGCGAAGCTCATCATCATCGCCCAGACATGGTCCACCACCGGTCGCGAGATATGACGAACCGCCGCGCCGGCGTAAAACTGTCGCTGATAGTCTCGCAGTTGCCGTTCCTTATGCTTCTTGCTGAGGACCTTGCGCAGTTGATCACCGTCGTGCACGGAGAATCCGCCCAAGGCCACCGCCACCTTCATCACATCTTCCTGATAGACCATGATCCCGTGCGTCTCAGCCAAGACCTCATCCAGCAAGGGATGCCACGAGCGATACGGCTGACCATGGGCGCGACGGACGAACTCATCGGTCACGTTCACGAAATCAGCGCGCCGATGAAGCAGATCCAGTGTCTTGCCGATCTCAGCGGCCGGTAGGCCGTAGTAGACCTTGGCAATCTCACGCACGGCTGCACGCGAGGCCAGGGTATTTTGATTGGCGACCATCGCAACTTGTTTCGCTCCGTATCGCGCAAAGACCCATTCGAGAATTTTGGGACGTTCGTCCCATGGAAAGTCGATGTCGATGTCCGGCGGGTCATGCCGGCTTGGGTTCAGGAAGCGCTCGAACAGCAGGTTATGCCGAATCGGGTCGACATGGGTGATGCCCAGACAATAGGAGACGATCGAGGCGGCTGCCGAGACCCTCGTCCGCAGGTACGAGGCGATTCCCGGACAATTTCATCGACGACGAGAAAGTAGTCGGCATAGCGTTTCTCGCGAATGACCGTGAGCTCCTTCTCGATGCGAGCGCAGATGGCCTCAGAGATCACGCCATACCGCCGCACTGCTCCGTTGTAGGTCTTGGTCCGTAACGTCTCGAAGGCGGCGTCCGCTGCCATATGACGAAAGGATGGAAAGATGGTGGCCTGGAAGTCCCAGGTGGTTACACACTGGTCCGCAATGCGGCAGGTATTCGTGAGAGCCTCAGGGACATGGGGCAGATACCGCTCAATGACCGGTGGCGGCATGAGCCAGTGGGATGGCGCGCAACAACACTCAGGTCGAAGTCGGGAAAGTGTCGTGTTCTCGGCGATCGCGCGCAGCAGGCGATGCGTCTCGAAGTCCGTGGGGTCAAGACAGGCGGCGCGTGCAGTAGCGACCGGTGGCACTCCGCTGCCTCGACTGAAGGTGAGCGTCTCCTGGATATCCGATCCGGGCGTGAGTTCGACATACACATCTTCCGGGGAATCCTTGTGCTAGGTTCTTAGCGCGGACAGGTCATCGGATAGAATGATCAGCCCGGCTCGATAGCGTGCCACAGCCGTGATGAAATCGAAGGCGCTCTCCTCGTGACGAGCGGAGAGAAGTCGGCAAAGATTCGCATAACCGGCCGGCGTTTTGGCCAGCAGCACCGCTCGCTGTGTCCCATGAACGAGTTCAGCCCCGAGGATCGGTTTCAGACCCCTATGCTGCGCGACCTCCAGAAATCGAATGGTTCCATACACGCCATTGGTATCGGTGAGGGCAAGTCTGTCCTGCCCCTGTGTTTGAGCGGCCTGACAGAGGGCTTCGAGCGTCGGGATACCCCATATAGGCGAATAAGATGAATGGGTATGGAGATGCACGAAGCCGGACGACATTTGCTGCGTTCTCCCATAACGGACCGCCTGTTCACCGAACCGTTGATGCAGCTGGTCGAGGGCGACGGCGAGTCGCCGGCTCCGGTTGCGAGTCCATTGCTCCTCCGGTGGCTGTTCTTCGAACAGCGATCCTTGCTTAGCAAAGCCGGTGAGGTCGGTCAACGTGACCGTCACACGCGAAGACGGATACGCCGCCGGAAGGCGCGTTGAAAGAGCCCTGGAGCAGTCCGGAGAGATCGATATCCCAGCAGGATAGGCGTCATGGCTTCGTTGGCCGGGTGCAACTCGATCACGCCTGCTGTACGGTGATACGTCTTGATCGTGGCCTCACCGTTCAAAAGGGCAATCACGGTTTGGCCGTTTCGAGCCCCATCCTGTTTCTGGACGACGACCACATCGCCGGGCAGAATACCATCGTCGCGCATGGAGGTCCCCTTGACCCGTAAGGCAAAGGTTTCTCCTCGCCCGAGCATGCTCTTGAGGACCTCAATGCGTTCGGTTTGAGGGATGGGTTCGATGGGATCGCCTGCAGCCACAATCCCGACGAGTGGAATCCGGGATGACTGTCCGATGTACTGCAGCGCCACCTCGACGATGCCGGGGATTGCGCGTGTCCCGCCTTCATAGCGAGCAATGGCGAGCCGCTTGCGTTTGAGCTGGTCCGCAAGGGCTTGTTGGGTGAGACCGAGAGCCAATCTGGCGCGTTTGAATTCTTCAGGGGGGCATGTATCCAATGGATACACACGCAGACTGTTTCTGTCAATGGTGATTGAGACGGAGAGGGTCACAGGACCTGCCGGCTCGCAATTTGAGCCGGTGCGATGTGCGAACTATTCTCCGCACACATTGAGCACCGTCAAAAGACTTTATGAAGAAACTCAACGTGCTAGAGTGGGGCGGTGCATTCATCGATCTTCTAGGTTTCGGACCGTTTTCCGAAGGACATTTGCCGGGTTATTTCTGCGTCTTGGGCTTATGACGATGTCTGATATACTTGCCATAGTTGACCGTGGCATCGTACTTTTGACGCGTTCTTGCGGGAGATTCAGGGATGGTACAACGCACCGCCGAGGTCACTGTGCCGCACGATAATTCTTCAGGGCCGGCCGATCCCCAGGAACCACCCGCAGGAGCAGTTCCTGGTCCTGACCTGCTCCTATCAAACGGGCCGGTCTCTCTCCGCTGTCCGATCCATAAATGTGGCGGGCTCTTGAATACCGATGCCTCCGGCTACGATGCGCAGACAGGGTTGGAGGGGCTGGTGTGCGCGCAGTGCGGGCATCGAGGTTTTCGATCCCGTGAAGGTGTGATCCTCTTGTTTCGAGGCGGCTACGAGTTCAAGTTCAGCTATGGACCGTCACTGCAGACGGTCACGGTGGTGCTCAGCTCTGCGTCGGTCAATCTGTGGAGCACGCACGGTGTGAACGATGAGCAGCTGGCGAAGATTGCCGCGGAATGGAGCTTGCTGTGTGGCAATACGACGAAGCGAGTCCAGTTAGGCATTCCCGCTGAGGAATTCGCCGACTTCTATCTCTACTTTTGCCAAAAGTGACGCGGTCGCAGTCGATACGATCAGGTCTTCTTCTCGTCTCCGCGGCAGGTCCCCTCAGTGATTCACGTTTCGGTTATCTGAAGCAAAGTCGACCGAAGAGCGATCACCATTTCCCCAACCAGTTCCGACAACCTGCATAATACGACGCAATCGCGATGGCCAGAACGAACAGAATCTGCATCACGTGCTGGACGAGCACGCTTGGGTCGATCGTTCGAGTCACGAAGAGCACGCCGGCAGCCACTAATGTGACGACAAACGTGGTACGCTTCGGGCAGAGACTTCCGTCACGCTTGCTTTGAGCTGCCAGCACAATCCACACGCAGGCCCAGCCGATGGCTCCGACGACGAGCGCGGCGGCAAGATCGGTCATGCCGACCATCAGGCTGCTGAGCCCTAATTCCATCTTCGGGCGGCGTGGCAGTTCGATGCGTATGCGATAGAGTTCGCCGACAGAGAGCGCCAGCCAGATCAGCAGAATGCCGAGCAGAAAGCTGCCGCGCCCCATTTCGTCCGGGAACAGGCGTTTGCGAACCGTCGTATCGGAAGCGGGTTTTATGGGGAATCCCTGGAAGTGCGGCGTAAAGTCGTAGCCGCATTCGCAATATTGCACGGCGTCGGGATTCGCCATCAGACAACGGGGACATTCAAGCGGGGTAGGTTTGCCCATTTTTCAGCGAGAGTCGTGTTAGAATCGCGTGCCATGCCTTTGCCAATGGCTGCGTCTGATCAGGAGGATCGTATGGCTGTGGCGGCGCGCTCGTTCCGGTTTGTGTTTCTCGGCGGCCTGTTCGCTGCGGCATCCGTGGCCGCAGGTGCCTTCGGCGCCCATGCGCTCAAATCGATTCTGGATCCCTCCATGCTTGCCGTCTATGAAACGGCGGCCCGCTACCAAATGTACCATGCTCTCGGTCTGTTTGTCGTAGCCTGGCTGGTTCGTGAGACGGAAGATCCGCTGGCGCTAAAGGCCGGTTGGCTCTTTTGCATCGGGATTCTCCTGTTCAGCGGCAGTTTGTATATCGTGGCGCTGGCGGGAATCAAGTGGATGGGAGCGTTGACTCCCCTTGGCGGTGTTTCCTTTATTTCCGGATGGGCCTGTGTGGCCTGGACTGCCTGGCGCGCGGGACCTGTTCAGTGATGCTGGCGACGCGGTGACGGCGCAGGTTTTCCCCCTCCCTCCGTCACGCAGGTCGCGGTACGTTTGCCGGTAATTGATCCCCATCCGCCCGCCGTATTCACAAACGTTCCTTCCAGGCGTCGTCCTTCTCCGGAAAATAACAGACTGTCTTCCTGCACCCCCGCCCTGGTTTCCCATCGTAAATAGACGCTGTCGCCGAGGACGGTGATTTCCGCGGGACTGGTCGACGACGCGAGTCCCGGCGGGGCGAAGATCACGGCCGTTTTTTCCTCACGATGATTCTGATGATTGTGAATCGACCATTGCCACGTACCGCACAATCGTGTGAGGCCACGCTGCTGACGGACCTGATCTTTCCAATTGTAGAGACGGAACCATTCCCGATATACGGTATCGATGGCCCATAATTCGATTGGGGCGATCGTTCCCTGTAGGGGGGCGGCTGCTTCCTGTGTCGGGGATTCTTTGAGCAACGCCAGCAGCTGGCGCAGAGGTGTCTCCAGAGGTGTGCCGTCGGTCAGCCAAGTCATTTGAGATTCGATTTGTCGCTGAAGGTTTTCCCGTTGTTCCGTTCCTGCGGAGATACCGGAGTCTTTGGCGGCTTGTGTCAGTTGCCATGCGGCAAGTCCCCGCACGAGCTCATTGGCCGACTTCGTAAGATCGGGGATCAGGAGCTCCTGGCTCATGGCGGGCGAGAGACCCTTGGCTCCGAGGGTCATGGCGACGTCGTTCAATCCCAGCTGCGGGCCGAGGACCGTCTTAAACAGGCCCAGCGAATCGCCCTGGGTTGGGAGGGCCGCTAGTGATGCGGCATCGGCCCGCACCAGGTCGTGAAAGGCGGGCAGGCGATTGGCAAGTGTTGCTTTGGCTTGGGGCGACGGCGCGTCGGCCTGGGCCACGACTGCTGCCGTCAGCATGGTGGTGACACAACAGGCGATGAACAGGGTGCGAACTGAATGATTCGGCATGAGTGCGAATACTTTCTTTGCGTGCGGAGCAGCGGGCGAGAGGCACTGTGCGGCGGCCATTCATGACCGGTTGCCTTGCCCATCGGTGTCCGCTATGTTCCTTGAAAAGAGGTTTTGAGAAATGCGACGGTGGCATCCCAAGCCTGGGTTGCGGCCTCGGGCTGGTAGCCGGCCGGACGTGTCTCGTCACAGAACGCGTGAGAGGCCCCCGGGTAGATCTTGATCTCGATGCGCTTCCCTTGGCTCGCGGCGGCCTTCAGGTGATTGACATCCTGCTGAGTTGCCCAGGTGTCCTGTTCGGCCTGGTGATAGAGCAACGGACTCATCATATTCGTCAGTTGGTCGGGAGCGGTGACCTTTCCATAATAGGCGACGGCGGCTCGCAGCCGCTTGCGTTGACAGGCGAACCGGATCGCCAGACTGGCGCCCATCCCAAATCCGACGACGCCATGGATATTGCGCTTGGTGTGGGCCGTGGTGTTGAGGTATTCGCAGCAGGTGTTGATGTCCTGCAGCAGCAGCTTTTCATTGCACTTGGCCATGAGTGCTTCTGCTACTTCGGTGTTGGCTGTGACCATCCCGCCAAGCCGTCCGTATAACTTGGGAATGATCACGCCGTAGCCTTCGCAGGCCAATCTGGCACCGAGGTCTGTGATCTGAGAATTCAAGCCCCACCAATCGTGCAAGAGCACGATACCGGGATAGGCAGTCTTATCTTGCGGCCAGAACTCGATACATTCCACCTGCACGTCTTTGCTCACGCGCGTGCGGATATAGGGATCCACCATGGCATCCGTCGCGGTGGGAATGGCCATACCACTCGGGAAGCGAGCCGTACCGGTTCCGATCTGATCCAGTGAAAAGGGTGCTGCCTGAGTAGTCATGGGCGATGAGGTCCTTTCTCGATTGACGTCGGCTTCGGGCGAATTCCTTCGGTACTATAGGGAGCGTATTTGGGCGTTGTCAATCGAGGCGAGGGCTGAGTGGTCGAGGCATATTGACCCGTTGCCGGGCGGTCGGTAGAGTGCGCGACAACGATGTCTCACGAACCGGGTTTACCCCTTGGAATCGGACTGATCGGCGTCGGCCATCATGGCAGCCGCTACGTCAAGCACCTTGTGCAGGACCTGCCTGAAGCACGTCTGGCGGCGGTCAGCCGCCGTCGGACTGCCGAGGGAACTGGCCTGGCATCTGCGCCGGCCGTGCCCTGTTATCCCGACTATCATGAGTTGATCACGGATCCTCATGTGGAGGCCGTGGTCGTCGTGGCTCCGCCAGAACTCAATCGGGAGATCTGCCTGGCAGTGGTACAGGCGCAGAAAGCATTGTTGGTTGAGAAGCCCTTGGCGATATCGGCAAGGGATGCTCGTGTCATTGCGCAGGCCGCGCAGAGAAGCGGTCAGATTATGATGACTGCACACACGTTACGGTTTGATGCCGCCGTGGGTATGCTGCGGGAGCGACAGGCACAGATCGGTGCCCTCCAATATCTGAGCCTCGCCAGTCGCATGGAGCCTCATGGGATGAATGAGGACGGGCGGGGATTCGGCGGACGCGGCTGTTTGCTTGAGACCGGCATTCATCTCTTGGACCTGGCTCGTGTCCTGACCGGAGACGAGATGCTAACGGTGTCCTGTGAGATGGATGTGGCGCCGCCGGATGGTGCGGAGCGTCGGGTTATCGGCCGTTTGACGACTCATAGTGGTCTGGTGTGCCTTGTGGATGTGTCGCGGGTGTCGTCGGGACGGGTCGGGCGAGTGGAGTTGATCGGAAGCGAAGGGCAGTTATCGGCGGACTGGTGCGGGCAGCGAGTGGCGCAGGTCTCTGCCGGGCATGGCGCCGGCAACTGGCCGAGCATTGCGGAGCCGACTGTGCTCAGGACGCTCCGCGCTTTTGTGAAATCTGTGCGCAACGGCTTGCCGCCTCCGGTGACGATCGAAGACGGCAAGCGTGCGGTTGAAATTGCCGAAGCCTGCTATGCTTCAGCCAGGCAGGGTGGACGGGTTGTGCCGGTCGAATACCTGTAGCTAGGTTTCCGCCACGATATGAGTGTCGGTTTCTTCCACTCCCTCGATCGCATGAATTCGCGTAATCACGACATCCGAGAGCGCCCGTTCATCCGCCACATTGATAAAGACGAAAATGTCGGGTTGGCCGAAACAGGCGTGAATCTGCTCCACGCCGGCAATGCTCTTCAGGGCGCTGAGCACCGACTTGCCCTTGCCTGCCTTGACCTTGATGAGAATGTACGCTTTCGTTGCCATGATGCCTCCTCGGGCTACACATCGTGAGAAAAAGGGCGATCGATATCGCCGGCGCTCGCTGCTAGGGGACGGTCATTCCGACTTGGCGCCGGGCATTTCCCGGCGCCGCTGGGCATAGACCTCCTGGAAGGTCTTGCCCTGTGTGGAGAATGCGGCGCTGCTCTGTTCGTACAGTCGCGCAAGAATATCGAAGTCCGGCTTGCCGATATTGAATTCACGGAATCCCTCACTCAGTCCTTCGGTGTTCCAAACATTGTCGGTTTGACCGGCCGCCATCACTGAGTCGAAGGTATCCGCCGACCAGCCGCTTCGACGAAAGGCGGTTTCGACTTCCTCGGCGCGAGGGCCGAGCTTGACGCGATGGGCGTCGGTAAAGAATTGCCGGATCGCGGGATGATTACTCTTTAAAAAAGCCGATTGAAACTGAATGACAGCCTTGATGATGCCATTGGCCTGGGGCGTACCTTCCGGTGGCAGAATGCCGGCGTCTTCAAACGTGGCAAGCAGGGCCATGACGGACCCGATATACACCGACGACGTTCGTGACAATTGGGCGACCGGCTGCATCATAGAGCTCGGTTTGTCGCTCACGGGTTGACTGAGAGCGATGGCAGGGAAAAGAAGTGCCAGTGGCAGCGCGGTCAGGAGAAGGTGCGGTCGGTGTGAGCCGCTAAATGCCCTCGCCTGACTGGTTCCAAAAGGCCCAATCATGTCGGATGGAGGGGCTGTACTGCGCCGACGGTGACGTGCTGGTGGCATGCCGCATTATACAGAACAGCCGCAGGGCACGCTACAGCAAGGAGGAGGGACAGCAAGAGATGGGGGAGCGGCGATTGAATTCAGCGGGATTGACTGCCTATAATTCGGCCACTGGAGCCTGTTTGCGGCTGATTTCCTGGTGTACACTGCTTGATCCGAACGAGGGATATCTGGGGGGACTGTGCTGGCTAATGTGTTAAGTGCAGCGATTGTAGGCGTCGATGCGCATCTGGTTGACGTGGAAGTCGATATCTCTTCCGGTCTTCCTCAGTTCTCCATCGTCGGACTGCCCGATGCCACAGTGCGTGAGAGTCGTGACCGGGTTCGTGCCGCGCTTAAAAACAGCGGCTTTCACTTTCCTGTGAAAAAAGTCACGGTCAATCTGGCACCCGCGAACATCAAGAAGGAAGGTGCCGGCCTGGACCTGGCCATTGCCCTGGGCATTCTGACGGCAGAAGATATCATTCCGCTTGAAGCGGTGAAAGATTTTGTGTTTGTGGGAGAACTCTCGCTGGACGGCCGCCTGAAGCCTATCCCCGGCGCGCTTTCGATCGGTGCCGTCTGTCGCCGTCGTCATCCGGTGCTGGTCTCCGCCGAGAACGCTGGGGAGGCGGCTCTCGTCGAGGGCGCAGAAGTGTTCCCGATTCATACGTTACCGCAGGCCGTGGAATTCTTGCGTGGCGCGTTGACGATCGCGAAGGTATCGGTGTCGCAGGATGGTTCGGCTTCTTCCGGACTTCCTGACGATGAAGATTTTGCCGACGTGAAGGGGCAGACGCATGCGAAACGCGCAATCGAGGTGGCTGCAGCCGGCGGACATAACCTGCTCATGATGGGCCCCCCGGGCGCAGGCAAGACGATGCTGGCTCGTCGCCTGCCGGGAATTTTGCCGTTATTGGCGCAGGAGGAGGCACTGGAGACCAGTCGCATTCATAGCGTAGTCGGGCAACTATCCAAAGAGCAGCCTCTCATGCGACGCCGGCCGTTCAGGGCCCCGCATCACAGTATTTCCGAGGCCGGCCTGATCGGTGGCGGAACCATGCCACGACCCGGGGAAGTCTCGCTGGCCCACAATGGGGTGCTGTTTCTGGATGAGGCCGGCGAGTTTGGGCGTGCGACGCTGGACGGCCTGAGGCAACCGCTTGAGGATGGGCATGTGACCGTGACGCGCGCCAGCGGTTCCCTTCGATTTCCTGCCCGGTTCATGCTGGTGGCTGCAATGAACCCCTGCCCCTGCGGCTATTATGGCGATCGGAGCAAGGACTGCGTCTGTAGTGCGGCGCAGGTACGACGGTACCGGGGGCGCTTGTCCGGCCCGTTGCTGGATCGTCTTGATTTGCAGATCGAAGTGCCGGCTGTGCCGATTCGTGCGCTTGGCGAAGATGTCGCCGTGACCGATTCATCGGCCGTCATCCGTACGAGAGTGATGGCTGCGCGGGCGCGTCAGGCGGAGCGGTATCGTGGTGATGGAATTTACACCAATGCCCAATTGAAACCGCGCCACCTGAAGCAGTATTGTGCATTGGATCTGCAGAGCCGTGAGCTGCTGGAGCAGGCCATGACCCGGTTGGGATTTTCTGCCCGTGCCCATGGACGCATCCTTCGTGTGGCGCGTACTATTGCCGACTTGGCCGATTCTGGTAGTATCGGTCCCGCGCATCTGGCCGAAGCGATTCAGTACCGGAGTTTTGATCGACGAGTCGAGTTGTGAAGGAATCTCCCGTCATCCATACGGCGCGAGTCTTTGCCTGGTGGTTCATCGTCGGTGCGACCATGGCCTTGGCGGTGATTCTTCTGCAGGGCGGGATCCGTGAGGCGCTCCAGGCGCAAGGATCGGTGTGGGAGCTCAAGCTGGTCGAATTGTTGACGACGATTCTGGGCGGAGGATTGTTAGGCGGGTGTATCGCGCTGATTCTGGACCGTATCAAGAAGGCATAGCGGGCAGCTCCCGGTGCCGTGCAGCATAAGGAGTCGTGTCGATGGATATTGAAGTCGGTTCCAATCTGTATCGGAATTCCAACGGCATCATTGATATCGAAGGGGTGCCGCAATTTGAAGTGGCCATCAAGGAACCGGCGCGGGCATTGCTCGTGAACTTCGCGCTGTTCGACGACGTGGGCCGCATGATGGCGAAAGTGGTCGATAGCAATCTGACCTTCAATGAGCGGCGCGCCTATCAGCTCGCCAAGAGTCCGACGAGTGTGTCATTGAAACACGAAGAGTCGGGGACGGTAGTCTTTGCGCTGGAGTTGAAAGAGGGGAACCGGGTTGTGTTCAGCCGAGGTTCCTTCCATACGATCAAGGGGCATCGCCTGGACGTGTCGCAAACCGAATGTCGGATCGATAAGAAACGCTTCAGCGGCAAAGACACAGACACGAAGGGAGGGGCAGTGTTCATCGGATAACACCATCCGGCTGTTCCGCCCCTCGTCCCTTCTACAGTCATTCGTTAGGGTGCGACCGTCGGTATGATGGCGATGTGCCCGTCCTTCAGATCCACCACGGCCGTATCTCCATCCCGTAGTTCACCTTTGATCAGCTGACGTGCCATAGGGGTTTCGATTTCCTGCTGAATGAGCCGCTTCAGCGGTCTTGCTCCATATACGGGATCATATCCGCGCTGCCCGAGGTTGTGTAGCGCGTCGGGCGTCACCGTCAGGGTAATCCGCCGTTCCATCAACCGGGCACGCAACCGCTCCAGCTGGATCTCCACGATCTTCGCCAGGTGTTCATTGCTCAAGGCATGGAAGACCACGATTTCATCGACCCGGTTCAGGAATTCCGGCCGGAAGTGTGCCCGTAATTCGCCGGTCACTTGAGCCTTCATCGTCTCATACGAGGCACCGGCCTGTTGCGCTTCCAGGATATGCTGGCTCCCGATATTCGACGTCATGATCAGCACGGTGTTCTTGAAGTCCACGGTTCGACCCTGGGAATCGGTCAGCCGTCCGTCGTCGAGGACCTGCAAAAGAATGTTGAAGACGTCGTGGTGAGCCTTTTCGATTTCATCGAAGAGAATGACGGAGAAGGGATGCCGTCGCACGGCTTCGGTCAGCTGACCGCCTTCTTCGTATCCGACATAGCCGGGAGGAGCGCCGATCAGTCGCGCGACCGTGTGTTTCTCCATATACTCTGACATGTCGATGCGGATGAGGTTCGACTCATCATCGAACAGCGTGACCGAGAGTGCCCGCGCCAGTTCTGTTTTGCCGACACCGGTGGGCCCGAGGAACAAGAACGATCCGATGGGGCGATTGGGATCCTTGATACCGGAGCGTGCGCGGAGTACGGCGTCTACCACTGCGGTGACGGCCTGTTCCTGTCCTACTACGCGCCGGTGCAGGAGTTCGTCCAGCTTAAGGAGTTTTTCCATTTCGCCTTCGACCAGACGGGTGACAGGGATACCGGTCCACCGACTGACGACGGCAGCGATATCCTCTTCATCCACTTCTTCCTTGAGGAGGCGGCTTTCATTTTGTTTCTTGCCGAGATGTTGCTGCTCTAGTTCGAGCTCCCGTTCGAGCCTCGGCAGCTCGCCGTAGCGCAGTTCAGCGACCCTATTCAAGTCGTACGCTCGTTCGGACTGCTCGATTTTTTGTTTGACTTCTTCGATCTGCTGACGGATTTTTCTGAGCTTACTGACCGAGTTTTTCTCGGACTCCCAGCGCGTCTTGAGCGCCTGGAGATCGCGGTTTTTCTCGGTCAGTTCTTTCTCAATCGATTGCAGCCGTGCCTTGCTGCCCGCATCCGTTTCCTTTTTCAGCGCTTCCCGTTCGATCTCAAGCTGAAGCACCTTGCGCGAGACTTCGTCCAACTCGGCCGGCAGGCTGTCGATTTCTGTTCGAAGGCGTGCGGCAGACTCGTCGACCAGGTCGATGGCTTTGTCAGGCAGAAACCGGTCGCCGATATAGCGGTTCGATAATTTGGCCGCCGCGACCAGCGCCGCATCTTTGATCCGCACCCCGTGGTGTACTTCGTAGCGTTCTTTCAAGCCGCGGAGGATTGAAATGGTATCTTCGACGGTCGGTTGGTCCACGAGGACCGTTTGAAAGCGACGTTCCAACGCGGCGTCTTTCTCAATGTGTTTACGGTACTCGTCGAGGGTGGTGGCGCCAATGAGGTGCATCTCGCCTCTGGCCAGCATGGGCTTGAGCAGATTCGCGGCATCCATAGCGCCTTCCGCAGCACCGGCTCCCACCACCGTGTGGAGCTCGTCGATGAACAACAGGACTTGTCCCTGCGCCGACTGAATTTCCTTGAGAACGGCTTTTAATCGTTCTTCGAACTCGCCGCGAAACTTGGCTCCGGCAACGAGCGCGCCCATATCGAGGACCACCACTCGCTTTTGCTTGAGCCCTTCCGGGACATCTCCTTTGACGATGCGTTGTGCGAGACCCTCCACGATGGCCGTTTTACCGACACCTGGCTCACCGATGAGGACGGGATTGTTCTTGGTACGACGTGAGAGAATCTGGATAGTCCGTCGGATTTCGTCGTCTCGGCCGATGACCGGATCCAGTTTGCCCTGTCCCGCAAGTTTGGTGAGGTCCCGTCCATATTTTTCGAGCGCCTGGTATGTGCCTTCCGGGTCCTGGCTGGTGACTCGTTGATTTCCCCGTACCTGCTGCAGAGCGGACAGCAGGCGTTCGCGGGTAAGGTTGAGCCGGCGAAAGATACCGCCTTCTTCCGCCATGGCCAGGATAATGTGTTCGACACTCACGAAGTCGTCACGGAGTTCCTTCATTCGGTCTTCAGCCTTAGTCAAGAGTGAGCCCAGGCGGGGAGTGAGATGAATCTGCCCAGGCGCCGCGCCAGGCCCATGCACTTGAGCTATCTTGGTCAACGCCTGTTCCGCTGCTTGGCGAACTGCGGCAGGAGACACCCCAGCCTCTTCAAGCAAGGATCCCGCGATCCCCCCCTCCTGCTCCATGAGGGCAAGGAGCAGGTGTTCGACGTCAATACCCTGATGCCCCCGGCGCATGGCAAGGGCTGATGCGCTTTGCAAGGCCTCTTGTAGTTTGACGGTCATCCTGTTCATATCCATGTGGGTCACTCCTGGGTGGGTGTATCTATTGAAAGAACATAATCATATCAACGCGCAAGTCAATAGCGCGTGGCGGGCGGTATCTTGGACACGTGCAGATCCAAGGGCTATGCTGATCGACTTGACCTGTCGGGTGTATCCGGCTTATTGTCCGCCTCCGATAGATGGAACAGGTCTGTCTAAGCGGAGGCCTTTTGATATGAACATCTACCTCCATTCGATTGATCCATGCTGACTGTCATGACCTCCACTCTGCACCTCTATCGGGAGGCCCTGCACGCCTCTAGTCGTTCCCTGGTCCGTGGATGGCTGGCGATACCCGCCGTTATTGTGTTTACGCTGCTCATGTTGCTGGCGCATCAGCTCGCCCGCCCCCTGGGGATGCTGGGTGGCTTTCTGCTGGGTGCGGTCAATGCCTGCTTGATCGGGGCTACCCTCAGCTTGGTCGAGCAGGCGATGAAGGGTATGCGGGCCATCACCATCAGCGATGTGATCGAGAGTATGGGGCACTATTTCTGGGACGTGATAAGCGTCGGGTTCGTGTTGTGGCTTCCCACCATGCTGCTGGATACAAGCCTGCGTGCGAACCCTGACAGCCAGTTGCTAGTCACCGCTTGTCTGCTGCTCGTGTTTATCCTTCTGAATCCAGCCCCGGAAGTCATTTATCTCACCCGACATGATTCGCCCCTTGATGTCTTGAAGCGAAGTTACGATTTCGTGCTCGAGAATTGGATCGAATGGTTTCTGCCGATGGCATTGGTGCTGGCGCCGCTTGGGCTCTCCCTCTTTTTCAAACTGTCCAGTCAGCTGGGGAGGGGGGCTGGATTGGATTTCATTCAACTGGTGTTTGTGCCGTTTACCGTGCTCAGCGCCTGGCTGACAGATTTCGGGATTTCGGCGGAACTGACCGGCATGATAGCGCTGCTGCTGACCCCGCCGCTCATGGTCGGCATGCTCATCTTTCGCGGTCACCTCTTTGTCGCCCTATCCGCAACCTCCAGACGACAGCGCGCATACCAATCGCAGTTTGACGATTCCGCCCGATAGGAGACACACCGGCCATCCAGAGTCCATCCTTGTGCATTGCACAATATGGAGAACTTGTTGAGGGCGTGCACGAAGTGGTGTATGGCTTAACCTGCACTGCCGATTGCTCTAGTGCTCATGCGGTTCACCGGGGAGGATGCGCCGTCGTGCGCCTCTCGATTTTTTGGCGACTGATTCTGACGTATGTGGTCATCATTGCGGTGATGACAGCCGTCAATATCTATGCTTTGTTGCAAATTCGAACATTGGCCGGCCTCAATACCGAGGTTGGCTCCCATCATCATCCTGAAATTGAGTCGGCAAAACGACTGCTGAGTTCGTTTTACGAGCAAGTTCAGAGCGAGAAAAAGTATGTGGCTGTGCCGGCGGCCACGTTTCTCGAACACTTCGACGCCGAAAGCAAAGATTTTCAACTGGTCTTGCAAGGCTTGCTCATGCGGGACACCTCCGAGCCGGAGATCCGGTTGGTGAGGGAAGTCGAGCGGATTCAACAGGCGCACTTGGCTCTTTTCCATGCGCAACTTGCTGAGTTCGTCGGGCAACCTGCGGAGTCGAGCACAGCCTATGATGAACGAAGAGACGCTCTGGCCGGGAAGATGGCGTCGACTCTGCAGCAGTACATCGGGCTCCACGAGGCGCGTATCGCAGTCGGGGTGAATGAGTCGCATGCGAGCTCGGTTCATGCGGAAGCGGTGACACGGCAATTGGTGTTGGTAGCATTGATGTTCGGGCTCGGTATGGCTGCAGTGGCGAGTTACAATATCCTGCGACCGTTGCGCCGACTGCAGTCGACGATTCAGGAAATGGGGCAGGGAAATTTCCGGGCGACAATGGATGGTCAGGCACCCCGTGAACTTCGAGAATTGGGTGATACGGTGAAGTGGATGGGGGCTAGGCTGCAGCAACTCGACGATATCAAAAGCGAGTTTCTTGCCCATGTGTCCCATGAACTTCGCACGCCGATGGCTTCAATTCAGGAAGGAACCCATCTTCTCTTGGATGAAATCCCCGGCCCGCTGACGCAGGACCAGCGGACGACATTACGTATCATGTCCGACAGTAGCCGGCGGTTGATGTACCTCATTTCGACAATCCTCGACCTGTCGAAAATGGAGTCCGGCATGATGGAATACCGGTTTGCTCCGACGGATTTGAGACGGGTTGCTGACATCTCAGTCAATAAAATCAGGTTGTTGGCGGATGCGAAACAAGTGCGACTCCTTGTCGAAGCTCCGGTCGAACGCCATTGGGTGAAGGCTGACAGCGCTCGCATCGAACAAGTGCTGGACAATCTGCTCTCGAATGCGTTGAAGTACAGCCCGGAGGGGGCGGCGGTGAAGTTGCACATGGAGCCGAGGCGTGATGAAGGGTTGCTGTTCGTCGATGTGACAGACTGTGGGCCGGGTATACCGACGGAGGAAATCCCGCATATTTTCGAGCGCTTTTACCAGGGCCGCACCAAGACACGACACGTCTCGGTCGGCAGTGGATTGGGGCTGGCGTTGGCCAAAAAGGTCGTGGAAGCCCATGGTGGGCGCATCTGGGTTGACAGTGAAATCGGAAAAGGAACAACTGTGCGATTCATGCTGTGTCTGACAAAACCGGGGATACTGGCATAGTGTGGCATCTGCGAAATATGGCAGTACTGCTGGGACTCGGCCTCTTGTCAGCCTGCAGCACTGTGTCCCCGCCTCCGAGCCAGGCCCCCTATTTTTATGGGGATGGCAGCGACGGAAAGGCGTTGCAAGACATTATACGTAAAGAAAGCCAGTTAGTGACCAAATGCGCTAGTAAAAATACCTGCGATCATGTATTCTTCACGCGCGCCTTGGCGTCTCTGTATGAAAGTCGGGAGTCAGCAAGCCAGTATTTTGAGAAAGTGATTGCTGTCGCGCCGAAGAGTCAGTTGGCAGCGTCGAGCCGCCTGTGGCTGCAATTGTTGCAGTCAGAAGAAGTGCCTGCCGATCAGTCCTGGATCCGTTCCGTCTGGAATGCTCCGGCCACTGCACATACACAGAGGCTTCTGTCTCAGGCAATTGAGCGGACCGTACACGACTTGCTTGATCGCGAACTAACAATTCAGCAATTGCGGGTGCTGCAGGATAGCGAGGCGCAATCCCTTGAGGCGTTGCAACGGGAGCTCCAAGACCAGGAACGGAAGGCGGAGTTGTTCAACTCCAGGAGAGAACATCCTCGGATGTCGGTCGAGCCGGCTACACTCCAAAGTTTGCAACGGCAAGTCAGTGATCGAGATAGAAAAATTGAGGAGCTCACGAGTCAGTTGGAAGCCCTCAAGCGCATTGATCAGGAAATGAGGGGAAAGACCCGCCCGATCAAACCACCGTCGAATGTTTTTTCGCCTCAACAGCCGGAATCCTTCAAACCTTAGGGGCCGTCATGGAGCAGGAACGCATTCTCGTTGTAGATGATGACGAAGGATTGTTGCATCTGTTGAGGATGCGGCTGTCGGCGCTTGGGTTTTCTGTGACGCCGTGTACCGGTGGTCGCGATGCGCTGACCGCTGCTCGGCAGGAAACGTTTGACATCGCTATTACTGACTTGAGGTTGCGAGCTGAAGATGGGTTGGCCTTGACCGAAGAACTCATGCAGATCCAGCCGGGTCTGCCGGTCATCATTCTCACGGCGCATGGGAGCATTCCCAATGCCGTCGAGGCGATGCAACGAGGGGCTTTCGGCTACCTGACGAAGCCGTTCGATGATAAAGAGCTAAAGGCGACCCTCGACAAGGCGTTGATTCAGTTACGAATGACGCGTGAGATTCAACGCCTCAAATCTTTAGTCAAGGAGCTATACGGACTGGAGAACGTGATTGCCAGAAGTCCTGCAATGCAGCGATTGTTCCAGCAGGTTGCGCAGATTGCGGATTCAGATGTGACCATTCTGTTGACCGGGGAGACCGGCACAGGGAAAGAAGTGCTCGCGCGCGTACTTCATGCCAATAGTCGTCGTTCCAAAGGGCCATTTGTAGCCTTGAATTGTGCTGCAATCAGCGAGACCCTCTTTGAAAGTGAATTATTCGGACATGTTCGCGGCGCCTTCACCAATGCGGTGGCGGCCAAGCGAGGACTCTTCCAAAGTGCAAATGGGGGCACTCTGTTTCTCGACGAGATTGCCGAAATGTCCTTACCCATGCAAGTGAAACTTCTCCGAGCGGTACAGGAGCGGGAAGTGCGGGAGGTGGGAGCGGACTACGCAACCAAGGTAGATGTGCGCATCATTACCGCTACGAACAAGGACCTGGCAGAAAGTGTAAAAGCCGGAACCTTCCGCCATGACCTCTACTACCGAGTATCCGTAGTTCCTCTAGCTATCCCCCCACTGCGGGAGCGGAAAGACGATATTCCGCTTCTTGCGCAGCATTTTTTGAAACAGAGCGCTAAACGTTCGAACAAGGACGTTTGTGGATTTACCCCTGCAGCCATGCATCGACTCATGGTGTATCCATGGCCGGGCAATGTGCGAGAACTCGAAAATGCCGTCGAAAAGGCTGTCGTAATGTCTCGACAAGATATGGTGTTGCCAGAGTTACTCCCTACGGCAGGGGGGGGGGCAGATATCGGCTTGAAACCGCTAACCGAGGCGAAGGAAGAGTTTGAACGCTCCTATTTGCGTAATGTGTTGCAAATGACGGGCGGGAATATTTCAAGGGCTGCGCAATTCGCCGGGAGATATCGGGCGGATTTCTACAAGATGCTGAAGAAGTATGGGTTGCATCCCTCCATGTTGAAGGAACGCGCGGATCTTGATCATTCAGATCTGGAAGAAGCGAAGGAAGAAGTTAAGGATGTCTAGGGCTCGACAGGGGGCAGTATGCACAGGTGGTGGCCCATAAGACGCTCTAGCGTAGTGGCTGCCGACCGGTTGATTTTCTTGATGCGGACTCCAAAGGCCTTTCCGCTGACCCACCGAACAACAGCCTGCTCGATTTCCAACGGTATTTTCTCCTCGGGCAGCTCAATTCGCAGTGTCAGTAGCATGTCGATCGTGACTTGATGGTCACCTTGGAAACGCCATCCTCCCGATGACATATCCCAGACAGTGCCTTTCCCCAGGAAATCTTCCGAGAGATAGTATCCCGCTCCACAAATCAGGGCTCTCTGGTAAGTACGGAGTCTAAAGTGTTTCGGCATGGCAAGTACTTTCCGGGGGGATTAAGCCGGGGAAGCAGCTACGACTGTTTCTCATCCCACTTTATTCCAGCAAGGACACCCCTATCGCTCAATGTGGATGAACCATCATATCCGGAACTCCGGCGTACGAATTGTTCAAGGCGATGTTGTTCAGGTTGGGATGTGCGGATGAACTCGATGCCAACCTTCGATCCCTCGGCCCATCTGATGGCGGCAAGTGCGATATGCAGCGGAGCCTGGTAGTCCGGCAGAAATAGCCGAAGTTGGATATATTCGCCGGCGGACATTTTTTTCGAGCTTTCCATGAGGCATCCTGGGAGGGAGAGGTCAAGAATCCGCCCTTCGGCAACAACGTTTTCTCCGGCAAACATGACGGAACAATCTACTGATACTCGTTGGCTATATCGATTTTTCATCGCGCCTCCTTTGTCTCTCACTGGAACTAGCACGGGTGTGTTGAGTCGCTCTTGTTCCCAACTATACTCGGAGGTTGGTGGGAGGCCTAGTCCTCAGAATCGTTAACTCTTTAGGGGGGCGTCAGGTGTCCATCCTTGATCGTTGCGATTCTATTAGGCTCTGTAGGCCTGGGAGGAACCGTTTGAGACCTGAACTGGCGCATCTCGCTGCGACTCTGCTTTTATGGTCATTTTCATATGGATGCAAGAGCGCACCCTTGTGGGACTCTAAGGCTCGGCGGGTTTGCAGAATGAGGGCATCGAAATATAGCGGGTAAAATACCTACTTGTTTAAACTAGTCATGACTGCTTATTGACTAGAACCTATCTCAAAATCGTTGACAGGGTGAACAGACGTCCGTATACGTGCTCCCATGCTGCGGTTGCGCGACGATCAATGGGAGCGGATTCGGGACCAGTTTCCTGAAGAACACGTCCCAGACACTCGCCCGGGCCGCAAACCGATCCCCACCCGAGCCGTCCTGGACACGGTGCTCTGGATTCTGAACACCGGGGCGCAATGGCACCTGCTCCCGCAGTGCTATCCCAACTACAAGACGGTGCATCGCCGGTTCCAACAGGGGTGCCAACGGGCGGTCCTGCGCGAGGTCCTCACCCAGCTGGCAAACACGCTGCGTGACGAAGGGGCCCTGGATGAACGCGAGAGTTTCATCGATGCCACGTTTGCGGCGGCGAATCATCATGAAATCACCCTGGTGCAACTCAGTTTCGACTTCTACATGCTCGAGGCCAAGCCCGAGCATCTCATCGGGGATCGGGCGTATGACAGCGATGGCCTCGATGCCGACCTCCATCACGACGGGGTGAACCTGATCGCGCCGCATCGCTCCACTCGCAAACTCAAGACCCAGGATGGGCGGCACCTCCGCCGGTACCAACGCCGCTGGCTCGTTGAACGGTTCTTTGCCTGGCTCCAGTGGAAACGCCGACTCCTCATTCGCTGGGAGTACTACGCCGCCAATTTTCTTGGGTTTGTGCAGCTCGCCTGCATCACGATGCTCCTCAAACGATTTTGATGTGGTCGGGCTCGCTCAACGCAGGGACTTGCCGTGCAACAGATCGCATTGGGCTGAAAATGCGCGTGCCACTCGCTTGGTCGCTGGAGATTGTGCTCGCTCGCAACCACGTTTTTCAATTTTGAGATAGGTTCTAATCTGAATTGCAATAAGTAGAATGAAAGAACCTGAGATACGAGAAGTGAGTTCGCGAGCCGCCCGGTGCTTGACGGATCCGCCTGATTTATGGAGCTGGCGAGAGGAATCGAACCCCCAACCGGCGGTTTACAAAACCGCTGCTCTGCCAATTGAGCTACGCCAGCCCGAGAGATCAGCTACCTGATTTATTATCAAGTGAATCTGAAAGGAAGATTGCAAACCCTACAATTCTTCTTCTCACCTGTCAAGATCTAGGTCGGTGCGATCAAGCAGAGAAGCTTTCTTTGCGTAGGGTCTGAGGCTTCACCTATGTAGGCCATCCTTACTTTCACTTGAATAAAGTTTCAATTCCCAATAAGCTGATTCTGTGTTCAACCCTTCGGCGCGAGAGCTGTTTCTCGTAGCGCGTTCTGCTCATCCTTATTGAGCCAAACCTGATTTGTTAGTCCCCTCAGAGAGGAGTGCCCTTGATGAGCCAGTCACACATTCTCGTGATTGATGATGATCCTGCCGTGCGTCAAATCTTGACGGAGACGCTCACCGGTGAAGGCCATCAGGTGACGGTTATGTCCAGCGGGCTGGAGGGAGTGGAGGCTGTCAAGGATCAGCCGGTGCATGTGGTGCTCACGGATCTCCAGATGCCGGGAATCGATGGGTTGGAAACCATTGATCGAATCTCAAAAATCGACTCCAAGATTATTGCGATTGTCATGACAGGTTATGGGACGGTCGACTACGCGGTACGGGCGATGAAAGCCGGCGCGTTTGATTTTATTACCAAGCCCTTTGAGCCCGATACCGTGGCGGTAGTGGTCCGAAAGGCCTTGGACGTCTACAAGTTGAAGCAGGAGAACCACCTGCTTCGAAAAGCTGTGCGAGATCAATATCGCTTGGAGCATCTGGTGGGGACGAGCGCACCGATGCGCATGGTACTTGATTTTGTCGAAAAGGTGGCTGATAGCGACAGCACGGTGCTGATTGAGGGCGAAAGCGGGACCGGTAAAGAATTGATTGCACGTATGTTGCACTTTAACAGCATGCGGAGGGAACGTCCGCTGGTTCCGGTTAACTGTGGGGCCATTCCAGAAACTTTGTTGGAGTCGGAACTGTTCGGCCATGAAAAGGGAGCGTTTACCGGAGCGGCCCATACGCGACTCGGACGATTTGAGTTGGCTCATGGCGGAACTATCTTTTTAGACGAAGTCGGAGAGATGAGTTTGCCGTTGCAGGTCAAACTGCTGCGGGTGTTACAGGAGCGATGTTTTGAGCGCGTGGGCGGGACAAGGACGATCAATGTGGATGTCCGTATCATCGCGGCGACGAATCAGGACTTGGCGCAAGCTGTTCAAGAGCGGCGGTTCCGACAAGACCTGTATTACCGGCTGCACGTGATTCCCATTCACATTCCGCCATTGCGGGAGCGCCGTAGCGATATTCCGCTTTTGGTAAACCATTTCATCGCCCAGTTTAATCAATTACGGCGGACGGAGATTCTCGGCATGGAGCCTGACGCGTTAGCGCGCATGATGGAAGAAGAATGGCCGGGGAATATCCGGGAACTTGAAAACATGATTGAACGTCTCTGTGTGTTGAAGAAACGAGGCATGATCACCATGGGCGATTTGCCTGAGCGGCCGGTCAAGATGAATGCCGGTAAGGGAGTCGAATCGCCTGAGCAGTTTATTCGCTTCTCGGAAGACGGGATTAATTTGACCAAAGAACTCGAGCATTATGAAAATAGGCTTATTGGGGAAGCGTTGCGAAAGGCCAATGGAATTACCAGCCGAGCGGCACAATTACTTCAAGTGAATCGCACCACCCTGGTGGAAAAACTCAAACGGAAAGGATTTGATCCCAAGACTCACGGGTACTCGATTCAAAACTAGCGTTTCTTTCACCTTCTCTCCTCTCCCACGTCATTTTTTTGACCGGCCCCACAAAGTGCCTGTCGGGATTTCTGACAACACCTTCTATCCTGACTTCTCTGCCGACCGAAATCATCAAGTGATGCCGCTAATTGAATGATTCCAGAAGGGGCACAGGACTTGCTGATTTGCCTCCTGTGCACTACCGATCTTCGTCACAACAACCCGTCAGGATCCAGATAGGCCTGGCATTTTTCCTGGGAAGCCTGTTCCTCGCCGGAGGTTTGTCTGCCATGGCTGCCGGCGGACCCTCGACGATGCGACAAGAATTGCCTGCCATGATGCCTGAGCCATCGGAATTGGTGCGAGGCGCACTTCCGGATCCAGGGCCTCGCTTGGAACGGGTTCCCGAGAGTCCTGAATGGGGTGAATTTGAACGGGGGGTGACTCTCTACAATCAGGGGCAGTATCTCGAGGCGCGGCTTCACCTGACCAACATGCTGCGAGACCATCGCGACCTACCACTCCGGTCGTCTATTCAAGCGTTTCTCACAGAAAGCTTCTTGAAGAGTAGCGCACAAGAACTGAGGCCTCTGGAAATCATCGATCAGTACAAGGCGCTGATGCGGGAGAATCCCCAGTCGACAAATGCCAGGCGGGCCGCCTGGAGAATCGGTGATGTGTATCGTGTTGAAGGTTGGTACCAGGAGGCGCAGATCGCCTACCAGCATGCGCTCAGTCTCTCCGAGCGAGATTCCTACGATGCCAATCGAGCCATGCTCGGTCTTGGTTATGTCTTTCGCGGCATCAAGAGTTGGAAGGACAGCGTACAGACGTTTGATCACGTCCTGAAGCGAACCACGGACCCCACGTTGCTGGTGTCCGCGTCCCTGGGACAGGCCCACAGCCTCTATCGAATGGGGCGGATCCAGGACGCTGATATGTTGTATGAAAGCATCAGCAGCCGCTGGCCTGCCGCTCTTCGGGCGGATCCGTATGCCTTACTGCGTTACGCGGATACGGCCGGAGACGCTCAGCGCGGTCCGGTCATGCGGGAACAACTCCTCCATTTCTACAATCTGTATCCCTCCAGATCGGAGAATCCTTTTGTATTGATGCACTTGGCCGACAGTTACAAAGAGGCCGGGCGATGGGAGGATGCGAGCATTTTCTATGCGGCGTTGTTGAACCAGTATCCGGATGCGCAGGTGGTGCCCACGGCCAAGCTCCGGTATGCGGACGTGCAGGAGCATCTTACTCCCGAAGGCGAGGAGGTCAATCTTCGACACACGATCGCCGCACATCTTGCAAACGTTCCTCTCAAACCCGGTGAAATGCTCAGTCCGCGCCAGTTGTTCGAAAGCAGCGCCAATCAATATGAAGACTCACCGGTTGGAAGCGAGGCATTATTTCATCTCGGGGAGGCGTTGGAGCGGGTCGGCAAGCGGGAAGACGCGCTGAAAGCCTACGAGCGGGGGGTCCAGCGGGCGGGGAAGTTTGAGAACGACCCCTGGCCGGAGAAAAGCGGGGCGCAACTCGTCACATTTATGCGACCCAGGCTGGAAGCGGCACTGAAAGCAGGCGACGATTTTGAGCTCATCAATCTGTTCCACCGTAACGGCCCGTTTGCCGATCGGCTATACGCCGGTACGGAGCTCTTGCTCAAGGTGGCCGAGGCGCATCGTCGGCTTGGATTTCCAATCGAATCGGCGCGGCTCTTTCAGGCATTGATTCGAGATTCCAAAGCCGGAACCTTTCACGAAGTCGCGTTAATGGGGCTCGGCGATAGTTACTTGGAACAAAAAGACATGCGAGCGGCCCGGGCCGTCTTCGAGCGGTATCGGTTGCAATTTCCCGTCGGCCGGTTCGCTGGCCAGGCTCTGCTTGGAATCCTGACGTCCTTCGAGGGGGAAGGAAACACGGCCGGCTTGGTGAAGCTTGGAAAGCAGTGGTTGATACACAACCCGCGCCATCCGGACCGCGCATTGGTTCAGCTGAAGGTAGCCGATGCCTTGAGGCAAGTAAAACGGGATGCCGAGGCCGCTTCCCTGTATGAGGACGTGCTTAAGGCGGGGACGGACCTGTCCGCATTGGACCGGCTCCGATATGCCGATGTTTTGGCCAGGCTGAATCGTCAAGAGCCAGCACTGGCTCTGTATAAGCAGGCATTGGTGGCGGGGTTGGAGCCTGAGGAGGAAGCCTGGGCGCAATTTCAGATCGTGCAGTTGGCGCGGGGAGTGAAGCGTGAAGAGTTTGCAAGAAACGGGCTTCGCGCACTGAATGAGAACAGCGACAGCCTCGTTCGGCGCATGGCTGCCGTGTTGCAGACCGAGTTACCTGAGCCCACTCCCGCCGCAGGAGGCAAAAAGCGATGACAACGCGCGAGGTCGACACATCGAACAATGACCTGCTGACACGTGCGTTCCACGACTTCGACCAGGCTGCCACCGTCCTTCAACAGTCGTATGACGCGTTGACCACCCGGTTGCAGCAAATGGATCTGGAACTCGCGCAAACCAATGCCAGTTTGCGCGAACATCTGCGTGAAACAGAAGAGATGCGGGCACATGTGACCGCGGTGCTGGAGTCGCTGGATACGGGTGTGATCGTAGCAGATTCGCAGGATTCGGTCGTGCGGTGCAATCACGCCACGGAACGTCTGTTGGGGGGTTCGCAAGCCAGCCTCAAGGGGCGTCGGGCGACAGAAGTGCTGGAGGAAATCCGGAAAGATCACGGCGAGTATCCGCTGGTCCTTCCGACGGGCGTCACCATTGCCCTCTCGCAGAGCGACTTGACCGACGAAACCGGGAGTTTGATCGGCAAACTGGTGTTGATCCATGACGTGACTCACATTCGACAGCTTGAAGACCGTTTGCAGCGGCGGAACCGTCTGGAGGCCATGGGACAGATGGTCGGTAACATCGCGCATGAGATCCGGAATCCCCTGGGGAGCGTCGAATTGTTCGCGTCGATGCTGCGCAAGGATCTGCGCGACCAGCCGCATCTGCGGACGTATGCGGAGCACATCTCCATGGCGGTGCAGGCTATGGACCGGTTGTTATCCAACCTTCTTGTCTATACCAGACCGGACTGTTCGCAGTTGGCCTGGCAGGATACGGAGTCGCTGATCCGGGAAGTACTCACCCTGGCGAGCCATGCCATGTCATCGGCTTCGATCGTGGTCCGTTGCGAGGTCGATCCTCATGTTCAGAAACTCTGGTGTGACGGCGCGAAAATGAAACAGGTATTGCTGAATCTTGTTCTGAACGCCCTTCAGGCCATGGCCGAAGGCGGCACCCTGACATTGTCCGCTCGTATGGCTCCGGAACAAATATTAGAATCGCCTGCCATTCAACTCACGGTCCGTGACACCGGCACGGGGATTCCGCTTGAGCTGCAATCGCGGGTATTCGATCCGTTTTTTACCACGAAAGACCATGGGACGGGATTGGGGCTCGCCATCGTACATGCGCTGATCGAGGCACATCACGGCCGCATCGATGTGGAGAGCAGGCCGGGGCATGGGACCTCATTTGTGATGACATTGCCCGAGGGCCCCACACAGCAGACAACGATGCCTGCGCGAAACGCCGCGTTGGTCGGCCGGTCCGTGCAAACCCGTACGATCGCGAATGTAACCGAAGAGGAGACCTACGAATGAGCGTGCAACAGGATTTGCAAGACCCCTCCGCCACCTCCGAAGAAACTCGGATGGTCCTGATCGTCGATGATGAGCCTTCGATGAGAACGGCCTTGTCTGAAACCGTCCGTAGATTGGGCTATCAAGTCCGGGGGGCGATCGACGGCGTCGACGCGATTGAGCAGATTGAACGAGTAAAACCCTGGCTGGTGGTGACTGACTTGAAGATGCCGCGCCTGACCGGGCTGGAACTCGTCAAGGCCATCAAACAAAAATCCCCCCAGACCTTCATTGTCCTGATGACCGCCTACGGCACGGTGGAGACAGCGGTGGAAGCGATGAAATGTGGTGCGAATGACTACCTCTTAAAGCCTTTCTCGACGGACCTGTTGGAACGAGTGATTCTCAACCTGCAGTCCACCACGGCGCCGGACGAGCAGGAAGGGCCCGCCACACTGGAAGCACGGGCGATTTTGACGCAAGACCCCGGCATGATCCGCCTGCTCACCACTCTGGAGGGGGTCGCGGCGAGTCAGGCCACCGTGCTGATCAGCGGCGAGAGCGGGACCGGGAAGGAACTCCTGGCACGCTACATCCACGCGCGCAGTCCGCGCGCGCATCGCCCGTTCGTGGCGTTAAATTGCGCCGCACTCCCGGACAGTCTCCTCGAGAGCGAGCTGTTCGGCCACGAACGCGGCGCGTTTACCGGGGCCATTCAGAAAAAATTGGGCAAGTTCGAAATGGCGCATACTGGGACGCTGTTTCTCGATGAAATCAGCGAAATGAATTTGGGCTTGCAGTCCAAACTCCTGCGTGTTCTGCAAGAGCGTGAAGTCGATCGTATCGGTGGGCGCGAGCCCGTTCCGGTGAATATTCGCGTCATCGCCACGACCAATCGCTCCCTGTATCACGAAGTCACCCAGGGCCGATTCCGTGAGGATCTTTTTTATCGGCTGAACGTGTTTCCCGTCACGGTGCCTCCGCTTCGTGATCGGTCGGGCGATATTCCGCTTCTGGCGAGACATTTCCTTCGTTCCTCGGCACAGCGAAACGGGCTCACCATGCCGACGTTGTCCGAGCGAGCGATCGCCGATCTCCAGCAGCGTCCCTGGAAAGGCAACGTTCGTGAACTCGAAAACGTCATGGAACGTGCCATCTTGGTGGCCACCGGAGGGGCGGTGGATGTGGATCATCTGATGCCGGGCGATGGCACGGTGCCGGTACGGGAGGTAGAGGTGGTCGATACCCTCGTGACGTCCTCGGCGCATGGATCGCTGTGGGAGATGGAGCGCGACCTAATTTTCAAGACACTGGCGCGAGTGAAAGAAAACCGCACGCATGCGGCGAAGGAATTGGGGATCAGCATCAGAACGCTGCGGAATAAATTGCGGGAGTATCGCGATATGGGTTACCAGGTCGAGGCCGAGAAGTCCTGATCGCGCCGGCAGGGAAATGGGCAGATTATTCTCCGAGGTGGACATTTTTGCCGGGTGCCGATCGGAGCGTGCCCCTCAAAGGGAACGTGCTCCTAATTCGATGAGCCGCAAGCGCGGTATACGTATTGCACATCCTGTGATCGCGAAGCTTTTCTAAGGAGCGTCGGACATGACTATTTTTGACAGAACGATGCAGTTGTTGAGTCGGTCGCTGGATCTTCGCGGTGCTCGCCAGCAGGTGATCGCGGCGAATATCGCCAATGAAGAAACGCCCAAGTATCGCGCGAAGGATTTGAATTTCGGTCAGGCGCTGGCCAATGCGCAGCAGGGCAAGTTGCCGATCTCCCTGGTGTCCACCAACGCTCAACATTTCGGGCCACAAGGGACGGGTTATCAACGGGTCCTCGGTCAGCTCGAAGACGTACCGGCAGGCGATCTGCCGCTAGACGCCAATTCCGTCAACATTGAACTGGAAATGGCCAAAATGTCGGATAACGCTCAGCAATACAACACTGCGGCGACCATCATTGGGATGAAGTTCAAAAGTCTTTTGAGTGCCATTCGGGAAGGACGGTAGGCACGAGCGTGGAAAACCCTGAACTCATGACTTCTGGAAGCAACCACAAAGAGGTATGTGATGGAATTGACAGATAGCCTTGCGGTTTCCGTCTCCGCACTGGATGCCCATCGGCATCGACTCAATGTCATTGCCAGCAACCTGGCCAACGCCCAGTCGACGAAAACAAGCACCGGGGGGCCCTATCGTCGCCGTGATGTCGTGTTTCAGGCCGCGCCCGTATCCTCGGCGTTTCAAAAGGCGTTCAAGCAAGTGACGTCCGGCCCCGGCCGTCAAGCGTTGGACGGAGTCAAAGTCGCGCGCGTCATCGAAGACAAGAAGCCTGGACAGACGGTCTATGACCCTCGTCATCCCGATGCGGATAAGAAGGGATTCGTCACGATGCCCAACGTGAATGTCATGGAAGAGATGGTCAACATGATCGGCGCCTCGCGCGCTTATGAGGCGAACGTGCAGGCGATTAACGCGACCCGCACTATGTGGAATCGCGCGTTGGAGATCGGGAGGTAACCATGTCTGATCTGCGTATTGCGGGAGCAAATGGCGCCCGACCGATTGAGGTGCCTGAGATTCACGAGACGGGGCAAGCCGGCGAGGTCGGCGCAGCGAATTTCATGGGCTCCCTCAAGGAGGCCATCGGGCATATCAACGACGCACAGACCGGCGCCAGCCAGGCCGTCGATGCGTTAGTGACCGGGCAGAGCACCAACATTCATCAAACCATGGTGGCATTGCAACAGGCCGATGTGTCCTTTCAGTTGATGATGCAGGTGCGGAACAAGCTGGTCACCGCCTACGAGGAAATTCAGCGGATGCAGATTTAGGCGGTGGTTGTCCGGTCGCCGGTCTCACGCATAAAGGATTCCATATCGTATGTTTTCAAAATTCAACCAGTTCACGATCAATCAACGCTTCATTATTCTGCTCGCGCTCGCCGGGTCCATTGCAGGACTGGTCGCAGTAACCCTCTGGACTCAGCAGCCGGATATGCAGGTACTCTTTGCCAACCTGGCGGTGGATGATGCATCGGGCATTATCGACAAGCTGAAAGATGCAAAGGTGCCTTATGAGACGGCCAACGGCGGGACTACCGTACTGGTGCCCAGTGCGCAGGTGCATGACTTGCGTCTGGAGATGGCCGGTCAAGGCCTTCCGCATGGCGGGGGCGTGGGGTATGAAATTTTCGACCGGACGACCATGGGCATGTCCGATTTCGTGCAGAAGTTGAATTATCGACGGGCCGTGCAAGGCGAATTGGCGCGCACGATCACTCAAATGCCGGAGGTGGAACGAGCACGGGTGCATTTGGCGATTCCTGAACGCCGGCTGTTCGCCACTGAGCAGGATCGCGCGCGAGCCTCCGTGGTGGTGTCTCTGCGCGCCAGTCAAACGTTGTCGAAGGCGCAAATTCAGGGCGTGGTGCATCTGGTCTCCAGCAGCGTCGAAGGACTTCAATCACGCGATGTGACCGTCGTCGATGGCCACGGCAATTTACTGTCCAATACCTCCAACGATGAATCAGCTGGGCTCTCCGGAACCCAGATGGAATATCAACGGACGCTGGAAAAGGACATCGAGACCCGTATTCAAACAATGTTGGAACGGATTGTCGGCGTCAATAAGGCGGTGGTGCGCGTGTCGAGTGTGCTCGATTTCCGCAAAATTGAAACCACCGAAGAACGCTATGATCCGAACGGACAGGTCGTTCGCAGTGAGCAGCGCGGACAGGAAAAATCGAGCGGGGTGAACGGCACCTCGGGCGGCGTGCCCGGTGTCGAGTCGAACGTGCCGGGTGGAACCGAAGCCGAAGGTGGACAAACCAGCTCAAACAACAACCAGACGAAAAACGAGACAGTCAATTATGAAATCAGCCGGACCGTGTCGCGCATCGTGGAGCCGACCGGCACCATCAAGAAACTCTCGGTTGCAGTCCTGGTAGACGGTACGTATGAGGGCGGGGGCAAGGCGGGCGAGGCCGGCGCGGATCAGCCCAAGAAATACGTGCCTCGTTCTGAGGAAGAGATGAAACGCATCGAAGAAATCGTCAAGAAGGCGATGGGATATTCGACCGAACGGCAGGATCAAGTGGAAGTGGTGAGCATTCAGTTCGGGCTTGGAGCGGAGGAGCCGGCCGGCGGAGTCGAGGCCACGCCAGATGCAAGCAAAGCCTGGATGCCCTACGTGCGCTACGCGGTAGGCGGTGTCCTGTTTTTTCTGATTTTCTTCATGGTGGTGCGCCCGTTGATGGTGATGCTGGTGCAGTCCGCGCCCGCGGCCGGCGGCGGCGAGACCCCGGCGCTGCCAGCGTCGGTGGGACAGGTTGAAGCGGCCATCAGCGGAAAGCAGCCGGGGCAGATCCTCGATATGGCCAAGAACAACCCCGCCAATACCGCCGTCGTCGTGAAACAGTGGCTGAAAAGTAACGCCTAACCAAGCTGATCATGAATAAAGAACTGTCGGGCGCACAAAAAGCGGCGATCTTGCTTCGAGCCATCGGTGAAGAAGCGGCGGCGGCGGTTATGAAGACTCTCGACCCGAAGGATATTCGCAAGCTCGGGAGCTTCATGAAAGAGACCGCGAACATTACGAAGCAGGAAGAGGACAGCGTGATCGCCGAATTTGAACAGGCGAGTTCATCCGGCGAGGTGCAATTCGAGGGACGCGAATTCATGGAAGCCATTCTGAAGAAGGCACTGGGGCCTGAGAAGGCCGCCAGGATGATGGAATCCTTGAATACAAAGACCTATCCTGGTATCGACGCTCTGAAGTGGGTCGATCCCAGAACCGTCGCGCAGATTCTCAAGATCGAACATCCCCAGACGATTGCCGTCTGCCTGGGACAAATGGAGGCTGAACAGGCCAGTGCCGTGCTGGCGTTGTTGCCGGTACATCTGCATGCCGACGTGTCGCTGCGACTCGCGACGATGCAAGAAGTGCAGCCGGAGGTGCTGTCCGAATTGAGCGATAGTTTACAGGAAATTCTGTCGGCCTCGATGGGTATGTCGAGCATGTCGGTCGGCGGCGCCGAATTGATGGCCGATATTCTGACGCGTGTGGATAAGAACACCGAAGGGGCCATTATGGCCAAGATCACCGAACGCGACCAGGCTCTGGCAGAAAGTATCCGGGCGCTGATGTTCGTCTTCGATGACCTGGTGGAACTGGATTCGCGCGGTATGCAGGAACTCATGAAGGAAATCAGCAAAGAAGACCTTCCAGTCGCGCTTCGTGGCGCCACCCCGGAGATTAAGGAAAAATTTCTCAAGAATATGTCCAGCCGCGCGGCCGAAATGCTCAAGGAGGACATGGAAACGCGCGGGCCGGTCAAGGTCTCCGATGTCGAGAAGGCGCAGCAGAACATTCTCAAAGTCTGTCGCAAGCTTGAGGAGGAAGGCCGCATCGTGATCGGGGGCGGCGGAGGCGAGGAGTTGCTGTAGATGGGAACTGTTGATTTGGGAATTCGCCTGCCGCAAACGTCTCCCGCGGACAATGAGAAGGAACTCGCGCCACGCGCCATTCTCATCGTTGATGACGAACCATCCATCGGCTTCCTCTTGACCGAAATGCTGCAATCCACAGGGCACCCGATTCTCACGGCCGGGTCTGTCAGCGAGGCCCTGACGCACTTGAGAATCCGCCCGATCGCCGTGTTGATCGTCGATGTTCAATTGGCCGGAACGGATGGAATCGCTTTCTTGCAACAGGCCTTGGAGGTCGATAGCCGTCTGCTGAGTATCGTCATGACCGGGCACGGCAACATCGAGCTGGCAGTGAGGGCCATGAAATCCGGCGCGGCGGACTTCTTAACCAAACCATTCGAAGTCGAATTGGTGAGACAGTCCGTGTCGAGACTGCTGGAGCTCTACCGCCTCAGGCAGGAGAATACGGTCCTCACTCGCACCTTGATTCGTTCCGGCAACATCCAGTTGCGGACAGTGCCGCTGGCCGATTTCAGCCGTGGCAATCGGCCCTTCGGAACGGATGACGTGACTGAGTTCGAGCGAGGCGTGGCGGAGGGTGAAAAGCGGGTCACGGAGCGGGTCGCCGCGCTGCGCCAACGGGAACAGGCCCTGGTGGCTTCGCTGATGGCGCAATTGGAGGGAAGCTGGCGCAATCTGCACGACACGGTGGAAGAAGAAGTCGCAGCCCTTTCGTTCATGATCGCGCAGAAGGTCTTACGTGAACTGGTGACGGAAAAACGTGAGGTCATCGTGACGCAGGTACGAACGGCGCTGGCCCATTTGCATGAAAGCGGGCTTGTCCGGATCCGGGTGCATCCGTCGGACCTGCCGCTGCTCGAAGCGTCGCGGGCGGCATTGAGTCAGACGCCGCATGGACTATTGACCCTGAAATTTGAAACGGATCCCGGTATCAGCCCGGGGGGCTGTCTCCTGCAGGCCCAGAGCCTCTTGATCGACGCCACGCTGGATACCCAGCTGCTGCGGCTCGGCGAAGCCTTGAGAAAACGAGAGGCCGGTGAAGCTTAGCGAACGCCTCGAACAAGTCGAACCCTTGTCCGTCACGGGCCGGGTGGCCCAAGCCGTCGGTATCGTCATTGAAGCCTCGGGGCCGTTCACCTCTGTTGGAGAGGTCTGCGAGATCACTCGCGAGGGTGGTCATGGCGCCGTCATGGCAGAAGTCGTCGGATTCCGTGAGGATCGTGTGTTGCTGATGCCGTTGGGTGAAATGCAGGGTATCGGACCGGGAAGCCGTGTCGTGATGAAAGGGCATGTGGCTTCGGTGCCGGTCGGACCGCAGATGTTGGGACGAATTTTCGATGGACTCGGGCACCCCCTGGACGGCTTGCCGCCGCTACGCACCGACGTCCAGGTTCCATTGTATGCGCCTCCGCTGAATCCGTTGCATCGCGCCAGAATTACCCAGCCGGTCGATCTGGGCATTCGGGCGATCAATGCCCTGTTGACCTGCGGCCAAGGCCAGAAAATCGGCGTGTTCGCCGGCTCCGGGGTGGGGAAAAGCGTCTTGTTGGGCATGATCAGCCGGTATACGCAGGCGGACGTCAGGGTCATCGCCCTCGTCGGAGAACGGGGACGCGAGGTCAAGGAGTTCCTGGAGCGCGACCTGACACCGGAAGCAAGGGCCCGCTCGATCGTCGTCGTCGCGACCTCGGATCAACCGCCGCTCGTGCGTATTCGCGGCGCCTTGGTGGCGACGGCCATCGCCGAATATTTTCGCGATTGCGGCAAACATGTATTGCTCATGATGGATTCCCTTTCCCGCCTGGCCTATAGCCAGAGAGAAGTCGGGCTTGCCATCGGTGAACCTCCCACCACCAAAGGGTATACACCGTCCGTCTTTGCCGTGTTGCCGAAATTGCTGGAGCGGGTCGGACCGGCACAAAGCGGGGGCAGCATTACCGGGCTCTATACCGTGCTGGTCGACGGCGACGACCTTAATGATCCGGTCGCGGATGCCGTGCGCTCCATTCTCGACGGACACATTGTGCTGTCACGCGAACTGGCCGCGCGCAATCACTTTCCGGCCATCGACATCCTGCAGAGCACCAGCCGAGTCATGCGGGACATTGTCACGCCGGCACACTATGCTGCGGCACGGTTAGTCCTGGAACGCACGGCGCTCTATCGGCGCTCTGAAGATCTCATCACGCTGGGGGCGTATAAGCCCGGCACGAGCAAAGACCTGGATAAAGCCGTGTCCGCTCATGAAGGCATCACGGCGTTCCTACGGCAGGAGACGAAGCAGCCCATCGGGTTGGCGCAGTCCATTGATACCTTGCTGGCGCTGGCAGGAACCATTCAATGAACGTGACCGTGCTCCGCACCTATGCGATCCAACTTGAAGAGGTCGCCAAGCTCGAGTTGGCGGAACTCGCGAGCGCGTTGCAGGAGACAGTCGACCGTATGACGATGTTGGATTCTCGGGCGAAGGCGGATGCCGAGCAATATTTGCTTCGGATCCGACAGGGGAGCACGGTGGATCAGGTGTACGCTCACCTTGCCGCGATGGATCAGGCCATCGCGGCACGGAAGAGCATGGAGCAGATGCAGAGGGATCAACAGGTCAATATGGAACACAAACGCGTAGAACTCCTGGAAGCCATGCAGTATCGGAAGAAGCTGGACCTCCTCGATGCGCGCGCTGCGCTGGAACGACGTCGACGACGAGAACGGCAGGATCAGCAGCTGCTGGATGAACGAGCCTGGCGACGGAGCCCATTACAAAAGGGAGATCGGGCATGACCGTGCTGGCGAGGGGTGACGTTCGAACATGCCACACAGGGAGGATTCTCAGGATGGCCTTCGCTGTGGCCCTGCTGGGGAGTATGGGCACGGCAGCCTTTGCGGATGACGTGGCGCCGGCGCAGGCTCCGGCAACGGCGAAGGAAGAACCAAAGGCCGACGCGATCAAGAAAGAGGTTCAGGGTCCGGCCATTAACGCGCCGCGTGAAATTTTTCAGATGCTGGAACAGCGCAAACGTGCCCTGGATAAGCGTGAGGCGGCCTTACGTGGATCGGAAATGCATCTCCTGGAACTCAAAGCGGAACTCGAACAGATTGTAACTCGGCATGAACAGGCGGTGGAGGCCGAAAAAAAGCGTCGTCAGGCCGCCCAGAGCAAGGCGACGAGTGAAGCGGAGAAGCCCAAGGCGACGACCAAACCAGGAGGGGCGGCCAACGTCAATCAGACGCAACTTGCGAAAATCTACGAAACAATGCCGGCCGAGGAAGCCGCCGCCCGCCTGGAGCGCATGCCGGATCGGAAGGCGCTTGAAGTGCTACGCCTGATTAAAGGCAAATCCGCCGGCGCGATCCTCGCTGAGGTCAAACCGGAGCGCGCCGCCCGCCTGACCGAACAATTGCTGATAGCCCCGTAAACAGCCCCTTCGTGTCCCGGTGATTCGGCAGGTTTTGCCGTCACCTCCTGCAAAAACTTCCATCTTCAAGTCCTCGACTATAGTCCTCCTTGCGAAAATCCCCCGTCATGCGTGGTTTTCTCGTTCGACGCGGATGGCACGGCCTTTGTAATGCTGTTCCATGACAACGCACGGGGTTCGAAACGGACAGGAACACCTATGGCCACTGACATGCAGCCCTTCATGAAGGGAATTCCACCTCACAGCACCCATGCCGCTCCGGTCGCCAGAGATCGCCAGGCGACGGTTGAGGGTTCATCGCCATCTCGTACATTCAATTCGTTGCTTGAGCGAGCAGAAGCTCACCGGGCGGCAATGACGCCGGAACCGGCTTCAGCTCGAGCCGCATCGAAACCGACTTCACCGGCTCGTTCGTCGCACCATTCCAAGGTGGAACCAGACAAGCAAGCAGCGGCTCGCTCAACGGAGGCCGCACGACAGGAACGAACCGCCGGGCTGAATGAAGAGCCTTGTGGGAAGGCTGACTGTGTGTCCGACAAGGAAGTCGGGAGCCCCAAGGCCGAAGCCACTACTCAACAGGCTGAGGATCAGAGCGCGCAACGGCAGGAGATCCTTGTGGCCGCGATGCTTCTTCCCGCGCCTGCGATTGTACCGACCGAAGTACAGGCCAGTGATGCACCGGATTCGGAATTGGACCCCTCTGCGGATGGCGCCGGGAAAATCGCGGCTACAGCTGTTACGAACCCTCACGAGACGTCTTCCCCTCAGCTCGCAGCGGTGAATCCCTCGGTGGAAACATCTGAAGAGGCGCTCGTCGGCGATGCTGCAACGGCCCTGGCGCAGAAGTCAGAGATGAAAGAATCCGCTGAAAAAGCACAGCCAGGGGAGGGAATGATTGATCTCTCAGCGTTTCCTCAGCTCGACAGTCATGGTGAAGTGCCAGAAGTAAGCGCCGATCGGCTGGATGCGGCCGTCACCGCCAACGCGATCGCCCCTGAGAACGTGACGACTGTCGCTGCGACTGTCACGACACGCACGGCAGAGGCAGGAACCATGAAACAGGCTGAGGGCGATTGGGTCGACCGGCCAACATTTCTTGAAGACCTCGCGGAGAACACTCCAGTGAGCGCCGAGCAGGGAAGTGCGGGCACCGGGAAATTTCTCGAGAATGAATCAGAGCCGTTTGCCGGCTCTTCTGCCGACCCCGATCGCTCAATGCCGAATCAAGGCACAACCAACGGGGCAACCGATCGCCTGCTGTTCCTGGACCGGATGAGTGGGCTAAATCAACCGACCTCGCTTCCCGCCGACAGCGCCGTCGGCCGCAACGAGGCCGGCCAGCCCGCGGCAGTCTTCCGAGTAGCTGAATCCGAACGCATGAGCGAACTTCGAGGAGCCTTGCCCGTCTCGCAAAGCGTCATGTTGGATTTGGATCCCCTGGACATGGGGCCCTTGCGGGTCCGTGTCATGATGAGCGATCAAACCGTCCATGCGCACATCCGGACGGAACATGGAGAACTGGGACAAGGCCTGTTGCAACAGGGTCAGTCACTGGAATCATCGCTCCGCACGACAGGCCTGGAAATGGGCATGTTGCGGGTCACCGTCGATCAACAACAGGGTCGAAGCGACAATGCCTGGATGTTTCAACAGCAGCATCAGGACCGCCCGGCGGTCCCCCCCGGCCAGCGGTCCACGACGGGAGAAGAGGAGCGCAGTGCGAGGGGAGCGACCGGCGAGTACACGAGTGAACGCGTCAGTATATTTGCATGATTGGAGGCCCCATGGATATCAGCAAGGTGATTACACAGGCGACCCCGCCAGACTCATCCACGCCGACCACCGATGGTCCGAAGCCGCTGGGGAAGGACGATTTCCTGAAGCTGCTCGTCACCCAACTTCAACATCAAGATCCGCTTAAGCCGATGGAGAATGAGGACTTCGTCGCGCAGACCGCGCAGTTCTCGCAGCTGGAGCAGATGTCCAAGCTGGTGTCCTTGATGGAGAAGAGTGTGAAGCTTCAGGAAAACGCGCAGAATAAAACCGCGACCACCGGCACGACGGCCGTCGCATAGCGCCCATCGTCCGGCGGCGCGGGCGAACGTTGGGAGAAAACGTTTCAGAGTGGTAACCAGGAGGATGAAACATGGGCATTTTAACATCGATGTTCACGGCAGTAACCGGCTTGAGCTCCTATGGCAACGCCATGGGGGTGATCGGGAACAATATCGCCAATGTAGGGACTGCGGGATTTAAGTCCAGCCGGGCGACCTTTTCGGACCTCATTTCCTCCAGCCTGGGCGGTGGTGCCGGCAGCGATCAAATCGGTCTTGGTGTATTTCTCAACGATGTGCAGACCAATTTTTCGCAGGGATCGATGACCACCACAGGCAATACGTTCGATCTGGCGATCGATGGAAACGGTTTCTACCTGGTGCGAAATACTTCCGGCGCCAATTTCTATACGCGGGCCGGCCAATTCAAGGTCGACAATCTCGGGCAGGTCGTCGATAGCAGCGGAGCCCTGTTGCAGGGCTACCAGGCCGATACGAACGGCAATATCACGAGCACGATCGGCGGCATTACTCTGACATCGAGTGCGGTGCCTCCGGTCGCGACCACCAGCGCCGAGATACTCGGGAATCTCAATGCCAATGCCACGGCGCCGACGACGGCCTTCAGCGTCACCGATACGACCTCCTACAATTTCTCCACGGGCATGACGTTCTACGACTCCCTGGGGAACTCTCATCAAATGCAATTGTATTTCCGGAAGACAGCGGCAAATGCCTGGGGCGTGTACTCTCAAATCGACGGGGGTGCGGCTGCCGCCCAAACTAACATGACATTTAACGCCAGCGGCGCCGTGACCGCGGGCGGAACACAGACGGTGACTGCGACACTGACCAACGGCGCCACCACTCCGCAGGCCATGACGGTGGATTTGTCTGCTCTGACGCAATTCGGAGCCGCCTCCGGTATCATGAGTCAAACGCAAGACGGCTATTCATCGGGCACTCTCGATCGCATCAATGTCGACAAAGAGGGGAGAGTCATGGCGCAGTTTACAAATGGGGAAACACGCGCGCTTGCCCAGGTCGTGTTGAGTCGTTTTACCAATCCCGACGGGTTGGTTAACGTCGGCGACAATCACTTTCTGGAGACAGTCGAGTCCGGGGCGGCTTTGGCCGGTGCACCGACGGTGAATGGATTGGGTAGAGTCCTGTCTGGAACCGTGGAGCAATCCAACGTGGATCTCGGCAAGGAGTTTGTGGACATGATTATTACTCAGCGCGCATTTCAAGCCAATTCGCGCGCAATTACGACCAGCGACGAAATGTTGCAAGAACTCGTGAATCTCAAACGATAAGCAAGGAGGGTCCTGATGCGCCGGGTACGCGCGCGTCAGGGCCCAAGCCGGCAATTTCTTCCTAGTGCTCGCCAACACAGGCCCCTCACGTTTTCTCGCCTTCGTCAACATTCTGTCGGCCACCGCTCAGTCTCCGTCACTCCGCTGACAAGGCCTCATGACCGGTCTTCGTTCGCGTACGTCCGGAAGACGTCGTGACGTGAAATCAGTGGGTTATCGCAGGCGCCGGCGCACAGAGCGAAATCCGTATCGGGCTGTTGTCGGTCGTTGCGTGGCATATGCATTGCACAACCGACCAGCGCCGGCAAACACTGTCCGCAGGAGGTCCGTATGTCAGAAGCAGCTGAAGAGAAGGCGCCCGCAGCGCCCGCGGGTATTCCCATGAAGATGGTCATCATCATCGTCGCGGGGGTATTGATTCTCGGCCTGGGTGGTGCCTTTGCGATGTTCAAAATGATGAGCTCCTCCGGGGAGAAGGCACATGGCGACAGCGGGGGAGAGAAGCAAGCCGCTCACGGGGAGACCGAAGACAAGAGCGGAGGGCATGGAGCCGTCGCCGATGCCAGTGCGATTGCCGACCTAGACCCCTTTATCGTCAACCTCGCGGATACGCCGGAGATCCGTTACCTCAAAGTGACTCTCAAGGTGGAGGCTGACAACTCAAACACCGTCGAGCAGATCAAAGCGCGCACTCCCCAAATCCGCGACGCCATTCTTGTGTTGTTGACCGGATTGGATTCCGCCACCGCCCGCTCTCCTCAAGGCAAACACAAATTGCGCGAGGACATCACGGATCGCATCAACGGGTTGTTGCCGAAAAAGTCGGTGAAGTCGACCTACTTCACGGAATTCGTCATTCAATAGTCGATCGTCGTTCGCCGGGACGCCATGGATAAAATACTTTCCCAAGAAGAAATCGATGCCTTGATGGGCGGCGTCATGTCCGGCGAAGTCGAGACGGTTCCGAAGGAGGAGGAAGATCCGGGCGGGGTCAAAGCATACAGCCTCACCAGCCAGGAACGCATCATTCGCGGGCGTATGCCCACGATGGAGATGATCAACGATCGCTTCACACGTCAGCAATCCATTTCCTGGAGCGCCATTCTCCGAGAGAAGATCGAATTCAGCGTCCTCGGCACCCAAATCATGAAATTCGGGGACTTCATTCAAAAAGTTCCGGTTCCCTCCTCTTTCAATCTCTTCGCCATGGAGCCGATGCGCGGCAACGGGCTCTTTGTCATGGACGCCATGCTGGTGTACTTGATCGTGGACTTTTTCTTCGGCGGAAAAGTGCAGACGCACGTGAAGCCTGAAGGCAGGGAGTTCACCACGATTCAGCTCCGTCTGATCAAGAAACTGGTACAGCAGGCACTGGCTGACTTGGAGAAAGCCTGGCATGTCGTGATGCCGGTGAAGATCGGGTACTTACGCTCCGAGAGCAACCCGCAGTTCGCCATGGTCGTGACGACGTCGGAAATCGTCGTGGTGGTGACATTGCAGGTGCACCTGGGCGACATCTCCCGAGAAATGTTTATCGCATATCCCTACTCCATGTTGGAGCCGATCAAAGAAAAACTGTATTCCGGATTGTTCGCCGACAATGTGGAACAGGACAGCAGCTGGGGCAGTCGTTTCAAGGATTCCTTGCAGGAATGCGATGTGGCTCTGACCGTTCAATTGGGAACCGCGCGTATCAATGTGCAGGACTTGCTCAATTTCAACCCCGGCGATGTCTTGATGCTCGATCAACATCCCGGCGATCCGATGCTGTGTCTGGTCGAGGGTGATCCGAAATTTCAAGGGCAGCCCGGGATCTTTAAGGGCAATCATGCGTGCCGCGTGACCAAGATATTGGGGTAGAGCGTCCCGGAACTAAAGGAGATTTGCGCATGGGCAACGGAGACACAACTGCACCGTCGGACGCTACCAATGCCGGCGCCGGAGACATCAACGTGCAACCGACCTCGTTTCCCCCGGTCGATAATCAGAACGCCGTCCCCGCCAACAAGAACATCGAGTTCGTGCTCGATATTCCACTGCAAGTGACCGTGCAGATCGGCTCGACGCGGATGCTGATCCGGGAGTTGCTGCAATTGGGGCAGGGGTCGGTCATCGAACTCAACAAGCTGGCCGGCGAACCGATGGAAGTTCTGGTGAACAACAAATTGGTCGCGCGCGGCGAAGTCGTCGTGGTCAACGAAAAGTTCGGAATTCGCCTCACGGATGTCGTGAGCCCGAATCAGCGCATTCAGCAACTCGGGTAGTCGGCGCAAGAAGCGGCATTGCCGCCGCTCCGGCGGCGAGAGGAATAAACGGTCCCCATGGAGATTTGGGAAAGTGTGGTTCGAATGGTGTCGGCGCTCGGGGTCGTCCTGGCATTGATCCTGGGTCTGCTGGCCGTAGCGCGATCCGCCGTCGGTCGGCGCTTTCTCCCTGTGAACGGCCCGCCCTTGGTCAAGATTTTAGGAAGTGGTCCGCTCGGGTCCAGAAAACACGTGATGGTGGTGGCGGTGGCGGGAGAGGTGCTGATCCTGGGCACCACCGCCACCGATTTGGTGCCGCTCGGAAAAATCGCCGATCCTGACGTCGCGAAACGCCTCATCGCCGAGGCGTCCATGCTGTCGTCCGGAGCAGCAACCGGAATCCCCGAGTCCGGCAACCGTGAGGAGATCGCGCGTGCACGCAGGTAGTGTCCTGAGTCGGCCGAGACAGGCATCAGTGGCGCAACGTTCCGGATGGTGGGCCGGCTGCCTCATGAGTGTCATCGTCTTCGCCTGCCTGTTCCTCGCCACCTCCGCATACGCCGATGGGCCTTCGCTCACGATCGATCTCGGCCAGGGCGGGAGCAAACAGACTGCCGTAGTCCTGCAGATTCTGGCCCTGTTCACTGTCCTCTCCCTGGCGCCCGCCTTGTTCATCATGGTGACATCGTTTACCCGTATGGTCATCGTCCTCTCCTTTCTTCGCCAGGCCCTGGGGACGCAGCAGGTACCGCCCAACCAAGTTCTGATCAGCCTGGCGCTGTTTCTGACCATGTTCGTGATGGCTCCCGTCGGACAGGCCGTCTACAAGGATGCCCTGCAACCGCTGCTTGCCGAGCAAATCGGGTACGAAGATGCCTGGAATCGAGGGATTCAGCCGATCCGGGCCTTCATGTTGAAACAAATGCGCGACAAGGATCTCGAACTGTTCATGGAGCTGTCGCATGCGCCCAAAGCGACGCAGGTTGAACAGGTGCCGATCCATGTGATCATTCCGGCCTTCGTGCTGAGTGAGCTGCGGATTGCGTTTCAGATCGGATTTCTTCTCTACATTCCGTTCCTCATCGTAGACATGGTCGTCGCGAGCGTCTTGATGTCCATGGGCATGATGTTGTTGCCGCCGGTCATGATTTCGCTGCCGTTCAAACTGATTTTGTTCGTGCTGGCCGACGGCTGGTATCTGGTCGTCGGATCGATGGTCAGGAGCTTTCAGTAGGAGCGCGACGCATGACGATTGAAACCGTCACAGAAATCGGTCGCCAAGCGATTGAAACCACCATGCTGGTGTCGGCGCCGATCTTGGGTTTGAGCCTGATCGTGGGGTTGCTGGTCAGCACATTTCAGGCGATGACTCAGATCAACGAAGCGACGTTGACCTTTGTGCCCAAGGTACTGGCGGTGTTCGCCGCCACGCTCTTGTTTCTGCCCTGGATGATGGGCGTCCTCATTGCGTTCATGACCCATATCATCACGAGTATCCCGTCCCTGATTCACTGATAGGCCGGTACCATGATGAGCGCCGCGCAAACCCTGCATCTCGCCCTGCCTCAGTTCCAGGCTTTTTCTATCCTGCTGGTGCGGATTGCGGGCATTGTCAGCGTCTTTCCTATCCTCAACACGCGCACGATTCCCATGCCGGTCAAAACGGGGCTTGTCGCCACACTGGGACTGGTTTTGGCGCCGATCATTCGTCTGCCGAGCCTGCCGAATGATCCGGTCCTGGTCATCGCCGGAATCGGCAGTGAGTTTCTCATCGGACTGACGATCGGTTTGGCCGTGCGACTGCTGTTCTCGGGGTTTCAGGTCGCCGGTGACATGATCGGCACGCAGATGGGTTTCAGCGCCATTCAAATGTTCGATCCCATGAGCCACCAGAACACGCCGATCATTGCACAATTTCAACTCACGCTCGGCTCCCTGGTATTTCTGTCTCTCAACGCGCACTTGCTAGTGGTGCATGCGATCGGCATGAGCTACGAATACGTACCGCCGTTCGGAGCCTCGTTATCCGACGGTATCGCTCAGGATATCATTCACCTGGCGCAGAATATGCTGGGAGTCGCTCTCAAGCTCGCGGCTCCCGTCTTCGCGACGCTCCTCATCGTCAATACCGTCTTGGCGATCCTTGGCCGGGCGGTACCTCAGATGAATGTGTTTGTCACAAGTTTTCCGATCACCATCGGGGCGGGCTTCCTCGCGATGAGCCTGGCGATGCCCTTCACCCTGTTGTTGTTTGAAAAAGAATTCGAAACCCTGGTGGAAACCATCCTCGGACTCCTGAAGGCACTCGGTCATGGCTGACAGCGCTCAGAATCGGACAGAACAGGCAACCCCGAAACGCAAAGCAGATGCGCGGGCGAAAGGCCAGGTCGCTCTCAGTCGGGACGCCGCCATGGCGGTGGGGTTATTGGGAAGCTTGGGCGCTCTCTATTGGATGATGCCCGGCATTCTGAACGGGCTTCGAGAGTCGCTTCAATTGTGGCTGAGCAAATCCATGGAGGATTCCACGCAGCGCACACTGAGTCTCGACCATCTGCATTTAATCCTGAGGCAGATCGGAATCGATGTGTTTGTCATGCTCGGCCCGGTCATTGCCGGGATCGCGGTGGTCGGCGTGGGAGCCAACCTCATGCAAACCGGCTTCCTCTGGAAGCGAGACGCCCTGCAGTTGGAGTTTTCCCGCATTAGCCCGATGGCCGGGTTCTCGCGGCTCTTCTCCGTCCGGTCCTTCAGCGAACTGGTGAAATCGTGGCTCAAGATCTTTGCCATCGGAGGAGTCGGCTATCTCACGATCAAGCAGGATATGGCGCTGTTTTCTCCTTTGACGCAATTCGGCATGGAGACGCTCTTGCCGACGGTAGGGTGGGCGACATTCAAAGCTGCGCTCATGATGGGGGGGGCGGCTCTGGTGATCGGCGGCCTCGACTATGGCTTCCAACGGTTTGAATGGGAACGCGACCTCCGCATGTCACGCGACGAAATCAAAGAGGAAAGTCGGGCGGCAGAAGGAGACCCGGGGCTGAAGGCGAAGATCCGGAGCACTCAACGAGAGATGTCCCGGAAACGCATGATGGCCGCCGTCCCGAAGGCGGATGTCATCATCACCAACCCGACACACCTGGCGGTGGCTCTGAAGTACGACTCGAAGGCCATGGGAGCGCCGATCGTCGTGGCCAAGGGCGCCGGCTACGTGGCCGAGAAGATCCGGGAAATCGGTCGACAACACGGGGTCATGATCGTTGAAAACAAGTTGGTCGCCCGTACCCTGTTTAAGCTGGTCGAGGTGGGTCGGGAAGTGCCTGAAGATCTCTATCGTGCCGTCGCCGAAATCCTGGCGTTTGTATATCGCGTGCGCGGCAAACTGCCGCCGGCATAGATCCGATCGGATTGGAGTCTAGATGGCGAACGAGAACACATCGATTTCCACGACCTCGTTGGTCAAACACCCGGACATCATGATGTCCGTGGGGGTTGTGGGCATCTTAATGGTCATGTTGATTCCGCTTCCACGGTTTTTTCTGGATCTGCTTCTTGCCTTCAACATCACGCTGTCCATCATCATTCTGCTGGTCGGCATGCAGGTGCGCCGTCCGCTGGAATTCTCGGTGTTCCCCTCGATTCTGCTGATGGTGACGCTCCTGCGTCTTGCCCTCAATATCGCCTCCACGCGCTTGATTCTCCTGCACGGCAATGAAGGCGCCGCCGCCGCAGGCGAGGTCATCCGGGCCTTCGGCACATTCGTGGTCGGCGGCAACTACACCGTCGGGCTCGTCGTGTTCACCATTCTCGTCATCATCAACTTCGTGGTCATCACCAAGGGCGCCGGACGCGTCGCCGAAGTGGCGGCCCGATTCACTTTGGACGCGATGCCCGGCAAACAGATGAGCATCGACGCCGATCTGAACGCCGGCCTGATCAATGACAAAGAGGCCCGTCAACGCAGGAAAGAGATCGCGCAGGAAGCCGATTTCTATGGCGCCATGGACGGTTCGAGCAAGTTTGTGCGCGGCGACGCCGTGGCGGCCGTCATTATCACGCTCGTCAACATTCTGGGCGGGTTGACGATCGGTGTGTTGCAACAGGGCATGACGCTGGCCGCAGCGGCGCAGACCTATACGCTGTTGACGGTGGGGGAAGGCCTCGTGGCGCAGGTGCCGGCGCTCATCGTTTCAACGGCAGCCGGTATCGTCATCACTCGCGCCGCCTCCGAAGTAAACTTAGGATTTGAGATCAGCCGTCAGGTCCTCATTTCCCCGAAGGCGATCGGCACGGCTTCAGGGATTCTTATCACGCTGGGCCTGGTCCCGGGACTTCCCCATCTCGCATTCCTCGCGTTGGGCGGCCTGACCGCCTGGATGGCGTATCAAATCAACGAACAGCAGAAAACCGCTGAAGCCGTGCCGGCACAAGCCTCGCCTCAGGTCAAGGCCGAGGAGGCCGGCACCCAGGTGGTTCCCCTGGACCTCATGGAGGTGCAGGTCGGATACGGTCTTATCAGTCTGGTGGACGGAGGGCAGGGCGGCGCCCTGCTGGACCGGATCAAGGGGCTCCGGCGACAGTTCGCGGAACAAATGGGCTTTGTCCTGCCGCCGATCCATATTCGCGACAACTTGCAGCTTCGGCCCAACGAATATGCGGCGCTGCTCAAAGGCGTGGAACTCGCCAAGTCGGAGGTGATGCCGGCGCATGTGCTCGCGATCGATCCCGGTACGGCTCAGCGGGGGGCCATCCAAGGATTGCCGACCAAAGAACCGGCGTTCGGCCTGCCGGCCATGTGGGTGCCGGAGCAGCAACGTGAACAGGCGCAAATGGCAGGGTATACGGTCGTGGATCCGGGATCAGCCATCGCAACCCACTTGTCCGAGTTGATCAAACGGCATGCGCATGAACTCCTGGGGCGGCAAGAAGTGCAGGGCTTGCTCGATCAACTGGGCAAAAATCACCCCAAGCTGGTTGAGGAAGCCATTCCCAATCTGATTCCATTGGGCACACTCGTCAGAGTTTTGTCGCATCTCTTGCGGGAGGGTGTACCAATTCGTGACTTGCGGACGATTCTTGAAACTATTGCCGACCATGCGGCAACCACAAAAGACGCCGATATTTTGACGGAAGTCGTCAGGCAATCGCTGGGACGGACCATCACGAAGCAATATCTCGCGCCAGATGGCTCGTTGCCGATCATCGGACTGGATCCGCGATTGGATCGCACGCTTGCCGATCAAGCGAATGCAACCGGACAGGGATCCCAGTGGGTGCCCGACCCGCTGGTGGCACAGAAACTGCTCACTGCATTGAAGGCTGCCGCGGAACGTATGGTCGGGCGCGGGCATCAACCGGTCATTTTGTGTTCGCCTTCGTTGCGACGACATCTGCGGAAACTGACGGACAGAATTTTGCACTCGGTTCCGATTTTAGGATTGAACGAGGTGGAAAGCGTGACGCGTTTGCAAGCAGTGGAAACCGTACGGCTCGACCTTGAGGTCGGTGAAACCAGGAGCTTGGCATGAAGGTACGGACATTCCACGTCAAGTCGATGCATGAAGCCATTCGATCCATTAAAGACACGTTAGGGCCGGATGCGGTGATTCTGTCCACCAAACGCGTACGCTCCTGGGATAACGGATTCGGCCTGTTGGGCGGGTCGGTGCTGGAGGTGATGGCGGCCATTGAAGATGACGACGCCGTCCCCGAGGCCGCACCGTTGCTCGGGGATGATGAGCGGACACGTGCGGCCGTGCTTCCTGCGCCGATGGTGCCGACAGAGGAATCGCGCTTTCAAAAGACCCTGCAGGGAGCGATGGAAACGGGGAAGGAACAGTCGCGGCCTGCGATTCGTCAGGTTCCAGGCCCTTCGCGTGAGAATCGCGCGACACCGGCATCCACACGCAAGAACGGGGAGAGCCAGGGCGCAACGTTCCAGTCCTTCCAGCGCGTCTATGAAGACCTGTTGGCTCAGGGAGTCGAGCATGTCACGGCGGCAGCCTGTCTGCGGGAACTGCGGGAAACCTTGGTGGAACCGGGATCCGCTCAGCGGAACTCCTCATTACAGTTACTCCGCACAGTATTATTGGATCGGGTCACCACGGCCGGCCCGTTGCTGAGCGCGGCGGGAGAGCAAAAGATCGCGTTGTTCGTCGGGCCCAGCGGGGTAGGTAAAACCTCGACGATCGCCAAACTAGCGACACACTACGGCATCGTCGAGCAGCGGAGTGTGGCCCTGATTACCATGGATACGTATCGGCCTGCGGCGGTGGAACATCTTCGCCTCTATGCCGAGGTTCTGGGGATCGAGCTTTCGGTGGCGGCTTCTTGTGAGGAGGCCCGCGCGGCGATTGCGCAGGCCCGTGAAGCGGAACTGATTTTGATCGATACCACAGGGTTCAATCCTTATGAGCCCATCACGGCGCAACGTTGGAGAGGGTTGCTGAACGGGGCCTATCCAATGGAAGTCCATCTCGTTCTCGCGGCAGGCACGCGAGTGCCGGATCTCGTGGTCAGCACCAGTCAATGCGTAGACGTGCCGGGCCTCCGGTTGTTGTTTACCAAACTCGACGAAACGGCGGGCTATGGCGGCATCTTCGAAGCCACTCATCGCACCGGCATCCCGCTGTCCTATTGGGGAACAGGTCAACGGGTGCCCGATGACCTGGTTCAGGCGCAAGTCGATCGCCTGGGCGACCTGCTGCTGGGAGGGCAGGTACGGACGCCGGCAACCGGCACCACTCCGGCATGGGAGCGGGAGACGACACCGACATTTGTGCCCGGAATCAAGACCTACGCACGATAGGCGACTGGCGAACAAGAGGGGAGCGACGATGGCGATGCAACCAGGAATTTTGGATCCGCAGATGAGAGCGCTTGATGACAACGTCGGTCCCTCCCGCACGCAAGTGATCACCGTCACCAGCGGAAAAGGCGGGGTAGGAAAGACCAACGTGGTGGCAAATACTGCCATCGCCCTGGCTCAAACCGGAAAGCGTGTGCTCGTGCTGGATGCGGATCTCGGGCTGGGAAATGTCGATATTTTGCTCGGCCTGACACCGAAATACACGTTGGAGCATGTACTCGCGAAGACCTGCCGGCTGGAAGATATCGCGCTGACCGGCCCGCACGGCATTACCGTCCTCCCGGCCAGTACCGGTATCTCTCAGTTGACGATCCTGACGGAAGCACAACAGCTCATTCTTCAAGATGAACTTGAGCGATTGGCATCGAACATGGATGTCTTGTTGATCGACACCGGTGCGGGCATTTCCTCGACCGTGACCTACTTTGCGGCGGCGGCCCAATCCATCGTTGTCGTGGTGTCTCCCGAGCCGACCTCCATGACAGACGCCTATGCGTTAATGAAAGTCCTGTTGCGGCAGTACCGGGAGCGCCGCTTCCATGTGCTCGTCAACATGGTGAAGTCGCCGCGGGACGCCGCGCGGATCTTCCGGAAACTGGAGTTGGCCGTCAGTCGATTTTTACATATTTCGCTGGATTACCTGGGTGCGATTCCCCTGGACGACTATGTGCCGATGGCCGTGACCCAGCAGCGGGCCGTCATCGATCTCTTCCCGCACGCGCCGTCCAGCCGTGCGTTTCGCGAACTGACTGAGGCGGTGGCTCAGTTGACTCCACCGGCGCTTCCCAAAGGCACAGTGCAGTTCCTCTGGCAACAACTTTTGCGGACGCACTGACTGAAAGGACTGTAGCGAATGATGGACGCTCGAAAAATGTCTGCGGTCAGGAACGCCCCGCGCCGGGTGATTGCGGAGGCAGATCGTGAACGGGTGATTCAGGAATTCACCCACGTCGTGAAGGCCATGGCCCATCGTCTGGCGTTCCGCCTGCCGGCGTATATGGATGCGGAGGACCTCATATCCGTCGGGATTATGGGCCTCATGGATGCGATGGACAAGTACGATCCGACTCGCGAAGCCAAGTTCAAAACCTACGCGGAGTTCCGTATCCGTGGCGCGATGCTCGATGAAATCCGGTCGATGGATTGGATCCCGCGCTCGGTCCACGAGCGGATTACGCTCCTTCAAAAAACCTATTCCGAGCTGCTGCACAGACTCGGGCGCCCGCCGACAGACCAGGAAGTCGGCAAAGAATTGAAGATGTCCGCGGAGGAACTGGATGAATTCCTGACTCGCTCACGCGGCGCCGTGGTGATCAGCCTGGACGATCTCGGCGTGCAGGATGCGGACGGGCATAAGATCATCAGTGTGTTGACCGACTCCAATCAGCCGGATCCTCTCTCGGTCCTGGTGAACGAACGGGCGCGCCACGTGCTCGAAGCGGCGATCCAGGATCTGCCGGAGAAGGAACGGTTGGTATTGTCGCTCTACTATTTCGAGGAACTCACGATGAAGGAGATCGGGCAGGCGCTCAAAGTGACCGAATCGCGCGTATGCCAGATCCATTCGAAAGCCATCCTCCACTTGAAAGCGCGGCTCGAACCGGTGGATGTGTGAGGTGACCCTCCGGACGGTTTAGCGGTCGTTGCTGTTCGTTTGTATCGTCGGCACCCGGGCGTCGTCGCACGGGCCACCCTGCCTTTAGTTTCGTCTCCACTCTTCCGATACCTCCCTAGTCCAACATCCCGTTGGCTGCGCTGCCCCATCGGGGAGGGTATGCATTCATCACGTCCGGAACTCAACACGTCGAACGACCGTAACGGATCGGACTCAACGAACCAGCATGGGTGGCCCGACGATGAAGCGGGTACCCAATCGCTTCAGAGCGCCCGGCTCGGCGTAGCGGCCTGTATCCTGTTCATGGCCGGCGGATTGTATTGGACTGCCTCCGTGGGCCTGCTGACTCTGTCGGCCTTGATGGCCTATCCCGTCATGATCTCTGCCGGCATTCTTCTCACGCTGCTGGTTTTCGGCGCAACGTTCTGGACTCCGCGTGGCCCGCAATCGGCTTCCAGGATGCATGCACTGTCGGAAGAATCGAACGGGTCTGGCATGCACACCTACGACTCGGTCACTGGGTTGCCGACCTATCGTCTTTTTACGTCTCTCCTCAAGCAAGCCCAGGCGCATGCCGACAAGCATGGCCGGCCGGTAGCGGTCCTCATGATCGAGCTGGATCACTTCACCCCAAAGACGGATGAACAGGCGCAAATCAACCTCAACCTCATGTATCGCGTTCTCGCTGCGCGTGTGAAGAGCGCCCTGCGCACCACCGACACGGTGGCGAGACTTGCTGAGCGCACCTTTGTCGTCCTGCTGGATCAGGTCACCGGTTCGGAGGAGGTACTGGCCATCGCCAGAAAGATGCAAAGCACGATATCGCTGCCGGTCACCCTGGACGGGCACGAGTTGTTCCTGACCAGCCGGATTGGAATCGGTCTCTCCAGTCACGACACTGTGGAGAGTGACGGACTCCTCGATGCGGCCACCCGGGCCATGGCAAGGGCTCGTACCGAAGGCTACGCCCTCAATGGACTCCCCGGTGCGATGGCCTCCACCTCAGTTGATCCCACTTCCACGATCGCTGCCTGATCTCCGAAACTCTCGTCGCCCCCAATTCCATGTAGGCAGGACTTTCCCTGTTTCCGGCAAAGACTTCCGGTTCGCCACGCCGTTTGACAGGCGCCGTTGACGGCGGAAGAATTTTCCCTCCGGTACCTCAAAGACCGTTCGGTTCCCATCTCTCGACAATCACAAGGATTTTCGTTCGGCGATCGCCTCGACTGTAGCGGGCCGCCCGACGTATCGCGATGGCATGTCCATTGCTAACTCCTTCTGCAGCACAACAGGTTCATCTGGAAGATATGAACAATGAATCGAGCCATCTACCCCATACTGTCAGGCGCCGTCGCTCAGGAAAAACAACTCACGGTCTTCGCCAACAATCTGGCGAACGTGAACACGGCCGGATTCAAGCAGGACCAGCAGGGATTCCGCAGCCTCTTTGCCCGTGCCAGTTCGGCGGGGATGGGAGTGGCATCAGGAGGCATCTCCTCGGTGATTTCGACCAGACCGGCCGGTCCCAGCGAACGGGTATTTGCCGAGGTGCATGGAGTCCGAACGGCCTTTGAGCCGGGGCGGATCCGCATTACCGGCAATCCGCTGGATGTCGCCATACAGAACGACGGGTTTTTTGAGGTCAAGACCCCTGACGGCGTTCGCTACACACGCAACGGCATCTTTTCTCTCGACAGCCAACGACGCCTGGTGACCAATCTTGGGCACCCGGTCATGGGCACCAAAGGAGAGATCAAGGTGCCGCCCGGCAATATCCAGATCAATGCGGAGGGGGCGATCCAGGTGGACGGCACTCCGATCGGCAGCATCAAGGTAGTCGAGTTCCCCGAGAACGGGATGCCGCAAAAGTTTGCCGAAGGACTGTTTGTCGGTGGGAAACCGGCGGTGTCGACAAGACCGCAGGTGCAGTCGGGACACATCGAAGAGTCCAACGTGAATTCGTTGAGTGAAATGGTGAAGATGATGCAAGGCATGCGCAGTTACGAGTCGGCGCAGAAATTGATCCAAACGATGGATCGCATGACCGAAACGGCCATTCAGGATCTGGGCCGGGTGCAATAGGAGGAACGCATGATTCGCGCAATGTGGACGGCCGCGACGGGCATGACGGCCCAGCAACTGAACGTGGATACCATCGCCAACAATCTGGCGAACGTGAACACGAACGCGTTCAAACGCAGCCGTGCGGAATTCGGCGATCTGCTGTATCAGATTCAACGCTTACCGGGCACAAACGCCTCGAACGTGGGCGTTTTTCCTGTCGGCGTGCAGGTCGGGGGCGGTGTGCGTCCCATTACGGTCGCCAAGGAATGGGTGCAAGGGAACATGCGGCAGACCGGGAACGATCTCGACTTGGCCATCGACGGCGCCGGATTTTTCCAGGTGACCCGTCCCGACGGGACCATCATGTATACCCGCAACGGATCCTTCAAACGCGACAACGTCGGCAATCTCGTGACCGGCGACGGCGACCAGCTCAATCCGGTGATTACGATTCCGTCGGGTGCATTGAAAATCGATGTGGGCCAGGACGGCACCGTCTCCGTTCTGCTTCCCGGCGTCACACAAGCGTCACAGGTGGGGCAGATTCAGCTGGTCCGCTTCGACAACCCTTCGGGCCTGGTGGCGATGGGCGGCAACCTGTTTCTGGACAGCTTTGCTTCAGGACCGGCTCAACAGGGGACCGGCGGATTTTCCACCGGCTTCGGGACGTTGCAACAGGGGTTCCTGGAAAGTTCGAACGTCAATCTGGCGGAGGAGATGGTCAACATGATCATCGCCCAACGGAGTTACGAAATTAACTCCAAGACCATTCAGGCATCCGATGAAATGATGCAGATTGCCAACAACCTGCGCCGGTAATCGGCGCCGCACCTTCAACCAAGGGTGACACCTGTGAATCGACTCAGCCTCCTGTCTGTTGCGACCATCAGCCTGGTCACGAGCGCGGTCTTGCCGGCCATGGCAGGGGAGCGGGCTCCGGTGCGGCCGCTCTTCCAGGTGCAGGGGGCTGTTGCGCACAATGCGCAGGGTTTCCCGCAGTCCCGTGGAAAACGGCTTATCTATCCCGAACAAATCCGTGGGGTGATCCACGATTTCGTCAAACGGGAACTGGCCGGCCGCGCGGTCGATTGCCAGGTGGCGATCGGCGACCCTCAGCAGCCGATCGTCGTGCCCTCCGGAGCGGTCGATCTGCAGGTCAGCGCCGGGCGATCAGACGAACCGCTTGGACGTCGAGTGTTCCAGATTCATCTGGCCGTGAACGGGCGATTCATCAAGACCATCGATGCCACCGCCGATGTGGCCGCCATTGTCGAGGTGGTGGTGCCGGTGCGGTCGATCAAGGTCGACGAGGAGATCGGGGCCGACGACGTCACCACGGAACGGATCGTCCTATACGACCTGAAGCAACCGTTTGTGACCAGTCCTGCCGAAGTCATCGGCAAAGCGGCCATTCGCCCGCTTCCGCCTCAAAATGCCATACGCATGACCTCGGTCCGGCGCCCCTTCGCCGTGCACAAGGGGGATCGGGTGACGATTGAAGCCCGGCAGGGCGGGTTGTCGATTCAAACCGTGGGAGTCACGAAATCGCATGGTGAATTGGGGCAAACCATCACGGTCTCCAATGTCGATTCCGGCAAGGAATTGCGGGCGACCGTCGTTGCCCCGGGGGTGGTCCGTGTCAGTTTTTAACCGGTCTCTCACACAATATCGCCGCATCCGGTTCATCTGGTTCGGTCTCGCGCTGTGCGTGATGGTCGGTTGTTCGGCCTCGCCCAGCACGAAGCAACAAAAGGTGGAGATGGCCAAATTGCCTCCCCCCAAGACCATGGGATCGCTGTGGCAGGAAGAGAATGGGCGGGCCTATCTCTATGAAGATCTTCGCGCGATGCGCATCGGCGACATCATCACGATTCTGATCGTGGAAAAACACAAGGGCTCGAAGAGCGCCGACACGAACGCAGAGCGGGACTCCACCATTTCGAATGGGATCGGCGGGACCGGGATGGGCTACCTCGGCATCCCGGGAATCCGCCTGGGCGGAGAAGCCAAGCGAGGGTTCGGCATCGATGCCACTGCCAAGAGCAAATTCGGCGGCAAAGGCGCAACCAACCGGGAAGACACGTTGACAGGCACGATTTCGGCCATCGTGACGGAAGTGTTGCCGAACGGCGATTTACGGGTCGAGGGCCGACGTGAGGTGACCGTCAATTCGGAACGCCAGATCATGACCATCGGGGGCATCGTCAGGCGCGTGGATGTGAATACGAAAAACACGGTGCAGTCGAGCGCCATTGCCGACGCCAAGATCGAATATTCCGGCCTGGGAGTCGTCGACGATGTGCAGCGGCCGGGCTGGCTCGTCAGAATTCTGGATTGGGTCTCTCCGTTTTAATCGCAAGTCCGTCGGGAAGAATCGACCAGCCACAGGAGTCATCATGACGAGGCCGCGCAAACAACAACGAGCGATGCTTACGCAATGCTTTCGTCTCATGCTTTCAAGCGGGGTGTTGCGACCGGCCTCAATGGATCCCGGCCTTCTCGCGCGGCCCTGGACCCCTCCGCCGCCGAAACCGGCGCCTGTTCCTGACAGACAGCCACAAGGAGCGGCCTGGTTTCGGCGCACCGCGGTGGGCATGCTGGCCTTCCTCACGATCACGTTATTTACGGCCTCATTGGCCCAGGCCGTTCGAGTCAAGGATGTGGCCACCATCGAAGGCGTGCGCGAAAACCAACTGATCGGATATGGATTGGTCGTCGGTCTCGACCGGACAGGTGATCAGGTCATCGGCGGCCAGTTCACGATTCAAGCCATGATGTCCATGTTGAACAAGATGGGCATCAATCTGGTGATCGATCCCATCCAGTTGCTCACCCGCAATATTGCATCGGTGATGGTGACGGCGAAGCTCCCGCCGTTCGTGAAACCCGGCATGACGCTGGACGCGGTCGTCTCTTCCATGGCCAATGCGAAAAGTCTCCAAGGCGGCACATTGCTCTCCACGCCGCTGAAGGCGCCGAACCAACAGGTGTTCGCGGTGGCTCAGGGGCCGGTCTCCATCGGTGGATTCCTCGGCGGGACCGGCGGCGCCGGCGGCGCGACGATCACCAAAAACCATCAGGCGGCCGGGGTGGTACCTGCCGGTGCCATCGTGGAAAAAGAGTTGGTGGTGGATATCGAGAACTGGGACAGTGTCTCCGTGTTGCTACGACACCCAGATTTCACCACCGCCATTCGTACGGCGGAGGCGATCGACGGGACGTTTGGAAAGGGCACGGCTGTTCCGGTAAATGCAGGCCTCGTCAAAACGTCGCTTCCCGCAACCTTTCACGGACGGGTTGTGGAATACATCGCGACGATGGAAGGATTGGACGTAACCGTCGATGTCGCCGCCAAAGTGGTGGTGAATGAACGCACCGGTACGGTGGTCCTGGGTGAACATGTTCGACTCTCCACCTGTGCGATCTCCCACGGCAACCTGACGATCTCCGTCAAGAACACACTCAACGTCTCGCAGCCTCCGGCTCCGTTGATCGGCTCGACCCAGGGGCAAACGACGGTCACTCCTGATGTGCAGACGGAAGTGACCGAGCAGGAGTCGCGACTGATTGTGGTCGATCAAACGGTGACGCTTGGAGAAGTAGTACGGGCACTCAACGCGGTGGGTGTGACTCCGCGTGATCTCGTGGCCATCCTCTCGGCCCTGCGTTCCGCGGGAGCACTTCAAGCGAATCTTGAGATTGTCTAAGAAGGGCCACGCCTCCAATGGAAATACAACATCTTATGTCAGGGCAACTCGATCTGGCCCAAATGGCGACTCCACAGCCGCTGGGATTCCGCGGTCCGGTCGAGCAAGCACCGGCAGGGGACAAGGCCCGCGCGGCGCTCCATAAAGCCGGGCAGGAGTTTGAATCGTATTTCATCTCCTATCTTATTAAAAATATGAGGGAAACCGTTCCGAAGGGACTCCTGGACCGGAAAAACGAGCAGGTCTGGTACTCCTTTTACGATCAAGAGATAGCCAAGTTATCCACAGAAGCAGGGGGGATCGGCATTACGGCATTCGTCGATGCCTATGCAGAAAAACTTCCTTAATTCGATCGCTTTTCCTAAAGTTCCCGGCTGGTCCCGCCGATAGAGTACTCGACTAGGGGAATGGCCTTTCGGAACACCCTGGCAATGGGGGAGGAGAAGCAGTCATGGAGATCTCACATAATGGCCGGGCGGCAGATCTCGCGAAAATTCTGTTGGGAGTTCAGGACACTGAACGGACACACAACAAGAAGACCGCGTCTCAAGGGACGCAGTCTCAGGATCGTGTCCAGATTTCCGAACAGGCCAAAGAACTCCAGCGTCTGAGGGCGGCAGCGGAACAGCCGGATGCGGAGCGTGATGCCAGAGTCGGTCAAATTCGTCAGTCGGTCGAAGGGGGCACGTACAACGTGGACGGTAAGAAGGTTGCGGATGCCATCATTCGTAACGTCTTGACCGACGCGGTCCTGTAACGCGCCTGACGTACGGCTCGACTCTTCGATCACGCGGCCTCACACGGCGGAACCGTTCGTTTGAAGGGGAAACATGGTGTCGACCGTACAGCAGCCACTTTCCATAGCCTCCGACCCGCTTCTGTGCCGCATGCTCGACAAACTCACGGCCTTTCAGGCTCTGCTGATTGAAGAGCAGGATGCCATTCGGTCCCTTTCCTTCGGACAATTCACATCCGTGACGATACGAAAAACTCACCTATTGGATGAGATTCGAGAATTGGAGCACCAACGCCGAAACGAGTTGACGCTGTCGGCTTTGTATGGCTCGCCGTCCTCGCGCAAGCAGCAGGAGGCCGATCTTGTCGCGGCAATCGAGCAGACGGATCGGCTGAACCGGTTCAACGCCGCCCTGATCGGGCAGTCGCTCGAGTTCTTGCAAGGCACGCTCCGCATCTGGCAACGCTCACCGCAGTCGGCGGCACTGTATTCGTCCTCGGGCACCGCAGTAGCCAGCACAGGCGGCAGGGTGAGAGCCAAGGGATAACTGGTGATCGTATGTCGGGACTCAACGGATTATTCGGTGTAGGTTCCAACGCGCTGGCCAGTTTTCAACGGGCGATGTCCGTCACCGGACAAAACATCGCCAATGTCAGCACCCCCGGCTATTCCCGCCAGGAAGCTGTTCTGACCGAATCCCTCCCGGAAAACGGACGCCCCGGCCAGATCGGAACCGGCGTCCAGGTATCGGAAATCCGCCGCTCCGTCGACAGCTTCGTTGAACAACAACTCCTGAGCTCAAATGAACGGATCGGGCAATTCGGCGCGTCGCAGAAGGCTCTGTCGCAAATTCAAATCCTCTTTAACGACGCGAATGATCAAGGCATCGCGGCGGGGCTCAACGAATTCTTCAAGGCCTGGCAGGACGTGGCGACCAATCCGGCCGATCTGACCGCGCGCACGGTGCTCCTGACCAAAGCCGACGGGCTGACCAAACAGTTGAACCAGGCGTCATCGCAACTGTCGGCGCAACGGATTTCCCTCGATGGACAAATTGGGAGCGGGATCAGCGACATCAATTCGCTGGCGAGCAAGATCGCTGATCTGAACGCCCAGATCAAACTGACCGAAGTGAGCGGGCAGCAGGCCAATGATCTGCGGGACCAACGAGGCCGGTTCCTGAACGACCTCGCCGGACTGGTGGATATTTCTTCGATCGAGGATGGAAGCGGGCAGGTCACCGTTTTTGTCGGGGTCGGACAAATCCTTGTGACCGACCACACGGCATACAAACTCACGGGCGTTCCCGATGTGACCAACGGTGGATTGCTCGACGTGCGGTATGACGGCGGGACCGGTCCCAACACGGATATCACCTCTTCGATCAGCGGCGGCCGTCTCAAGGGATTGATCGACGCGCGTGATACCACTGCCGCGGGACTGCAAACCTCTCTCGACACCCTCACGTCGCAGCTCGTGTCGCAAGTGAACACTCAGCATCGTGCCGGTTATGGATTGGATGGATCCACGACACAGGATTTCTTCACGGCCACCGGGACCACGGCCGGCACGATTAGCATGGCGTTGACGGATCGCCAGAAAATCGCCGCCTCTTCAACCGCCGCCGGTGTGCCCGGCAATAACGTAAATGCCCTCGCCCTGGCCAACCTGCAAACGGCTTCGGTCGCGGGCTTAGGAAATACGACCTTTCAAAGCTACTACGGCGCCATGGCCGGTAGCTTCGGCGCCACCCTTCAAGGGGCCACCCGGGACCTGCAAGGACAGGAGATTCTCCACGATCAACTGCTGGCCCACCGGGCGGAAGTCTCCGGGGTCTCGATGGATGAAGAGCTCATCAATTTGTTGAAGTATCAGCGTGCGTTCCAGGCCGCTTCAAAGCTGATCACCACCAGCGATGAAATGCTGCAGACGATCTTGTCTTTGAAGCGGTAACCCTCTTGTCACTTCACCGGGAGCAGGCATTATGAGAGTCGCCGATCAACAGATGTACAACACCTTGCTCGGCAATCTCCAACGTTCCCGTTTGCAAATGCTGACCTCGCAGGAGCAGATCTCCAGCCAAAAGCGGGTCTCGACTCCCGAAGACGATCCGAGCTCGTATGGCCAGATCGTGCTCGACAAGTCCGCGCTCTCGCAAACGATGCAGTGGGCTCGCAATATTAATTTCGGGACCGCACGCGTGAATGCCGCCGATCAGGCGTTGGGACAGGTCCAGAACCTGATCACCAGAGTGCGGGAGTTGACCATTCAGGCAAGCAGCGACACGACGTCAGCAGAAGGGCGTCAGAGCATCGCCAAAGAGATCCGGCAGCTTCAGCGGCAACTGGTTCAACTGGGCAACACGGAGGTGGCCGGGCAGGCGATCTTCGGCGGGACGAAAACGGATGTGCAGCCCTTCACGATCACCTCAGGGGATACGGTCGCCTATCAGGGCAACAGCGAGACCCAGTCGATCGCGGTTGGTGAAAATCAAACCGTGCAGATCCTCATACCGGGAAGCAGCATCTTCACCGGATCGACGACCAACATGTTCGATTCGCTACGTGACCTCCTCACGGCCCTTGAAAGCGACAATCGCTCCGGCATTCAAGCCGGACTGGGAAACCTGGATTTGGCGACGGCTCAAATCAGCGATGTGCAGGGCACCGTCGGCGCGCTGGCCAACCGCCTCCAGGTCACACACGACGCCTTGGATGCGGCTACCTTGACCATCACAAAATCCATCTCCGACAATCAGGATGCGGACCTGGCAACAGCCATTACCCAACTCCGTCTCCAGGAAGTTGCCGTGCAGGCCGCCAGTCAAACCTTCACCAAAATTTTTGACTCGTCGTTGATCAACTATCTCCGCTGATCGACGCTCAAGTTCACCTTTATCAAAACCGATATATCCATGTACTTGTATTCACACGCCAAGGAAGGCTTGTATGCTGGTCTTAACACGACGCCGGGGAGAAGGCGTGACCATCGGGCCCGATGTTCGCATCGTGGTACTCGGGATCAAAGGCGGCCAGGTCCGGCTCGGGATCGAAGCACCGCCAAATGTGCACGTGCATCGTGATGAAGTGCATGCGCGGATCCAGGACGAAAATCGCATTGCCGCCGGGCCGGGGGTTATTCCGTTGGAGGCCTTTCGTCAATTGTCGAACAAAACAGGCCGTCGTGGAGGTTGAGGAAGCGTCATGAAGTGTCGGTCGACCAGATTCGGGAATTTTGAGGTGAATGACGACACACTCCTGGTGTTTCCATCGGGCATCCTCGGCTTTCCGGAGTGGAGCAAGTACGTGCTGCTCGATCACGATACCGAGGCCCCGTTCAAGTGGCTGCAATGTGTCGAAGAACCGCAGCTGGCTTTTGTCATCTTGGACCCGGCCTTCTTCAGGCCCGATTACCAGATCGAGGTCTCGCTGGATGCGCTCATCGAAATTCAAAAGCAGGACAGCGATGAACTGTCCGTCGTCACTATCTTGACCATTCCCTCGGACGATCCCACTGCCGTGACGGCCAATTTGCGGGGACCGCTGGTCATGAATCACCGGACCAGGCTCTGCAAGCAATTGGTCCTCTCGGAAGAGTGGCCGACTCGGTATCCTCTCTTTTCCGCCGCCCCCGCGCAGCGCCCGTCTCCGGCGGCTCCGCTTCAGGCCACAGCCCGATAAATCACGCCTTACTCATTTGCGCACCAGGCTCAGCGTTCGAGCCATACGCTCTGACCCCGACGAGTTACGCTTCACGAATGTTGAGAATGCCGCTGGCAGACTGTTTCCGCATGCTGCCAAAAACGGCGCTGCGGTGTTCTCATGTATTGTGAATAGATTAATGCGACTGAGACGGGTCGGCTGGTGTGATCTGACGCTCCAGCACGGCGACGAGTTGCTGAACCGTACGTTCGAGCTGGGCGAATAGGGCAGGGGCTTCGGCGAGCGTCCCGAGACGTCCGTTGGCCTCCAACTGACTTGCCAGGAGCACCACTTCCGGTGCGCACAAATTACCTGCCGTGCCTTTGAGGCTATGAGCCGCCCGTTCAAGAGCGACGCCGTCAGCCTGCGTGATGGCCGCTGCGATCTCCTGGACCATCATGCGGTGGCGCTCCAAGAATAGACGGATCAATTGATCGAACAGATCCACATCGCCGCCGATATTGACCAGCATCGTGCTCGCGTCGAACACGCGGGCATCGGTCTTCGTCATTTCACGGGGGGGCGTCGGCACCGACGCATGGTCCGGTGTCGCGAGGGGAGCCCACCGCTGCAAGATTCTACCGAGATCGTCGGTCTTCACCGGTTTGGAGAGATAGTCATCCATACCGACGGCTTTGCAGCGCTCGCGGTCTCCCGGCATGGCGTTCGCCGTCAGCGCAATGATGGGGACATGGGCGCGGGTGCCGGATGCGGCAGGCTTTTGTTCCTGCTCGCGAATGCGGCGGGTCGCCTCATATCCATCCATCGTCGGCATCTGGCAGTCCATGACGATCGCGGCATAGAGACCCCGTTCAAATGCCGCCACGGCTTCCTGGCCGTTGGATACGATGTCCGGCTGATACCCGAGGCGGTCCAGCATACGTACGGCCAGCTTCTGGTTCACCACATTGTCTTCTGCAACGAGGATACGAGGGCGGGTACGCTGTTCGGCCAAGGTGTGGCGGGTGATCAATGTCGGGACAATCGTCGGACCCGTCTCTACCCCTGGAACGGCGGCTGTGGCCGATCCCTGCAGCCCAAACACGACGCGGAGACAACCTTGGAGCTGATCATGGCGTACGGGCTTCGTCAGGTAGGCCGTAAAGCCTGCGCGACGCGCCCGTTCGGCATGACCAGGCTGAATCAAGGAGGTCAAGACGATCAAGCGAACCCCGGCTCCTTGAGGGTGGGCCCTGATCTCCTGGGCCAGTTGGAGTCCATCTTTCCCCGGCATCAGCATATCGAGCACCGCCGCGTCGTAGGGCCGGCCTTGTGCGGCGGCCTGCTCCAGCATGTGAATGGCTTCATCGGCATGACGCGCCTGGCCGTCCTGCATGCCCCAGCCTGATACCAGATGATGAAGAATCGTGCGATTGGACTCATTATCGTCGACGATCAGAATACGGCGACCGCTCAACTCGACCGAGGGAACGATGGCCGGGGCACAGACCGCCTGCTTCTGAAATCTCGCCGTGCACCAGAACGTGGTGCCCTGGCCCGGTTGGCTGCGCAGTCCGACTTGGCCGCCCATGAGTTCCACCAATTGTTTGGAGATGGCGAGACCGAGTCCCGTCCCTCCGTATTTCCTGGTGGTGGAGCTATCGGCTTGAGTGAAGGCCTGGAACAGCCGCGACTGCACGTCTTCGCTGATGCCGATGCCGGAGTCCGTCACCTCGAACTTGATGATGACCTCGGAAGGGGAGTCGCGCTCCAGAAAGGCCTGCAAGGTGACTTCCCCGCGTTCGGTGAACTTGATGGCGTTGCCTACGAAATTGGTCAACACCTGGCGCAGCCGTCCGGGGTCGCCGCGCAACGCGTTCGGCACGGCGGCATGGACCAGGCCCGTAATCTCCAGACCTTTACGCTGAGCCCGTTCCGCGAACTGTGACAACACGTCTTCAACGGTCGTACGCAGATGAAAATCGAGGTGTTCCAATTCCAACTTGCCCGCCTCGATCTTGCTGCATTCGAGCACATCGTTGATCAGTGAAAGTTGCGCTTCTCCGCACTGCTGAATGGTATTCGTGAAGGACCGTTGCTCTTCGGTCAACGGTGTCTCTAGCAACAAGCTGGCCATCCCGATCACGCCGTTCATCGGTGTGCGCAATTCGTGCGTGATCATGGCCAGAAACGACGACTTCGCCCGTGCCGCCGTCTGGGCCTGCTGGAGTGCCTGGTCCAACTGGCGGTTGCTCTCGCGGAGGCGATCGGCGGTCTCGTTGAGCGCCCGGTGAGTCGCATGCACTTCGCTCAGATCGATGGCAAAGGCCCGCACAAGGCCGTGCCCGGGTACCGGGCAGAGCGTCCAGCTATAACAGGCGTCGCCTCGCACGACTTCCTGGGACGTGAAGGTCCGTCCTTCCAGTAAACAGGTCGCGACAAGAGCGGGGAGGTTCTCCGGAAGGATGTCCGGCTTGCCTGCAAGGTCGTATCCGAAGCGACCGAGGACGTCTGCCATGGCCGGATTCGCATAAACCAGATTTCCGTGCCGGTCGATTTCCACGATCGGATAGGGACTTTCCTCGGCCACTTCGGCCAGACGGTCACGGTCTTTCTCCAATTCGATTTCGCGTGACACATCGCGCAGGATCATCAACGTAGCGACAGAGGGAATCCCGGAGATGCGAAGGTGTTGCCATTCGATCACCGTGGAATTGCCGGTGCTGCTCTCATCACCACTCGTCGCTGGGTCGGTGGGAGGAAGCGGCCCGTCCGGCAGTTTCACAATTCCGGTGGCCCGAAGCGAGTCGCTCAGATCAAGGCGCTGACCGATGAGGTCCGATAACGCTTGTCCCGTACAGGCCGCCGGGGATCGCCCGAAAAGACGAGCGGCGGTTCGATTTGCAAAAATAATTGTTTGCTCGGCCGCCAGAAGGCAGATGCCGAGCGGCACAGCATCCCACAGCAAGGTTAAGACCTCTGAAGGTACGGCAATGCCTGCGACGTGTTGGGACGGCTGGGCGCGTGGATGCTGAGGATGGTTCGTCACGAGCGAGCACCTGCGGCAAGTTCAAGGTATTGGGGAAGATCGACCTGTTCCTGCTTTGGATCCAATGCCCGAAGTATGGAGCGGGTCGGTTGGTCGGGCGGTTGGTTTTGAAGGTCGACCTCGATCGGTTGTTTCTGGGGCTCCCCGTCGGCACCCTTGATGATCTGAATACGCGGTCGCAACCGGTCTTCGTGATTCAGACCGACGACCAAGGCACATTCATTGGTATTGAGCTTGATGAGGCTTCCGAGAGGGTAGACTCCTAACGCCTTGATGGCGACCTCCACCAGCGTCTTCTCGTACCGGCCTTTCGCTCCCAGCACGAAGAGTTGCCGAATCGCATCGTGAGGCAGCAGGGGAGGACGGCCATATCGCGCGCTGACTAGATCGTCGTAGGTGTCAGCCAACCCCACCAGTTGGGACAGCGCGGCGAGACCTTCCTGCTTCAGATGTTGAGGAAACCCGCTCCCGTCATGATATTCATGATGTTCCAGGATAATACGGGAAACCGCATCGGGAACCGACCCCACTTGAGCCAGTACGGTGGCTGCCAATTGCGGGTGCTGCTTCATGAGGACCTGCTCTTGATCGGTCAACGGGGTGGTTTTCCGATACAGGTTGCGCGGGAGTCGCACATAACCGATGTCATGGAGCAGCGCCCCCAACCCAAGCGCTTCCAGATCGGCTTCCACGCAGCCGTTTTCCACTGCAAGGATGAGGGTGAGCACGCAGACATCCATGCCATGGCTGGCCAGGGTGGCGTCAAAACGTCGGACTTTATCCAGGCAGAACTGGATCAGCATCGCTTCCGGCTGTGCCACGATCTGCTCCAGGAGCCTGCTCACGATCGGTTTCAGGACCGCAATCTTTGGCGGGTTACCCGCTTCGAGGTCACTGAAGACGCGTTCCACGGCGGCCGAGGCTTCCCGATAGGCCGCAGCAGCCACTGCGGCCTGTGGAATCTGTTCGCTAAGCTGGGGCACGACGGCTTCAACGCCGACAGGCGGCGGTTCATCCGGAGGAGGTACGGTGGCCGGCGCAGGCGGGATGGCGGCCCCGACGTCCAGTCCGCGTTCGGTATCGATGGTGACGACGAGGATGCCATGGCGTTTGAGTTGCACAATGTCGTCAGGATTTGAAACCAGCCACTTATGGAGGAGAAACGGAGTGCGATACCAAGGCTGATCCAAACCGGCGATGAACATGCCGACGGTAAGCTGATCGATGGAGATGCGCTTTGTCGAAGCCATATCAGAGCTATACCTACTGCTCAGGACGGATTGAATTGAGCGGAGTTCTTCCGGTGTTCCATCTATGCTGTAGAGTTCATATCGGTTGATCCGAAGCCGGTCTTTACCTGTGCGACCACGCAGACTCACCGGTTCCTTCAGGTCTTGCAGAGGACGACCGATAGAGCTGACGAGGGTGCGTCTACGCGCTTGCAGGCGCGGAGGGAGAAAGCATATGAGCGAACCGGTCATCCATCGTCATCCGTCCTCATTTCTGTCGGTCGGTCTCTCGCTTCAGCTCAGCCTGCCGCAGGACGACACGCGGGGGCACTACGGCTCATCGGTCCTGGGGTGGAAACGCCGGAGCTGGATCGTCTGTGAATGGCCGTTTCATTTGGGGCAGCCGATTCCCTGTATGAAAGGCACCCTCTGCCTGCTGCGGTACATCTATGAAGGACACATGATCGGATACCGCACGGAGGTGCTGGAAACGCAGATGCAGCCTTTCCCGTTTCTGCTGCTCGCATTTCCCTCCGAGTTGGAGGAGGTGCCGCTCCGGAAGCACGGGCGGGTATCGGCCCAGGAGCCGATTGTCTTGTCCGTCGTGCAGGAGTTCGCATCCAACCTGCCCAATGAACCCCCGATCCGCATCGGTGGGCTCCTGAAGGATTTGAGTGCCTCCGGCTGCGCCGTGCTCATTCAACGCCCCGTGCAGGACTTTTACCCGGGGATGGCTTTGCGGGTTGAGTTTGAAATCACCGGCACCGGACACGTCAACAATCTGACAGGGGTCGTCCGAAACCTGTCACCGCAGACCGATGGAACGCATCTTGGTCTAGAGTTCCGGTTCGACGGCAAAGAAACGATCGAGTACCGGGGCTGGGGAGGATCGGTGCGGAACGCGCTTGAATCCTTCGTGCATCGTAAACATACCTTCGAGTCCGCCTAGACTGCAGCGGTTGCCGATGACTGGGAATTTTTTGCCCGGTCCTGTGCCGCCACTCGCTCCCAACGCCCGGAAATCCCGTCGTTTCAATTCCTCCCGCCATACACGTCAGTGGCATACATCTTGATTGGTATCCCGTTGCCACACCTCGTCCTGTGAGGGACGCAGGCCATGTTCAGGAGCAAGAGGGACGACAATCATGACGCGTCATGCACAGAGTGCCAAGCTCAATCCTCGCTGGTGTCTCGCGCAGGATACGATCGACCGGCAGGATATCGACCATTTGATCGAGTGGCTACGGACCTATCCTCGCCTCACCAAAGGCGCGGTGACCCTCGACTTTGAACGCCAATGGTCGGAATGGCTGGGGCGTCCCTATTCGGTACACTGCAACTCCGGTTCGTCGGCCAATCTGTTGATGTATTACGCCTTGTTGCGCTCCGGCAAGCTGCGCAACACGAACGTGATCGTCCCGAGTGTCGGATGGGTGACTTCGATCGCTCCGGCGATTCAATTCGGCTTCACACCCATCATGTGCGAGGCCGATCCTGATACCTTCGGACTTGACCTCAATCATCTGGAAGACCTCTTACAACGCCATGACGCGCAGACGGTGTTACTCGTTCAGGTTCTCGGCGTTCCGCATCGCATGCAGGAACTGCAGACCCTGAAGGACCGGTACGGGTTTTATCTGCTCGAAGATGCCTGTGCCGCCATCGGAGCGGAATATGGCGGCAAGAAGATCGGCACATTCGGCGATATGGCGAGCTTCTCTTTCTATTTCGGCCATCAGATGTCCACGATCGAAGGCGGCATGGTGTCGACCAGCGACAAGCATCTGGCGGACATGCTCCTGATGCTGCGCAGCCACGGGTGGAGCAAGGACCTCGACCAGACCAGCCATCAGGCATTGGTGACGCAGTACCAGGTCGACGATTTCCACTCGCCCTTCGTGTTTTACGAACCGGGCTTCAATCTCCGCTCCACGGATCTCAATGCCTTTATCGGCATCGAGCAACTACACAAACTGGACTGGATGACCGGGCAACGGCAGGCCAATCATGAACGGTACCTGCAGCATTTGGGCGGGCGGTTCTATACTCAGCGCCCGCCGAAGGGGAGCAAGGTCGCCAGCATCTCCTTCGGGCTGCTCGCGGATTCGACGGAGCAACGTCGTCGAATTGTCCGGGCGTTGGTCGCAGAAGGAGTGGAGACGAGAATCTTCTCCGCCGGCAATTTAGGGCTCCATCCTTTCTGGATGAACCGCTACGGGAAGGCCAGCTTCCCTATCGCGGACCGCGTGCATCATTGTGGTTTCTTCCTGCCCAATCACGCCTCCATGAACGAACAGGATGTGGCTCACATCGCACGGATTGTCCTGGAGGCTGCGTGACAGCACTGGTGTATTTCAGCAGCTATGTATTCACAGGGGAGCTTGTTCGATCATGACGACAGCCTCGACCCATGTGCTCGTGACAGGCGGCGCCGGTTATCTCGGCTCCGTGCTCAGCAAACGTTTATTGGACCGTGGTTACAAGGTCACCGTCCTGGACAATTTCATGTATCGCCAAAACAGTTTGATGGATTGTTGCGGCGAGGAGGGTTTCCAGGTGGTGCGGGGCGATTGCCGCGACGAACGCCTGTTGACCGATCTCCTGCGAACGGCCGACATCATCATTCCGCTTGCGGCGCTCGTCGGGGCACCACGCTGTGACCGTGATCGCGTCGGAGCCTACACGGTCAACTTCGAGGCCGTTCAGCTCTTGTGTAAACTGTCTTCTCCCAGGCAGCGGATCATTTTTCCCGTCACGAACAGCGGCTATGGCATCGGGCAACCGGGAGTGCCCTGCACGGAGGAGTCACCGCTACGTCCCATCAGCCTCTATGGCGAAACCAAAGTGAAAGCCGAGCGGGTGGTGTTGGACCGGGGAAACGCCATCACGCTGCGCCTGGCCACGGTGTTCGGCGTATCGCCCAGAATGCGCATGGATCTGCTAGTCAACGATTTCGTCTGGCGCGCCGTGCAGGATCGCGCCGTCGTCGTATTCGAAGGGCACTGCAAACGCAACTACATCCATATCCGGGACGTCGTCCGGACGTTTCTGCATGCCATCGATCATTTCGACGAGATGAAAGATCGTCCGTACAACGTGGGTCTGGACGATGCCAACCTCTCGAAACTCGAACTCTGCCGGGTCATCCAGACGCTCATTCCGCATTTCGTGTCGTTCGAGGCGCCGATCGGCGAGGACCCCGACAAGCGCGACTATATCGTATCCAATCAGCGTCTAGTGGCAACCGGGTTTAAGCCGGAGTGGTCCTTGGAACGCGGCATTCGTGAGTTGATGAAGTGTTACACGATCATCAAAGCCGGTCAGTATGCCAATGTCTGATTCGAGATCGGGTAGGCGGGGAGGGCATCGATGATTATCAGTCGAACACCGTTCCGGATGTCCTTCTTCGGCGGCGGCACCGACTATCCCGTGTGGTTTCGTGAACATGGCGGCGCCGTCCTCGCCACAACCATCGATAAGTATTGCTACATTAGCTGCCGCCGCCTACCGCCGTTTTTCGAACACCGATCGCGCATTGTCTATTCTCGGGTTGAACTGGTGAAGAACCATGAAGAGATCGAACATCCCGCAGTCCGCGGCGTCCTGAAGTATCTCAACATCAACGACGGCCTGGAGATCCACCACGACGGAGACCTGCCGGCCCGCACGGGGTTGGGATCGAGCTCTTCGTTCACGGTCGGCCTGCTCCATACGCTGTATGCCCTTCAGCACATCATGCCCAGCAAGGACCAGTTGGCCCAAGCGGCCATCCATGTCGAGCAAAACGTGCTTGGAGAAGCGGTCGGTTGCCAGGACCAGGTGTTGGCGGCGCATGGTGGCCTGTGTAAGGCGACGTTCTTTCAGAACGGAGAGATCGGGCATACCCCGATCATCATGCGGCCCGACCGGCTTGCCGCCTTTCAGAGCCACTTGCAACTGTACTTCACCGGGTTTTCGCGGATCGCATCGGAAGTGGCGCGCGAGCAGATCGATCGCACGCGCCAACGCACAGCGGAACTGTTGGCCATGCTGGAGATGGTGGAGGAGGGGATTACCATTCTCACCGGCGGCGGCGATCTGGCTGCGTTCGGATCCTTGCTGCACGAAGGCTGGATGCTCAAACGCCGGTTGACGTCGCGCGTTACCACTCCGGCCATCGACGAGATCTACGCGGCGGCCAGGGCGGCCGGTGCGTTGGGCGGAAAGTTGCTGGGCGCCGGAGGCGGGGGGTTCATGCTCCTGTTTGCCAAGCCCGAGGACCATGAGCGGATTCGCCGGGCGCTGCCCGGATTGTTGCAGGTTCCGTTTAAGTTTGAAGGCTTGGGGACACAGATCGTGTTTTATCAGGAAGATCATCTCCTGCTCGACGACGTGTGGGCGCATCACTCGGCTGATACGGCCTCCCAATTGAAGGCCGCGTTACTCGGAAAGGCGGCGTGACGATGGGCCGGTTCGCGGACTGCGATGTGATTGTTCTATGCGGGGGACTCGGTACACGCCTGCAATCGGTCGTGGCGGATCGCCCGAAATCGATGGCGGAGATTCATGGCCGCCCGTTTGTGGCATGCCTCGTCGAACATTTCCTGCGGCACGGCGCCCGTCGATTCATTTTCAGCACCGGATATAAGGGCGACATGATCGAGGACTGGTTTGGGCGCCATCGCGGCGGGTATGAAACCCTGTTCGTCCGCGACCCCGCTCCGCTGGGAACGGGCGGAGCAGTCGCGCAAGCCATGACGCTCGTTCGCAGCAATCCCTTTTTAGTGCTGAACGGAGACTCGCTCTGTGAGCTCGATCCGGAGCGACTCCTGCGGTTCCATACCCGTAAACGCGCTCGCGCGACAATCGCGGTCACGCCAGCCGACACACGGGAAGATACCGGAGCCGTCAGGTTAGGGGAGGACGACCGCCTCCTGTCCATGGTGGAGAAGCCGCGCCGCAGAATGACGGGCTATCACAACGCCGGCATCTATCTGTTCGATCGTACCGTTGAGGCGCTGTTTCCGAAGAGTCATTCCTGGTCCCTGGAGCGCGAGTTACTTCCGCAGCTGGTCACTGAACCCTGTTATGGATTCGTCACAGCCAGCCCCCTGTATGACATCGGCACCCCCGAGCGCCTCGCGCATTTTCGCGAAGTCTGGAAAGATCCGTCGGTCCATTTTCCGGTCAGGTCCATGCATCAGGAACAAGGATCGCTGCTGTAATGGCTCATCAGACAGTCCCGGCTTCACAGACACCGAGCCGATTGACATTTTCAGCGCGGGGTGAGCGGCTGATCGGACAAGAGATGTTCCGGGTCATGGATCGGGCTCAAACGCTGGAGCGGCAGGGGCACCGCATCTATCATCTAGAACTCGGCAATCCCCGCATGGCTCCGCCGGGTGAGATCGTCGACGGCACCGTCCAGGCGATCAGCGAGAAACAACTGGGGTACGCGCCGATGGCCGGTGTGAAGGAGTTACGCGCCGCCTTGGCTGCTCGATATACCTCGTTGACGGGCGAGGCGTTGACGGACTCCCATGTCGTGATCAGCCCGGCGAATCTCCTGATTCACCAGTTTCTGGACATCACCTGCAATCCCGGCGACCGCCTGGTGCTGTTCGCGCCGGCGTTTCCCTCCTACTGGGCCGCTGCGGCGCATCAGGGCCTTCAGGTCAGGGCGGTGGCGCTTTCTGAACGAGACGGATTTCACCTGACCCGACAAGCCGTCGATGAGGCACTGGCTGCCGAACCGAGGGCGATTGTCGTCAACAATGCCAACAACCCCACAGGGGCCCTGTACGATTCAATGATCCTGCGTGCGCTTGCGGAGCGCTGTGAAGAGGCGGGGATCTGGCTGTTGAGCGATGAGACCTATGCCGATCTGACGTTCGATGGTTCGTTCGTGACCCTCGCCTCGGCGCAAGCCAGGTATGTCGTGGCGATGTCGTCCTTTTCAAAGGTGTGCTCGATCCCGGGGTTTCGAACCGGCTATGCCTTCGCCCATGAGGCGGTGGCGGCGAAACTCGCGCTCTCGAATTCGACTCTCTATTCCTGTCTTCCCCTATTTACTCAACTTGGTTGCCTCGCCGGGATGAAGGTGCTCGATACGTATGCGAGCGAGGTTCGATCACGGGGCTCCCGCCTGACCGAATCCTGCCACACCCGCATCAATCGCTCCGGGATCCTGCATTGCCACAAGCCGGAGTCCGGGTTCTATCTGTTTGTCGATATCGCGCGCACCGGACTCGATGACATGACCTTTTGCCGGCGATTGCTGGACGATCACCAGACGGCGGTCACCCCGGGACGCAGTTTCGGCGACGCCTACGCGTCGTTCATTCGCATTGCCGTGTGCGGGCAGGAAGAGGATGTGGACGAAGGTCTGTCTCGCACGATCGCCTTTGCGCAACAACTGGGAGGTTGCCGTGTCCAAGCCGCTTGACGTGTTGCTGGTCACCCCGCCCAGCCGGGTGCAGGTCTATCAAGACCTGAGCCGGGACCTGGCCGCCATTGAACCACCGGTCTGGTCGGGTTTGATCGCGACGTTCTTGCGCCAACACAGCTGCTCCGTTGCCATTCTGGATGCCGAGGCAGAGGGGTTGAACCACCAGCAGACGGCGGAGCGGATCGCCGTCATCGCGCCGCGACTGGCAGTCTTCGTGATCTATGGGCAACAACCCTCCGCCTCCACGCAATGTATGCCCGCCGGCCGGAAGGTGTGCGAAATCCTCAATACACTGGCCGATATTCCCACGCTCGTCATGGGAACGCACCCCTCGGCACTGCCGAAACGGACCCTGTTGGAAGAGCCGTATACCTATGTCTGCCAGGGAGAAGGCCCCTCCACGATTCTCGGTCTGGTGATCGCCCTACGCGCGCCTCAACATTCGCTCCGCGAGGTTCCCGGCCTCTGGCACCTGGAGCAGGGGGTGCCGGTCGGGAATGCTCCGGCCCAACTGCTGACGAATCTGGATCGCGAGTTGCCGGGGCAGGCCTGGGATCTCCTCGATATGACCCGGTATCGCGCCCACAACTGGCATTGCTTCGGCAATCTTGAGGCGCGGGCTCCGTACGCGTCGCTGCAGACCAGTTTGGGTTGCCCGTTTACCTGCTCCTTCTGCTGCATCAATTCGCCTTTTGGAACTCCTATGTTGCGAGCCTGGAGCCCGGACAACGTCATTGCGCAGATCGACCGGCTGGTCCAGGACTATGGCGTCAGTAATATCAAGATCCCCGATGAAATGTTTGTGCTGAACCGGCGGCATGTCATCGGCATCTGCGATCGCATCATCGAGCGAGGGTACCGGCTCAATATCTGGGCCTATGCTCGCGTGGACACGGTCCAGGATGAAGTACTGGCGAAACTCGCGCGGGCTGGATTCACCTGGCTGGGGCTCGGGATCGAATCTGGAAGCCAGCATGTCCGCGACGGTGTCGAAAAAGGCCGCTTCGGCGAACGGGACATTGTGGCGACGGTCGACAAGATCCGCTCCTACGGCATTCATGTGGCGGCCAACTATATCTTCGGCCTGCCCGACGACACGATGGAAAGCATGCGCGCCACGTTGGACCTGGCCCTCACGCTCAATACGGAGTGGGCCAACTTTTACTGTGCGATGGCGTACCCCGGTTCACCGCTGTACACGCTGGCGAAGCAGAAACAGTGGGCTCTGCCCGATGACCAGGGAGGCCCCGGATGGATCGGGTACGCGCAGCATGCCTACGGCTGCCGTCCCTTGCCGACCGATCATCTCACGGCGACGCAGGTCCTGGCATTCCGGGATCGGGCTTTTATCGAGTATTTCACGCATCCACAGTATCTGAACATGTTGCACCGCACGTTCGGTCCGCACGTCGCGACACACGTGGCGGACATGTGCCGGCGCCAGGTCCGGCGCCGGTATCAGGATGAGGCCACGAATGCAGCTGCCTAGCGGGAGAGAGGGGAAAGGAACGGTCATGATCAAGGTTGCGGATTTCATCATCCATACATTGGCGGAACGGGGAATCGACAAGATGTTCGTGGTCTACGGCGCGGCGAACGGCGACCTCATCGATGCGTTCACCCGCACCGCCGCCACGGAATACGTCGCCGTCATGCATGAGCAGGCCGGCGGGTTTGCAGCCGAGGCCTATGCCAAGGTGAAGGGCGTGCCCGGGGTGGCCATCGCCACGAGCGGACCGGGTGGGATGAATCTTCTCACGGCGATGGGCAACTGCTTTTATGACTCCGTGCCCTGCGTCTTTCTGACCGGCCAGATCAATTCCCGATTCCTCCGGCCCGATCCTGCCATTCGCCAGATCGGATTCCAGGAGACCGACATCGTGGCCATGGCGGCGCCGGTCACGAAATACGCCAAGATGGTCGTCAAGCCCGAAGACGTGCGGTATGAATTGGAAAAGGCGCTGTGGCTTTGCCAGGAAGGACGGCCGGGACCGGTGCTGCTGGATATTCCCCTTGATGTCCAAAAGACGATGATCGATGCCAAGCAGCTCATCGGGTTTGAGCCTCCCGCCGCCACAAACTTCGACCTTACCGTGGTGGATGAGCAGATCTCCCGTTTCATCGCGGAGCTCCAACATGCTGAACGACCGGTCATTCTCGTCGGCGGCGGCGTGCGTCTCGCGAATGCCCAGGATGACGTGCGCGCATTGGGTCGGCGGTTGAACGTACCCTGCTTTCCGACCTGGAATGCCTTGGACGTGATCAGCTCGGACTATGAAAACTACGGCGGACGGGTCGGAACGTACGGGGGAGCCGGCCGGAACTTCGGAATTCAAAACAGTGACTTGCTGCTGTCGATCGGCAGCCGTATCTCCGGCCGCATTACCGGCGGCAATGTCCAAAGCTTTGCGCGCCAGGCCAAGAAGTTCTTGGTGGAAATCGATCTGGCGATGGTGCAGCGGAAGTTTCAGCAAGTGCCGTTCGATGTGAACATTCTCTGCGATGCGAAAGTGTTCACTCAGCGCCTGTTGATCGCCCTGGATCGTCGCAGCAAACCGCTGCCGGATTATTCGGGGTGGACAGAACGGGTGATGGAGTGGAAACGCCAGTACGACCCGGTCCGGCCCGAGTTCTTCGACCAGCGTGAGCGGGTACACCCCTATGCGTTCATGCGCCGCCTTTCTGAAAAGATGGGCACCACGGATATTCTGGTCGGAGACTGCGGAGGCAATATCGTCGTCAGCAACCATGCCTTTGAAACCAAATACGGGCAGCGGAATCTCACGAACAACGGCAACTCTCCCATGGGATTCTCCTTTGCCGGAGCGATGGGCGCCTGGTTTGCCGCGCCAAGCCGTCAAGTGGTCTGCACGATCGGGGACGGGGGCTTCAACATGAATCCCCAGGAACTGCAGACGTTCATCAACTACGGCGTGAAGGTGAAGACGTTCATCCTCAACAACCACATTTACGGCATCACCAAGGCCTACCAGGAAACGAACTTTCAAGGCCGCGCCGAGGCCTGTGGCCCGAAAGGGTACAACCCGCCGGACTTTCTCAAGATCGTGCAGGCCTACGGGATCAAGACCGTGGCCATTCGCAACCATGCCGAGATGGACGCCAAGATCGACGAGGTGCTCCGGTTCGACGGCCCCGTGGTCTGTGATGTGGACATGCACGAATTCCACACCTACGAGCCCAGGATCTTCGGGTGGAAGACACCGATCGAGGACATGTATCCCTATCTGCCTCGTGAAGAATTCCGTGCCAACATGGTCATCGAGCCGGCGGAAGGGTGGATGAACCCTGAATATCCGGACGTGGTTCGCCGGAACGATCGGTCACAGCCGTAAGGGGACTGATATGTCGCAAGGTGCACGTGAGGCAAACCGAGTGACTCCGCTGGACGTTGAGTACTACCAATTCTGCCGCGAACAGCTGCGTCCCTATTTCGGTCGGGTGATGTGGGCATCGCAAGGACTCCCGCTTCGCCACGTAGTGATGCAGGAACTGGTGCGGCTGGAGGCCTCCCGCCAAGGTGCAGGTCCGTTTCATATTCTTGAGGTGGGATCATGGGCCGGGGGATCGGCTATTACGTGGGCCGAGGCGTTGACCCGGCATCATCGAGCCAACGGCCGTGTCGTCTGTGTGGATCCCTGGAAGCCGTATTTCGATGTGCAGAAGCGACCGGACGCGGCCGTGTACCGTGAGATGTCCGACGCCTTGGCCAACGATATGATCTACGAGTTGTTTCTGCATAACATCACCACTGCCGGCCATGCGGGCCTGGTCCTTCCGCTTAGAGGGGCCGCCACAGCCATGTTGCCGGCCCTTCCGCGGAACTATTTCGATCTCGTCTTTGTCGACGGCGACCACTCCTATGCGGCAGTGCTGGCGGATATTCAGGCGGCCGGGGGCCTGATCAAGGATGGGGGCGTCTTGTGCGGTGACGATCTGGAACGTCAATCATTCGAAATCGACCAGGCCTATGCCCGCACTCAGATCGAGTCGGACTACATTCGCGATCCGCGATCGGGGCACGAATATCATCCCGGCGTCACGTTGGCCGTGGGGGAACTCTTCGGTGAAGTGTCCCAAGTGGCAGGGTGCTGGGCGGTGAGAAAACGCGGCACTGGTTGGGAACGCTTCGACATGTCACCGGCGCGTTGTTCTGAGGATCGTATTCCCGCTCACCTCATTCGCCGGGACCCCACGGTGGATCCCGAGTTTCAACGCTGGCGGGAACAACGAAGCCGACCGGCGAGTGCGGCTGTGCCCAGGGGAGCGGAACGCGGCGAACAGGTCCGGACTGCTTCGGCAGTTTCCAGAGCTTCTGTCGCCGCTCCTCGGCAACGAGCCCTGTTGATTCAATTGGATTTCCAAACCTGGGCCACCGCACGCCCTTGGACCTATAGCGCAGCTTTCGGTGTGCAGGAAGGTTTGCGGGCGAACGGCGTCGAGTGTGTCACCGTGCCGGCAATCGCCGAGAACGCCTGCTCCACGCCTGCGTCATGGGTCTACCATGCCAGGAAGGCCCTGGCCGGTCAGCACTTCGATCAGGTATGGCTCTGGCTCATCCATACGCCTCTCGACCAGGCTACGCTGGAATGGGTCGCTCAATTGGCGCCGGTGCGAGTCGGGGTCCTCATGGAGTCGCTTCGCTACGACGCGGGCGACTATGCCTGGGCGCCACAGTTGAAAGGTCGTGCCGCACACTTGGAAGCGCAACTTCCCTATTTGACCCATGTGCTGGCGCCGGACGAGCAGGATGCCGCCGAGCTCCGGGCGCGTGGATTCGCCAACGTGCTCTGGTGGCCGCCGATGGTTCCGGAACGGTTCATCGTTACTCCCGCCGGCGCTCCGACCCAGCCACAGGCTGTCTTCCATGGAACGCCGTATGGGCGGCGGCAGCATTGGGTGAGTGAGCCGTCACTGAGCAGGCGTCTGCAATACGCGAAAGGGGCTCAGCCTCCTACGAACAATCAGCAGTTGTTCGATCAGTTGCAGCAAGTCGCGGCCCAATACCTGGCAGAGGGCCATGCAGTCACCGACGAGGCTATCCGGGAATATGCCCAATCCTTGCAACAGATCCGCCTCGCCGAATTCAGCGAGTGGATGGGGCAACTGGCTCAGTGGCCGGCTATCGTGAACCTGCCGAGCCTCGCCAAATTTTATGGCGGACGAGTCATCGAAGCCATGGCGGCCGGTCGACCGGTGATCTCCTGGGACATTCCCGGGCATCCGAAGAACAGGGGACTCTTCGAACCGGAGAAAGACATCCTGCTCTTCCCCCAGGATACGCCTGAAGCCCTTGCCGGGCAGATCGACCGGATTCTGCATGATCGCGCATTGGCCGAGTCCCTGGCTCAGCGGGCGCAGGGCAAGATCAAACGGTATCACACAGCCGAACGACGCCTTCAGGGAACCTTGGAGTGGATTCGCTCCGGACAGACTCCGGACTATGGCTTGTCGGAACAGGCAAACTCCCCATCCGCCGCCCAGACCACGGTTCCGGCGCCTGCGGCTCAATCCTCGCCGTCCGCCACAGGGTTGCCGACGACAGACCCGATTTCCCACCCATCAGCCAAGGTGTCTATGGATCAGAATGCCTTTTATGTAGACCTGTTCGTTAACAAACCGGCTTGGTCGACACCCGAACCGAACGCCGATGAAGCGGCGCGCTGGTCGAAGATTGCGTCGTTCCTTGAACATGTCGTGCGACAGACGCGGCGCGAGACTCCTGGGCGCACGCTACGGATTCTCGATGTGGGTTGTGGCCGGGGATGGCTGACGAATCTGGCGACAGTCTATGGAACCTGTGAAGGCATCGAGCCGGTGGCCGGCGTGGTCGAGCATGCGCGTCGGATGTTTCCACACATTCGCTTCGAGGCGGGCACACCCGAGACGGTGTTGGCCAGGCCGGACTTCATGCCGTTCGATATCGTGCTCTGTTCCGAAGTCATTGAACATGTCCCCCATCCAGAGAAGCCGGGGTTCGTCAGCCAACTGGCGCAGCTTCTCACCAGTGAAGGCTATCTCATTCTGACGACTCCACGCGGGGATGTGTGGGAAGAATGGCGACGCATCGCTCCGCCCAATCAGCCCGTGGAGGATTGGGTGACGGAGCAGCAGCTGGGCCAACTATTGGCCGACGGCGGCTTTCATCATTTGGGGCTGGAACGCATTCCGATCGAAGTGCCCTCCCTCCGGTATTTCCCGGCGGCCACCGCCCATGACTATCGAACCAAGACACTCATGCCCATTTATCAGGTCTGGGCCTGCCGTCGTACGGCGGCGACGGGGACGCACCCGGTGCCGTTTACACGACGACCGATGGTGTCGGTGATTGTGCCGACCTATAACCGGCCGGACCGCTTGCGCATGGCCTTGGAGAGTCTCAACTCTCAGCAGTACCAGGATTTCGAAGTGATCGTGGTCAATGACGGCACGACTCCGGTCGAATCCGTTGTCGCTGAGATGAACCGTGCCGGACGAACGACGCTTGTGAAGCATGACCGCAACCGGGGACTGGCAGGGGCGCGCAACACCGGTCTTCGCCATGCCACCGGGACCTACGTCGCCTATCTGGATGACGATGACCGCTTCCTGCCCGATCACCTGGGCACGCTCGTCGCCTTTCTCGAACGTGGCACCCATCAGGTGGCCTACACCGATGCCTGGCGTGTCACCGAACAGGAAGCGGGAGCCGAGGCGACGGTATTGCGTCGTGACCGGCCCTACTCCTATGAGTTCGATGCTCAGCGTCTGCTTGTTCACAACTATATTCCGGTGCTCTGTCTGATGCACCGGCGGTCCTGCCTCGATGAGGTGGGCTTGTTCGACGAAAGTCTGTTCGTCCATGAAGACTGGGATCTCTGGATCAGGCTCGCCACCGTCTATCCTTTTGCGCACATCGCGCAGACGACCGCAGAGTTCACGTGGAGAACCGACGGCTCATCGATGACCAGTCACGATCACGATGCCTTCTGCCGCACCACCGATATCATTTATCGAAAATACTTTCCGTACGTGGCGGCGAAGCCGACAATGCTGGAGGCACAACGACACCATTTGGCGGGGCTGAAGGGCCGGGCGAAGAAGCCATCGTATGCTTGCTCGATCGTTATTCCCGTCTGGAACAATGCGGCCTTGACCCGGCAATGTCTGACGGCGCTGGCGGAGGTCACCGACGACGTGACCTATGAAGTGATTCTGGTCGATAACGGATCGACGGACGGCGTGCAGGATTTTCTCCGGACGCTCGGGGGTGACGTACAAGTGATCCGTAATGAAGAGAACCTCGGATTTGCCAAGGCCTGCAATCAGGGCGCGCGGGCGGCACGCGGCGAATTCCTGGTGTTTCTGAATAACGACACGATTCCGTTGAAGGGATGGCTGTCGGCGCTGGTTGAGGACATCCGCGCCCACGCGGAGGTGGCGGTGGTGGGCAGCAAACTCCTCTTCGAAGACGGGTCGATCCAACATGCCGGCGTTGCCTTCTCACGTGAATGTCTGATGCCTTACCATATGTATCGCGGAGGTCGCGCTGAGGCGGCCTGTGCGAACAGACGGCGCGAATTGCAGTGCGTCACCGCCGCATGCATGCTCGTGCGCCGTAGCGTCTTTGAGCAGGTGGATGGATTCGACGAAGGCTATCGAAACGGCTTTGAGGATGTCGATCTCTGTCTCAAAATTCGGAAGCAAGAGTGGAAGATCGTCTATCAACCCAAAAGTGTGCTCTATCACCTGGAAAGCAAGACACCGGGCAGGAAAATACATGAACTCGACAACAGCCAACGCCTCCGGGAGCGCTGGGGCGCCTGTTGGTGGGTGACGGATGAAGATCTCCTGCACTTTGAAGATGGATATGCCATTCACACGCATGTCACCGACGGCATATTGAGCTACCGTCTTCAAGTGATTGCCGACCCGGAGACCAAGACCCAACGGGCGATCCTGGCGGAGGTCCAGGGTGCAGCCCATCGCCGCGACTTCAATGCCGTCTCCGCCTTCCTCGCGCGCGTGGATGAGTGGCCCGCCGACCCATGGATCCTGCGTTGGGGGGTGCTCGTCTGTCTCGGGGTCGCCCAACCTCAACTGGCTATTCCATTCTGGCGACGCATCCTCACCTTCGAGGAAGACGCCTATGCCCGTATCGGACTGGCGAAGCAAGCGCTTGAAACAGGTGTGTTCGATGAGGCGGACCTCCATTTGACGGCGCTGCTGCAACAGAAACCTTCGCATGGAGAGGGTTGGCTGCTGCGCGGGATTGTGGCCATGCAACGCAACGCGTATCAGCAGGCGGAAGAGGCGTTCGAGCGGGCGAAACTCTCCGGGGCCGATTCACGCAAAGCCTCCTTGGGCATCGTCATGGCGGCGATGGGTGCCGAGCGGGCCGAAGCAGCCTGGTCGCAATTGATGACCCTTTGTGCGAATGAGCCGGACGACGAAGAATGTATGCATTGGCTGCTCCGATGCGGGACCATGCTCCAACGGTGGGAGGCGGTCGCCTCGCGACTCGCGGCATTTGTCGCCCGCAATCCGGGCAATGTCGCCATGCGGTTTGCTTTGGCAGGGGTGCTCTTGCGATCCGGACGGCGAGGGGACGCGCAACGAGAATTCGAACGGCTGCGCGCACTGTCCCCGACATTCGAAGGAATGGACGAACTGGCCAGGCAGCTGGCCGAGGCCGAGGGCCATCTGGTTCCAGACCATGCGGCATGAGTCGACACAAAACAGCCGGGCGCTGCTGATCCAACTGGCCAGATTAGGAGATCTGGTGCAGTCCCTTCCTGCGATCGAAGCCTTGGTGGATGCCGCTCCTGAAACGCCCTTGGATGTCCTTTGTTCGGCCCCCTTGGCAACGGTCCTTGGTGAAGCTCGGAACATCGGCCGTGTCATACCCTGGGATGGCGGGCGATGGCGGGCCTGGGGCGAGCAGTGGTCGGAAGACCCGAACGGAACTCTGCGCGCCGCGCAGGCGTATCTAGCAGGGCTCGGGGAGAGCACCTACGGCCGGATCTACCCGCTGAATCAACACAACCGTAGCCTTCTGCTGACGCACTTATTTTCCAGCCCGAGTGTGCGCGCGGATTGGGACGACCGTTCAGAGGCACGCATACGTCCATGGACCGAGTATCTCCGGCATATCGCAACACGGCGTGGCAACAATCGGGTGCATCTGGCCGATGCCTGGTGCGGCATGAGCGGAGTCAGGCCACGTGGCCGGGCGCCGCTCCTCCAGCCACCGACCGTCGATCTGCCTGACGACCTGGCTTCCATCGGTGAACGGCAGGGTCTCTGGGTCGCGCTGGTGACCGGAGCGGGCGAGGCGGATCGTTGCATCCCGGCGACTACATGGGGCCGGTGGACCCACGAGTTTCTGACACGGACAGACGAAGGACAGGTCGTGCTGATCGGAAGCGGGCGCGAGCGTGAAACCGGACAGGCCATTCTCGAATCGATTCCCGCGTTGTTCCAAGGACGTGTCTGGGACGCGACCGGCCGCACAAGCATCCCGCAATTGATGAAGCTTCTCCATAAATGCCGCTGGGTGATCGGTGCCGATACCGGTCCGCTCCATCTAGGGACGTTAATGGGAAGTCGAGCCATCGGATTCTATTTTTCTCATGCCCGGGTGCACGAAACCGGCCCCTATGGGGAAGGGCATTGGGTGTATCAACATGCCGCGCAAGCCCAGCCTGAGCGCTGGCCCATCATGGAAAGTATCGCGTTGATCTGCGACGACCAGCGTCGTGCCGCCTCCGATTGGACCCTCTGGAGAAATCGTATGGACCAATGGGGTACGAGTTTTGACGACGGATCCGGACAAGAGGGTGTCGAGGATGCCCGCGCGACTGTCTGGCGAACCCTCTCTCCAACCCTGTGCGAATCGGTTGCCGCATGACTCTATTCAACGACAACATCGCCCGGTTGGCCGCAGGGGATACATCCCTCACCGCGGCTGTGAAAACTTCAGCCGGCGGTGTACTTACAATCGAGCCGGCGCGGAGTGGCGTCCCTTCGGCGCGACGAGCCGGCCGGTGGATTCACAGCGCCTATGATCCGATCCGCGAGGCGGAAACCTGGGCCGAAACCCATGCACCCGCCTGTCGGGAAGGCGAGACCGTCGTCGTGGCCGGCGTCGGGTTGCTGTACCACGTCGAGGCCCTTCGGAAGCGAGTGGCGCCGGAGCTTGTGGTTGCGGTGCTGATCTCCGACCTCGACGAATTCCATGACGCGCTCGTCGCGCGGCCCCTCGGATCATGGGCTGAGAACATCCTCTGGCTCTCCGGTACGCCGGTCGAGATCGCTGACCGGCTGAGCAAGACGGGCCGCCCCCTGCGCTGTCTGTCCTATGCTCCGGCCATGCACAGTGATACGAACTTCCACAGCACGTTCGAGCAGGCCTTGCAGCGCGGAATAGCGCGTCAGACCGGCGGGCAGCTGACGATCGCACTGGTAGGGCCCATTTACGGCGGTTCGCTGCCGATTGCACGCTATGTGAGACGGGCCCTGGAAACGCTCGGGCACAAGGTGCAATGGATCGATCACAGTGTACATGCGTCAAGTTACGAGGCGATGGGGGCGCTGAAAGATGCGCGCAATCGCCAACTGATGCAGGGTCGCTTGGCCGAAGTCTTAAGCCAATGGACCTTAGCCTCACTGGCCGAGTCACCTCCCGATCTCGTCCTGTCGCTGGCTCAGGCTCCGTTGACCTTGCCGGTGCTCGAACATCTCCGGAGGAAGAAGCTGCTGACCGCCATGTGGTTCGTCGAGAACTATCGCCACCTGACCTATTGGCAACAGATGGCACCGGGGTATGACTACTGGTTCGTGTTTCAACAGGGGGCCTGCCTCGATGCGTTCCGGCAGGCGGGTGCGCGGCATGTCGGCTTTCTGCCCATGGCGGCAGACCCTGAGTTGCATCGCCCGATGGATCTGTCTGATGAAGAACGGCGCACCTATGGTGCGGATGTCTCCTTCGTCGGCGCGGGATATGCCAATCGCCGGCGCCTGTTCCCGGCACTGCTACGCCGACCCTGGTCGTTCAAACTCTGGGGAAATGAGTGGGACGGGGCCGATGAGCTTCACTCCGTGCTGCAGCTTAACGGGGCGCGAATCGATACCGACACCTGCATGAAGGTGTTCAACGCCACAGCGATTAATTTGAATGTCCACTCCACGACCGGCGCGAGCCTTGATCCGCAAGCCGATTTCGTCAATCCACGGACCTTTGAACTGGCAGCCTGTGGCGCGTTTCAGCTGGTCGATTCCCGCTCCCAGTTGCCGGATTTTTTCACCGACCGGGAGATCCTCTCGTTCCGGAACTTCGATGAAGTCCCCGGACTCGTAGAGCGATGGCTCGGAGATCCTGCGGCGCGACAGGCTATGGCCGCTGCAGCCCGCGAGCGTGTCCTGGGTGCGCATACCTATGTGCATCGAATGCGGGACCTGTTGGGACATATCGGATTCTCCCAGCCCGATCGAGTCGGAGCCGTGCTGCGGGGAGACCGGCAGCAGGAATCCCTGCTGTCGCGTTGTGCCGGGGATGTTCCGCTGGAATCGCTGCTCAAGGAGTTTCCTGCCGGACAGCGGGTTGAGTTGAAAGATGTCGCCGCACGAATCCGCAGCAAAGGTTCGATCATGACGCTCAAGCGGGAAGAATTGATGGTGCTGATGTTGGATGAATACCGGAGCGAGACACGCGATCTGTTATGAATAAGCAGGTGCTTCTCATCAATATCACCCGGATGGGCGATCTCGTGCAAATGGGCACCCTGCTGCAGCGTCTCCAGCATGAGTGGCCGGGAGTCGCCGTCGATCTGGTCGTGGATCAACGGTTTGCTCCGATCGCGAAACTCCTGCCTCATCTCCGGCACATCATCGATTATGACTTCCATCGTCTGGTCGACGAGAGTCGGGCACAAACGAAGGATGTGGTGACCCTCTACCGTGAGATGACAGGCTGGGCAGCGCCGTTAATCGAGGCCGGCTACGACCGCGTCGTCAATTTGACCTTCAATCGCCGGAGCGGACTGCTGGCCTCCTACGTCGGCTCCAAAGAAATTCGAGGCATCGCGTCTCCGAAAGACGGGGACGTGGTCATCCATAACCCGTGGATGGCCTATTTGACCGATGTGCACAGCCAACGGCAGTTCAACCACTTCAATCTGGTGGATATCTACGCCTTGGGAGGAAGCGGGACCGGACCGTTTGCGCCCTTGTCGCTCGACATTCCTCCGGGCACGGCGCAATGGGCACGTGACTATTTTGAACCGCACGGAGGGCAACAGATCCCTTGGATGGCGGTGCAAGTCGGTGCGAGCGATCCTATGAAGGCCTGGCGGCCGGAACTCTTCGGACGGACCCTGGCTGTGCTGAGTCGGCAGACACGGGTCGGATATGTCTTCATCGGGACGGAGAGCGAGCGGAAGGCGATTGAAACTGCACAGATCGCCTATCGACAAGCCGGCGGATCCGCGCCTCTCTGCGACGCGGTGGGACGGACGACGCTGCCTCAGCTCGCTGCGGTGCTGACCCAGTGCCGACTTCTTCTGACCAACGACACCGGCCCGATGCACCTCGCAGTCGGAGCGGGCATTCCGGTGATCGATCTCTCGGTCGGGCATGTCGACTTTCGCGAGACGGGCCCCTACGGACCGGGACATTGGATCGTTCAGCCGGATATGGGGTGCGCGCCTTGTGGATTCGATCAGGTCTGTTTGCACCACGCCTGTAAGGATCGGCTGGTACCCGATCAGATTGCCTCGCTGTGCCTCCATGTGCTCAATGGAGGGGCATTTCCAGAAACATTCACTGGCATCAAGATCTATCGGTCCCGCGTGGATGAGGACGGGTTGGGAAGCGCGGATATCTGCGCGGGACGGGAAGATCCGACCATCGGCTGGTATGGCCGGTTTTGGCGTCGGTTCTGGTTCGAACAATTTACGGGCCGTCCCAGTCTGGTACCCATGGTTCCGGAGCCTCCGCCCGACTGGAAAGAGAGTATGGCAGTCCTGGACCGGCTTCTCCCTCTCGCAGCCGGGTTGGTCTCAAGAGCGAAGGAACTGGTGCGTTTGACCGCCAGACGGCCGTTGCCGGTCAGTGCCTTGCAGCAGATGCAACTCGAGGAGAACAGGGAGCGCCAGACAGTTGTGGCGCTCAGTCTCCAATCCCCGGCCACCGCATCCCTGGCGGTAGCCCTTGTGCGGGATACGCATAATGACGACGGCCACGAACTGACCGACATGGCTGAATCCCGTCTTGCCACGTATCGACGCTGGCAAAAGAGGCTGCAGAAGGTCGCGACTGGCTTTCGTTCGTTCGCTACACCACAGGGGCTTGCCTCACGGGGGAAGCCTCGGGCCATCCCAATGGCGTGGATCGGGTAACGGTATACGACACACGTTCGACACTCGGCGAAAGGAATCCGATCATGCATATCACCCTCGACGGCGAACAGTGGCAACTGCCGAACGATACTTCTCTCATGAACGTCCTGGCTTTTCTCAGCGACAAAGCCCATGCCCAACATCGCATCGTGACGTCCTTGACGGTCGGTGGGAGAGCCATCAGCGATCGAGATTTGGATCCAGCCTTTTTGAATCAACGGTGCGGCGATGTAGGAGAGGTGTCCGGGCGGTCGCAATCGCTGCACGCCATCATTACGGATGCGAAACAGGCTATCGACCGGTTTGCCGCGCAGTTGCGAGCCGATGGCCTGGTCCTGCTCGGCCCGCTACGTTCGGGCAGCGGGCAGGTGGGAACCATCGATGCTTGGCTGGGCCGGCTTGCAGACTATACGGAAATGCTTGAGGCCGGACAGACACAGGGCGTGGCAGGACTATCATCCGCTCCGTTCCTCCCGTGGATCCAAGAACTCCTCGGCGCGCGAACGTTCGCCGACCCCATCCGTGTCGCGGACCTGCTGGAGTATGAATTATTGCCCCTGCTCACTGAATCCAGTCAGGCTGCTTAGTGCTCATTGCTCTCCGATAGGACACCTCAACGGATGATGCCTCCCATTGCAACCGTTTCCTGTATATCACGGCGCTCTTAAGTCTTCCCAACAGCCTGCCGATAAGGGGCACAGCAATACGGTAGCAAGGCGCAGCGAGGATGTGGCCACATCTTCACCAGACCTGGTTACCACCTCGTCGGCACGGACGCTGGCGACGTTCCGGTAGTAGTGCGGAATCTTCAGGAGGAAGTACGTCATGGCATTAGTCGTCAATACCAACGTTGCATCTCTGGCAGCCCAGCGTAACCTTTCGGTCAACCAAGCCCAATTGGGGCGGTCGGTTGAACGATTGTCGTCAGGCTTGCGAATCACCCGTGCGGCGGATGATGCCGCCGGTTTGGGCGTGTCCGAAACCTTGCGGGCGCAGATCCGCAGTATTAATCAGGCCAATCGAAATGCCGGAGACGGCATCAGCTTGACCCAAGTCGCCGACGGCGCCGCGGCAACGGTCGGCAGCTTGCTGTCTCGTATGCGTGAGCTGGCGACTCAGTCTGCCAGCGGTACGCTGGGAACGACCGAGCGGTCGTATCTGGACCAGGAATTCGTGTCGTTGCGTTCGGAAATCGACCGCATTGCCACGACGACGGAATATAACGGTCAGCCGCTTCTGAGTGGCAGCAGCAACACGTTTGAAGTCTTCATCGGCTTCAAGAGTGGATCGGGCAATTCGTTGAATGTGGCGCTGGCCGATCTCGACGTCGCGGCGGTCGGATTGACCGGTGCGAGCGTGTCGACGGCGGCAGCGGCTCAAAGCATGCTGGCGAATATCGATAGCGCAATCAGCGCGGTGGCAACCGCCCGCGCGAATTACGGGTCGATTCAAAGCCGGTTCGAAGTCGCGATCCAGAACTTGACGGTCACGGCGGAGAACTTTACCGCGGCGGAATCTCGGATTCGAGACGCGGACATTGCCCAGGAGACATCTGTGTTCACGAAGAACCAGATCCTCACCCAATCCGGCATCGCAATTTTGGCGCAAGCCAATTCGTTGCCACAGCAAGCCCTGGCGCTGCTGCGAGGATAAGGCATCAGCCGCGGGATAGCCCTCCCTTCGGGGAGGGCTATCCACGGATTGAACCTAGGAGGGTAACATGGTCCACCAGGTTTCGAATCATAAGGACCTCCCCGCAGCCGCCGCACATGCGAGCCAGAGCGGACTTCAACAGGCCGTTGAAAAAAAGGCTGAGGCCCAGCACCTTGAGCTTGAAGCGTCCACGACTCAGGTCAAAGAGAAGGATTTGGAACAGGCTCTGTCCCGAGTACGTGAGGTGTTCCAGAAGGCAGACTCCCGATTGGAGTTTACCGTCGATCCGGATCTTGATCGGGTGGTGGTGAAGGTCATGGATGGCGAGTCAGGAACCGTGATCCGCCAGATTCCGCAGCAGGAAGTCATCGATCTTGCGAAGAGGTTGGAGGCGCCGACCGGGCTGCTCCTGCATCACAAGGTATAACCTGCTTCACGACATGAAAGGGATGTCATGGCGATTAGTTTCGGCGGGTTAGGAAATGGTGTGGACTTTGGTCAAGTCGTCTCCGAGTTGGCCAAAGTCCAACGCCTGCCCATCGACGCATTGACGGCGAAGCAGAAAAATCTGCAAACCAAACTCACCGATTATGGCACTCTGGGCAACAAGCTGCTCGCGCTGCAGAGCGCCGCGAATGCCCTCCGGCTTCCCAGCAGCTTCAATCGCTCCACCAGCACCGTCAGCGACGACAACATTCTCACGGCTCAAGCCGGCGCGGGAGCGGCGACCGGCAGTTATACGGTGCAAGTTACTCAGCTGGCCAAAGCCAACCAAATTACAAACAAGGCCGTCAAGGCTGTTTCCGGCACCACTGAGGTGGTCTCAAGCGGCGGCGGCACCTTTACCTTCCGGGTCGGAAGCGGAACGGATCAAACGGTCGCCCTGAGCGCCGGCGCCACCCTCGACGATCTCCGTTCGGCCATCAACGATCTGGGAGCCGGTGTTACCGCCTCCGTGATCAATACGGGAACGGAAGCAAGCCCGGCCTACCGATTGACGTTGACCGCAACCTCGTCGGGCGCGGCCAATTCCATCACGGTTGTGACCGATACGACCACTCTTGATTTCACGAACACAAGCGGGACGGGCGGCAACGATACGCTGCAGGCAGGGCAGAATGCCATCGTAGTGATCGGGGATCCCGACCAAACCACGATTTCCATTGAACGGGCCAGCAATGTGATCACCGATGCGATTCCGGACGTCACCCTCACGCTCAAGTCAAAAACCGTCACGACTCCCGATCCGGAACCGGTCACGGTGAATATCAGTAATGATCCCGCCAGCGTCAAGACCAATATCAAATCTCTGGTGACCGCCTATAACGACGTCGTGAAATTCGTCAACGAGCGGACCACGTACGACATCACGACGAAGACCGGCGGAATCTTTTTCAACGAGAGCACGGCGAAGAATGTCTTGAGCCAGTTGCGCACCGCCATCTCGGGAGAGGTGAGTGAACTCTCCACTTACAAGACGCTCGGCGCGGTCGGATTTAAAACAGAACGCGACGGGACACTCACAATTGATGACGCGAAGCTAGATTCAGCGATGGCGAGCAATTATGTCGCCACACGGGCCTTGTTCGTGACGCAGACGACTTCCAGTGGCATTGCAGACCGTCTGGTGAAAGCGGTCGATTTCCTCGACAGCGTTGACAGCGGCGCCTTCACGGTTCGAAAAAACTCCATCACCAGCCAGATCAGCCGGCTCACCGATGAAATCGGTCGCAAAGAAGACGTTGCCACGGCATATGAGGAGCGGCTGCGACTTCAATTTGCCTCCTTGGATGCGTTGTTACAGAAACTACAATCACAAACCAGCGCCCTTCAGGCGCTCCGATAAGCCATAAGGTCACTATGATCGCCACTGCCGCGAATGCCTATCAACAGACTCACGTCATGACCGCCAACCGGGTGCAACTGATCGTGCTGCTGTACGATTCCGCGATTCAATCGATGGAGCTGGCACGGGAAGCCATTCTGACGAACAACTATAAGGATAAGGCCCGTTTTCTCGATCGCAGTATCGCGATTGTCGGAGAACTGTCCAGCGTCCTGGACTTCGAACGAGGCGGGGAGATCGCGGTCTCCTTGCACCGGTTGTATGACTACATGGTGCAGCAATGTATCCAAGCCAACCTTCGACATAACGGCAAGCACCTCGACGGACCGATTCGCTGCCTGACGACATTGCGGGAAGGCTGGCAAGTAGTCGCGAGGCAAGAAGCGGTGGCGCATGTCGGCAGCTAGTGCACCCGATACCGGTTCTCTCCACGATCGCCGCGCCATCGAACTGCTCACCATCCAAGCTCTGGAGGCCGCCCGGGCCGGCGACTGGGATCAAGTCGACGCGTGCTATAGCGCGCGCGGGATCAGCCTGGCCGCCTGCGAACTCGACCACACCGCCGCGCAACCACTGCTGAGCATGGATGAAGAAGTTCGCGCGGCCATTCTGGTGGCGCAAGCAGGGATATCCGGACAATTGGCCTATGCCGCTCAAGTGAAACGGCACCTGCGTCAATTACGTGAAAGTAGCGGACAACTGGCTTCCGAACGTGTCACGATACACCATGAAGCCTGATGCGCTTGAGCCAGGGCGGCATGCCTCGGTCGTGTTCCTCCACCGCAGAGGTTCGGTATGACTCCGTCACATGACCTGTTTCGTCAGGCCCCCCACACCGACATCAAGAATGAAGAGCGACGCGAATGGTTGCGCATCGAAGATCGCTTGCTCCTCGAGTACCGTCGTTTCGACGAACCGGCCGAATCCATGAACGCCCATCTCCCTCCGGCGACGGAAGATACGATCGCCACGGCGGTGTCAAAACCGACTATTGATCTGCTGGCCCGGGCAGGAGAGACCTTTGCAGGCTCGCCGCTATTACCCTGGGTCTCAAAAATCGACTGGATGCTGGAGACGATTCTCAAGTCCCTCGTGAAAAGTCATCCCGGGAGCGTCGCCATCGCACGGCTGACCGATGTCGATATCAGCGCCGGTGGTCTGGGTTTCGATACCCCGCGCCGGTTTCAGACAGAGGACCTGTTGGTGCTGAAGGTGATCCTGCCTCCATTCAGCATGATCGAGGCGACGGCGCGCATCATCCGGGTGACTCCGGCCGAGCGAGAATCTCGGGACTATCATGTCGCCACACAGTTTGTGGAGTTAGGCGGGGACGAGCAGGAGCTGATTATCCGGCATATTCTACAGGTGCAAGCCGAACGTCTGCGGGCGAGGAAATCCGCCCACTAACCTGCCGGCTCGCGGCCCTCACCGGGAACCGGGGTCCGGCGGATGCTGCCGCCTATGCCGCGTGTTCAGGTGAGGGAACGGTGTCAGCCGGAGTTGTTTCCGGGTGAGCCAGGAGAGTAAGGAGCGTCCGAGCGGCTTTCTCGAGGGCCAGGGATGCGGGCGCCGTAGGCTCAAATTCGACGACCGGAAGATAACTACGCACCGCACGTGTCATGGCCGGATCATCCGGGATCTCCCCCAGCATCATCAGATCCCCGCCGACATATTCCTGCAACAGCTTCTTCAACTGCAGCACATTCACACGCGACTTCCCGGAGACTCGATTCACGATCAGGTAGGGGTGAAATCCCTGGAGGGTCCTGCTGGCGGTCTCCCTGGCATTGGGATCGGTTTCGCTCACCGCCTGGATGACCTCATCGATACTGCAGAAATCCCGATCGGAGAGTGTCTCTGTGACGGCATCACGCGACAGGAAGGCCGACAGGACACGACGAATCGCTGCAAGTTTGATAAAGCGGTAGAGGTCGAGCACCGACGTCGGATCCGGAGTGGCCACTGTCAGGTAGTGGTCTGCCATCAGGAAAAAGTCCAGCGCATGATAACTCGTGCCTGCGCCGATATCGACCATGATGATATCGGCTTGCAGTTGCCGGAAATGGCGTATCAACCGCCTTTTCTTGGCATAGGGTAGATTGGCCGTCGCCAGGGTATCGCCTGTGCCTGGAATCAACTGGAGAAAGGGGTGTGCCGAGACCTGTTGGATGACGTCATCCAGACGTTCAACCCGTCGTTCAACAAAATCAGTCAAGGTACGGGGAGGGTTGAGCATGCCGAACAGAATATGAGCATCCGCGCCACCCACGTCCAGATCCGCCAGAACCACCCGCTTGCCTTGCTTGGCCAATAACATGGACAGATTGGCAGCAATCACGCTTTTTCCTACACCGCCCTTGCCTGAGCCGATTGAAACGATCATCGCCATAGGGAATGGTCTCTCACCGTTGTGTGTTTTCGCCGGTTCTTCTTTCGGCCTGCCTGAAGCAAAACATGAGCACAATTCACCGGTAGCTCAGCACTCCTCGTCACCGCTCAACCGTCCTACCGTGCCTATTAAACCCCATCACCTAAGAACGGGCAACTAAAGTTTAAGACGGCGCCCACCGATATCGTATCCGTCATGAATGATGCCCTCACAGCAACAACCAAAGCGAACCTCGACGGTGCATCGCCTTCGGATAGCGAAATTCTAACCGTGCTGGATGTGGCGCGTTTTCTGCGCGTGCCGAAATCCACGGTCTATAAGCTCGCGCGCCTCGGACAACTGCCGGCGTCCAAAATCGGAAAGCATTGGCGGTTTCTCCGACGCGATATTCACGACTGGATGCACAACCGCACTCAGCAGGGCTGATCTCTTTCTAAGAGATCGACTGCAGAGGGTCCAGGAACATGAGCGGCTCGGACGGCCTTGCCGCCCGATGCTCGGGGCTATCACCACGGACGGGTTAGACGAGGGAATCGATGACAGACACAAACACGGCAAGAAAAACGGATCTCCCCACGCCCAAGCTGTCTCCCGACACGTTCAAACAGCTGCGGGATCTGATCTATGAAAAGACCGGCATTTTCTTTCAGGACAATAAAACCTATCTACTGGAAAGCCGGTTACTCCCTCGATTAAAGGCCTGCCACTGTCAGACGTTCGAAAGTTATCTCAACTTTCTGCGATTCGACGCATACCGGGACCGTGAAGTTACCGAACTCTATACGGTCATCACCACCAATGAGACCTATTTCTTCCGCGACGAAGCGCAGCTCGACGGCTTCATGAAGGTCATGATTCCGGAAGTGATGAAAACGAACGCGGATACCAAACAGATCCGTATCTGGAGCGCCGCCTGCTCTACCGGGGATGAGCCCTATACCCTTGCCTTGCTGTTGCGGGACCATGCGCCACTCGCGGGCTGGACCATCGACATTCTCGCGACGGATATCAGCGAAAATGTCCTGAGCATTGCGCGGACCGCGACCTATAGTTCCCACTCCCTGCGGAAAGTACCGCCCGCCATGCTGGCCAAATATTTCACCGGCAAGACAGAGCAGCAGACGCTCGCGCCACAGGTAAAGGACATGGTGCGGTTCATGAACGTGAATCTCTACGACCGTCCCAGACTCAAGCTGATCCGCGGCATCGACATCGTGTTCTGTCGGAACTGCCTGATCTATTTCGACGACAAAGCCAAAGCGCAGATTGTGTCGGACCTGCGCGATGCATTGCGTCCGAAAGGCTATTTGATGATCGGATTTTCAGAAACATTACACGACACCACCGGGCTCTTCAAAACCATTCATGCGGGCCGTTCCGTCATTCATGAGAAACAGTAAGGAGGATGATTCATGCCAGCCGATCCAAATATGAAGATTCTCGTCGTCGATGACATGTCCACCATGCGTCGCATCGTTAAGAACATCTTAAAGCAGCTCGGCTTCAACAATTTGGAAGAGGCCGAAAACGGCCAGGAAGCGCTGACGAAACTGAAGGCCGACACCTATGGGTTCGTGGTCTCGGACTGGAACATGCCGGTCATGATGGGCATCGATCTGCTGCGAGCCATTCGTGCGGACGAAAAGCTCAAAAAAATCCCTGTGTTGATGGTCACAGCCGAAGCGCAGAAGGAAAATCTGATGGAGGCCGTCCAGGCCGGCGTCAGCAACTATGTCGTCAAGCCGTTCACCGCCGAGACGATGCAGGAGAAAATCAATAAGATTTTTAAGTAATCGCCTTTAAACCGGTGAGGGCATGATGGCACAACCACGTGCGGCAGCAAAATCGCAGGATGCAGTCAATGAGGATGAGCAGGAGGATAAGGCGCCTGACACGAAGCTCTACGAGGAACTCGGAGAACTGGCACGGTTCATCGATACCACGATGAAGACGCTCTCCGAATTCAGCGCCCCGGTCAATGCATCCACGGAACAGTTGCCGCAAGCGCAGACTCACCTTCTAAATCTGAAAACCCAGACCGAACAGGGAACGCACAGGGTCATGCTTGAAGTGGAGGCCATTCAGGACAACCATGCCCGGATCAGCCAGATGCTGAAGGAGATGACACAGGCACTCCAGCAAACGAAGGTTTCCCCCGCTCTCATACAACAGATGCATACACTGACGCGGACTCTCGGACAGGACGACAAGCGGCTGCTGGATATCATGACGGCCCTGTCGTTCCAGGACCTAGTGGCGCAGAGCGTCAATAAACTTGTCACGATCCTGGATGAAGTCGAGCATAAGCTGCTTCAACTCGTGGTGGTCTTCGGTCCCTATCAAACACAGGCGGCGAAGACCGATCAGGGAAAAGCCAGCGAAATGTTGAAGCAACTGGAAGCGACGAAGAACGCGTCGATGGATCAGGATCTCGCGGACGAAATCTTGAAGCAATTCGGCTTTAACTGAGGTGGGTTATGAGCGATGAAATGCAGGAAATACTGAACGACTTCCTGACCGAATCCAATGAAATGCTGGAAGTCTTGGATCAGCGATTCGTTACGCTGGAATCTGATCCCAATAACACGGACCTTCTGAACGAAATCTTTCGTGCGATGCATAGCATGAAGGGATCCGCCGGCTTTCTTGGTTTCAATCACCTGGTGGACGTCGCGCATCGCGGTGAGAACATTCTCAACAAGCTACGCCAGGCCGAAATGGCCGTCAGCCCGTCGATCATCAGCGTCATTCTTGAAACCATCGATGTCATCAAAGCCATCATGGCCGATATTCGCGACTCAGGCACCGACAACCATGTTGCAACGGCCGCCATCGCTTCCAAATTGGACGCTATCCTCAACGGCACAGCGCCCGTTGCGTCTCCGGCCGCGGCACATGTTGAGGCAACGTCTGTTGCGCCGAAGGCCGAAGCTTCCGCAGCCGCTCAGAAAACCCCGGCAACACCGCCACCCACGCTGGGGGAGATTCTGGTGAACGAAGGCCTGGCCTCCAAGGATCAGGTACTCGATGCGCTCAACGCCCAACAGCATCAACCGGATCCCAAAACGCCCCTGGGCGAGATCTTGCTTCAAGCGAAAGCCATTACGGAGCGGGCGCTCGATCAGGCGCTGCACAAGCAGGAGAAGCAGCCCAAGCCGGTTGAGGAAGACGCCACGATCCGGGTGGAAACCAAACGCCTCGACAGCGTGATGAATCTGGTCGGGGAGTTGGTCCTGGGCCGCAATCGTCTGATCAAGATCGGAACGCAGTTGGAACAACATCACGAATCCGATCCGCAGGTTCGTGTGTTGAGCGAAACACTCGCGCAGCTCAATCTGGTGACCACTGACTTGCAACTTGCCGTCATGAAGACGCGCATGCTGCCGATCAAAAAAGTGTTCGCCAAGTTGCCGCGCATGGTGCGCGACCTCTCACAAAAATTAAACAAGCAGGTTCATCTTGAAATGCGCGGAGAGGAAACCGAACTCGACAAGTCCGTGGCGGACGAAATCGGAGATCCACTCGTGCACTTGGTGCGCAACGCGATCGATCATGGCATTGAAACACCGGCGGAACGACAGGCGAAGGGCAAGCAGGCCGAAGGGCAGTTGACCATCGCGGCGAGCCAGGAGGGGAACAGCATCGTCATTCGCATCAACGACGACGGTCGCGGCATTCAAGTCGAGAAGATCAAAGCCAAGGCGCTGGCGAAGGGTCTGATCAGTGAGGCCGAACTTTCGACGATGGAGCATCGCGAAATCCTGAACCTCATTTTCCTTCCTGGGTTCAGCACGGCCGAACAGGTGACCGATGTGTCCGGTCGAGGCGTGGGCATGGACGTCGTCCGTACCAACATTCGAAAAATCAACGGCAGCGTGGAGCTTGAATCAGAGGTCGGCAAGGGCAGCCAGATCATCATCAAGCTGCCGCTCACCATTGCGATCATTCAGGCGCTGATGGTCGAAGTCGAACGCTCGATCTTCGCCATTCCGCTGAGCACCGTCATCGAAGCGGTCCGGATTTCACGTTCGGACATCAAGACCATCAACGGGCGGGAAGTATTGCACCTGCGGGATCGAGTCCTGCCGCTGATCCGCCTGGCTCAGGAATTCGACATTCCAACCGACACGGAACGGGAGCGGTTTTATGTGGTCGTCGCCGCGCTGGGCGATCGACGCGTTGGAGTGGTGGTCGACGAGCTGCGTTCACAGGAAGAAGTCGTCATCAAGTCCATATGGGATTATCTGGAAACCGTCAAAGGCGTGTCGGGCGCCACGATTACCGGTGAAGGCAAGGTCGTGCTGATTCTGGACACCTCAGAATTGGTCCAGAACGCCCAGGCCTGGCACAACTCCGGGGTCGCCGTCTGACGGCCATCCGCGACGAACCAGCAGTCTCAGGTGAGCACCATTTGCCTGGATACTGTCATGCGACAGATGAACAGCGACGCGCGAGATCGGAGGAAGTATGTCCACTCTCATTAATGAAATTGATGCTCGAACCCGATTGGCCGGGGCCAATCAGATGGAGCTGCTGTTGTTTAAACTTGGAACCAACGAAATCTTCGGAATCAACGTCTTCAAAGTTCGCGAGGTGATGAAACTGCCGGAGCTCACGCAGATTCCGGAAGCGGACAGCCGCATCGTCGGCATGGCCAATATTCGCGGGATCATGGTTCCCGTGGTGGGCCTCAAACGAAGCTTGGGGTTGGGGACGGAAAACGAGGGTCAACCGGGAGGTCCGCCCGGCACGCATCCCTATTTGATCGTATCCGAATACAACGGCAGTTTGCAGGGGTTTCTCGTCGCCGGCGTCGATCGCATCATTCGGTTCTCTTGGTCCGCCATTAAGACGCCACCCGCGATTGTCAGGGAAAACAATAAGGGTGCGGTCACAGCGGTCACGATGCTGGAAGATGGTCGCATGGTCTTGATTCTCGACGTGGAAAAAGTATTGAACGACATTTGCCCTCGCTCGGACGATGAGGTCTTCGCCGGTATGGTGGCCGCCCCAGCACTGAAATCGAAATGCATGTTGTTTGCCGACGACTCGTCCGTTGCGCGGATGCAGATTCGAAAGGCATTGGAACGCCTCGAGATGTCGTACATCATGGCGACTACCGGGGGGGAAGCCTGGGCGAAACTGCAAGCTCTCGCTGATCAAGCCACGGCGGAGGGGAAGGAGCGAGTGGACCAGATCCAATGCATTCTCAGCGATATCGAGATGCCGGAAATGGATGGATTCACCTTGACGAAACACATCCGGGCCGATCCGAGGCTGGCCCATCTGCCTGTCATGCTGCACTCCTCCTTGACCGGGGCCTGCAACATGGAAAAGGGACGGGCCGTCGGGGCGACCGATTACATCACCAAATTCGACGCCAAAATGTTGGGGGAGAAACTCGCATTTCACATCGAGGAATCCAGCCAGCAGGCTCAGAAAGCCGCATAACCACTCAACGGAAGGGCGCCCCTCGATTCGGGCGAACACTTAAGCTTTCGGAGCAGACGGCCGATGTATCGGCAAGACGTTATGACACTCCCACTCGCACAGACACAGCAGTCCACCGGCCCGGTTCGCGTCCTCGTCGTGGACGATTCCGCGTTCATGAGAAAAAGCCTGACGACCATGTTGGAAGAGGGCAAACAGATTCAGGTTGTGGGCGTCGCGCGAAACGGCGAAGAAGCGATTCAACAGGTCCAGCAGTTGAAGCCTGATGTCGTCACGATGGATGTGGAAATGCCGGGAATGACGGGGTTGCAGGCGCTGCAGCAGATCATGTCGCGGTTTCCTGTGCCAGTCATTATGGTCAGCTCGATCACCGTCGAAGGCGCGCAAGAAACCCTGCAAGCGCTGGAGTGGGGCGCGGTGGATTTTGTGCCGAAGCAACTGGACGGCGTGTCCTCGAAAATCACGGAAATTCAGAAGCAATTGGTTTCCAAAGTGCTGGCGGCCAGGTATGCCGGCGCAAAATTGAAACAGATGCCGATCGCCGGCAGCGTCAGGCCGGCCGCCATGCCGGCGAAAGCGCTCAGCAGCCGGTCGGTCACGGTGACTCGCGGCAGCAAATTGATCGCCATCGGCTGCTCGACGGGGGGGCCGCAAGCGCTGTTTGAGATCATCCCGACGATTCCTGCTGATTTTCCGGCCGGCATCGTCATCGTTCAGCACATGCCAAAGTCCTTCACGAAACCGTTTGCCGAACGACTGAACAATCTGTGTGCCTTGGACGTGCGGGAAGCGGTCGAGGGAGATGAAGTCAAGCCCGGGTGCGTGCTTGTCGCTCCCGGCGGAATGCAGTTTCGGATCGTCAAGAAATCGATTACGAGTTCCGTCGTCAAACTATCGCCCAATCTGGAAAACCATCCACACGCCCCGTCGGTCGATATCATGTTGAAGTCGGTGGCGGCGCTGTACGGCGAACGGACGATCGGAGTGATTCTGACCGGAATGGGCCATGACGGCCTGGAGGGAATGAAGGCCATCAAAGCAGCGAAGGGTCGGACCGTGGCGCAAGACGAGGCATCGAGTGTCGTGTACGGCATGCCGAAAGCCGTCGTCGAGGCCGGATGTGCGGAAAAAGTGGTTTCGCTCTCTAAAGTGGTCGGCGAAATCATGAATATGGTGTGACAGGGATCGTCAGTTCAACCGTTCACACATGGAGAGGTAGGAGGAGTTATGGGGAGCATCATGAAGAGCATGACTATCGGGCCTAAGTTCATCCTGGCGATTTCCGTGGCGGCGGTCATTGCCATCGGCATCGGGCTGTTCATCCTATACCAACAAGAAGAAGAAAAGATGGATACGATGTTGAGCGGACGTGCCCAAGTGCTGTCTCAACAGATTCTGATCGGGCGGGCCTACATCGCCAGCAATTATGCCGCGAAAATCAAGAAATCGAAGGCCGGTTCGGACATTCAGGTGCTCAAAGATCATGCGGGCAATGCGGATGCCATCCCTGTGCCGGCCACTGCCGTTCGGGAAATGGGCGAGGAAGCCAACCGATCCGGCATGTATAGCGCCAGGTTGGTGAGTCAGAACCCCATGAACCCCTCAAATTCTCCGAAGGACAATTTTGAGAACGAGGCCATTAGGGCCATCATGAGTGGGGCGGAGAGCTACGCCCGACGAGATGAAGTCAACGGGGTGCCGACCTTTCGCCGCGCTGTGGTCGACAAAGCGACGACTGCCGCCTGTCTGAGCTGCCATACGAGCAACCAGGTCGGCGACACACTCGGCATGCTGAGCGTAGCCCTGCCGATGGGCCCTGCTATCGCCATGTCCGGCAAATCGATGTGGCAAGCCGGCGGTTTGATGGCCGGGATCGTCGTGCTCATTCTGGTGATCACATATTTCCTGCTGCGCAACATCGTCCTGCTGCCCTTGGCCAAAATGAGCGAGATTTCGCGCGACATCGCCAAAGGAGAAGGCGACCTCACCAAACGTGTACCGGCTGAAGGCAACGATGAAATCGCTCACATGGGCAAGTATTTCAACGAGTTTATTGAAAAACTGCAGCACATGATCAAGAAGGTCGCCCACGTGACGGACAAAGTGGCGTCCGCCTCGGTGGAATTATCCGCGACCGCTGAGGAAATTTCGAAAGGCACCGACACCTTGACATCGCGCGCCTCTCAAACTGCCGCCGCGGTGGAAGAAATGAATGCAACCGTCGGCCAGGTGGCGCAGAACTCCGGCAAAGCAGCCAGTCTGGCACAAGACACCGTGAAAACCGCTCAAGAAGGCGGAACCGTAGTGTCGAGCACCATCTCGGGTATGCAACAGTTGTCCGAAGCCGTGTCGAATTCGGCGACGATTATCTCTGATTTGGGCAAATCGTCCGACCAGATCGGCGAGATCGTACGCACAATCGAAGACATCGCCGACCAGACCAATTTGCTGGCCTTGAACGCGGCCATTGAAGCGGCTCGAGCCGGGGAACAGGGTCGGGGATTCGCGGTGGTGGCCGATGAAGTCCGGAAACTTGCGGAACGGACCACCAAAGCAACCAAGGAAATCGGCGACATGATTCGCCAGATCCAGCAGGATACACGTGGTGCCGTGGACTCGATGCAGCAGGGCACGCAGAAAGTCACGGCCGGTGTGGACCTGGTCAATAAGACCGGTGAAGCCCTGTCGCAGATCGTGCGCATGGTCTCGGAAAGCGCCGATATGATCCGGCAGATTGCCGTGGCGTCTGAACAGCAATCGGTCGCGACACAACAGATTGCGAGCGATATCGAGAATGTGGCAAAGGTCACCAAAGAGTCGTCGTCCGGCGCACATGAGTCGGCGAAGGCCAGTCAGGACCTGAGTCAGTTGGCGGTCGAACTGCAGGGGATCGTGGGTGGATTCAAGCTGTAGACGGCTAACCACGAGAAGGAGCCCAGCATGAGTGCGACTGGACAACAGGTGCAATCTCACTACCAGGCGCCCGCGGAGCACTCTGCGGAGCGTCTGGAGGAGAAGGCCGGTGACGATCTGCTGCAGTTCGTGATTTGTCTGATCGGAAGCGAAGAGTTCGCGGTCGATGTCCTCAGTGTGCAGGAGATCAACCGGATCGTGGAAGTGACGCGAGTTCCGAAGACGCCCCCCTATGTGGAGGGAGTCATCAACCTGCGGGGCCGCATCATTCCCGTCTTGGACCTCCGCAAACTCTTTGGTTTGAGCGGAGCCCAACAGACCACCCAGACGCGCATCGTGGTGGTCTCGGTGCAGGCACGACTGGTCGGACTGATCGTGGATTCAGTGGAAGAGGTGTTGCGGGTGCCGAGAAGCGCCATTGAGCCGCCGCCTTCGGTCGGCACGATGGCCGGTGCTGAATTCACCCAGGGAGTCGGGCGGATCGATGACCGCCTCCTTATTCTGGTGGATCTGAGCCGGCTGCTCCTAGCCCGGGAAGCAGCGTAAGAAGCTGCCTGACCGGGAGAGAGGTGCTGCAGAAGCGTTGCGATCATCCAGGGGTGCGTTAGGAACTCTGGGGGTCGGAAGAGGGTGGTTGGGAGGGTCCGCGACGGCTTCGGGCGTCAAGGACCCTCTCAAGCAACTGCAACGACTCCGTCAACACATCCGAGGCGCAACGTAGAGTGACATGAAACTGTTGCATGGCTTCCGGCCAACGTCCTTCCTGCTGCAGGACCTGAAACTTCCGATGTTGCTCATCGAGAATGGCTTGTTTGGCATCGAGCATCAAGCTATCGGCAGGACCCACAAGAGCACCTCCATGCAAGACAATTGTGAATTGACCGCACGCTATCAGAGAGTTTCTGAACGACACAAGCCCACCATTCTGGGTACAGCGATGCGCTGCCTCCGGAAGCGGTGGTGAGGTAATCGACCAGTGGATATTGCAACCATCTTAGGTGTCGTCATCGCGATCGGGTCCATCCTGGGTGGTCAAGCGCTCGAAGGCGGCCATGTCGGATCAGTCCTCCAACTGACGGCATTTATCATCGTCATGGGAGGAACGATCGGAGCCTGTTGCGTTCAAAACCCGCTCTCCGTCGTCCTGAAATCCATCAGTATGGTCTCGCTGGCGCTGACCAATCCTCCTCACGACGTGAAAGGCACGATTACGCAGATCCTCGACCTGGCCAACGTCTCACGGAAGCAGGGGTTGCTCGCATTGGAAGGGAAATTGAAGGACCTGCACGATCCATTTTTCAAAAAAGGCATCCAACTCATCGTCGATGGAACCGATCCGAAATTGCTCCAGGAAATCCTGGAAATCGAGGTCGAACACCATGAAGAGGAAGGGGTCCATGCGGCCAAGGTCTGGGAAGCCGCCGGCGGATATGCGCCCACCGTCGGGATTCTGGGCGCCGTGCTCGGGTTGATCCATGTGATGGAAAACCTCGCCGACCCCTCAAAACTCGGCGGCGGTATCGCCGTCGCCTTCGTGGCAACCGTCTATGGCGTCGGCGCAGCGAACCTGTTTTTCCTGCCGATCGGGAACAAGATGAAATTTAAACTAAAGGAAGAAGCCGGGTTGAGGACCATGGTGATTATGGGGCTCGTCGGTCTGGCCCAGGGCGAAAACCCCAGGCTCTTACAGGAAAAACTCGAAAGTTTCCTGCCTCCGCATGAGCGGACCAAAGAAGACAAGAAATAACGTCGCTCGTCGGGCGGAAACTCATCTCGTAGCCTAGCTCTGATACTTCACGTTTCATGTGGGACGATTCACGGGCATTCGATGGCAAAGAAGAAACACGAAGAGCACGAAAACCACGAACGCTGGCTGGTGTCCTATGCGGACTTCATCACGCTGCTGTTCGCCTTTTTCGTCGTGATGTATTCGGTGTCGTCCGTCAACGAGGGCAAGTACCGAACGGTGAGCGATTCGATCAAAGCGGCATTGAATCCGGTGAACAGTACGCCGTCCAGCCGCTTGCCCTTCGCCGTCGGTGACGCCAAGCCGAAGATGATCAATCCCGACATGTCCAGCGCCAACGAACCGGTCATCCGGCGGATGAAAGAAATCATGAAAAGGATTCATCCGTCGCTCGCGCTGGAGATGCCCGATATCAAAATTATCGAAACCGGCAACGGGACCATCATGATTTCCCTGCCCGAATCGATTCTTTTTGCGAGCGGAGAAGCACGGGTACGCCCTGAGGCCCTGCCGTTTCTGAAATCCCTGGCTCAGATTCTGATCGAGATGGATCGACATGTCCGTATTCTCGGTCATACCGACAATGTGCCGATCAGGACCGCGCAATTCCCATCGAACTGGGAACTGTCGGCCGTCCGTGCCGTCATGGTCGTCAGAATTTTTTCCGAACTCTACGAAGTGCCGATTTCACACCTCTCCGCCACCGGATTCGCCGACTCCAAACCCATCGCAACCAACGATACGCCTGAAGGCCGGACGAAAAACCGTCGGGTTGAAATCATTATTCTGGAGAAGGGCCTGACCGAGGAAACTCTCGATTCCATGTTGCCTGGAAATGCCCCTCCGGCTCAACCGCTCTGAAGGCGGTCGACACCTCCGACATCCGTGGAGAGCGACCAGTCTCCGCGGTTTCTACGGCAACACCCTTAGGTGTTAAGAATTCTCCGACGCTGACCGATACGTGCGTGAGGCGGAGTTCACCTCTTGCAAGGAAGGCGTTCATGAGACTCAAGCCGGCTGGTGATGTAACAATATTTGAAGTCGGTGCCTTGTATGAAGAAATCAAACAGGCGGTCACCGCCCATCCTCAGGTCGAACTGGACCTCTCCGAAGTAGACAAACTGGATGCCTCAGCGATTCAACTGCTTATCGCCGTCCGGCGATCGGAACGCCTCATGTTGACGGGCTTGACCGACCCCATGCGAGCGCGCATGGCCGAATTGGGCGCGTAACAATTGTCCCACTTCGTCAACACGTACGGGAAAAACCGCCGATGATTTCATACTTGTCAATATCCCTCGGGGCGTTCCTTATCGGTATCTGCGTGTCCTGGAGTTGGTTTCAACGCCAAACAACCTCAGCTAAACAGGGTCTGCAGGCCGCACATGATGCCATGCTGAAGAAGCAGGCTGAGCGTACCGCTGCTTGGGAGCAACTGGGACAGTCCGCAATTCCCCTGGTTGCCGTCTTAAACGCTCAAATGAAAACGGTGATCAGCCAGACGGAGCAGGCGGCCACCGATCTGGGGCAGCGGTTCAGGATGATCGCCTCACGCGCGACATTACAAGCCAAGGAGTCGAGCCACCACTTCGGAGACGGCGAGATGAGTCTCGATACGGTCTTGAAAACGACCGACACCATGCTCGAAGGCTTCGTCGGTGACGTCATGAAGTCGTCGGAAATGGCGCTGCAGGTGGCGACCATTATGGATGAAGTCGAGCGGAGCACCAAAGCGATCACCGGCATGATCGGTGAAATTGAATTCATTGCAGACCAGACCCGGTTGCTGGCGCTCAATGCCGCGATCGAAGCCGCCCGTGCCGGGGAGCATGGCCGCGGGTTTGCCGTGGTAGCCGATGAAGTGACTAAACTGGCGAACCGTTCAGGACAAGCTGCCAGCAGCATTAACAGCCTCGTCATGGCGGTTCAGAAGAGCACCGCGTCGGCGATGGGCACAGTCGAAAGCTTGGCCTCCGTCGATCTGAGCAAAACCCTGTCGATTAAACATCGCCTCGACAAGATGACGCGTGACCTAGCCGAACGGAACCATACGCTCAAATCGGCTGTTCTGAATTCGAAATCCCATGCGGCTGAACTGGCGCGCGACGTCGGTCAAATCATTATGGCGCTTCAGTTTCAGGACATCACGAGACAGAAGCTGGAACATGTCATCGAACCGCTTACCGAGGTTCGCGCCGTGATGGATGCCTTGATTCACGGCTGTTCACAGGAGCAGGTGGCGGCCAAGATGGACTTTCTGACGAAGCTCGACCGCAGCTACACCATGGAAGCAGAACGCGCTGTTTTCAACAAGGCCGCGAACGGGCATGTGTCCCCATCGGCGCACGGCAACGCCTCGTCTGAAGACGCCAATGTCACGTTGTTTTAAGTAACCTCGGTTCATCAGAAGAATTAAGGAGTGCGCCATGGCGAAAACAGTGTTGGTTGTCGACGATTCTCCCACGATGCGACAGATGGTGGCTTTCACCCTGACCAGCGCCGGTTATCAGGTCGTGGAAGCCGGCAACGGCAAAGAGGCGGTCGGCAAAGTGAACGGCGGGGCAAAACCTGATCTTGTCGTCACTGACCTGAACATGCCCGAAATGGACGGCATCACCCTGATCAAGGAAATCAGAAAGATGCCGGCCCTCAAATTTACGCCGATTTTGATGCTGACGACCGAGGCTTCCGACGACAAGAAAAAGGCGGGACAGGCCGCCGGAGCCACCGGATGGATCGTGAAGCCGTTCAATCCTGAGCAGATGATGGCCGTCATTAAGAAGGTGCTGCCGGGCTGAATCTCGTCACCCGTCAATGGTCACACGTCATCCGCAACCGGAACGTGGTAGCGACCAGGTGGGTGTGACTCTTTCATCTCGATTGACGAACGACGATTGACCGATGACGAGGCCCATCACATGAGCACTGATCTCTCACATTTCAAAGACGCTTTTTTCGAAGAGTCCCAGGAACACCTGACGACCATCGAGGAGGGATTGCTCCAGCTCGAACAGCGGCCGGGTGATATCGACTTGCTGAACCGCATTTTCCGCGGAGCCCATTCCATCAAGGGCAACAGCGGCATGTTCGGATTCAGCGCCGTCTCTCAGTTCACGCACAAGATGGAATCGGTCCTGGATCAGTTGCGCAGCAGTCAAATGGTCGTGACGGTCGACATCACGGACCTGCTTCTTCAGTCGCTGGATTGCCTCAAGACCTTGATCGATTGCGCCCGCACCGGAGCCTCTCCCGACGAAGCCCAGGTCGAGGCCCTTGGAGCCAGACTGGATGCGTGCCAGGGCGGAACAGCTACCGGACAACAACGCACCGGGTCGACAGCTTCTCTCCACGCACAGGCTCCGGACATGCACCGCTACACCATTACTTGGATGCCGCCGGAGTACCTGTTTCAACGGGGCCTGGATCCTGTGCAGTTCATCAAAGAACTAGGGGGGCTTGGCACTGTGACGCGCCTCACCCTGGATGCCGGCCGCTTGCCGGCACTGGCTGAGCTGAATCCCGAGCTATGTTATCTCGGCTGGACGCTGAATCTGGATACCGCCAAGGACCTCACGGTCATCGAAGCCGTCTTCGACTTCGTTCGTGAGGACAGCACCCTGACGATCGTGGACAACCCAGTTGAAACACACACAAGCGCCGTTGCGTCCGAAGGGACGAAGCCGTTGGGCGAAATCCTCGTCGAAACCGGAGTGGTCTCACAGTCTCAGTTGAATCAGGCCTTATCCCAGCAGAAGAAGGTCGGTGAGATTCTGGTCGAACAGAAAGTGGCGACGCCGGAGCAGATCACCGAGGCGCTCAAGAAGCAATCCGAAATCGCCGCACCGACCAAGAAGGCTGAAACCCCGTCGATCAGGGTCGATACCGTCAAGATTGATCGTCTCATCAACCTGGTCGGGGAGCTGGTGATCACCCAATCCATGTTGAGCGATCTGGGGTCTCGTTTTGAAATGAGTCAGCTCCCGGTTCTGCTCGAACGCGTCGCACAATTGGAACGCAATACGCGGGAAATCCAAGAGCGCGTCATGGGGATTCGCATGGTCCCGATCGGGAATGCGTTCAGCCGGTTCCCGCGTCTGGTGCGCGACTTGTCCGGCAAAGCTGGAAAGAAAATTCAACTGATCCTCTCCGGAGAAGAGACCGAACTCGACAAAACGGTCATCGAATCGATCGGCGACCCGCTGACTCACCTCGTCCGCAACTCTGCAGACCATGGCCTGGAGCCGCCGGATGAACGCCTGGCCGCGGGAAAGCCGGAACAGGGCATCATCCGCCTCAACGCCTTTCATGAAGGCGGCAGCATATGCATCACCGTAGAGGACGACGGGCGCGGTCTGAATCGGGAAAAGATTCTTGCCAAGGGCGTCAAGCAGGGATTGATTGCGGAATCCGACAAACTGTCGGACGAGCAAATCTGGATGCTCATCTTCAAACCCGGGTTCTCCACCGCTGAAAAAGTCACGGATGTGTCCGGCCGCGGTGTCGGCATGGATGTCGTGAAACGCAACATCGAAGGGTTAGGCGGCACGGTCAGCATCAAAACCGTCACCGGCAAAGGCACCACATTCACACTCAAGCTGCCACTCACACTTGCGATCATCGAAGGCATGACCGTCCGGGTCGGTCAGGACACCTACATTGTTCCACTCCTCTCGATCCTGGAATCGATTCAACCTAAACGCGAGATGCTCAAAACCATCGTCGGGAAAGGGGAGTTGGTGAATGTTCGCGGCACCTATCTTCCCCTCATGCGCCTGTACGACGTGTTTCAGCTGGAACCAGAACTCTCAGATCCTACGAAGGCCATTCTGTTGATTCTGGAAACCGAAGGCGAGCGCGTGGCCGTCATGGTCGATGAAATTCTCGGTCAACAGCAGGTCGTGATCAAGAGTATGGAGCAGAATTTCAGGAAAATTGAAGGAGTGGCCGGTGCGACCATTCTAGGGGACGGTACGGTCGGGTTTATTCTCGATGTGCGCGGATTACTCAACATCGCGCGCCAGGGCACGGCGAAGGCAGCATAATACACATGTGATGGACAGGATCGACGTCCACGATTTTACGAACAGGGGTAGGAGGGTACGATGGCGACACAGGAGTTGACGAGCAAAGATTCGAATCAGCAAATCGGGAGTACGACGGACGGCAGTCAATTCCTGACCTTCCAGCTGGGAGATGAATTGTACGGGGTCGACATTCTCCGGGTTCAGGAAATCAAAGGCTATACGGCGGTGACGCGCATTCCCAATACGCCCGCCCACATTAAGGGGGTCCTGAATTTGCGCGGCACCATCGTTCCGATCGTGGAACTCCGGACGAAGTTCGGCATGCCGACGATTGAGTACACCATGTTCACGGTGATCGTCGTGGTCGTCGTGAAAGAGAAAATCATGGGTCTCGTGGTGGATGCAGTGTCGGACGTCTTGGATATCGACAAGAAGGACATCCAGCCCGCTCCGCAGTTCGGAGCGCAGGTGGACGTCAGCTTCTTGAACGGCATCGGTAAGGCTGGGGACAAGTTGGTGGCCTTGCTGGATATGGACAAGCTATTGACCGATGGAGACATGCACGAAGCCGAGAAAGCCGCAGCCTAACTACTCACTGTTAAGGAGATCGGACATGGGATTGGATGTTGAATTGCTGGAGTCCAGCTTTAAGCTGGTGGCCCCCAAGGGCGACGCATTGGTGACGAGGTTTTACGAGCGGTTATTTAAGAAGTACCCGTCGGTCAAACCTCTGTTCAAGAAGACCTCGATCAAGGAGCAGAAAAAGAAGCTGTTGGCATCCTTGGTCCTGGTGATTCAGAACCTCCGTCGCCCCGACAAACTCACCCCCGTCTTACAGGATATGGGAGCCAGGCACGTAGGATACGGCGCGAAGCCGGCCCACTACGATGCGGTCGGGGAAAATCTCCTGGCGGTCCTCGGCGAATTTGCCGGATCGGCATGGACTCCCCAGGTTAAACAAGCCTGGACCGAGGCCTACGAGGCTATCAAGACTATCATGCTCGCCGGAGCGGAGCGCGCACAATCCACACAAGGAGCGAAGACAATGAGTAAGGCAAAAGAGAAGAAGGATGCTTCCGCTGGAGCAGACATGCTGGGATTCTACCTTGGGGCCCTCGATCAGTCGCAGAACAACATTCTGCTCTGCGATCGCAATCTGGTCATCACCTATGCCAACTCGACGGCCAAAAAGACCCTCGTTTCGCTGGAAGCAGAAATCAAGAAAGTGCTGCCGAAATTCAACGCCTCTTCGATCGTCGGCGTCTGCATCGACGACTTCCACGTCGATCCCAGTAAGCAACGCCGGATTCTATCGAACCCGGCCAATATGCCACACCGGGCGGATATTCAAATCGGACCGTTAACCCTCAGTCTTCTCGTGACAGCCATCATGAGTCCTACCGGTGAGTACATGGGGAATGCATTGGAGTGGGCCGATGTCACCGAAAAACGCAGACTCGAGACTGAAATGTCCCGGCTCAAGGCGTCTCTCGACAATGCGCGATCAAACGTCCTCGTGTGCGACCGCAGCTATACCATCGTATATGCGAACAACCAATCTGTCACCACCTTGCGCCGGTTGGAATCCGATATCCAAAAAGTCATGCCGGGCTTCTCCGTAGCCAAAGTGGTCGGATCGAATATCGACCAATATCACAAAAATCCGGCGCAGCAACGCCGATTGCTCGATAACCCACAGAACCTGCCCTATCGGACAGAAATCAAGATCGGGCCGCTCACGCTCGACCTGGCGGTCGCGGCGATCATGAGCGAAAAGGGCGACTATCTCGGCAACGTCGTGGAATGGGCGGATGTCAGCGCACAGAAAAAGGCGCAGATCGAAATCGATAAACTCATCGGCGCGGCGGCGGCCGGACAACTTTCTGAACGGATCAATGCCGAAGAATTCGAAGGCTTCTTCAAGACGCTCTCGGAAGGCGTCAACAAGATGCTCGATGCGGTCGTCACACCCTTGCACGAAGCACAAATGGTGCTCACCGCAATGGCGGCCAATGATCTCACCAAGACCATGACTGGTCATTATCAGGGCGAGTTCGAGCAGATGAAGAGCAGCCTGAACGGCGCCATGAGCACGTTGAGCGCCGCCATTTCGACCGTCCGGGATGGAGCGGAAAGCGTGACAGCGGGAGCCGAACAGATCACCAAGGGGAACGAAGATCTGTCGCAACGTACTTCGGAGCAGGCCAGCGCGTTGGAAGAGACCTCGGCCTCCATGGAAGAGATGACCTCGACCGTGAAGCAGAACGCGGACAACGCGAAACAGGCCAATCAGTTGGCGATCGCGGCGCGCGACATCGCCGACAAGGGCGGGGCCGTGACGGTCCGCGCAGTGGGAGCCATGGGCGAGATCAATAAAAGCAGCAAGAAGATCGCGGACATCATCACCGTGATCGACGAAATCGCCTTCCAGACCAATTTGCTGGCCTTGAATGCCGCGGTGGAGGCGGCCCGGGCAGGAGAACATGGTCGCGGGTTCGCAGTTGTCGCCGCCGAAGTGCGCAACCTCGCGCAACGGTCGGCTACGGCCGCCAAGGAGATCAAGGGATTGATCAACGAATCGATCCAACGTGTGAACGACGGCAGCGAGCTGGTCAATCAATCCGGCAAAACGCTGGAAGAGATTGTCAGCTCGGTCAAACGTGTGACGGATATCATCGCCGAAATCACGGCTGCATCCCAGGAACAGGCCCAGGGCATCGACCAGGTCAACAAGGCCATCATGCAGATGGACGAAACGACCCAGCAGAACGCGGCGTTGGTGGAGGAAACCACCTCGGCCAGTCAGTCGATGAAAGATCAGGCCCAGGAACTCATGCGTCAGGTTGAAGTGTTCAAGGTCGAGACGAACGGAGGTCATCGGGAGGCGAATCCCCGGCCCTCAACCGAAAAGACCGCGGTCAAAGCGGGTCCCACCGCCACGAAACCGCCGCTGAAAAAACCGGGATTCTCGTCCAAACCCGGGGATGCCAAGGTGCCTGCCGGGGTTGCCGCCGGAAACGGTCACGACCGTCGAAAGAAGGACGACGATTTCGAAGAATTCTAGGTTCCTCGCCGCGGGAGTGGGCATATTTTGCCCACTCCCGCGACGATCCTCACTTGCTCGGGCCTACGCTGCTCCTTCTTTCCTCCAGCTCGGAACCCCTCAAGAAACAACTCCCAACGACCGATATATGCTGGTGCGGGTATGTTCGTACTGGATCAGCAGGGATAGTTCCGGTTGATTCCACCTTCTAGCCCAGGGACGGATCATGGACCTTAAAACAATCCTCTGGTACCTCGTCCTCTCCAGCCTGACGGTCGCCTATTTGGTTGTGCTGGCCGGCGTGCGGGCCGCCAAGTCGCACGATGTCTCGCACCATTCGCATCGCATGATCGTCGGGTGCACGATCGTGGGTCTCTGGTTGGTGGCCTACGTCCTCAAACAGGTGATCTGCGGACGCGAATCGTTCAAAGGCCCCGACAGCGCCTATTGGACCGTCTATGTGCCGGTGTTTGTCACACACATGCTGTTTGCCGTCACGACCATCGGGTTGGGCGCCTACAACCTCTACATGGGCCTGCATCGCCTTCGATATGGAAGCGTCGGAGCCATGGTGGCCGGCATGACCACCCACCGTCGGATGGGCAACGCGCTGGTCTGGACGTTCAGCGGCACAATGATCACGGCCTATCTCGTCTATTTAATGCTGTTCGTCTGGTACCCGAGCTAGCACGATGGAATACTCCATTACGAAGCAGGAATACGAGCGAATCCGCTCCCTGCTGTACGACGAAAGCGGCATCTCACTGGGAGACAGCAAGCAATCCTTAGTGGTGTCCCGTCTCACCAAACGTTTGCGCGATCTCCAGATGGAGGATTTTTCCTCCTACTACGAGTACGTGACTCAGGATCAGAGCGGGGAAGAATTCACGCGGATGCTGGATTTGCTCTCCACGAACAAGACCGACTTTTTCCGGGAACCCAAACATTTCGATTTTCTTCGCGAGCGCATCCTGCCCACGCTGGAACAGGACAAGCGCATTCGCATCTGGTCTTCTGCCTGCTCGACCGGCGAGGAGCCCTACACCATCGCCATAACGTTGCACGAGGCCGTCAAGAATCCGGCCTTGTGGAACTTTCAGATCCTCGCCTCGGACATCTCCACCCGCGTGCTGGCCCATGCCGCCAATGGACTGTACGCCGAGGAGCGTGTGCGGGAGGTGCCGGCCGACATCGTGAAACGCCATTTCCTCCAGGGACACGGGGACAGCGCCGGGCTCGTCAAGGTGAAGCCGCACCTCTCCGCCATCATCAAGTTTCGCCGTATGAACTTGATGGACGATCATTTTCCCATTAAGGCGCCTTTGGATCTGATCTTCTGCCGGAATGTGATGATTTATTTCGATCGTCCGACGCAGGAACGGCTGGTCAACAAGTTCTATCACCATCTCAAACCCGGCGGGTACCTCCTCATCGGCCATTCGGAAAGTCTCCAATGGGTGTCCCACCCGTTCAAGACCATCGCCCCGACCGTTTACTGGAAGGAAGCCTGACCCGGATGGCTCGTATCGACACCGACACCTTCTCCCACATCCGACGGATGAACGATAGCCGGTTCCCGACTGAGGTCGCCTGCATCCTCCCGGGCGAGTTTTTCGTGAGTCGGGAACCCATGGTCGTCTATACCGTGCTCGGTTCCTGCATCTCGGCCTGTATCCGAGACCCGATCGCAGGAGTCGGGGGCATGAATCATTTCATGTTGCCGGCGCCGAAGGAACACCAGTCAGGCGATGCGTGGGGAGGGGAATCCACACGGTACGGTTCCTTCGCAATGGAGCAATTGATCAACGAGATCCTCAAGCGCGGTGGAATGAAGCACCGGCTGGAGGTGAAGTTGTTCGGCGCCGGCAGAATTTATGACGGCAGTATCGATGTCGGGGCTCGGAATACAGAATGGGTCCTCCAGTACCTCAAAACCGAAGGCTACGCGCTCACGAAGAGCGATCTGGGCGACGTGTTCCCGAGAAAGGTCTACTACTTTACCGATTCAGGCCGTGTGCTGATGAAAAAACTTGAGCGAGTGAAGAATCAGACGATTGTCGATCGGGAAACCGAATACCAGCATCGGATCGAAGTCGAACCGGTTGCACAAGAGAACAATGTCACGCTCTTCTGACATCAGACGAATGGTGGCGGCAGGCGGCAGGCCCTCCCCACACAAGCAGGAGATTCCTCGCCATGGCTAAGATCCGGGTTCTGACGATCGATGATTCAGCGCTGATGCGGCAGGTGCTGGCCGAACTGCTTTCGAAAGATCCTGCCATCGAAGTGATCGGCAGCGCGCCGGATCCCTATGTGGCCAGAGAAAAAATCAAGATGCTCAACCCCGACGTGCTCACGCTGGACGTGGAAATGCCGAAGATGGACGGGCTCACGTTTCTCGAAAAACTCATGCGCGGGCGCCCCATGCCTGTGATTATGGTGAGCTCGCTGACGGAAGCCGGCTGCCAGACCACACTGCGGGCATTGGAACTGGGCGCCGTCGACTTCATCACCAAACCCAAGATTGATCTCCGTGAAGGGATGGACAATCTCGCGGACGATCTGATCGCAAAAGTCAAAGGCGCTGCCACGGCCTGTATTCGAAGAGGCTCCCCGGCATCCAGCCAGGACAGCGCTCGGCCGGCAGTCTTGAGTTCGGCCATGATCAAGACTACCGACATGATCATCGCCATCGGCTCTTCGACCGGAGGCACCGAAGCGGTCAAGGAGGTGCTGCAAGTCCTGCCGCCCAATACCCCTCCGGTCCTGATCACGCAGCATATGCCGGAGCGGTTCACCAAAACCTGGGCCGATCGCATGAATGAGTTGTGCCGCATCTCCGTGAAGGAAGCCGAGGACGGAGACAGCGTCCTGCCCGGGCATGCGCTGATTGCTCCCGGCAATTACCACATGACGTTGGTCCGCAGCGGCGCGCGCTATTCGGTGCGCATCAACCAAAACGAACCCATCAATCGCCATCGCCCGTCGGTCGACGTCATGTTCGACTCCGTCGCGCAATATGCCGGCGGCAACGCGGTGGGTGTGATCCTGACCGGAATGGGCGGGGACGGCGCCAAGGGTCTGCTGCGAATGAAGGAAGCCGGCGCCTATACCATCGCCCAAGACGAGGCCTCTTGTGTAGTGTTCGGGATGCCGAAAGAAGCCATTAAGCTCGGCGCCGCCGAGATCGTCCGGCCGCTCAACGATATTGCATCGACCATCTTGAACCATGTCACCCGTGTCTGATCGTTCACCTTTGCACAGAGAGGAGCCATGATGAAAATTACCCAGGAAATGAATAACAAGAAAGCGACTCTGAAACTCGAAGGGAACTTCACCTACACGCAACGCAAACCGTTTCAAGAGGTGTTGAAGAGTATCTGCACCGATCAAGTGGAGGAAGTCGTGATCGACCTGTCCCAGGTCACGTTTCTCGACAGTGCGGCATTGGGGTTGTTGATGATCAGCCATCGGCAATTGGACGCCGAAAAACGCAAGTTCTCTCTGGCCTATCCTCAGCCGACGGTTCGTCAGATCATCGAACTGGCGAATTTGCACAAGACGATCCCGATGATCGATGCCGGCGTGTCGAGCCTGGCCAAGAAAAGCGCCTAAGATCGGGACTGAGACTGGGAGAGGAGCCGTGTATGCAGGTCACCGAACGCCGTATCGGACAGTCCATTATTCTCGATCTGATGGGAGAACTCAGCTACGCCAATCGCACCACGTTCAAAGCTGCGGTGGAGCGGAGTAAGCGAGCCGGCTGTCGGCATTTGATTTTGAACATGCAAGGCGTTCGCTTTCTGGACAGTTCGGCTATCGGCATATTGGCGCTGTTGGCCCAGAGCTTTCCAGCCACGCAAGGCATGGTCAGCCTGCTGAACCCCCAGAGCTATGTCAAAGAAATCATCACCCTGGCAAATCTCCACCAGATCCTGCCGGTCTATGCTTCGGAACAGGATGCCCTTGCAGAGAGCCGTCTTCCGACGGCCGGATAACACCGGTATCAGGAGCAGCAGACGTGGCTGAGTCAGCGCATCGCATCGTGGATGAACCTCTTGCCGGTAAGGTCGCCAGGCCTATGCCGGTCATCCTCCTCGTCGACGACGATGAGATCACCCGTATCAGCATGGCCGGGCGGCTGAAACGGTTGGGCTACCGTGTCATCGAAGCCGGCGATGGAGTCGCCGGCTTGGCCGCTATCCGCGCACAGCGTCCGGATCTGGTGATTCTCGATTGGATGATGCCGGGTCTGGACGGTCCCAGCGTCTGCGAGGCGATCCGCGCGGATAGGGAGTTACGGTCCAGCCAAGTCGTGCTCATGACCGCTCACGACCAGCCCGAACAAATTGCGGAGGGGCTCTCGCGTGGCGCCGACGATTTTCTCAGCAAAGCAGCGAGCAAGCAGGAAGTTCTGGCACGGGTACAGGCCAGCCTTCGATCCAGTGCGTTGGTTCGCGAAATCGAACGCACGCGCGACGATCTCGATCGTTCGCATCGGCTGCTGTCCGCGAAGCAAGCCGAACTGGAAAGCGAGCTGCAATCGGCTGCGGACTTCGTGCGTGCGCAGCTTCCTCCCCCCAGCATGCCGACCCCGGGAGTCAGCGTGCAGTGGGCCTACCAACCGTCCCTCGCCTTGGGTGGCGACTTGTTTCAGGTCAGCGCCTGGGGTACCGAAACGCTCGGTCTCTATATTCTCGATGCGTCGGGCCACGGGGTGGCCGCAGCCTTGCGCGCCGTCGCACTGATGAGTTTCTTGCGGGAAGACAACCTCGCGAAAGCCGTCGGAAGTTTCGAGCCGGGGGCCATCATCACGGAAGCGAACCGTCGGTTTCCGCTGACCCAGGACGGGGAATACTTCACCCTGTGGGTCGGGCGTCTGCATCTTCCGTCGCGGACCTTATCGTATGCAGCAGCAGGGCACTGCGGCGCATTTCTCCATTCCCTCCAAGGGGCTTCGCAATGGTTATCTTCGGCGAGCCTCCCGCTCGGGTTCGACCCGACGCTCATCTTCGACAGTGCGACCGCGCACTTGCAGCCTCAGGATCGTCTGTATCTCCTGAGTGATGGTATCTATGAAGCCCCGTCGCCGAGCGGGGAGCTGTGGGGCAGGGATCGTTTGCAGGCCACACTGGAAAGCCACCGCACGCATACGTTGGCGTACAGCATCGGAGATACCATGACCACGGCTCGACAATGGCTGGGGGGCGACATGTTTCCCGACGATGTGGCGCTCCTCGGCGTCGAAGTGCTGGACAGATCGGCTCCGGCGAAGGAGAAGTCATAATGAACGCTCAACCCGTCATGGACCTGACGGCCGCCATGGAACGGTTCGGCGGCGATCAGGACTTATTTCTGACCCTGGCCGAGATGTTCCTCGAACGTTCGCCCGCAGCACTCGCTGCAATTCAGACCGCCCTCGCCGACAAAAATCTTCCGGCGCTGGCCAAGGAAGCGCACAAATTGAAGGGCTCAGCCATGGAGTTCTGCGCTCGCCCGACCGTGGCCGCCGCGGCACAGCTTGAAGAATCAGCCCGACAGGCGGCCCTAAACGAGATCGCAGCGGTCGGAGAGCGGGTCCATGCCGAGGTTCAACGATTAACGGCCGCCCTGCGGGTGATCATCGAGAAGGGATTTCCGTCATGACACGTCCCGCCGCATCCCGAACGCTGTTCGTCGTGGAGCCCTGTGCCGGCACGCTGGCCATGGTCATGGAACAGGCAAAGACTCGCGGTCTCTCGATCATGACAGCCCCTGATCCGCATGTGGCCTTGGCCATGATGGACATGGCATCGCCGGATGTGCTCATGACCGACCTGTTTCTCCCCGAGCCGAACGGGTTCAAACTGATCCGTGAAGCGATCAAACGCAGCGCACGGACGGCGGTCATCGCGACCATCGAGGCGGGGAATGAACAGGCTGTCCTGGAAGCCGTTCGAGCCGGCGCGGGAGATTGCCTGTACAAACCGACCCAGGCAGGGGAGCTCGGCATGGCCCTGGATCGGGCGCTCCGGAGAATCCCTCAGACCATCGACGATGTCCCGGGCATCGAGCAGTTGGAGTATCGCCTGGTTATCGGAACCGATCCTGGCGACGTTGAATCCTGCGTAACCTGGCTGATTGAGAGCACGGCGATGGGGCTTCCCGAAACCCAACGGCTGCACCTTCGCACAACCTTGATCGAGCTGATTGTCAATGCGGTGGAACATGGCAGCCTGGAAATCTACTATCGAGAAAAACATGAAGCCTTGAGTACCGACCGGTTTGATGCCCTGATCGCTGAACGGCGCCGCAACCCGCGCTTTGCCCAGCGTCGCGTCATCGTCCGGGCGCTGTATGACAAGTTCCACCGTCGCATGCGGTATGCCATCACGGATGAAGGAAACGGCTTCACCTGGAACCGCTTCCTGACGCGATCGGATCAACCCTGCGACAGTCGCGACGCAAACGGGCGCGGCGTATTTCTCGCCAAGGCTTTCTTTCCCGACTTGACCTACAACGAGCGCGGAACCGAGGTCACGTTTTCTGTGCCGCTGCCCTAGGGCGCTCAGTTGCCGGCACCCCAGCTTGACGCGCACCGTAACCACGGTTTATCTTCCCGTCGTCCATCTCATTCTCTTGTGGCACGCTCACTTGTGAGGCACCCATGACTCGTTGCATGCGCCTGACGCTCTCCCTCGTAGTCCTCTCCCTGTCAGCTGGGTGCAGTACCAGCGAATGGGTGCATCCGAACCGCCCGAAGGATCAATTCACTCAGGATTACAACAAGTGTCAAGCCGACACTTTGCGCGATCCCAAACTGCAACAGGGTATTCAGTTGCTCATCATCCAGGCCACCGAGCGCTGTGTACAGAAACAGGGATGGCGCCTGGTCGAAAAAGAGTAGGCGAGCACGTCTGTATCCTTTCCACGCAGAGCAAGCCTCCTCCGGGATGATTCGCTGCGCATGCCATTTCCCCCGCCTGAGCGTTCAGCCGGAGAACGGTTCGACTCGCAGGACCGCACCTCGTTGTCAATTCCCGCCCACTCGTGAACAGAGCCGTTTTTGTTGACTGACGGGTCCGGCTCCGCTATGTACATGATGAGGCGATCCTCGCCATCGTATTCCGTCTTTTTCACCACGTGCTTCTCGGATCAGCCGGGACCGTGCATCGGAAGCGGGCGTCTTTCAACTCACCGTCTCTTGAGCATGTGAACATTGAACCTCATCGCCTTGCCTCGACGGCGAGGGCGGAATCGCGGAGTGCACAAACCCAGACAGGATTAGGCTTATGAAACGTATCGATCTCATCGCCGGCGCTCGGCCGAATTTCATGAAAATCGCGCCGATCATCGACGCCTTGAATGTCGCTCGCACGAAAGGCCGCGCGCTGCGCTTCCGGCTCATCCATACGGGGCAGCACTATGATCGAGCCATGTCGGGAAGTTTTTTCGAAGAGCTCGGCATACCGGATCCGGACATCAACCTGGAGGTGGGGTCGGGGACGCAGGCCGAGCAAACGGCCGGTATTATGGTGAACTACGAGCGGGTGCTGACGAAAGAGAAGAGCGACCTCTGCCTGGTCGTCGGGGACGTCACCTCAACCATGGCCTGTTCGATCGTGGCCCGCAAGATGGGTATTCCCGTGGCCCATGTGGAAGGGGGCATCCGCTCGAACGATTGGACCATGCCGGAAGAGATCAACCGAGTCGTGACGGATTCCATTACCAATTGGTTCTTCACCACCAGCGACACCGCCAACGAGAATCTGCGCCGGGCCGGTGTGACGGATGACCGGATCTTCTTCGTCGGCAACACCATGATCGACACGTTATTGAAGCAACTCCCGCGTTTGCGTCCGCCGGCCTGTTGGAGTTCCCTCGCGCTGGAACCGAACCGCTACTTCGTTGTGACCCTGCACCGTCCTGCGAATGTGGATGGCGAGCAGCAATTGCTCGGACTGCTGAAGGCGATTGCAGACGGCACCCACGGGTTGCCGGTGGTCTTTCCGGTGCACCCGCGTACCGCCAAGAATTTGCGCGAAGCCGGCAAGACGCTTCCTTCCATGCACTATGTCGATCCGCTGGGCTACCTCGAATTCAACTATCTCGTGAAACACGCCCGCGGAGTGATTACCGATTCAGGCGGCATCACTGAAGAAACGACCGTGCTCGGAGTGCCCTGTCTGACCCTGCGCGATAACACCGAACGACCGGAGACCGTTACGATCGGGACCAACGAGTTGATCGGAACCGATCCGAGGAAACTGCCCCCCGCGCTGGCACGCTTGATGGCCGGTCAATGGAAAAAGGGCGCGATTCCGCCGAAATGGGACGGCAAGACAGCAGAGCGCATCGTGGCACACCTGGAAAGGCTGCTCGCCTCTGAATAAAGTGCTCGAAGGGATACTAGGAGTCCCTCTGAGTCGTCCTTCGTTGCGAGGCTGCAGGCGCGAAAAAACCGGAGGCGCATTCACTGGAATACGTTGAGGATTGTTTTGGGCCGAGAACGACGCAGATGCCAGCAGTTCATTTGCCGCAGCACAATGGCATGGCTCGGACAGACTCCTACACGAAGCGCAGACGAGTCATGAATTCATGTGGGACCGAACCGGTGTATTCGACCCGTAGTGTCGTGATCGGATGCTTTGACCCATACCGTTTCGAGGCCCATCCGCCCACCGGTTGCACACTGCCCTCACAGAGGGTACTCCTGCCGCCTTCAACGGTGAGCAGGAGACTGGGATCACACCCTTCCAAGCGATAGCCCCCATCCACGGGAATCGGCCGGCAGCCCAAATGCCAATTGAGCTCTACCTGGTGCATGCCGGTTCCGGTGAGCCAGTCCCAAATCATCCAGGAACCGGGCGGCTCATACGACACCCCGCGTAAATGGGTCACCCCTAATCGATCCTTGTATCCATAATGCCTGGCGATCACGGTGATTTTCCCTTCAGGCGTTTCATCTTTGTAGACGAGGTGGGTATCGAAGGGCATTGACCAAGCCAGCGGACCATCCTGGACGGCCTGGTCCTGCCCATCGATGGTCACCGTATTGTGGGCGCGTGTACCGCGAAAATACATCCGCCACTCTTCATTGCCGGTGCAGGTATAGGTCCCCGGGTCGATCAACACATCACGCGATCCGACCTGAAGGAACAAAGAGAGCGCATCGGCATGGCCGTGTGTATACCGTGGCGCCATGCCCAACGCGCCATGATCGAAAATCGCCCGTTCCCCCATCCGGCCGCGAAGAATCGAATACCCTGAGAGATGAAAGGTGGTCAGGCCGGGAGAGTGCGCCTTGCGGGGTTGGACAAAATGCATATAGGGAGACAGCGCGCACTCATGCTCGCCTTCCCCGATCGGTGGAAGACTCCCATCGATGGAATTGCGGAACTCGTCCAGAAAGTCTCGGCTGCGCGCGAACACCGGGCGAATCTTCTCAGCAACAGGCGAGTGCCGATGATCGAGGAGCGCCAACACCATCCCATAGAGATCCGTACAAAACTGAAGGTACCCCACTCCCTGCTCCTGACTGCCGCCGTCATGGCTGATATGCCGAGGAGTCTCTGCTTCCAACAGGTAATGGCCGAACGCGAGCCATCGCTCAGCCATGTCCATTTCAGGAAAGAGACTGCCGGCATAGATCAACGCCACCGCAGCCGCCAGTGTGTCGTGAGGGGTAGTCACGCGAAGCGAAAGGCGTTTCCGGATCAATTCCGCATGGCCGGAAACGAGGGTCAATACAGCAGGCCACACTCGCGCCGAGGAGAGCAACCACGGACGGAGGACATCCATCGCATGACAGACAGCCAGTAGTCGAAGGGCGCATTCCGTCGGGGAGATATAGTGGATACCGGTTAAAAACGGATTCGCCTCCACCCAGGAGACGAGCTGTGCTTCCACCGCCGCCACGGCGCCTGTGCGTACGGCGGGTTCAGCCTGCTGTGCCAACATAGCCAGGCATACCAGGTGCTGAAGGCGTGAAGGCTCCCACGCCATGCGAATATCTCCGCAGGGGTTGCCGGCATGAACCGGAATGTCGGCAAAAAACCGGCGCGGCCACAGCGCTCCCGTATCCGGCGCTCGATGCCAACAGGAGCCATCGGGGGCCCAAGCCCAGGAATACCCGAAGACGGTGACGACGCCTTTGAGCAACGCGTCCAACTGTCCGTCATCGGCCGGAAGATGCCAGGGCAGGGAAGGCAACAGCGGCGAGGGGCTCGTACAGAATGAGTAGCGCGGCACATCCTGCGCGGAAAATTGTCGATGGAGCGATGGCCTGCCGAGACCCTGCCGCAGGTGCAGGGAAAAAAACAGCGCCCGTTCCCGCGCATGGCTCCACCATTCCAGCCCCCCCGGTGCAGCGAGCGCTTTCACCGACGAGGCGAGGCGTTGGGGAAGTGCATTGGGATTGAATGAAAGCGTTACGCGCAATGACACGCCATACAGAATGAGTGGGAAAGAATTTCGTGAACAAGGCTCCGTCCATTCGGCCTTGGCAAGGTGCACCGTCGATGAAGGCACAGTACATTCGTCGTGCGCTGAGGTCAATGCCGAAATACCACGTAAAGACCGGCCGTCAGTCCTGACACAGTTCAGTGCGGCAATCCGCGGTGAGTGTGTCACGATAAGACAACGTCTGTATGGATCTGGAGCCAGTGGCGAACGGCACTAACACTACGTAGCGGAATTGTGATAAGGAACAAGGCTCTCCAAGTCAGGTGAGCGTACTCCGCCTGACCCGCGACACCCGCAGGTGTGATGTTGAACACAGAAAGAGGGAGCAACGCGACGCGTGAAGAAAGCACTCATCACCGGTATCAGCGGACAAGACGGATCGTATCTGGCAGAACTGCTGTTGGCCAAAGGGTACGAGGTCCATGGGATCGTCCGCCGCTCCAGCTCCTTAAATACGGCTCGCATCGATGGCATTTATCAAGACCCCCACGTGCCGGAAGCACGGTTGCGGCTCGTCTATGGAGACCTGAACGACGCCAGTTCGCTCAATCGGATTCTGCGGACGATCCAACCGGATGAAATTTACAACTTAGGCGCCCAAAGCCATGTTCGCGTGAGTTTCGACGTTCCGGAATATACGGCCGAGGTCACGGGGCTCGGAACCGTTCGCCTCCTGGAGGCCATTCGGGAGTCCGGAATCAAACCCAAGTTTTACCAGGCCTCCTCCAGCGAAATGTTCGGCAAGGTGCAGGAAATTCCGCAGCGGGAACAGACCCCGTTTTACCCGCGCAGTCCCTATGGCGCCGCCAAAGTGTATGCCCACTGGATCACGGTCAATTATCGCGAGGCCTACGATCTCTTTGCCTGCAGCGGCATCTTATTCAATCATGAATCCCCTCGACGCGGCGAAACCTTCGTGACCAGAAAAATCACGCGGGCCGCGGCTCGAATCAAGCTGGGGGTTCAGAAAGAGCTGTACCTCGGCAATCTCGATGCCAAACGTGATTGGGGATTCGCCGGTGACTACGTACAGGCCATGTGGATGATGCTACAGGCCGACCGGCCGGACGACTATGTCATCGCGACGGGTGAGACACATACGGTCAAGGAATTTCTCGACCGGGCGTTCAGCCACCTTGATATGGACTGGCAACAATACGTGAAAATCGACCCACGTTATTACCGCCCCACTGAAGTCGACCTCTTGATCGGCGATGCGTCCAAAGCCAAGCAGACGCTGGGTTGGGAGCCGAAAGTCTCGTTCGAAGAGCTAGTGACCATGATGGTGGACGCGGATGTGCGAGCGGAGCGGCAAACGCTGGAGGGGACGGGTAAGGGGAGAGGATAGCGCTTAACAAGGGCAAGGCTGAGGTAAAAGTTCAGAGATCGATATTCGGACTAAAGCCTGCGCGCTAGCCATTCCTGAGGGATAGGCGGTGTATCGCTCATTCGAGGAGATGCCGGCCTGGAAGAAAGCGATGGACCTGGCTCAACAGATATTTGCGTTGACCGAGGGGGCTTCCCAAAAAGGAAGACTACGGATTGACCTCCCAGATCAGGCGATCGGCACTCTCTGTCTCTGGAAATCTAGCCGAAGGTTTTGGCCGCCATCATACGAAGGACAAGATGAATTTTTACTATGCTTCCCGTGGCTCACTGACGGAGACCAAAAGCTATCTCATCCATGCCCAGCGGGTTGGTTACCTGAAAAGGGATGATCACCGTGTCGCCCTGAAACGCATCGACGACATCTGGAAAGAGTTGAATGCATTGATCCGGTCTCTTAGAAATAAGACTTACCCTCAACCTTAGCCTTGACCTAAATCTGATTTAGCCTATGCCATCTTTCTTTTCGGATAAAAGAGTGGTCGTCACCGGAGGTGCCGGGTTCCTGGGTTCAGTCGTCGTGACACAGCTCCGGGAACAGGGCTGCCGAAATATCTGGGTTCCCAGAAGTCAGGACTATGATCTCGTGCAGATGGAGGCAGTACGGCGGCTCTATGACCACGCGGAGCCGGATATCGTGGTGCACTTGGCGGCACGGGTCGGAGGCATCGGCGCCAATCAAGCTAATGCCGGCCGGTTCTTCTACGACAACCTCATGATGGGCACGCAGTTGATGGAAATCGGGCGTCAGCGGAGGCTGGAAAAATTCGTGGCACTCGCCACCATTTGTGCCTATCCTAAATACACCCCGGTTCCTTTCCGCGAAGCAGATCTGTGGGCCGGATACCCGGAAGAAACCAACGCGCCTTACGGCCTAGCCAAGAAAATGATGCTGGTCCAGGCTCAGGCCTACCGGCAGCAATATGGATTTAACGCCATTGTACTGTTTCCAGTGAACCTCTATGGTCCCGGCGACAACTTCGACATGCAAACCTCGCATGTCATCCCGGCCCTCATCAGGAAATGTGTGGAGGCGCAAGCCAGGGGTGAGAAGCAGGTCGTGCTGTGGGGAGATGGCTCACCATCGCGGGAGTTTCTCTATGTGGATGATGCAGCCCGCGCCATTCTGTTAGCGGCCGAACACTACAATGGCGACGAGCCGGTGAACATCGGCACGGGTGAAGAGATCACGATTCAAGATCTGGCGCATCTGATCGCCGACGAGGTAGGCTACAAAGGGGAACTCGTGTGGGACACCGGCAAGCCGAACGGGCAACCCAGGCGGTGCCTGGATACAAGGCGGGCGAAAGAGTTGTTAGGATTTGAAGCTACGTGCAAGCTGCGTGAGGGAATCCAGAAGACAGTGACTTGGTTCCGTTCGCACCAGACATTTATTCGGGAAGTGGTGTTCTAGGGAACCGTATCTGGGCGGGAACTTACCTTCTTATTGTAGTCGCAAATGGGTCTGAATCCCTATAACTATGTTTGCTTCCACACGCTTACTTCTCAAAAATGAATTAGGCTTAGTACGCCGCTGGGTGCGTCCCGCGGTATCACGTTCGACCGACTCTCTTTACAGCGTTGCCGATCAGGCATTGCTCAGCGCAACAAATTTTTCCATCGGAATGTACTTTGTCCATTTCTCCACGAAGGACGAGTACGGCTTGTACGCACTATCCTATGGTGTCATCACTCTCGTGATTAGCTTCGCCGGTGCATTGATCATGACACCTATGACCGTGAATTATGCAGACCGACCGATCGAACAACGCGAAAGCTATTGCACCTCTATGCTGGTCGGGCAGTACGCCATTTTTCTGCCCGCAATAGCATTGGTGTTACTGGCAGTTGGATGTCTATATCAGGCCGGCGTGCTAGACCTGGATACGACTCGGCTCGCGACAGTGCTTGGGATCGCCGCGGTGGGAGGAATGCTGTGGGAGTTTTCTCGGCGATATTACTATTTACGACTACAACCGGGAACCGTGTTGCGATGGGATATCTGTTACGCATCGATGATGGCCATTGGGCTTGTCACTGCAATGTACTCTAACTCGCGAAGCATGCACTGGTGGATTTTTGTCATCTATGGACTCGCAACTGCGGGGACAGGTCTGTGGGCTCTCTCAGAGTCGGAACTTGCCCGTCCGTCAGATTCGCGCCAGGTCTGGGACTCGGTGAGAGAATCTTGGGGCCACGGCAGATGGACATTGGGTGGCGTACTGGTGACCTGGGTACAAAACCAGAGCTTCGTATATTTTTTAGCAGTCTTTGCGGATTTAGCCAGCGTGGCAGATGCTAATGCGGCCAGACTGCTAGTGGCGCCGCTCATGCTGGTCAATTCTGGCTTGACCAATGTGCTCTTGCCAAGGCTGGTGCTCCTGCGGTCCGAGGAACGCTACATCGAAGCGGAGCAATTGGCCCATCGTCTCATGTGGATGATAGCGGGCATCTTTGTGCTGTATACGGCTCTCGTAGTATTGGCTGACGGAAGACTCACTAGCCTCGTGCTAGGTGACGCTTACACGGGGCTGGAATCGTTCATCGTCGCGTGGGCGGCAGTCAACCTGCTCACGGCACTACGAGGCAATACGTCCATCTTATTGCAAGTGTTCAAGGCGTTCAGAACGATCACGCTTGCCAATATCGGCAGCGCCGTCGTGGTACTCATCCTTACCTGGCCGTTGATGTATTACTACGGAGTGTTGGGTAGCATCGCAGCAGTGGCGTTGGGGGAAATTATTCTCGTTGTGCTACTGAGGAGTGGCTTTGCGCGTGTCAGGCGAACCTATGCAGGTTGACGTGTGTGTAGCGACATATAAACGGCCGGGGTTATTGGAAAAACTGCTGCAGAGCCTTATCCGTCAGCAGATCGACCAAGGTGTGGCAATACGGATCGTCGTGGTGGACAACGATATAGCCGAGTCTGCTCGCGATATTGTCAAGCGTTATGCCGCAATGAGTGAGGTGCCCATCCGTTATGAAACGGAACCAGTGCAAAACATCGCGCTGGCTCGTACCAGGGCCTTAACAGTGTGTAGTGGTGATTATGTTGCGTTTATCGACGATGATGAGGAAGCGACACCAAAATGGTTACAGCATCTACTAGATGCCATTCGCAGGTTTCAGGCAGACGTGGTATTTGGGCCAGTACTTCCGCTCTATCCAGAAAACACCCCGGAATGGGTCCGGCGTGGTCGTTTTTTTGAACGAGACCGCAGGCAAACCGGCGTATCCTGTCCTCATGGTGCAACAAATAACGTCCTCATTTCACGCAAAACCATCATAGCCACAGGGCTGCAATTCAACCCAGCATACGGGCGCACTGGTGGTGAAGACACCGATTTTTTCTACCGCCTAGCTCAACGGGGTGCGCGTATGGTCTGGTGCGACGAAGCGCTAGTGACTGAGGGTGTGGCAGAGAATAGGATGACCCCAGGGTGGTTGATCCGCCGTGCCTACCGCGGCGGCCAAATGTACGGTCGAGTATTGATCTCGCCGAAACGGCCTCTGGCACGCATACCATGGGTTACGCAAAGAGTCACCTATCTAGCAATTGCCATTGCCCTGCTTCCGTTAGCATGGTTGTGGGGGAAGGATGCAGGGGTGCGAGCGTTGATGAAAATCAGCTCTAATCTAGGTCACCTCACGAGCCAGTCAGGATGGTTGTACGAGGGGTATCGTTAGTTCAACTAACCGGAGGTAAGCCTGTGCAGATACGCCCCCTCACCATTCTCGTCAACAGCTGCGACAACTTCGAGGATTGCTGGCACCCATTTTTCAAACTGCTCAGCATCTATTGGCCAGACTGTGCTCATCGCATTATCTTGAATACCGAACATAAGACCTTCGCCTATCGAGGACTTAGCATTCGAAGCAGCCAGGTAGCGACTGCTTGGAGTGGAAGCGGAAGAATTCCCTGGAGCGACTGCCTCCTGCGTTGCCTGGAGCAAGTCGAGACTGAGTACGTCCTCTATCTGCAGGAAGACTATTTTTTGAATGCGCCCGTGGACCAAGGCCTGCTCCTGGAATTCATCGCATTAATGAGTGAAAAACGCATTCCGCATATTCGCCTTATGGAGCTGGATCGCAACGCCGGGCACCGGCCGTCTCCGGTCCATCCGCTGCTATGGGAGATTCACGAACGAGCCGACTACCGGCTCAATCTGCAAGCGGGGCTTTGGCACAAAGATACGCTGTGCTCATATCTCCGGCCCGGCGAAAGCGCGTGGCAATTTGAGCGTTGGGGTACGCGCCGGTCCTACCAGCGGGGTGATGCATTCCTCTGTCAGAGTCTCGATCACTTCAACGCGAGACGCCGGTTTATCGTTCCCTACCATCCAACGGGAATTGTGCGGGGAAAATGGTATGAACCAGCCGTGAAAGATCTATTTATCATGCATGGCATAGAGATGGATTTTTCCAAACGAGGTTTACATCGCCCGGGAGTAGTACGACGGTGGTTAGTGCCGTGGCGCGCGCGACTGCGTCGCCTGTTCATGACGGGGGTGTGGTTACAGAGCAGGTTTTCCGGTAAGACGAGGGCAACGAGCCTGTGAGCCATTCGTCTATCGTGCATGGCTGCAGGCTGAAAATCTTGGTCTCATGTTATGCCTGTGATCCAGAGCTAGGCTCAGAGCCCGGCATGGGCGGAAACTGGGTTGTGCAACTAGCACAGCATCATGACCTATGGGTCCTGACTGAAGCAAACCGGTTTGCCCCGGCGCTAACCAGATATCTCGACCGGCACTGCCCGGAACTCAAATCAGCCATCCATGTTGTCGGCATTCCTCGCAAACGGTTCGGCGAGAACCTATGGCAACATTTCTTTTACTACTGGACGTACCGGCTTTGGCAGAGAGATGCTCTCCGAGTGGCGCGCAAGCTGCACCAACAGATAGCGTTCGATTTAGTCCATCAGCTGAACATGATCGGCTATCGAGAACCAGGATACTTGTGGCAACTGGGGCCTCCATTCGTCTGGGGCCCCATCGGTGGACATGCCCAAATGCCCTGGCGGTTTCTTTGCGCGCTTGGGCCGAAGGGAGCGTTCCACCACGGGCTCAGAAATTGTCTTAACGCTGTCCAGATGCGAAGTAGTGTTCGCGTCAGAAAAGCGATCGGACGCGCCGATATACTACTCGCCGCCACCCAAGTTGATCAAAAAGCGATAGAGCGGATTCACGGTCGCAAGTCGGCGCTTCTGAGCGAGGTCGGCACTAACCCTCTCGTTTCCACAGCAGCAAAGGATTTCCATACCGGTAACAGGCCTCTACGGGTCGCATGGTGCGGCACCTTCGTTAGCCGCAAGGCACTGCCGATTGCACTAAGGGCAATTCAACGTGCAGCGCGGAAAATTCCGGTTCAACTCGATATCGTTGGCTCTGGTGAATGCGAGCAACTGTGGAAGTCCGTGGCTAAAAAGCTAGGCAATTCCTCCTTGTTCATCTGGCACGGAAGTGTACCTCATGATCACGCGATGGAAATCATTCGTAGAAGCGACGTTATGCTCTTCACCAGCTTGCAGGAAGCCACGGCAACAGTTGTAGTGGAATCGCTTCAATTTGGAGTACCGGTGATTTGTCATGACTTGTGTGGGTTTGGCTCGATTATCACTGAAACGTCCGGGATCAAGATCCCGGTTAATAGTCCTCGGCAAAGCTGCTGCGCCTTTGCCGACGCTATCGTACGGGTGGCCCAAGACCCACAGATTCTCCGTGCACTTTCCGAGGGAGCGCTGCAGCGGGCTCGCGAAATCTCTTGGCCGAACCAGACGAATGTGATGCTGGATTGTTACCAACAGGCGATGCGGCTCCGTTCTCTGGAGGTGAAACAAGGCGCATCGTGATGGTCCAGGCTCAAACGGTTTCATTTACCGTCAATTCTCTTGAGAGCAACCGTCAGACAGCCGGCAGAGGCAATCTGCTTCCGCTGCTGATTCTGGTGCTCTTTGCCAGCATTGGGCATAATCTGGCCGCGCCCTCGGAGACTATCACGGTTCAGGAAGTTGGCTTTCAGAACAATCCACTGCCTCTGTTTGTCCGAGGGCTCGCATATGGATGGGCACTGCTCATTGTACTGTGGCATTTGGGAGGCCCGCTTCATCTGATCAGGCAGCAAGGGGCGCTTCTACTGTTCACTGGATATGTAGCGGCATCGATGTTCTGGTCTTCTTTCCCGACTAAGGTATTCATCAACGTGGGACATTTGGCGGGGCTAGGACTCGTGCTGGTCGCTGCAGTGCGGTATTTTACGGAGAAGCCGAATAGTTTTTTTGCATTCATCAGCGTCGTCTTAGGAATGGCATTATTCCTCTCCATCCTCGTGGCGATCCTGGTCCCGTCAGTCGGCGTCGCAATGCCCGAAGGCCGCTGGCAAGGTCTTGCCGGCAACTCGAATAGCCTTGGCATGATCGCCATGATTTCCCTCTGGAGTAACACGGCTGGGCTCTACCTGCCGGCTACCAGGAAATCTCGTAAATGGCATTGCCTTGGGTTGGCGGTGTCCTGTGCTGCGTTGGCCGGATCCCGAAGCGTCACGGCCATTCTGGCTGCTGGTGTTGCCGTGACGTTGACGATCTTTCTCGTCAGGCTGGAGGGCCAACCATACGTAGTTCGTATCATGAAAACCCTTGCTGCAGCCTGGGGCATGCTGATTCTCATGGTCGCGGTGTTTGCTTTCGTGCCTCACTTGCTCGAAGCCAAGGGGTTTTTCGGTTTCCTTGGACGGAGTACCACCTTTAGCGGGCGCACTCATCTGTGGGAAGAAGCCTTGAAATTGATCGACTTGCGGCCGTGGTTGGGGTGGAGTTTCGATTCAAACCTATCGGTGCTGAAACACCTTGGAGGAGTGGGTCAATTTCACAGCGGCTATCTTGACCTTCTCGTGCGTGGCGGATGGGTCGGTATGGTGTTCTTTTTCGGCATCCTCGCCGGCGCGCTGGCCCGTATCGCCCGGTTGTCAAAACTGGAATACCGCCGGGCGGTGGTTTTTGCCGCCATGACCTTGGCAATCTTGGTTCATAATGTGACGGAAGCTTCGATTGCACGCGAGACGCATCTGCTTTGGACGTTGTTGTTGTTCTTTTATCTCTTTACCTTTGATCGGGAACGCTTTCTCCGGAAGTCACTATTCGATCCATCCCGGGACCGCAGTGTACCCAAGCCAGACAACTTCGAGTGGCGTAGGAAAGCCGACACACCAACCATTCAGACAATCCGATAAGTCATCCAATGCCTACCGTTACGATTATTCAACGTATCGTGCCGCACTATAGAGTCCCCTTCTTCACGCGCCTCGCTGAGCGTTTGGCAGACGACGGTATTGATTTCCGATTGGTATACGGCCAGGAGTACCCGGGGACAGTTCCCACAACCTCACCCGTGGACGCATCCTGGGCTGTGCGCATTGAAAATAAATACCTCGCCGTGGCGAATGGACAACTTGTATGGCAAGCCGCATGGAACCATGCCAAAACCTCCGATCTGGTCATTGTTGAACAGGCCAGTTCGCAGCTGATGAACTATTGGCTCTTGCTCTACAGACGGTTCAGTCGAACGCAAGTCGCCTACTGGGGACAGGGGATCAACGTCCGTACACAACACCCCGGCAGTTTCGCTGAGCGCATCAAAGCTTTGCTCCTGAAGAGGGTTGATTGGTGGTTTGCCTACTCAGAACATACTCACGACATTCTACGAAAGGTTCGTTATCCGGAACACCAAATCACCGTGGTTCAGAATGCCGTCGATAATGAGGCATTCACATGTGCCATTGAAGCGGTGACGCCACAGCAATGCGCGAACCTGCGGGACACGCTGGGCATCACCGGCTCACAGGTTGGTTTATACTGCGGCGCATTCATAGCGCCCAAACGGATGGATATGGTGGTCCAGGCATGCGTGGCTATACGACGACGCATCCCTGATTTTGAAGCAATTATTATAGGGAGCGGACCGGAACAGCGTATTGTTGAGGAGGCGGCAGCCTCCCATCCATGGCTCCATTATGTCGGCCCCAAATTCGGCGTCGAACGTGCGCCCTATTTCAAGATAAGCGATGTGCTGATCCAGCCTGGCACAATTGGGCTGGTCATTGTCGATAGTTTCGTTGCGGAGGTCCCACTCTTCACAACCAATCTGAGTACCCACGGCCCAGAAATCGCGTTTCTCGAAAACGGCTCCAATGGTTGCGTCACGTCTGACTCTCTGGCTGCTTATGTAGATGCAGTCTGTACCTTCCTAAACTCGCCTACGCAAAAGCAAATCTTGATTGAGGGTTGTCGAAGCAGTGCCTATAAGTATTCGATGGAAGCGATGGTGAACAACATGGCTACGGGGATCAGGGCGTGTCTTGGGCAGTGGGCCTAAAAAAATGAAAGTGCTCCTAGGCCACAACTTCTACCGGTCCAGCGCCCCCAGCGGGGAAGATACAGCCTTCCGCAACGAGAGAGATCTGCTTCGTCGCAACGGAGTCGATGTCGTGTCCTATGAAGTCTTTAACGACCGCATCGATACCACGTCCCTTACCCGTCGAGTCAAGCTTGCTTTGGATACCGCATGGTCGCGCGAAACCTATGAGGCAGTTAGTCGATTAGTCAAACGCACCAGACCCGATATCGCACACTTCCATAACACCTTCCCGCAGATTTCCCCCAGCGCGTATGCGGCCTGTCGCGACAACGGCGTTCCCGTCGTCCAGACCCTTCACAACTTTCGCTTCATCTGTCCGGGTGGGCTTTTACTCAGGGACGGCCATCCCTGCGAAGACTGCGTAGGGACGACACTCATGCCCGCCCTGCGACACCGATGTTACCGATCATCTCTGCCGGCAACGGGGGCCTTGGTGTGGATGCTGATCCGTAACCGCCTGGAGGGAACATATCAGACACAGGTGAATTGCTACATTGCACTAACCGAGTTTGCAGCCGGCCGCTTGATTGCCGGTGGAATACCGAAGGATCGCATCTGTATCAAACCGAACTTTGCACCCGATATCGCCGAGCCAGGTCCCGGGAATGGAGGGTACGCCGTGTTTGTCGGTCGGCTGAGCGCTGAAAAAGGCCTGCGCACCCTCATCGCTGCGTGGGAATTTCTTCGCGAGATCCCGCTCAAGATTGTCGGTGATGGCCCATTACGGGGACAGCTCACGGAGTATGTACTGCGAAAACGCCTTCCTATCCAGTTTCTCGGTCTGTGCGCCCGTCCGGCCGTTCTGCATGCCGTGCGTCATGCCCTAGTTCAAGTGATTCCATCTGAATGCTATGAAGGCTTTCCGATGGTGGTGCCTGAAGCCTATGCCTGCGGAACTCCTGTCGTCTGTTCCCGGATCGGGAGCCTGGAAGAAATCGTTCGAGAAGGGGAGACCGGTGCCGGGTTTGAGGCAGGTAATGCTGTGGATTTGGCTCGAACGGTGAAGCACCTGGTCGATGATCCTGGCGGTCTGCTGCGTATGCGTGAGCACGCTCGATCGGAGTTTCTTGCGCGATACACTTCGGCCAGAAATTTCCACCTTCTCATGGAGATTTATGACCGTAATTGCTGACTCCTATGACAGGTCTCTCGCTCAGGCTCTTGGGTATCAATCCGTACGAAGTGTGCGCTCGTCGCCCACCGATGGCATTATGCACCCAAAGTGCAATTGTTAATGCGGAACATTTCAGGAGGTAGCATATCCATGCGATTCAGGAGCAAGAAGGATCACGTCTTAGCGTCCATAATTCAAGTGCTCCTGATGCTGGTTGCCCCTGTGGCACAGGGGCAACCAGCTGTTGCATTGGACGTCAAGGAAACTCCGGCCTTCCCCGTGTCACCATCCAACGTCAATTCATTTGCCACACCGTTAGCCTACTATCAGGGGAGTATCTACGTAGTTAGTGTGGAACCGCCCTTGAGCAACAACAACGGTGTCAACCTTCGGACGGTCATCAGGAAAGGTTCAGAACGGCAAGGCCGTTGGCAGTGGGAATCTGCAGTCATTGATGAAGCTACGTTGGACGATATGTACCATACGCAGGCGTCCATAGCGATAGATAAGGAAGGGTATCTGCATGTCGTGTACAACATGCACAACATGCCCTGGCAGTATGTCGTCTCCAAAAAACCCGGTGACATTACGTCGTTTGAGTTTAAGGGGGATAAAATATCGTTAGCCGAGAAGTCCACTGTAAAGCATTTAAACAAAACCCCATTCCCCTCAATCGGAACAGCGGCTATTCCAGGAAATCAAATTACGTATCCGGCGTTTTTTTATGATCGGCAGGGGGAGATTTATTTAACCTACCGGTTTGCGACCAGGCCGAAAAAGGCGTTCGGCAATAGAGGCTTTGCATTCGCGCTTGCTCGGTATGATGTCCCTACGAAACGCTGGGTCTCTTTAGGGGGATCGATCAAGGTCACGGCTGGAGAAGCTGCGCTCCCGAGAGGATTATCCGAAACGGAAGTGAAAGCTTTTATCTGCTCAGAAGGATGGCAACCTCAACTTCTGCGGCTGTTTTTCGACCGCAAGAACCGCATGCACATCTCTTGGAGCTGGCGCGAGTTCTATGGTGATTCACCTTTTGTGCGCCCCAGCTATGCGTATAGCAGGGATAATGAGAATTTATTCTACCGAGCCGATGGGAATAAGCATACTTTGCCAGTACGGTTGCAAGATTCGGGACTATTGTTTCCGGACCGCCCTGAGAGTCGATTGAGCTCTCCAATGGCCTATGTCACGGCTGATCCCGAAGGAACCCCATATGTCGTCACTAGTGAGAAGGGGAAGGCCAGCGAAGTTCGTTACTATCGATGGGATGCCAATGAATGGAGCTCTGGTGAACCGACTCCTGCCGGCGCACAAATCTTCGAAATTGACGATGTCGGGAAACAGTGGGCGTTCGCAACCGGCCTAAAAGTGTACTCGCGAAACGAAAGCAACATGAACTGGATCAAGGCCTATGAGGATACCGGGTCTTCTCGTTTTGGTTTCCTCAAAATTCTTCATCTCCAGAAGCACGGACAGTTTTTGGTGTATGCGCAAAGCGTTGATGGCAAGTCCGCAAAGGTTTATGACATCCGGTATTAGCACTTGAGAGGACCGATGCTTGCGAGGACGTCATCGGCCTTCGCAATGAGCAGATGACGAAGCTCACTGGCCGAGCATGAGTTTTCGGCAAATCAAGAAGGCGAGGAAAGACCTGCATGAAACGGCTACTACGGAGTGTATATAGCCTTCTAGTAATGTTTGGGATCGATCCACGAAGAATGTTTTATGCGGTGAGAGGACTCCCTCGTTACTATTTGGATCTCCGCCGCCTGAGATCTCAGTCGGCCTCAGGGGAGAGGGCGTTTGTGTTCGGACGTCCTTTCCCGTGTCTGGGAGAGCGACATGCGGCAAGCGGTGCCGCAAAGGGACATTATTTCCATCAGGATCTACTCGTTGCGCGCCGCATACATTCAAGCGTTCCCCACACCCACGTTGACGTTGGGTCAAGAGTCGACGGGTTTGTGGCCCATGTCGCATCTTTTCGGCAAATTCACGTGATAGATATCCGCCCCTTGCCATGCACCATTCCGAACATCGCCTTCTTACAGGCCGATATGATGCAGCCGATCATAGACGGCACGCTGATTGACTGCTGTGATTCGTTGTCGTGCCTCCATGCAATTGAACATTTTGGACTAGGAAGGTATGGAGATCCCATAAATTCTAATGGTCATCTTCTTGGACTTAGCAATTTGCATCGCATATTGAAGAGCGGAGGGAAGCTTTACTTTTCCGTCCCAATCGGCCCACAAAGAATAGAATTTAATGCCCATCGGGTGTTTTCCGTCTCCTATCTCTTGAGCCTTTTTGAATCGCAATATCGTATTGACTCATTCTCATTTATCGATGACGACGGTGCGTTACATGAAAATGCAACTATGTCTACCAATCAGGTCCGAACGAATTTCGGCTGCGTGTATGGGTGCGGAGTTTTCGAAATGACAAAGTTATGATCAGCACTTTGGGTTCTGAAAACGTGGAAGACCCGCACGTTTTGTCAGGATTCCTATGCCGTAACATGCCTGTCAGGGGGCCTGAACGATACTGATGCTTCCTGAACTATCGCCAATCCACAGGTGGAAGCAGTTTAGGTGTCGATTCCCTGCTTGGATACTCACACTTGAGATATTTGCTCTTACTATTCTTGTCACCTTTGGCGGACATATTTTGCAATCACCAGCTCATTCACCAACACCCGCAGACCTCATCGTGATATTGGGCGGCGGTTCGATGTCTGCCAGACTAAAAAAAGGCGCTGATCTGTATCGACAGGGATTGGCGTCTCGGATCTTGGTGACGGGCTTTTCCGAAGAATCGTTGGCGATTGTAGAATGGCAGGCTGATTGGCGCTTCCGCTACCTGCAGGGAATCGGCGTGCCTGCGGAGGCCATCTTGAAGGATTCTCACGCAAGAAACAGCGGAGAGGAAGCACGGTCAATCGCCATGCTCATGCAAGAAAAGCAGTGGGGAACAGTGTTGATCGTGAGTGATCCTCCTCATCTGGCGCGACTCGCCTGGATCCTTGGGAAGGTGCTTCAGCCTATCAACATTCGGTATCAGTTGATTGCCTCGAATCCAAAGTGGTGGGATGCCACAAAGTGGTGGGCGAATCCGGTTTCGGCAACTTTTGTGATCGAGGAGTACATCAAGATCGGGTACTATTTGGCCACGTATTAACCTTTGAATATGATGAATATGACACTCTACGTTGTTCGCATGAGACAAATAAACCGAGAGGGCGCGACCAGCGTGCTTGAGAACTTAAGAATAGCCTCATGAAGATACGCCAGGACATTGAGATTCTCAGAGTCTTGAGCGCCTTTGGTATCGTGTGGTTTCATTCTGGTGCGCCTGGTAGAGAAGTTGCCTACTCAGGATTGGTTGTTTTCCTCGTCCTGTCTGTCTACCTATCCCAGAAAGGCTATCAGAATATCTCAAGGAACCTTAAGGTGAGAGCAAGACGACTACTTGCTCCTTGGAGCATTTGGTTCCTCGTCTATGGTCTCATTAGGCTCCTCACTCAGAAGCCAATTGTTCCACTAGATAATGGAGTTATTGCCGGAGTACTTTCCGGCCCGAGTAGCCATCTGTGGTATTTACCTTTTATTTTCGTTCTTCTGGTGATCATTGACAGCGTACGAATGAAATTGTCTCCATCGTCCCTCGCCTGGACGGGGTATGCATTTGCAACAGTAGCGTTATTTTCTTGGGGGAGATGGAGCGTCCCATCAAGTCCCTCAGGGTACCCTTGGATGCAGTATGGCCATGCAATGACTGGCATATCCATCGGTATCTTTATGATGAATTACAACGCCCTTCCTCAATGGCTTGCGCCCTATTTGACACTAACCCTTCTTATCGCCTCGGCATCCGCTATCTCGATTAAAGGATACGGCATTCCCTATACAGTTGGCATTAGCTTGTCCGCTTTAGTCCTTCTCTCACAGGAACGAGAGATCAAGCTTAACGTTCGCCCCCTCTCCAAATGCACGCTGGGCATTTACTTAATCCACCCACTCATTTTGATGATACTGGGGAAATATACTCTTGCGACACCAGCGGAAAAGGCAATAGTTGCGTTTGGAGGAAGCCTCTTCCTCATCTGCCTATTTAAAAAATACTTTGCCGACCTGGCAAGCTATGCGGCATAGAAATTCATCAGCCAATCGGAGTGCTCATTCATCTGACATTATCGTATTGAGAGTGCGCGGATTCTACCTTCCCGGTTCGAGAGTCACCACGTCTGATCGATGTGGATGTGTCCCACATTATTTCTTCCGGGTATTGGTGTGTAAAACGAGACTGTCTTCTCAGTAGAACGTTCGGGGTACGTCATGGCTCAACGTCGGACTGAAATTATTCTAGATATTCCAGTCGATCGAATCTCTCTTGAAACAGCAACAGAGGTTTCCGTTAATGCAATAAGCGGAATACACCCTCAAATAGTGTTTGCCTGCGCAAATCCACATTCCCTTGTAGTGGCGCAGACCGATTCGGAATTCAAGGAAGCACTAACACAGGCGAACCTCGTGGTGGCTGATGGTGTTGGGATTACTCTCACGGCAAAAATGATTGGCCTTTCAATTGGGCAGAGGATCACAGGCCATGATTACTTTTTCTCGTTGCTGAAATCCATGCAACATCGTGGACAGGGCCGCGTCTTTTTTTTTGGATCTTCGCAACAGGTTCTAGCGCTCCTGGCAAGGCGTTTTGTAGCTGAATTTCCGGAACTCACATTATGCGGAACCTATTCGCCCCCTTTTGGCTCGTGGAGTGAAGAGGAGGACCGCAGGATGACGGCCGTTATCAATGAGGCGACGCCTGATGTGCTCTGGGTCGGTATGACAGCGCCGAAACAAGAGAAGTGGGTGGCAGCCAATTGTGGACGACTGAATGCCCGAGTGATCGGTTCGATCGGTGCCGTATTCGATTTTTATGCAGGCACGTATTCACGAGCGCCTCGATGGATCTCCAAGATCGGGCTGGAGTGGGCCTATCGATTTATTCTGGAACCGCGTCGCATGTGGAGGCGCAATTTCGTTTCTACCCCGAGATTCATTTGGCTGGTGCTCAAGCAACATGTACTTGGGCTTGGAAGGTAGAGGGCGGAGGGGCAGCCCTATGTGTGCTGAGGAATAAGAGGACGCATAGAGGCGGAAAATATGGACGCACTTCCACGATCATGCTCTTCAACTTCATATACATTGCCTCTTCGATGAAAACCACAATGCAGACTGCATCTTTTACATCATCTGACGTGATCAACTCGTGAAGTTGATGATGTAGGCGTGAAGCTGATTAGCTGAATGGCCCCATCCATTCAGCCCTAGTAGACGGCTACTAGCTCTAGATATGTGGTGCGTCATAGTGGCTCATTTTCATTCAATTGCCTGCATTCACTGTATCGAGATGATACATACCGAAGGTATTTCCATTCACTTCATGGAAATACCTATACAACTTTAAGATTTTACAGAAAAACTCTTGCGCAGTTTCTTGCTTTTTATGTATGGTGCAAAAAATATCTATGCTAAGTAGTCAAGCAAGAGACTTCTCTACTTCTTGTCCTGGTAGAGAGTTGTGATGTCCATTTTTCTGCGTGAAGGAGAAACGATGAGCCAGGTCAAACTGAGAGTACTTATTAGAACTGTAGGGCTTACCGTTGGGACTTTTTGCGCGCTGATAGTGGCTCCGTCAAGCGAGGCGGCTACCATACCGTTCAATTTCAGCGGCTCGGTGGCAGAAGTCCACGGTGGTGTCTTCACATCGGGAGGATCCGGGGTGAATGGGTTCGGTTCAGCTCTCCCGGTGTCTGGAAGTTTCACCTACAACTCCTCCACTCCAGACGTCTTGCCCGGGGATCCCATGTGGGGCCTGTACGCCAATCCAATCCAGAACATGACCGTCAAGGTCGGAAACTACACAGCAACCTTCAGCCCTGGATCCAGCGTCATGCAAGTGATCAACAACCCGGGACTCGGTGACACGTTCAAGGTGACGCTCAATGGATTTACGAGCAGTCCTGCCACGGTGAATGGCTTAACGCCCACGACATTCGAAATGGAGTTAGTCAACCCAAGCGGAAACGTCTTCGCAAATGACCATCTCCCTACCACGCCTCCAAGTCTCTCATCGTTTGCTTCGAATCAATGGCGTCTGGTGTTTAGCGGAGTGGGTAATCGGGTACAGGGGGCTCTCACGTCCCTCGTTCCATTGCCTGCAGCTGTGTGGTTGTTCGGCGCGGGACTGATCGCTTTAGTCGGACTAGGCTCGCGTGGCCTGACATCACGAAAAGAGTCGTAAAGCTGGTGAAAACTGAACAACACGGCTTGAGAGGTTCAAACGCAACATCCCTCACCTCAACTAATAGTCGTTGCGATACTTCCCTCATCATTCGCACGATTCACGTCGCTCTCCGCTTTTCTTCCTCTCCCCCGAACGGGGGAGAGGATTAGCATCACATCCAGGTGCCTGGTGGCAGTAATCGGATTACTGACTGTGGCCCTCTTGGGTTACATGTACGCCGACAGCTCAATGTTCCTCTTCGGCCAATGGATGAGTGATGACTACAGCCATGGAATATTCGTCCCAATCATCAGTGGGGCCATTGCTTGGCAGCGGCGGCACCGATTAGCAGCGGTCGGCCTAGCTCCGTCCTGGTGGGGGCCGGTGGTCGTTCTTATTGGCCTATCGCTCTACTTCGTCGGTAATTTCTCCACTCTCTTCGTCGTTCTGCAGTTATCCCTGTGGGTGGTCATCGTCGGACTGGCTCTTTCGTGGATCGGGCTTGGAGGCTCGCGAGACCTAGCCTTTCCCTTGGTGTATCTTCTAAGCAGCATTCCCCTTCCAGCCTTTCTGCACAACTCGCTCTCAAGCCAGTTGCAGCTGTGGTCCTCAGCTTTGGGCGTGGGTTTTCTTCAGACCATTGAGGTGACGGCATTTCGCGAAGGCAACGTCATCGATCTCGGTCCGGTTCAATTGCAGGTCGCCGAGGCCTGTAGCGGAATCAGGTATCTGTTTCCCCTGACGGCACTCGCACTCTTATGCGCATACTTTTTTCGGGATCGGATGTGGAAGCGGGTGGTGCTGGCCCTATCTGCGTTACCGATCTCCATCCTGGTGAATGGTCTGCGAATCGGAATTGTCGGCATGCTTGTGGAAGTCTATGGGCCGCAGGCGGCCGAAGGGTTCCTGCACCTCTTCGAAGGCTGGGTGCTGTTCATGTTTACCTTGGGTTTGTTGGTATTTGAAATGTGGGGATTGACACTGGTGCAACCGATGCCTGGCTCCCACGGTTTCCTGTCCCAATTCCACATTTACGAGTATCAAGATTCGCGGGATTTCTCCTCCCGGTCCGCGTTCCCTGTTGCTGCCACAGTACTCAGGGTGCCGCCTTATTTGGGAAGCCTTGCGCTCATTCTGCCCGCAGCCTTGTTTTCCTGGTCGATCGGTGATCGACAGGAGGTGCCGCCAGACCGGGCCGCGTTCGTCGATTTTTCCATGCGTATCGGAAAGTGGCAGGGGACCCCCTTGCCCCTGGAGACACAGTTTATCTCTGCCCTGCGATTCGACGATTACCTGCTAGCCGATTATGCGTTAACAGGAGGAGGTCCGATCACCCTCTATATGGCGTACTACCGATCGCAGCGAAAGGGCCAATCCGCGCATTCCCCGCAGAGTTGCATTCCCGGTGGAGGATGGGAGATCACCTCCCATCGCACCGTGAATCTGTCTATGGACGGTCTCTCCCAGCCGGCCAATCGTGTGTTAATTCAAAAAGATCGGCAGAAACAACTGGTGCTTTATTGGTTCAAGCAACGCGATCGCACCCTCTCCAACGAGTACCTAGTAAAGGTGTATTTGTTTTGGGATGCATTGACCAAACAGCGCACTGATGGATCCTTGATTCGCCTTTCGGCCGCCATCGAACCCAACGAGAGTGAACAGGATGTCGAGAATCGACTATTCGAGTTTGCCAGGAACATACACCCTCAATTGAAGCGGTATATTCCGGACTGACCATGACCAGCGCCGTCTTTTTCAGTTTCATCACCTCGCTCTTCATTTGCATGGCGCTGATCCCGCCGCTACAGATGAACGCGGGGCGCTGGCGCTTCATGGATCTTCCAGGCGAACGAAAGGTCCATGCGAATCCGATTCCGAGGATCGGCGGCATCGCGTTCGGCTTCGCGGCACTCCTGTCAGTTTTCTTCTGGGCGCCGCAGGATCCTATCATCACGCCGGTATTGGTGAGCGCGACAATCATCCTGGGTTTCGGCATTTGGGACGACCGTGCCAACCTGAATTACAGAACCAAACTCGTTGGACAATTACTGGCCATCTTCGTGGTAGTCATTTTCGGTCACATTCACTTCGAACAGATTCCGTTTATTCACGATGAGGAAGCGCCGCTTTGGCTGACGATGCCCTTGACCGTGGTATTTCTTGTCGGAGCCTCGAACGCGGTCAACCTCTCCGACGGCCTCGACGGTCTAGCAGGAGGTCTAGCCTTTCTGAGTTTTGCCGGCATTGCGTATCTCGCCTATCTGTCGCACGAGACCACGGTGTTGGTGCTGGCAGCGGGATTCTTAGGCGGCTTACTGGGATTTTTGAGGTACAACACCTATCCGGCCAGGATTTTCATGGGCGACGCGGGAAGCCAATTGCTCGGGTTCTCGATGGGAGTCCTCGTACTCCTCATGAGTGACCCTGCGCGCACCCCCTTTCCTGTGACTGTCGGACTGCTGGTGCTGGGCTTGCCGTTTCTGGATACGCTTGCGGTCATGGGGCAGCGGCTTGCGAAGGGCCGCTCGCCCTTCATCGGCGACCGGAACCATGTCCACCACAAGTTGCTGGCTCTCGGACTCTCGCACCATGAAGCCGTCATCGTGATCTATGGGATCCAGGCGGTGATGGTGGGCCTCGCGTATCTTCTGCGCTGGCAATCCGATGCCCTGATTTTCACCATGTATGGCGCATTTGCCACGGCCATGTTCGCCCTGTTCGTCGCGGCCGAGCGGGGAGGCCTTCTGCTATCGGAAACGTCGAAGGGCCGAGTGCTCTCCGATACCAAATTGGCCCGTGCCGGGATATGGCTCAGCGACATGGCGCCGCGGTTTCTCGCGGTCGTGGTGCCGTTGTTCTTGATCGCGAGCGTGTTCTTGCCGGGACATGTCCCGATGGATGTCGGGTACGCGGCCTTCAGCCTGTTCGCCGTGGTCTTGGGAGGTCTGTGGTTCATGCCCGAATACCGCTCCCATTTTGTGCGCGGGGGCCTGTATGTCGGCAGCGCTTTCCTGATGTATATGGGAGAGCAGTCGGGCATTCCGGAGATCTGGCCCATCTACGTGACGCAGAATACCCTGTTGGCGCTCATCGCCCTTCTGGTGTTATTGAGCATGCGATTCAGCCGCGGGAATCGATTCCAGACCACACCCCTGGATTACCTGATGGTATTTTTCGCCTTGATCGTCCCCTTGCTGCCGGAAATGCGAGCCGATATGCCGACCCTGAGCATTCTCGCCGCCAAGTTGATCGTGTTGTATTTTTCGTTTGAGTTATTACTCCATTCGTTCGTCGACCGAGTGAAGCACTTGGGGTTCCTCTCGTTATGGGTCCTGTTCGGATTGGGAGTAAAGGCATGGCTGTAGGATCGAGACAACCAGTGCATCGTATGATCCCGATTACCGGCCTGCGGCCTTCCATCCTCAGGCCTTTCGCGGCCATGGTCGCGCTTGCGGTGATACTCACCTTATCAGCCTGTGGAGGCCCTCAGGAGCGGAAGGCGCAATATCGCAGCAAAGCGCAGGATTATATCCAGGCAGGGAACTTCCCGAAGGCCCGGGTGGCGTTGCGAAATGTACTGAAGATCGATCCCAAAGACGCCGACGCCTACTTCCTCGTGGCACAGGTGGAAGAAAAGGAAAAGAACTGGCGCAATGCGGTCGCCAACTATCAACAGGTGATAGAGATCATACCCGATCACAAAGATGCCCTCATCATTTTGGCCAAGTATTATCTCGAGGCCAAACTGGTGGATGAGGTGGGACGGGCGGCGGACAAGGTGCTCGCAAAAAATCCGCAAGACCCGCAGGCTCAGGCCCTGAAGATCGCCTTGCTCGCGCAGCAGGACAAGATTGATCAGGCGACGGTCCGGGCGGAGGAGTTGAGCAAAAAGTACCCGACTGAGCCGGATGTCGCGATTCTCCTGGCCACGCTGTATGCTCATGAGCATCGCGCTCAGGAAGCCCGGATCACCTTGCAGCGGGCGCTCCAGGCCCATCCGCATCACCTGGATCTTTTGAACAACCTAAAGACCATCCTGGACCAGACCAACGACCATAAGGCAACGGAGCAGGTGCTGCGTCGAATGATCGAAGAGGAACCGATGGTGTATGACCATCGCCTGAAACTGGCCCGATTCCATGATCAATACCATGGGTTCGATCACGCAGAATCTGTATTACGCGAGGCGGTGCAGGTTTTTCCAGAAAGCGAGCAAGCATGGTTGGCCTTAGCCGATTTCTTGAACCTCCGCCGAGCTAAAGAGGCTGCGGTGTCCAGCTTGCACCAGGCGGCTGAACGGCTTCCCTATTCCACAAAGATACCGTTCGCCTTAGCTGCTCTCTATGAGGCACACAAGGACCCGGTTGCAGCTAGGATGGTCTATGAAAACCTGGCGAGAGACTATCGGCAGAAGCCTGCTGGCTTAGATGCACAGGTTAAGCTAGCACAGCTCGACTTCAACGCCGGACATCGAGCTAAAGCTGAACGACGGCTAAGAGAGATATTGAGGGAAAATCCACGTTCGGCCGAAGGCTTGATACTGCAGGGGAAAATCGCTCTCATCGTGGGAAATGGAAAGGATGCTGTACAAGCGTTTCGCACAGTGCTTCGGGATCAACCCGAACTGGCCCACGTGCACTATTCGCTTGGGCAAGCCTATCTAATGACCGGAGACTCGCAGTTGGCGCGCGAAAGTTTCGAGCGGGCCATGGCGCTCCATCCAAATATGGTCGAGCCGAATTTGGCGCTAGCCATATTGGAGAGTCAGAGCGGACAATTCCAACGGGCCAGAGTGCGCCTGAACGAGATTCTGAAATCTCACCCTGATCACATCCCAACAATGGAGCGCCTCTTTGCCCTGGATCTTGGGGCAGGTGATTGGAACCATGCCAGAGCTACCCTGGGAAGCTTGCGTGGAGTGATCGGCGAGACTACCGTGACTATGATGGCGGATGGCCGTCTCAAGGAGGCCCAAAAGGACTTCGCAAGAGCGACCGTGGCTTTTGAGCGGGCGGCTGCGATGAGCCCCGATGCGCAAGAGCCCTTGTTAGCAGTCATCCGGCTCGATCTAGGCCAAAAACAAGCCGATCGAGCACGTCGACGCCTGGAAACTGTGGTAGCCGCAAATCCTGCCCATCCCTACGCCCACGGGTTACTCGGAGAAGTCCTGTCGATTGTCGGTCGGCACGATGCCGCAACCGCACAATTCCGCGAAGCGACCAGAATCAATCCGACTTGGGTGCTCCCCTGGATAAACTGGGCGACACTGTTGCTCTTGCAGGGCCAGGCGGACAGTGCAATCCGAACATTAAGAGAAGGCCTCGTGGTCAATTCGACCAGTGAAGAACTGCAGATGCTGCTGGCATCGGTCCTGGCAAACCAGGGTTCGGTCGATGAAGCCATCGGTGCATACGACGCCGTGTTGCGGATGAATCCCCGCAATGTCCTCTCTGCGAACAACCTAGCGACTCTACTCGCTGATTTCAAAGCTGATGCGTCGCATTTGGAGCGGGCTTTTCTCTTGAGCCGCGACTTTGAGAAAGAGGCGCCGCACCCGCTTTTTCTCGATACGCTGGGGTGGGTTCGGTTGAAAATGGGGCATTTGGATGATGCGGTTCGTCTCATGCGGCAAGCGATTGCCAAGGCCCCCGACCTCCCGATGCTCAATTATCACCTCGGCGCAGCGCTGTATCAGTCGGGACGGAACATCGAAGCCAAGGTGTACCTGGCCAAGGCACTCAAGAGTACGGAAGCATTCCAAGGGCGTCGAGAAGCGGAACGGTTGCTCGCCCAGACGAGCGGATAGGAGTTCTTTTAATGCGTTGTGACATGCGGGTATTCTTGCGGACGAGGGCGTTCACATTGATCGCTTGTGTCTTTGTCATGAGTTCGTTCATCTCGTGCATCTCCGGCGGGCCCGGAGCGACACCAACTGTACCGGTACCTGATTCCGGCTATACGCTCGGCCCGGAAGACGTCTTGCTAATTTCCGTCTGGAAAGATGAGCACCTGACGAGAGAGGTGGTCGTCCGGCCGGACGGTATGATCTCCTTTCCGCTGGTGGGGGATGTGCAGGCCGAAGGTCGAACTGTGGAGGAATTGCGCATAGAACTCGCCAAACGGCTGATTAAATATATTCCTGCGGTGAACGTCACGGTCGCCGTCATGAAAGTATTGAGTTACAAAGTCTATATCGTAGGCAGAGTGACCAAGCCCGGCGAATACCTGGTCGGCCACTATACCGATGTCCTCCAAGCCTTAAGCCTCGCAGGGGGACTGACTCCTTTTGCGGCGGAAAACGACATTAAGATTGTGCGGCGGGTTATGGGACAACAGCAGACATTTCCCTTCCGCTATAGTGATGTGCGAAAGGGAATTGATCTAGAACAGAATATCCTTCTGCAACGCGGCGATGTCGTGATGGTGCCGTAACTCGTGAGGTTGTCGTCGCTGAGTTGGAAAAGGGGGCAGACCGCCTGGAAGTCAGGTAGAAGACTTGCTTGCCTTGCAGTTGTATCTCTGGTCTTAACCATGACCGTTCCGAGTCTTGCCGCCGAGTGGTCGATCGTACCATGGATGAGCACCAAGGCCTATTACAACGACAACCTCTTGCTGACTCCGTTGCCACACGACCCGACTTATGGATATTGGGTTTCGCCGGGGGTCGAATTTTCAGGGAAGACCGAACGACTAGAGGTGAGCGGCAAGGCAGCATTAGACTTTGTGGATTATTATGGGGGAGAACCAAGCCGGTTTACCAATGTGTTCTTGCCGCTCACGATGAAATATCGGACGGAGCGAGACGAATGGGCATTCACCGGAGGGTTCACCAGAGACAATACCTTGATGGGCGAGCTGTTAACCACCGGAGTCGTGTTACGCTTCACCCAACGCAATCTCTGGACGATTAGCCCCACGTGGACAAGAATGGTCACCGATAAGTTATCAGTTCAAAGCTCGCTGCAGTTTAACGATGCAAGTTATCAGGATGGCTTACGACTTGGTTTGCTGGACTATCAATTGTATGGCGGATCAGCGGGATTCTTGTATCACCTGACAGAACGTGACGATATCCAGTTGGCTGGAACCTATACCAATTTTCGCACGATAAATGGCTCCTTTGGCTTGCGTGCTTATTATCCAGGAGCCATGTTGAGTTTTACCCATATCTTCACGGAAGACATTAAAACAACGATTTACGGAGGACCAAAGTTTCTGAGTTCTACGTCTCAGTCGGGCGGAATCACACAAAGCAGTCGCGATACGATCTGGGTTTATGGAATTGGGTTGACCAAGGAATTTGAGAGCTCCTCCATTCAATTTACAATTGGGAGAGAGATTTTTCCTCTTGGAGTTGGGCTTCTTGTCCAGACAGACCGCATAGGAATGCTTGCCTCATATACGTTATCGGAATCTGTTATGGCCTCTTTTGATGCATCCGGCTATTTTGTCACTGGAGCAACCTCGCTGGCGGGAGGGAGCCTATTTCCAAATAGCAACCTATTGTACCTGACGCCCAAACTCACGTGGAAGTTTTCGGAACGATGGAAGCTAGATGCCTCATACATCTACGGATGGCGTGATGGGGAAACTCTTGCAGACCCCACAATGTCGAATGCCATGGTACTGATGTTAACTTACTATCCCCTTAAGATTTCAGTTGGGAACTAGGCAAAGGCCCATCCTGAAGATTAATCCAAAGGAGGCCATTGATGCCCATTCTAGAACGTCTTCATGAACCTGAATCGACCATTAACCTCCAAGCATTACGAGAAGTGTTTCAGCGTCGTCGCTGGGTCATATTCGGCGCCGGGGGGATACTATTTTGTGCGAGCGTTGCCACAGCAACACTTTGGCCCCCGACTTATAAATCCATGGCAACGATTCTGATCGAAGAACAAGAAGTGCCTGCCGAGTTGGTCCATAGCACCATCACGAGTTATGCCGACCAGCGGATTGAAATGATCAAGCAGCAGGTCATGAGTCGTGCCAGTCTCTGGAAGGTCGTGGAACAGTACAATCTGTATCCTGAAATGAGACGTGAAAGCCCTACAGAAGGGGTCATCAAGCGGTTCATCAAGGATATCGAGGTTGAGGTGATGAGCGCCGATGTCATCGACAAACGTACGCAGCATGCGACCAAGGCCACCATTGCTTTCACCGTGTCCTACAACAGTGGGTCGCCTGATACCGCCCAACGTGTGGCGAATGAACTGACAAGCCTGTTTCTCGGCGAGAATCTCAAGAGCCGCGAACGCCAAGCACAAGAAACCACTACCTTTCTGAAACAGGAAGCGGAGAGTCTCGCGGCGCATATCGAAGAAGTGGAAGCCAAATTGGCCAACTTCAAACAACGCGCGGCCGGTGCGTTGCCCGAGTTAATGCCGCTGAATCTCCAAATGATGAACCAGTCGGATCGTGAGCTGATGGACCTCGATCAACAGATCCGCAGCCTTGAGGAGCGGAAGTCGTATCTCGACGGGGAATTGGCGACCATCAAGCCGAATACACCCATCCTATCCGTCACCGGAGAACGTATCCTCGATAGTGTGGAGCGGTTACGTAGCCTCCGGGCCGAATATGCCGGAGTGGCCGCGAATCTGTCGTCGGACCATCCGGACGTGATTAAGATGAAACAGGAAATCTCTGCGCTGGAGCGGGAAACCGGGGCGAATCCGGAGACTGAAGAGGTCGCAAAACAATTGATCGATGCCCGGGCCAGGCAGGCCACACTTGCCGACCGCCTCGGAGAGAACCACCCCGATGTGTTACAGACTCAACGCACGATCCTGGCGCTGGAACGGGAACTCCGTCGGATCGGCACGGGTGCCGGCAACAAGTCGATGCAGCGTCCGGAAAATCCCGCCTACATCAACATTCAGGCACAACTCAATTCGGTGAATTCATCTCTGCAAGCATTGAAAACCAGCCGTACGACCGTCAAACAACGACTTCAGGATTATGCCAAACGCATCGAGCGGACTCCGGTGCTGGAACCGGACTATCTGACGCTCGCGCGCGACCGCGACACCTCGTCCCAAAAATATCAGGACATTCGCTCGCGACTCCTGGAGGCCAAGGTGTCGGAAGGCCTCGAAGTGCAACGGAAAGGCGAGCGGTTCTCGCTCATCGATCCTCCGGGGCTGCCGGAATCGCCGGAGAAGCCCAACCGGAAGGCCATTGTGCTGTTGGGGTTCATCCTGGCGCTGGCGGGCGGCGCAGGGGCCGCCGCGCTCACGGAGCATCTCGACCATTCTATTCGTACCCCTGAACAACTGGTACGAGTGTCGCAGGCCTTCCCCCTGGCGTTCATTCCTTACATGCCCAATCGGGCAGATCTGGCTCGTGCACTCGCCAGAAGAAACAGGATTCGTCTCACGGGCCTGGGAACGGTGGCCCTGTTGTTGCTCATCTGCCATCTGTTTTGGACCCCATTAGATGTGGTGTGGTACGCAACATTGAGACGGTTTGGCATCGAATAGAGCAGTGTCCGCAGGGCGCCGCCCAAGGCCTCGAGTTACTTCGCCGGTACGGAAAGGGATTACCATGGAATGGTTTCAAGCTGCGCTTGATCGATACAAACAACAACACCACCAGGGCCATGCCGCTCCTAAGCCCGAACGTACCCACTCCATGCGATCCGTGCCGGCCCCCATCGTCTACACACGTACGCGATCGGTACAGGTTCCCGAGCCGGTGTTGCGTGAACAGCGCATTATGGCCGGATTCGACGCCGGGCCATTCGTAGATGCCTTCAAGATTTTGCGCACACAAGTCATGCATCGAATCCGGGAAAAAGGCTGGAATGTCATCGGCGTGACCAGTCCGGGCGAGCAAGAGGGAAAGACCTTCACCGCGGTCAATCTGGCCGCCAGTATAGCCATGGACGTCACGCAATCCGTGCTGCTGGTCGATGCAAATCTCCGGCACCCCAGCGTGCATGAGATGTTCGATCTGGGTGAGTGTCAGGGACTGGCCGATTATTTGCTGGATGATGTGCCTATCGAACAATTACTGGTGCATCCCGGTATCGGCCGCTTCGTTTTTCTGCCCGGAGGACGGACCGTGTCACACTCGGCGGAAGCATTGACGTCACCGAAGATGTTGGCTCTGGTCGAGGAGTGTAAGCACCGCTACCAATCGCGTATGATCCTGTTCGACCTACCGCCGCTCTTGAAGACCTCGGACGTCCTGGCTTTTGCACCCCATCTGGACGCTCTTTTGTTGGTGGTGGAAGAGGGGCGTACAAAAGCGGAAGATGTGGAACGAGCGCTATCGCTCATCAAACAGTCGACACCTGTACTGGGGACGGTCGTCAACAAAGTGGGCCACGCGACGGCCACGCCGGCGACCATGAAGAGAATGATATAGGCCATCGATGTATAAAAGCTTCTATCAACTCCATAGCAAACCGTTTTCGCTGCTGCCGGACAGTGAGTTTCTCTATCTTGGTTCGACCCACCGCACCGCCTACAGCCTATTGGAGTACGGCCTCCTCACCGAAGCCCCATTCATGGTGCTGACCGGCGATCCCGGCATGGGCAAGACCTCGCTGCTTCAAAAATTGATCGCGGATACCCGCGACGCCTTTTCGATCGGCTTCCTCACCAATGCCCGCTACGATGTGGATCATCTGCTGCCGTGGATTCTCTTTGCGCTTGGTCTGAACAACAAACAAGTCGATCCGGTCGAAGCCCAGCATCTCTTCGCCAATTTTCTTGCCCAGGAAAGGGCACGGCACCGGCGGGTAGTACTGATCATGGACGAGGCGCAAAATCTGGGCGTGAAACTGCTCGAGGAGTTGCGGTTGCTCTCCAATTTGAATCAGGAAAAGACGCTGCAACTGCAAATCATCCTCTCAGGCCAACCGGATCTGCAAACACTCTTGCGCCGGGTGGATATGACCCAGTTCGCGCAGCGGGTCGTGGTGGATTACCATCTGCAACCCTTCACGGAGGAAGAAGTCGCGCACTATATTCGCCACCGTATCCAGCTCGCAGGATCGACGCAACCGCTCTTTAGCGCCCCGGCTTGTGCCTTGACCTACCGTTTGAGCCAGGGAAATCCACGGTTGATCAACCAAGTGTGCGAAATGGCCTTGACCTATGGGTATGCGCAGCAGGCCGCGCGGATCACCGCGAAGCTGCTGGCGCAGGCGGCGCTCGATCGACGAAAGAATCGAATCCTCCCGCTGGCGGAACTGGACGATCTGGAAGAGCTCGCGGCAGGGAAGGATGCGGAGGAGCCCGATGCGCAGGAATCCATCGCGCAATCTCTACCATCACGTGAGTCCCCGCTACAAATCGAGAGCCAACAACCTGTCGGCGCGGCAGAACCCTACTATCAGCGGGGAATGACGCTCCGGAAATCTCAGGACTATATCGCCGCGATCGCCCAATTCGAGCAGGCCGCTCGCGACCCGGCCTACCACCTGCGCGCGTTTGGACAGATCGGGCTCTGTTACCGGGCGCTTGGTCTTGTCCCCCAGGCCGTGGCGGCATTTCGAAAGGCCTGCACGGATTACAACGCGCCGCGCACGCAAAGTTTAAGCGTACGCTATCTGTTGGGGCGAACCCTGGAGCAGTTGGGGGAAAAACCGGAAGCGCTTGAGCAATACCGGTTGATTTTCCGCACCGACCGGACTTTCAAGGACACGGCCGTTCGCCTCTCAAGCCTGGAAGGGGATCAGACTCGTGAGGCGGGGCCGCCAGGCACCCAGTCGTGGGGATTCGGACAAGCGTGGAAACACGTCCGGCAGTTGTTGAAGGGGAACAGTTGATAGCAGGACAATACCGACCCAGGCAGCCTCTTCCATGAAACAAATTCTTCAGCATAAGCGATCCGGAGTGGTCAAAGTAGAGGAGGTCCCTCCGCCCTCGCTACGAGGATGCGGACTCCTTGTCCTGAATGAAGCCTCGCTCATCAGCCCGGGAACCGAAAAGTCGACGATTCAGAGCACCAAGAAATCGCTGCTCAGCAAGGCCATGGAACGTCCTGAGAAGGTGAAAAAGGCTCTCGCCGCGATTCAGACAGACGGGCTCGCGCTCACGCTTTCCCGTGTATTCGATAAATTGGATTCGCCAGCCTCGCTGGGGTACAGCTGCGCCGGCACCGTGCTGGAGGTTGCTCGCGACGCAGGATCTTTTACGGTCGGTGACCGAGTGGCCTGTGCGGGGCACAACTATGCCTCCCATGCAGAAATGGTCTACGTTCCCAAACATCTTTGCGTGAAAATTCCGGACGGCGTGGATTTCGAGGATGCTTCCTTTGTGACGCTCGGAGCCATCGCCCTGCAGGGCGTTCGTCAGGCGGAGCCCAGGCTAGGAGACCGGATCGCCGTCATCGGCCTTGGGTTGCTCGGCCAGTTGACTGTGCAATTGTTGAAGGCATCCGGTTGCCGTGTGCTGGGATCTGATGTGGATCGATCCAAGCTGGAACTGGCGCGACAGTTGGGAGCCGACGTGGTGACCCCGTCTTCCGATCTTGCGAATGCTTCCGCGGTCTTTTCAGACGGGCACGGCGTCGATGCGGTGCTCATCACGGCCAGCACCAAGGATAACGGCCCCGTGGAGACAGCCGGCGAAATCGCGAGAAAAAAGGGGAAGGTGGTGGTGGTCGGCGCGGTGGGCATGAATATACCCCGCGAACCGTACTATCAGAAGGAGTTGGACCTGCGCTTGTCCATGTCCTACGGCCCTGGCCGCTATGACCAGGCATACGAGGAACAGGGGCACGATTACCCGTTCGGATATGTGCGCTGGACAGAGCAACGTAACATGCAGGCGTTTCTCGAACTCGTCGCGGCAGGGAAGATGCGCCTCAAGCCGCTGATCACCCATCGCTTTCCCATCGAGCAGTCCGAGTCGGCTTACGCCCTGATGATGGAGGGCGCCGCGCCCTATGTCGCGATGGTCATTACCTATCCATCCGATCACGCTCGCCTCATACCGCGAACCATTGCTGTCGGGGCGACCCACAAGGCTCGCCCGGTGACGCTGGGGATCATTGGTGCGGGAAACCATGTAAAAGATATGCTGCTCCCGCCGCTGCAAAACATGGAAAATGTCGACATTCGCGGCATCTGTACCGCCTCAGGCATCACAGCCAAGACGCTGGCGGGGAAAGTCGCCGCCGCCTATTGCACGAGCGACAGCCAGTCTATTCTAGAAGACCAGGCCATCAACACGGTCCTGATCGGAACTCGCCATGACAGCCATGCCACGCTGACGATCAAAGCGCTACTCGCGGGCAAGCATGTGTTCGTAGAGAAACCCCTCTGCCTGACGGAAGACGAACTGGAGGACATCCGCTCCGTCTATGAAAAGAAGGCCGCCGAAGGATTGCATCTGATGGTGGGCTTCAATCGGCGGTTTTCTCCGCATGCACAGGAAGCCAGGAATTTTTTCTCATCGCGCGGCAACCCGCTCGTCATGCTCTATCGCATTAACGCAGGACGCATCCCAGCCGATCATTGGGTGCAACACCCGGACAGAGGAGGCGGGCGCCTCATCGGTGAAATGTGTCATTTCGTCGATTACATGCAAGCACTCGCCGGATCACCGCCCATCTCGGTGTATGCCGCCAGAATCGGACAGCATAGCTCCGGCATGACCGATGACCAATGCAGTATTGTGCTCAATTTTTCGGACGGATCCATCGGCACCGTCATTTACACGGCAGAGGGGAACAGCGAACTTCCGAAAGAACGCTTTGAGGCCCATGCCGACGGCAAGTCGCTCGTCATGCACGATTTCCTAGAGACGCAGACCTATAAAGACGGCAAGAGCACCGTGTTCAAGACCGCAAAACGGGACAAGGGGTTTACGGAAGAAATGTCACGGTTTGTACAAGCCGTTGCGGGAGGACAAGCCCCGGTCATCCCGTTCGAGCAGATCGACGCAGTGACACGGGCCTGCTTCCTGGCCGTACAAAGCCTACGCTCCGGTGTTGCCTATCGCCTCTAGCAGGCTGCCAGACAAGCGACGAGTGCGGCCTGCCTGTCCCATTCCAGATCAGTTCGCCTCAAGTTTCCTCCGCCGCCGACCGATGATGGTTCAGGGGAGTGTCTGCATGGGTTTGGAAATCATTGAAATTGTCGAAGATGACCAGGGTCAGGCCAAGTTGCTGGATCAGATCCTTCGGCAAGCGTCGTTCCGAACCAACGTCGCATTCGATGGCCCCTCCGCGATGCAGGATGTGTGGCGGATCAAGCCCTCCTTGATCATGGCCGACGATAACTTGCCCGGCCTGACCGGTCGAGAAATGTGCAAACGCCTCCGGCAGGACCCTTCCACGAAATACATTCCCATCATTCTCATGTCTGGCTATTCGTCGGAAGAACGTCGTGTCGAGGCGCTCGACGGCGGAGCTGATGACTTCATCGTCAAACCCTATGCAGCGGCCGAACTCGTGGCGCGCGTGCGGGCGCTGCTGCGCCGATCTCGCCAGGGGCAAGAACAGGACGAAGAACTCGGTGAGGATCTCGCCTTGACGGAGAATCTGTACGTGGCGGTGTACCGCGGGCAGAAGTTGACGCTATCCGTTCATGAATGGAAATCACTACGACGACTGACCGGTACGGTCGGAAGCGTGGTACCGCGAGAAGAACTCAGCACGCTCCTCTGGGGAGACGACGCCCTGATGCATGACGGAGAAATCGACCGGTGCATGGAGCAATTGAATAAGAAACTAGCCGGGGAGGGCCCGGCGATGGGACACATCAAAATGGTTCCCGGCGGCTTCCGCCTGGTCATCCCTCCCTCAGAGAAGCCGGACGCCGTCCAGGCGCAATAACGCGCCTTTCCGATCGCCCCCGCTCCACAGCTGGCCGGATGCCAGCACATCAAGCAACCAGGTCAACTCTCCCGGCACTCGTCTCGCTCGGCGACGAGCCCGCTTCCAATCCCGTTCGATACGTGCCTGCACAGTAAGATTCAGCCTCTTGCCCCAACGCCTGAAATCCGCCATTTCCTCATAGCGCCCCAATAGGGCCTGAACCCGTTTGATCCCTTTCAGCCCATCCTGTTTGGTCGCCGTTTGTCCCGGCAGCCATTCCGTCTGATAGCGGATCGTCTTCAGCGCGAGGCGCAGAGTATGGAGGCGTTTTCGACGAGGCTTTTCCGAAGCCTTCTCGATCAGCCGCGAGAGGACGCGCTCATGCTCATGCCTCAAGATTTCCACGCGGTGCTTCAGCGAAAGGCCTGGGGGAGTGATCATGGGGAGCGCCTGTTTCCAGACTGCCTGTTCAATCTTGCGATAGGTTTGCGCGCGAGTCAGCTTGTGTTCCCGCTCGACGATCCAGGCATCGACGGCGGTAATGTCCGACTCGGGCGCTTCAATCTTCATCAGATATTGCCGGAAGACTTGCAGTGCCCGCAGCCGACTCAAGCGGCTCACGGTCTGAGCCATCACCGCGGCGCGGTCACGATTGTCACAGAGCTCCAGTAATGCTTGAAGTCTACGGCAGTGGGTGCGAATCGAATGGATGGTATCAGCGGTGCCGTCGCCCGCCATCGCGTGGCGTATCAAACGAAGCACTGTGGCTTGATAGGCGGCAGCCGCCTGAACGATATCTTGCCCAAAAGTGGGTGGTGCGGTATGAATAGAAAAACGTGGTTTTCTCATGGCAGACTCAAAATGGAAATGAGAGAGGCCAGCCGAAGCGCAACGGCAAGACGTCGAGTAACGATTGAACTAGCGACGTCCGCTTGACCACCGATTTTCTTCCTGCTGAAGGATGCCCGATGGACTGCCTCTTCTTTCGACATGGTATCGCGATCGAGCGTCAGGAGTGGAGCGGGCGGGAACAGGACCGGCCACTGACCGACCAAGGCGCAGCGCGAACCCGGGAATCCGGCAAGGGGCTGCTCAGTCTGCGCATCAGGCCGACGCATATCCTTTCAAGTCCCCTAGTGCGTGCGCACGAAACCGCCGCCATTCTTCAATCATTGACTCGTTCCAAGCCGAAGATCCGGATCTGCAGCGAACTCGATCCTGCAGCGGCACCGCGCGCCCTGTTCGCGCTGCTGGATGCGTTGCCGTCGGACGCCGTCGCGCTCTGTATCGGCCACGAACCTCACCTCAGCCTCGCTGCCGGAATCCTGCTCACGGGAAAACCCTGCAGCGGCCTGTCGCTCAAAAAAGCAGGGGCTTGCCTGATCCACATCGAAGAGTCCGTGAGGCCGGCGACAGGACGACTCGAATGGTGGCTGACGGCAGCACAATTGCGCGCCCTCGCATGATCACCAGCCTACTCACAAGCCACCCCAACAATCGGAGAATGCCTGCCGCGCATCGTGAAACCGGACCTGCTGGGATACTTGAGACTGTTCATAGAAGCAGACCGGGCATCGCACATGCACGCCATGCGAGGGAGGGCGGAGGAAACAGAGCTCGAAACGGCCGACGCTTTAGCCCGCATTATTCATGACGGTTCGTCGCGAAATCGTCGAGCCACGTCGCGAGACCGGCGCGCGGAGCCGTGAGGACCCGAGGCGTACTCGTACAGTCCGTCGAGGGGCCGAGGGGCGAGCCCGTCGGCCGAAGGCTCGTCGCAGCAGCGGATCGGCGATTGCAGCAGAAGTGCTCATGAATAATGCGGGTTAGGTGACTTCGTCTTCCTGGCTTGTGGTGACGAAGTGAACCGGCCGCTTGAACACCTTCTCAAAGAGATCGCTGCGACCCCGCGCTGCCCAGAGTTCCAGCTCGGCATCACCCGACACGTCCACCGTGATGACGACGGTCTTGCCGATTTTAACCTCGACATTCCGCACCACCGAAAACTGGCTTCGATCCAATCCGTCGGCAATACGGAGCAGGGCCGACAGCACGTTGATGATGCGCTGGTTTCCTTCCGGCAAGGCCGTGAACTCACTGTGCTTCCGCGTCGGCACCGAGCGGCGGTGATACCGCGCGACATTCGCCACCAGATCGATTTCCTCGGCGGTGAATCCGGAGAGATCGCTGTTCTTGATCAGGTAGTAGGCATGTTTGTGATGCTGGCGTGAATTGATCAAATAGCCGATGTCGTGCAGGATGGCCGCAAACTCCAGCCACTCACGCTCCCGCTGTCCGAATCCGTGCAACGACGTGGTTTGATCGAACAGCCGCAATGCGAGTCCGGCGACATGGAGCGCATGCGTCTCGGAGACATGGCACCGGCGAGCCAGGGCCAAGATGTTCCGCTTCCGGACGTCGGGGATGTCCCGCTCCGCCTGAATGCCCTCGTGGTGCCGCTGAATAAAGTCGTAAATGATCCCTTCCCGGATCGCCTTGTCACAAATCGTGAGTTCATTCTTCTGCAACAGGTCGAGCAGAATTCTAAACACCATCGTCGCAGGCAGCAGCGTATCCACCCGTTTGGGATCCAGTCCCGGCATGGCCAGCCTGGTCTTCAGCGTGGCGTCGGCCAGACGTTTTTCAACGGCGGCGATTTCTTTCGCCGAAATTTTCGTGAGGTTCAGCTGCTGGAGCGGGCGACCTGTGCGCTGCAGGTAAATGACTTCGGCCAGATTGCCCGCCATCCCGGAGGTGGCAATGATCTGCTCCACGCGTTTCGTCTTATAGGTCCCGAGCGCCTGCTTGAGTTGGCCGGTCACGGCCTCTTCCAAGTCGTGCAGCATCGCCTTGGAGGGCGGCGTCTTGGTCAGATACAAATCTTTCAGGCGAATCGCGCCCAACTTGAGGCTGCGAGCCTGATAGATCGTCTCCCGGTTTCCGACGATCACCTCGACTGAACCGCCTCCGATATCGATCACGAGGGTCGGCGGCTCAGGAAGAGCGACGCTGTTTTGCACGCCGAGAAAGATCAAGCGGGCTTCCTCGGCGCCCGTGATGACTCGGACCGTCAACCCGGTTTGTTGCGCGACATGATCCAGAAATTCCCCGCCGTTTCTCGCTTCCCGCACGGCGCTGGTCGCCACGCCTTCGATCCGCTCGTAACCCTTGTTCCTGGCCAGCGTGACCAGATTTCGGATGACTTCAAGGCCGCGCATCATCGCCTGGTCGGAAAGGCGGCGTGACGTGAATACCCCGTCGCCGAGACGGGTCATGTCCTTGAAGCGGTCGAGGATCTTATAGGTGTAGTCCGGCTGCACTTCCGCCAGGACCATATGAATGGAATTGGTGCCGATATCGAGGACGGCCAGTTTAGGCATCTACACGCTCGCAGAGGGGGCTACGTGCCGGATGTTCTTGCCTTCCACCATGTAGACGACCAGTTCCGCAATATTGGTGGCATGGTCGGCGATCCGTTCGAGCGACTTCGCCACGAAGGTGAGCCGGATCGCGCGGGTAATGGTCCGCGTGTCCTCCAGCATAAAGGAGAGCAGTTCTCGAAACAACTGCTCGTTCACTTCATCGACAAAGTCGTCGTCGGCGCACACCTTCCTCGCCAGCACCGGATCTGAATTCACGAAGGCATCCAAACAGTCCTTCACCATGCGCATCGTCCAATTGGCCATGCGCGGAATGTCGATATAGGGCTTCAGCTGCGGCTCGCCGTTCAGCTCCAGGGCACGCTGAGCGATGTTGTCGGCCAGATCGCCCATCCGTTCCAATTCAGAGGAAATTTTCATCCCCGTCGTCACGAAGCGGAGATCGCGGGCCGTCGGCTGTTGCAGCGCCAGCAATTGAATGCAGAGTTCGTCGATCTCGACATCCAGCGCGTTGACGTCGTGGTCCTGCTTGATGACGTCGACCGCCAGGTCGGAATCCCGATCCACCAGCGCCTGGAGGGCCTGTTGAATCTGCGATTCGACGAGCCCACCCATGCGGAGCAACGTCTGCTTGAGATGCGCAAGGTCTTGATCGAAATGTCGTTGCATGCTCCAACTCCTCCCGCGAGTTATCCAAACCGGCCGGTGATGTAGTCTTCCGTTCGTTTATCATGCGGGGTCGTAAAGATCGTCTTCGTATCGCCGAACTCTACCAATTCGCCCATTAGGAAAAAGCCGCATTGATCCGACACGCGCGCGGCCTGCTGCATGTTGTGCGTCACGATCACCACGGTGTAGGTATCCTTCAAGGTATAGATGAGTTCTTCGATCTTGCCGGTCGCGATGGGATCCAGGGCCGAACAGGGCTCATCCATCAGGATGACGTCGGGCTGGACCGCCAGCGCGCGCGCGATGCACAACCGCTGTTGCTGTCCGCCAGACAATCCCAGGGCGCTTTGCATCAACCGGTCCTTTACCTCATCCCAGAGTCCGGCACCCTGCAGACTATGCTGCACCAGTTCATCCAGAGACCGCTTCTCCTTGGTGCCGTGCAGGCGCGGCCCATACGCGACATTGTCGTAGATCGATTTGGGAAACGGGTTCGATTTCTGAAAGACCATCCCCACACGCTTCCTGAGATCGGTGACGTCGATGGCGGGGTCGTAGATGTCGGCACCGTCCAGTTCCACACGCCCCACCGCGCGCGCTCCTTCCACCAGGTCGTTCATCCGATTCAGGCATCGCAGCAAGGTGGATTTTCCGCACCCTGACGGACCGATGAAGGAGGTGACCGAATGGGTCCGCACCGTCAGTGAGACCCGAAAAAGGGCCTGCCGTTGGCCATAATAAAAATCGAGATTGCGGACCAGCACTTTTGCATCGACGGAAGCGCCGTGCACCTCGTGGGGACGAGTGAGACGCGGCTGGGGAACGGTGGGACGCAGTGACAAGGCCGGCGCCGTCGGCGACAGACTACGAGTCTGGATATCCATGCGCAATCCTTTCTGTGATCACACTGCCGATGCGGTAAATCGTCGCCGTAACTGGTTGCGTAGCCGCACAGCCGCCCAATTCAGCAACACGACCACGAGGATCAGAATCAGCGTGGTCATATACACCATCGGCTTTGCCGCCTCGACGTTCGGGGACTGAAACCCGACGTCGTAGATATGGAAGCCCAAATGCATGAACTTTCGATCGAGATGCAGAAATGGAAGGTATTCGTCCAGCGGGAGGGCAGGGGCCAATTTCACCACCCCGGTCAGCATCAAGGGCGCCACTTCCCCGGCGGCCCTCGCCATGGCCAGGATCAATCCCGTCAAAATTCCCGGCAACGCGCAGGGGAGGATCACATGCCGGAGTGTTTCAAATTTGGTCGCGCCCAGCCCGAGCGAACCTTCGCGAAAATCGCGCGGGACCGCAGAGAGTCCCTCCTCCGTCGCCACGATCACGACCGGGACGGTGAGCAGCGCCAGGGTCAAAGACGCCCACAGGATGCCGCCCGTGCCGAAGGTGGGATTCGGGAGCGCCTCAGGAAACAACCAGTGGTCGATCGTGCCGCCCAGCGCGTAGACAAAAAAAGCGAGGCCGAACACCCCGAAGACAATGGACGGCACACCGGCCAGGTTGTTCACCGCAATCCGAACCAGCCTCACCAACAGGCCTTGATTCGCATACTCCCGCAAATAGACAGCGGCCATTACACCAAACGGCATCACAGCCAGGGTCATCAGAAACACCATCAACACCGTGCCGAAGATCGCCGGGAAGATCCCTCCCTCCGTGTTCGCTTCACGGGGTTCGCTAGAAACAAACAGCCACAAATTCAGGACATAGGCCAGGAGTTTCTCACCCCAGTGCATCGCGTTCGGCCGACTGACGGCCAACACCTGATCGAGAGAGAGCCGCACCGACCGGCCGGTGGAGACGGTCAAGAACAAGACCTCCTGCCCGGCCTCCTTGTGTAGCCACTCAAGCGCCTCAGTCTTAGCGAGATAATCTTGTTCCAACGCGGTCATCTGATCGAGGAGGGCCTGGTCTTTTTCGGCATCGCCGGGGCTGAGTGGCCCGCTCAGGGTCAACGCATGTCGGGCAAGCCTGGCCTTCTCAATCCGATAGTTGATGGAGCCGATTTCTGCTCGCTCCAGATGTTCGATCCGCCGACGTAACTGATTGGCCCGCTCAACCAGCGTCTTCACCGTCGTCCATGAACTCCCGCTTGCGTTTCCTGCCGCGGCCCCCTCCACGCCGACCGTGATGCGACCAAAGGCAGGCCCCCACTCACGCCGCTCGACAACCGTGAGATCCTCGGGGCACACGCTCGACACAATGTCCGCGGCATTGATCCAACGATATTCAGACCCGAACACATCCCGATTGCCGACGCGATACCGAAAGCGGCGCTGTCCGGAGGGCGAGTCCGGCGTGACCGAATTGGGGATGACTTCTTCTCCCACCACTTGACCGATCACCGTCTCCTGCGTCCTCAGCGTCGTCTCCTGCAAGGCACCGGGCCAGAATTGTCCCAGGCCATTGATCATAATCAGTGCCAGCATACCGCCTACCATCAGCAGGCTGAGCGCCACGCCGGAGGCCGCCATCCAAACAAACAGTTCTCCGCCACGCCAGAAGTCCTTCATGAGTTTCGACCGTTCACCCATGGCTGTACTTCTCCCGGAGTCGCTGACGAATGAGTTCCGCTAATGAGTTGATGACGAACGTGACGATGAACAAGAGCAGGGCGGCCAGGAACAACACCCGATAGAGACTTCCGCCATGCGGGGCTTCCGGAATTTCCACGGCGATATTGGCCGACAGCGTCCGAAAGCCGTTCGCCCAATTCCAATCCAAGATCGGAGTATTCCCCGTGGCCATCAGGACGATCATGGTTTCCCCGATCGCGCGCCCAAACCCGATCATCACGGCGGAAAATATTCCCGGGCTGGCGGACAACAGCACCAGATACAGAACGGTTTGCCAACGGGTCGCGCCCAACGCAAGCGAGCCGGCGATTTGGATCTTCGGCACATTCGAGAGTGCCTCTTCGGCAATGCTGTAGATCACCGGGACGATGGCAAATCCCATGACGATACCGACGATCAGGGCGTTGCGCTGATCGTATTGGATACCAAGCCGGCTTGAGAGCCAGGCCTTGACGTTCCCGCCGAACCACCAACCTTCGATCAAGGGATTGGCCCAGAGGCACCCGGCGATTCCCAGACCCAGGATAGGAATCAACAGCAAGGCTTCCTGGCCCTGCGGCAGGTGTCGTTTCACGGATAACGGACAGAGGTGCCAGGCGAACGAGGCCACGATCACCAGCACCGGCAACACCAGCACCATAGCGGCCACGGCCGGGAGCATTCGTTCAAGCAGGGGAGCCAGCCAGAGCCCGGCAAGGAAACCGAGCACCACGGTCGGCAACGCTGCCATGACTTCAATAATCGGTTTAATTTTCGCGCGCAGGTCCTGGTGCATGAACTGCGAGGTGCACATCGCCGCTAGAATGGCAATCGGCACGGCGAGAAACAGGGCGTACATCGTTCCCTTAAGAGTCCCGAATGCCAGCGGGAGCAGGCCGAGCTTCGGCTCAACATCATCCGACCCGGAGGAAGATTGCCACACATGGGCCGGCTGATCGTACCCCTCATACCAGACCTGGCCGAACAATGTCTCAAGCGTCACTTCAGGATAGGCATTCTGCACCTGGTACAGCGACAGTTGCCCGGCCCCGTCCAACGCGATCAACCCGTCGCCCTTCGGCGCGAACGCCACGGCGCGGATCGGAAACTCACTGTTGGCCAGCCGCAACAACGTTTGAGAAGAGGTCGCATGGTGCAGGAACAGATTGCCCTTCCTATCGCCGGTCACAAACCCCTTGACCCGTTGAGACGGGGCAAATGCCGTGACCGACGCATTGTGAGCGTGGAGGGTATGGGTTTGGGTCAGTGTCCAACCGGACGGGGCATCGGCGCGTCGCACAAGCCCCCAGGTCGAGACCGCACCCTCCGCAGACATGACCACCAGGCTACGATCGCCGCTCAGGAACCCCAACGTCGTGACGGCCGTCGAGGATGCGGCGACCGTATAGGTGGCCCTCATCTCCGGCGGTTCCGTCTCAGACAAGGCGACATGCACCACCTGTCCGTCCGCGGTTCCCACATACAGATTTTCAAGCAACGCATCCAGGGCGAGGGCCGTCACCGGACCTCTCGGTTGCGGCAGTTCCGTGATGATCGGATGGTCGCCCGCCACGTCATCCGCTGCTATGCGCACGACAAGCAGGCGGCCGTCCTTCGACAGAAGGGCCAGCAGACTTTCGTGATCATTGGCCCGGAAGGCCAGCCGGACGATGGGGCTCTTCGTCAATGGAATAGGCTGGCCGGCGCGAATGTGCGGACGCTTCCGTCGCTCGCCTTGATCGGTAAATTCCGTCGTGGTGCCGACTTTCAAGAACAGGACTTCCCCCTCTGCTGTGCCCACGGCCAACCGCGGAGTATTGCCGCCACCGGACGCCATCGCCGTGATCTGGCGACTTTTCACCTGCGCCGGCATGTCTAACGGGATGGGTTGACCCGATGCCAGGTCGAAGAACTGAATGGCTCCTGATGTGAACACCTGCGCGATCTCACGATGTTCATCGACTGCTACCTGAGCCGGGCCTTCGTCGACAAGCAGGGCAGGCACACTCAGGCGCTGAGTCAACTTCGCGCTCGGTGCGGTGAACAACGGGGTGACTTCGCGAAACAGAAAGAAGAAGATCCCGAGAATGCTGACGATGGTCGCGAGCCCACCGACGGTAATAATGGTCCGGGCGAGTCGATCGAGCCATGTTCGGAGATGCACGGACCTCAACATGAGTCGGAATCGCTCCGTGATCATTACCGGATCTGGCTCAGTTGCTTCTCGGCCAAGGTGGCATCGACCGGGAAATAGCCATCCCTCAGCACGTCGGATTGCCCCTCCCTGCTGTAGACGTAGGTAAGAAACTCTTTCACGATGGGGGAGAGGGGTTTTCCCGGAGCCTGATTCACATAGATATACAAGTATCGCCAGAGCGGATACGTGCCGTTCCTCGTGTTTGCCTGGGTGGGTTCGATAAACGGTTGGCCGGGCTTCATCGCCAGCGGAAGCATTTTCACTCCGGACGTACTATAGCCGATCCCGCTGAACCCGATGCCGTAACGATCTTCGTTGATCCCCTGCACCACCGAGGCGGAGCCTGGCTGTTCCTTCACCTGATCCTTGAAGTCACCATTCTTGAGAGCATGTTCCTTGAAAAATCCATATGTGCCGGAAGCAGAATTGCGGCCGTAGAGACTGACAGGCGCAGCGGCCCAGTCTCCGCTCAATCCGAGTTGCCCCCACTTGTTCAGGTCGACGGCATGGCCCTGCCTTCGGGACTTGGAAAACAGCGCATCCACCTCCGCAACCGTGAGCCCCTTGATCGGATTATCTTTGTTGACGAACAGCGCCAAAGCATCCACCGCGACAGGGTAGGCAGTCGGCGGGTACCCGAACTTCGTTTCGAATGCATCGACCTCGCTCGACTTCATCGTCCGCGACATGGGACCGAGTTGAGCCGTATTTTCAATGAGGGCAGGCGGCGCTGTGCTGGAACCTTTACCCTCCACTTGAATTTTTACATTGGGATATTGCTTGCGGAATCCCTCCGCCCACAGTGTGATCAGGTTGTTGAGGGTATCGGACCCGATGCTGTTGATCGTCCCGGACACGCCGCTGACCTTGTTATAAGGTCGTAACGTTATCCCTGCTCCGTCGGACTGCTCAGCGCAGGCGGCCGGCAACACGATCAGCGCATAGAGCAGCGAAAACACGAGAACGGTCGTCAACGGATGCCAGCTTTCCGATTCGCGGACGGTGCTCGACTCGCGGCGCATATGATCTCCCTCCTGTTGTGGGCCACAATGTAAGAACGAACAGTTTCGGCTGGATCGATATTGTGTTAAATGCCTGTTAACTCTTCTGACGACATGGGGCTCCGGCTGTTGGTTGCGCTGAGCAGCCGACTGCTGCCATGACTGAACCCTAGACTAGAAACGCGAGAACTCCAGATTCGCCCGCCGATGACGCAGGGGAGGCAAAGCCGGGCTTTGATCGGCACATGGGTTAGCTGGCTCGTCGGCATGCGGCCGCTCAGACGGCCGGTCCGCATCCTGCCAGGCCCTTCTGATATATCCATCGGAGCAGTTTCAACCGGGTGCTGATACCCAGCTTTTGGAACAGATTGGTCAAATGATGACGGACCGTGATGGTAGAGATGTGAAGGCGGTCGGCAATGTCTTTGTTGGACAGACCTTGTCCGACCAACAGGGCGATCTCCTGTTCACGATCGGTCAAGGGAGAATCAAGGCGTTCAGGCAAGGAGGAACTCGAAGTCGGTTCAGCGCGCTCTTGCCGCCGAAACGATCCGGGGAGCCTGCGGAGGTAGTCGACGGTTGCGAGCAGGATCTCTACCGGTTGAATGTTCAATACAATGCCGTCGATGCCGGACAACAGGAGCCCGCTCGTACCGTGTCTGTATTCCATGTCGCTGATGGCGATGATTCTGATCGTCGGAGCGGAAATCCGCACCTTCCGCGCCAGATCTGCGACGTCGATTTCTGACTCAAGCACCACAATGAGCGCCCGGGGCTTCTCGCGTGCGACGATCTCCTCCGCGTCCGATGCGTTGATCGCTTCCCCAACCAGCCTGACGTGCGGGTGAGTCTTCAGGACGGCCTGCAGGCCGAGACGAACGAGATCGCTCTTGCAGACAGTCACCAGGGCAAACGAAGAATCGGGTGATTCTCGTTGGCTCACTGGACAGATCCTTCCTGCCTGCGGTCTACCGACTACTGCCTCGTTACGCATAGGATGAAGCCGAACGGCGATTGAGGCCATCTTGCTTCGTGTCTGCGGATTGTGAGAGCGTCAACCGCTCGGCCTCCAGCCAATCCTGGTGATCGTGCCCATCCTGCCGTCCACGGCGCTGATACAGCTCATAGGCCAGTTTCTCAATACGTATCCTGATCTCCTCGGCCTCGGCCGCTGCCCTGCCGCCGGCTGGTTGCGGGCGCCGCTCGCGGGCGAGCCGTGGGCGGGTAGACGTCTTCTTGACCGCCTTGGATGGGCTACCTTTCTGCTTATTGTCCGCGCTTGACTTGATCCGTCGTTGTGCCATCGCTGAATCTCCTGGTTGCATCGAACTGAACCTTTCCCTCTTCCGACAGGGACGCATCACGTGGACAATCTGCACAGCACGAGTTTGTCGAGATTTTCAGATAACCATTCCGCGAGACCATGGTATGGGCAAGAGCCTCACCCAGGACTCTGTGTTGCAGTCTTGCCGGTCCTCTGGCTGTCCTTACAAGGGATCGGCTCGTGCGGACTCGTTGTCCTGCCCAAGGTCAAAAGACGCGCCTGATCCGGCGCTCACGAGGTGAATCGTCATGAACGGACCCAAGACCGTAAGGGTGAGGTTGGCGCTGCCTTGCTCCGAGGGCAAGGGTATACGACTATTGCTCCATGAAAACATTTCGCTCTCCTCCGCGTTGGGAGGACAGCATAGGAGCGTGACATTTCATGAGACTCACCGTTTCTTTAACATCCGGTTAAACCGGACCATTCCTGGATAGTTGTGAATCAGCCGTACGCGCTACGGCGAAAGTCGCCGGGGCGGTGGCTATCGAAGTAACCTCTTCGCAATGAGGCCCTGAGGAAGATGAAACAGGCCAACTGTAGGGTCCGTTGCTATGGGTTCTATGATCGTACAAATCATCGAAGACGAGCCGCTCCACGCCGATCTGTTGAACCGCGCTTTGCGCCAGGCCCAATTCGCGACGACGCTTGCCGCGGATGGTGAGAGTGGATGGCGTGACGCGCAGCGACTGCTGCCCTCGTTGATTCTTCTCGACCTCATGCTGCCGGGTCTGAGCGGCCAGGAGGTCTGTCGCTTGGTCCGACGCACACCATCTACGCGCCATATCCCGATCATCATGCTGACGGCCGTCGGAACAGAAGCCGAGCGTATTGCCGGTCTTGAGATGGGAGCAGACGACTACGTGGTGAAGCCGTTCAGCCCGCGGGAAGTCGTGTCCCGCGTTCAGGCCGTGCTGCGCAGAGTCCATGAGACACGTCGTGAGGATCCCGTTCTGTTTTCCGACACCTCCATCACAATGGATGGGCCATACTTCGTCCTGTCCTTGCAGGAACGGCAACTCACCGTTTCGAACACAGAACTGAGGCTGCTTCAGTACCTACTGCCCCGGGATGGAAAATTGGTGCACGGGGAGGAATTGTCGAACCTGCCAGGCGAGGAGCTCGGGAGCACGAGCAGAGAGGACCTGGAGCACCGCGTTCGCTTTCTTCGACGAAAGCTGGAGAACAGCGGGACGGGATCGATTGAGATTTTGCCTGGGTCTCGTTATCGCTTCCTGGCCCATCCGAAGCCAACCTGACACAACCGGCCGGAATACCGTCTCATTCCGAAAGCTCCGGCACTCAAGCACGACTACCCGGCGGGGACAGACTTCCTACTCGAATGCCTTGCCTTGATCAAGGAGGACACCTGAGACCCGTCACACGAGGATCAGCCGACGCAGGCTAAGGCCCGCACCTTCGACGACATCCGTTCGATCTCATACTCGAAGCCCCTTCGAAGCAGAATGATCTCTCCACGCCGGCTCAACTCGTCGACAGTCTTAAAGATCTGGTTCCAGCTGAGCTCCGGCAGCAGGGTTACGACCTGCTCCAGCGTCAGTGACTGACGCAGGCCTAAGAGATCGAGAATCAGACCTTCGCTGGTGGGGGAAATGGATGGATGCACCATGGTGCGCCTCCTGGTTGGGGATCTCTCACTCACCCTTGTCGCGGACTCGGGCAGTTGCGGAGTCGGCGATCACGTGCGGACACTAACATAAGGAAACCGTATGTCTATGCCATCAACGCCGTATCAATTCTGAGTTAACTCATTCTAGAGATCGCCACGCCGCTAAATTTCTTCACGGCCGCAGAACGATCCTCTTCCGGTTCCGTCGCCTTGCGCCGGCGAACAACGCACCGCCACCACCCGAATTGCCCCGAGCGCCAAAAGAATGGCTCCGAGCGAGAGCAGCTTCGTGTGGTCCGCCTCCTTGAACCAGAGAGAAATGATTTCCGTCAGCATGACCACGAGGATCGTATCGACGATGAAGGTGACTTTCACGCGGCCCTCTGAAAAATAGGTCAGCGTGGTCTTGAACACTTCCACGACCGCGAGGAGGATCAGCGTATCGACGATAATCTGCCGGAGCCCGATCTCAACCGGGGCATGCAGCAGCAGTCCGATATCCAGAAACGTTTTGACGACCCCGCCGGTCAGGGCAATGAGGATCGTCAGAATGAGCAGACTGAGGACTGCCTTGATCCCTTTCATCCAGAGTTCGGTGAGATCGGTGTCGATCACATGTCCAACAAACTCCGAGAGGCGGTTCATGCGAGGCTGAGAGTGGCTGAAGGTCATACCTGGTGTCTCCTGGTTGTTGCCAATGGTGCCGTTCATAAAGGAGTCACTGGCTGTCCCGTTCCTTCATGATCAGTATCACCACTTATCCTATGGGGAATGTACCCGGGCACTGTTCCACCTTCATCACCGATGTATTACAACGCCGTTACGTTTCACTCCGATTCGTTCAGCGTTCGCTTCCGGGCAGCCGGACTCGCGATGTTGCACAGCGTTAACCAGCCCCTGTCGCTCCTGTAACAGTGGCGGACCACCATGATCCGATGACACTGAACATTGTACAAATCATTGAAGACGAACCCTTGCATGCGCAACTGCTGGACCACTCTCTCCGGCAGGCCCGCTACCGCACGAATGTGGCGCACGATGGCGTCACCGGCTTGGCGGACGTAATGCGACTCACGTCATCGCTCATCCTGCTGGACCTGATGCTGCCGGGGATGAACGGACAGGAGGTCTGTCGTCGTATCCGGAGCCAAACCGCCACGAAGCACATTCCCATCATGATGATCAGCGCCCTCGGGAGCGATGAAGACCGGATTTCCGGAATACGCATGGGCGCGGACGATTATGTCGCGAAGCCGTTCAGTCCACGGGAGGTCGTCTCTCGAGCACAGGCCCTGCTCCGGCGATCCCAGGCTCAATAGGCGACCACACCATGTCTCTCCAGCTCGCCGGTCACCATCAAAGACTACTGCTTGCTTGTGTCTGTGTTCGGCAAGGAGTTCACCGTCTCGCCACGGGAACTCACTCTTCTGCGACTGTTCACCGCCCGACCCGGATCGATCGTGGCGCTGGAAGAATTGATCGGTCTGCTGTGGAAGGACAGCCCGTTGCTACATGAACATGAGCTGGAGCGACTCGTTCGCGAACTGAGCCGAAAGACGGCCGATCATTTGGTGGGATCGATCGAGACCTTCTCCGGGATCGGGTATCGATTCATGTTGCCGCAACTCATCTAAGCGAGTCCTCCCCCTCGTCTCGCATACGCCACGATTCTCAGTGCGAGCAGGGCAGTTGGATCCCCCCCGTTCCAGTTGGACGCTTACGTCAGGCCGGTTCTCCAGACCGTCATACCTCTCACCGCGTCCGGCGGCACCCCCCGCCGTTACCCTCTCCATGGGCAGGGGAACAGCGCACCGCCACCACTCGTATCGCTCCGAGCGACAGGCGAATGGCTCCGAGCAAGAGCACCTTCATGTGGTCCGCATCCTTGAACCCGAGCAAATTGATTTCCGTCAACATGACCACGAGAATCGTATCGCCGAGAAAGGTAACGTTGACGCGGCCTTCAGAAAAATAGGTCAGCGTGGTCTTAAACACTTCCACGACCGCGAGCAGGATCAGCGTATCGACACTGATCTGGCACAGCCCGATTTCAACCGGCATATCGAACAACAGTCGGATATCCAGGAAGGTCTTGATGACCCCGCTGGGCATGGCGATGAGGATCGTCAGTATGAGCAGACTGGGACGGCCTTGATGCCTTTCATCCATGCGTCGATGGGATCGGTGTCCAGGAGCCGATTAATGATACCGTTGACTCGACTGACGCGTGGCTGGAGCTTAAAAAAAGTCGTGCGTTCGTCTTACTTTCCTCTCCACCCGAAGTGGTCTTCGACTTGAATGTCACCACCCGTTCCTGATCATCGCGGACCACAACCCAGCAAACAGCGCGACCAAGAGCAGCATCGTGAAGAGAAACGTCCCGTTGGTGGAAACCGGCACCATCAACAAATCGGACAGCATCGAACACCTCCTTGATAAACAATTGCCTTCACTCTTGCCTCACAGTCTAGAACCCCACTGTTCCAGACAGCTTAGAGGCCGATTACGGGACGGTTACTTCTTCGAAGAGAGTCGAACGGGAAGAGTTAACACGGAGTTAACAAGCCTCTAATCACACAGCAATTGGCCTGGCGTATCCTCCGAGGCATTCAAACAGGTTCGATCGATCACGATAACGGCGCGTATTGACAATCATTCGGATCATCTACCACTCACACGGAGGCATCACATGGCACACGTGCAGCAGACAGGTTCCCATCACCGACCGAGAGCGCAAGCGTGGGTCGCGGCGGCAGCCGCCGCCATGCTGATCCTGACGGGCTCCCAGGTCCGTGCGGAACACGCGGGACTGAGCGGCGGCGGAGGCCCCAACGTGGACCCCGCAATCGAACCCTATGTGAACCACAACGGTCTCAAGGGGAAACTCAGCATCGCCGGATCGGATACGATGCGGCCGCTCATTTCAAGGCTCGCGGCGCAATTCTCCAGTCTCCATCCAGCCGCACAGATTGCGGTCGAGGGAACCGGGTCGAGCGCCGCCATACGCGAGTTCTTGCTGGGCCTCTCCTATCAACGGCGGGGGGACAAGGTACAGGGCAGGGGCACGGCCGGATCCAGCACGGTTGAATTGCTCGCCTCTTCCAGGCAGTTGACGGAAGATGAATCCAAGGGCTTTGAATCCAATTACGGCTATCGCCCCTTGGAAGTGCCTATCGCCATGGATGCAGTTGCCATCTATGTGAACAAGGACAACCCGCTTCAGCGACTGACCTTGGCGGAAGTCGACGCCATCTTCGGAAAAGACCATAAACGGGGCCTGGCCTCCGTCACCAATTGGAGTCAAATCGGATTGGGCGACTCCACGCTGGCCAAACAGCCGGTTCACCTGTACGGGCGAGACAAGCGCTCCGGCACCAGGGAGTTTTTCAAACATGTCGCCCTGAAGGACGGGGAGCTGGTGGACGACGTGGTCGAGCAACCAGGTTCGGCGTCGGAGATCATTGCGATCGCCCAAGACCCGCTTGGGGTGGGGTATGCCGGCGCCGGTTTCGACATCTCGGCTGTCCGTCAGGTGCCCATTGCCGCCCAGCCCGAAGGACCGGCCCTGTTGCCGTCGATCGAGACCGTCACCTCCGGTGCCTATCCGTTGGGCCGTTCGTTGTACCTGTATGTGAAGAAGGGCCCGAATGACAAACTGGACCCGATCGTTGAAGAGTTTCTTGCCTTCGTGAACAGCCGCCAGGGACAGGAGACCGTAGCGCGGGCGAACTTCTATCCGCTGACCTCGACGCAGGTGGCGAAGAATCGCCAGGAGCTGGGGCTGGCCAAAGGGGCGATGGTCACCCTGCCGTCTCAGGATCTACAAGTCGCCGAACAGCACGCACGGTAACACCCCTCACCATCGCATCTGCGACGAGGGAACGGACAGGGAGCGCCTGGTGCAAAAGGCGCTCCCTTTTCTGTTTATTTTGGTATGATGCGCGCGCGAGTCGGCTCTCAGCTTCCGTAAACCGCCGATCGTGCTTTCCCACGAACTTGAGACTGGAGAAGAGGAATGGATCCCATATTGCGTCGAACCGTCATCATCCCCTTGCTTCTTGCCGCCGCGACGCAGTTCGCCTGCACCATGCCGCCGCCGCCACGCACCTCGTATCAAGATCCCATCACCGCGATCCGGCTCTACGTGGATGAGCATGCCCAGTCCAGCCATCAGCACCCGGCCGATGTCTCCTCAGAACAGATCGCCAAGGTGCTGGGCGGCTTGCGAGTCATCCCGCGATCCGGATTCATCGGCTCCTTGATCACAGGACAGGCTCAAGCCACGCCCGCCTTTTCATCCACTGAGATCCAGGCCTTGGCCCCAAGACTCAGCCGCGCGTTGACTGAGGCCAAGCCCGATGAACTGGTGACGTTTTACCGTCGCTTTTCCGACTCCAGCACCGGACTGGCCATCACGTCCGGCGGGATGTTCGTCCAGGACGGGTACCTGGTGGTTGTCCTCGCCAACAACCGCACGCTCCCGACTGATGGGATGAATCAAAACATGGTGACGGATTTCGATCCGGTCGACAGTCCGCTCGTTCCTATCTCACGTACGAGCTTCCGAGTTGAATTCGCTCACCCGTCGGCCCTGGCTGCGCCTGACAAACGGCCCTCGTGGCCCTATATCGACGAGGGCCGCATTCTCGCCATCGACCTCCGGCGTCTGTCGGCTGAGTCCAAATCGCCGTCAGGACCTCCGGCCCCGTGATGCATTGAAATCATAAAATCGTGCCGGCTCCTCGATTTGCGGTGAGCCTGGTCGGTTTCGTCAGGAACCTTCCTCACGAAACCGACGGGACGCCAATCGTGATGGGCGTATGAAACCCCGAGAGGCCGAAGCATACGTGAGACCGTCTGTTGAGGCTGACAGGGGAGAGCCCATTCGGGGGCATGCCGCTGAGCCGTAGGCCGGCTTATCCCAGCGACCGGTCGGCGTCTGTAGGAGAAGCTTGCGTGAAGAATGAGGACCAGGTTGATCTGAATAAAGCGAGACTGCCAATTGGCAGGAAAAAGAACGGAAGAGGCAGGCGTCCGGAACTTGAAGTCCGAACGCCCGCCAACGGCTACTTGCTCGTTAGTTCCAGAACCATTGTGTCATCAATCGCAGCTGCGATGCGTCGAAGTCACTTTGGGCACGGTTCGCGACCAAGGTACTGTTCAAACCATCCTTGAACATCCAATCCGCCACTACTCTGAAATGGGTATCGGGCTCCCACACCAAACCCAGATTCCATGTGCGTGATTGCCCGTCCGGCGCACCAGTGAGTGATTTGAAGCCTCCATAGTACTCGCCGTAACGAACGTACGGAGTCAACATACCAACATCGGAGTAGCGCCAGGTGTAGTACCCCTGTACATAGCCACCCACCACATTGCTTTCCTCAATGAAGTTGGTCTGGGCGTTTCGTTTAGGGCCGCGACCGACGGTGAATTCAGCCAGGAGGCCCCAAGGTTGAGGCGGAGTCCACACGTAAGCGGTGACGCGTTGATCCTTGATATCGCAACCGCCTTCCGAAGTCAGGGGGCTGATACACCTCGCTGCGCCGGCACCTCCGGGTTGACTGGCTCCCTGCACGGAAAACACTCCGTGGTACCCGAGCACGCCGGCCTCGAGCAGCCGCCCGTTCGGAAATTGGAAGGGATAGGAGACCTTGGCGCCGATGTGTTTATCCTTATTCAACTCGAACCGGCTCCTGCCTTGCCCGTTGTAGACCATGACCCCAAACACGCCATAGTCGCCGGGACCGTTGTGATAGGCAGCCAATTGAGCAAACCGCTCTTGTGCGATCTTGGGACTCCAGTAGTAGGCCACGCCCAAATCGCGTTCGCCCGGCGCGCCGCTCTGGATGGATTCGTGACGGTCCATTTCCTGCCGGTTCGTGCTCGACCGGTACGTATCGAAGGAATTGGGAACGCGTTGCAAACCAAAGCGTAAGCGGTGCACCTTGTCCTTGGTGAGGTAGTAATCCGCATAGGCGTCGATCATCTCGTTATTTGCCGGCGTCTGTTGCCCTCCTTCGAGCGCAAACTGGGTGAAGAAAGCTACCCGTTCCGACACTTGCCCTTGAAACACCAACCGCATCCGGCGGATGTAAAATTCATTGCCCTGCTGGTCGCCGAAGCTGTCGCCCAAAGGATTGTCGAACAGGCGATTCGTGGCCGCCATGTTGTACTTGTATTGAATGTAGCCGGTGATGCGAATGCGCTCGTACCAACGAGGATTGCCGGCCATCTGCAATTCCGCGGACTGTTCGAACACGCGGCGTTCCTCCTCGGCCTTGAGACGGATCCAGTCTTCCTGCGTGATCACCCCTTTCTCGAGTAACAGGCTTTCGAGGGAGGTACTCTCGATCGAGAGGCGCTGCCCCGATGTTTGTCGGTCGGTACTGTTCGCGGTGGGTGTCACCTGCGGTACCGTCTCCATGGCGGAGAGCGCCTGGATCGATTGAGCAGGCCCCTGGGCGACGACTGTCGGCGCGGCATCGTTTGCGCTGGCCGATCCCGGCAGCGGCAAGTAGAACAGCGCTCCGCAGATGCCGAGCGTCGCTGCAGACCGTTTGAGAACATGGATTCTCCCGTACTTCATTCATCCCTCCTCATAGTGTGATGCTGTTACCCATTCGGACCATGGTCTGTGCTTACAGTACAAATGATGAAGCCAAACGATTTGACGCGGCGAGTATCCCTCGGCTTCGTGACGCACCTGTCACCGACGTATTAAGACTTTGTAAACACACTATGAGGATGTGCGGCGGGGAGAAAATTTACACACATGTAACAGGCTGATTACTCCGCATTGATCGAGCGACCTTAGGGTGCTCGATCAATGCATGGAGGGTTCATGACCACAAGCGGCACAAAGACGCCTCTCCTTCTCGTAAGCGCCGACAAAGTTTCGTCCCGATCTCTCGCACAACTGCTGGAGACCAACGGCTACAGTCTGAGCGTGGCGGCGACACTGACGTCCGCTCAGGGAGAAATCCGGCGACACTCCCCGGCACTGATTCTTGTGGATCGAGACATCCTCGCCCAAGAAACCGGCCGTCGAGACCAGTTCTCACCTACCATCCCCATCATTGTCCTTCAGCCATTCGACAAGTCATGCGGCCCGGATGAATGCCTCACCGAACTGGAGGCTGGATACGACCTTGTGTTCTGTTCCCCTCATTACCGTGAACTGCTCGCGCACATCCGGGCGATACTTCGTCGCCTCAAGATAACGTCCGAATCGCCTTCCGTGCTCCGCGTCCCAGGCCTCACTATGGATACCGCTCGCCATGAGGTGACCGTTGGGGGAGCCCTCGTCGAACTCACACCGAAGGAATTTCGTATCCTCCATCAATTTCTCCTCTCGCCGGGTGTCGTGCTGTCGAGGCAGGATCTGCTCAACCGTGTCTGGGGGGAGGACTATGCGCTAGAAGAACATGCGCTGGATGTTCACATCCATTCGCTACGCCAGAAAATCGAAGCGGATCCTGCCAAGCCGATTTTCATCGTGACCATTCGCGGGATCGGATACAAACTTCAGACCACCTGACCGTTTTCTTCCCGGCTTTCTCTTTCCCGTACACCACTCATGTTGCCGCGGACCGCTCCTAAGTTCACCCCGATGTGAGAGTGAACGGGTACAGCCACATTTCCTCGAATGAGTGGAGGGATGGCGAGTGCGCCGTCAAGGCAGGTAACAGAACAGGTGATGGGGGAGGAAGAGGGGAAAGTTGGCCTGCTCAGACCCGGCAGGCCGTCGATGGACGAGTACCGGTGCGGTGGCGAGTTAAAACTCGTCCACCGACACCGGCTGCAACAGATCCCGTACTGAAAGCACCCCGACGATCGCGCCGCTCTTCAAGACACCCAGATGGCGGGTGTGGTGATGTTGCATGAGATCGGCCGCTTCCGTGATCGAACGGCGCTCGTCGAGACTGATGACGGGACTGCTCATGATTGTTTCCACTGGAACAAAATGCACCGGTCTGTTTTCGCCCACGACCTTTCGCACAATATCGGACTCGGTCACGATACCGACCACACGGTCGTTCTGCTCGATAAACACGCTCCCGACATGGCGCTCGTTCATCACTCTGGCTGCGTCCGCCGCCGAAGTGCCGGCCGGCACGGTCACCAGCTTCTTCGTCATAAGCTCACTGACTGTCACCATACTGAATCCTCCTTGTTGAATGGGTGTCATCGGCCGCGGTCTCCTACTTTGCCGATGCTCTAACAGGGAGGATATTCCTGCTACGTTCCAGGAGAGTTAGGCGACCGTAAATTCTGTGTTACGAATGGGTTCGAAGTGGAATGCAGGGCGAACAGGCGCGGCACAGGCGAAGATCGCCGCTGCCGCACCGTGAGAGGAACGCCGAGGAACGACTACTCTTTTACCACGAAGTGGACACTGCGGTTCTTCTGCCAGCAGACCGGATTGTGCTGGAGGCATAACGGCCGGTCTTTTCCGTAACTGGTCACATCGACCTGGAGCTGACTCATACCCAAGGATTCGAGGTACCGCTTCACGGAGAGGGCTCGCCGTTCACCCAACACCAGATTGTATTCGGAGGTCCCGACTTCGTCGCAACGGCCTTCCAGCAATACCTTCGTCACCCGGTTGTCTTTCAACCGCTTGGCATTGGCTTCCACCGCCGTCAGCGCATCATCCCGCAGGACGTATTGGTCAAAATCAAACAGCACATCGGGGAACGGAATGTTCTGCTCCCCTGTCGCATTCCGCGCGGCCATCTCCACCGATCGCAACGGCACCGGGGCCGGCTCCGACGGGGCGGGGATTTCCTGTACCGGAGCCGCAGCCACACGCTCCTCTGCGCGGGGCTTCGGTGGAGTCGCCGTCACTCCTCCGCTGGTTCCCGATTTGCTCGCGCAGCCGTCAAGAAACAGCGGGCCGGCGACGGCAAGCAATCCGAGCAGGACAAACGGGCGCAAACGTATCATGAAAACCTCCGGCGCTAGGTGAGTTCGTGGAGTGGACGAGGCACAGAATAATCAAATCGAATGAACAGGGCAAGTTACTTCTTCTCGGCACAGCAATCGTAGACGCGTCGCGCATCCGACAACGGCTCCCACCGTAAGATCTGCAGCGCGTCGTCCACGTAGGCCGGCGTGCGCATTCCGTTGAGCACGGACGTGACACCCGGCGTGCTCGCGAGAATCCACAGCGCCTTCTGCGACAAGGTGGCCTTCCGTCTCTGTGCGGGCAACAGCGGATCGAGGGTTCGATGCAGGTCTTCCGCGCGCAGGCGGCTCCGCTCGCTGGCTTCCCGATGCAAGGTTCGCAGGAGCGCGAGGAGTTCCGGTACGTACCGGTCACGCCAGGCTTCCCACTGCTCAGCCACGGTTCCCGTAAACGCCTCGGAGAGCGCGCGAAGCACCTGGTTGACGTGGGGTGCAATCATCTGCGTTTCGATTTGCTCCCACTGTTCCAATCCCTGCACCTGCGTGCGGATACGGTTCAGTTCATCGGCCCATCGGAAAAAGTCTGCGGGAAGCATGCCTTGGCCGCTGTGGGCCACCGCGGGCGCAAGATCCTTTCGATACTCTTCTTCCAGGATGGCCACCTTCTGTCGTTGCTGATCGAAGTCCGCCTCCGGCGCCGGCACCGGCGCATCGGCCAACCGCACTACGCCGCCGCGCTGAGCCGGCATCGCATTCAGCGGGCGATTCACGAGCACCGCAACACCTTCCCTCACGGCTTCATCCAGCAGCGTGCTGCCGTTGTCCTGTCCCGTATTCTTGATGAGAACCGCACCGGACTCGTGCACATTCATCGGGCATTGCAGGACCGTGAAATGGTGCGCCGCCGCTCCGACCTTTTGCGCCGCCGCCTTCGCGGCCGCAATCATGCGGGACAAAGACGTGGCGCCGGACTCATCAGGGGATGCCGTCGATGTATTGGACGAAACGCCGTACCCGCGCAGCCGGCCTGCTTCGACCTGCCGCTCGCAGTACTCGAACGCCAGTTGCAACCGCGCATAAAATGTATCGCGCAGCGTGGACAGATCAGATTGCTCACCGGCGCCGAGCCGGGTCGCGTGGGATAGAAAATACTCCGGGTTGTGGAGCAAACAAACATCCAACGTCGCCAACCCCAGTCGATCCAGGGACAGCGTCAATTGATCCGCCAGAAACTCCGGATGAATGCAGTGCCAAATATCGTCGCCGTACTTCACCATATCCGGATAGGGTTTCCCGGATTTTTCCCGCGTTTTAGCCTGGGCCAGATTCTGACCCTGCACATAGCCGATCTTCGACACCACGATGATGTCCTCGCGGGCCACTTCACCGGCCCCGATCAATTGATGCAGAACCGTCCCCACCACCTGCTCGCTCTCACCGTCCATATAATTCGTGGAGGTGTCGATCAGGTTGCAGCCCGAGCGAATCGCCTTGAGCAACGCCTCCCGATGCTCCGCTTCCCGTTGACCAACCCGATAGGTGCCGAACCCCAGGCGGCTCACCGTGAGTCCCGTCGTCCCGAACGGTCCGAACCCATGGGCCAGGGAACCAGGCCCTGTGGCATCGTGGATCTTCCTGGCGGCGTAACCGGCCGTGCCCTGAACGGTCGCGGCCCCCGGATACAACTTTCCGCTCAAGACCTTCTGCTCGGGCGCAGCCAACGGCGGGGCAGCTGTGTGCGACGGATCGAGTAGGCCAGGGAGATCTGCGGGATCAATGATCGGTTGTCGGCAAGCAAAATTGCGACAGACATAGAGCGCCGCCTTACCACCGACTAGGGCCTTCCCTTGCAACAGCGGATGGCTTGCCGCGGACTCCTGCGATGTCCGATAGGCGATGACACGATTCGGGATATAGGTCCGGCTGACTGCCGCGCGCAACGCGACGGCGTTGGGATCGTTGAATGCCCCGATGACGGCCATTTCAACCGGACCGCTGGTCAACAGATCGACGACGATCAGACTCTTCGCAAATGCGCGCGGGTAGCGGGCAATCTGGCGTCCATAGGCGCGCACAGCCGCCGCAGCCGCCTGCCGGAAATCTTCCCGCCCGAAGTGATAGGACAACCTGGCCAGCGCCGATGCCGCCACGGCATTCCCGCTCGGCGTAGCTCCGTCCGGCCCTTCACGACTCCGCATGATCAGGGCTTCGTGGCCCCTGGCTGTGGTGAAGAAGCCGCCCTGTTGACTGTCGGAGAAATCCGCCAGGATGCGCTCCGCGAGCCGCACCGCCGCAGACAGGTATCGCTCGTGGCTGCCTGCTTCATAGGTATCGATCAAGCCTTCGGCAAAATAGGCATAGTCTTCGAGATAGGCATCCAGGTGGGCCGTGCCGGCTCGATAGGTCCGCAGGAGTCGTCCATCCGGCTTGGAAAGCGTGGTCAGGAGAAACTCACAGGCGCGTTCGGCGGCAGCCCGATATCGCGGAATGTCGAACACCCGCCCGGCTTCCGCCATGGCGCTGATCATCATCCCGTTCCAGGCCGTGATGACCTTATCGTCGAGTCCGGGCGGAACGCGGTTCGCGCGCGCCGCATAGAGCAACGGTTTCACCCGATCGATGGTCTCCTGCAATTCCTCGACGGTCAGCCCCAGTTCCTTCGCCACCGACGTAACGGACTTGGCCGTATGCAGCACATTCTTGTGCTCCCAGTTGCCGGCCGGTGTGACATCGTAATAGACACAGATCCGACGCACATCCTCTTCGTTCGAGAGCGCCGCGCCAATCTCATCCGGCGTCCAGACGAAGAATTTGCCTTCCACCCCTTCAGAGTCGGCATCGGTCGCGGAATAGAATCCGCCCTCGGGGGACGTCATTTCCTTCAGAATATAGTCGAGGGTCTCACAGGCCACGCGTCGGTAGTTTTGATCTCCGGTGACCTGAAACGCTTCAACATAGACGCGCGCCAGCAGGGCATTGTCGTACAGCATCTTCTCGAAATGGGGCACCAGCCAACGTTCGTCGGTCGAATAGCGCGCGAAGCCGCCCCCGATCTGATCGTAGATCCCACCGGCCGCCATGGCATCCAGCGTGGTACGGACCATCGTGAGCGTATGGGGATCTTTTGTACGGTGATAACAATGGAGTAACAGTGAGAGCCCGGTGGCAGGAGGGAATTTCGGAGCGCTGCCGAATCCTCCGAGCTTCGCATCGAAGTCCTCCGCAAACTGGGTCACAGCCATGTCGAGTTCGGCTTCGCCGACCGTGGTCGGAGAGGGGGCGTGACTGCCGTCCTGCAGGCGCGCCGTGAGGGTCGCGGCTTGGGTGAGTACGCCCGCATGATCTTTCTCCCAGTACTCAGCAATTTTCTTCAGCAGGGTGGGGAAACCCGGACGACCCCAGCGATCCTCCGGCGGGAAATAGGTGCCGGCAAAAAACGGCTTCTGGTCGGGGGTGAGAAACACCGTCATGGGCCAGCCACCCTGATTACGATTCAGCGCCAGCGTGGCTTGCATATAAATTTCGTCGAGATCGGGCCGTTCCTCGCGATCGACTTTGATGCAGACGAAATGCTGATTCATCAGCCGGGCGATCGCCTCGTTCTCGAACGATTCCCGCTCCATGACATGACACCAATGGCAGGAGGAATAGCCGATGGAGAGCAGAATCGGTCGATTCAGCTTCGCCGCCTGGGCCAAGGCCTCCGGGCCCCACGGATACCAATCCACCGGGTTATAGGCATGTTGCAGAAGATAGGGACTGGTCTGCTGTATGAGGCGATTCGGCTCACGGCCGGCGGTTGTGCTTGTCATGCGCGAACCGTATCACGCACCAATTGAATGGGTCAATGAAGCGTGGGAGAGAAGAAGCGGCAGTCGCGTGAGGCAAAAAAATTGGCTCGCGCCGGCATCCGGAGTCGCGAGCCAATTTAGACTACGAAAGAACGTTGGAAGCGGGGATCAGTGCCCGCCCTTCTTTTCTTCCTTCTTCTTGTCGTCGCCGAACACGGTCTGGGACAGGTGTCCCCCCTTCTTCTCTTCCTTCTTCTTGTCGTCACCGAAGAGGGTCTGGGAGAAGTGGCCGCCCTTCTTCTCTTCCTTCTTCTTATCGTCGCCGGCGAAAGACGGGGCGGTGAATGCAACGAGAATGGCTGCCGCTACGAATGCAAATAGAGCACGCTTCATGGAAACCCCTCCTTGAAAGGTTGAGAATATAAGTGCCCACCACAAGGGCGGGCCGAGGGTAGCCAACCTGTCAAAAAAAGTCAACGAAACTCTTCACCCTCTTGTTTTGCCTACCCAGAACGCCCAGCAGGGCCCTGGATATTCCCTGGCAAACAGCTGAAAAGCTTTTCGTCCTGAATCTGATCAATGCCGCCTTTTCAATATGATATGGCATGAACATCAACTAATCATTGCGCCTTCATCCTCCCCGACCTCGCCATGGTTCATGTTACCGTTCCTGCGAATCTCACCGCCCGGCTGCGTGCAGCAGAAAGACGTTGGCGATGGTGCCTATTCGATGGAACGCGGCGGCCCTGTGCAGCGAACGGGCCCCATGGTCCGTACCGGCGTGTTCTCCCCTGTGATACACTCTTGAACAAGGCCACTCACCTCCGAGTCGCAGCCTATGACCACCGATGACATCGGGCCCTATTCCAACTACCGCCTGACCGTCCGCCTCGCACTCCTCAACAAACCGGGTATCTTCGCCAAGGTCGCCGGCCTGCTGGCCGAAGAGGGCGCCAACCTCGGGGCCGTGGACATCGTATCGGCGAATGCCGAACGCATGATCAGGGACATTACCTTCGACGTCCAGAATGAGGCCCACGGAGATCATGTCCTCGAACGCCTCGAAGCCCTGCCGGAAGTGAATGTGCTCTCGGCGTCCGACCGGATTTTCCTCCTCCATCTGGGCGGAAAAATCAGAGTCCAGAGCAAAGTCCCGGTCAATACGCGCAACGTCCTCTCGATGATCTACACTCCCGGCGTGGGACGCGTCTGCCAGGCTATTGCGAAAGATCCATCGAAAGCCTACGCCTTCACGATCAAGAGCAATAGCGTGGCCGTCGTCACAGACGGGTCCGCGGTGTTGGGATTAGGTAACCTCGGGCCTGCCGCCGCGCTGCCGGTCATGGAAGGCAAGGTCATGCTCTTCAAGGAGTTGGCCGGCATCGATGCCTGGCCGATTTGTGTCGCCACACAGGACCCCGACGAAATCATCCGCATCGTTCGCGACATCGCACCGGGATTCGGGGGCATCAATCTAGAAGACATCAGTGCGCCACGCTGTTTTGAGATTGAACGGGCGCTCAAGACGTCCCTCGACATTCCGGTCATGCATGACGATCAGCACGGTACGGCCGTCGTCCTCCTTGCCGCCCTGACCAATGCGTTAAAGGTGGTCGGAAAACGGATGGATGAGGTCCGGATCGTCGTGAACGGTCTGGGCGCGGCCGGAACTGCCTGTTGCCGTATTTTGCTCGCCGCCGGGGCGGCCCATGTCGTCGGATGCGACAAAGAAGGCATCGTGTTGATGGGTGATGCGGAAGAACTGCGAGCCTGCCGTACCGATCTGCAAGCTTGTATCCGGCGCGATCAACCGCGCGGAACTCTGCATGAGGCCTTGAAGGGAGCCGACGTGTTTATCGGGCTCTCAGTGGGCAATGTACTGAACCGGGAGGATCTCGAACGGATGAATCAGGACCGGATCGTCTTCGCGATGGCCAACCCTGATCCGGAGATCGAGCCGAAGGTGGGCGATGAGGCCTCACGGATCTTTGCCACCGGCCGGTCGGACTTTCCCAACCAGATCAACAACGCCTTGTCGTTTCCGGGAATTTTCCGCGGGGCACTCGACGTGCAAGCCAGTGAGATCAACGAAGCCATGAAGCTGGCGGCGGCCGGGGCCATTGCCGGTTGTGTGCCGGCCGAGGCCCTGTCGGAGGACTATATCATCCCCAGCGTGTTCGATCGCGACGTGGTGCCGCGCGTCGCGAAGGCGGTGGCCGCCGCTGCGCGCGCAACCGGCGTGGCCCGCCGCCGTATCCGGATCGACGACGATCTTCGCTGACCGTCCAACAGTCAGCTCCCTGCCTTTTCTTTTCTTGCTTGGCCTAGTCCTCATACCCCATGTACAGTGCGCACATATTCTGATGAAACCGGTTCGTCCGCGCGTCATCCCCAGCCGGATTGGCCGCGACCGTCCTGAGAAATCAACGTGACGCCAACCACTATCGAAATGATCGGGACCGCCCTGTTTGCCGTCGCGATCCTGCATACCTTCTCCACCGCATTTTTTGAGCACCTGGCCCATACAAGGCCGGCGCATGCCGGGCTGTGGCATTTGCTGGGGGAAGTCGAAGTCGTCTTCGGCTTCTGGGCGCTCGTCCTCATCGCCGTCATGTTCGTCACCGATGGGCCGGCTGCCGCGACGCACTACCTTGACTCACGCAACTTCACGGAACCGCTGTTCGTCTTCGCCATCATGGTCATCGCGGGCACGCGCCCCATCCTGCATGCCGCCACGAGCGGAGTGCGACTGCTCAGCAAGGCCCTCCCGTTGCCGCACAATCTGAGCGCCTATTTCACCATTCTGACGCTGGTACCGTTGCTGGGATCATTCATCACCGAACCCGCAGCCATGACCCTGGCCGCCCTGATGCTACGTGACCGCTTTTTTCAGAATGGCCTGTCAAAACCCTTGAGGTATGCCACCCTGGGAGTGCTGTTCGTGAATGTTTCAATCGGCGGAACCCTCACACCTTTTGCGGCGCCTCCGGTCTTAATGGTGGCCGGCACCTGGAACTGGGACTTCCCGTTCATGATAGGAAACTTCGGATGGAAAGCCGCTGTTGTGGTTGTCGCCAATGCGGTGACTGCGGCGCTGCTGTTCCGTAGAGAGATCTGTCGAATCACTGCAGGGGGCCGCGAAACAGCGCCTGGCAGGGTGCCCCTCACGATGATCGTGCTGCACCTGGTATTTCTTGGAATAGTGGTGCTCTCCGCCCATCACCCGGTGATGTTCCTGGGTGTCTTTCTGTTCTTTCTAGGTGTCGCCCAGGCTTACGAACGACATCAGGATCGTTTAATCCTGCGCGAGGGCTTACTTGTGGGATTCTTTCTGGCAGGTCTGGTGGTGATGGGTGGACAGCAGCAGTGGTGGTTGCAACCGGTCCTGCTGAGCATGAGCAACGATGCAGTTTTTTTCGGGGCGACTATCCTGACAGCCTTCACCGACAATGCGGCGCTGACCTATCTCGGGTCGCTCGTGGAAGGCTTGTCGGATGGATTTAAATACGCGCTGGTGGCCGGCGCAGTCACGGGCGGCGGCCTGACCATCATCGCCAATGCGCCGAACCCGGCCGGCGTGGCTATGCTTCGCGGCCACTTCGAAGATGAGTCCATCAATCCGCTGGGACTGTTCCTGGGTGCGTTGCCTCCCACGATCCTCGCGGCGCTCGGCTTTTGGTGTCTCTAGGCTTCTCCTCTTCCTAGCAGGATGCTCCACTCTTATCGCAGCACAAACGGTTGTGCTAAGATGCCCACGACTTTGCCGGCCCCCTGGAGAGTCACGCCCAACGAGGACTTGTGGCCTTTTCGACTAATCGCCTGTTTAAATATCAGCGAGGCATGCGACGGCGCATCGGCATGTTGCGCGCCAAGAATGTCGACAGCATGGAGTTTGCCGTCGATTTCATGATGCAGGAACGGGTGGACAGTTACTTCCGTATCGAGCCGGGGCTCGAAGAGGTCGAACGGTCGCTGCAGCAGATTGAAGACGAATTGGACCTGGTGAGAGATGTCTCGGGTGCCGTTCGGCTGGAGTCACGATTGGAGTTCGTCGAAGATCGCTGGGACGAACTCGACAGCGAAATTCGAGAACGTCCACGCCGACGACGCCGCAAAATCAATCTGGCCGATTTCCTCAAAGCCGCGGGAGGGGAGGGAAGTCCCACCGGCGCGACCAATGAAGTCACCAATGCGTACGATGCCTATCAGATTCTGGGGCTCGAGTTCGGGACTCCGCTCGCCGATGTGACCACATCCTTCCGTCAACGCGCCAAAGAACTCCACCCCGATGCGCGCAACGGCGACCGCAGTTCAGAACCCGAACTCCGGCGGATCCTCGAAGCCTATCAATTCCTCAAAGAGTACTTGAGCCTGAGCAACACCGAACCGCCGATTTCACGCGGGGCGGAATATCGTCCCACTGAGTAACCGATGGCCACACTGGAACCGGAACAGATATTCATTACTTCCGACGAATCGCTCGACGCCCTCTGTGATCGCCTCATCGACAGCTCGGTCATCGCCATCGACACCGAGTTCATGGGGGAAGAGCATTTCATTCCACGTTTAGAGTTGATCCAGGTCGCGGCGGAAGGGGTGGCGGCGGTCATCGACTTTCCAGCCGTACAAGAGACCGCGCCCATGGCCCGATTCTGGGAGCTTGTCTGCGATGCCACCGTTGAAAAAGTGCTGCATGCGGGACGGCAGGACCTGGAACTGTTTGCGCACCACGCCGGACGTCTGCCGAAGCCGTTTTTCGATACGCAGATCGCCGCCGCCATGGTCGGGTACGGCGCGCAGACCGCCTATGCCAACCTGGTCCAACGCGTCCAGGGCGTGAAACTCGACAAGGCTCATACGTTTACGAATTGGAGCCAGCGGCCGCTGAGTCGGGAGCAGCTGGTCTATGCCCTGGACGACGTGACTTTTCTACTGCCGGTGCACCGGCATCTCCGGCAGAAATTGTCCGTGATGGGTCGCTCGGAATGGGCGGACGAGGAATTCGCCCGCTTGGAGGTCTCTCTCGGCGCACAGGCGCGGGACCCGCAGGAGCGGTATCAGCGCATCCGCGGGTGGGATAGCCTCAAACCTCGAGCGGCCGGCGTCCTGCGCGACCTGGCCGCCTGGCGTGAGGGGGAGGCCCGACGTCGCAACGTCCCGCGAGGACGAGTGATGCGTGACGAGGTGCTGGTGCAGCTGGCCCGTCAAACACCGCGGACGCTGGATCAATTGCGCGGCATGCGCGGGATGTATTCCTCGGAAGTCGAACGGAACGGGCAAGCGCTTCTCACCACCATGCAGCAGGCGTTGGCGCGACCGGAATCCGAATGGCCCGAGGTCCCGCGCGATCGCAAACCCGACCCCGAATCCACCGGGGTGTTGGAGCTGTTGCAGGCGGTGCTGAAGTCCCGTGCCTCTGTGGAGAACATTGCCCCGACGTTGATTGCCACCACCGGCGACTTGCAGGCCCTAGTCGAACGCGCCTCGCCGGTGGAAGAGATGGATATTCCCGTCTTGCGGGGATGGCGGCGGCAACTGGTCGGAGAAACACTCCTCAGCGTCTTATCCGGCGACCTGAAGGTGTGGATCGACCCGCAGCTCGGCAAACTCCGCTTCGGCCATCTCGACCACCCTTAGTCTCCGCCGTTTACCACGGCGTGCTTCGACTGGCCTGGGCCCGGCGTTGAGTGCGGCGCTCTTTCCACAACCCCAGCAACAACGTCAGCAGGGCCAGACCGATCTCGTCGGCCAACGGGATCACGTCCGGCACAATGATGTCCGCCAGGGTGAGGAGGGCGAACAACACAAACAGCGACGGAAAGCGTAGGTTGAGCCGTTGCAGAATCCGCCCGAGCAACGACACGCGATCAACGGAACCGAATGCAAACATAGGTCCGGTCCTCCATCACCCCCACCCGGCGCCTCCACAACAGGGTCTACAGATGCGCCCGGCTTCCACGTTCCTTGAAAGATCACAGCATCTGAGTGATCGTGTCCGCGGGGCGCGCCAGCATGGCCTTGTCGCCCTTTTCGACGAGCGGACGCTGGATCAAATCCGGATGCAGGACCATCAGATCGAGCACATGGTCCTCGCTCAGCGCCGGATCGGACAACTTCAGCGACTTGTAGAGATCTTCCTTCGTCCGTAAGACCTCACGCGCCGTCAGTCCGGCTTTCTTCAGCAGGACCTTGAGCCGGCTCTTCGTGAAGGGTTGCTCATAATAATTGATCGCCTTAAACGGTTGCCCGCTTTCACGCACAATCCGGACGGCCTCGCGACACGTTGAACAGGTGGGTTTCTGATAAATTGTGATCTCCGCCATGCCTTCAGCCTCTCTCCTTCTCATGAGGTTCCCTTGACGCAAATTTTTCACCTGTGTTACATGGACACAGAAATCTTCACCCTAGAGCCATACTGTTGACCTATGCCAATTTTCGGAACCGACACCAGCGACCAGGCCGGCAAATTTTCCTGTGCGTCAGCGGCCCAACGCACCTTGAAAGATCTGCGCACCAAACGCAAGGGGCAACCCGTGTTTGTCGTCGGACACCGGTTGGAACGGAAAGGCAAGGAAGCCACTTTTGAAGTCTTTAATGATCGCCTGGCCATCATTCGCTTCGATGACGACGCGAAACTAGGTTACGACCCGCTCGAACTGCTGCTGCCGACCGAGATCGACGAGCAGGGGGTGGCGTATTTCGAAATCCGCACCTGCCGGCAGTGTGAACAATTCTTTCCGCTCACGGCCGACGAATGCGACGCCGATGAAGAACCGACCGTCTGTCCCGACTGCGCATCCTAACTAGAACCTATCTCAAAATTGAAAAACGTCGTTGCGAGCGCGCGCAAGCTCCAGCGACCAAGCGAGTGGCACGCGCATTTTCAGCCAAATGCGATCTGTTGCACGGCAAGTCCCTGCGTTGAGTGAGCCCGACCACATCGAAAATCGATTTGGAGATAGGTTCTAGTCTGCCAACGGTGCAATTTCCACCGCTTTCTTAATCAAGCAATCCCCGGCATATCCCTGCAGCGCCATCGGCAGCATACTGGCATCCAGAACCCGTGCCGTGCTGATCTTGAATCCGTCTCCCATCTTCATTCCTTCAAGCTTGAGCGCATGACAGACCTCCAGCGTGCGCCAGACCGGATTTCCGAGGATCGATTCTCCCGGCAGGAGTTTCAAGTCGGAGACGGCACCGTCAAGCAGCGCCTTGGCCGACACGCGCGACCGGTCTTTCGGCACTTCGCTGACGACGGCAAACACGACCGTGTCGTCATCGGCCCAGGCCGGGGCGAACAGACTCAGTGTCACCCATGTCGCGATTCCCCACGCCCGCAAACGGAACCAACTCATGCCTCACCTCGTGGTTATGTACGGAGACTGATTGGAAGGAATCCGGCGATCGGCGGACGGGGCTTCCGCCGGCACGACCGGGATGGACCCGGCGCCGGGACCGCCATGACTCAAGGTACTGCGCCCGATGCGTGGTTCAACGGAAGAGGCTGTCGGTCTCTCATCGCGCCCGAGGATGAACAAGACCACACCCAACACCAGAAGCCCGAGTAGCACAAGGATCCGTGTCACACCGGTCACTCAATGCCTCAGAGAAAGTCACACGTCGTTCGAGTGAGTATGCCAAGCGGGCCGCACCAATTCAAGGTGAGAGCTGAGTCGGCACTGTGGATCATGGTAAGCTCAGCCAGGCACGTGTGCAGACAATGGCGTCGAAGCAGCGGCACTCGGGAAGGCATCCGATGATGCCGACTGCGTACGCAGGGGAGTCATCATTCGTATTGTTAAGGAGAGGAGAGAGCGTCTATGCCGCACGATTTCATGCCGGGGCTTGCCGGGGTGCCTGCCGCAAAATCAGCGATCAGCGATGTCGACGGAACGCAAGGAGTGCTGGAATATCGCGGCATCCGCGTTGAGGAACTCTGCCAGCACTCGTCGTTCCTCGAAACGAGTTACCTGCTGCTGTTCGGTCGATTGCCGACTGCGCCTGAGCTCAGACAATGGGTGGATGACGTCACGCACCACCGACGCATCAAATTTCGTATCGTCGATCTGTTGAAGGTGATGCCCGAGCATGGGCACCCCATGGATGCGTTGCAGGCCGCAGTTGCGGCACTGGGCATGTTCTACCCGGGCCGCAATGTGAAGGACGTGGCCAACAACTATTGGTCGGCAGTGCGGCTGATCGCCAAACTTCCCACCATCGTGGCGGCTTGGGCGCGCTTGAGACGCGGGGACGAATACATCCCGCCGCGGGATGATTTGCCGTTTTCCGATAACTTTCTTTACATGCTGACCGAAACCGTTCCGCATCCGCTGTGGAGCGAAGTCTTCGACGACTGCCTGATTCTGCACGCCGAACACACCATGAACGCCTCGACCTTTGCCGGCATGGTGACGGCGTCCACCTTGGCCGACCCGTATACCGTGGTGGCCTCCTCGATCGGCGCGCTGAAGGGCCCGTTGCACGGCGGCGCGAACGAAGAGGTCGTGCTGATGCTGAGGGAAATCGGCACCCCGGCTCAGGCCCGTGCGGCGGTGGAAGCCAGGCTCGGTGGCAAAAACAAGCTCATGGGTTTCGGGCACCGCGTCTATAAGGTAAAGGATCCGCGCGCAACCGTACTGCAAGACCTCTGCATGCGGCTCTTCAACGTCTGCGGAACGTCCCCGCTGTATGAAGTGGCGGTGGCGGTGGAGCAACTCGCGGGGGAACGACTGAAGGACAAGGGGATTTACCCGAACGTCGACTTTTACTCCGGTATCATCTACGACAAGATGGGCATCGAGGTGGATCTATTTACGCCGCTCTTCGCCATGGCGCGAGTGAGCGGGTGGCTGGCGCATTGGCTGGAGCAACTGCGGGAGAACAAACTCTATCGGCCCGACCAGATCTATTCCGGCGAACATGACCGGCACTATGTGCCGATCGACAAGCGGTAGCGGAGGGACGGTTACTCAGTGCGACCGATGAACCACCACAAGACAATCGATGTCACAAACATGATACCGCCGAGCAGCGCATAGGACATGAATTCCAACATGGTCATCGTCTCCCTGTGTGAAGGGGGCTACTAAATAATGCCGGAGGTCTCATTGTCAAGACCCCGTCGCCGACTTTAACTCTTCCGGCCCGGGCCTTGACTTCAGCTTCCTGGAGATTACCTCCTTTCCAGTACGTAGAATGTCTCAAGTGAAGAGCGTCAACACATCCACACAAGGAGGTTCCACCATGGCGATTGTACGTTGGGATCCGTTCAGGGAATTGGAGGAGATGTCCGACCGGTTGAACCGGATGATTGCGCGACCGTCAGTCGGCACGCCTGCCGGACAAGGCAAGGAAGTCATGACCGTTGCCGACTGGACTCCGACCGTCGATATCAGCGAAACCGAAAGCGAGTATGCCATTAAGGCCGAGCTTCCGGAGGTGAAAAAGGAAGATGTGAAGGTCACGGTCGAAGATGCGGTTCTCACCATTCAAGGTGAGCGGAAACAGGAAAAGGAAGAAAAGGGCAAGAAATACCATCGTATCGAACGGTCGTACGGTCGGTTTGTCCGGAGTTTCACACTTCCGGATTCGGTCGACGAGAGCAAGGTGAGGGCAGAATATGCGGAGGGTGTGCTGCACCTGCATCTCCCGAAATCGGAAAAAGCGAAACCGAAACAGATCGACGTCAAGATCTCCTAACGAGATCCGGGGCCATGAGAAGGAAGGCCCGCCCCAGGCGGGCCTTTTCATTTCACCATCTCGCCTACCATCACATCGCCATCTCACCGTCGGCCCTGGCCGGTTGGTTCACGGACGGGTGAGCGCAATTTCCGCGCCCGGGCGCGCAGTCATGCTTGTGCTTCCGCACGGGGACCGTTTAAGATGCGCGGCTCCAGCACGTCAACCGCCAGCTATTCGAGGAGACCCGACGATGAAGAAAGCTTCGCGCACAACCGGCATCGCCGCATCCATGACTACCTCCACGCGCATGGAGCGCGACACGATGGGAGAACTGCCGGTTCCCTCCAATGCCTATTATGGGGTCCAGACCGCCCGCGCGATCGAGAACTTCCCGATCAGTTCGCTTCGTATTCCCCGCGCGATGATCCGGGCCATGGGACTCATCAAACGTGCCGCCGCCTCGGTGAACCACTCGTTGAAACTACTCGACAAGAAGCCTGCCGACGCCATCGTTCGCGCCGCCACCGAAGTTGTTGAAGGACACCTGGACGCCGAATTCCCGGTCGATATCTTCCAAACCGGCTCCGGCACCTCGACGAACATGAATACCAACGAAGTCATTTCGAACCGGGCTACGGAACTGCTCGGCGGCGCCAGGGGCAGTAAACTGGTGCACCCGAACGACCACGTGAACCTGGGCCAATCCAGCAACGACGTGGTTCCGACCGCCATCCACATTGCGGCCTCGGAAACCATTCAACGGCAACTGATTCCCGCACTCACGCAACTCCACAAAGCGCTCAACGGCAAAGCTCGCGAATTCGACAAGATCGTCAAGATCGGCCGGACCCACTTGCAGGACGCGACGCCGGTCCGATTGGGACAGGAATTCGGCGGCTACGCCAGACAAATTGAATTGGGCATCGCTCGGATGAAGCGGGCACAGGCGGCCCTCAGCGAGGTGGCCCTGGGAGGCACTGCCGTCGGCACCGGACTCAATTGCCATCCGAAATTTGCCGGCAAGGTCATGGCCATTATTTCGAAAGAAACGGGATGCGCGTTCAAGGAGGCCGTCAACCACTTCGAAGGACAGTCCGCCCAGGACTCATTGGTCGAGGCCAGCGGGGAATTGCGCACGTTGGCAGTCAGCCTGATGAAGATCGCCAATGATATTCGCTGGCTCGGGTCAGGTCCGCGCTGCGGACTCGGCGAGGTCAATCTTCCGGAAACTCAGCCGGGCTCATCCATCATGCCGGGCAAAGTCAATCCGGTCATTGCGGAATCCGTCACCATGGTCTGCGCCCAGGTGATCGGCAATGACGTCACGATCACCGTCGGCGGCCAGGCCGCCAATTTCGAGTTGATCGTGATGCTGCCGGTGATGGCCTACAACTTGCTGCAGTCCATCGAGTTGCTGGCAACGGCCTCGACAAACTTTGCGGTGAAATGCATCCAAGGCATCAAGGCGAACGAGGAACGCTGCAAGAGTTTGATCGAAGAAAGTCTCGCCATGTGCACGGCACTCGCGCCGGTGATCGGCTACGAGGCGGCCGCAAAACTCGCCAAAGATGCCTATAAGTCCGGCAAGACCGTCCGGGAAGTGGCTCGCGAACAACACGTGCTGCCGGAAAAGCGACTCACGCAACTCCTGGATCCGTGGCGTATGACGCAGGCCGGCGGACCGGTCGGCAGTGCAGGCGGGTAGACCGCCAGACAGCTCCTCGGGCGTGACAATCCGCCACACCTGGGTTCGCCGGGGCGGTTCGGCGATTTTGACAGCCCGATGAACCCTGTGCTAACGTGCGCAAAATTTTCAAACTTTCGACCGTTCAACGGTCTTCGTCATTAATGATTCACTTTCGATATAGATTGAAGGGTAGATAATGAGCGCAACCGGTTCTGAGACAAGCGGGCATGTCGTAATCGTCGTGGGCGCAGGCCCGGCTGGAATGGCCCTGGCCAAGAAGATGGCGGATGCGGGCCACGAGGTCGTCATTCTCAATCGCGACATCAAGTTCGGTGGATTGGCGGAGTACGGGATCTTCCCCAGCAAGCTCAAACTGCGCGGCGGTTTGAAGAAGCAATATTGGGACATGCTCGAGCAGCCCAATGTCCACTACTTCGGCAATGTCTCAGTCGGGCAAGGTAAGGACCTCACGGTCGAGGATTTGCGCGGATTGGGTGCCAGCGCCATCGCCTTCTCCATCGGCGCGCAAGGGACAAAAGCCATCGGAGTCGAAGGGGATTCAGCCAAGGGCGTGTTTCATGCCAAGGACGTGGTGTATCACTTCAATCGCCTGCCGGGCTTCGGTGACCGTCCGTTCGATATGGGGAAACATGTCGCCATCATCGGTGTCGGCGACGTCATGGTCGACATCGCCCATTGGCTGGTCAAATACAAGAAGGTAGAGCGCGTCACCGCCATCGCCCGCCGCGGGCCGGTCGAGCGCAAATACAACCCGAAAGAAATCCGGGCCGTCTGCTCCAACATGGATCAGGAAGGCATTGCCACAGAGTTCGCCCGCATCAAGGACCGACTGGCCGCAGTCGGTCAGAATGCCGATGAAGTACTCGCGAGTATGACAGCAGAATTCACCAAGTGTGAACCGACAGGCAGCCCCTCCAAGATGGGCTTTCGCTTTCTGGCCTCCCCGAAGCGCGTGCTGGTTGATGCCAACAATCGCGTCCGCGCGCTCGAGATGGAGGAAAACAAGCTGGAGCCGAAAGGGGACGATACGGCCGCCGTCGGACTCAGACAACTGTACGAGTTCCCGGTCGACAGCGTGGTGTTCGCCGTGGGCGACCGGGTCGATGAAACCGTAGGGCTCCCCTATAAGAACGGCGTCTACGTCACCAACCCGAACAAGACCGGAAACGATCCGGACGATTCCCTTTTTCAAGCCTATGACGAGAAGTCAGGACAGATCGTTGAGGGCATCTTTCTCGCCGGCTGGGCACGCAAAGCCAGCGAAGGTCTGGTGGGTATCGCGAAGCGGGACGGGGATTGGTGCGCGGAAGTGATCACCCGGTACCTGACGACTCAAGCGACACGCTCACGAGGAACGAGGGATGGAGTGATCGCGAAACTTCACACTATTCTCAAGGAACGAAAAAGCCGGCCGGTGGACCTCGAAGGACTCAAGGTCCTGGATGCGGCGGAGAAAGCGCATGCCGCCTCTCCTGACGCGATCGGAGAGTTTAAGTTTGCATCGAACGCCGACATGCTGGCTCACATCGAGCGGGGGCGCGGCTAGCCGCGCCCACCTCGACTTTTCTCACCCGTCGCCCCATTTCAGTTTCTCCCGCAGCACCTCATAATAACTACTCTCGGGAAAACGGATGAGTCTGGTCATGTGCTCGGAGGCCCGGATTTCCACCGTGTCACCCTGCGTCAACGCCACCCCGACCTGGCCGTCGAGCGTCGCCATCGCCCCATCATCTTTACTAGTCAGGACCACTTCGATTTCTGCGCTGGCAGGCACGATCAGCGGTCGATGTGTCAGCGTATGCGGGCAGATCGGCGTCAGGATCAATGACGGGACCGCCGGATTGATGATTGGACCGCCGGCTGAAAGCGAGTAGGCAGTCGATCCGGTCGGCGTGCTGATGATCAGACCGTCGCCGCGCAGGTTCGTCACAAACTGCCCCTGGATCGCGATCTTGAGTTCAATCATCCGGGCGAGCGTGCCCTTACTGATGACGACGTCGTTTAAGACCACGCCGCGGGTGACCGTTTCGCCGTGCCGATGCACATGCGTCTTCAGCATCAGTCGCTCGTCGAGCACGAAATCGTTTGCAAACACCCGCTCAAGCGATGGGTACAAATTCTCCAAGACGACTTCGGTCAAGAATCCCAGACCGCCCATATTCACACCGAGAATCGGAATACCGCGCTCGCCGGCCAATCGCGCCGCATTGAGCATCGTGCCGTCGCCTCCCAACACGAGCAGAACATCGGCCTTGTTGGCGAGATGGGTTTTTTGAAACCCGCCTGGCTCGCCAAGCAAGGTCGTTGCGGTCGTATCCAGGAGGACGTCGATGTTCCGGGAACGAAGCCACGTGACCACGGCTTGCACGGTGCTTTTCACTTCCGGAAATTTTGGTTTTGTCAGGATGCCGATGCTCTTACTTTTCATACATGAGACCGCGTCGCGAGGAGAATGAGGAGCCGGTTGAAAGGTGCGGGATTGTATCGGGATGATTCTTTTACTGTCAAACGAGCGCGCAGCGAGAAGGAGATTTCCTCCGTTGCGCGCGCCGCTGTTTCAGCAGTCGCAGCGCGGCGCCCGCGTTTCGCTCAATACCTTGACACCCCATATTGCGCTAGTTAGAATCACATCATCAATATTTTCGAGCCTTTGACCTGCATTGAATCACTCAGCTAAGGCTTCTCTTACAGACCCCATCACCATAAGGAGGCGGGATGTTCGAACGGTTCACGGACAAGGGTCGCAAGATCATCATCCTGGCACGTGAAGAAGCCGAGCGCCATCAGAACGATTACCTGGGCACCGAGCACCTGGTGTTGGCCATCCTTCGCGAGACGGATGGGATTGCGCTGATGATCCTCAAGAAAATGGGGCTCTCCACCGAGCAAATTCGACTCGAAATCGAGCGGAATCTCCCGGGCGGGGGCACAACGATGACCTTCGGGGAAATTCCTTTCAGCCCGCGGGTCAAGAAAGTCATCGAGTACGGGGTTGAAGAAGCCCGGCTGCTCGGTCATAACCACATCGGCAGTGAACATCTGTTGCTCGGCCTCCTTCGAGAGGAAGAAGGCATCGGCGGGAAGATTCTCCGGAGTCTTGGCGCCAACCTCCTGACCGCCCGGCAACTTACCGTTACTTTCCTGCGTAAGTCTGCGCCGCGTGAGCGAGACCGCAAGAGCAATACGCCGGCACTTGATGAATTCGGACGCGACCTGACCCAGCTGGCCCAAGAGGGGCAATTGGATCCCGTCATCGGTCGCGCGGACGAAATCGAGCGTGTCCTGCAGATTCTCAGCCGACGGTCGAAAAACAATCCGGTACTCATCGGCGAATCGGGAGTCGGAAAGACAGCCATCGTCGAAGGACTTGCACAGCGTATCATCGCGTCGGAAGTCCCGGACAATTTGCTGTCCCGTCGCGTCATCGCGCTCGACCTGGGCTCGCTGGTGGCAGGCACGAAATACCGCGGCCAGTTTGAAGAACGCCTCAAGGTCGTGATGAAGGAGATCGTGCAGGCCGGGAACATCATTATCTTCATCGACGAATTGCACACGTTGGTTGGGGCAGGGGCGGCAGAAGGATCCATCGATGCCTCCAACATGCTCAAGCCGGCGTTGTCCCGCGGCGAGATTCAATGCATCGGCGCCACGACGCTCGACGAATACCGTAAACACATCGAGAAAGACGGCGCGCTCAAACGCCGCTTCCAACCCATTCACGTACAGCCGCCCAGCACGGATGAAACGGTACGGATCATCCAGGGCTTGCGGGACCGGTACGAGGAACACCACGGGGTGGAAATTACGGAAGACGCCATCGTGGAAGCCGTCAAGTTGGCGGATCGCTATATTACCGACCGGTTCCTGCCGGACAAGGCGATCGATCTGATCGACGAAACCGGCTCGCGAGCGAAATTGCAAACCTACGCATTGCCGACCGAACTCAAAGCGCTGGAGCAGGAGCTGAAGAAAATTTCTCGCGATAAAGAGCTGGCGATCTCGATGCAAAACTTCGAGGAAGCCGTCCGCCATCGCGAAGAAGAAGAGCGTCTGCGAAAGCTCCTGGATGAATCCAAGCGGGAATGGAAAAAGAACCAGGAGAAACACAAGCCGACCATCGGCAAGGAAGAAGTCGCGTATGTCGTGTCGAAGATGACCGGCATTCCGCTCTTCAAGTTGGAGGAAGAAGAATCCAATAAACTGCTCCGCATGGAAGAATTTCTTCACAAGCGGGTCATCGGACAGAACGAGGCTATTTCGGCGGTGGCGCGTGCCATTCGTCGATCCAGAGCGGGGCTCAAGGAAGCGAAGAAACCCATCGGATCCTTCATTTTTCTCGGCCCGACCGGTGTCGGAAAGACGGAATTGGCAAGGACGCTGGCGGAGTTTCTCTTCAACAGCGAAGACGCGCTCATCCGGATCGATATGTCCGAATATCAGGAAAAGTTCACGAGTTCACGCCTCTTCGGAGCCCCTCCGGGATACGTCGGCTACGAGGAGGGCGGACAGCTCACTGAAAAGGTTCGACGTCGTCCCTATTCGGTCGTGCTGTTCGACGAAATCGAGAAAGCGCATCCGGATGTGTTTAACGTCCTGCTGCAGGTGCTCGACGACGGTGTGCTCACGGACAGCCTGGGCCGAAAAGTCGATTTCAAGAACACGGTCGTGATCATGACCTCGAACATCGGCACGAAGATGATCCAAAAAGGGGTGTCGCTCGGATTCCAGAACGATGAAAAGGGCGGACAGGCCTTGCGCCGAAAAGAAGATGTAATGGGAGAACTCAAGCGTTCGTTCAGTCCGGAGTTCTTGAACCGGATCGACGAAATCGTGATCTTCCATTCCCTGGAGAAGGAGCACTTGATCCACATCCTGGATATCCTGCTGCACGAACTGAATCTCCGCCTGATCGACAAGAGCGTCAGCATCGAGGTGGACGACGAGGTGAAGCAGTGGCTCATCAAGGAAGGATACGAGCCGCTCTATGGTGCACGCCCGATGCGCCGCATCATCCAACGGGCGATCGGCGATCCCCTGTCTGAAGAACTCATCAAGGGTCGCTTCAAGGAAAACAGGAAGATCAAAGTCGTGCTGCGCGACGGCGCGCCGGCCTTTATCGAACAAGAAGCGATGGCAGGCGTCTAGCTCGAGCGAAGACCGTTACGAGAGGATCGACTCGTCGTTGAGATCCTAGAGACCACCCGGCAACCCCCGCGGTCCGCAACTGGATCCGGGGGTTGTCGCGTTTTGCGGCAGGATTAGTTGTTGACCAGATTTCCTTACGAGCAGCACTCCTCACAGTGCGCGCCCACTGCGCCTGACCCCGCCCCTTGGGATCGCGCACGCTTACATAACCATGTTCACGTGCCGTCACCCTGTCGGCCGTTTTCCCTATGAAACCTTCTGCATCCATGACGATGCTCGGCATCGAAACATCCTGCGACGAGACTGCCGCAGCGGTGCTCGACGGTGAAGGCCATGTTCTGGCCAACGTGATTTCTTCCCAGCAAACCGTCCATGAGCGGTTTGGGGGCGTGGTGCCGGAATTGGCCTCGCGCGCTCATATTCAAAATGTGGATCACGTCACACGTCAGGCTCTGGACGCAGCAGGTCTCACCTGGCCGGATCTCGGCGCCATCGCCGTCACCCAGGGTCCCGGCCTGGCCGGCGCCCTGCTGGTGGGCATTAGTTACGCCAAGTCCTTAGCCTACGCGCTTGGCATTCCACTGGTCGGCGTAAGTCACCTCGAAGGCCACATCGCCTCAGCCTGGATCGACCGCCCGTCATTTCCGAGAACCTGCGTGGTATTGATCGCCTCGGGCGGGCACACGCATCTCTTCCACGCAAGGGAACATGGCGGCTTCCAGTTGATGGGACGAACGATCGACGATGCTGCAGGTGAAGCATTCGACAAGGGCGCACAAATGCTCGGGCTGGGATACCCGGGTGGCCCGCTCATCGACGCCGCAGCCCGAAAAGGCAGTCCAACGGCAGTGCGATTTCCCCGATCGCGCGTGCGAACCGGACAACTGGATTTCAGTTTCAGCGGTCTCAAGACGGCCTTGCTCTACCATCTCCAGAGTATGGATCAGCAAGCCATCGCCCGACAACAGGCCGACCTGGCAGCCGGGTACCAGGAAGCGATCGTGGACGTATTGGTCCGCCAGACATTCGCGGCCGTACGACAGGCAGGCGTCTCAGCCCTCGCCGTCGTCGGCGGCGTCTCGGCCAATTCACGGCTGCGGGCACGATTGACGGAACGGGCGGGCAAGGAGGGGATTGAATTGGGGCTGCCGGTCCTCTCATACTGCACAGACAATGCGGCCATGATTGCGGCGGCAGGACAGCGGGCTCTGGAGCAGGGCAGGCTGGCATCCTTCGAGTGCGAGGCGATGCCGAATTATGCGCTGCCGGCATCATCGGGCGGCGGAACGATGCGTCGCAGATCGTAACGTTCGAGTACCAAGGAGCATCACTATCCCTACAATTCACGGGCACGTCACCGGTCTCAAAGCCAGTCACCTCGCGGCATTGGAGCGATTATATCGACGACGTGTGCCCTCCTCACTCGTTATCACTGCCGAGCTCGCACGCACGACCAGCCAGTTGACACGGGAGATTCGCCGTTCTATCGGTCTGTTGATCACTCGCCGCGGTGTCGTCGAACAGGTACTCGTGGGAGCCGGGTGCGCGCCTACCTTCGAGTCGCTGGCGAAGTTCAGAGTCGGATCGCATGCCCTCCGCGGTCTCCGGTTGATACGCACACATCTCCACGATGACCCGTTGAGTCAGGACGATTTGACCCACCTGGCGCTCCTAAGATTGGACCTGATCGGGGTCCTGGGGGTAGACGAAACAGGCGAACCCAGCCTGCTGCATCTGGCGCATCTTCTTCCACCCAATCAGCAGGGAGAAGTCTGCCGACTCCTGAAGCCGGTTCCGTTCCATGATCTGGACCTTCAACTGGATGCCTTCCTGCATGGGCTCGAAAGCGATTTGCAGCGAGCGGACACCAAGCACGAGGTCGCCGGCGGGAGCGAATCCGCCATTCTGGTCAGCGCGGCTCCCAAGAGCCACGCCGAGCAGGAAGAGCATTTGGAAGAGCTGAATGAACTGGCCGAATCCGCCGGGGTCCGCGTGCTGGATCGAATCGCCCAACGCACCCACGAAGGGTACGAGCGATACTTGCTCGGGAAGGGCAAACTGAAAGAGGTTGTGATGCGGGCGCTTCAGAAGGGCGCCGACCTTGTGATCTTCGACCAGGATCTCGCGCCGGCGCAAGCCCGCGCCATTTCTGAAGTGACGGATCTCAAAGTGATCGATCGCACGCAACTCATTCTGGATATCTTCGCCCGTCGCGCCCATACCCGTGAAGGCAAGGTTCAAGTGGAGTTGGCTCAGCTTCGGTATCTTCTGCCGCGACTGTCCGGGCATGGCACCTCGTTGTCGCGACTCGGAGGCGGAATCGGTTCACGCGGTCCCGGTGAAACCAAGCTGGAAACCGATCGCCGCCGCATCCGCGATCGCATCGCGCACCTGGAGCGGGAAATCGACGACGTGGCCCGCCATCAAGATCAACGCCGATCCCGACGTGTGCGCCAGGGGCTTCCGATACTCTCCATCGTCGGCTACACCAATGCGGGTAAATCGACGCTGCTCAACACCCTGACCCACAGTCAGATCCCGGCCCAGGATCGTCTCTTTGAAACCCTCGATACGACCAGCCGCCGGCTTCGTTTTCCCCATGACCGCGAAGTCATCGTGACCGACACGGTGGGGTTCATCCGGGATCTCCCCAAAGATCTGGTGGGAGCCTTTCGCACAACGCTGGACGAATTGCGGGATGCCGACATACTCCTGCATGTGGTCGATGCGTCGGCCCCTAACGTCGATCAACAGATCACCGCCGTCGAAACCGTCCTGCACTCGCTCAACCTCGACACAATTCCCCGCGTGATGGTCTTGAACAAGTGTGACCGCCTCTCGGCGCACGAGGCCGCTGTCCTCTGCGAGCGGTATCACGCGATCGGAATCTCGGCGCCGAACCGGGAGACGCTGCGCCCCTTGATCGCGCACCTCGAAACCCTCCTGCCCGCCGTCCCGACACTCCCGGAACAGGAGGAAGATCCCGACCAGCCGCCCCAGGACCTGGCGCTTGCATCTCACTCCTGACCTCTGCACAATTGGCCGCCACTACACCGCATTATGAAAGTCGCCACAACAGATCGACCGGCCGGCGTGACGGCCAAACGCCGCCTCGCACGGATGTTGACCGCATTACGCGCGACATCACCGGCCGTGAAAGTCGAACTCGACCATCGCACGCCATGGGAGTTGCTGGTTGCCACGATCCTGTCGGCGCAATGCACCGATCAGCGCGTGAATCAGGTCACTCCGAATCTCTTCCGTCGCTATCAGCAACCTCACGAGTACGCTTCGGCCGACCCCGCGGAATTGGAAGCCCTCATCCGGCCGACCGGCTTCTTCAAAACGAAAGCCAGGAACCTCATCCAATGTGCGAAGACCGTGGTTGAGCGGTTCCACGGAGAGATTCCCGATACGATGGACGCACTCACCACACTACCGGGAGTAGGGCGAAAGACCGCGAATGTCCTCCTGGGCAACGCATTCGAGAAGCCGGCCATCGTGGTCGATACACATGTCAAACGAGTGGCCGGGCGGCTCGACCTGACCCGCCATACGGATCCCGAACAGATTGAAATGGACCTACAACGCCTGCTGCCAGCAGACCAGTGGACGGAAGGATCGCAACGGCTCCTTCTGCATGGCCGATATATCTGCCTCGCGCGCGCACCGAAATGTCGGCACTGTCCGATCTATGCCGATTGCCGTTGGAAGGGGAAAACTGCACGATGATTCGAAGCATGACGGGATATGGGAAAAAGGACGGCACGGCACAGAAAGCCGGTGTCACCGTGGAGATCCGTTCGGTCAATCACCGCTTTCTCGAAGTGGCAGTCAGACTGCCCCGCTCATTGGCGCAACTGGAGGAGCAGGTTCGAAAAACCGTCCAGCAGCGCTGCCTCCGCGGACGAGTCGACGTGTCGGTTTCGGTCCATTCTGCCGGCGGCAGCCTCAAGACCGTGCAGATCGATCAGGCATTAGCCAAGCAGTATCATGCGGCCCTCAAGAAGCTGCAGAAAACGCTGGGGCTGGGCGGAGCGGTGGATGTCTCCACGCTGGCAGGATTCCGGGACATCCTGTCCATTTCCGATGAGCCGGTCGATGCCGGGAAACTAACGAAAACCGTGCTGCGGGTGGTGGATGGTGCGTTGACAGACCTTGAGAAGATGCGCCGACGAGAAGGGGAGGCGCTCGCCAAAGACCTAGCTCTCCATCTGGATGCGATCCGGGGGGCCAAGTCCACCGTGGCAGAAAAGGCCCCGGTACTGGCCAAGCATGCATTTGAGCGCATGAAAGGCCGGATTGAGTCCCTGTTGCAGGCCGAATTGCCGGATCCCGCCCGGCTCCAACAGGAATTGGCGGTGTTTGCCGACCGTTCGGACATCTCAGAAGAATTGGTCAGACTTGAGTCACATATGCTACAGTTCGACCAGCAACTCCACAGTAAGGAGTCGGTGGGGAAGACCTTAGAGTTCCTGCTCCAGGAAATGGGGCGGGAAGTGAACACCATCGGATCAAAGGCCAATGATGCCGACATCGCCGCGTTGGTGGTCCGAATGAAAGCCGAACTGGAAAAATTGCGCGAACAAGTTCAGAATGTCGAGTAGTGTCGACCCTGCGCCGGCATCGAACACCCTATGAGCACTGCGCCCGCTTCATCCAACGATAAACCGCCCCAAGTACGGCGGGGCATTTTGTTTATCATTTCGGCTCCGTCAGGGAGCGGGAAGACGACGTTATGCAAACAGATCACGGCCAATGTCCCAGGATTGTGGCATTCCATCTCGTACACCACGCGCAAACCGCGCCCGGGCGAGGTGGATGGACAAGATTACTATTTTCTCGATGAGCCGGCCTTCCGCCAGATGATCGATCGGAATGAATTCGTCGAATGGGCGCATGTCTACGGCAATTTGTACGGCACGCCGCGCAAGATGCTGACCGAGAAAATGGAACAGGGCATCGACGTGCTGCTCGAAATCGACGTACAGGGCGCGCGATCCGTGAAGAAAAAGTTTGAAGACGGCGTGTATATATTTATTCTTCCGCCGTCGTTCGACACCCTGCGGACGAGACTTCAGAACAGAGCGGGGGACTCGCCGGACGAAATTCAACGCCGCCTGCAGAAAGCCAAAGAAGAGGTCTGGAGCTACCGGGAGTACTACTACATCGTCCGGAACGACGATTTGAAGCAATCCTTAAAAGAGCTTGAAAGCATTTTCTTGGCGGAACGTATCAAAACCAAACGCCTGAACATGACCTGGTTGGAAGAAAAATTCATTCTCGACAAAGAGGGCAAGCAGGGGAATTCCTCCTCCGCCCCCGCATCAAAGGAGCATTTGCATCATGGGTGAAATGTTAAGTTTGTTACCGGAATACGCCACTGGCGAGTTCGATTCACGCCATCGGTTGGTGATCGTCGCCGCGCAGCGGGCGAAACAACTCGTGCAGGGCGCGCGCATGGCGGCGGCATCGAAGTACACGAAAGAAACGAGCATCGCCCTCGACGAAGTCCTTCGACACAAGGTCAAGTTTCTGATCGGACAGGAAGCCCGCGAGGCCATTAAAGAATCCAAACGCGTCAAAGAAGGTGAGACGGAACGCCTGGCCATGATGACCGGAGAGGACGCCAAGGAAATCAAGAAAGAGCTGAGCGTCTACGTCGACGACACCGTCAAGCCCGCCCCTGCTCCGGAGGGCGAGGAGTAGTCCCGCTTCGTGCAGACCACCGGCCCCTCACTCACCGGTGTCCGCCTTATACTGGCCGTCACGGGGAGTATTGCCGCTTATAAGGCAGTTGGGCTCGTGCGCAGGCTCCGTCGCGAGGGCGCGGCGGTGAACGTCGTCATGACGGCCGGAGCCTGCCGGTTTGTGACTCCGCTGACCTTCGAGGTGTTGTCCGGTTCTCACGTGGCAACCGACCTCTTTGAGGCCCACCAGGAAATGCTGCACCTCTCCTTGCCGGATCAGGCGCAGGCTATCCTGATTGTCCCCGCCACAGCCAATTGCCTGGCCAAAGCCGCGCTCGGGCTTGCAGACGACCTCCTCTCGACCATGCTCCTGACCACACAATGTCCCGTGATTTTCGCGCCGGCCATGGACGGGGGCATGTGGCAACACCCGACCGTCGTGGAACATGTGGCCACGCTGCGACAACGCGGGGCGATCATCGTCGAACCGGAAGAGGGCCCGCTGGCCTCAGGCCGTTCCGGACAGGGACGGCTGGCCGATGAAGCACGAATCCTTTCGGCACTCCGGGTCGCACTCCACCCGCGTCGGGATTGGTCCGGTCGCCGTCTGCTCGTTTCCGCCGGGCCTACGCAGGAAGCCATCGACCCTGTGCGGTTCATCTCCAACCGGTCCTCCGGAAAGATGGGATATGCGCTCGCTGAAGCCGCGCAGGCACGCGGCGCGGAAGTCCTGCTGATCTCAGGCCCCACCGCCCTGACCCCGCCGACCGGCGTCGAGTTGTGTCCGGTGACGACGGCCGAGGAAATGCGCAAGGCTGTCATCAGTCGGTTTTCCTGGAGCGATACCGCCATCATGGCTGCCGCCGTGGCGGACTTTCGCCCCACACAACCGGCTGCGCAGAAGCTCAAAAAGCGCCGGGGTCCCGTCACCAATCTGGAGTTGTCGCCGACCGACGATATTCTCAAGGAATTGGGCGAGCGCCGGACGACACAGGTGCTCGTGGGGTTCGCGGCAGAAACTGAGGATCTGCTTGCCCATGCGCGGGAAAAGCTGCAAGCTAAGGACGTCGACCTCCTAGTTGCCAATGACGTGACAGCAGCGGGATCGGGCTTCGGGTCGGACCAGAATCGCGTGTTCATCCTGGATCGTGACGGCAACGCGGAGGAACTCCCCCTGTTACCCAAGCGGGACGTCGCAGACCGCATTTTGGACCGGGTCCTGACCATACCGACCGGCCGCCGGTCGCCGAAGACAGCATCGCGAGCACAAACACATCGCAAGGAGTAGGGCGTGGCTTCTTCATCGCGTATCGATCCATCGACCGCCGCCGAAATCGACCGCCTAGCCACCGCCGTCGCCAAAGACCCCCGCTCAAAAGATTTCCTCCCCCTCGCAGACGAATACATCAAGGTCGGTATGTGGCAGGAAGCAGCGGGGGTACTCGAAGACGGCCTCACGGCCTATCCTGGTTTTGTCACCGCCATGGCGACATTGGGTCGAGTATACGATCAGTTGGGACAGCCGGTGAAAGCGAAGGCTATTCTTAAGGAGGTCGTCAAACAGCGCCCGGACAATCTTCGCGCGCACCGGATTCTCGCCAAGCTGTACCTCGCCGAAGGGAACGCTGACTTAGCGCTGCTGTCCTGCACGGCTATCCTGAACGCCAATCCGTTCGATGAAGAGGCGGCCTCGATCACACGCAGCATTACCGGAGCCCCTGACAATCCTCCGGCCGGCAAACGCGACAAGAAACGAATCGTCACGGAACCGAGATCCGATACAGCAGAAGCTGCGGCTTCCGCCACCCCCGCTCCCGAGCCACGAGTATCCACATCATCCATAGAACCTGAACCGGTCACTGAAACACTGGGCCGGCCGAACCCGGATCTGCCTGCCGTGAAACATGCAGCCACGATCGCGCGTCTGGACGCCTGGCTGCGAACCATTCAAGCCCAACGCGTTCATTGATTGCATCCCCAACCGACCCAGCGCGCGTCCCGCTCCCTGGAACAACGTTTGACCCACTCCTGACACCCTGTTAGAATGCCGCCGCTGCTGGCATCTCTATCCATTGCAGCCTACTGATCACGAGGGCGCGCGACAGACACATGCTGCGGCTGCTAGTACTTCATGGTCCCAATCTCAATCTCCTGGGGACGCGAGAGCCATCCGTCTACGGACAGGCGTCCTTGCCCGACATCGACAAGTCGATTGTCCGTCGAGCAGGCGAGCGAGGGATTGCGGTGCAGACCAAACAGACGAATGTAGAAGGGGAACTGGTCACCTGGATTCAGAATGCCAGGGGTCATTTCGACGGCATCATCATCAATCCGGCCGCGTATACCCATACCAGCATTGCGATTCGCGACGCAATCGCCGCCGTCGCCCTGCCGACGGTTGAGGTGCATTTGTCGAACATCCATCAGCGGGAGGAGTTTCGCCATCATTCCTTCATCGCCGGTGTGGCCCTGGGACAGATTTCCGGATTCGGTCCCTCCGGCTATCTCCTGGCGCTGGACGCATTGGCCGCGCACCTCGAGACCAGCGGCAAGGCAACACACCCTCGGGCGAGCTCGAAGAATAAACCCACGGCTTCGCGCCGTTGAACCTGTTGTACCAAGGAGAGTTGTTGTGATTTCGACGGCAGAGTTTCGGAACGGCAGCCCGTTAATGGTAGAAGGCCAACCCTTTTATATCGTGGAGTTCCAGCACGTCAAACCCGGCAAGGGCGGGGCATTCGTCCGGACGAAGCTGAAGAGTTATCTTTCCGGCAACGTCCTCGATCGGACCTTTCGTTCCGGAGAAAAATTCGAAACGCCCCAAATCGAAGAGTGCGACATGCAATTCCTGTATGCCACGAACGATTCCTACACGTTCATGGATACGGAGACCTATGAGCAGTCGACCTATGAGAAGAGCCAGTTGGGAAGTAACGCCGATCTGCTCAAGGAAAACATGATCGTCAAGATCCTGGTCTACGAGCACCGGCCGATTACGGTGCTGCTGCCGAACTTCATCGAGCTCAAAGTGGTCGATGGTGAACCGGGCGTGCGCGGCGATACGGCCTCGGGCGGCAATAAGCCGGTGATCGTCGAGACCGGGGCCACGATCAAGGTGCCGCTCTATCTGGAAATCGGGGAAACGATCCGCATCGATACGCGAACCCGTGAATTTGTGGAGCGCGTGCGTTGAGTTCATCAGGTAAAAAGACAGGAAAAGGCCGTGGGGCCGGGAAGCCGATCGTCCTACCGAGCGCCTTTGCACCTCGATCAACGGCCACTGAGACACTGCTCTCTCCGGACCAGGCCGCGCAGATTCAGCAGTTGGCCGACCTGCTCAAGCGCAACCACCTGACCGAGTTGGAAATCGAGCGTAGTGGAGTCCGCATTCGCATCCGGCACGAGCCGGTTGTGAGGGCCACGACGGCCCAGACGGTGGAGACCGTCACGAACCAGTCGACCTCAGCCGGGACGGCGCCGGCGGCGCAGACCCGTCCCCCTTCAGAAACGGATGGCCAGGTCACAATTACGTCTCCCATCGTCGGCACCTTCTATCGCTCTCCCTCACCAGATGCAGACCCGTATGTAGAGGAGGGAGACTACGTGAAAAAGGGCCAAGTGCTTTGTATCGTCGAAGCCATGAAGCTCATGAACGAAATCGAGTCCGAAGCCGACGGACGGATCACGAAAATACTGGCGGAGAGCACCAAGCCTGTCGAGTATGGACAACCTCTCTTCTTGATAGACCCCAACGCCACGCCCTGACCGACGAGATCATGCGGGTTCATGGCGAGACGATCCGGGGATACGTTCCTCAGCATGCGGGTCCGACGCTAGACGGCACGTGTCGGATCATGCAACCGAACCGGATCAGGTCTCACCCGTGGCAGAGCAAACCGTTAGAACCAGGCGGACACAGAGAGTGACCCGCGCCGGAGTATCCTGTGTTTAAGAAAGTGTTGGTTGCCAATCGTGGAGAAATCGCCCTTCGGGTGATCCGCGCCTGCAAGGAGCTCGGCGTTAAAACCGTTGCGATCCACTCCGAAGCCGATGCCGCAAGCTTGCATGTCCGGGCCGCCGATGAACACGTCTGTGTCGGCCCGCCGGAAGCTGCCCTCAGTTATCGCAATATCCCCAACGTGCTGAGCGCAGCCGAAGTCACCGGGGCCGATGCCATTCATCCCGGTTATGGATTTCTTTCAGAGAACGCGCACTTCGCGGAAGTCTGCGAATCGATCGGCGTCAAGTTCATCGGCCCGACCTCCGAAAACATCGCTTTGATGGGCGACAAATCCAAAGCACGGGAAGTGGTCGCCAAGAAGGGGCTCCCGGTCACTCCCGGCAGCCCCGGCGAACTCCGAAGCGAACAGGATGCGCAAGAGGCCGCGAAGACCATCGGCTTCCCCGTGATCATCAAGGCCTCCGCCGGAGGCGGAGGGCGGGGCATGCGCGTGGTAAACAAACCGGAGGAGCTCGCGCGGGCGTTCCAAGCGGCGCAAGCCGAAGCGAAATCCACGTTCGGTCACGACGGCGTCTACCTCGAGCGCTATTTCCTCGAACCACGGCACATCGAAGTACAAATCGTGGCCGACAATCGGGGCCATGTGGTCCACCTCGGCGAGCGTGATTGCTCCATTCAACGACGTCACCAAAAGTTGGTGGAAGAAACCCCGTCGCCGGCCATCGATGAAGGATTACGGCGCGAAATCGGCCGGGTGGCCGTCCAGGCCGTGAAAGCCATTCGGTATTGCAACGTCGGCACGGTGGAGTTTCTGCTGGATAAGGACCGCAATTTCTTCTTCATGGAAGTGAATACCCGCATCCAGGTCGAGCACCCCATCACGGAAATGGTAACCGGGATCGATCTCGTGAAAGAACAGATACGGATCGCCTCAGGCATGCCCCTCTCGTTCAAGCAGCCGGATATCAAGCTGAACGGTCACAGCTTCGAGTGCCGCATCAATGCCGAGGATCCGGAAAAGTTCACGCCCTGTCCAGGCCAGATCACCAAATATTCCGCCCCTGGTGGCTTCGGCGTGCGCGTCGATTCCGCGATGGAACCGAACGCCGTGGTGGTCCCGTACTACGACAGCCTGATCGCCAAATTGATTACGCACGGACGTGATCGCCAGGAGGCGATGGCCCGCATGCGCCGCGCACTCGATGAATTTGTCATCGAAGGCATCAAGACGACGATCCCGCTCCATCGGAGAATTTTTAACGATCCCGACTTCCAGAAGGGGCATGTCTCTACGACATTCCTCGACCGCTTTCTTGCCGGCCAGTCCTCGTAACAGGTTGCTGAGAAGCAGCTGTCAGCCCTATGATTTCCCGAACCAGCTGAGATCATGTATTCCGCACACATCACCAGCAGGCCGTTCAAAATGGCCGTCCAGCAAGGCCACAGCAAGCGACGTGGCGAATCGTACCCCTGTCGTACGGTGAGCCATGGAGCGATGCGAGCACGCCGCTGGCGGACTTTTTCAACCGCCTGCTAAACCAGGGAGCCCGCCACGTCTCAGGCCACCCGACACTCACTCCTGAAAGGGCTCTATCTCGTCCTCGACCCCACGGTCAGGCCGGATCGCCCGCTACCCGATCTCCTGCACGAAGCCGCCGCGCACGGTGTCCGACTCTTTCAATACCGGGATAAGCAGGCCACGATGAAAGATGCCTACGCGAAAGCGCTCGCATTGCGTCAGGCCGCAACCGACGCCGGTGCCCTCTTGATCGTCAACGATCGTTGCGATCTGGCGATGGCCGTGAACGCAGACGGGGTGCACCTGGGCCAGGACGACCTTCCCATTGTCTACGCCAGACAATTGCTGGGACCTGAAAAAATCATCGGACTCTCGACGCACAATGCCGCTCAGGTGAGCGAGGCCGTCGCCGCACAGCCCGACTATCTGGGATTCGGCCCGATTTTCGGCACCTCCACTAAGACCGATCACGACCCGGTGGTCGGTCTGGAAGGATTACGCGCGGCACGCGCGTTGACCAGGCTGCCGATGTTTGCGATCGGCGGCATTACGGCTGAGTCGGTTGCTGAGATTATGGCGGCAGGGGCAGATGGCGTGGCAGTGATCTCTGCGATCCTCAAGGCTGCGGACCTCGACGCGGCGATCCGGACATTCCAACAGCAGTGGCCCACACCAGATCTGCAAGCTCCCTGATCGGGCTGCTCTGCGCCAGCATCTCGACGGCGCCAGACCAATCAGAGCCAAGTTGCGGCTGATAGGGCAGCGGCCCCAACACCGGAACACCGGCTCGCTCCCGCAACAGTGCAACCGTAGACTCACACTGCTCCTGCTGCGCGGGGGTGGTGCACAACGCAGTCTCGTTCAACAGGACAGCCATCACCGCACAGTGACGTTGCCGAAGGCCGTCCAGGGTCAGCAGCGCATGATTGATCCCGCCGAGCCCGGCCCGCCCCACAAGTACGACGGGTAGCCCGATCCGGCCGATCAAGTCACGCATATCCCAATCCTTCCCCATCGGCACGAGCAGACCACCGGCGCCTTCAACCACAACAGAAGAGTATCGGGCCGCAAGCCGTTGGTAGCGTCCCATGATCTCCTGCATCTCGATCACGCGTTCTTGGGCGGATGCGGCGGCAAGGGGGGCGAGCGGCGCGAGGAACCGATAGGGAGACACCTCATCGATCCCATCGCGCGTTCCCGCTGCAGCCATGAGTCGCCCCGCGTCGCTCTCACCCAGTTGCTCGGGAAGCACCCCGGTTTCGACCGGCTTCATCACCCCGACAGGACAGCCCATCTGGACCAGCCTCCGGACCAGCGCGGAGGAGACCAGCGTCTTGCCCACGCCGGTGTCCGTCCCGGTGACAAACACCCCTTTGGTTATTCCCATTCTTTTCCCATCGAATGACATTCGTCAGACGTGAAACGTCAAACGTCACAAGCTCCCAGAAGTGACGCCTTCTCCAGTCCTACATTTCACGTTTCACCATTCACGCTCCACGACCAGCGAGAACGAAGCCGGCGTCCGTGTTCAGCATCCTGTTAGAGAATGCGACTGTCCAGGTTCCACACTTGCCCCGACATGTCGGAGAGTTGCGCGAGTTGGCAAATCGTCCTGCTCACATCAACCAGGTTCGAGAGACGTCCCAGCACATGGTCGTCAAGCCGTTCACCGCGTGGAAACGAGTCACCGGCCATGCGCGTTTGCTGCCAGCCGGGACAGACCAGATTCACGCGAATATTGTGCGGTCCCCATTCCCGCGCCGCGGTCTTCACCAGCCCGACGAGCCCCGCCTTCGACGCTGCGTAGGCAGCTTGGCCGTTCGTTCCCTGCAATCCGGCAAAGGACCCGATCACCATGACGGATCCACCGCCCTGCGTCATCATGTCGTTCACCGCGGCAGTCATGCAGCGATAGGTACCCGTCAGATTCGTGTCGATGATCTCTTGCCATGCTTCTTCCGGACAAGTCACCACCAGATGCTTCGACGCCATGCCGGCATTACAGAGCAGGATCTCGATCCGGCCCCGTTGAACCCGGATCGCCTCCAACATCGTCTGGATCTCATGGCTCGAACGTACATCCGCCTGGTAGAGGGCACCCTGGCCACCGGCCTGCGAAAGCAGCGCGAGAGTTTCCTCGGCTGCCGGCCGCCGGCGAAAATAATGCACCCCCACCCAATACCCGGCATGGGCGAAGGCCAAGCAGAGCGCACGACCGATTCCACCGGACCCACCGGTTACCAGAACCGTCCGGCCTTCACGAACGTCTTGAGTTGGGGGAGGTAATGCGGACATCACGGCGAGCGATTATGCGAGGAGGCACAGGAGAAGGCAAGGCGGGACCTGCCGGCTTGCTGCGGCGAATCGGGTATGGTACCGTGATTTTTTTGACTGGAGGGCAGCCGTGATCGTTCAGAATTTGGTGCGCTCGACCGTGGTCGCAGTGAGCATGTGCGGGTTCGTGGGCATCCTGTTGGGTCATGGTCAGGCTCAGGCCACGGAGGCAGGACAGACCATCGCCCAGTCTGCCGACTATTTCCCCGACACCGTCGGCACACGCTGGCAGTACCGCGGGCAGATCTCGGAAGGGCCCCTTCAAACGATCGAGAACAAATACTTCTTCAACGTGTCGTCGGTGACCGGAACCCGCACCCTGAAGGGCGGCGTCGTCGTCAATGTGTTTCATGACACCAACCCGGGCAACCATGGCGCATCCGACAGCTTTTACCGCCGCGATGCAGCGGGCGTGGTGTACTACGGGTCCGAGCCGGGCACGCCGTTGGAAAAGCAGCTCGTGCCGTATCAGATCATCCGGTTCCCGATGAAAGTGGCCCAATCCTTTCAACAGTTCAATCGCACGGACATCGATTTCGGAAGCGACATCGATGGGGACGGCACCAACGAACATGTGGATGTCGAAGGAGTCTCGACGGTGATCGGACAGGAATCGATCACGGTGCCCGCCGGCACGTACCCCGACGCCGTGCGCGTGGAAGCGCGGATGACCCTCAAGATTCATCTCTCCTCCGCCGACCGGACGGCGGTCGGCACTGATGTGATGACGGCCTGGTTCGCCAAGGGCGTGGGGCTGGTCAAGTATATCGAACGGCAGGAATTGGCCGCGCTCAAAGAAGACCGGGGCAACATCACCGACATCACGGAAGAACTGGAAGAGGTCAGCGTAAAGTCCGCGCCGGCCCTACAGGGCCGGAGCGAATCCGCGCCGGAGCGTTTGTTCGCTGACGACACGCGCGACCATGAATTGTTTCAGGTACTCCTCGCCCCCGGCCTTCGTCCCTATACCCGATAGCCGGTGGCCGCCGAACGGTTGCCGACCCACTAGGGCCCCGGTAATCGAACGGTTGATGTAGAGGTTGCCGACGTCGAACGCCTGACGCGCCAGCTCGATATGCCGGGGACTTCGCGAGTAGAGTCCCCCGGTCAATGCGTAGGCGGTGCCGTTGGCGAGTTGGAGCGCCTGTCCGAACGATGACGCCCGCATCACGGCCAGCACGGGGCCGAAAATTTCCTCCTGCGCCAGCCGGTGCGTCGGCTCGATTCCTGCGATAACTACCGGTCCCACGGCATAACCAGGCCCTTCCATCGACCGATCGACCACCACCCGGCCTTCGCGTCGCCCGATCTCCAGATAGTCCCGAATCCGTTTCTGCGCCCGTCCGTCGATCACCGGGCCGAGCTGAGTCGCCGGCTCCTCAGCCGCGCCGATGCGCAGACTCATCACCGCATCCGCCAGCCGTTGGAGGAACACATCGTGAATCGAATCCAAGAGGATCACACGCGAACAGGCGGAACATTTCTGCCCTGCATAACCGGTAACCGACTGCACCACGCCGGTCACGGCTTCATCGAGGTCGGCTGTGTCATCGACGATGATGGCATTTTTGCCACCCATCTCCGCGATGACGCGCTTGACGAACCGCTGTCCCGGTTGTTGAACCGCAGCGGCCTGCACCATGCCCAATCCCACCTCCTTCGATCCAGTAAACGCAATTGTCACGACGGATGCGTGCATGACTAGTTCACGCCCCACGTCGGGGCCGCCCGGCACATACTGCAGGATGCCCGCCGGCACCCCGGCCTGTCGCATGATTCCGGCAAGCCGGTAGCCCATGATCGACGCGCGCTCGGACGGTTTGAACAAGACCGGATTACCGGAGACCAGAGCCGCCGCGACCATACCGGTAGGGATGGCGAGCGGAAAATTCCAGGGCGCAATCACAACGGTGATCCCGCGCGGACTCCAGAGCAACTCGTTCAGTTCACCGGGATACCGTCCCAAGCGGGACGGCAGCTCAAGCTGCGCCATTTCTCCGGCATAGTACTCCAGAAAATCGATGGCCTCGGCCACATCGGCATCGGCCTCGCGCCAGGGCTTGCCTTCCTCGAACACTTCCCAGGCCGCCAACTCCCAACGCTGCTCGCGCATCAAGGAAGCGGCCTTCCGCATCACGGCGACGCGTTCCGCAACAGTCCGACCTTTCCATTCCTCTGCATGAGACTCGGCGACCTTCAGAAGACTAGCCACGTCGGCAGGCTGATAACTCTGCACAATGCCAACCATTTGTTCCGGTTGGCTGGGATTGAATGAGCGTACATCCGCTCCCGTCGGGAGATGCGTATTCAGCGTCGAGACCTCAAGCCGCTGCCCCAATTGTTTGCGCACGTGATCGATGGCCTCGGCCATGGCGACCCGGACTTCGGCTCGTGAAAAATCCGCCGCCGGTTCGTTCGCAAAGTGAGCGCGACCGACTGGAACGGAAACCCCCGTCTCCGCTGTCATTGAGGAAACAGGTGAGGGGAGGGTCGCATCGGGCGGAGACAGCAACTGAGACAGAGGCTGGGACTCCACATATTCCTTCCGCAGGAACGATTCGTTCGACGTGTTCTCCAACAACCGCCGCACCAGATAGGCCATACCGGGAAGGAGTTCTCCGACCGGGGCATAGAGCCGGAGACGCCGGCCACGATCACTCATCGCATGCTGAAACGGCTCCGCCATGCCGTAGATCATCTGATATTCCCAGGCATTCGGCGGCAACTTGAGCGCCTCGGCCACCGCTTCAACCACGGCCAGGCTTCGCAGGTTGTGCGTGCCGAACGCCGGCCGGATCACCTCGCTTTGCTCCAGCAGCAATCGGACGAGCCGCTCATAGTTCACATCCGTCTGGGCCTTGTGCTCGAACAGCGGCATCGGCCAGCCACGTTGCCGATAACGAATCGCGTCGGAGTCCCAATAAGCGCCCTTCACCAGCCTGATCGTGACGGGTACCAGCCGCTCCCTGCTCCAAGCCAACAGCCGCTGGACATCATCATACGTATCGGTGCGATAGGCCTGCAGCGCAATCCCCGCATGAGGAAAGGTCCGGTAGGGTTCTTCCATAAACAAGCGCATGAAGATGGAGAGAATTAATTCCTTCGTGTCCGCCTGTTCCATATCGAAAATGACCGAGGCGAGGAGGGTGCCGGCAAGATTCAAGAGCGGCCGGAGGCGGGCAGCGACTGCGCGATAGCTGGATTCGGGATCGATGGGATCGAGCTGCGAATAGAGGGCCGAGATCTTGATCGACAATTGCACGCGGGGCAGGAGACCAAGGTGATCCCGTTCTAGTAACGGCGCAGAGGACCATCCGGGACAGGCCTCACCGAGGGCCCGCAAAGCCGCGTGGCAACGATCACGATAGGCATCCGCCTCCCGCTCACTGACGCTGGCTTCACCCAGTAGATCCACCGAAAAAGCCCGCCCGTCCTCCCATACCGTACGGAGCGTCGAAACAGCCTGCTCAATGGACGCACCGGCAATGAAGCTGGTGGCCATCTGCTCCACCTGATGCCGGATGGCTTTTCCGCTCAGCGAGGCGCCGAGCTTCGTGGAGGCAAGCGCCTTAAGTCCCCATTGAGCACCGAAGAGGTGTGCGCTCATCTCGCCGAAGTATTCCTCAGCCAACTGCACGACCCGTGCATCGTCGTGCAACGAGGGCAGGACATCGATAAACCGGAACAGTTGCGCCTTGAACGCGGGATCTTTCATCGCCAGGTTGATGGCCGCCTGCGACCACCAGCGCGAATCGAACAGGCCGGGCGCCCGCCCGCCGGAACGCCGGGCCAAGTCTTCACCAATCGCGCGGATACGGGGTTCGAGCAGGGCAGGGTCGAGAGGCATCGGTTCCTCCTGAACCAAAATGAGAGGCTCTCTGCAGTATACACCGCAGCGCGCGACTTGAATATTTGAGCGCAATTAAGCCGCTGTCGATCTCGAGCAGAATGGATGTCGCAATCCTTGCCAGTAACAGCTGAGAACGGCCTTGTCCACAGCACGTATGCAGAGTCGAATTGACGCCGCTTGCGGAACCCGCATGCGCGTATCCTCCCGGGAGTGATTTCCTCAGGCCCACCGGTTTATCGGCCGTTGTGTCATCTCGCGACACTTCTGTGCTTGAAAATCCGCCTGCCGCTCCGGTAGCATGCGCCGTTTGCCTTGACCTACACCATTTGCATGGCGGTGCACTGTGGCGATGAGTTGCGCACAGGTTCCGAAGGAGTACGATGGCCGGCTCGACCACACAATCCGTCTGCTGGGGCACCGTGGCCCTGTTCATTGCAATCACGCTGCTGACCTTCGTCGGCGTCCCGCTCTTCGCCTATTTTTATGACTACACCCTGCTCGACTGGGTCCTGCTGGCCGTCCTCTATATCGTGACCGGCATGGGGATCACGGTGGGCTATCACCGCATGATCACCCATCGCAGCTTCGAGAGCCATCCTTGGGTCAAGGCCTGCCTGCTGGTGATGGGGGGCTGGGCCGTGCAAAACTCGGCCCTTCTCTGGTGCGCCGATCACATCCGCCACCATGCCCATACGGACGAAGAGGCCGATCCCTACAATGCGTCGAAAGGATTCTGGCACAGCCACGTAGGCTGGTTGTTTTTTGATACCCCGTACCGTGAGGACCGGTTCGCCACGAAACTACGCACCGACCCGATAATCATGTGGCAGCACCGGTATTACTGGGTGATCGTGGCCTCCGGTTTACTCCTGCCCTTTGCGCTGGGATACCTGAACGGCGGCTTCACCAGCGGAATGGGCTGTTTCCTGCTCGCCGGCGTGCTGCGAACCGTGCTGGTCCTGAACTCAACATTTACCATCAACTCGCTCTGCCATATGGTCGGTACCCAACCGCACGGCACACAGGACAGCAGCCGCGATAGTTGGTTGATCTCGTTCATCAGTTTCGGCGAGGGCTACCACAACTATCACCACACCTACTCGCACGACTATCGAAACGGATCGAAGTGGTACAATTTCGATCCGTCGAAGTGGTTGATCTATTCTCTGTCCCTCTTGGGGCTGACGTATAACCTGCACCGCGAACGCACTTAGCAGGCGTGAAACGTCCCTCACGTCGTTCAGGCATATCCGATTCTCGATGTTACCTGCTCAATTCAACCGTGAACACCGATCACTGACATGCTCGAAACGTTTCGTTCCTCCCTTTCATCCCGCCCTCTTCTACCCAACTGCGCCCTGCGTCTACTGGCCCATTTCTTTTCCGCGAGGCGATAGCTTAATATGCGATGAAGCCCGCGAATTCCATCCGGACCCGCGAGGTGGGAGGAGGCAGATCTATGGCAGAACAACAAGGTGGCGCACCGCATCAAGACGAGGCGGCCGCCAAGCCCAATATCATTCCCGGCGTGAAACACGTCGTCGCCATCAGCAGCGGCAAGGGCGGCGTCGGGAAATCCACCGTGTCGGTCAATCTGGCCGTCGCCCTCGCCCTCACCGGGGCCAAGGTCGGATTACTGGATGCCGATATCTACGGCCCCAACATCCCGATGATGATGGGGGTGGAGAAAACGCCCGAACAGAAAGACGGCAAGATCGCCCCGGCGGAAAGCCATGGCGTCAAACTGATTTCCATGGGATTTTTTGTGCCGGAGGATACCGCCGTCGTGTGGCGTGGTCCGATGGTGCACACCGCCATTCAACAGCTCTTCCGGGATGTCCTCTGGGGCGACCTGGATTATCTGCTGATCGACCTACCGCCGGGAACTGGCGACGCGCAACTGACGCTGACGCAGCTGGTGTCCCTGTCGGGCGCCGTCACGGTCACGACCCCACAGGAAGTGGCGCTGCACGATGTACGCAAAGGCATGATGATGTTCCAGAAGGTGAACGTGCCTCTGCTTGGCATCGTCGAGAACATGAGCTTTTTCCTCTGCGGTCATTGCGGCGAACGCACGGAGATCTTCTCCCACGGCGGCGGAGAACGGGCCGCGGAGAAACTGGGCATACCCTTCCTCGGACGGGTGCCCATCGATCCGGCTATTCGCGCCGGCGGCGATACCGGGAACCCGATCGTGGTTGCCAAGCCGGATTCACCGCAAGCCCAGGCGTTTCGCGAGATCGCGGCGAAACTTGCGGCAGCATTGCAGACCGGCGAGGCAGGGGCGGCGAAGAGCCGGATCGCCAGTCTGCTGGATAAAATCAAACGACCGGCGACGGGGAATTAACCGGACACCGGATCAAGGAAGATGGATGTTCTCAGGGAGGATGTATGGGCGAGCTGATTAGAATCGCGGGAACCGCCGACGTGAAGCCGGGAGCCGGCATGGTGGCGGAAGTCAACGGTAAGGCCATCGCGGTGTTCAACGTGGATGGTGCCTTTTATGCGATCGACAATACCTGTGTCCACAGGGGCGGCCCGCTGGGCGAAGGCGATGTGGAAGGGGATGTGGTGTCCTGTCCCTGGCACAACTGGCAGTTCAACGTGAAAACCGGCACCTGCGTGAACAACCCCTCGGCGAAAGTGACCGCGTACGAAGTCATGGTCGAGGGCACCGACATTAAAGTCCGGCTGTGACACAGAGCCGGCCCGCGCCGGTCATCAGGTCACGGCAGCAACTGAATGTTCCCGGCACCACAGTGAATGGAGGCTCCGATGGCAGACAATACGCTGACCTCGAAACACATTGAGATCGCCGAAACCTTCGTGCGGCTCTACGTTTTTCTGACACAGTACATCGACCGCTGCGAAGACGAAGCCGCGCGCAAGGAATACCCGGAAGCAGAACTCCAGAAGCACCTCGGCGAAACCCGCGCCAAGATGATGGAGATCCTGAAAGTGAATCCCGTCGTCAAGGGCAAGGTGGAAAAAGAATGTGAACGGGTCCTCGCGCTGGGCAGCAAGTGTCTGATGGGCGGAACCGAAAAGGTAGCCGCGCTGGATGTGCTGGGAGCAGAGCGGGTCATTCTCAAGAACAAGACCATCGCCTTGAGCGATCTGTTGGCCGTGTATCGCGCGCTCTAGTCGTTCGATGTCCACCCCGGCTGGAGAGAAACACCAACTCGCCGGTTTCGACGCCAGGGAACGAGGGTTCAATCGTCCCGTGGAATTCGTGCGGACAGCCTCGGGGTACCAGGCAACATTGCGGTATGAAACGACGCGCATCGTCACCCCGGAAGCGCCGAGCGCAGGCGAGGCCCTGCAGCAATTGATTACGACCCTCCAGCAACAGGGGTACACTCAACTGCGCAGCCAGCAGAGCTACCGCGACGGCGTCTATCTCGGATCCCAGGAGCTGTGGGTGGAATATCCGGACCGGCAGGTAGTCCCGCAGGTCGGGCTCCTGGGTCTGCTGAAGAAGTGGCTCGGCCGCTCACCGAGCTAAGGGCCGCCGCAAACCCCGCACCACACCCCGGCACATTGACTCTCCTCCGCCTCACGCCTATAGTCCATCCAGCTCAGCAGCCTGCTTACTCGACCGTCAGCCTTCACCAGACAGCATCCGGCACCGGAGAATTGACGATGCGCTGGGTTCACGTCCTCCTTCTCACCCTGGTCGCATTACTCCTGCCTGGCCAAGCGGCCGCGAAGGTCTATCGTTGCCAAAGCGCCACTGGCAGCACGGTCCTGACCGACCAGCCGAAGGGCAAGCCGGGTTGCGTCGCCATCGACACTGCCACCCCCCCGCTCCCGGGAGGATTCACCCCACCGGTCGAGCCGACCGCACCGCCACAGATGGAGCTGCCGTCGAATGCGACTCCGCCGTCCATCTCGGCCGCACCGATGGTTCCCCGCCAACCAGGTCCCGGCGATCCCGCGCTATCGCCATCCGGGTTGAAGGATGCCCCAGAGAAGGCCGCACCCGAAGCGCAACGTTGCTCACCGCGCGTCAACCCGCTGAATCCATTCGCCGGAATGAATTGCTCACCGGCATCCGGCGACCCCCCGGCAGAGAACAAGAACCAGTAGCCCCTCGTCGCACGCGTCGCCACGGGCTCGATTGACTCTCCCGCTGGCCCTTCATATAATGCCGCAACGAACCGTTTAAGCTGATCTCACAAGCACTTATGTCTGCCTTCTCCGCTGGTTTCCTATCCCGTCGCACACAGGATCTTCGAGCCGGTCTCCGGCACGCGTTTGCCGTGCGTTCTGAACAAGCAACCTTCACGATCGAAGACCTGGCCCTGCTCGAACGGGTTGCCGCCGCCGTCGTCTCGCGCGGCATGGCCGCACCAGCCACGTTGTTTCTCGAATCGATGGGCCCCATGAACTTTCTCGGCAGCCAGGCGCTCCACTTCCTGGCTCCCGTCGTGGAATGTGTACTCTCCGGCACGGAGATCGCGCAGATCGCGCGCCTGCTCGAACGGCGCGATTCCATTCACCAACTGACCGCCCTCATCGAAGCCACGGCCGCGGCTCCCAAAGGAGCGCCCGCTCGATGACCGAGCAGCCCCACTCGCCAGCGGCACCAGCAGTGACTCATCCCCTGAACGTCATCGTCGCGACCGATTGCGGCAGCACCACCACCAAAGCCATTCTGATTGAAAAGGTCGGGGGGGAGTATCGCCAGACCTACCGTGGTGAAGCGCCGACGACCGTCGAAGCCCCGTTCGAAGACGTGACCCGCGGCGTGCTCAACGCCATCGCGGAAATCGAGGAACTCTCCGGACGCACGATCCTCGACGGCGACCGCATCATCACTCCCAACCGGGCGGCGCAGGGCGACCCAAAGCGAGGCGTGGATATTTACGTGTCCACCAGCAGCGCCGGCGGCGGATTGCAAATGATGGTCACCGGCGTGGTGCAGAACATGACCGGCGAGAGCGCTCAACGCGCGGCCCTGGGCGCCGGCGCCATCGTCATCGACGTCTTGGCCTCAAACGATGGACGGCTGCCCTACGAAAAAATCGAGCGGATTCGAACCATGCGCCCGGACATGATCCTGATGTCCGGCGGAACCGACGGCGGCGCCGTGACCCATGTGGTGGAAATGGCCGAGTACATTGCCGCCGCCGATCCGCGACCGCGCTTCGGCAGCACCTACCGGCTGCCGCTCGTATACGCAGGCAATACAGACGCCCGGCCGCAAATCAAAACCATTTTAGGCGAGAAGACCGCCTTGGATTTTGCCGACAATATCCGGCCGGTGCTCGAGCGCGAAAACCTGGCGCCGGCCCGCAATAAGATCCACGACCTGTTTCTCGAACACGTCATGCAGCAGGCTCCCGGCTATAAGAAACTCATCGAGATGGCCGGCGCGCCCATCATGCCAACCCCGGCGGCGGTCGGCGTCATCATGGAGACCATCGCCAAACGCGAAGGCATCAACCTGATCGGGGTCGATATCGGCGGCGCCACCACCGACGTGTTTTCGGTCTTCAACGGACTCTTTAACCGCACGGTCAGCGCCAACCTCGGCATGTCCTACAGCATTTCGAATGTGCTGGCGGAAGCGGGGCTCGACAACATCCTGCGCTGGGTGCCGTTTACCATCGACGAACAGACCCTGCGCAACCGCATCAAAAATAAGATGGTGCGGCCCACGACGATTCCACAATCGCTCGACGAACTGCAGATCGAACATGCCATCGCGCGCGAGGCCCTCCGGCTGGCGCTGATCCACCACAAGTCGCTCGCCACAGGCCTCAAGGGCATCCAACAGGAGCGCACCATTTCCGATGTGTTCGAACAACGGACTTCCGGCAAGACCCTGATCGATCTGTTGAAACTAGACTTGATCGTCGGTAGCGGCGGCATCCTGTCGCATGCGCCACGCCGCATCCAGTCCATGCTGATGATGGTCGATGCCTACGAGCCGCTCGGCGTCACGACGCTGTCGGTCGACAGCATCTTCATGATGCCGCACCTCGGCGTGCTCTCCACTGTGAACGAGCAGGCCGCCACCGATGTCTTTGTCCGTGATTGCATGGTCTATCTCGGCACCTGCATCGCCCCGATCGGGCAGGGGAAAGACGGGGAGCGCTGCGCCGACTACGAAATCGCATTGCCCGATGGACGAATCGAGAAGGGCCAGCTGGCGTTCGGAGATCTCAAACTCTTCGCCTTGGCGCGGGAGCAGCAGGCCACCATGACGATGCACCCTACCAAACAGATCGACCTCGGGAACGGACCGGGACAATCGTTCACAAAAATGGTGCAGGGTGGTGTGGTCGGCCTCATGCTTGACGGCCGTGGTCGCCCATTGCAGTTGCCGAGTGAACAAGCAGCCCGCGTCGCCATGCTGACCAGATGGTACCAGGCAGTGGGGCTATACCCGACGGGGGGCTGAGAGTCGAATGCTGGGAGCGAATGGCGCATCGCATATGGTGAAGAGCGGGGAGCATATGGCACCTGGCAAGGAGTAGAGAGGCCTTGCACCGCATGCTGGATGCCAACTGTTCACAGAAAGCATTGACAGTTCGCTTTTGTATGAAGGCTAGCTCCTATCGGCTATAGCCATCAGCTCTTATCACGAAGAGGTTGCTCAAAACGCCCTGCCGCGAGGCCGCAAGGCGCGAGAGCCCCGAGCCGTACTGGAAGTCGCACGGTGAGGGGAGCGAGCAACTGAGAACGAAGCTGCAGGGCGTTTTCAGCAACCGACAATGGCACACAGTTATACACCAGGACTGACCGTCACCGAACGGACCACTGTTCGCCGCAAGCGCATCCTGCCGTTGCCCGGAACCGTCCTGGTCAATGTGGGGAACACCGTGCACGCCGATACGGCGGTGGCCCGCGCCGAGTTGCCGGGCAAGGTCGTCCCGCTCAACCTGGCCAACCAGCTGGGCATCGCGCCGGATGAAATCAACGACTATCTCATCAAAAAGGAAAACGATGCCGTCCAGAAAGACGATGTGCTGGCGGAGAATAAACCCTTCATCAAATGGTTTAAGACGGAAATCCGTTCTCCGATTACCGGCAAGGTGGAGTCCGTCTCCACCATCACCGGGCAGATCCTGTTACGTGAACCGCCGCGCGTACTCGAATTGCGCGGCTATATCGACGGCTCGATCGTCGACGTGCATCCCGAACAGGGCGTGACGGTCGAAACCCCCTGCAGTCTCGTGCAGGGCATTTTCGGCATCGGCGGAGAGACCAACGGTGAATTGGTGATGGGTGTCACGGCGCCGGATCAGCCGCTGACGCCTGAGCAGTTGACGCCGGCGATGAGAGGCAAGATCGTGATCGGAGGCGCATTTCTCTCTGCCGCCACCATGACCCGGGCCAAAGAAATCGGCATCGTCGGGTTGGTCGTCGGCGGGATTCATGATAAAGACCTGCGCGCGCTGCTCGGGTATGACCTCGGCGTGGCCATTACCGGCACCGAACAGGTGGGCTTCACGTTGATCCTGACAGAAGGATTCGGCACGATCCCGATGGCGCCCAAGACATTCGTGTTGCTGTCCGCCCACGCGGGGCACAAGGCCTCCGTTTCGGGCGCAACGCAAATTCGCGCCGGCGTGATTCGTCCGGAGATCATCATTCCGCAGGCCTCACGCACCGCAGCCGCCCGGCCGGACCGGGTCGAACGCGAAGGGATTCAACTCGGCGATCCCGTGCGAGTGATCCGCGATCCCTTGTTCGGCAGGATCGGGGCGGTGTCCGGGTTGCCATCGGAGCTCAGAGCGATCCCGACGGAGAGTGAAGTCCGCGTGCTCGAAGTCCGGTTTCCCGACGGCACGACCACCGTGGTGCCCCGCGCCAACATCGAAGTGATCGAGGGAGCATGAGCCGCGTACAGCCTCGCCTTCGCATTCTGTCCCTCGCCGTCGCGATGCTCGCGTGCCTGCCAGCGCTTGTCTCGGCGCAAACCCCGCCACAGCAGCTTCGGGTCATCGACACACCCAGCGATGGGGGAGGCAGCCTCACGGTCCTCTGGGCTCCCTCGGCAAGCGACAGCGCCGCGTGGAAGTATCAAATCCTGCTGCACGAGGGCAGCGTGCCTTCAGACCCGTCCGCATGGAAAGTCGTCGCGGAATTTCCGGCCAACACCCGGTATGTCCGCGAGGGTAAGACCGCCTGGTGGACGAGAACGGGCGACCCCGGCGACCATCTCTTCCTGCTCAAGAACGGGAAAGGCATCGAGCTCAAGGCGAACCAGTCCTATGCCGTCACGGTAGCCGCCGCGAATGGACGGGAACGGATGATCGCACTACCGATCGTCGCCTCGCCTGAACCGAACTGGATGAACTGGAATCAAGTGAACAACCTGGTGCTGGCCCTGATGTTCGGCGGCATCGTGTTTTACGCCATCAACCTGGCCAAGCGGAAAGAGATCTTTTTGCGGCGTATTCCCGGACTGGATGCCGTCGATGAAGCCATCGGGCGGGCCACGGAATTGGGCAAGCCGATCCTCTACATGACCGGGGCGCACGACATGAACGACCCTTCGACCATCGCCGCCGCCGTCATCCTGGGGCGCGTGGCCAAGAAGGCCGCCGCCTATGAAACCGAACTGCTGGTGCCGCACCGGGAGCCGATCACCATGGCCGTCTGCCAGGAAATTACCAAACAAGCCTATATGGAGGCCGGAAAGCCGGACCTCTTCAAGGAGGACGCGAACTTTTTCATTACGAGCGACCAGTTCAGTTACACCGCGGCGGTGGACGGCATCATGCTGCGCAGAAAACCCGCAGCCAACTTTTTCATGGGGTCCTACTTTGCCGAATCGCTGCTGCTGACGGAAACCGGCGCCAGCACCGGCGCGATTCAAATCGCCGGGACCGACTCCGACCACCAGCTGCCGTTCTTCGTGACTACCTGCGACTACACCCTGATCGGCGAAGAACTCTATGCCGCCAGCGCCTACCTGTCGAAAGAGCCGATCCAGATCGGCACCCTGCGCGGGCAGGACCTGGGCAAGGCGTTCGTGTTGGGCGTGATCGGTGTCGGAACCCTGCTGGCCACGCTGGCCGTCATCACGGGCAGCAATTGGGCACAACCACTCCTCGACCTCTTCAAGGATCTGAAATGATGTTCCTTCGCCGACAACTGCCGTTGCTCATGACGATGGTCACCGGCCTCGTCATGGCCGCGCAGTACTACGTGCCGCATCCGGCCTCGGAGCAGTTACTGACCACGGTCACCAAGTGGCTGCAGATCATCGGCGGCTTCGCGCTCGTGCTGGGTATTACCAGCCTCTTCCACGTGCATGCGTCCAAAATCCGGCGGAAGGAAGCCGGATGGGCCTACAGCCTCGTCCTCTATGTCGGCATGCTGGGCACCATCATCGTGGGGCTCTGGAACGGCGGCAAAGAAAGTATCGACGGGGCGCTGACCTCGTTTGGGTGGGTCTACTCCTACACCCTCGTGCCGCTACAGGGCACCATGTTCGCGATCCTGGCCTTCTTCATCGCCTCAGCGGCCTACCGGTCGTTCCGGGCGCGCAGCCGTGAGGCGGCGGTATTATTGGTGGCCGCCGTCATCGTGATGATGGGGCGGGTGCCGCTCGGCGAATACATGCTGCCGATCAGCGGGGACCTCTCCAGCTGGATTCTGAATGTGCTCAACGCGTCGGTGCGGCGCGCCATTTTGATCGGCGTCAGCCTGGGCGCGGTGGCCCTCTCGTTCAAGATCATCTTCGGCGTCGAACGCTCGTATCTGGGCGGAGGGAAGGAATAACGCGTGAGACGTGAAAGGTTAGACGTGAAACGTAAGTGCCCGCGTCTCGACTCTCCACCGTCTGACGTTTTACGTTTGACGTTTCACGGGGCACGGAGTGCCCGCGTTCCCTTTCACGCTTCACATGTTACGTGCCACGAGAGAATGAAGTGACCTTCGCTGAACGCATGTTGCGGATCGACCGACGAATCATCTTTCTGGTGATCGGCCTCTGCACGCTCCTGCCGTTGCTCTTTCCCGTGGGGCTCCCCATCAAGATTTCCTCGGAAGTGCGGGGCGTGTACGACTACATCGAAGGCTTACCCGAGGGGTCGGTCTTCCTGTTGTCGCTGGACTTCGATCCCGCGTCCAAACCCGAGCTCTATCCGCAGGCCATCGCGATCCTGCGCCATGCCTTCAAGAAGAATCTGCGCGTGGTCGCCATGACGCTGTGGGTGTCCGGCACCGGGTTGGCCGACCAAATCCTGTCGCAAACCGCGAGGGAAGCGGGCAAGGAAAACGGGAAGGACTATGTCTTCCTGGGCTGGAGCCCCGGCGGCAGCGCCGTCATCCTGAATATGGGGCAGGACCTCTACAACGCCTTCCCCGCGGACTATGGCGGCAAAGCAACCAAGGGCCTTCCGGTGCTGGCCGGGGTGCAGAACCTGCGCGATGTGACCTATGCGGTGAGTTTGGGCGCAGGCAATCCCGGAGTCGAAGCCTGGTACGTCTTCGGTAAGGACAAATATAAGTTCGAACTCGGCGGCGGCTGTACCGGCGTCATCGCGCCCGGCCTCTATCCGTTGCTACGCAGCGGCCAGATCAACGGCTTGATCGGCGGCCTGCGCGGAGCAGCGGAATACGAAACCCTGATCGGTCAGAAGGGAAAAGCGGTCGCCGGGATGGATGCGCAGTCGGCCACCCACCTCGCCATCATCGTGCTCGTCGCCATCTGTAACATCTTTTACTTCTCGTTGCGGCGGCAGCAGCGTCGGCACGACGGGTTAGGATCGTAGCCGCATGGATCTTTCCTTCGACGTCATACTCGGCGCCTGGATCGCCACAGGGTTGACCCTCTTCATCCTGTCGTTCCTGTATGAAGACAACCCGTTGTTCAAGCTGGCGGAGCATCTGTATGTCGGTGTCTCGCTCGGGTATACGATCGTCAAAACGTACGACACGGTGGTCATGACCCTCATCGTGCACCCGATCCTCGACAAAGGCGAATGGTCGCTGCTGATCCCGGTGGCCATTGGTATGCTCATGCTGACGCGGTATGTGCCCAAGGCCGCCTGGCTCTCCCGATATGCCTTTGCCTTTATCGTGGGCATCGGCGCGGGGCTGGCCATTCCCCGCACCATTTCGTCGTTTATCCTGAAGCAGATCGAAGACACGGTTCGCCCGCTCCTGGCCGTGGCCCCGGGCGGCGGCATCACGTTCGACTATTCACTCCTGAACCCCGCGAGCCATGTGAACGGCATCATCATTCTGATCGGGGTAGTCTCGGTCCTGTTCTATTTCTTCTTCTCGGTAGAACATTCAGGACCGGGCAAGGCGGTTGCGCGCGCCGGCATTCTCTTCCTAATGATCTCCTTCGGCGCAGCCTTCGGCTATACCGTCATGGCCCGCATGTCGCTGCTGATCGGCCGCCTCACGGACCTGATTGAATTCTCCGACGCCTCCTATGGCCGCCCCACGCTCTGGCTCTTCCTCTTGACGGTCGCCACCCTGATTGTCCTCAGCCGGCGCGGCAGCGCCCATCCACCAAAACAGTAGGCACCGGGCAGGCACCCGGTGCCGTCGTTCGTCGCCCGTATCTTGTCGTTCGAAAGAGTGGAGCGGGAGCGCCCGGATGCGTCGTTCGTGCCGAGAGCCGCTTCACGAAAAACGGCCTGCTCACAGGCTGCGGAACAGTCGATTCTCGCACAGTGCGTCACGACTGGCAGAATGGTGTCAGAATCGTACGCAGGATGCGCAAAAAAGCCGTCCAGCAAGGCCGCAGCGAATGCAGAGCTGAGGCGTATCCTCTGCGGTACGTTGAAGCTCTGAATGACAGGAGAACGCCGCTGGCGGCCTTTTTCCGCATCCTGCTAAGGCTGTTGCGCCTGAGAAGTGGCCTCCGCTACAATGCCGCTCATTATGGAATCAACGCCGACCATCGCCGCCAAAGATCCCGCGCAGTATCCGCTGTTGCGTAACCTCCAATTCTCGCCCCTCAAGGAAGGGGAGGAGCAGTACATCGTCCTCTGGGACCCGACCGGGTTGAGCAAGGAACGACTGGTCCTGCCGTTGAATTATTTTTTCATCGTCCAGCACCTCGACGGGGAGCACAGCGTCCAGGATATCGGCGCGCTCTACCTGAAGCGGTTCGGCGAGTTCCTCATGCCGAATAAGGTCGAGCAGCTACTCGCCGATCTGGACACGAAACTCTTCCTGGAAGGCACACGCACCGAACAGGCCAAGCAACAGGCGTTGACCACCTATCGTCAAGCGCCAGCCCGATTGCCGCAGTTTGCCGGCCGCAGTTACGAAGCCGACGCCGCCAAGCTTCGCGCCCAGATCAACGGGTTCTTCATTTCGAAAGAGGGACCGGAAGTCAAAAAATCGGAGCATGCGGGTAAGCTCATCAAGGGGCTCGTCGCGCCGACCTATGAACTGAAACATGCCGGACCGATCTATGCCTGGGCCTACAAAGAATTACAGGAAGCCCAGCAGCCGGACCTGTACGTGCTCATCGGCACCGCCTACTCGGGGCTCGAACATCCGGTGGCGATGACGGACAAAGATTTCGAGACACCGTTGGGGCTCGTGAAGGTCGAACGCACGGTCACCGATCGCCTGCGCGAGCACATTCCTTCAGCCTTCACCGACGAATTGGCACATCACAATGAACATGCATTGGAATTTCAGCTGCCGTTCCTGCAAGAGAGTCTCGGCAAGGACCGGCCGTTTACGATGGTTCCGATCCTCACATCGTTTTCGGCGGACAGCCTGCGCGATCCGCAAATACGGGAGCAGGTCGAGACGTTTCTTCAGGCCTTGAAGGACGCTCTTGTGGCGACCGGCAAGAACTACTGTGTGGTCGTGGGGGCGGAACTGGCCCACATCGGCATGCGGTACGGCGATGCGGCGCCGCCGACGGATTTTTCCTTCCACCGCTGCATGCAGATCGATCTCGAAATGCTCAAGCACGTCGAGAACCGCGACCCGGAAGAATTCGCGAAGTTCATTCAAAAAGAAAACGATCAGCGCCGCATTTCCGGCTTCTCGCCGATCTACTCGCTGCTGCGGTTGATTCAAGCGGAGACGGGGCAGGTGTTACGGTACGATCGCGGCATCACGGATCAGTATAATTCGACGGTGACGTATGCCAGCATGGCCTTCTTCTAGAGCAGGTTGCTGAAACAGGCCCCCAGCTTCGTTCTCCCCTCGAAACCATCCTCAACGTAGCCCATGGCTACGCCTCCGGTGCTTTCCTCGGCTGCGGCCTCGCTGGATGCCTGTTTGAGCAACCTGCTTATGATAGTCAGCCGTCGTTCTCGCATCTCTCAGATCGCTCAACGTAGCGCAAGGCTACGCCTCGCTCCTTCGCTAGCTGCGGCCTAGGTGGACCATCGTTTTGACCGTTCTGCGAACAGGCTGCTGAAAAATCCCCCTACCTTCGTTCTTCCCTCGAAAACCTCCTCAATGTAGCCCCATGGGTAAAGAGCCTGTCCCGGCAGGCGAAGGGTGGGCGGGTAAGAATGTCACGCCTCCGGTGCTTCTTCGGCTGCGACCTTTGATGGTGCTTGCCTACTTCACGTATACCACTCCAGGTAGGTCCTTCAGATCCGCATCACCTGTAATGACCTCCGCCTCCTGGTCTTGGGCCGTCGCGTAGATGATCGCATCAGCCATCGCCAAACCGTGCCGAAGGCTGATATCCGCAGCCAAATAGGCAATAGATTCAGTGAGTTGCACCACCCGAGTGGCATGAAGTTGTCCAGAGAATAATATGGCTGTCTCCTCACCACGCTCGCGTTTAATCTTCTTATACACCTCATACAATACAATCGTCGGCGTGATGATGTCGTATCGGGGAGTGAGATATGCCGCGTAGCGATCAGCCAACGGTCCGCCTGTAAAGAATTCGATCCATCCGCTGGAATCCAACACAATCTTCACAGCCGATCCTTCTTCTCTCGGATCCCTGTTGTGGACATTCCCTTGAGCGCCCCCTTCAGTGACTTAAGTGGTACTTCTGGAACAAGGGTAATTACTCCGCCTTTTTCCAGAACTTGCAGGCGCTGCTGAGGACTCAGGTGAAGCTTTTCCCGCACGTCTTTGGGGATCACGATTTGAAACTTCGGCGAAATGGTGGTCATGGACATCGCAATGCCTCCTTACCAATCATTGATCGATCATCGTATCGTCATACACCGCACTCGTCAAGCGCGAAGGCCATGCCTGCGGACTGGCTTTCCAGCCCCACGAGATACGTTTCACGTGTGACGTTTCACGACACACTCGACTACAGGCTGGTCAGAAAGGCTGCTCAGCAAGACCGCAGCGAATGAAGAGCTGAGGCATACCCTCTGCGGTACGTTGAGGCTCTGAATGATGCGGGGACGCCGCTGGCGGCTTTTATCAACAGGCTAGTAGGCCGGCATGCCGCCGGCCGGATCGGTATATCTGGTGGGGGTGGTGAAGCGGTCCCAGGTGGTGACCAAGCCCTGTTCAAAGTACACACGAAAGGCGCTTGTGATGCAGGCATCCCTGCCGATAGGCGGGTAGAGCCAGACCGTGACCATCCGGCCTTCCTCCTCCACGTCTTTTTTACACACCGGCGACCCGAGCGCGAGATAGACCTGATCCTGGTTCATGCCCCGCAGGATCTTCCCGCGATCGATGGCCCAGCGCATGCCATCGGGGTAAGAGGGATAGTGGGCGGTCATCAGACGGTGACGTTCCGTGTCGCACCCGGACAGCGCTATGCCTGGCAGGAGAAGGCTATTGAGAAGGATCACTCGCAACGGGGACATCAGCCTGCACTCCATATCACATGAGGCATCAGGCAGCCGGCATATTGGAGAAAGATTCGAGAGAACACAAGACGATAGAGGGGAACGTGAGGCCCTGGAGGCCGGATGAGACGTTCAGCGGTGATGGTAGGCACACTGTAGGGCCATCAGCCATCCGCTCTCCCGCTACTCCTTCACCGTCACCTTCATGCGAATCGGCTCGAGCGGATTGTCGCGCTCGTCGCAGGGCAGCTTCGCGATCATGTCGATGATTTCGATTCCCCGGATGATTTCCCCGAAGATCGAATAACGACGGTCCAATCCGCCGTTATCCTGGAGCGAGATAAAAAACTGCGACCCGTTGTCGTTGAAGTCGCGTGTGCTGGTGCCGTCGCGCGGCATCTTCGCCATGGAAATGGCGCCGCGTTTATGCGGCCGGTCGTTCGGCTCGGGGTTCAGAAAGTACCCCGGCCCGCCCGTGCCGTGCGAGAGGCGATCGGATGTCTTGCTCAGCGGATCGCCGCCCTGAATGATGAACCCCGGCACCACGCGATGGAACGTAGTGTCGTCGTAGAAGCCCATCTTGGCCAGGTTGATGAAGTTTTCCACATGGCGTGGCGCATCGTCCGGGTAGAACTTAATCCTGATCTCCCCGAACTTGGTGATGATCGTGGCGCGCGGATCTTTTTTCTGAAATTGCATGGTCATGACGCAAATGTAACAGGGCGGGGATTCGAACGGCAAGAGGGCCGATCCGGCATGCACGGGACGACGCATCACGAACGACGGCTTCCGTTTTGACGAGCGTGATTTCTCACGGTGAACGGCGTATTCTCTGCCAAAACCATCGGGCCACCGGTAACCGGGCTTCGCGGACGGTTACGCCCAATGGAAGCACAGTCGGGAAATCGCCTGCACCCGCAGGCTGCTCAACAAAGCCGTCCAGCGAGGCTGCCGCGTGAGACTAGAGAGACACTACAAATGGTTTGCAGGCTGTTCAGAAAGGCTGTCCGGCAAGGCCACAGGAAGCACGGCGACTGAGGAGGTACATACCAAACTTCGTTTGACCCGTTCGCCGTGACAGATACTCCTGGCGAACGGATATACTCCACCGGTAGTCCCGTTTTATCTCCATACGTCGCAGGGAGACGTGCGACCGAGAACGCCGCCGACAGTCTTTATCAACAGCGTGCGAGGGAGGGCCTATGCCTGAGACAATGGTGCTCAATGTCGATCTGGCGGATGTGTGGGAACAACGTGGACGGAAGAAGCTCATCCGAACCATTGCCTGGGGCGACGAAGTCACCCTGTTAAAAGTAGCCGCGACGCATCTGGAAGTGGCCATCACCGTCTTTCGCGAGAAGCCCGACGGCAGCATCCTGCCCGAATCCATCACCGGCTATATCGAACCGACGAAAGCGTCCCGCCTCAAAATTGCCAATCTGACCAGGCCCCTCGCAGACAATCAGGTCCTGAAGGTCAATCTCGTCGATGTCCAGCAGGGCGACGGCTCGGTGATCGAATCGCCGGACGGGAAGATCATTCTGGTCGATGGGGGAGACAACCAGATGTTCGCGCGATACCTGGCCGGACGATTTCGAGGGACCACGGCTGAGAACCCGCAACCCATCGATTGCATCCTCGTTACCCATGGTGACGCCGACCATTTCGCCGGCCTTCCCGAGATTCTCAAGTCGGAAACGAACAAGGTGAAGCGCAAGCGCCTCTTCATGCAGCCGAAGCGCGTCTATCACAACGGCATCGTGAAACGCCCGAGCAAGATGAACAACAAGGCCGTGCCCGACACGAAACTGCTGGGCCCGACCAAAACGCTCAACGGACAACTCTATCTCACGGGGCTGGAAGACAATCTGCTCGACGTGGCCGATGCGGACATGAACGAGCCGTTTCGAGAATGGAAACACACCTTGGCCACCTACAACAGCCGGAGTGAAGTGAGCTTCCGGCGTCTCCAGTTCGGAGACAACCAGGCCTTTGAGTTTTTCAATCGGGGCGATCTGCGCATGGAGACCCTTGGGCCGATGACCACGACCGTGGGCGGACAACCGGCGCTAAAGTTTCTCGGGGAGCCACCCAAAGGACCGAGGATCGGGCATGACTCGCTGAGCGACAGCGACGAAGGCTTCACCGGCCACTCTGCCTCCCACACCATCAACGGCCATTCGATCGTGTTGCGTCTGAGTTACGGCGGGTTCAGCTTTCTGTTTTCAGGCGATCTCAACGATGAAGCCAGCCGCACGCTGGCGCGGGAACACAACCGGGGCAACCTCAACATACGATCGGAAGTGTTCAAGGTGCCGCATCATGGGTCGGCCGACTTTTCCGGCGCCTTCATTCAAGCCGTCTCGCCGATCGTGAGCGTCGTGTCGAGCGGGGACGAGAGCGCGCGCAAAGAATACATCCATCCGCGAGCCACGCTCATGGGAGCCCTGGGCAAATGGTCGCGAGTGCCCGAACCGCTCATTTTCGTCACCGAGCTGGTCGCGTTCTTTGAGGAGGAAGGACTGTCCCGCTTACAGGACGAGAAGAAGGCCAAGAAACGGGGGCCATTCTACGGATTCAGCCGCACCGCCTATGGCCTCGTGAAAACCCGCACCGACGGCACACGCCTGTTCGTCTATACGGACAGCGGCAACGTGCAGATGAAGGAGGCTTACGCCTATCAACTGGATTCGTCCGGCGTCCCTCAACCGGCGGAGGTCACCCGCGCCTGATCGGCGGGAGTTGCTCAAGGCCCTCCGGACGAGTGAGGTTTCACGAGCGAGTTATCCCTGATGTATATCGTGCCCGTGCTCCGCGCCGCTGACCAGAAAGGGGTGTAGGAGAATGCCTAACAGTTGTGTCCGAATGGTCTTCAGACCATAATGCACCTGATACATGTGGCGCTGGTGGCCGGAAAAGGAGGCATCGATGTCGACGGCGGAGAAAATCTTCAAGGAAGCGCAAAAACTACCGGACCCCCTCGCGCAAGAGGTCCTGGATTTTATTGGATACATTGAAATGAAGCATGGCCTCCGGGATCGTCTCACCGAAGAATTGAAACAGGCACAGGAGCCGGCCATGCGCCATGTGTGGGACAACCAGGACGACGAGGTCTGGAATGGCGTGTAAGCCAGGCGATCTGGTCTTGATTCCCTTCCCATTTTCGGACCTGCAGTCAACGAAAAAACGTCCCGTGATGGTTTTGACTCCACCTGATCGCCACGCTGATTTTATCGGGCTCGCGATCACCACTGTCGAGCAACAACATCACGCCCTGCAAGTGGCGACAGCCAACTTGCTCGAAGGGGCACTCCCCAAACCCTCCTGGATCAGATTGGACAAGGTCTTTACCCTTTCCGAGAGCAGTATCGTCAAGACGTTCGGCACCCTCTCTCCCCAAACCGTGCAACGTGTGCTGCAGGGACTTTGCGCCGTCGTCGGTTACGCTCACGAATAAACGCAGACCACTGTGGTCATGGTTTCCGCCATCTTCTATCCGGCTTTGCGCTTCTGGACATCAATCTCATGATGTTCAACCCAACCCAACCAACCAAAGTCATCCGCGACTGATCGGCGGGAGTTGCACAAGGCCATCCGGACGAGCCGATTTGATTCGCCCCACGGGATACGCTTCACGAAGAACGAGCGACGGTTATTTTTTCTCCTGTGACCCCGGATGTCACGGTCGTCGGCTACAGTAGCTGGTGAACGACAGAAGGGGAGGCGACTATGCGATCTTCAAGGCTTTCGGCGATACTGATGATCCTGACGTGGACTTCGGCTGCAACAGCCTGGGCAGAGCCGGGGTTCGACCAGAAGTACCAGCGTGACTTCAACATCTTCAATCCCATCAACCAGTATCAGCCCGCCAACCCGTTCAACCCCGCCAATGCCTACAGTCCGGACAATCCGTTTAACCCCGTGAACCAGTACGATCCCAACAACCCTGCCAATCCCATCAACCAATTCAATCCGAACAATCCGTTCAACCCGATCAATCGGTATCGACCGGAGAATCCGCTGAACCCCATCAATGAATTCAACCCGAACGTACCGTTTGTGCCCTTAGGTGGCCCTGGACAGAAGCGGTGAGGCGACTCATGTCTTCCCAGACCACAGCGAGAGACGCCTCACGCCCCCAGTCCCCTAGGCACCGACGAGGCGCTGTTGCCGGTAAAAACGCGGGTGATTAAAAGACACGAACAGGGTATTCTTCCGCGCAATTAGGGCCCTAGGCATATGAGGTTTTAGCGACGCATGGCGATTAAGAAATCTGAACTCTACAGCTCCCTCTGGTCCAGTTGTGATGTGCTGCGCGGCGGCATGGATGCCAGCCAGTACAAGGACTATGTCCTCGTCCTCCTGTTCATCAAATACGTCAGCGACAAGTATGCCGATGTCCCGTACGCGCCGATCACTATTCCGAAGGGTGCGCGCTTCAAGGACATGGTGGCCCTCAAGGGCAAGCCGGACATCGGCGACCAGATCAACAAGAAAATCATCGCGCCGCTGGCGAACGCCAACAAGCTGTCCGACATGCCGGACTTCAACGATGCCAATAAGCTTGGCAGCGGCGATGAGATGGTCAAGCGACTGACCGACCTGATCGCTATTTTTGAAGACAAGCGACTCGACTTCTCCAAAAACCGCGCCGAAGGCGACGACATCCTGGGCGATGCCTATGAATACCTCATGCGGCACTTCGCCACGGAGAGCGGCAAGAGCAAGGGCCAGTTTTATACACCGGCCGAAGTCAGCCGCATCATCGCGCAGATTCTAGGCATCAGGGAGGCCAAGACGAGTTCGGATACCACGGTCTATGACCCGACATGTGGTTCCGGCTCTTTATTGCTGAAAGTCGCGGACGAAGCGCGCACGCCGGTGACCCTCTACGGCCAGGAGAAAGACGCACCACCGCGGGCCTCGCGCGGATGAACATGATCCTCCACAACAACCCCACGGCGCTCATCGCGCAGGGCAACACGCTGGCTGACCCCAAGTTCAAGGATGGCCAGCCACTCAAGACCTTCGACTACGTCGTCGCCAATCCACCGTTCAGCGACAAACGGTGGAGTACAGGACTCGATCCCCTCAACGATCCCTACGAGCGGTTCCAGTCATTCGGCGTGCCGCCCAACAAGCAAGGCGACTACGCCTACCTGCTGCACATCGTCCGCTCGCTCAAGAGCACCGGCAAGGGAGCCTGCATCCTGCCGCACGGTGTCTTGTTCCGGGGCAATGTCGAGGCCGACATCCGCCGCAACCTGATCCGCAAGGGCTACATCAAGGGCATCATCGGCCTGCCCGCCAATCTGTTTTATGGCACCGGCATTCCCGCCTGCATCGTGGTGGTGGACAAACAGGAGGCCCGTACCCGCAAGGGTATCTTCATGATCGACGCGAGCGCCGGATTTATGAAAGACGGTCCGAAGAACCGCCTCCGCGCCCAGGACATTCACCAAATCGTGGATGTCTTCAACAAGCGCCTCGACGTACCGAAGTACTCTCGCATGGTGAGCGTGGACGAAATTGAAAAGAACGAGTTCAACCTCAACCTGCCCCGCTACATCGACAGCCAGCAGGCGGAAGACCGGCAAGACATCGAAGGCCACCTCAAAGGCGGCATTCCGCAAGCGGATGTGAACGCGCTTCAGCAGTACTGGGATGTGTGCCCCAAGCTCCGGCGGTCACTCTTCAAGGCCAACCGGCCCGGTTATCTGGATCTGTCCGTGGAGAAGTCGGCGATCAAGTCCACGATCTACGAGCATCCAGAATTTGCCGCTTTCATCGGCAGGATGAACGCCCACTTTGCGACGTGGAAACACAAGACCGCCAAGTCGCTTCGTGCACTGAAGGCCGGCTGCCACCCGAAGGAACTCATCGGCAAACTGTCCGAAGACCTGCTCGCCCACTACGTCGGCCAGCCGCTCATCGACAAATACGATGTCTATCAGCACCTCATGGACTACTGGGCCGAGACCATGCAGGACGACTCTTACTTGATTGCCGCCGACGGGTGGAAGGCCGAGACCTACCGCATCATTGAGAAGGACAAGAAGGGCAAGGAAAAGGACAAGGGCTGGACCTGCGACCTCGTGCCTAAGCCGCTCATCGTCACCCGCTACTTTGCGAAAGAACAGGAAGCCATCGATCAGCTTACGGCTGACCTGGAAGCTGTCAGCGCCCGCCTCACTGAATTGGAAGAAGAACATAGCGGCGACGAAGGGGCTTTCTCCGAACTCGATAAGGTGAACGCGGCTTCAGTCGCGCAGCGACTGAAGGAGTTGAAAGTGGAAAGTGGAGAATTGAAAATGAAAAAGAAGGACACGGATCATTCTCAATTTTCAACTTTCAACTCTCAATTATCCAATGGCGAAGCAGCCGCGCTGAACGACTGGCTGAAGCTGAACGGTGACGAGGCCGATCTCAAGAAGCGCCTGAAGGAAGCAGAGGCCTCGCTCGATGCCAAGACCTACACCAAGTATCCGACGCTCACCGAAGCGGAGATTAAGCAGCTGGTCGTGGATGACAAATGGCTCGCTGCTTTGGATCAAGATATTCACGGCGAGATGGACCGCGTGAGCCAGCAACTGACGCAGCGGGTGAAGGAACTGGCTGAGCGGTACGAAACCCCGCTGCCGCAGATGGTCAATCGCGTGGCCGATCTGGAAGCCAAGGTGAACCGCCACCTAGCGCAAATGGGATTTGCGCCAAGTGGAGAGTGGAAAGTGGAGAGTGGAAAATGAGCCATTCTCAACTCTCAACTTTCAATTCTCAACTAATTCCGGCTGGCTACAAACAGACCGAGGTGGGCATCATCCCGGATGAATGGGAGGTTTGTGCAGTTCGGCAAAAAGGCGAGGTCGTGACTGGCAAGGCATTGGCCGTAAATGCGCCTGGACTGCAACGCCCGTATCTCCGAACGAAGAACGTCTTTGATGGCCGAATCGACATTGGCGACGTGCTCACGATGCCAATGACCGAGGAGCAGTTCACACAGTTCCAGATTCGAAGTGGCGATGTGTTGCTCAACGAGGGGCAGAGTATTGATCTTGTTGGTCGGTGCGCCTTGTATCAGAACGAATACCCTGAGCCATGCGCCATCCAGAACGCGCTTTTGCGTTTTAGAGCACGCCCTGGCGTTTCCGAGAAGTTTGCCTCCTACCTTTTCCGACACTGCCAACATACCGGAGTTTTCGCTCGAATTGCACTTCAGACCACGTCGGTCGCGCACCTTGGTGGCTCACGGTTCGAGAAGTTGCGCCTCGCATGGCCAACTGAACTCGAACAACACGCCATCGCCGAGGCGCTGAGCGATGCGGATGCCCTCATCGAATCCCTGGAGCAACTCCTCGCCAAGAAGCGACAGATCAAACAAGGCGCCATGCAGGAACTCCTCTCCGGCAAGAAGCGCCTGCCCGGGTTCAGCGGGGAGTGGGAGGTGAAGCGATTAGGTGATGAAACCGACCGCATAACAAAAGGGACGACACCTACCTCCCTGGGGCGCAACTTCACTGATCAAGGAATCAATTTCGTAAAGGTGGAGTCTCTGAGTGAAGAGGGTTCTGTCATTTCGGAAATGTTGGCAGCAATTGATGACAATACACATCGTCTATTGAAACGATCTCAGCTTCGGGAGAAGGATATTTTGTTCTCAATTGCTGGTGCTTTGGGACGCACAGCAATTGTCAAAACGGACCTGCTTTCGGCAAATACAAACCAAGCGTTGGCGATCATAAGAATTAAAGCCCAGTCGTGCCTGCGTCACGACTTTCTTTTGAAGTATCTGGCTGGCCCTCAGATTCTGGCTCATATCACTGCAATCAACGTCCAAGCAGCTCAAGCGAATCTCTCCCTTGAAGACATTCGCAGTTTTGAAGTGCCTGCACCATCACCCGACGAACAAATCGCCATCGCCACCGTTCTCTCCGACATGGATGCGGAGATTGCCGCGCTGGAAGCCAAGCTCGCCAAAGCCCGCCTCCTCAAGCAGGGCATGATGCAGGAGTTATTAACCGGACGTATCCGGTTAATAAATTGAGAGTGGATAATTGAGAATGAAAGAGAATGTCGTCAAAGCGAAATCGTTCGCTTTCGCGCTCCGGGTGGTGACGTTGACGAAATACTTGCAAGGCGAGAAGAAGGAGTTTGTGTTATCCAAACAAGTATTACGCAGCGGCACAGCCATTGGCGCGTTGGTGCGCGAGGCGGAACATGCGGAAAGTAAAGCCGACTTCACACACAAAATGAATATTGCCCTCAAGGAAGCCAACGAAACCCTTTACTGGCTGGAGTTGCTCCATCAGTCCGAATACATCGCCGAGCAGAGTTTTGAGTCCATCCGAATGGATAGCGAAGAACTCGTTAAACTTCTGGTCTCGATTGTGAAAACATCCAGGACAGTTAAGAATTGAAAATGAATCATAACGAGCATTTTCAACTCTCCACTATCAATTCTCCATTAATGTGCTTCGTATGAAGGAAAACCAGCGCATGGAGTGGAAGGAGTCCTGGCAGGACGAATACCTGAAGTGGATCTCGGGTTTCGCCAATGCCGAGGGCGGTGTGCTGGCAATCGGCCGGGACAACAAGGGGAAGGCTGTCGGGGTGAGCGACGCCGCGAAGCTGATGGAAGACCTGCCGAATAAGATTCGCGATGTGTTGGGCATCATGGCGGATGTTCGCCTCGTCAAAGCAGCGGGGAAGGATCTGGTGGAAATCCGGGTGGAACCGTACCCCAGCCCTATCAGCTACAAAGGCACCTACTATTTCCGTAGCGGCAGCACCACGCAGGAGCTGAAAGGTGCCGCCCTTGAGCGGTTTCTGCTCGCGAAGCGGGGACGCCATTGGGACGATACGCCGGAACCCTCGTTCACCGCACGATCGTGCAGTGCCGCAGCCTTGCGCCTATTCAAAGCCGGCGCGTCGCAAAGCGGTCGGATGGACCGGGCTGTCTTGCGCGACAGACGGGAGGTGATTCTTGGGAATCTGGAACTGACGGAGAAGTATGGTTTGAAACGGGCCGCCTGTCTCCTGTTTTCACCCCGCCCGGAGCAGTATGTCAGCGGGGCGTGGATCAAGATCGGCTTTTTTGTCACGGACGACGACCTCCGGTATCAGGATGAGGTGCACGGCAGCCTGTTCGAGCAGGTGGAGCGCGCGCTGGAACTCCTTCATACGAAGTATCTGAAGGCGTATATCAGCTACCAGGGTTTGCAGCGGCATGAGACCTTCCTCTATCCGTATGCCGCTCTGCGCGAGGCCCTGCTGAACGCCGTGGTCCACAAGGACTATAGCAGCGGCGTGCCCATCCAGATCAGCGTGTATGAAGATAAGCTCGTGCTCTGGAACTCCGGCGATCTTCCGGAGCGCTGGACGCTGGAACAACTGCTGGGCAAGCATCCGTCCAGGCCCTTTAATCCATTGATCGCCAATGCCTTCTTCCGGGCAGGTTATATCGAGTCTTGGGGACGCGGCATCGAGAAGATCAACCGCGCCTGCTTGGAACACGGGATTGCACCACCGGCGTATGACTTCGGGATGGCGGGGCTGATGCTGACGTTTCACGCGAATCCTGCGCACCTGCAGGCTGCCGCACAGGAGAGGGTCGGTGAAAAGGTCGGTATAGGGGTCGGTATAAAGGTCGGTATAAATGTGACCGCCAACCAACAACGAATCCTTGAGATTCTGAGCCAGAAGCCACGCGTGACTGCGTCTGGGCTTGCGAAAATCATAGGAATCTCCACCCGAAAAATTGAACAGAATGTGGCCAGTCTCAAGAGGGCTGGTCGGCTGCGTCGAATCGGGGCTCGTAAGACCGGCCATTGGGAGGTCGTGTAGTGAACGGTGTCGGCCAACCCGAACGGGCCACGCAGCACCGGGTCATCGCGCTCTTCCGTGATGAGCTGAACTACCGCTACTCCTCCGATATGGACGCTGAGATCGTCGTGCTGGAAGCCAAGCTGGCCAAAGCCCGCTAGCTCAAATAGGGCATGATGCAGGAACTGCTGACAGGGAGGATCAGGCTGGTATGACAGTGCCCATGCTCGGCAAAACGATCAAAGAAGACTATCGCGTGATTGAGGAGAAGTTTCGGTGCAGCCGGACAGGGCGCATTGAGGGCTATGGTCTCGTAGTGCTTCCCAAATAAAAGAGGCCGGCCCCCGCTACGCAGTGACCAGCCCATGGGGAAATTATGGATGACGATGGTGTGAATTGCAAGAGGGGCGTGTCTTTGTGCCGCACGCTATGGGTTAGAGGAAGATCGTGCTGATATCCCCTGTCGGTCAACCAGAACGGGCCACGTAGAACCGTGTCCTCGGCCTGTTCTACGACAAACCCGGCTATTGCTACCTGGGTGAGTGGTTCGACCAAGACCGGTTGGGTGAAGAGGGTTGTGTGAAATCTGCGGGGCTATTGTTCAGTCCCATGCTGTTTTCACGAAAACATGCTCATTTTCGTGAAAAATATTTATCGATATAGCCATGCAAGTAATTGAAAAAATGTACTTTTCATGGTGTATGGCCGTGGTGAGGGGGTGGGCATTCACCAAAGTTGATTTCATGGCTGAGTTTGGCGAGGTCGACATCCATCAATTGCTTTTTAAGCCATCCCGGAATTCGACGAGATCATGACCACTCTGACGACGTTTCAGGACGAGATCAACGGGTAAACGCATGACTCCCATCGGCCAGCCTGAACGCGCCGCGCAAGACCGCTTGATTGCACTGTTTCGCGACGAGCTGGGCTACCGGTATCTTGGCGATTGGACTGACCGTGAGGGGAACAGCAACATTGAAGAAGGGGCGTTAACCGTCCATCTGACCAAGTCCGGCTATACCCAAGCACAGATCAGCCGGGCGCTGTATCTGCTGAAAACCGAAGCAGACAATCATAGCCGCAATCTCTACGGGAACAACCAGGCCGTCTATAAGCTCCTCCGCTACGGCGTGCCGGTCAAGATCGAAGCGGGCAAGGTCACGGAAACCGTTCACCTCATGAACTGGCATGAGCCGGGGAGGAACGACTTCGCGATTGCGGAGGAAGTCACCCTCAAGGGCAACCACGAACGGCGGCCTGATCTCGTGCTGTATGTGAATGGCATCGCGGTCGGCGTCATCGAACTCAAAAACAGCCGCGTGTCCATCGGTGAGGGTATCCGCCAAAGCCTCTCCAACCAATTGCCGGAATTCAACGCCTGGTTCTTCAGCACCGTGCAATTCATCTTTGCCGGCAACGACTCCGAAGGTCTGCGATACGGCACTATCGACACGCAAGAGAAGTATTTCCTCAGGTGGAAAGAAGACGAGCAGGAGAATACCCGCTTCAAGCTGGACAAGTATCTGCTCAAGATGTGCGCAAAGGAACGCCTGATCGAGCTGATGCACGACTTTGTGCTGTTCGACAGCGGGAGGAAGAAACTGCCACGGGTGCACCAGTACTTCGGCATCAAGGCGGCCCAGGATTCTGTGCGCCAGCGAAAAGGCGGCATCATCTGGCACACACAGGGCAGCGGCAAGAGCATCGTCATGGTGCTGCTCGCCAAGTGGATTCTCGAAAACAATCCCCACGCCCGCGTGGCCATTGTCACCGACCGCGATGAACTGGACAAACAGATCGAACGGGTTTTCACCGAATCCGGGGAGTCGATTACGCGAACAAGTAGCGGTCGCGACTTGATGAGTCAGCTCGGTCAGGCGACGCCACGCCTGCTCTGCTCACTGGTTCATAAGTTCGCCCGCAAAGACGTGGATGACTTCGACGCCTTCATCAAGGAACTGGAGGCCCAGCCTAGCCAGACGGTGGGCGAAGTGTTCGTGTTTGTGGACGAGTGCCATCGCACGCAGAGCGGCAAGCTTCACCGGGTGATGAAGGCCCTTATGCCGAATGCCGTTTTCATTGGATTCACCGGGACGCCCTTGCTTGCACAGGATCGAGTCACGAGTTTCGAAGTATTCGGCCGGTATATTCACACCTATAAATTCAGCGAGGGTGTTGAGGACGGCGTGGTGCTCGATCTGGTCTATGAAGCGCGGGATATCGACCAGCACCTGGGCTCACAAGAGAAGATCGACGCCTGGTTTGAGGCCAAGACCAAGGGCCTGAACGACTGGCAGAAAGACGAGCTCAAGAAGCAGTGGGGGACGATGCAGCAGGTGCTGAGTTCCAAGTCCCGCATGGATCGTGTGGTGAGCGATATCGTTTTCGACTTCGGCGTGAAGCCACGCCTATCCAGCGAGCGGGGAAATGCCATTCTTGTGGCGTCGAGTATCTACGAGGCGACCAAGTACTACGGGCTTTTCCAAAAGACACCCTTCAAGGGCAGGTGTGCGGTGGTGACGTCCTATAATCCGCAGACCAAGGATGTGACCAAGGAAGAAGTCGGCGCGAACACGGAAACCGACAAGCAGTTCATCTACAACACCTACACTGAGCTACTGAAGGACATCGACGCCAAGCCAGGCATGACCAAAACGGAAACCTATGAGGAGTGGGCCAAGGCCCTCTTCACGAAGGAACCGGCAAACATGAAACTCTTGGTCGTGGTGGACAAGTTGCTCACCGGCTTCGATGCGCCGCCATGTACCTATCTCTACATCGACAAATCGATGCAGGACCACGGCCTGTTCCAAGCCATCTGCCGGACGAATCGGCTCGACGGCGAAGACAAGGACTTCGGCTACATCGTGGACTACAAGGATCTGTTCAAGAAGCTGGTCAATGAAAAAGGCACCGGCGCGCTGCAAGTCTACAGCTCAGAACTGGATCACAGTGCCGGGGGAGTGACCCCTGAGGTGCTGCTGCAAGACCGGCTGAAAAAAGGCAGGGAACGGCTTGACCATGCCCTGGAGACGCTCGACCTTTTGTGTGAGCCTGTGGAACCGCCGAAAGGAGAGCTGGAACACATCCACTATTTCTGCGGGAACACGGAGATCCCGGCCGATCTTCAAGAACGCGAGCCCCGGCGGGTCGCCCTCTACAAGGCCACGGTTGGACTGGTGCGCGCCTATGCCAATATCGCCGATGAGCTGGATCAAGCAGGTTACAACGCGACAGACATCAGCCGCATTAAGAAACAAGTGGAAGAATCGCTCAACATCCGTGAGATTGTTCGTAAAGCCAGCGGAGAGAGCCTTGATCTCAAAGCCTATGAAGCCGATATGCGCCACCTGCTCGATACCTATATCGAGGCGGATGAGCCGAGAAAGATTTCGCCCTTCGATGACATGCCGTTGCTGGACCTGATCGTGAAAACCGGGATCGGGAATGCCATCGCCGCGCAGCTCGGCGGATTGAGGGGCAACAAGGATGCGATTGCCGAGACCATCGAGAACAACGTCCGCCGCAAGATCATCAAGGAACATCTGAACGATCCCGCCTATTACGAAACCATGTCGGCACTGCTGGACGAGATCATCGCCGCTCGCAAGGCGAAGGCCATCGAGTATGAGCAGTACCTGAAACGCATCGCCGAACTGGCCAGACAGGTGGAAGCCGGGCAAGCCGAGGACACGCCTGAGCCGCTTAAAAAGAGCCCTGCCTTGCGGGCTCTGTACAACAACCTCAAGCAGGCGCAAGGATCGTCCTCGGAGGCTGATCGCGCGGCAGAAACGCAGGCGGACTACAAGACAGCCCATGATCCGACATTGCAGTTGGCGCTGAAGATCGATGAAGCGGTTCGAAAAGTTCGCCCCGATGGCTGGCGCGGAGTTCAGACACGCGAGCAAGTGATCAAGAGAGCGCTGTATGACCTGTTGCGTGATGAGGCTGAAGTCGAGCGCATCTTTCTCATCGTCAAAGCGCAGAGAGAATACTGACGATGGCGCAGGTTCAGCTTGGCAATATCGCTGTAGATGTGGTGCTGAAGGACATTAAGAACGTCCATCTCAGCGTTTATCCCCCGAACGGTCGAGTGCGAATTGCTGCGCCGGCGCGCATGAGCCTCGATACAATCCGCGTCTTCGCCATTTCCAAACTCGAGTGGATCAAGCGGCAGCAGAAGAAATTGCGCGATCAGGAACGTGAAACCCCGCGTGAGTACCTCAACCGCGAGAGCCATTACCTCTGGGGACGGCGCTATTTGCTCACCGTTCGGGAAGGGGATGATGCCCCGTCTATTGAACTGCGGCATCGCCACATTCTCCTGCGCATGCGTCCCGGAACAAGCGAAGAGAGGAAGCAGGAGTTACTTGAGGGATGGTATCGCGAGCAACTCAAGAACGCGGTGTGCCCCTTGCTTGCCAAGTGGCAACCATTGCTGAAGGTCACGGTCAATCGCTTCTTTGTGCAACGGATGCGGACGAAGTGGGGGAGTTGCAATCCCACGGCACGGCATATTCGCCTGAATACAGAGTTGGCGAAGAAGCCGCCGGAATGTCTTGAATACATCGTGGTGCATGAGATGGCGCATCTCCTTGAGCCGACGCACACTCGCCGGTTTATCGCGTTGATGAACCGCTTTATGCCGAAATGGCAGTTCTACCGCGAGGCACTCAATCGCCTGCCTGTTCGTCACGAGAGTTGGGGGGTCGCAGAACATAGCCCGTTCCACGATTGAGGCCTCTGGTTGTGCCGAGGCGCACCATTTCCCCTCTCACTTCCTCAACCCCTCACCCTCACATCGATCTTCACCCACCTCACTCCTCCGAAGGGAATGAACGCAGCCACCAGCAACGAGGTCGCCATCCCTCAGAGATCGGCTAGCCAGGGTGAGGCTCGGAGAGATGGTCCCGCCTTGATTCGCGACATATTCATCACGCCGACAACCTATTCGCCTGGGTCTTCGAGAGTCCGGTCAATCGCGCAGCGTCTTTCCGTCACTCACGCCATCGCTGCCGCTTCGAAGACCGGCGCCGGTGGGTGGGCATCCCCTGTGGGCCTGCTTGACAGTGTGAGGCAGACTGCCTAGCCTGATTGTTGCCGCTTGTACTTTGCGGCTGCCCAACTTCGATTCCCACCGGAGTAAGGCAGATGCGTGCCCGGCAAGGATGCGACAAGGACGCGACCCGGTTTCGACATCCAGACTCCGAGGCCTCATACACGTCGGATTGGAGGAATCCTCACATGAGTCACCATGGCAAGACGAAGGCGCAGAAAGGCTCGCTGCCGGCCATGACCGTCACGCCGGTTGCGGCGGCGATCGGCGTGGTGCTGCGAGGCGGCGAGGTTCTACTTGTCCGCCGCGCGAATCAGCCGGACGCGGGGAAGTGGGGCTTTCCCGGTGGCAAGATCGAGCCGGGTGAACCGATCCAGGCTGCCGCTGCACGGGAGGTGGCGGAAGAGACCGGCCTCGTCGTGCGCCCGCTGCACGTGTTCACGGCGGTCGACGCCTTCCATCGGAACGCGAGTGGACAGTTGGTCACCCACTATGTGTTGATCGCCGTATTATGCGAGTGGATTTCAGGCGTCCCGCAGGCGGCCGGTGATGCGTTGGAGGCGGAGTGGTTTCCGATCGAAACGTTGGACTCAGTTGACATCGTCATGAGTCTTGACGTCGCACGCGTCGCATCGATGGCCGCGAGGGTCCGTCAGGAATCTCAATGACCCCACCGAACGCCTATGTAATTGCGCTCGGTCAAGAATTCACACTACGGCTCCACTCCTTCACCCCCTCGCTCGCATCGATCTTCATCCACATCACGCCGCCGCAGAAGGCGATGAGCGCGGCCATCAGTAGCGAAGCCGTCCAACCCCAGTGGTCGGCGAGCCAGGGCGTGAGGCTGGGAGAAATGGGACCGTCGAAGGGTTACGGGGCAAAGAGTTCGGCGAGCAGAGTGAGGACCTGTGCGCGTGTCACGTCAGTGATCGTTCCTACAACCAAACGACTTTTGTACACCGTCCGGATTTGATCCAGCACAACTTGCCCGGACTTACCTCGGACCATCTGTTTTCTTCTCTATCCAAGTACGCTATCATGTGGACAAACGAGGTCTGCCATGGATGAACAACTGCTCCTCAAACGTATCACGGTGAATCCGAAGATTTTTTCCGGCAAGCCTATCGTTCGAGGTCGGCGGCTGGCCGTCGAACACGTGCTGGGGATGCTGGCCGCCGGTGACACGCCAGAAACCATTCTTCATGGCTATCCGTGGCTGGAGCCGGCAGATATCCAAGCCTGCCTTGCCTATGCCCATCGACTTGTGGGCCATGAGCGGATCGAGCCACTGCCTCTCGAATCGGCTTCGTGAAACTTCTTCTCGATACCTGCATTTGGGGTGGGGCCGTCGGCCCACTACAATCCGCAGGGCACGATGTCGTCTGGGCCGGGGACTGGCCAATGGATCCCGGCGATGACGAGATCATGGCCTTGGCTCATCACGAAGGTCGAATTCTCATCACGCTGGACAAAGATTTTGGTGAACTCGCTGTGGTCCGCGGACAGGCGCATGCAGGAGTTATTCGACTCGCGATCTTACCTGCCGTCCAGCAGGCAAGATTCTGCTTAATGGTTCTCGCACGGTACGGGCTCGAACTACAGGCCGGAGCCATTGTTACGATTGAGCCTGGCCGCATCCGTGTTCGTCCCGCACCTTCCCATCCTGAACCTTCATGACAGCGTGACATCGGTTCATTCCACCACGGCAAACTAAGGCATGCCCCCGCGGCAAAGCCCCGTAATCTGAGGTTCTACTAAAGCCTCTTTAGCAAAACCAACTGGTTCTGCTACCTGTCCACCCCCTCGCTCGCATCGATCTTCATCCACATGACACCGCCGCAGATGGCGATGAGTGCAGCGACCAACAGCGACGCAGTCCAGCCCCAGTGGTCGGCGAGCCAGGGCGTAAGGCTCGGAGAAATGACGCCGCCCACATTCGCGCCCATATTCATCACGCCCGACAGGGTGCCCGCATGCGTCTTTGAGAGATCGGTCGTCACGCTCCAGTAGGCGCCGACGGTGAAATACAACCAGCCGGCTCCCAGCGAGAGAGAGGCGATGGTCACGGCCTGTGAGTCGGCCCAGGCGCCGACGGCGATCAGTCCACCGGCCAACCCCATGCCGATCATGCCCACGATCATACGGGCCTTCGTCAGACCGAGAGGCGAGACGAGGCGATCCGTCGTCCATCCTCCGAGCGGGCAGAAGACGAGGATCGCCACAAAGGGTGCAGCCGCAAGCCAGCCGCCACGCAACAGATCGATCCCGCGCACATTTACCAGGTAGAGATAAAACCAGGACATATAAATGTAGGCGACGTACCCCAGGCAGGCGTAACTCAACACCAGCCAGCGCAGGGATGAGGAAGCGGCGAATTGCCGCCAGGGGACGACCACGCGCGGTTGTACGGACGCCGCGCCATCCGCCGCCTTCTGCTCTCGGGAGCAGAGCACCCACAACAGGGCCACCAGCAGACCGATCAAGGCGGAGAGGTAGAAGACCGACTGCCAGTGATAATTCACCATGACCCAGGAGGCGAGGGGAGGGGTGATCGCGGCACCGATGCCGATACCGCCGATGGCAATGCCGATACCGAGTCCACGTTGCGCCGGGGGAATCCAATCGGCGACAGCTCGATTGAAATTCGGCAGGGCGACCGCCTCACCAACACCGAGGAGGAAGCGTACGACGATGAGCGCCCCGACCGTCCCGACCATGGCGGCCAACGGCAGCGTTGCGGCCACCGCCGTCAAGCCCGTGAAGAACGACCACCAGACCAGCGCAGCGGCCAGCACGATACGGGCGCCCCAGCGATCGCCCAGCCAGCCACCTGGAATCTGGCAGAGCGCGTAGCCGAACACGAAGGCGGAGAAGATGTAGCCCATGTCCTGATCGGTGAGGCCGTACGCCGGCATCATCTGTCGCGCCGTCACGGAGATGTTGACCCGATCCATGTAGGTCACGGCGCTGATCGCGAACAGGAGGCCGAGAATGCCCCATCGCGGTTGTATCGTCGCTCTGCCTGCTTCCACTCGTCCCCCGGATTTTACTCACCCGCCCCAAAGCGAGGCATTATAGACCGGCACGCGCCAGCCGACGAAAGTTATTTGCGATCCCGAACGAGATACGCTTCACGCCTGCTGTCTCCCATTTCACGTTTGACATCTCACGTTTGACGCCCCCTCGCGCCTCTGCCGTATGGATTTCCCTCTCATGCATCCAGTACACTCAGATTTTGACCTACCTGGTGGAGGTGGAGTGAGGGTTCGTCCGCGCGTTGTCGTGTTCTCGTTGCTCGGCCTGGTGGTCGTTGGTGCGCTCCTTCTCCTCTATTCGCGCGAGTTGTTCGGCGTCGACGTCATCAAGAATTTCTTCCTCCAGCAACTCGAAACCAGTCTCCGGCGTAAGATCGAGGTCGATCGGATCAAGCTGGTCGTCCTGCCCAGCATCCGGCTCGAACTCTCCAATGTAGGCGTGTACGGTCACGACGACCCGACCCACGTCGTCTTCCAGGCCAAAGAAATCGACATCGTCCTACGCCTCTTGCCGCTGCTGAAGAGACAGGTCGTGGCCAAACGCATCTTTCTCGACGAGCCGACCGTCACGCTGATCCGCAATCGCTCCGGCCATTGGAATGTGCTCGCCGGGCTCCCCTCCGCGGCCAAAGACGAATCGGCCTATCAGATGTTCAGCCGCCTCCTGCAAATCCGTGAAGCGACGATTCAGCAGGGACACATCACGATCACGGACGAGGCCCGTCCGGACGGCGTCCGCACCACGAAGCTGGAAGCGGTCGAGATGGCGTTGAAGGTCTATCCGGGCAAGGCCCAGGGCGACTTGCACATCTCCGCTTCGTTGCCGGCGGAAGCGGCCCCTTCCTCATTTTCCTTGACCGGCACCATCGGCTTGAGCGAATCCTCTTCGTCGCTGGCGGCGGAAGAACCCTATTCCGTCCATCCCGCGTTTCAGTTCGACGGCGAAATCGAGACCACCAACCTGCGCCTGCGTGAAGCGGCCGACTTCTTCGGCCCGCGCCCCATACCGGCTCAACTGCAGGGCGGCGCCAATCTGCAGAGCCGCATCCGCGTGGCGCCCGGCGTGGCCGGGTATGATGTGGTGCTCACGGAGATCGCCGCCAATGTCGATGAGCTGGCCGTCACCGGCAAGGCGAACCTGTCGGGACTCCTGACCTCCCAACCCACGTTCTCCATCACCTTTGCCTCGCCCACCATCGACCTCAAGACGCTGTTCGCCCGCATGCCGGCACAATGGATTCATCCCCAGTTGCCCGGCATCGTCGAGCAGCGCCAGCTGGGCGGGACGGTCGAAATCGTCTCGGCCACCCTAACAGGCGCGACCGCGCCCAGCCCGCAATTGTCCCTCACGGGTGACTTCCGGATTGAGAAGGGCACGGCGCTGATCGGCAACGACCGTGTACCGACGCAGGATCTGTCCGCCACCATCTCCGTCGAGCCGGGACGCATCCGGGTCGGAAAGGTGACGGGGAGCTACGGCACGCTCCAAATGACCGACGGAAAAGCCGTGGTGTCGTTCCTGGAGGAAGGGCCCTGGATGGAGCTGGACATCAGCGGCAACATGACGGCGGCGGATCTGGTGAAGTTCTTAACCAAGACCATCCGTGCGGACCGACTCACCTCGTTGCTCGCGCAATCGCGTGAGATCGAAGGCCAAACGCATCCGACCTTCCGCCTGGTCGGTCCGCTGGACAAACCGGAAGGCATCACGTTCGCGGGCGGGGAGGTGCTGGCCGAACAAGTCAGCCTGCTGAATCCCTCCCTGCCGCAACGGCTCACGGCCATGCAGGGGCGCATCCTGTTCTCGCAAACCGGCGGGGCACAGTTCGATCAAGTCACCGCCAACGTGGGCGAAACGCAACTCCAATTCAACGGCATGATCAGCGGCGGCACGCCCAGCGTCTTTCAGGATTTTGTCATTCGCGCGAGGGGCAGCGCCGCTCAACTTCGCCAGATGGTCTCTGCCGGAACCTTCCCCGACGATCTCCTCTATGGCATGGTCAACGCGAAGGTCCAGTTATCCGGTGCCTCCGGTGCGCCTCATCTACGCGGGGAGATCGGCCTGAACGACGCCAAACTCGTACTGCCGATGGTCGGGGAAAAACCGTTCGGCTCACCGGCCTCCCTGGAGCTCGATGCCGATGTCACGCGGGGAGTCGGCCTCGTGATTTCCCGCATGGAACTCGTGGTGCCGCCGTTGCGGTTGCCGGTAAAGGGGCACATCACCCTGGGCGATCAGTTTTCAATCGATGCCTCGCTCGCTTCCGGTACAGTGTCGTTGTCGAGCCTTCCCGAATGGATCTACCGCAGCGGGTTCGAGGCAGGCAATCTCGAAGTCTCCATGGATGTGAAGGGCACGGATGCCGAATGGAGAAACTGGCGCACGGGGGGGTGGCTGGCGCTCACCAACGGCCTGATGTCGGTGAAGGGTGTCGACGGCCAGGTCGAGGATATGTACCTCCGGCTGAAATTCTCCAAGAACATTGCCGATATCAAACAACTCTCGTTCCGCATCAAGGACAGCGATGTCAGTCTGTCCGGAGCGCTGAAGAATTGGACGACGAAGCCGGTCATTGCGGTAAAGATCGAATCGGCCCAAATGGATCTCGACCTGCTCATCCCCAAAGGCCACCGCTCACCGATCCGGGAATTTCTTGAGACCCTGGCCTCGACCAGCCAGGTCAGCGCCACCGCCACGATTGAGAAGGGCCTCTACAAACATCTGCGATTGGGCGGTTTGTCCGGGCGCTTGACCATTCAAGACGGCATGCTGGATCTCGACCGTGTCGTGGCTCAATCGGGAACCGGCCATGTCGCGGGGCGCATGGTCGTCCGGCTGCCCAAGGAACAACCGGCCGAAACCGAGACCTCGCTCCGGATGACGGGCATTCCGGCCGAATCTCTGTTGCCGCTGCTCGGCGCGCAGGATCAGCCGGTGACCGGCGAGATGAAGCTGACCGGTGTGATCCGTGGGCATGGACGGAATCCCCATGGGGTCCTGCCGACCCTCAACGGCAAAGTCGAACTGGTGTTGCAGGATGGCCGCATCCTCAAGACGGAGAAACGCGCCATCTGGAAGATTCTCTCCATTCTGAACCTGCCCGCGGTCCTCCAAGGGAAGGTGGATTTGGAAAAGGAAGGATTGCAGTACAACCGGGCGAGCACCACTCTCACGATTCAAAACGGACTGGTGAAGACGCAAAATATCGTCCTGGACAGTCCCGTGTTGAAAATTTCCGCCGTCGGCAACTACGACATGCCCACCGATCAGCTGGACATGATTTGGGCGGTGAGCCCTTTCGGGTCCTACTCGCAATTCCTGAAATCGATTCCACTCTTCGGGCGGCTGGTGGCCGGGGATCGCAAGGGCCTGGCGACGGCGCTGTTTCAAGTGAAGGGCTCCATCGACGATCCCGACGTGACCTACCTGCCGATGAAATCTTTTACGACGGGATTGACCGGTGTCGCGCAGCTCGCGTTCGACTTGCTGAAGAATACGGTGATGCTCCCGATTGATATTTTGTCGCCGCAGGAGGAGAAGGATCCGATGTTCGATGCATCGCTGGAAATCCAGACGCCGCCTTCCACCACGCCTCCAGTCGAGACACCCGCGACTCCGGCACCGGCCACGCCTTGACCACCTCAGAACCGCGTGATAGCATCCGAATGATGTGAACGCATCCATCTCATGAGCCACTCGACCGAACACAACAGCCGTCCCGAGCAGAGCGCGACTCTCTTCATCGCCGCCAGCGAAACCGACTCCAATCTCTATTACGCCACCCGCTTCATCGCGCCGGACCCCTTCATCTACCTTGAAGTGAAGGGTGAACGGCTCATGGTCATGAGCGACCTGGAGGTGGACCGGGCGCGTAACCAGGCGACGGTCGATCGCGTGTTGTCCTATTCCGAATTGGAACGGCGCGCCAAATCGCAGGGCGTGAAAGATCCTGGCACGATCGATGTGATTCATCTGGTCTTGCAGGATGCCGGTCTGAAAGACCTCCTGGTGCCTCCCGCGTTTCCCTTTCTCCATGCGAACCGCCTGCAGGAGCTGGGCTATCGGCTGCGCACCAAGCGCGAACCGTTCTACGAACAGCGGGTGATGAAGTCGGAGGAAGAGGTCCGGCACATCGAAGCCGCCCAGCGAGCGACGGAAACCGCCGTGGCCGCCGCGCACGAGCATCTGCGCCGCGCCGAGATTCGCGACAACCTGCTCTGGCTGGACGGAGAAATTCTCACCTCCGAACGGGTCAAAAAGTTGATCAACGTCGCCCTCATGGAATGTGATTGCGTCGCGCAACATACCATCGTGGCGGGCGGGGAGCAGGCCTGCGATCCCCATGATGAGGGCAGCGGCCCGCTACCGGCTCATCGCAGCATTATTTTCGATGTCTTTCCGCGATCCGCCGGCTCACGCTATTTCGCCGACATGTCCCGCACGGTCGTCCGCGGCACACCCTCGCCGGAATTGACGCGCCTGTATCGCGCCGTCAAAGACGCACAGGAAGAAGCCATTACCAAGATTCGAGACGGCGCCGACGGCGCGGCCATCCATCAGGGCATCTGCGATCGGTTCGAGAAGGCGGGCTACAAGACCGGCCTGGTCAACGGCCGCATGCAGGGGTATTTTCACGGCACCGGCCACGGCGTCGGCTTGGATATTCACGAAGCGCCCCGCATCAGCCGGACCGGTTCGCTGCTGCAGGAAGGGCATGTCGTCACGGTCGAGCCGGGACTCTATTACCCCGGCCTCGGCGCCGTCCGTATCGAAGACATGGTCCTGGTCACCAAAGACGGCTGCCGGAATTTAACGAAGTACCCGAAAGTCTTCGAACTCGGCTGACCCATGGGAAGCGCTCCCTCAACGTAGGGGCGGCTTTCTTTTCCCGTTTTACGTCTCACGCCTCACGATGTTATGCGCCTGACCTTTACCATCCAGCGTTTTAATCCCGAAACCGATCAACGGCCTCACCGCGAAGACTATCGTCTCGACATCGGACGCGGCATGACCGTACTCGAGGCCCTGATCCGCATTAAGAACGAACTCGACGGCCGGTTGGCGCTCCGCTATTCCTGTCGCTCGGCCATTTGCGGCTCCTGCGCCATGCATATCAACGGCACGGAAAAGCTGGCCTGCCGGACCTCCATTCGCAAAGAACTCGAACGCCACGGCAGCATCTCGATTGCGCCTTTGCCCAACCTCCCACTCATCAAGGACCTGGTGGTCGATATGTCGCCGTTCTGGGAGAAGATCCGGACGGTCACACCCTGGCTGACGCCCGAAACCCATCCCACTAAACGATACGGGTCATTCGGACAACTGCGGCTGCCGCCGGAGTCGTACCAGTTTCACAACGTGGATGCCTGCATCATGTGCGGGGCCTGTGTGGCCGCCTGCACCTCGCATGAAGTCTCACGGGGATTTCTCGGTCCGGCGGCGCTCGCCAAGTCCGCGCGATTCGTCGCAGATCCGCGCGAACCGGCCGGAGCCAAGCAGGCCAGACTCACCGCGCTCCAGGAGGCCCATGGCATCTGGGACTGCACCCGCTGCAACATGTGCGTGCAAGTCTGCCCGAAGGATGTCCAGCCGATGGAGGCGATCATTCGATTGCGCCGCTCGTCCCTCCGGCATGGATTGACCTCGGCCGAAGGCGCCCGTCACATCACCGGCTTCGTCGATCTGGTCCGTCACGAGGGACGTTTGAATGAAGCGTTGATGCCGTTGAAAGTCCTTGGATTCAATCTTCGACGCGTGCTCGATGTCATGCCGCTCGGCCTGCGTATGTGGCTCAAGGGAAAGGTACCGTTGCCGTTCGGCCACACCATTCCGGGCATCGAACAGGTCCGGGCCATCTTTGCCGCCGCGCGCCGTCGGGCTCCGCGCGTCTGACGCCCATGCCGGGCTCCTTCCGATTTCTCGACGACATCGCGCTGGCCGATATGGCGTTCGACGCCGAGGGGGAGTCCTTACCGGCCCTCTTCGATGCCGCGACACGGGCCCTCATCGAAAGCCTGGCTGATCCGGTCACCATCGCCGAACCTTGGCAGCATACCGTGGACATGGAAGAACAGGATATCGAAACGCTCCTGTTCGAATGGCTGGGACGACTCGTATATTTGAAAGACGCGCAGGGCGTGGTCTTCCATCGGGCGACAGTGTCGCTGAACCAGAACGATGCCCGAAGAGCCTGGCATCTCCACGCCGAACTGACCGGTGCACCGGTCGATCCTGCGACACAGGACCTGCGCTCCGACGTCAAAGGTGTCACAAAACATCTCTATGCGGTCACTCAAGGGGAGAACGGCTGGAAAGCCAGGGTGGTATTGGACGTGTGAGCGGGCGCACAATACCCGCACAACCTTCAATCGATGCAAGAATGCCAAAATTGAAGGCCTTTTTCAGCATCCGGGTCGACGTATGAAACTGAACACCGACATGCAGGTCGTCAAGATCAGCGACTACCTCTGGGAAATTCCGCCCTCTGAAAAACCGGACATGCTGGTCCCAGCTCGCATCTACGCCAGCGCGGCGATTCTCGGTGCGATGGATCGGGGCGTCTTCGATCAGGTCACCAACGTGGCCTGTCTTCCCGGTATCCATCGTTATGCCCTCTGCATGCCCGACGGACATTGGGGCTATGGGTTTCCCATCGGCGGCGTGGCGGCATTTAATCCCGAGGACGGGATCATCTCACCCGGCGGCGTCGGCTACGATATCAACTGCGGGATGCGGCTGATCCGTACCGACTTATCGCTTTCCGAGGTACAACCGAAACTGGAACTGCTGATGACGGAACTCTTCCGGCGCGTCCCGGCCGGTGTCGGATCGCGCGGCTTCGTGAATCTCTCCCGGCGTGACTTTCGCGACGTCATGCGACAGGGCGCCGGCTGGTGCATCGCCAAAGGATATGGCTGGGAGGAGGACCTCGAACGCATCGAGGAGCGCGGCTGCCTGGACGGCGCGGACCCCACCCACGTGACGGACTACGCCATCGAACGCGGCATCAACCAACTCGGCACCCTGGGATCCGGCAACCACTACCTGGAAATACAGGTGCTCTCCGACAACGGGATCTACGACCGTGCGACCGCCGCGGCCATGGGATTGACCGGCCGCGATCAGGTGGTCGTGATGGTCCATTGCGGGTCGCGCGGATTCGGCCACCAGGTGGCGAGCGACTACCTCAAGGTGTTCGAGAAAGCCATGCACCGATACGGCATCTTCGTCAAAGACCAGCAGCTCGCCTGCGCGCCGTTTCGCTCGCCGGAGGGGCAGGACTATTTCGGCGCGATGAATTGCGCGGCCAACACGGCGTTCGCCAACCGGCAGGTCATCACGCATCAGATTCGCGAGGCCTTCGAAGCGGTGTTCGGAGAAAGCGCCCGGCGCCTGGGGATGCAGCTGATCTACGATGTGGCGCATAACATCGCCAAGGTCGAACGCTACCGGGACGGGGAGTGGCTCGTGCACCGGAAGGGCGCCACGCGGGCGTTCGGGCCCGGAAGCCCTGAACTCCCGGCCTGTTATCGAGGGATCGGCCAGCCGGTCATCTGCGGCGGCTCCATGGAAACCGGCTCATATCTTTTGGTCGGCACGGATCGGGCGATGCAGGAGACGTTCGGCTCGACCATGCACGGGTCCGGCCGGACCATGTCTCGCGCGCAGGCGAAACGCACGGTGCGCGGCGAGCAGCTCCTGCGCGACATGAAACAGCACGGCATTCTGGTCAAAGCCGTGTCCATGTCCGGTCTGGCTGAAGAAGCCGGGCTCGCGTACAAGAACATTTCCGATGTCGTCGAGACAGTGGACCACGCGGGAATCACAAAAAAAGTGGCGGAACTCAAACCAATCGGCAATATAAAGGGCTAGCCTTAGACCAGCGCTAGCCGATCATGGACCAACGCCACCATCCTCGTTTTCCAGTTCACTTTCGAAGTTCCTTCAGTTCGGTCAACCGCGTCGGCGGGGACGGCAATGTCGTCGATCTGTCCTTGCGCGGATGCGGTATCCTGAGTACGACGGCTGTGCATCCCGGCACCACCCTTGAACTTCGCATCCAGCCCTCTGGTGATGCCGCCGCTCTGACCGTTCAGCAAGCCGTGGTACGCTGGTGCCGCGACGGCCGCATCGGCCTCGAATTCATCTCCCTGCAACCGAACGAATGGACTCGCCTCCAAGGCATGGTCAAAGAACTCACGCGCCAACCCTATGAACGGGCCAACGACCGGCAGGACAGTCCCGGCACATCACGACCCTGACCCGTGGAGGAGGATACAGTATGGCCCACGCGTCTCGATTGCCCCGCACCTGGCTTCCGGCGGTGTTCATCAGTGTGATCATCTCCGCCTGCTGCGCGGCCGCGCTCTACGCGCTCCTGGCCCAGCACGATCGTTCGCTCGTCGCGCAGCGCAATGCGGCGGCCATCATGGCGGCCGAGCAGAGTGCATGCGCTATGGCGCGAACCGTGGCCTGGTTCAGCGAGTCGCTGCCCGGCGAGAGTCTGTCCACCGTGCAACAGACCCTGGAACAACATGCCCGACAGGCCAATCTGCTCGATGCCGCCGTCATCACCACGGACAACATGATCGTAGCCGCCAGTAATCCGGCCGCCATCGGCGCCCCGGTGCAGGATGCCGCATGGCCGGCTGCGCGCAACAGTCAGCACAGTTCCATCACTCACGGGGTAGACAAGGGGAGGCCGGTCATGATTGTGATCGAGCCCTTCCGCCTGGACAACCGTATCGCAGGATGGATCAGACTGGTCGTCGCAACCCCGCCGGATGCCGCAGTCCTTCGTTCGGAGAATGATCTGGGGCGGGACGTGGCCCTGGTCGTCGGACCGCTGCTCCTCGTGCTGGTCACCCTCTTGACTCTGACTATGCGAGGACTCATGAGCCGGGTTCGCGCGCTGCTGGCCGGCATCCTCATGGAAGCCGGGGAACCGCGCTTCGTCCCGGTCGGGAATCCCGTCGAGACACCGGACGGGGGTTGATTCACCGGCACGGATATTCCCACCGTGAGCCTTTCACACCCGGGCTTTCACGCAGGCAGGGGGGGCCTTTCCCGCTGCTCAACAAGTGCTAATTATGTAGCGCTTATTCAAAAGTTTGATACGCTCACACGAGAGCGAAACCAGCAGGCCCGTCAGAGACACCCGAGGCGTTGTCACCCCGGGAAGGTACGACGCCGACCTCCATGCGTCCAAGTTAGAACCACCTTCTCCTGAAGACCATACGATGACTCAAACCCGTCCCAAGATCCTGATCGCCGACGACGACCCGCTGTCACGGCTCTTTGTTCGGAACGCATTGGAACCGGCCGGCATGACCGTGGCCGAAGCCACCGGAGGGCAGGATGCGCTGGTGAAATTCGAGGCACTGGCGCCTGATCTGGTCGTCCTGGATATCATGATGCCGGACATCGACGGGTATCTGACCTGTTCCCGGCTGCGCACCCTTCCCCGGGGCAAACGCGTGCCGATTTTGGTGCTCACGGGACTGGATGACGCAAACTCCATCGCTCGGGCCTACCAGCACGGGGCCACGGACTTCATCACCAAGCCGGTGAACGCCACGATTCTCTGCCACCATGTCCGGTACATGCTCAGAACGAACAACGTGCTGCACGCGCTCATCCGCAGCGAATCGCGGCTGGAATTGGCGCAGCGCATCGCCCGGATCGGCAACTGGGACTGGAATCCCAAGACCAATCGTTTGAGCATGTCCAACGAATTATGCCGCCTGCTAGGCGTGCGTCCGCAGGATTTCGGAGGCACCTTTGAGGCCTTCCTGAATCTGATTCACCCGGACGATCGACCGGTCGTCACCGGTGCGCTGGAGCGATTGGTCTCGCAGCACACGCCCTGCGATATCGACCACCGCGTCGTGTTACCGAACGGGACCGACTTCATCATTCATCTCCAGGCTGAAGGCGTGCGCGAAGAAGAGACGGACGAACTGACGGTCATCGGAACCGCTCAGGACATCACCGAACGCAAACAGGCTGAACGGGCCATCCATCAACTCGCGTACTACGACAGCCTGACGGGCCTGGCCAACCGAGTGTTGTTCAAAGATCGCCTCTCCAACGCCCTGTCCTATGCCGAACGCTACCATCAGCATCTGGCCACCCTCTTTATCGACTTGGATCGGTTCAAGATCATCAACGATACCCTGGGGCACACGGTGGGAGACCGCTTGCTGACACATGTGGCCGAACGGTTGAGCGAGTCGGTTCGTCAGAGCGACTCGGTCGGCCGGCATGCCGACCACGAACCGATGCATGCCCTCGCGCGACTCGGCGGCGACGAATTCACCATTCTGCTCACGGCATTGCCGACGCCGGAAGACGCAGGCCGGGTGGCCCGACGGATACTGGAGGCACTGGCGCATCCCTTCAGCATCGACGGACATGAAATTTTTATTTCCGCGAGCATCGGCATTTCGATCTTTCCCTCGGACGGCGCCACCGTGGAAGCCTTGCTCAAGAACGCCGACACCGCGATGTACCACGCGAAAGAGCAGGGGCGGAACAACTGCCAGTTCTATTCGTCCGGCCTGAACGCCGCGGCGGCCGAACGCCTCGACCTGGAGAACGAACTCCGCCGCGCCTTGGAACGGGAAGAGTTTGTCGTCTTCTATCAGCCGAAACTGAATATCCATTCACGCAAGATACTGGGGGCGGAAGCGCTCGTCCGTTGGAAGCATCCCAAACGCGGCCTGGTTCCGCCGGGAGTCTTCTTGAATGCAGCCATCGACACGGGCCTCATCCGCCCCATGGACGAATGGGTGCTTCGCGAAGCCTGCCGCCAGGTGAAGGCCTGGGAAGCGGCCGGCCTGCCGCCCATCACCGTGTCGGCCAACGTGTCCAATTCCCTGTTTCATGGACGGACGCTGCCCGCCACAGTGGCCGATGCGCTTCGGGACTCCGGGTTGAATCCATCGCAACTGGAGCTGGAATTGACCGAGTCCATCGCCATGCGGGATGTCGAGGCGTCGGTCACCATGCTGGAAGGCCTCCGGGCCATGGGTGTCCGTCTCTCCATCGACGACTTCGGCACCGGGTATTCGTCGCTCAGTTATCTTCAACGGTTTCCCCTGAGCCGACTGAAGATCGATCAATCGTTTGTCCGCGATCTACTGACCAACGAAAACAACGTGAAGATCACCCGAGCGATCATCGCGATGGCGCACAGTCTGAATCTCTCGGTCTTGGCCGAAGGAGTGGAAACAGAAGGCCAGTTGGCACGGTTACGGGAAGAAGGATGCGATGAGGTGCAGGGCTACCTGTTCAGCCGGCCCGTCTGCGCGGAGGATTTTGAGAAATTGCTCAGGGGCGATGCCGATGCCCGTACAGCAGCGTGATATTGATGCGGCGGTTGGTGAACCCTTCCTTGAACGCAATGTCGTCGGTTTCGTGAAACAGATCTGAGTTGAACACAACCGCCCGGTTTGCCCGATAGGGGAGCTTGATTTCCTTCGCCCCCTGCGTCTGCAGCCACTCGTAAATCCTGCCTCGGGCCTTGTCGCTATTGTACGTCTTGAAATCCCAATCCCTGGGCGCTTCCTTATCCCACACCACCAATCCGCCACTCTCAGGATTCAGGTTCGCCTCATCCGGCGTGATCCAGAAATTGACGTTGACCGCCGCGGCATCGGCGTGAATGTTCAAACCCCGCCTGGCGCTGTCGTGCTTGAATGCCCAAGCCTGCGTCAGACGATGGGCGCCGAAGATGCGAGGAAACCGGCAGCGTAACTCCTCGGCAATTTGAAGCAGCAGGGCAGAGGCAAATCCATCGCCGAGAAAGGCCCCGATATAACCGTTCTCGTAATCCTTCTTCCAAATCGTGGACGCCCAGCAGAACCGTCTCAACCGTTGCAACGCCTCGTCCGTCAACAACCCGTCGATGTATGTCACCTCCGGGTTCGTTGCCAGGTACCGGGCCTCCACGGCTGCGCTGTCGAGGTCCGCAGCCAGCGCCCCTCCCTCGATCGCCTCACAAGGCGCGATATGGATCAGCCGGTTATACGAGGCGGCTATGGGCTGTATGTCGTCGGGCGAGAGCGGCACGCGGTTTGACGATCCGGTCGCACCGGCCGCTGCCTGTTCCACTTTCTCGCACAGTCGAGTGAGGGCCTCGTGATAGGGGCTCCATTCATCGCCCACCAGCCCGCTCTCGCAAAGATACTGTAGTTGCTCGGCATCATGCTTGAGCCGGGAGCGGAAGACGGTCGTCTCCGTCACGGGGCGGCCGTGCGCATGTTTGGCTTGCGCGGTTTCGGCAAAACAGCGCAGCGCCCGCGGAATATCCTCCCGCCAGATCCAGGCAATACCGAGGTTGTAGAGCGCGGTTCCATACCCGGGAACGATCTGAAGCGCGCGTTCGAAACAGCGAATGGCATCGTCTAACCGCCCTTGTTCCAGGAGCACCAGGCCCAGATTGTTCTGTGCCTCCGCATGAGTCGGCTTCAAGGCGATCGCCCGCCGATACGACTCCGCGGCTTCATCCAACCGCCCCTGTTCTTTCAGGACGACGCCCAGGTTGTTGTGCGCCTCGGCATGGTCGGGGTTGAGCGTCAGTACCTGCTCATAGGCGGCTTGTGCGTCTGCGAGACGTCCCAGCTCTTTGTAGGCGTTCCCGAGATTGGTGCGGGCTTCGATGTAGCGGGGATTCCATTGGATGGCCTGGCCATAGGCCTCGACCGCGTCCGCTGTGCGTCCTGCACGTTGCAGCACGACGCCGTGATTGAACCAGTAGACCGGATTACGCGGACCGGCGGCACAGGCCTTCGCCAGCCAACCGAGGGCATCTGTCAGATTGCCGCGCCGGTAGGTCAGAAGGCCCACACCATGGAGGGCGTCCGGCTGTGCTGGCACACGCTCGAGGAGGGACCGGTAGGCTCGTTCCGCTTCATCCAGACGTCCGGCCTGGTGATGCCGCTGCGCCTCGCGCAGAAGCGCCGTTGAGACATCGGCACCTCCGGCCTGCTTCCCATGCAATTTTTCATCGCGGCGGCGCTCATTGCGATTCACGACAATCCCTCCAGCGGTGACCTAATGGGTCGCCCCGAAGGGTAGCGCACATGGGGCATGGGGGTCAAAGAGGGGGAAGACGGCGGGGAACGGGAAACTAGGCGGCTTGCGCGGGGCTCTGACGCTTGCGGCGTTGGCCCAGAATATCAAGCGCGGCCACGCGATACCCTTCGGCAAACGTGGGAAAGCTGAAAATGGAATCGATGAACCGGTCGATGGTCGCCCCGTCCTGAAGAGCCATCTGGCCGAGGTGAATCAATTCGGTCGCATGCTCACCGACGATCTGCACGCCGAGCAGCCGTTCACCGGAAGGGTCGGCAATCAGCTTCAGGAGTCCGTCGCAGGATCCCGTGATCTGTCCCTTGGCGATCTCCGTGAACCGCGCGCGCCCCACGAGCGGGCCACGGTACCGGGCCGCGGCCTGTTCCTCATCAAGTCCGATGGAGGCGATTTCCGGAATGGTATAGATCCCGATCGGCACCTGATTGAGCGAGTCGCCGACTGGAAGGCCCAAGGCCCGACTGACCGCCCTACGACCATCCTCCATCGCTTGCGAAGCCAAGGCCGGGGGACGACCCAACATGTCGCCGGCGGCAAAAATATGCGGGACGGGGGTTTGCCCGTATTCGTTGACGGGGATTCGGCCCTTCTCGTCCAGCATGAGCCCGGCCGCCTCAAGATTCAATTCTTCTATGTTCGGTTGACGCCCCAGCGCGACCAGCATCTTTTCGCTTTTGACCGCCATGCCGTTCGCCAGCCTGGCGACGACGGAGGACACGCCGTCCCACGCCACTTCCTTGACGGTCTGCCCCACGTAAAATCGCCCGCCCTGCCGCTCGAGGCTGCGCTGAAACACGTCGACGATCTCAGAATCCATGAACGGGAGGGGACGCTGGGCCCTGTCGATGAGCGTCACTTCGACGCCCAGCAGGGCAAAGGTCGAGGCATATTCACAGGCGATGACCCCTCCGCCCAGGACCGTCAACGAGCGGGGCAAGTAGATCATCGACAGGATTGAATCGCTGTCCAGGACATGTTCATGATCGACGGGAATTTCAGGTATCGAACGCGGCCGGGACCCCGTCGCCAGCACGATCGTGTCGGCTCGCAGGGCCTGGCAGGCGCCGTCGATAGTCTCCAATTCCACTTCGTGCGGCGAGAGAAATCGCGCGCGTCCGTGCCGATAGGTTACGCTGTTGCGGGTGAGTTGGTCGGCCATGTAACACTCATGCGCCTTCACCACCTCATCCAGGCGATGCAGCAGCACGGACATGGGCACATCGAGCCGCAGTCGTCCTTCGAACACTTCGCTCGACCGTTTGAGACGCTCGAACTGCAAGGCCGTCTCGCGCAGGGTCTTACTGGGAATCGTGCCCCGGTATACACAGTTGCCGCCGATGCCCTGCTCCTGCTCGATCAGGACGACTTTCTTGCCGGCCTTGGCGCCTTGAATAGCGGCCTTCTGGCCGGCCGGACCGCTCCCCACCACCACAATGTCATAGGCATTGGGAGACATCACAACGGCATCGCCTCCACGACGGCCTGCACCTTGTCCTTCAGGGCCAGCAGCGCATCGATATCTTTGGGATAGAGGTTCAGATCGGCAAACACCGCATGCTCACGAACCATCGCCGCATCGAATGTTACGGGATCGAGAAAATGGGTCGCCAAACGACCGGCCAGACAGGTCGTCATACACTCCTGCTTAGCCGCCTTGGCATACTGGTAATCGCTGTGAAAGCCGATCGACTCCACGACAGGCGGCGGAAGCCCCCAGTCTTCGGCGACGAGCAACCCCACCTGAATGTAATAGCCTTCCAGAAGTTGATGCAGCACCTCCTGCGTCAAGGTGAGGTTCTGCTCCTTGGCCAGTGCGACCAGAGTCTGCAACACCACCGGTTTACCGATCCCGTGCAGGAGTCCGCAGAGATAGGCGCTTTCAACGTTGAACCGGCGGACGCGGGCAATTTCTTTGGCGTAGGCGCCGCTTGCCAGTGAGTGCTGCCAGAGACGCTTGACTTCATCGTCCCACCCCGGCACCTTGAATGCACTGCCTTTGATGGAGGCAGAGAACGCCAGTTCCGACATCAAGTTCATGCCCAGCATCGAGACGGCATGTTGTAACGACACCACCGGATTGCGCGTCATGTAAGCCGGAGAGTTGGCGATCCGGATGACATGGGCCGCCAGGGCCTGGTCCTGATGAATGAGCGCGGCAAGCTTGGCCGCCTCCGCATCCGGATCGTAGACCATACTCAAAATTCTGGAGGCCACTTGAGGCAAGAGTGGGAGTTCGATCGCTCCCTTCTGGATTCGCTCGATCAGATGCTGTTCCAACGCGTCCGTAGAGGCCGCGTCCGTCGCTTTGGGAAGCTCAGCGCTCATAGGGCTTACACCACAGGTCAAGGTTGCGGGATTGTCTGCCTTGTAGATCCTTTTCGGCTCATTCGTCCCAAAACCTTAACCGTCCGGGAGGGGATCGACGGGCACAGAACGTGCCGGAGATTCAGTATAATGTGAGCGCGTGGGGCCGAATGGCCGTATCCCATCTGAAAACAACAAGGAGTCACTGCATGGCCGTAGCTAAAACGATGGCGTTTGTGTGTATCATCGGCATCTCCCTCGCACTTCCGCCCCGGGCGACCGCCGGAGACCAGCCGCAACCCTCTACAACCGACAGGGTGATCCGGGATACCAAGAAGGCCGTCGAAGCGACCAAACAGTATACGCTTCAGCAAAAGGAGACCTTTCAGAAGGCGATGCAGGCAGAACTGGCCGAAATGCAGGTCAAAATTGCGGAGCTCCAGAAAAAGACCAACGCCACCTCCGCGGAAGCCAGGACTGAAATGCAGCAGGCCCTTCAGGAGCTAGAACACAAAAAAAACGAGGCAGGAAAGAAGCTCGCGGAGGTGAATGCCTCCACCAGCTCGGCCTGGAGTAAGCTGAAAGACAACTTGAACGCCGCGGTCGAAGACCTGAAGAAAAGCTATAAGGAGACCGTCTCAACACTTCCCTGATCCCGTCCATGGCTCACGCACCTGAGAGAATCCCGATTCCGTCTGTTCATCGAGGGGTGAAATACGTTATGTTGGGACGGACAGGACGGATGAACAGGCGACCCACTCTATGCCCCTGAAATTTGCCCTCTATCCCGGTTGCGCCGCCAAAGGCGCTACCCCCGAACTCTATCAATCAACGATGGCCATCGTCGGCCGGTTGGGCATCGAAGTCGTGGAACTGGCCGCTTCTTCCTGTTGCGGCGCCGGTGTGATCGGAGAGGCCGATCCGGATGTGGCCCTTGCGCTGAACGCCCGGACCTTCGCTCAAGCGGAGCGGCTCGGGCTGGATGTCATGACCATCTGCGGCACCTGCCAGGGCGTGATGAGCGCCGCAAATCGCCGTCTGAAGCATGAACCGGGCACCCTTGATCGGGTGAATACCATCCTCGCGCAAGACGGCATCAGTTACGGCGGCGGGGTCCAGGTGAAACATCTGCTCTGGATCGCGGTGCGGGATATCGGGCTCACCCGCGTGGGTGAGACGGTCCAATCTCCATTTCGTAATTTCCGTATCGCCCCCTTCTACGGATGTTACATGCTCCGGCCCTCCTGGGAGCTGGGGTTCGACGATCCGGAGAATCCAAGTTCGCTCGAAAGAATCATTCGCACCGTGGGAGGAGAACCGGTCGCCTATGCGGGCCGGACGAAGTGCTGCGGTTTTCCCATCATCCTGGAAAAGGAAGCCATCGCAGTCGCCATGGCCGGCGCCAATATGAAGGATGCGAAGGACCATGGCGCGGACGTGATGGTGACCCCCTGTCCCCTCTGCCACATGAGCCTGGACATTTATCAGGAACGGGCCGGGCAGGCCGTCAAGACGGCGCTGAACCTTCCGATCCTGCATCTTCCACAGTTGCTTGGCCTCGCGATGGGGCTCCCTGCACAAGACCTGGGGCTCTCGCGCCACTTGATCTCGGTCGACCGTATTGTCGCGCGTCTGCACACAGCGGACACAACACATTCATCCTGACCCGTGGAGCCCACGACATGAAGGTACTCACGCTCTCAGATTTTCAGCAATTCAGTTCCGAGAAAATGAAGAAGAATAACCTCTTCCAGACCCCGCGTTTTTTTTGCGACATCTATTGCTTTGAACCGGGCCAGGAACAGAAGGGCCATATTCACGGCGAGCAGGATAAGGTCTACATTGTGCTGGAAGGGGAAGGGACGTTTCAGGTCGGCTCAGACAAGGAGGTGTTGGGACCCGGCCAGGGCACCATGGCCCCGGCGGGCGATGAGCATGGTGTGAAGAATCACACGCAACAGCGGCTGAAAGTCCTGGTGTTCGTCGCGCCAAATCAGGCCTGACATCCGGCACTCGGCGATCGCTCCTGTTTTCAGGATTCCGAACGACGCATGACCAGTCATTTTCTTGGCGTCAGCGGGGCCGTAACGGTAATGGCCCCGGCAAGGTCGCCCTCCTTGTGCCCTTCTTTGGGATAGCCGGAGATGTCGAGATCCCCCTTCGGTTCGCCGTGGCAGGCGAGGCAATCCTTGGCGTAATAGATCGGCATGACGACGCGCAACGTACTCCCCTCGTCCGTCAGCTCACTGACATAGGCTTCCGCGCGTGGCCTCGCAGAGAGCCATTTCAGTACCGACGCCTCATATTCATCCGGCTCGTTTTTCGGATTGCGGGGCGCGATGGCCGTCTGTTTCAGGCGTACGTGCGCCGACTTGGAGAAGCGGGCCGAGGCCTGACTCCCATACGTCGCCGGGATGAAATTCTTGTAGCCGATGCCGCGCTGGTTGATGACGACTTGCGCATCCCGCACGACTTCGCGGCTGGCCTGCACCAGCGCAGGGAGAAGTTCTTTCGCCAACGGCGGGATAAGGATGGAAACCGGCGCCGTCGGCAGCGCGGTGAGATCGATTCCGGACCTATCCCGAAACTCCCGCACCAGCTGCTGCTCGAACAGTTCCGGCGTGAACCCTTTCTCTCCCTTGTGGGGATCGTCGATCAGCGATTGATTTCGTTCGATTACCATGCGGCCGGATTGCAGGAGCTTGGCCAACAATCGCGCCGTTTCTTCCGCCTCCGCCCGTTCGACCGCCCCGACCATCGACGGTTGAGCGATCACCAACAGGACTGCGGCCGCCAAAATGCAGAACACGTGACTTCTCATGACCATTCTCCTATCCGTGATGTTAGGGCTCGACCTTGAGGCGACAGGTCCCTTGCGCGTAATGGGCCGCCATCTGTTCCACGTCAAACGGCAGCCCCTCCAGAGAAGCCCGGCGTGGAAAGGCGTACTCCTCATCAAGCCACCTGGTTCGCATCTCGCGGAGCCGACCCGACTCATCGAGTTTCAACAGCAGGTCGTTCAACAGCCATCGCAGGTGGTAACTCTCTTCGGCCACCACAACGCCGTAATCGGCTTTCGTCAAAAACAAGGGGCGGCCGTTTTCGCGTGTCAACGGCGACCAGTCTTTACGAACCCGTTTGACCATATACTCCAGCACCGGATGCGCCCCGAGAATCACGTCGATGCGTGGCTCCGCCTGCGAATCGGCATATTCGAACGCAGCCGGGAGCGAATCGCACAAGATCAACCGGTGGGGACTCAAATTCGCCTCGGCATAATAATAGGCGCTGGTTTCGTCTTGGACTGCGATCGTCAACCCGTCCAACGCATGGCTGGTCGCGGCAAGCCGGTCGGGACCGGGATGCATCGCCTGCTCCCGCACATTTGCGCGAACTCGCTCAAGAGCCGCGGGACTTGTCGTGATTCCGCTGATTCCGCCTCCGTAAAAGTAGGGCAGGGAATAGGCGACACCGGCCCGGGCCGGCGCGGGGGTATTGATCGCCACAGCGGACATAAACCAATCGAGATGCCCTTCATTCAACAGCCGGAACAGATCCCTGAACCGAACCAGGTGCAAGACTGGGGTCACCGCGCTGCCGCACCGCCGGGACAATTCGTCGGTCATCGCCCGCACCAGTTCCACGTCGAGCCCCGTAACCCGAGCGCCCTCGTCGGTCCAGATCGTCGGGAACACGAACGGACGAAAGGGCTCCATTGCGAGGCCGACTTGCACCCGTTCACGTTCGCAGATGATATCGACCTTGTTGCCTGACACGGGCCAGACGTGTTCGACCGCGTCGATCAAGAGCCCGCACCCGGGAAGGCACAGACAGAGGACCGCCATCCAGCCCACGCGAACGTGCGACGCCTGCATCAAAACCGAACGCCTGTGAGAAATACCCATTGTTGCGCCTGTCCCGCCTCGCCGCGAAAATCTACGCCGTACTGGCTATATTGCACGCTGATATCGACCGAGAGACTGCGTGCCACAGGAAATCGCACGCCCAGCTGACCTCCGATCAAATGGCCCGGCGCGTGGTGCCCCGGACCGGGCAGCACACCTCCGGCCAGGAGCCCGACGTACGGGACCGCCCGATCCTCCAAGGGACCGAACAGGATGTGACGGAGCAGGCGGCTGATCGGTTTGTGTGTGGGAAAATTCAGGATGTCGATGAAGTTGTTCCAACGGGGATTGAGAAAGAGGGAATGTTGGTCGGTCCGGAATTCCTGGGAATGGATGCTGAAGTATTGGTAGATGGTCCGAACCTCCACGTTGCCATAGCGGAGCGCCGTGATCCCGAGTTGCACGCCGATTTCGCGGTCGTCCGGGGCGAACGTCTGCTGTCGCAGCATGACATCGACATTGAAGGGCCGGATGGGAAATTCCAGCATCGCCTCCTGGGCCGACAGAGACGCGGCAGGGGCCAGACACCACCCTCCGATTGCGATCACGCTCCACAGCAGGCCGGTCCATTTGTGCGTCATGATGCCGGTAGTCCCCGCAGAGAGCTTCGGATGGACCGCGCCTAGTCTGGCCGAACGGTTCAAAAGTCGCAAGCGCTGCTTACCGGCGCAACGGAGCGGGACCTGCGGAAATACAGGACTGCATGATCTCGACCCGGCAACCTGTGCCGGGGCGCGCATGACGGCGCGCGACCGCCAGGAGGTCGTCCGGTGTAACCTGTCCGCCGACCACGTCGATCAACACATGATCAGGGACGCTGTCCGGCTCCACGCGCGTGACGCCGGGAACTTGCGCCAACTCCGCAGCGAGACTCCTGCGGAAAGAGGGACAGTCTTGGCCGGACAAGGAGAGCGCCACGCGCTCGTGCGAGGTGTCGGCATTGACTGGGCTCGCGAGGCATCCGACGGAGAGGAGCAAGCAGCACCGCGTCATCCCACGAAATGGCATCGGCATCTCCTAAGAACCACAAACCTTGGACAAATTGATTGGTCATGATCTTTCTTTCTGACTGTCCGGCCGACTCTTTCGAGCCGGCCGGGAGAATCAGTCAAACGACCGGCGTTACTTCGCCGGCAGTTCCCACGGCACCATCGGCATCAACGGCGCCGGCTTGGCATCCGGTCCGGCCAGTAACACCGCAATGGCTCCTCGCAACGCACCCGTGAGTGAATGGGTGACCAGCGGGTAGGCGCCGGCGGATTCCACCACCACATCGAAGGTGGCGGCGCTGCCCGGTCCCACTACGTAGGTTTGCACACCCTTCAGATTGTTCGCGGGATTGCCGCTCTCATAGACGTTGTCCCAAATCTCGCCGATCGGGTGAAACGAAGAAAACTCGTTCGGACCCGCGTTGACGAAATAAATCCGCACCCGTTCTCCCGGCTTCGCATCGAGTTTCCCGCCGCCGGTCACAAACGGGTGGTACTTGAAAATACCGCCGTTGAACATCATGCCGTCGTACTTGCGATCGAACATCGCCTGTACGTCGTTCGGATTCTTGAAATACTCCGATTGCACCAAGACATATTCACGGTCCGCCTTCGGCCAGACTTTGGCGTTTTTGGGATCCACGATGATCGCGCCGAACATCCCCCGCGCGACGTGCTGGATCATGGGCGGGGCACCGCAGTGATAGAAGAATACCCCCGGCTTCTTCGCCGTGAACGAGAAGCTGTGCGTCTCGCCGGTATTGACGGCCCGGTAGTTTTTCAAGAAATCGACTTCCGCGGCATGGAAATCCATCGCATGGGGATTCTTGTTCGTGGCCGGGTTCGTCAATGTGAAGTTGACGACATCGCCTTCCGTGACCCGCACCACCGGACCGGGGAACTGTCCGTTGAAAGTCCAGGCGGCATACTTCTCACCGCCGCCGTCGATCACGATGTCCGTCTCGACCGCGGTCATTGTAATCTCATGGGTCTTGGCCTGCGCGGACGGATCCATTCCCGCCAGCAATCCCACCGCCATTCCCAGGATGGGCAGGGCTTTGTGTAGGCTGCGTCCTGAATGCTTGGTCGTTCTCTGTGTGTGCATGGTTGCCTCCGATTGTCCCTGCGATTTACCCGGCGACCGGGAACGCATCGCTCCCGGATCAACATTCGTCGAGATCGAATGCTGCGCCTCTGCCTGTACCATACGGGATGGCATCAACAATAAAACATGACTATTGTCATGTTTTGAGCAATAACGTCGCTGTCGAGAAAATAATTACGTGGAAGCGAGGAGGCGGAGCTTGGGAAGGTCACGAACGACGAGGCGGGCAGCCGTTCCCGACACGAGACGCTCTTTCTTAAACCGCGCCATGATGCGGATGGCGGTTTCTGTCGTCACGCCCACCATATTCGCCATGTCCTGGCGCGTGAGCCGGACGGAGACCCTGATTCCGTTCGGCTCCTGAACTCCGCTTCGTTCTGCGAGGTTTACCAGCAGAGAGGCCAACCGTTGGTCGGCCCGGTCCAGCGCGAGGACCTTGGCTTTTTCCTGCGCTTCATTAAGACGGTTGCCCAGGTACCGGATGACTTCCATGGCGGCATCCGGATTCCCGCGCAACATTTTGAAGTAGGCTTCTTTCTTCATCCGCAGCACGCTGACGTCCCCCATGGGCTGGGCCGTGCCCGGGTGAGAAGCGCCGTCGAAGGCCGAGGCATCGCAACAAAACAGATCGCCGGGCATGAGCACTTTCAGCGTACACTCCTTCCCGTCGAGGGACGATTTGACGCACTTCACCGACCCTTCCTTGACGATATGGAAGTACTCGGTGGGATCGCCCTCACGGAAAATGTACTGCCCCTTGCCGTAGCGGGTTTCCGTCATTTCGCCCAGGACCTTCTGACGATCCTGGGCGCTGAGGATCTGGAGGAGGGGAATCTGATTCAACCCGGCAGGGAAGGTAGGGCCGGATTGTTCAACGAGAGGCTGTTTTGGCGATTTCTTTGGCCGCTTCGACAATCGAGCGTACTCCAATTCCAAAATGATCAACGAGCTCATCCGGCTTTCCGCTGCGCGGGATTTCCCGAACGGCCAATTTGTGCACCCGCACGCCTTCCAATGCAAGCGCGCTCAATACGGCATCGCCGATGCCTCCGTGTGCATAATGGTCCTCGACCGTCAGGAATCGTCCGCCGGTCGCTCGCGCACATTCGAGCAACGTGGTCCGATCCACCGGCACGATGCTGTAGAGATCGACCACCCGGGTCGCAATGCCCGCCGCCTTCAATTGATCATGGGCTTTTAAGGCCTCGAATAAGGTCACACCGGCCGCCACGATCGTCAGCTGGTCGGCGGCACTCTGCCGAACTACCTTGGAGCCCCCGATCCGGAACTGCTCGTCAACACCATAAATGACCGGCGTCTTGGGGCGACCGGCACGGAGGTACACCATGCCCTTATGAGCGGCAGCTGCTTCCACCAGTTTGTACATCGAGAGCGCATCGGACGGGTACAGCACAGTCACACCGGGCTGTGCCGACATCATCGCCAGGTCTTCGAGCCCCATCTGCGAGGGGCCGTCTTCACCGATACTTACACCGACGTGCGTCCCCACCAGTTTGATGTTCGACTGGCTGATCGCCGCCATACGAATGAAATCGTAAGCCCGCGTGAAGAACGCGGCGAAAGTCGCCACGAACGGAATCTTTCCGCAGGCGGCGATACCGGCCGCGGCGCCCAACATGTTCTGCTCCGCGATAAAGTTCTCCAGGAAACGGTCCGGAAACCGTTTCCCGAACTTGTCGCTATAGGTGGAATTCTTCACATCCGCATCCAGTGCGACCACCTGCGAGTTCGCCTCACCAATGGCCAGAAGGGCGGCTCCGAATGCTTCCCGTGTCGCCGCGGAATCACCGAGTTTGTAGGGCGGAGGCGCCATCGTTCCCTGGGCAGAGGCCGCGGCTTTGACGGCTGTCGGCATCGGAATCTGCGGTTGCGTGGAGCCGGGCTTGAGTTGCCGTGTCAGTTCATCCAAGGCCTTCTGCGTTTCTTCACCCTTCTTCATGGGCTTTCCGTGCCACTCCGGATGATTCTCCATGAAAGAGATGCCGCGCCCCTTGAAGGTCTTCGCCAATAACACCGTGGGCCGCCCCTTGGTCCGCGCCGCTTCCTCAAAGGCTGCTATGAGGGCGCCGATATCGTGACCGTCCACCACGATGGCATGCCAGCCGAATCCTGCCCATCGGGCACGATAGGCTTCCATGTCGTGCTGTAACATCGTGGGGTCGCTTTGCCCCAACCGGTTCACATCCACAATCGCGCACAGATTATCCAACGCCGCATGCCGCGCCACTTCCGCCGCTTCCCACACGGAGCCTTCGACGGATTCGCCATCGCCCATCAACACGTACGTCCGGTAGTCGACCTTGTCGATCGATTTAGCATTGAACGCGAGACCCACGCCGGCCGGCAAGCCTTGCCCCAGCGAGCCGGTCGCCATGTCCACAAAAGACAGGCGGGGAGTCGGATGACCTTCGAGATCGGATCCAAGGGTGCGCAATTTGAGCAGTTCCGATGTGGGAAACAGCCCAGCTTCCGCCCAAGCCGCATAGAGCAGGGGGGCCGCGTGGCCTTTGGACAGGACGAATCGATCACTATTGGGCAATTTCGGATTCTTCGGGTCATATCGCATCACTGAAAAAAACAGGACCGAGACGATGTCTGCGGCGGAACAACAGCTGGAGGGATGTCCGCTGCCGGCTTCAGTCGTCGCCTTCACACTGTCCATGCGAAGGTGCGTCGCCTTGTTGGCTAACGCGGTCAGGAGGTCAGGCGTGGCGGTAGAGGCAGTCATGCGCGATCCTTTCAGGATGGGAGCTGATAATTTCCGGGTGACTGAATGATCATCGAGAGACGGACCGCCTCTCACGGCACGAAGCTAACAAATGGGATGCAGGGAGTCAATGAAAGCATCGTCGTGAAAGGCCGGCTCTTCGGCACATAGAATTCTTGACACGGTAGGGGCAACTCGTTAAGATCGGCTCGCCTTTAACGCTCATCCTGTGAGGTGGGTAAGGAAATCATGACCACACGACACGGCAGCCAGCCGTCCGACAGCCCGCACCTTCTCATCCAAACCGGTGGGAAGGTTTTTTTATGCCCCCCCAGGCTGAATCACCTATGACTAGCGAACACACAACAGGCAATCGACAGGAGCGTGTGGTGATGGACGCCGGCGATATCGCCCGCGCCGTGACCCGCATCGCGCATGAAATTCTCGAACGCAACAAGGGCATCAAGGACCTGGCCTTGGTGGGCATCCGGACCGGGGGCGTGCACCTGGCGCATCGTCTCGTACGGCGCATCCATGACATCGAGGGCACCCAGATTCCGATCGGCGAATTGGATATTACGCTCTATCGGGACGATCTGTCGCTCCGAAAGGATCAACCGATCCTCCGCAAGACCTCGGTGCCGTTTAAAATTTCCGACCTTAAAGTGGTCCTCGTGGACGATGTGCTCTTCACCGGCCGCACCATTCGCGCCGCCATGGACAGCCTGATCGACCTGGGACGACCGGCGGAAATTCAGCTGGCGGTGCTGGTCGATCGCGGCCATCGGCAACTGCCGATCAAAGCCAATTATATCGGCAAGAATATTCCCACCTCGCGCGAAGAGGCCATTGAGGTCCATCTCGAAGAAAACGGGGACGAGGATCGCGTGGTCATCCTCAGGGCGTAACCGGAGACATTGTCGTGGGGCTCAAACGGAAAGACCTGCTCAGCCTGACCAACCTGTCGGCGGACGATATCACGTTGATCCTGGAAACCGCAGATTCCTTCAAGGAAGTCTCCGGCCGCGAGATCAAAAAAGTGCCGGCGTTACGAGGCAAGACGGTCGTCAACCTCTTCTTCGAGCCGAGCACGAGAACCAGAACGTCGTTTGAATTGGCCGCCAAGCGGCTCAGCGCCGATGTGATCAATTTTTCCCCCTCTTCCAGCAGCGTGGTGAAGGGCGAGACGCTCTTGGATACGGCCCGGAACATCGAAGCCATGCAGGCCGATATCATCGTCCTGCGACACTCCTCGGCCGGCGCGGCAGAGACGCTGGCGCGGGGCGTCAAGTCTTCGGTCATTAATGCCGGGGACGGATGGCATGAACATCCGACACAGGCTCTGCTCGACCTGTACACGATCCGCAGCCGGCGAATGGGCTTCGCCGGATTGCGCGTCGCAATTGTCGGCGATGTGGCGCATAGCCGCGTCGCTCGCTCGAACATTTTTGCCCTGACGAAACTCGGGGCGGAAGTGCGGGTCGTCGGACCGCCGACCATGATCCCCTTGCAGATCGGTCAACTCGGAGTGCAGGTGTACCACAACCTGGACGAAGCGCTGCGAGGCGCCCACGTGATCATGATGTTGCGGCTCCAACTGGAACGACAGGGCCGCGCGTTGTTTCCGACCATCCGGGAATATGCCCGACACTATGGATTGACCGGCGAGCGCGTGAAGCTGGCCGAGCCCGGCGCCATCGTCATGCATCCGGGCCCCATCAACCGAGGGGTGGAAATCGCGCCCGACGTGGCGGACAGTCTCTCGTCAGTAATTCTGGATCAGGTGGCGAACGGCGTGGCCGTGCGCATGGGCATTTTGTATCTCATGTCGGGAGCCGGCTGAGCGGGACGAGACGACCGAGTGAATCCTTTTACCTTTTGCTTTCGTGAGTGAACGATGACACTACTGATTCAAGGCGGTCATGTGATCGATCCAGGACGCGTGAACGGCGTGGCAGATGTCCTGATCGAAAACGGCACAATCTCGGCAGTCGGACCAGCTCTTAAAGCTCCGGCCGGCGCAACAGTCATTCAAGCCAGGGGCCAACTGGTGCTTCCGGGCTTCGTGGATCTCCACGTGCATTTCCGCGAACCGGGATTCGAGTATAAAGAAACCATTGAATCGGGTACGGCTGCGGCCGTCGCGGGTGGATTCACCACCGTCTGCGCGATGCCCAACACCAATCCCGTCAACGACAATCAGGCCGTCACCGAATTCATGCTCGAGCGCGCGAAGGCAGCGGGTAACGCCCACCTCTATCCAATCGGCGCCATCACAAAAAAATCAGAAGGTAAAGAATTGGCGGAAATCGGCGATCTGCGCCGCGCCGGCTGCGTGGCGATCTCCGACGATGGGAAGCCGGTGATGAACAGCCTGGTGATGCGACGCGCCATGGAATATGCGCGCGCGTTCGATGTGCCGGTCGTCGACCACTGCGAAGATCTGCACCTGTCCGAAGGCGGCTGTATGAACGAGGGGTTGGTCTCAACCGAGCTCGGCCTGCCAGGTATTCCCTCCGCGGCGGAAGATGTGATGGTGGCCCGCAATGTCTCGCTGGCTGAACTGACCGGCGCCCGCCTCCATCTCGCACACATCAGCACCGCCGGCTCGGTGCGTATGGTGCGGGAGGCTAAGGCACGCGGTCTCAAGGTGACGGCTGAAGCTTGTCCGCATCACTTCACCCTGACCGAAGAACTGACACGCGGGTACAACACCCACGCGAAGATGAATCCTCCGCTGAGGACTATGCAGGACGTTCAGGCGATCAAGGAAGGACTCCGCGACGGAACCATCGACGTGATCGCGACCGACCATGCCCCGCATGCGACCCAAGAGAAGCAACAGGAGTTCACCGAAGCGCCCTTCGGCATCGTGGGCCTGGAAACCGCCCTGCCGCTGACGCTGGCGCTGGTGGATGACGGGGTGCTCACGCTCGAAGCCGCGGTAGACAAACTTGCAACCGCGCCGGCCAAAGCGTTCAGTCTCAATGCCGGAACTCTGGCGATCGGCGCGCCGGCCGACGTCGCCATCGTCGATCCGAACAGCGAATGGCACGTGGACCCGGCACGGTTTCGTTCCAAGAGCCGCAACACACCATTCGCCGGCTGGAAGGTGAAGGGACGGGTGACGACCACCATCGTCTCCGGTCGCGTCGTGTTCGAACTCGATCGCTCAGAGCGACAGGCATAGGGATTCGAGACGGTGCGCCAAGGACTGATCGCCTGTATTACCTGTGAGTTGCTGGCCCTGGCGGTCTGGATCGGCGGTCTCTTGGTGCTCGTTGCCGCCGTCATCCCGGCCGTGTTCAATACGTTCGGTGGACAGGACACCGGCGGCTTTTTTCTGACCCGCGCCTTCGACGGGTACAACCGTCTAGTGCTCGGATCAGCGCTGATCTTGACCTCGGGAGTCCTGTGGCGTGCCTGGCTGCTCCAGAGGGGCCTCGCGGATGGCGAGATCACCAGAACCGAATGGCTGTTGCTTGGAGCCATGCTCCTCACCGCGGGAGTCATCACGTTTGTGCTGCATCCCCAGGCAGCGGCTCTGCAGGCGCAGGCCTTTGCCTCCAAAGGAGATGAGGCGCGGAAAGCGGCGTTCGAAGCATTCTTTCAACTGCACAAACCGGTACGGGCCTTGTATATCGTGAATGTCGGACTCGGAATCGCGCTGCTGACCGTGCGCGTACGATCCTGGGTCCCTCGATAAGGAGTCATCTTGAAGAAAGCGATTCTTGCGCTCGCCGACGGAACCTGGTTCGAAGGACGGGCCCTCGGAGCAGAAGGTGAGACCGGCGGCGAAGTCGTGTTCAACACGGCCATGACCGGCTATCAGGAAGTGTTGACCGATCCCTCCTATCGTGGACAGATCGTGACCATGACCTGCCCGCATATCGGCAACTACGGTGTCACGCCGGAAGACATCGAGTCCACCCGGATCTGGGCGGAAGGATTCGTCGTCAAGGAGTCCAGCCGGCTGGCGAGCAATTGGCGCAGCAAGGCCGCGCTTCAGGAATATTTGCAGGCCGCGAACATCGTGGCGATCGAAGGCGTCGACACCAGAGCCCTCACCACACATCTGCGGGAGAAGGGCGCCCAGCCAGGCGTGATTTCCCACATCGATCTCGATCCGCGTCGCCTCGCAGACAAGGCGCGGAAGGCGCCGAGCATCATCGGACGGGATCTGGCCGCGACCGTGACCTGCGACCGGCGCTACACCTGGACAGCCGGAACCGGCGACTGGGCGCCGAAGCTGACGCTGCTCACGCCCGGCGCCGCGCAGGCAGCACGAAAAACCTGGCGTGTGGTGGCCTATGATTTCGGCGTCAAACAGAACATTCTCCGGCGGCTCGTCGATGTCGGCTGCAAGGTCACCGTGGTGCCCGCGTCCACCCCGGCGAAGGACGTGCTGGCCCTCAATCCTCAGGGATTGTTCCTCTCGAACGGCCCAGGGGACCCGGAGGGGGTGCCCTATGCCATGAACGCGCTTCGGGAACTGATCGGCCGGTTACCGATTTTCGGCATCTGTTTAGGCCATCAATTGCTCGGCCTGGCGCTTGGCTTCTCCACCTACAAACTGAAGTTCGGCCACCATGGCGCCAATCACCCGGTCATCGACCTCCGGACAAGGAAGGTCGAGATCACCTCGCAGAACCATAACTTCGCCGTACGCTTCCCGATCGGGGCACCGGCGCAAGGACAGGACATGCCGATTGTAGACACGCCGTTCGGGCGCGTGCAGTTGACCCATACCAGTCTCAACGACGGATCCGTCGAAGGCATGATGTGTCTGGACCGCCCGGTTTTCTCCGTCCAATATCACCCTGAAGCGGCACCGGGGCCGCACGACTCGGCCTATCTCTTTGAACAATTTGTCGCATTGATGGAGACACACCATGCATAGGAGCCTGCCCGACGTTGACCTGTCTAGTGTGGCAAACGATCTGCAGCCGAATGCCAAGCCGCATGTCCGCCGCCTCGTCACGAACCGCAAGCGCGGAAAGGCCCTCAGCCTGTGGCATCTCTGTACTGGTGTTGCCGTGCTTGTCCTGGCTCTCATACAGGCCGCCTGTGTCACGATCAATCTGCCGCCGGGACCGGGCGCGCTTGAGGAACATAAAGTCAGCGGGACGGGCAAAGACAAAGTTCTGCTGATGGACGTGTCGGGTGTGATCAGCTCCGAAAATAAGGACGGGTTTTATTCTTCGCCCGGCATGCTCGCGACCGTGAAAGAAGAGCTGGAGCGGGCCACGAAGGATGAGCGCATCAAGGCCGTCGTGCTCCGGATCAACAGTCCGGGCGGCACCGTCACAGCCTCCGACATCATTTATCACGAACTCAAGTCGTTCAAGACCAGCCGGAAGATTCCGATTGTGGCCTCCATCATGGATGTGGGCGCCTCCGGCGGGTACTACATCGCGGCCGCAGCCGATACCGTGCTCGCTCATCCGTCGACCGTCACCGGCAGCATCGGCGTCATCATGTTGACCGTCAACGCCAGAGGGCTGCTCGAAAAGGTCGGCGTAGAGACCAATGCCGTCACCTCCGGACCGCGTAAGGATATGGGCTCGCCCTTCCGGGCGATGCTGCCGGAGGAACGCGCGATTTTCCAAGGCGTCATCGACGGCTTTTATCAGCGATTCCTCCAGGTCGTGCAGGACGGTCGCCCGAACATGAACGGCGAGACCATCAGGAAGCTGGCCGACGGCCGGATTTATTCCGGCGAGCAGGCGAAAGCTTCCGGGCTGGTGGATGACATCGGGTATCTCGATGATGCCATCGAGCTGGCGAAGAAAAAAGCCGGCCTCACAGAAGCGCGAGTGGTGACCTATCGCAGACCGGGCGAATACCAGAACAATGTCTACTCGAGATTGGTCGCGCCGGCGCCGAGCCTGGCCAGCCTGGCGAACATCGATGTGCTCTCGGTCGTGCGAGGCGGGTCTCCGCAGTTCATGTATCTGTGGATGCCTTGAGGCGGTGAGTTGCATCCCGCGCCTGGTGCTGATTGAATGGAGTGGACATGATGCGTCCATCAGACCGACATTCAATCGACCGCATACTCAACACCCCGATGGGAAGACGGGCGGCCTTGGCCCTGGGAATCCGCGCCGCCTATCTCCTCTCGACGACAGTGGGGCTCGGCGCGGCGGCAGGCCTGGTACAGTCGCTTGCTGGGTGCCAGCGGGCGCCCGGCACCGCGCGGGAACAGTTCATCTATATTTCGGAAGAAAAAGAAATGGCGATGGGCCTCTCGGCTTTTCGAGAAGTGCTCCGGCAGGCTCCCTTGAGCGAAAATCCGGAGCTCAACGAAATGGTGCACCGGGTCGGGAATCGCATCGCCAAGGCGGCCAATAAGCCTGAGTATCAGTGGGAATTCGCGGTCATTCAGGACGATCGCACGATCAACGCCTTCGCGCTTCCCGGCGGCAAGGTGGCGGTGTTCACCGGAATTTTGAAGGTCACGAAAACTGAAGACGGGTTGGCGACCGTCATGGGTCATGAGGTTGCGCATGCCCTGCAGCGCCACGGAGCGGAACGGATGAGTCGCAGTGTGCTCGAACAGATCGGACAATTGGCGGCCCTGGGCGCCGGCGCGGCAGCGGGTCGCCCGGATGCGGCCATGGCGGCCATGACCGTCTACGGTATCGGAGTCTCATTGCCTTTCGACCGTCGGCAGGAATCGGAAGCGGATTTCATCGGCCTGCGCTTGATGGCCGAGGCCGGATACGACCCGCGCGAAGCGGTCGCCTTCTGGGAACGCATGAGCGGCTGTCCGCGCGCCATGATCAATAAACTCTGTTTCCGCTCGCAGCAGGCCATTCCGGAATTTCTCTCGACCCATCCGTCCGATGTGACTCGTATCAATCAGATCGAGGCCTGGATCCCGGACGCGATGAAACACTATCATCCCGCAGGAAAGGCCCCGGCGATCCCGTTCGGGCCGATCCAACCCTACCGGCCACCGGTGGGGCCCATGCCCGAGGCGCCTCTGCCGACCGGCTAACTTCTTGAGTTGAGGTCAATTGTGCCACGACGGACAGACATCCGCTCCATTCTTTTGATCGGCTCCGGCCCCATCGTCATCGGGCAGGCGTGCGAATTCGACTATTCCGGCACGCAGGCCTGCAAGGCCCTCAAGGAAGAGGGCTACCGCGTGATCCTGATCAACAGCAATCCGGCGACGATCATGACCGACCCGGATTTTGCGGACCGCACGTATATCGAACCAATCACGCTCGACGTGGTCGAAAAGGTCATCGAGTGCGAACGGCCCGATGCGCTCCTGCCCACCATGGGTGGACAGACGGCGCTGAACACCGCCATCGGTTTGGCCAAGCGCGGGGTCCTCGAAAAATACGGCGTCAGGTTGATCGGCGCGTCGATCGCGGCTATCCATAAGGCCGAGGATCGCGATGCGTTCCGGCAGGCCATGTGGAAAATCGGCCTGCGCGTGCCCGACAGCGGCGTGGCGACGTCTTTGTGGGAAGCAGAAGAACAGGTCAAACGCATTCAGTTTCCCGCAATCGTCCGGCCTTCCTTTACGATGGGCGGCACCGGAGGCAACATTGCCTACAACATCGAAGAATTCAGGACGCAGGTGGAATGGGGCCTGTCCATGAGTCCGGTTCGCCAGGTGCTCATCGAGCAGTCCGTCATCGGATGGAAAGAGTTCGAACTGGAAGTGATGCGCGACATGAAGGACAACGTGGTCATCATCTGCCCGATCGAGAATCTCGATCCGATGGGGGTGCACACCGGCGATAGTATTACGGTAGCCCCGGCACTCACCCTGACCGACAAAGAATATCAAATGCTGCGCGATGCGGCCGTGCGGATCATTCGTGAGATCGGCGTCGACACTGGCGGAGCCAACATCCAATTCGGCATGAACCCCGCCAACGGAGAAATGGTCGTCATCGAGATGAATCCGCGCGTCTCCAGAAGCTCGGCCCTGGCGTCGAAAGCCACGGGATTTCCCATCGCCAAGATCGCGGCCAAGCTGGCCGTCGGCTACACTCTCGACGAAATCCCGAACGACATTACCGGGGTGACGAAAGCCTCGTTCGAGCCGACCATCGACTACATCGTCGTCAAGATTCCGCGCTTTGCCTTTCAGAAGTTCCCCGGAGCCGACCCCACGCTGACCACACAGATGAAGTCGGTGGGCGAGGTCATGGCCATCGGACGAACCTTCAAAGAATCGCTGCAGAAAGCGATTCGGTCCATGGAAGTCGATCAGTTCGGATTCAGCTCGAAGATGGGACTGGATCTTGCGGTGCCACCCGGTCTCGACCGGGAAGAGGCTATGGAGCAGGTCCGCAAGGCAGTCCGCACACCGCTACCAGACCGGCTTTGGCGGCTGGCCGACGGCATGCGGCTCGGCATGCCGAATCAAGAATTATTCGCACTCACCAAGATCGATCCCTGGTTTCTGCAACAGATTCGGGAACTGATCGAATTCGAATCGCGACTCGTCGCGGAACGAGCGACACTCGGCGCCACAGGCCTGCAACCGGATCTCCTGATCCAGGCGAAGGAACTGGGATTCTCCGACCCACGCCTGGCTCAACTCCTGGGAGTGGAACAACAGACCGTTCGCGGCTGGCGGCTGGCATTGAGCCAAGGAGCTCAGCCTCGAAGTGTGACCTACAAGCGGGTCGATACCTGTGCGGCCGAATTTGAAGCCCATACGCCGTATCTCTACTCGACCTACGAGCGGGAATGTGAAGCCCGGCCGACCGACAAAAAGAAAGTCGTCATTCTCGGCGGCGGACCGAACCGGATCGGGCAGGGGATCGAGTTCGACTACTGCTGTGTGCACGCGGCCATGGCACTTCGGGAAGAGCAGATTGAAACCATCATGGTCAACTGCAATCCGGAAACGGTCAGCACGGACTATGATACCTCCGACCGGCTCTACTTCGAACCGTTGACGGAAGAAGACGTGCTCAATATCGTGGAACGGGAACAACCGATGGGTGTGGTGCTGCAATTCGGAGGACAGACGCCCTTGAAACTGGCGCTCTCCCTGTCCCGCGCAGGTGTCAGGATTCTCGGTACCAGTCCGGATGCGATCGACCGCGCGGAAGATCGCGCCCGTTTCCGTGAGTTACTCGACAAACTCAGATTACGTCAGGCCGAAAGCGGAATGGCCCATTCCGTCGAAGAAGCCTTGAGGATCGCCGCCGAGATTACCTATCCCGTGATAGTGCGGCCATCGTATGTGCTCGGCGGACGGTCGATGCAAATCGTATACGACGAAGCGGGACTGCTCCACTACATGAGCACGGCAGTCAAGGCATCGGAAAAACACCCGGTGCTGATCGATCAGTACTTGCGCGATGCCATCGAAATTGACGCCGATGCCATTTCCGACGGGACGACCGTGGTCGTCGCCGGTATCATGGAACACATCGAGGAAGCGGGAGTCCACTCGGGCGACTCGGCCTGTTCGCTGCCTCCCTACACACTGGATGCGACGATCATCGAGGAGATCCGACGGCAAATGACGGCGCTCGCCTTGGAACTCGGTGTCATCGGTCTCATGAATGCGCAATTCGCCGTGAAGGATCAGACGATTTATGTCCTGGAGGTCAACCCGCGCGGATCGCGGACCGTGCCCTTCGTCAGCAAGGCCATCGGCGTTCCGCTCGCCAAATTGGCGATGAAGGTCATGGTCGGCAAGTCGCTGCAACAGCTGAACTTCACCACCGCTCCGACGCCGACACATCTTTCGGTGAAGGAAGCCGTGTTCCCATTCACGAAGTTCGCAGGCGTGGATGTGCTCCTGGGCCCAGAAATGAAATCCACCGGAGAAGTCATGGGGATCGACAGCGACTTCGGATGGGCCTTCGTCAAATCCCAGGCCGGCGCTGGCGCCATTCTGCCGACCTCCGGCACCGCCTTCATCAGCGTGAAGAGCGAAGACCGGGCAGGGGCCTTCGATGTCGCCCGGCGGCTTGTCGCGCTAGGGTTCCGTATCACGGCGACTTCAGGCACCGCGCTCTACCTGAGCGAACAGGGGATGTGCGTGGACGTCGTCAACAAGGTCCAGGAGGGCCGCCCGCACATCGTCGATCATATCAAAAACGGCGAGGTGGCATTGGTGGTCAATACCGTGCGCACCGCTTCGGCTCAGACCGACTCGTTGTCCATTCGACGCGAGGCTCTGCACAAAGGCGTGCCGTACTACACCACCATGCGGGGTGCACTAGCTGCGGTGATGGGGATCGAAGCCTTGTTGAAAAAGGGGCTTGCCATTCGAGCCTTGCAGGAGTATCACCGGATGCATTGAGCGACGCCGCGTACAAACAGGCAATTGACAACAGGTTCCAGGCGGGCTGTCGAAAGTCAGCTGCCTTCCTGGATGCGGGGCGACCGGAAAGACCACCGACACGCAATAAGAAAAACCGGTTTCAATGGTCATCGGGGGGAAGATATGCCGACACCGATCACGAGAAAAGGATACGAAGCGCTGAAAGCCGAATTGGACCGGCTGCACAAGGTCGAGCGACCGCGGGTAATCGAGGCCATTGCGGAAGCGCGCGCACATGGCGATCTGAGCGAAAACGCCGAATACGATGCGGCCAAGGAACGCCAGGGTTTTATCGAAGCACGGTTGGCCGAGCTGAAGGGCAAACTGGCCGACTGCCGGATCATCGACATTGCGGGGCGCACCAGCGAGACGGTCGTGTTCGGCGCCACCGTGGTACTGATCGAGCAGGAAGCACAAGCCAAGAAGCAATATACCCTGGTGGGGCAGGATGAGGCCGATTTGAAATTCTCCCGCATCTCCGTCCAATCGCCGGTCGGGCGCGCCCTCATCGGGAAGCGGGTAGGAGACGTGGTGGAAGTGACCACGCCCGCGAAGGTCGTCGAGTACGAAGTGATGGAAATTCGGTTCGAGGAACTCTAGGCGCCGATGTCGACGAGCACCGACTCAGAGTCTCTCACCTCTGCTGGACGGCCTTCGGGCATTCAGGTCTTGTCTGCGCCATGCCGGTAACGATCCCGCTCATCACGCTCCTGACGGATTTCGGCGAACGCGACTATTTCGTCGCCAGCATGAAGGGCGTCATCCTCAATATCAATCCGCAGGCCCGGATCGTGGATCTCTCTCATCACGTCACACCGCACGATGTGGCGGAGGCCGCGTACCTTCTCAAATCCTGCTATCGCTATTTCCCGGACGGAACGATCCATGTGGCCGTCGTGGATCCCGGCGTCGGCGGCACTAGGCGGCCGCTGCTCGTGTCGTCGTCGCGCTATGTCTTCATCGGGCCGGACAACGGCCTGTTCACGCATATCTACGAGGAAGAACAGGGCGTCGAAGTGCGGCAGATCGAAAACCGTCAGTATCGATTGGACTCCGACGGGGCGACGTTCGATGGGCGCGATCTCTTCGCGCCGGCAGCTGCCTGGTTGACCAAGGGCCAACCGATCGGCTCGTTCGGGCGACTCGTGCCGAACTACGAACGCCTGCCGACTGCGGAACCGGCCTGGGACAAACATGTGATGGCGGGACAGATTCTTTATATCGATCGTTTCGGCAATCTCATCTCGAATCTCACGGCCTACCACCTCAAGGAAGTGCGTGGTCTGACCAAACGCGCCGAGCCCTACATCCGCATCGGCGGGATCACAATCGACGGATTGGTGCGAAGTTATGCGGAGGGTTCGCCCGATGCCCCTCAGGCCCTGATCAACAGTAACGGATATGTGGAAATATTCCTGAAGGAAGGACGCGCGGCTGACCGCTTGAAGGTCGAACGCGGCCAACGGATCGAACTCTGCTGAATGCGTCACTCGCCGGTTACCGGAACAGCACATCCCGCCGGACATGCGCTCGTCTCGATTGACAGGCAAAAGACGTCGATGTTTTAATGACACAGTTGGCGAGTAGGCCGGGACGAATGAATTGGTCTTCCCGGAACATGCTGATCTTCTTGCGTATCTGCCCGCAGACCGTTCGGATCGCAACGTTCCCCTTCGTCCTAGCCGGTCGCTTCCTGCCCTTCAGCAACATGCATCGAGGAATCATGAGTGAATCTGCACGGGCAGGCCCTCTCAAGCCGACCAGGCGATGTCTGCTCCTGCCACGCGCTTGGCTTCTGCGGCAGAACGACCGATACGGGACCAGCGAGAACGGAATGCCATGAAACAATTTCTCTGCCTACTGTCGCTCATTCTTGTCGGCCTGACGTCGGCTGGCTGTACGCGTCCCGACCCGCCCGCACCGTCGTCAAAAACCGTTCAACCGCCGGTCGTCGCCAGCCGCCAACCTGATGTTCAAACGATGCTCATTGAAACCCCGCCCTCGCTTCCGGCTTTGACGTTGTCGGCCAGGGTGACCTATGCCGAGGATGGGTTTTCCAGGATTTCTTCCCCCCTTCATGGACCAGTGCTGGATGTCCGGGCGAAACTCGGCCAAGCCGTCAAAGCCGGCGATGTCTTGATGGTGATCGATGCGGCCGATATCGCCACCGCCTATGCCGCCTATGTCGAAGAGATTTCCGAGCTGGGACTGGCTGAACGCAACTACGAGTTGACGAAGGACCTGTATGACGCCCAAGCCATGTCCCTGAAGGATCTGGAACATGCAACGAACGATCTGAACCGGGAACGGGCTGAATTCAAGCAGGCCAAAGGCCGGCTCCTGTCTCTGCGGGTGCCGGCGGCTGAACTCAGCAAACCGCTTGCGCAACAACAGATCACATCACGGTTCGAATTGCGCAGCCCGTTGACGGGAACCGTGGTCGAGCGCAATGTGACGCCGGGACAAATTGTAGGGCCCGCCACGGACACCCCGTTGTTTACCGTCGCCAATCTCGACCGGTTGCAGGTGGTCGCGGACGTGTATCAACACGACCTCTCCGGGATTCGTGTCGGAGCGGTCGCGCCCATGACCGTCGAGGCCTACCCGGGCATCGAGTTTCCCGCCACGATCAGCGTGATCGGCGATGTGGTCGATCCGGCCACGCGCACCATTAAAATTCGCGCGTCCGTCTCGAACGTGGATCGTCGCCTGAAGCCTGAAATGTTCGCACGAATGACCATCGCCGGCCACACTATGCGCCCGAAAATCGTCATTCCGAAACAGGCAATCCTTGAACATTCCGGCAAACAGTGGGTGGTGGTGCAACATGACGCCGGCCGCCTTGAGGAACGCGCCATCAATATCGACAGCGTGATCGATAATCGGGTGACGATTCGGGAGGGGCTGACGACCGGAGAACGAATTCTACTCACACCCTCGACCATCAACCACCTTGCGGCTGGTGACACCTCAGCCGGTGGAGCGTAACGAAGCCGGACTTCGGAGAGAGGGCTACAGAGAGGCCACCAGGATACGCACGAGCCCGGAGAGATCCTCGGTATCGAACCCTGCCACAGTCCGATTGGTCGTGTTGGTATAGGCGGCTTCCAAAGATATCGTCGTCGGGTGGCCGTAGATCGGGGCCAGGCGCAACGCAAACATTCCCTTGCCCACGATGCTGTTCGTATCGATCAGTCCATCGCTCGAAGTGGTGCTCGTATAGCCTCCCATCGCACTAACCAATAGCCGCTGACTCTGTTTGTACAGCAACGACAGGGACGCCATGGGTGTCTGAATCCTTGCGCCGGACCAGCTCTGGGTCTCTGACCGGTAGCTCAGCGTCGGAGCAAGGGTCAGGGTGTTCATAGGCCGATAGGTCGCCACCAGGGTCTGGGCAAAGGTGGTCGATTGGGAGCCCCCTCGCGTCTCGTCGTTCGTCAGGATATAGCTCGATGAGAGCCGCGCGTTCCACCTGAGCCCCGTATAGGAGAGTGCGGCTTCCATACTGTTGCTCTGACTCCGTTGCGGAATGGTACCCGTGGGATCGAAACTGCTCGCGAGAGCGCTACGTGTGTAGGTCAGACTGAGTTCCGCCCAAGCCGGCTTGGCCACCGCGAGACTGAGGCGATTGAAGGTCTGTTGAATCCGAGCCCGGGTAGGATCCAGGTCCACATTATTCCAGGTTTGACCGGACGAACTTCGCAGCTTGACAATCCCCATCCCCCATTCGCCCCACATTTCCCGCACTGTCTGATCGGGTGAGTTAAAAAACGCCTTGCCGGCCGACCGGTAGTTGATGCCGTAGCGAAACTGACCGTTCGCACCTGTCAGGGCCATGCGCACCATCCGTTTGGTCCCGTCATCCCGCTGTTCGATGCGAGAGGGAATACCCGCATCGTTCGTCGCGTTGTTGGCCACTTCGCCTTCCGTCGTGAGCTGCCCCTTGAAGAATGTCGACGCCGCCACCACGCCTTTCGTCTGCGGCCGTTCTGAATCAGGAACCAGGTCTTTCAAACGCGTCGACGCAGTCGGCGGCGCAAAGGAGGTGGTGTGGAAAGAGGCGTGCAGCACAGGAGACGCAATCGAAAAGGGAATCGCCGATGCACCGGACTCGCGAGCGGTGTCCGCGAACTGAATCCGTTGCAGGAGGAGCTCCGATTGCTGGGATTCCTCCGCCTGAGCCGTCAACGGGAGGGCCAGAAGGAGGAACCAGCCCCACGACATCAGACGGCGTATCATGCCGAAAAATCCGTCGAGAGGATGTCGTGGCACAGCATGAAATCAAGTGTAGCACTCGATTCTCAGCCGCCCAGGCGCCGGCGGGGGTGCACAAACACTGTCGAGGAATGTTCATCGGTGAACGCATGACGCCGCGTTCCAGCAGACAGGAATCAGCCGCAATGACAGGACGTTCTACGACAGCGATGCGCTGTCTTCGGTCACGTCGACGATGGCCCTGTGCAAAATTGCCACCATTTTTGTCAACTCCCGAGGGCTGGTGGAGAGGGGAGGGACCAGTGCGATGACGTTGCCGAGGGGTCTCATCAGGAGCCCCCCTTTCCGGCAGGCCTGGGCCACGCGATGGCCGATACGCATTTCCAGCGGATAGGAAGTGCGCGTCGTGCGATCCTGCACCAATTCGATTCCCACCATCAAACCGCATTGCCGCATCTCGCCCACATGCCTCAACGAGGCCATCGGACGCAGCAGGCGCGCGAGCAGTGTGGTCTGCTTTCGAACGTGCGTGAGCGTCTTCTCACGACGAAAGATCTCAAGGTTGGCTAGGGCCACGGCACAGCCCAGCGGATTGCCCGTGTAACTATGCCCATGGAAGAACGTTTTCCACTCATCATACCGTCCTAAGAAGGCGCGATAAATGTCCTCCGTCGCCAGGGTGGCTGCCAGCGGCATGTATCCACCGGTCATGCCCTTGCTGATCGCCATGAGATCCGGCGTCACACCTTCATGCTGACAGGCGAACATTTTCCCTGTGCGGCCGAAGCCCGTCGCCACTTCATCCGCAATCAACAACACATTGTATTTCGTGCACAGCGCACGCACGCGGGTGAGGTATCCGGGCGGCGCGGTCAGCATTCCCGCCGCTGCTTGCACGAGCGGTTCGAGAATGACCCCGGCCAGCTCGCGATGACGGGCCTGCAACAGCGATTCCAGCGGATCGATGCAGGCCATGCGACAAGCGGGATACGTCAGGCTCAGCGGACAACGATAACAATAGGGTGGGTCGACTTGAAGGGTGGGAAACAGGAGCGACTTGAATCGTGCGTGAAAGAGTTCAATGTTCCCCACGCTCACAGCCCCGACCGTGTCGCCGTGATAGGCCAGTTTTAAATGCAGAAAGGAATGTTTGGGGCCCGCGGTCGGCTGCCGCTGCTGCCAGTATTGCACCGCCATCTTCAGCGCCACCTCGATCGCCGTGGAGCCGTTGTCCGAATAAAACACCCGTTGAAGTCCCTTAGGCGCAATCCGGATCAGCTCCCTCGCCAGTCGAATGGCCGGCGGATTAGAGAGGCCAAGGAACGTCGAATGCGCGATCTGCCCGAGCTGCGTCGTGAGGGCGCGATCCAATCGCGGATGCCGGTGACCGTGAATATTGACCCAGATGGACGACGTGCCGTCGAGATACTTCCGGCCCTCGGTGTCGATAAGGTAGGAGCCTTTGCCCTTCTGGATGATCAGGGGCTCCTCCTGCTCCCATTCCTGCATCTGCGTAAACGGATGCCACAGATAGGCATGGTCCCAGGCCACAAGTGGAAGGCGCTTGGATGGTCGATTCATGATGACGGGAGAATACGGAACAACTCGTGTGGCACGATCGCATCGACGACGGAGAACGACGCACCGTGCGCGGATTATAACGACGGGCGATTTCTTTGACAACCTTGGGAGCGGTCACTATAATGAACCGATTTTGGGGAACATGAGCCAGGATTTGCAAAGTCTCATCCGAAATTTCTCGATCATCGCCCATATCGATCACGGTAAATCGACCCTCGCTGACCGGCTCCTCGACGCCACTGGCGCAGTGACTGCCCGAGAGGCGAAAGAGCAGATCCTCGATGCGATGGACCTAGAGCGTGAGCGCGGCATCACGATTAAAGCGCACGCCGTGGCCATCCGCTACAAGGCTCAGGACGGGAAGACCTATTTACTGCACTTGATCGATACGCCCGGTCACGTCGACTTCACGTACGAAGTCTCGCGCAGCCTTGCGGCCTGCGAAGGCTCGCTGTTGCTCGTCGACGCGACGCAGGGAGTGCAGGCGCAGACCATCGCCAACGTCAACCTAGCCATGGGCAACCATCACACGATTATTCCGGTCATCAATAAGATCGACCTCGCCAGCGCCGACGTCGAGGGCACGAAACAACAAATTTCCGATGTGCTCACCCTGGACGCGAGCGATGCCATGCTGGTGAGCGCCAAGGAAGGACGCGGTGTCCCGGAAGTGCTCGAGGCGATCGTCAAACGTATTCCGCCGCCCTCCGGCGATCCCAATCGTCCACTCAAGGCGTTGATTTTCGATTCCTGGTTCGACAATTACCAGGGTGTGATCGTCCTCACCCGCATCATCGACGGCTCCGTGCGCCCCGGGATGAAGATCAAGGTGATGTCCAACGACCGACTCTTCGAAGTCACCGAGGTCGGACAGTTCACGCCGAAACGGACCAAGGGCACCCAGCTCATGACGGGGGAGGTCGGCTACCTCTGCGCCAACATGAAGGAAGTGGCCGACGTCAAGATCGGTGACACGTTGACCGAGGCGGCACACCCGACCGAGCAGCCCTTTCCCGGCTACAAAGAAGTCAAACCCCTCGTGTTTTGCGGACTGTATTCCACGGACACCGCCCGCTACGAAGATCTGCGGGATGCGCTCTTGAAGTTACGCTTGAACGACTCGTCGTTCATCTATGAGCCGGAAACCTCGCTCGCCCTCGGGTTCGGTTTCCGTTGCGGTTTCCTCGGCCTGCTCCACATGGAAATCATTCAGGAGCGGCTGGAGCGCGAATACGGATTGACGCTGATCACCACCGCGCCGACCGTCATCTACCGGATCCTGACGACCAAAGGCGACGTGCTCGAACTCAACAACCCGGCGGAACTTCCCGAACCTAGTTCAATCGCCTCGTTCGAGGAGCCGTTTATCCTGGCGACGCTGATCGCACCGGAACGGTATCTCGGCACCTTGCTGCAATTGTGTCAGGAGCGGCGCGGTATCCAGCGAAGCATTCACTACCTGGATCCCACCCGCGTCGTGATCAGCTACGAGCTGCCGCTTAATGAAGTCATCCTCGATTTCTACGACAAATTAAAATCGAAGACGCAGGGGTACGCCTCGCTCGACTATGAACTCCTCGGGTATCGGGAATCCGAACTGGTGCGCCTCGATATTCTGCTCAATGGTGAGCCCGTCGATGCCTTGTCGTTCATCACGCATAAAGAGCGGGCCTATCAGCGCGGACGGCAGGTCGCGGAAAAAATGAAAGAGCTGATTCCTAAGCAGATGTTCGAAATTGCCATCCAGGCGGCGATCGGCAACAAGATCATCGCGCGGGAAACGATCGGCGCCATCAAGAAGAATGTCACCGCAAAGTGTTACGGCGGCGATATCTCGCGCAAACGAAAGCTCTGGGAGAAGCAGAAAGAAGGCAAAAAACGCATGAAAGCGGTCGGACGGGTGGAAGTGCCCCAAGAAGCGTTCCTGGCCATCCTAAAGGTGGGCGAGGAATGAGTCTCGACCCCAATCCACGCCCCGACGACAGCTCCTCAACGACGGGACCGGTAACGCCCCCCGCACCATCTGAACAAGCGACAGATGCCCCCACGGTCGGCGCGGTCGGTCAGCCGGCCCACAAGTCAATCCTGCGGGAATACGCAGAAGCGATCATCATCGCGATGTTGCTCGCCTTTGCCATTCGCGTCTTCGTGGTCCAGGCCTTCAAGATTCCCTCCGGTTCGATGATTCCCACGCTGCTGGTGGGTGATCATATTCTCGTCAGCAAACTGTCCTACGGCCTGCAATGGCCGACCGACTGCAAGATTCAGCCGGGTTTTCCGCCGGTCACCTGCTACTCCTCGCGAACGCTCATTCCGTTCAGATCGATCCAGCGCGGCGATATCATCGTGTTCCGGTTTCCCGAAGATGAAGATAAAGACTTTATCAAGCGCGTCATCGGACTCCCGGGCGACACCATTCACGTGCGGAATAAAATCGTACACATCAACGGGACACCGTTCGACGACCATGCCTTCACGCAACACACTGATCCCCCCGTGCATGACGGGCGCATCAGTCCGCGCGACAATTTCGGCCCCGTCACGGTGCCGGAAGACGCGTATTTCGTGATGGGAGACAATCGGGACCACAGTCTCGATAGTCGCTTCTGGGGCTATGTCCGCACGGAAAAAGTGCGCGGCAAAGCATTTCGCATTTACTGGTCGTGGAGCGGCCAAGGATCATGGACGGAATGGGTACGATGGGAAAGGTTAGGAAAAGCCATCCAGTAGGGCGGACCGGACAGACCGGCGCGTCGAGCGAGCAACCGGGCGAGGACACGACGCTTGATCACGTCGCCCTCAGCGCCTACGTCCAGCGTTTCACGCAAGCCAAAGTGCTGGTGATCGGAGATTTGATCCTCGACCACTACGTCTGGGGACGCGTGAGCCGAATTTCTCCGGAAGCGCCCGTGCCAGTCGTCCACGTTGAATCGGAATCCCTCAAGCTGGGCGGCGCGGCCAACGTCTTCAACAACATTCTCGCGCTCGGCGGGCAGGCGGATATCTGCGGCGTGATCGGAGCCGACGAAAGCGGGCGGTTGCTCTTGAAAGAACTGGGCGGGCGCCGGCAGGGCCGCGGCGGTGTGGTCATCGACCAAAGCCGGCCGACGACCCGAAAATCCAGGGTGGTCGCCCACAATCAGCAGATCGTTCGGTATGACGTCGAACGCCGCACAGAACTCTCGGCCCTGCTGCAGCGCCGCATTCTCCGGTATGTGGAGTCGCGCTTGAAAGAGCTCTCCTGCCTGGTCGTCTCGGACTATGCGAAGGGGGTCGTCACGGCGTCGCTCATGACAGAGTTGACTCGACTGGCGGGGCAGCGCAAAATTCCCATCGTGGTCGATCCCAAGGTGGAGCATTTCAGCTATTACAAAGGTGTCACCGTCATCACCCCCAACCACCTCGAAGCCACCCAGGCTGCTGGCGTGCAAGGGGAGGACGACAAGGCGATTACAAAAGCCGGCACGATTCTTCGTCAGCGTTTGGGATGCCAAACCGTTTTGGTGACGCGGGGTGAACGCGGGATGAGTGTGTTCCAGGCTCATGGCGACCATTGGCATATCCCCACACGCGCCAGACAGGTCTATGATGTCACCGGCGCCGGTGATACCGTCGTCGGCACACTCTCACTGGCGCTCTCGACGGGCGCAAGCATGCGGGACGCGGCCGTACTCGCCAATCAGGCCGCCGGAGTCGTCGTCGGCATGATCGGCACCGCGACGGTCACCGCCGCGCAACTCACGGATGCTCTGGGACAGAACTGACGTGAAACGTTCGGTCACGGTGGTCATTCCTGCCCGGTATGGATCCTCACGATTCCCGGGCAAACCGCTGGTCGAGTTGCTGGGCAAGCCGATGATCCAACATGTCTATGAACAGGCGAAGGCCTGTCGCGCGGTCACCGATGTCCTGGTCGCCACGGATGACGAGCGCATCAAAACGGCGGTCGAGCGGTTTGGAGGGCAGGTCGTGATGATGCCGGAGCTTTATCGTACCGGCACTGATCGCGTAGCCGCAGTCGCCACCGGCCGAACCGGCGACTGTTTCGTCGACCTGCAGGGAGACGAGATCCTGCTCCATCCCGATCTCATCACCGACCTGGTCGAGCCGTTTTTGGCCAGCGATGCCACGATGGGCACCTTGAAACGCCAGATCGATTCCAATGAGGATCTTCACAACCCGGGCGTGGTCAAGGTGACCACCGACCGCGAGGGCTACGCACTGTATTTTTCTCGCGCGCCGATTCCGTTGGTGCGGGACGATCCGAAACGGGCTGCGGTGCCGAGGCTGCATTTCATTCACCTGGGCCTGTACATCTACACCCGGGACACATTGCAACGCCTGACTGCCTTGCCGACAGGGACTCTGGAAGAGGCCGAAAAACTCGAACAACTGCGCGCCTTGGAAAACGGAATGCGAATCCGCGTGTGGGAAACCACCCACGGCTCCTTGCGCATCGATAGCCCCGAGGACGTGCCCGGCGCACTGGAACAACTTCACAGCCGTGCAACCGGACTCGGCATCACTCACTCATGACGAGAGAAGGTGCCACGATGAGCAAACTGATTTTTGTGACCGGCGGTGTCGTATCGTCGCTCGGAAAGGGGCTGGCTTCCGCGTCCATCGGCAATCTGCTGGAAAGTCGCGGGCTGAAGATCACGTTCCTCAAGCTCGATCCCTACATCAACGTCGATCCGGGCACCATGAATCCATACCAGCATGGAGAGGTCTACGTCACGGAGGACGGGGCGGAAACCGACCTCGATCTTGGCCACTATGAGCGATATACATCCCTGACTCTGACGCGCGAGAACAACTACACCACCGGCCGCATTTACCACGCCGTCATTACGAAAGAGCGGCGCGGCGATTATCTGGGCGGAACGGTGCAAGTCGTGCCGCACGTCACGGATGAGATCAAGCAATGCATCATGCGAATCTCCCAAGGCATGGACGTCACGATCGTCGAGATCGGCGGCACCGTCGGCGACATCGAAAGCCTGCCGTTCCTCGAAGCCATCCGGCAGATCCCCTACGACGTGGGACGCGACAACGTCCTCTATGTACACCTCACGCTGGTGCCCTACATCGGAGCTGCCGGCGAGTTGAAAACCAAACCGACGCAGCATTCCGTGAACAAGTTGCGTGAAATCGGCATTCAACCGAACATTCTCCTGTGCCGCACCGACCGCTATCTTCCGCCGGAGCTCAAGGCGAAGATCGCCATGTTTTGCAACGTGGAAAAAGATGCGGTCATCACGGCCAAGGATGTCGAGACCATCTACGAAGTGCCCATCGTGTTTCGTAAAGAAGGACTGGATGAACTGATCGTCCGCCAGCTCAAACTGGAAACCGGCCCGCCGAATCTCCGCGAGTGGGATGCGATGGTGCAAAAAATCAAACATCCCAAACACGAGGTGTCGATCGCGCTGGTCGGGAAATATGCCGGCTTGAAGGAATGCTATAAGAGCCTGGCGGAAGCGCTGGTGCACGGCGGCATCGATCATGAAACCCGCGTAAACGTGAACTGGATCGAATCCGAAGAGGTGGAGCGGCAGGGAACCGAGCGTATTCTCCGCGAGGCCGACGGGATTCTCATTCCCGGCGGATTCGGCGCGCGCGGGATCGAAGGCAAGATCGTCACGATCCAATATGCACGAGAACATCAGATTCCGTTTCTTGGCCTCTGCCTGGGCATGCAATGCGCCACCATCGAATTTGCACGCAATGTCGCCGGCCTCGCCGGTGCAAACAGCGCGGAATTTGATGACAAGACCCCGCATCCGGTGATTCACCTGATGTCCGACCAACAGTCGGTCAACGACAAGGGCGGTACCATGCGGCTCGGCGCCTATGCCTGCAAGTTGGGCGAGGGGACGCTGGCGCAGAAGATGTATGGGGTCAGCGAAGTACGTGAACGGCATCGTCATCGATACGAATACAACAATGCCTATCGCGAACAGTTGACGGCCAAGGGACTCATCTTGAGCGGCCTGTCTCCGGACGGTCGCCTGGTGGAAATCGTCGAGTTGCGGAACCACCCCTGGTTCCTGGCTACGCAGTTTCACCCTGAGTATAAGTCACGGCCGCATCACCCGCATCCGTTATTCAGCGGGTTTGTGGGGGCGGCGTTGCGACGCAAATGCGGCCACTAAATTGAGATGCTGAAACAGGCTCTCAACTTCGTTCTCGGTTCGACAAAATCCTCAACGTAGCCAGAGGCTACGCCTGCGGTCTTGTCATCACCTGCGGCCTTGTTGAGGAACCTGTTTGAGCATCTCAGAAAGACCGGGTAGATTTGGGAGCTATGGCGTACGAAGTCGATCTCGGACAATTTAAGATCGGGGCGGGGAATCGACCGTTTTTGATTGCGGGCCCCTGCGTGATTGAGGACGAACAACTCGTGATGGACACGGCGGGACGTATTGCCGAAATCACCAAGGCGATCGGCATGCCCTACGTTTTCAAATCATCCTTCGACAAGGCCAATCGCACCTCCATCACGTCCTTTCGTGGACCGGGATTGGAGAAGGGACTGGCCGTGCTCGCCAGGGTCAAGCAACAGATCGGTGTGCCGGTGTTGACTGATGTCCATTCGGAAGAGCAGGCCACAGAGGCCGGTCGCGTCGTGGATATCCTGCAGATTCCCGCCTTTCTCTGTCGCCAGACCGACCTCTTGATCGCCGCTGCCAAGACCGGCAAAGTCGTCAATATCAAGAAAGGACAGTTTCTGTCCCCGCCGGAAATGGGCAACGCGGTGAAGAAAGTGGAAGACAGCGGGAACCAGCGCATCGTGTTGACCGAGCGAGGCTCCTCCTTCGGCTACAATAATCTGATCGTGGACATGCGCTCCTTTCCCATCATGCGCCGGTTCGGCTATCCGGTGGTCTTCGACGCGACCCACAGCGTGCAACTCCCCGGTGGAGGCGGCACGAAATCCAGCGGTCAGCGCGAATTCGTGGAACCATTGGCCAGTGCGGCAGCAGGCGCCGGCTGCGACGGGTTCTTCATGGAAGTGCATCCCGATCCGGATTCCGCGTTGTCTGACGGACCGAACATGGTCCCGCTGCATGCGCTCCAATCGCTTCTCGAACGGGTACTACGTATATGGGACGCAGCCGCAAAATAACCGGGGCCGCAACATCACCCACACCCAAGCGCGCCCATCGACGCCCTCAACAGGATGCCAGCGTGCGGGAGGGGAGACGTGTCTTGGAGATCGAAGCGCGAGCCGTACAGGAGTTGATGGCTCGCCTCGACGACCGGTTCGCCTCGGCCGTCAACTTTCTCTACGAATGCCAAGGCAAGGTCGTCATTTCCGGTATGGGCAAGTCCGGGCTAATCGGTCAGAAAATCGCGGCGACCTTGGCCAGCACCGGCACCCCATCTTTCTTCCTGCACCCGGCGGAAGGCGTCCATGGCGACCTCGGCATGCTGGCTCGACGGGATGTGTTGATCGCCATCTCCAATAGCGGAGAGACACAGGAAGTCCTCCAACTGCTGCCCTTCGTGAAACGCATGAACATTCCGGTCGTGGGAATGACGGGAAAAATGGCCTCGACGCTGGCGAAAAACAGCGATGTCACGCTGGATGTATCGGTCGATGAGGAAGCCTGCCCGTTGGGATTGGCCCCGACGGCCAGTACCACCGCGACCCTGGCCATGGGTGATGCCCTGGCGGTCGCGCTGCTTCAAAAACGCGGATTCAAGCACGACGATTTCGCGCAGTTTCACCCCGGCGGAACCCTAGGGCGACGGCTACTGGTGAAAGTGCGGGACCTCATGCAGCATGGCGATCACCTGCCGCGCGTGCGCGACACCGTGTCCGGAGCGGATACCATCCTGGAGATGACATCAAAGAAGCTCGGGATGACGACGGTAGTCAATGCCAAAGGGGCGCTGTACGGAATCGTGACCGATGGGGATTTACGGCGCTTCATCCAAGCAGGCGGGGACTTCAGCAAAGTGACCGCCGGGGATCTTGCCAGCCGCCGGCCGAAAACCATCGGACCCGACGAACTGGCCACGACGGCCGTCGCGCTGATGGAACGGTTTTCCATCACGGCGCTGGTGGTCCTTGAGGGGCCGAATCGCTTGGCAGGCGTCATTCACTTGCATGACCTGTTAAAACACGGCATTGTGTAGGGAAGCCATCACGCGCTGCGAGTCGAAGGGTTTGTCGAAGGATTTATGGCAGAAAACTGGAAACAAGCCGGGCTGGTACTGATGCGGTCGGCAGGGCAGGAAAGCAACATCAATCTGCCCAACGTGCTGACGCTCGTCCGGATTCTTTTGATCCCGGTCTTCGTCATGTTGCTCATCGATCCGACGCCGGAGCGAGCCTTGTCCGCGGCCATCGTGTTCATCGTTGCGGCCGTGACGGACCTGTTGGACGGATACGTGGCGCGCAAGACTGGCCAGATCACCAAACTCGGACGACTCCTGGACCCGATTGCCGACAAACTACTCGTGTTGTCCGCATTGATCCTGCTGGTGCAGGTCGATCGGGTCAGCGCGCTGGTGGCGATTCTCATCATTGCGCGTGAAGTCGCCGTTACCGGCCTCCGGGCCATCGCGGCCTCCGAAGGTTTGATCATGTCCGCCGAGGTGACCGGCAAGTACAAAATGGCCCTGCAGGTCATTGCCATCGTCCTCCTGGTGCTCGAAGGGACCGTGGTGGAAGCGGTCGGCAATCTGCATCTGGCCGGCATTGTCACCTTGTATCTGTCACTCATCCTGGGCTATGTGTCAGGCGCACAATATGTCTGGAGCTTCTGGCGTCAGGTCGGAGCGAAAGGTCTCTAACCTGTCGATTCGGCCAACGCTCGTCTCCGGCTATCCGGGCAACGATTGATGGACAGTCGCTGGCTCATCGGGTTCCTCATCCTTTCCAGTTATCTCCTTGGATCGATTCCTTTTGGAGTCGTGGTGTCGCGCCTGCTGGGTGCTGTGGATCCACGCAGCGCCGGCAGCAGGAACGTGGGATTCACCAACGTCCTGCGCGTGAGCGGAAAAAAGGCCGGCATCCTGACGCTGCTGGGTGACATCGGAAAAGGCTGGCTGGCCGGCTGGGTCGGAACCATGCTATTGCATCAGGAGTCGGCTATTCTCTTGATCGCGCTGGCCTCGATCATCGGCCATCTCCATTCGGTCTTTCTTGGACTCAAGGGCGGAAAGGGTGTGGCGACCGCGCTGGGCTCAGTTTTGGGAGTCGCTCCGGGGATCGGCCTGACCCTGATGGGTTTGTGGGTCGGCGCCGTATTTCTGTGGAAATATTCGTCGGGCGGCGCACTGTTCGCCTTCGCCATGTTTCCCATCGTGGCGTTGCTGTTTCATCGATCCTGGACGTTTATCGGATTTGCCTGTGTCGTCAGCCTCTTGATTTGGGTGAGGCACAAGGACAATTTGATGCGGTTGTGGAGTGGGACGGAATCTCGAATCGGACAAACAAGTTGACATAATAGATCTTATCAGACATTTAAGCAATGCTGTCTTTTGAGCTGTTGGCTCGCCTCCGCAAAGAACTGTTCCTGACCGGCAGCGCACTCTACGAGACGATTGTCGCCATCGCGGAACGCGTCAACCGCAAGGTCCATGTCCTGCGTCTCCACGGTCAGGCCACCACGATTCTCAATCAGATTCACGCCATTCATCGACAGATCGGTCGCCGCATCGCCGAGTTGGGAGCCAAACCCTCCGGCACCATGCCGTCGGTCGCTCCCGCCACACTCCCGTCGCTGGAAGTTGCCATCCGCACCTCCTCCGATCGCATCAAGGGGCAGCAGGTCGCCTTGCAACAGATCGAACGGCATATCCGTGACCTTAAGATCGAACTGGCCCACGAGGACCTGTTGACTATGCAACGCGAACTGGGTCTGCGTGACGCGGCTATCGAACGCGTGGTCGTCGCCCGTGGCGCACCGGTCATTGGCCATCCGGTCGGCGAATTCGACCTGCCGTCGACGACCCACATCGTGGCGGTCTTTCGAGGTCCATTCCTGCTCCCGCTGTCTGATTCCATGACCCTCCGGCCCGACGACATTGTGATTCTTGTCGGCCTGCGCCACGACCTGGCTCACTGGCTTCCCCATTTCCAACGACCGGCCGCATCCAAGTCGGCCTAAGCCTCCTCGCTTCCGTTGCCGCTCGAGATTCTGTTATTCTGAAGCTGAACCAGGTTCGTGAGATTCGCCCCCCCGGAGCATGCCCAACATGAAGACACAGACTTCCCATGCAACAGCACTCGTTCTCGCTCTCAGTTTCTCCGGATGGCTGACGGGTACTTCAGCGATCTCACTGGCCGCCACCGACATCACAGCAGTCCCCCGGAAAGAGTCGCCCGGGTTACGCATACTCGAAGAACTCCAAACCGTGATCACAGACTTGGCCGAGGAGGCCAAACCGTCGGTCGTGAGCATTTTCCCGATTCAAACCTTGGGCAAGTCGCGCGACGGATCCGGCGAACGGGTTCCGAACTCCACAGGTTCCGGCTCCGGCGTCATCGTCGATCCCAACGGCCACATTATTACGAATAACCATGTGGTGGGTGATGCCACCGAAGTCGAGGTACGCCTTTCGGACAAGACAAAATTGTTCGCGCAAGTCGTCGGTAAGGATCCGGATACCGACCTGGCTGTCCTAAAGGTCACGACCGACCATCCCCTCCCCGCCGCCCGGTTCGGTGATTCCACGGGCGTCAAAGTCGGTCAGTGGGTGCTGGCCGTCGGCAACCCCTTCGGTTTGGATCGAACGGTCACCCTCGGCGTGGTCAGCGGCATCGGGCGGGAAAATATCAATCTCTCACGGTACGAAAATTTCATCCAAACCGACGCGTCCATCAATCCAGGAAATTCCGGTGGGCCGCTCTTCAATCTGCGGGGAGACGTCATCGGCATCAACACGGCTATCATCAACTTTGCCCAGGGGATCGGATTTGCGATTCCCTCCAACATGGCCAAACAGGTGATGAACCAGCTCATCTCGAAGGGAAAGGTCGTGCGGGCCTGGTTGGGCGTCGGCCTGCAACCGCTGACTCCGGACCTGGCCAACAAATTCGGCGTGGATGAGAACGAAGGGGTCCTGGTGAACGAAGTATTCGAACGGGACCCGGCCGCGCTGGCCGGTATCAAGCCCGGCGATGTCATCACCAAAGTCGATGGCGCGCTCGTCGACACGCCGAATAAACTGTCACGACTGGTAGCCGCATTAGACCCCGGCTCCACCGCCCATGTTGAAGTCGTGCGGGACGGCAAACGGCTCACGCTCAACGTGGCCTTAAGCGAACGCCGGGATGCAGTGGTCACGGCCTCTCTCCCTCAGAGCAGGACGGATTTGAAGCTGGGAATCGACGTGCAAGACCTGACTGCGGGTCTGGCGGAGAAGTTTCGACTCAACGAGAGCAGAGGCGTGCTGATCTCAAAAGTGGAACCAGGAAGTCTGGCCCAGGCCGAGGGGTTGCGGGAAGGCGATCTGGTCAAGGAAGTCAACCGTGTCGACACAGGCACGGTCGGAGAATTCACGGTGGCTGTCTCCAAGGTCAAACGCGGCGACACGATTCTCTTGCGCGTCTTGCGCGAAGGGCGGGCATTTTACGTCGTCCTGAAACCCGCCGATCGATAAGAGGGATACCCCGCCGATCCTTTCTTCCGGCGGATCCCGCCGTTCAATGCGCCACGGCCCCCTGGCGCTCCACCTTGTGTTCCTCAATGATCCGGCTGGCCAACTCTCGCGGCACCTCTTCGTAGTGAGCATGCTCCATCGCGTAGCTCCCCTGTCCTCCCGTCATTGAGTTTAATGACGCGGCATAATTGAGCATCTCGGCTTGCGGCACCAGGGCCTTGACGATTTCAATATGACCGTTCGCCTCGACCAGGAGGATCCGGCCTCGCCTCGCATTCAGGTCGCCAAGGACCGTGCCCACACATTCGGCGGGCACCTCGACTTCAACCGTCATCAGGGGCTCGAGCAGGATCGGATGGGCGGCTTCCAGCGCTTTTTTCACTCCCATCGACCCGGCGATTTTGAAGGCCAACTCGGACGAATCCACCACATGGTAGGAGCCATCGTAGACGGTCACCCGCACATCGACAGCAGGATATCCTGCAAGCGGCCCTTCATGCAGCGCCTCCACGACGCCCTTTTCGACAGCCGGCACGAAGTTGCGCGGAATGGCGCCGCCGACGATTTTATTCTCGAACTCGAACCCCTGCCCGCGCGGCAACGGGCCGACTTCCAACCAGCAATCACCGTATTGACCATGGCCGCCGGTCTGCTTCTTATACTTCCCCTGTGCCTGAGCCACGCTGCGAATCGTTTCCCGATAGGAGATTTTCGGCGCATGCACGATCACGTCCGCGCCATACTTACGGTGAAGTTTTTCCAATGCGACATCGATGTGCAATTGACCCATGCCGCTCAGGACCATCTCCTTCGTCTCGATGTGACGCACGAACTCCAGGCTCGGATCTTCCTCGATCAACTTATGCAGCCCCAGGCTCACCTTTTCGATATCCGTCTTCGATTTCGGCTCAATCGCAAACGACACCACCGGCCTGGGGAACGCAATCCCGGGATATCGGATCGGCGCATGCTCATCACAGAGCGTATCCCCGGTCACCGTGTCCTTCAGCTTGCCGATCGCCACGATCTCGCCGGCCATCGCACGCGTGATCGGCGTGTATTTCTTGCCGAAAATTGAGAACAGATGCCCGCCTCGCTCTCTGACCTGCCGCGTGGAATTATAGATGGCGGTATCCGCTTCCAGCGTTCCCGAACAGACGCGCACGTAAGAAAGACGGCCGATGAATGGATCGATGAGGGTCTTGAAGACGACGGCGGAGAATGGATCGGTCGGCAGTGGGTGCCTGTTTACCGGTCCCACGTCTTCCATCACCCCTGTACCCTGCAGCGGTGCGACCCGGGCGCGGCTGACTGGTGAGGGCAACAGATCGACGAGAGTGTGCAGGAGCGAGTGCACACCGATGTGTCGCAAGGCGGATCCTCCGACGACGGGCACCAGCGACCCGCGTTGGACTGCGGTCCGCAGTCCCTCCAGCAACGCCTCTTCCGTCAATGCGCCATCGGTCAAATACCGTTCGAGCAGGGCCTCTTCTCCCTCCGCCACGACTTCCGTCACGCGACGCCTGGCTTGATCAACCCGGTCACGCCACTCAGGCAACACCGGCCCCTGCTGCGCTTGCGAACGATCCGGCGGTGACGTCACCACACGATTCTGCAACACATCCACGATGTCACCCAGTTGCGCACCGCTGCCCATCGGCAAGATCAGCGGAACGGCAGTCATCTCCAATTCCTTGATCAGATCGTCCACCGTGTTGTCGAATACCGTGCCGTCCTTGTCCAGATCATTGACGAACACGACACAGGGCAAACCGGAGTCACGGACCATCGACCAAGTCCTCTGGAGAGCGCTGCGCACTCCCGATGCCGCGCTCACAACCAACACCACGCCGTCTGCCGCACGCAACGCCGATCGCATCTCACCGATGAAGCTGGGCGAGCCAGGAGTATCAAGAAGTGTGAGCACTCGATCCTGATAGGAGCAACGAAGGACAGCGGTGCTGAGTGAGGTTCGGCGATGGATTTCTTCCGGCTCAAAATCCGATACCGTGGTTCCGGCGAAGATGGAGCCGGGAACGGAGAGACTGCCCGCGCAGTACGCCAGCGCTTCGACTAACGAGGTTTTGCCCGATCCCGCATGCGATACCACAGCCACATTCCTGATGGATTCGGTGAGAGGAACGTTCATGATGACCTCCTCCGATGAGTCGGGGCCTCTGTGGGCCTGTTAGAGAGACATGTGCAGGTGATGCCATCCTTTCTCAACACATTCGATCAAATTCTGCCGGGAAGATAGCGAGCGCAATCGGTCGCCGCAGCTCATGCCCTCGCGCCTTCCCCGTTCAACCACCCCTGGTCGGCAAAACTGACATAGCGGCCGTCCCCCACGATGAGGTGATCCAGGACCTGAATTCCCAGGAGAGAGCCGGCAGACACCAGCCTAGCCGTCAACACCCGGTCGTCCTGGCTTGGCGTGGGGTCCCCGCTGGGATGATTGTGGAGGAAAATGACTCCGGCTGCAGACGCACGCATGGCGGGGATAAAGACTTCCCTCGGATGCACGATGCTCAAGGTCAGACTGCCTTCGGAAATCGTCACGTCGCGGATGACTTGGTTCTTGGCATCCAGTAGTACCACAGCGAAAATCTCGTGTCGCAAATCCCGCAACCGTGCGTGGTAATGCTTAAACAGGTCGGCGCTTGAGCTGATGCGCGTCCCGGTTGTGAGCGGCGCAGACACCGCGCGTTTCCCGACTTCTACCGCCGCTTTCAACTGCGCAGCCTTGGCAGGGCCCACTCCGGGAATGGCACAGAGCTCCTCGGCGCTGCACTGCAGGAGGCCGAAGATACCTCCGACACGCTCGAGCACTTCCATCCCGACTTTGACGGCGGAGGCTTCCTGCCGCCCCACGCGCAGCAGAATGGCCAATAATTGCGCGTCAGAGAGGCTTTCGGCACCCTCACGAAGCAAACGCTCGCGCGGGCGTTCAGTCTCTGGCCACTTTCCGATCCCTCGCCCTGCTTTTTTGGGTGTCATCGCCTACTTCCTACGACAAAAAAATGTCGGCTTGCACCTTTTTGTGCCGGAGACTTGACGCCTAACCGATCTCCTGCTAGGCAGTCTAATTACATAACAATTTGAAATAATTACATTTTACATTTTGGTGCAGCTCTTGCTTGAGAGGTGACACAGCTGTAAACGTCACCACCCAGGAGGAGCACATGGAATGTCCGAAGTGCAAAGGCATGATGATGTTGGAACGGTTCTCAGACTTCTTCCTCATTTTCTACGCCTGGAAGTGCATTAACTGTGGAGCCATCATCGATCGGACGATTTCAGCGAATCGGAGAAAGAGCCTCGCCGCTCGCGAAACTCAACCCGTCGCGACCCGCTAGTCCGGCGCGATCGTTGCTCTATTCTCTGTGTGATGTGGTGGTGTGACGACCCTTGAATTTCGGCCACCTCCTCAGCCCGCGTGAACCGAGTCTTGGTGTCGCCCGATTATAGCGAGCCGCTTCCTACGCGTCAAAGCACGCGCACTCCTCCTCGACGTCTGCAGCGCTCCCCGCCCCTTGGCGGGGAGAAGACCTTTTTCGACGCTCCCATCTCCGTCCTCCGTCGGCACACCTCGTCTTCTTGACCCCTTCAAAAACGCTGTGTTAGAGTCTCTCACTTCTTAGCCAGAGACGAATGGCTCTCACCCGAATACGATCATGCGCGTCATCGCAGGGCTTCATCGGGGCCGACGGTTGCTTGGTCCCAGAGGACAGGCGATTCGACCGACGTCCGACCGAGTGAAAGAGGCCCTCTTTTCGATCCTTGGCGAACGGACCACGGGAGCTCGTGTGCTCGACCTCTATGCCGGTACTGGCTCGATCGGAATTGAAGCGCTGAGCCGCGGCGCGGCACACGTGACCTTTGTGGAAGCGGATCGTCAGGCCCTGCGCCTGGTCAACACGAACCTTGAGCAATGCGGCCTGCAACAATCCGCCAATGTCTGCGCCTGCCAGGTCAGCCAGTTTTTCCGTCAGGCAACCCAGTGGTCGGGCCCCTACGACATTGTGTTCTGCGATCCGCCCTACCAATTGACCTCAGAGCTCATCGCGATGGCGCAGGAATGGAACGCCGGATGGCTGGCCGACGACGCCGTGGTGATCATCGAGCACGGAAAGAAAGCGGTAATCCCGCAGACCATGGGCCTGCTCTCGCAGGTCAAACGGTACGACTACGGCGACACCGCGCTCACACGATTTCACGTCACAGCCAAAGAAGTCCACCCCCGATGAAGATCGCCGTCTATCCCGGCACATTCGACCCGATCACGCATGGACACAGCGACATCATCCGGCGCGGGTTTCGAATGTTCGAAAAGGTGATTGTGGCGATCGCGCCCAACCCCGGCAAACACCCGTTCTTCAGTCTGAAGGAACGACTGGAGATGGTGGGACTGGTGACCAAAGATCTGCCGAACCTGGAAGTCACCACCTTCGAAGGGCTGCTGGTGGATTTTGTGCGAGAATGCGGTGCCCATGCTATTCTGCGCGGCCTACGGGCGATTTCCGATTTCGAGCATGAGTTCCAGATGGCGCTCGTCAATCGCAAGCTGGCGGAAACCGTCGAAACGGTCTTCCTGATGCCCAGCGAGGAATATTCCTATTTGTCTTCCACCATCATTAAGGATGTCGCCAGCCACGGCGGATCGCTCCAGGACTTTGTGCATCCCGAAGTGGCTCGGAGGCTCCAAGAACGAATTCGGAGTTTCAAAGGATGAAACTTGCAGCCCGTGTCGGACGAATTGTCCCCTCCCCGACCCTCAGCATTACCGCCACCGCCAAGTCAATGGCGGCACAAGGGATCGATGTCATCGATTTCGCATCCGGAGAACCGGACTTCGATACGCCCGAACCGGTGAAGGCGGCGGCCGAAGCGGCCATTCGCGCCGGCTTCACGAAGTATACGCCCTCGTCAGGCATCGACGAATTGCGCGGAGCGATCGCGGATAAGTTGAAGGACGAGCAAGGACTTCACTACGATAAGTCGCAGATCCTTGTATCCTGCGGCGCCAAACATTCGCTCTACAACCTCGCCGAGGCCCTTCTTGAAGCGGGCGATGAGCTGATTATCCCCGTTCCCTTCTGGGTCTCCTATCAGGACCAGACCCTGCTCAACGACGCCACGCCCGTGCTGCTCCAGACGCGGGAAGAGGACGGCTATACGATCAGCCAGGATGCGCTGGAAGCCGTCATCACGCCACGGACTAAAGCCATCATCGTCAACAGTCCCTGTAACCCGACCGGCGCCACCTACGACCGGAAAACCCTCGAGGGTATTGCGGCCGCAGCCCTTCGCCACGACCTGGTGATCATCTCGGACGAGATCTACGAGAAAGTGCTCTATGACGGCACGCAGCACATCAGCATCGCCACCTTGGGCCAGGAAGTGGCGGCTCGAACCGTCGTCATCAACGGGGTTTCGAAAGCCTATGCCATGACCGGCTGGCGCATCGGGTACGCCGCAGGACCAAAGCCGCTCCTGACAGCCATGGCCAACATTCAAAGCCAGAGCACCTCGAACCCCTGTTCGATTTCACAGAAAGCTGCAGTGGCCGCGCTTCGACTCGGGAATCCCTTTACCGCAACCATGGTGACGGAATTCGACCGGCGCCGACGCCTCATGGTCGACCGTCTCAACAAGATGCCCGGCGTGACCTGCCGCATGCCCACGGGAGCGTTTTATGCGTTCCCGAATGTGAGCGGCCTGTTGGGCAAGCGCTGGAAGGATCAACCGATCGGCTCCGCAGCCAACCTGGCCACCTATCTACTCAACGAAGCACAGGTGGCGGTGGTGCCCGGCGAACCGTTCGGCAGCGACATTCATATTCGGCTGTCCTATGCCACCGCCATGGAAGCGATTGAGCGAGGACTGACCCGTATCGATGCGGCTCTCCGCCGGTTGTCCTAAGATCAGAGGACCTGAAGAGCAGCACTTGTTTTGGCTCAATCGAAGCTACTACAAGATGGCGCCGCGCATTAGGGCACACCGAGCACCAGGACAGCGCGCGACGTTATGTGACCAGAGGAGGAATGACCCGTGCCAATATATGAATATCAATGTACGAGCTGTGCCCACCGCTTCGAGGTGAAGCAAGGCATTAAGGACGAGCCCATCAAGGAATGTGTACGTTGCGGAAAAGAAGTGATGAAGCTGATTTCTTCTCCTGCCATCATGTTCAAAGGGAGCGGGTGGTATATCACCGACTATTCGGACAAAATGAAACCTGGCTCGGGAAGCGATACCTCCGAGAAACCGGCGGCTTCCAGCACAGATAAGACAAAAGCACCGGCTTCCTCTGAAGACAAAGGCACGAGTTCCCCGACCACGCCGGCGCCTGCCGCTGCGGCAGCTCCAGGCTCGACGACATCGACGAGTGCGAGTACATCCACATCCGGCACGAGCACCTCAGGCTCAAGCTCCTCATCGGCCTCAAGCACGTAGTAGGTTCTTGCCAGGGGGGTTATCCCTCCTGCGCGCTTCAGCGCCGGCAGCACGTGCTTCCTGCACATCCTCCTCGGGCCGTTGAAACTCGCTGCCCAGTGGAGCCACAGCGAAGCCGGCGGCGCGACGGCTGAGGAGCGCCAGGATTCCAGACGCCGGGAAAGCGGTACGCCGTCAGCGTTGCAGCACCGACGCGTCTCCCTGATGTACGTAGATCAACTGAACTATGAGGGACCGCCGTTGACGGAAGGTTTCAACGGTGTACCAGCCCGGCATGCAGACGGGACGAACACCCCTGGCAACAGGAGCGACTGGGTTTTTACCTCACCGGGGCAGGTTTTGGTTTCTTGACACTGTGGGGCCTGGCCGAGGGCTTCGCGGCGGGCTTGACGGCCTTCTTCACGGCTGGTTTTGCAGCCGGCTTGACCGCACTGCTCTTCGTGGCTTTCGCGGCGCGTTCTTTCGCGGCGGCGATCGTGTGTTCCAGGTTTGCGATCATCGCGGACTTTTCTTTATTCACCCGCGTCAAATCTTCCACCCGAATCTGCAGCTCCTCTTTCGCCTTGTTCGCGGCGTTGAGCTGATTCTGGAGCAGCGCCTTATCAGCGGCCGCCTGTTGAGCTTCCGAGTGCAACTGTTCGATCTGAGCCTGGAGAGCCGGCGGCCAGAAATCGCACCCCGACAGCAGAAGCATCGCACCGACCCCGAGCGTGGACAGTCCCATCACCGCACGACGTGAACGAATGAGCATAGGTGATCCTCCCATGAGGGTGAATTATACCGACAACCGAGAGTCAAATCATGATGAAAGTTCGTAACCCTGCCGCGCAAGCGCTGCGCGGAGCAGGTCCGTGGGAAGGGCCCCGGCTCGAAGCAGGTGCGGGCGATCGCGCGCATCCACCATGGTAGAAGGAAGACCTCCCGGCGTGTGCCCTCCATCCAGAATGAGATCCACTTCTGCGCCCAATGCGCGCTGCACTGCCGCGGCGCTGTCGAGTGGTGGTTCTGAAGAGCGGTTCGCACTGGTCCCGGTCAGGGGGCCGGTGTGGCGCAACAGGTCCTGGAGCTGAAGCAAGGGAGACTGCCGCACCCCGATCGTTCCGGTACCCGCCGTCAACAGCGCCGGCAACGCAGACTCCGCAGGAAACACGATGGTGAGGGGCCCTGGCCAGAACAGCTCCATCAGGAGGGCTGCGGCGCGAGGAATTGACTGCACCAACCGAGGCAATTGCTCCGGGCTTCCGATAAGCACCAGAATCGGCTTGTCGGATGGACGACCTTTCAGCTCGATCAGATGCCGGAGCGCCGTTTCATCCGTCGGACGGACTGCCAAGCCGTAATACGTTTCGGTGGGCAGCGCGACAATGCCATGCGCATCCAACACCTGTCGGACGTCAGGCAGAATGCGATCAAGGCTTGTGTCGGTAAAGGGAAGGATCAGAGCCATAGAATAATGGCCGAAAACTGCTGGGATCAGATTTTGTGCGGCAAGGCCCGATGCGCGATATCAGTTCGATAATGGCGTCCTTCAAACAGGATCGAAGGCACCGCGTGATACACCTGCGCCCGTGCATCGAGCAAAGAAGGCCCCCAGGCAGTGACGGCCAGGACTCGTCCGCCCGCAGTCACCACACGCCCCGAATCTCGCTTTGTGCCGGCGTGGAACACCGCGACGCGTGATTCACTGGATGGAGTAGGCAGCCCCTGAATGGGAAGACCGGTCGGATAGGAACCGGGATAACCAGGCGACGTCATCACGACGCACACGGCCGTATCCGGATGCCATTCCACCGTCAATTCATCCAGACGGTGCTCGACCACCGCCTCCATCACCTCGACAAGATCGGTTTTCAAGAGCGGCAGCACGACTTCAGTTTCAGGGTCCCCCATGCGTGCATTAAACTCCAGCACATAGGGAGTCCCCTTCACGACCATGAGGCCGGCGTAGAGCACACCCTGAAAAGGACAACCCAGACGGGCCAGCGCATCGACCGTCGGCTGAAGCACTTGACGCGTCACCAGCTCACGAAGCGCGGTCGTGGCGATCGGCGCCGGAGCATAGGCGCCCATCCCGCCGGTGTTCGGTCCACTGTCGCCGTCTCCTACTCGCTTGTGGTCCTGCGCCGCCACCATGGGGATCACGGTCTTTCCGTCGGTAAAGGCCATGAGCGTCAGCTCTTCGCCGTCCAGGAACTCTTCGATCAACACACGATGTCCGGCTTGACCGAACAGGGATTTTTCCATGGCATCGCGGACAGCCTGCTTCGCCTCCTCGCGGGTCGTGGCCACGACCACCCCCTTGCCCTGCGCGAGACCGTCGGCCTTGACCACAATCGGAACCGGCTGCTCGTCCAGATAAGCCAGCGCCTGGTCCATGCGCTCAAAGCTGCGCGCCGCGGCGGTCGGGATCCGATTGGCGGCCATGATGTCTTTGGAGAAACTCTTGCTGGACTCCAGGCGAGCGGCGGCCCTGGTCGGACCGAAGATTTTCAGTCGGGCCTTGCGAAACTCATCCGCGATGCCCAACGCCAAGGGCGCTTCCGGGCCGACTACGGTGAGGTCGATCTGCTCTTTGAGCGCAAACGCCTTGAGCCCCTCGATATCATCGGCCTTGATCGGCACACAGGTGGCGAGACCTTCGATGCCGGCATTTCCCGGCGCACAGAATATCTGCGGCTTCCGCGGACTTTGGGCGATCTTCCACACCATGGCATGCTCACGCCCGCCGCCACCGACAACAAGAATCTTCACAGCTCAACCTTTACTTGAATGAATTGCGCGCAATGCATTACCAGGCTGGATGGAACTGCCGGGTAACCTCGCGCTCGTCCAGCTCCAATCTGAACCACCTAGGTCCCTGAGGGCGTTCAAACGGACCTGCCGACAAGGCCGCAGGCGAGAAAAAACCGGAAGCGTAGCCTCTGGGTTACGTTGAGGATTTTTTCGAGCCGAGAACGCAGTCGGAGGCCCGTTTCAACGTCCCTCAGTGGCGGAAGTGGCGCATGCCCGTCAGTATCATCGCCATCCCATGCTCATCCACGGCCTTCGTCACTTCAGGATCGCGAATCGAACCGCCCGGCTGAATCACACAGGTAATGCCGGCCTCCGCCGCCGCATCAATGCCGTCACGGAACGGAAAAAAGGCATCCGACGCCATCACGCAGCCTTTCACCGGCGACTGGGATTTCATGACGGCCAGTTTCACCGAGTCCACCCGGCTCATCTGTCCGGCTCCGATTCCCACGATTTCACCCGGCCGCCCGTAGATGATGGCGTTCGACTTCACATGTTTACAAACCACCCAGGCAAACGCGCAGGCGGCATATTCTTCCTCGGTCGGTTTGCGCGAGGTCGGAACCGCCAATGCCTTGATGTCCTTGATTACCCCCAAATCACGATCCTGCACGATCAATCCGCCGACCAGCTTCTTGAGATCGTATCCCTCCGCAGTCGCCTTGCTCAGCGGTCCCACGTCCAGGAGGCGGATGTCTTTCTTACGCTTGAGTTCAGCCAGCGCATCCTCGGCGAATCCCGGCGCGATGACGACCTCGACAAAGGTCGAGGTGATTTCTTTCGCCGCGGCCAGATCGACCGGACGATTGAAGGCAACCACGCCGCCGAACGCCGATACGGGGTCGGTCGCGCGCGCTTTCACATAGGCTTCCACCGGCGTGGCGCCAAGCGCACAGCCGCAGGGATTGTTATGTTTAATGATCGCCACAGCGGTCTGATCGAACTCCTTCACGAGCTCGAGCGCCGAATTGGAGTCGAGGAAGTTATTGTAGGACATAGCCTTGCCGTGCAGAATTTTCCCGCGCGACACGGCCGGCTCCTTGGCATTCATTTCACGATAGAACGCCCCCTGCTGGTGGGGATTTTCTCCGTATCGCAGGGTCTCTACACGCTCGAACTGCAGCGAGAGAATAGCGGGGAATTTCACCTCACTCCCCTGCACCTGCTTTTCAAGATACCCGGCGATCAGGCTGTCGTACCGGGCCGTATGCTGAAACACCTTCATGGCCAACTCGCGGCGCAACGCGGGCGTCACGGAACCGGACTTCAGCGCCTCCAGCACCTGGCCGTAGTCGGCAGGATCGACCAGCACCAGCACGTCTTCATGGTTCTTCGCAGCGGATCGCAACATCGACGGGCCGCCGATGTCGATATTTTCAATGGCCTCTTCGAACGGACAATTGGGCTTGGCGATCGTCGATTCGAAGGGATACAGATTGACCACCACCACATCGATGGTGCCGATGCCATGTTGCTGCATCTGCGCCACATGATCGGGCACGCGACGGCGGCCGAGCAATCCCCCGTGAATTTTGGGGTGCAACGTTTTCACGCGCCCGTCCAGGATCTCCGGGGATCCGGTGTACGCAGCCACGTCGGTGACGGCCACGCCCGCCTCGCGCAAGGCCTTCGCGGTTCCACCGGTGGACAACACTTCGGCGCCCAGGGCCGCCAGCCCCTTCGCCATCTCGACGACTCCGGTCTTATCAGAAACACTGATCAGTGCCCGCGCAATGCTGGCCATGATGAACTCCTTCAACTATTGATATCGTGTGGGTGGGAAACCATGAGCTAGACGAAAAGCGCCGTGACAATACCAGATGGCTCACGGCCACTGCAAGCCGGACACACCTGAACTCGACTCCGAACGGCACGCGGCGCGACGCGAAATCACCCGGCAGACGCCGGCCTCTGCTGAAGAATCCAGGCTAGCATGAGCACCGGCGATGTGATACCCTCCCACCGATAGAGATGCGGCAACATGAGGCGACGCATCAGCTTAATCAAGTAACACTCGAAGTCTTGAAACGACACCAGCCCACGGCGACTCGATGCCGCAGCGGGGCCTCGTGCCTGAGACGATGAAGGCTTGCGCATGTCGCGCGGAATTATTTTCGGGGTAGGACTCTTCGCCCTCACATTATTGGCGTTCCTCTGCATCCCTCGACACCTGCCGGTGACGTCGTCGGCGACCGGTCGCCCCGCGTTCAGTGCCCACATTGAAAACGGCCAGCTGACGCTGTCCGGCGCGGTGGCCAGCGAAGAGGCCAAAGTCGCCGCGGTTGCGCGTGCACAGGATCTCGCCAGGAACTCCAGGTTGCGCGTCAGCGACAGTCTGGCCGTCATCGAAGACGGCCAGGCCGCGAGCTGGGAAGCCGCCCTCCCCGCGCTCCTCGCACAGGCGGTCACACTCCAACACCATCAGGCCACGCTCTCTCTCTCCGGTCAGGCGGTGACGGTAAAAGGCACGGTCCCAAGCGCGGAGGCAAAAACAAGACTGCTCCATGAAGTGGCTTCACTGCTCGGAGCCTCCATACACGTGCAGGACCAGGTGACGGTCGCATCGTCAGGCTCTGCGAGTCAGGCCAACCTTGCTCCCGCCGGCCAGCCGTCCGCCGCACCGCATGCATCCCGTGCTCAGGTGCAAGCCGGACTGGACGAGGTGTTGCGGGGCGAGCATATCGCATTCGAAAGCAACAGCGCGGTCCTGACCTCGAAGGGGCGAGCCGTGGTCGACAAACTGGTGCCGGCCCTCAAGCGAGCACCCGATGCGGTCATCGAAATCGGCGGCCACACCGACTCCTACGGCGATCCCGACTACAACCTCCAATTGAGCCGCACCAGAGCAGAAGCGGTTCGGCAATACCTCGTGGAACATCAGGTACCGAATCGGCTGACCGCCGTCGGTTATGGATCGACGCGCCCCCTGAGCCAGGACCGGACGCGCGCCGCGTCGAAGAAGAACCGGCGCATCGAATTTCGTGTGAAAGAGGAACGGTGAACCTATGGGAGCCATGATTCTGCAAATGGTGGGATGTTTGCTGGTGGCGGCGACCATCGGACTGATGATGGGCTGGCTGCTCCGCAGCTTTGCCACCTCTGAAAAACGTCAGCAACTGTCAGAAATCGCCACCAGGCTCCGAGGGCGCGAACATGAATTGGATACCCTCAACCATGAGTTGAAGGTACGCACCTCGGCCGTCCAGATGCTGGAAGGCAAGATGATCACCTCGGAAGCGGCGCTCAAAGACCTGACCGCCGATCTCGCCAACAAGGTCGAACAACTCACGGCCTTGCAGACGGAAGTCCGGGAAAAGGGTGTGCGCCTGCATGCGGCCGAACGCGAGCGGGATACTCTCCGACGCGAGGTTGAAGAAGCCGAAGCCAGGATCAAGGCACAATCGACGGGATTTGCCGAGATGCAGGCGCAGATGGAGAATGCCGAAGACGTACTGGTCGCCCGCGACCAGGAGATTACCACTTTAAAAACCTGGGTGCAGCAACTGGCGCCGAAAGATGCCGAGATCGCCCGGCTGCGCGCCCGTACGGAAGAGTTGGAACCGTTCCTGGAAAAGAGCCGCCGATTGGAGCGCGAACAGGAACAGGATCGAGCCCGCACATCAGCCATACTCCAGGCCAAAGAACAGGACCTCGCACAGACCCAGGCACGCCTCAATGCAATCGAACGAGACCTCGCCAACATGAGAACGCAGAGTCAGAAAGACCTCGCGCGATTCGGAGAAACATTGCAGGAACGGGACGCGGAGATTCAGCGCTTGCGGGCGACCGTCGAAGAGCTGGAGATGTTCCGGGGCGAGGTGGAGAAAAAAGACATCGCACTCCGTGAGGCCGAAGAGCGTCGTGTGATGGATGTGAGCGAGCGGGAAGAAGAGATCGGAGCGCTCCGCAAACGACTCGTCGAGTATCGCGTGGCCCAGCGGTTCAGCGCGCAAGGCAAGGCCACAGGAACAACCGAGCCCGGATCATCCGCCATCGCCTCGCCCAAAAAAGGCGCAGGAAAAGGTCACCCGGCCCAAAAAGACGATCTCAAACAGATCCACGGGATCGGCCCGGTGATGGAGCGCGTCCTCAATCGCATGGGCATGTTCACGTTCCGGCAGATCGCCGAGTGGAAGGAGCAAGACGTCGAGCACATGGCGTCGGAACTCAACACCTTCCCCGATCGCATTCGCCACGACAACTGGATTGCCGGCGCCAAGGAGCAGCATTTCCTGAAGTACGGCGAGGAACTCTAACCGGCAGCACGGTCCTCCCTCCGGGTTCCCGACCACCTGCACCGCGTCAACCACCTCAACACGTTGCCGATCGGCAGGCCTCCGGCACCTCACCCCTCCCCTCACTCATCCAGGCTGGGTCGGACAAGATACGGCCCATAGACGAGCGCAAACAGCAGATAGGCCCCGCTCCACGCAACCCCGGCGGAGCCCAACACCAGATTTGTCGGAAGGCCGGTGCTTGGCCCGAAGACCCGTAGCATGGCGCCAAGGAACACCGATACATAGATGCAGACCGTCGCGGCACCGGCCTGTTTGGGACGGCCCGTATGGCCGAGGCTGGCGCGGGTCATCACCGCCAGGGTCATCGCACCGACGGCACCGGTGGTCAATGCATGCACCGCATCTTCTTTCGCGAGCCCGATTTCCAGCAGTGCGCACCCGAGAGCCAGCATCGACAGGGTCAGCCAACCGTAGCCAAGATGCAGACTCAGCACGAGCGGTTCACGCCACGTGAGCCAGCCGTACCAGCGCACGAGCCGACCGAGATTCACGGCCCCGGCAGCGAGAAAGATCCAGCCCGTCGCCGGCGCCGCCGGGAGCACCGTCCAGGCCAGCGCGCCCATGAGGACAAGCGCGATCGAGAGTGCATCGAAGCGGGAAAACGGTGCAGGTCGTTCCTTCTTTCCGTGACCCGCCAGAAATTCTCGCGTAAAGTTCGGCGTGAGTCGTCCGCCGATGAAGGTCAGCAGAAAGAGGTCCAGCGCGAGCGCGAGCCGCAGCGCAAGGTCCGTCTCCGCGCCCTTCAGTGCAAGAACATGGAAGGTCACATTCGCGGCGGCGTACAGACTGATCGCCACGCCCACCGGTGCATGGTTCCAGCTGTGCCCGGCCGCAAGTTCCCGCCATAACAGACCCACCAATACCACCAGAAACGCCGCATCCACGACGGCCGCGAACAGCGGTACCAGCAGGGAACTCGCCATGGCCGCACGCCCGGCCAGCCATAGGATGAAGAGGATCATCAGCTCCCTGCCTTGAATCGGCGGACGATCCGTCCAGTTAGGCACCGCCGTGAGGAGGAAGCCGGCGATCACCGCAGGGAGAAATCCGAAGAGCATCTCATGCACATGCCAGTCGCGAGCGGCGGAGAGCAGGACCGGATTCCCGGTTCCGGCCAGGATCAGAATCCAGACGGGAATCGCCACACCGGCGAACAGCGAAGCCCCCAGGAAAAACGGCCGGAATCCGTATGAAAAGAACGTCGTCATCGGCGAGACTGCGCGTCGTTCCACTCCATTACCCATGGTCCCTCACTCCTCCCCCTCGTCTATCCGGGTCGATACATCGATGCATCGACGTGACCGCCATAGCGCCATAGTAATACCACAGCGACCGCGATGTCTCGGCAGGGAACAATCGATGTTCCGAACAGGTGGTGAGGAATGAAGGAAAAACTGCCCTACTCGACGTCGTACCCGCGAACCGGCAGGTACGGACCGGGCGCGTGCAGCAATTGAAACGCCTCGCGCGTATCGACCCGTGCAGTTTCCGCGGAATGTGCGGCAACCGGAGCAGCCCCGATCTCAACCGGCTCCCGCCGGATCTCCTGACCGGTTCGACTGCGGTACACCAGTTCGTCGGTATCCAGATCGTATTCAGGCAACTCGAGGCTCTCCCATCGCTGCATGAAGTAGTGGGCGTAGAATGTATACAGACCGTGCTCCCTACGGTTTCTCTGTAGGACGTACTCGGGCATGTTCTGACTATCCAGATCGGCATGGTAATGCTGCAACCAGAGAGAGTCACCGAGGATCACCAGTTTGACCAGCGGAGCATCGGCATAGAGCTTCAGCTTCACGACCTTGCCGATCGCCTTCAGACGCTTGAGCAACGCAATGCTCTGCCGAACCTCCTCACGAAAGGCCGGGTACGTGCACGCAGGATGGGCCAAGGCCTGCATACGGGCGCGCGCATCCTGGTTGAACGGATTCACGAGGAGGATCTTGGCCTCCAGGCATTTGTCGAGGACCGACGACAGATCGCCGACCTGGTCCACCAGGGTCCCGGCTCCGCTGGACCCAATCACCATCACGGAACGACCGGTGCCCTGCTCATCTTTCAGCGCTTGAATACGCCGGCGCGCCTCCGGACCGCGCCGAGGAAAGAAGGAGACGAGGCCGGCGCCGAGCGCAGCTTCGGCAAGCGCCCGATCCCGCAAACTGCGGTGGACATAGTTGAAGCAGCCCATCAACAGAACGGCGGCGGTCATCTCGACGGCAATCAGTAAAAATGTGTCATGTTCCACCTGCGACCAGAACGACAGGAGCCGGCCGGCTCCGGCCGGCAGGAGGAGCGCAACGCCTGCGCTCATGGCGACGATGACGATGTGATACAGACTCCCTGCCGCATGGCGGAGGAATGCCCGGAGAACGGAACAGAATTCGTGAAACAACGAGACACCTCTAGAACAGGTAAAGAAAGATTCCCACGGCGGTGACGAGCTGGCGGTGCAAACGACGGAGGAACAACCTTCGGCGGTAGGCTCAGCGGAGACGGCACATCTGCGGGCACAAACAACAATCGCGTAAGACTTCAGAGATTCAAGGGCTGCTGCCCCCGGCTACAGAAGGTCTTACGCGAACGTCTGCACTGTACCAGGTCCGGTCACGCGAAGCAAGGACGAGATGCTGAGAGAAGTACCCACACAGTGATTCGATACCGCTCGCTCAGGTCGCCAATTGACCGGTCAACCAATCCATCGCATCAGCCGATGCCAGCCAGGCTTCGGCAAAGTTCGCAATATACAAGACCGCTTCGTTCCGGTCTCCGGGACTATAGCGTTCCGGCAAGCGAGCCGGCGGTTTCCGCTTGCCGGCAAAGAACCCCGCCACGTGCGGATTGCCGTGCATCGCGAGGACCAAATGCTCCTTTGCTGCGACCTGGTCTCCCCGGCGAAGGTCGAGCAACACGCGGCTCCACAGAAACGCGGCGGAGACGTCGTGCGCATAGTCACGAAAGAGTCGTGCGGCTCCACTGTCGTTCCCCAACGCAAGATAGCGACTCAACAATCTATTACGAATGCCCTGGTTATCGTCAGGATTCAGCGCCAATAACGCTTCGCAATGCGCAAGAGATTCTCGCTTCCGGCCTAGAGCCCACAAACAATCGGCCAGCCCCTGGCGCGCGCGCATGTACGGTCGGGTTTCGATCATGCCCCAGAAGTGTCCTCGGTGCTCGTCAAAAAAGGCTTTGCCGAGGCTCCGCCGTCCGGCATCGACTCCATGCTCATACAACACCCGAGCCTCCTCAGCTGAACGTGCCTCCGCCCCTGCCAACACAGTGTAGGCGTCTGCACAGTCGGGAAACATCTCCAGCGCCTCGCGGGCCAGGGCGGCAGCTTGTCGTTGAGTTTGCGCCTCCCAGGCCTGATAAATCAGCGCCTGGGCCTGTTCTTCCGGCGCTTGTGCCCGAGGCAAGGGAAGCCGGCCACCTCCCTCTTCCAGCAGACGAGTCATGAAGGCCTGCGCATCGTCCAGACTTTCAAAAGCTTGTTCCCGCAGGATTCGGTTAAGACCCGCCATGAACGTTTCCGTGACGATCCGGCTCCGGACCGGCGACACGGGAGGCTGTCTCGCCCGTGCGCGCTTGCCCATGGATTTTTTCGTCATGACCGCACGCTCCTGATCACGCCCCTCCGGGAGATCGCACCTATCACCGACTCAGTCATCAATCGTCGCCGGCATCTGTGCTCTGTGCTCATACCGGCCGGAGACGATCATATCAAAAAATGGTGGCCAGGTATTCCAGCAGGAACACGAGCCCGGTGCCGCCCGTGGGCAACGCAATCGCACCGAACAACGGATGGCGGGTGAACGGCAGAAACGCGCCCTCCTGATAGTCCTCGATCAACGCCACCATTCGCTCGACCTGCTCCCGCTTTTCCTTCTTAAAGACGACTTCGCCGGATAATCCATCGAGCCGGGACTTCAATTGGACGACGGCGGCTCGCTTGGCCTGTTCGGCGGAACGACGCAAAAACACCCCGTTCCCGAATGCATAGGCGGCGTTCACCCCGAAGATCGCCATGAGACCGAGCGGAAAATCCCATCGGTCGAAATAACTGTGCCGGGCCACCGCCATGAGGAACACCACCACGAATGGATAATAAATCATGGCGCTGATGACCGCCGTGCGCTTGGCAATCAACTCCACTGCGATCCACTCATGTACGTAGGCCTGGTCCACTCCTCGCTTTGCAGCCTCCTGGACAAGCAGCCGGTCCGACCACCAGATAGTCGTGCCGACCATGATTTTGATCAAACGTCGACAGAGCCGCGTCGCATCGACGACATAAAACATCAATAGGGTCATGGCCAGGACGCTGAACCCCAGAACGGCATAGTTGATCGTAAAGCAGGCCGACCCGCGGCAGGGCATCACCGGAACCCCGAACAGCACCATCAACAGCGCTCCGAACCCCACATAACACAGCGACTGCGGCGCGATCCGCACGAGGCACTCCTTCCAGCTCCCCAACGCCCGATATTCCCGCCACAGCAGAGCCGCCTCCGCATCGCCCCTCGGTTGCGGACGCCAGTGGTGAATGCCGACGAGTGAGCCGGCCTGAATCGAGAGCGGCGCCCGTGGACGGAGGAACCGGAAACGGCGGCTCAGCTGCGTTTCGTTGTCCCGCAGCCGTCTCCACGAATGTCCGAGAAAGAGCAGACAGAGCAGGAATGCGAGAAGCCTGAGCATCGTGGTCGGCCAGACACTGATCCCGTCGGTCAGCGAGAAGGGCTCACCCGCCGTTCGATCGCTCATCGCCCAGCAGAGCAGGCCGAGCAACAGGCACACCATCAAGACAAGACCGACCACAGCTCCCTGGACCCAACGAGATTGCGCCCATTGCCACAACTCGCTGTTGATCAACAGCGCACAGAGGGCCATGAGACTGAGGGCAGATAAGAACAACACAATCGTCTGCGGGCTGAGCACGCGCAATTCACCGGTATCCGGGTCCAGATCGGGACGCGGAAGATGCAGGTTCGGAAGCGCCTCCGGTCGCCGACCGGCATCGTAGGGTCCATCGAGGCTGATATCGACGGGGCCATGACGCCCGACTTCATACAGCCGCGGGGGCACCGTCTTCGGGAACGTCACCGTCGCCGGAATCTGCAGTTCGCCAGGGCCCGGGCCCGGCACGATATCATTCACGGCCCGCAGCACCGAATAGAACAACGCGGTCTGATAACTGTCGCGGAACGGCGGAATGGGTGTCTGAATCAACGGATGAAGTTCCAGACCGAAATGGGACGCGATCACCAGATTCCTGGTCCACTGGAGCTGGCTCGGATGGGTCAATCGTGCATCGAGATCGGTCGTGAAAAACAGGGCGTGGGGAAAGTCGCTCCGCAAAGCCTGGAGGATCATCAGCTTGTCATACACGTCACTGCCCAACACGCCAATGGCCTTGAACTCGCCGTCGTTACTCGCTTCTTCGCGCTTGAGGGTTTCAACCAGCCGTCGAAGGTAGTCCAACTGACTGCGGCCGGCCGGCGTCTCCGCCAGACTCTGCTCCACACGCAGTCCCCCATCTCCGATTTTTCCTTTCGTCTGAGCGCCACCGGAATCCTTCTCGGTATTCTTGGGCGGCAGCTCGCCGTCGAGGCCGGCCAGGTACGAATAGCGGTGCACCCAGTCCGGATACTGTTCACTGCGCAAGCGATTAAAGTGATACTCGAAGCCTCTCATCGCGCGATCAGGCCCTGTCTCCGCCAGGCTGCGGGCCATCGCGACGAATGTACGCGGCAGGGACCTCCCGTAGAGCGTGTCCCATTCTGAGATCAGAGCGATATGAGGAATCCGGCACTTCCCGTCCGAATGCCGGGATGACACCGCGGCAGAATCGGAGTCTGCCTCCTTGCACGGCCCCGCCTCTCCCCGAGAAATCGTGAGGTCGATCCGGCGACGCTTGAGCTCCTCCACCAATTGCTCCGCCAATACGGCGTCCGTGCCGATCGTCCGGATCAACGTCATTCCACCGGCCTCGAACCATTGCTCCACGCCGCGTGCCGCATTCGACCCCCGAAGCTCCCCTAACAGAACCGGGTCTGCCGCCGTGGCCCAGGATGAATACAATTGAACACCTTTCAGCCGGTCCAACTGCCGGCGAGACGAAGCCAGAGAGGGCATGGGGGATCCGCCTGAGTTTGGATCGGCGGCGAACAGAGACTTGAGCTCGCCGACCATGGCGCCCAGCGAACCGGAGGAGCGTGGCCCCACCACACGATAGGACACCGTACTCTGCTTGAACGCCTGTTGAACTTCCGTCACCAGCTCACTGAGCGACAGAAGCGGCTTCGGACTGAAGTCCTGTTCCTTCAGCCAAAGCACCAATACCTGCGTAGACTGCTTCGGCTCAGCCGGTTTGGGCCTCCCGAGAAACGCCTCGACGGGGACGACGAGATGCCCATTTCCCGGTCGGACAAAATATCGGATGGATTCGCCGGACTCCGGCTGATATCCCGCCGCCCCTAAGGCCGACACGAGGGCGTAGCGATCCCGCAACCTCGACTCGACTCCGCTGGCATAGGGACTTCCGTCCACAAAGACCGGCAACAATAAAAAATCGGAAGGTGCTCCGGCTTGAGTCACCGCCGTCAGCAGTTTGAGAAAGGTGTGGTGTGCGTCCGAATCAGGCTGTTTTGCGACAGCAGCCTCTTTCTGTCGGTGGGTCGAGACAGCCTCGAAGGGATCCTGCCAGAGTCGCGCCTGCACCCGATCCGCCCCGATAGACACAGCCTTCTCCGCTTCCTTGTCGATCGGCCGCGACGTCTTGAGCGGGACCTGATAGATGATGAGGCTGCTGACCACCGCCAACAACAAGGCCACGATGCCCGTCAGTGGCAGCTTGGATTTCTCTTCCTTCTGTTCAGCCATTGAAGCAATCCGCCTTCCGGAAAATTACGTCAGCCGCGCGTTCGCATTCCGGGTCGCGCTAGGCATCTTCTTCGCGTCGAAAACAGCGACAGGCTAGTCTTGAGGAAGGAAACTGTCAACGGAGGAAATAGAAAAGAAACAGACCGAGCGCCTAGTGTCCTGAGTCTGAAGTCATGGGTATAAGTCGTCAAGTATGTCCTCACGAGCCATCTCATATCGGAGGACATCCATGCGAACGGGACGCCCTAAAGCTGCGCTGACGTTGACGACCGAAGAACGACAGACCCTTGAACAATGGGCCCGACGACCCAAGACGGCGCAGGCCCTGGCCCGCCGTGCCCGATTCGTGCTCGCCTGCGCGACGGGTAAGACCAACCACGTCGTGGCCGCCGAGTTGAAGACGACGGGGCAGACCGTGGGGCGCTGGCGGCGGCGCTTCGTCGAGCGCCGGCTGGACGGCTTGCTCGATGAACCACGCCCCGGCACCCCGCGACGCACCAGCGATGCGGCAGTAGAGCGGCTCCTGGCCCTGACGCTGGAGACGACGCCCAAGGCGGCTACCCACTGGAGCAGCCGGGACATGGCGAACACCTGCGGCCTCAGCCAAAGCACCGTCAGCCGGATCTGGCGGGCGTTTGGCTTGCAGCCGCATCGGACCGAGACATTCAAACTCTCCCAGGATCCGCTCTTCATCGAGAAGGTCCGGGACGTCGTCGGTCTGTACCTGAATCCGCCTGACAAAGCGTTGGTGCTGTGCGTGGATGAGAAGGCACAGATTCAAGCGTTGGATCGGACGCGGCCGTGGCTGCCGATGCGTCCCGGCCAGGTCGAACGGCGTACGCATGACTATCAGCGTCACGGGACCACCTCGCTGTTTGCCGC
>JACOEL010000014.1 GCA_024998625.1 Nitrospira sp. | reverse complement strand
CCCTGTATTCTAGACGCCGACTGATCAAAAGCGGGAATTAATCAGACCTTCCCTAGGTATGCGAATATCAGACGCTAGCAATGCTGGCGCACGGATAGCCCATGCGACGTATCTTCAGTCATGTGATCTTGCGTGCGTGCAGGTGGAGCCTGCATTACATCCCGGAGGCGCTACCTTTGTTCGCACCCAGAGCATCCATTTTGACATTGATCCAAATGGAGATATTTCGTCCCTAGAGATCCTAGGACCTCACAGATCAAAGTGGAAGGTGACTTCCATGCAGTGGCCGGAAGTGCCCGCGCTCTCAACAATTCGCTTCACAGATCCTGAATGCTGCGAGGAGGAGGAGACAGAATTATTTGAAGAGGACAAGACTGGAAACATCCTACGCATAACCATTCCTCATCATACAGCTGTCAGATATACCTCACCGGCAATGAATCTCGTCTTTGGATTGGACAAGCACAACGAGCTAGCAGAGATTTGGATTAGAAACCTTGTTGTATCGGCGTGAACTCAGAAATCTTGTAGAGGGAAGATTGAGGCTTGTTGCCGGTCTCATGGAGGTCAGACTGAGCCCAACTGAGGAATACATACCAAACTTCGTTTGATGCGTTCGCCACGCAGGTAGTCTTAGCGAACGGACGAACCCCTTTTGTGCTTTCATCCTGCCACCGTCCTATCCGAGGGAGGCGTGCGACCGAGAACGCCGCTGGCAGGCGTTTTCACCATCCCGCTCAGTACGGCATCTCGTCGTCGTCGAACCCGAAATGATGCCCGATCTCGTGCACGACGGTGTCGCGTACTTCCTGCACGACTTCGTTCTTGGTGCGACAGAGTCGGAGGATCGGCCCGCGGTAGATGGAGATTCTCGCCGGCAGCTGCCCGCCCGTTTGGAAGAAGGATTCTTTGTCGAGAGAGAGACCTTGATAGAGGCCGAGGAGATCTTCGTCTTCCTCCATCTCCAGGTCGGCGCGCACTTCAGGAGAGGGCTCTTCCTCCACCACGACGGCAACGTTGGTGAGGAGTTTGGCATATTCGTCCGGCAGGCCGTCCAGCGCTTCCTGCACTAAGGTCTGAAACTCAGGTTCAGTGACTGACAGCGATGCGCGTCTCCGTCTCATAATGACGAGCCCTGGCACTCCCCGCTCGGTTCCCGCTTTACGGGTGAGCCGATCGCCAGTTCTGACCGACTCCCAGATCGACCTTCAGCGGAACCGAGAGACCCAACGTCGCGCCGGTGGCTTCCATTTCGGCTTTCACAAGCTGTTTCGCCTGTTCCAATTCCTGGTCCGGCACTTCGAAGATCAACTCGTCATGGACCTGGAGGATCATCTTGCAGCGAGGCAGTTCGTTCTGGAGGCGTTGATGGACCTTGATCATCGCGACCTTGATCAGATCGGCGGCCGATCCTTGAATCGGACTATTCACCGCCATGCGCTCACCAACGCCACGCTGCGACGGATCACCGCTCTGCAATTCCGGGATCGGGCGGCGACGGCCGAGGATCGTGGTCGTATAGCCCTTCGTCTTGCCGTCGTCGATGTTGCGATCCATCAACGCCCGCACGGCCGCAAACTTCGCGAAGAACGTCTCGATATATTTCTTGGCATCCGCTTGCGGCACACCGATGTTGGATGCGAGGCCGAACGGGCTGATGCCATACACAATCCCGAACACCACGCTTTTCGCCGCGCGCCGCATCTCCCGGGTGACCTCTCCGGCAGGCAAATTGAAAATCTCCATGGCCGTGGCCATGTGAATGTCTTCTCCCTGCTCAAACACCTGCAGTAACCGAGGGTCTTGCGAGAGGTGCGCCAGAATACGGGGCTCAACCTGGCTGTAATCCGCGCAGAGCAATTGATGGCCCGGCGGCGCAATGAAGGCTTCGCGGATGCGGAGGCCGTAATCACCCTTGACCGGAATGTTCTGCAGATTGGGATCGGTCGAAGACAGTCGTCCCGTGGCCGCCACCGTCTGATTCAGTGAGGTATGGAGCCGTTTGGTCTCAGGATTCACCAGCTGCGGCAAGGCATCGACATAGGTCGATTTGAGCTTCGTCAGGGTCCGGTAGTTCAGGATCTGCGCCGGCAACTCATGCTGCGAGGCAAGTTGCGTGAGCGTGTCTTCATCCGTGGAGTAGCCGGTCTTCGTTTTTCGCAACGGCTTCAGGCCGAGGGTTTCGAAGAGCACGGTGGCTAGCTGCTTGGGCGAGCCGATATTGAATTCACCGCCGGCTAGACGGTAAATGCTGCCCACCATCTGCTCCAGCTCACGCTCCAGCTCCTTGCTCAGAGCCTGCAGTCCCTCGACATCGAGCAGGAAGCCATTCCGTTCGATCTCGGCTAAGACCGGCACCAGCGGCATCTCCACATCTTGAAAGAGTGATAGGCTCCCCTGCTCCTTCAGGCGGTCGCGGAGCATCGAGGCCACCTTGGCCGTCACGGCTGCCGCCTCACCGGTTCGACGAACCAGATTCTCATCCACATCGAACAGGGATTGCGAGCCCTTGCCTGACTCTTCCTGTTCACCCGCACCCAGCTGATAACTCAGCAGGTCCATGGCAATCGCTTCCAAGGTATGGGCTCGGCGATTCGGATTCAACAGGTAGTCCGCCACCATCGAGTCAAAATAGGGACCGGGCATGTCGATGCCCTGACGGTGGAGCGCCAACAACAGCGGTTTGAGATCCTGTACCGCTTTCGGCTTACTCCCATCATGCAGGCATTCAATGAGTGGGCGTGGCCAGTCGCGCGCCTCGCCCTGCACGAAGGCCGCGTGTCCATCGGACCGACCGAGCGCGCAGCCTTGAATATCCGCGCGCACCCCCGGCTCACCGGTCAGGACGCAGGCAAACCCCAGCATCGCACCTGCCGGTTGCTTCTTCAAAAACGCGTCCGCCGCTGCAGCATCGTGAAGCCGTTCGACATCAGCTCCCAACCGATTCTGCTCAGGCGTCTCTCCCTGAAAAGCCTTCGCCAGCGTCATAAACTCCAGTTCGCGCAACAGGCTCACCAGGGTCTCCGTCTGCGGCGCCTTCGCCTGAAAATGGGCCGGGACAAATTCCAGCGGGCAGTCCAGCTGAATCGTCGCGAGCTGCTTGCTCATCCGCGCTTGCTCGCCCTGCTCCAGCAACAGGCTCTTGATTTTCGCCGGCGTGACTTCTTCGAGTCGATTCAGCAGTTCTTCGATCGTGCCGAACTGCGTAATCAGTTTCACCGCGGTCTTTTCGCCGATTCCTTTCACGCCGGGAATGTTGTCGCTGGTATCGCCCATCAGGCCCATAATTTCGACCACACGTGCCGGTTCCACGCCAAACCTTGCCTGCGAATCCGCCTCACCGAACCATTTATCTTTCACCGGGTCGTAAATACGCGTCTTAGGGGTGAGCAGTTGGAACATGTCTTTGTCGCTGGTGACGATCACCACGTCGAGGCCTTCGACTTCACCTCTTCGCGCCAGGGTGCCGATCAGATCGTCAGCCTCATACCCGGCTTGCCGAATCACCGGTAAAGACAAGGCTTCCACCACGCGATGGATGTAAGGAATCTGCGCACTCATGCCTTGCGGCATGGGTGGCCGTTGCGCCTTATAGTCTTTGAACGCTTCATGACGATGAGTCGGGCCCTTCTCGTCGAATACCACGGCCACATAGTCCGGCCGATGGTCCCGCAAAACCTTCAGCAGCATCGTCGTGAACCCGTAGACGGCGTTCGTCTGCAGGCCCTTGGAATTGGACAGGGGCGGCAGGGCAAAAAACGCCCGGTAGATGTAGGCGCTACCGTCGATCAGATAGAGTGTGGGCATAGCTGAGACAACGTAACCGGTAGAGCAACACGGAGCGGCCGAACTTTACGCATCGCTCTCAGTCGGGTGCGATGATGAGCGGCGGTTTGGCGAACTTGGCCCGCATGGCATTGATGGTGCTGAGCACGGTGGATTGCCCCACGATCTTGGCCTCCACCCGCCGCTTGCCGGGAAACTCAATCAAGGAAAGACCGATCAACATCGTCAGCACACCCTGTCCGGGCAGAAACAGCATAAGAAAACCCGCGAACAGAAAAATCGCGCCCACGACGTTCTTTACCACATGGCCGATCACGCGAAGGATCGGGTGGTGGTTCTCCATCCAGGGGCGCGGAGTGCGGACATCGAAATAGTCGGCCGGCAGCCGCATCAGAATGATGGGAATCGCGATCAAGGTCCCCACGAACATGAACACGGAGGAGACGGCAAACCAGATCAGCACATTCGCCGGCACGTAGGATTCGATCTGCGTCAGAAATTCGCTTATCACCGGCGCATCCTAGCATGGGACTTTGCATGGCGGAAAGGGTGACGGAGCCGAGCCAGTTTACGTTGCCTGCTCCGCCAGCTATAATTCCGCACCATGCTGCCGATGCGACCCAGCAGCGCACGACGGGTGAGACTCTGCCTCCAGGCCTCCGGCCTAGCGGTGCTCGGATTCGCCCTCTCGTTGTGCCCCATTGCACTCAGCAGCCAAGCGGCTTGGGCAGCTGATGGCACCACTGAGTCGGAACTACAGATCGACATCACTCGGATCGGACTCGGCAAAGAAGTGGTGATTACCAAGGGCAAGAAAGAATGGTTCATGCGGGTGGAAGTGACACCGGAAAATTCCGTGGTGGTGCGGCAGGAAAAAGAAGGGGAGCGCTACCTCCTCGACGAGAGCGAAATGCACGATCGCGCCATGACACCGGCCGAAGTGGATGCGGCCATCACCGATTTTGTGAATAGCGTCAAAACCAGCCAAAGGGTCCAATAGCCGCCATGGCCGATAAACCCAAGTTCGTCATCTTCGCCCATAACGCCACGTACGACAAATTACACCAGGTCGCCACTCTGGGGCTTACCGCCGCCGCCATGGGCAAGGATGTCATCGTGGTGTTGCTGTTTTGGACGATCAAAAAACTGGCCGAGGGCCGGATCGATCAGATCGACTTCCCGCCCGAATATGCCGCATCGGCGGAGCAGGTCACTCGCCTGCTGAAGGAAAAGAAGGTCCCCACGATTTCCGAGATGTTTCACGAAGCCCGTCTCGTCGGGCAGTTTCGTCTCATCGCCTGTAGCGCGGGTCTGGAATATATGGGGGTGGAAGCCGGCGCGGTGGAACGCAACGTGGACGAAGTGCTCGGCCTCCCCTCCATTCTCTCGCTCACCGCGCAGGCGGAAACCAAACTGTTCATTTGACCAAGTCCCTCATATCCCGTTGTTCGCATCCCGCTGAAGAATTGGTGACTTGGGACGTAGCGGCGCTTCACGCTTAACGGCTTTTCGTCACGCCGACACGATCGCAATACGCCGCAATCTTGCACTGGCTGCACAACGGCGAGACCGGTTGGCAGAGGTGCTGTCCGTAGGGTACGAGCAAGTCGTTGAATGTGATCCAATACTTGCGCGGAAGTTTCTCGCGGAGCGCCGTTTCCGTTTCATCGGGACTCTTGGTCTTGACATACCCCCACCGGTTGCTGATTCGGTGGACGTGAATATCGACGCAAATCCCCGGTTTTTCAAATCCGACCGTCACCACCAGATTGGCCGTCTTCCTCCCGACCCCCGGCAACGTCAGCAATTCATCGATCTTGTCCGGCACCCGACCATGGTGCCGCTCCAGGAGCAGGGCGCAGATCTGCTGAATCTGTTTGGCCTTTGTCCGATAGAACCCGACGGGATAGATGGCGCGCTCGATGATCGGGATGGTCAGCGCCTGAATGGTCGCCGGTGTGGCCGCCAAGGCGAAGAGCCGCTCGCTGGCTTCGGCTGTGGTCTTGTCTTTCGTGCGCAGACTGAGAAGGCAGGAGATCAACACGAGGAAGGGATCTCGGCCTGATTGTCTGGCGACGACGCCGACAACCGGATCCGGCCAACGGGCGACTTCCCGCTTGACCGTTCGGATGGCGGCGTGGATCTCTTGCGCCTGCATGGAGCTGCCGGAGTGGGGAATTCAACAGAGAATGGTCGAACTAGCCGGCGGAGGAAACGAACGCCTGACGTCTATTCGGGCCGTCTCTTCGCGAGCCACTTCTGCCGGCGGCGCTGAGCCTCTCGCTCCTTCGCCTTCTTCCGTACGCTCGGCTTTTCATAGTAGCGGCGGCGCTTCAGTTCACGGAACAATCCTTCGCCCGCCAATTTCTTCTTGGCGACCTTCAGGGCTTTTTCGACGTTGTTATTGAAAACCTTAATTTCCATCGTCAGCTACCTTCGACTCTCTTTCACCGAAGTTTCAGGATATTCAACATGTTTTGGGCCCAGGAATCGAAGGGCGGAGTGTAACATAGCGATTTCGCATCCACAAGCATTTGTTCCGCAACGGAGAATCGCTCTCGAATCGATGCAATAAGTACCTGATTTGGTTGAATTTTCATGTTCTCCTCGATCATTCCGAGGCACCCATCGATGACGGCATCGGCAAGGCAAAGGCCCATCTTCAGATCCGGCTGGAGTTCCGGTTTCGTTTGAGTCAGGAGGCCCCGCAGCAAGGGAATGAGTTCGCAAGACAGCTTCACAATTTCCAACGGCGGTTCTATCGCCCCTAGCAAGTTCGATGAGAGTTGGAGCGGGCGGTCAGGATGGGTGATCGGAAGCTTTCTCGCCTGGAGCACGAGCCCATAGGCATCTCGATCCGCTTGCGCCAATTCGTGGAAGCGTGTGCGAATTTCGGACAAACGCGTTTCAACCGCACGCGCTCGATTCAGCTTTGCCACCATCATCCCTAACCCAGCTGCAAACGCCGCCGACTGGGCCCCCGCGCTGCCGCCGGTTTGCCCCTGAAGCTCCGACATCTTCCCGTCCGGCGCCCCGGTCTTCGCGGGCGACGGCGATTGCTCCTTTACCGGCTGCGACGCCGCCATCCGCCCGATTGCCTCCCGCGATTCGGGACGATCCAATCGCGACTCCAGCACCTGTCGTCCGTCGAATTGGTTGAGACAGAGGGCCTGCTGCACCGTCTCCATGAGCGCCTGTTCGGGAACCAACCCGACGATCTCCGTGCCGGCCACCTCCACGCCACGAGCCGCCGCTTCTCGCTGCACTGCCGCAAACACGACAGGGAGCGGCGTCTCTTCAGGGTTCGTCAAATTCATCGATACCTGCACGAGTTGTTGGCTCTTCAGCTCCACGCCGATCGCCTTGACGAACGGGAGTCCGCCACTCGACTGACGCACCACCTTGGCGATGGCCTTGGCAACCGAAAGATCGCGACTCTTCAAATTCACGTTGAAGGCGATCAGCGGCCACCGCGCCCCCACCACCGTGGCCCCGGCCGTCTGGTGCAGGAGCTTCGGACCGAAGTCCGGCACCCACGCAGGGTCGCTTGCCATCCGATCCGCCAGTCCCTTCAAGCCACCCTTCCGAACCCACTCCAGCTGTTTTCGCTCAGGCCTGGACGCCGCTTGTTCGTACAGAAACACCGGAATTTTCAACTCATTCCCGATACGCTGGCCGACCATGCGGGCCAGTTGCACACAATCCTGCATACTGACGCCACGAATCGGCACAAACGGCATCACATCCGTCGCCCCGACGCGCGGATGTTCGCCATGATGGGTTCGGAGATCGATCAACTGGGAGGCCATTCGCGCCATCTGATAGGCCACCTCGGCCACGGCGTAGGGCCGGCCGGCGAAGGTCACGACGGCCCGATGATGATCGGGATCCTTCGTCTCATCCAGCAGGACGACGCCGGGTACTGAGCGAACCACTCCGGCTAACGCATCGACAATCTCGGAGTTCCGTCCCTCGCTGAAGTTTGGGACACATTCAACAACCTGGCTCACGACGTTCCCTCTCTCACCCAACCCGGTCCGCCCATTCCATCCTGGAAGTCAGAGGCAACAAAAAAGCCGGGGGCTGGTGATCATGCCCTCCGGCTTTGCCTAACTAGACGGCCCCGCGTTCGTGCGCCTGTCGCTGCCCCTACTTGGTTTTCTTGACAAAGGCCTTGTAGATCCGCTTGGATGCACTCTGCTCCTCTTCGAGCCCCACCATTTCGTGGCCGGTTGTCTCACACCAGGCCGGCATATCCTTCTTGATGCCTTCATCGTCCGACACGACTTCCAGCACCTGACCGGTCGTCAGTTCCTTGATCTTCTTCGACGTCAGAATAATCGGCATCGGGCAAAAATACCCGAGCGTATCGAGTTTCACATCAGCCTGCATCATGCCGCTCCTCAACCTCTCGCTCAGATAAACAGATTGACGCTGCCCTGCTTGGCTTCGGCCAGGTAGGTCGTCACACCGGCAAACTGATCGATCCCGTCGATCAACGTATCTTTCGTGATGCCCATCAGACCCATCGTCGTCGTGCAGGCGATGAACCGGACACCGAGGTCCAGCGCCATCTGCATGAGCTCCGGCACGCCCGGCATACGATTCTGCCTCATCACCACTTGCATCATTTTCGTGCCCAACCCCCAGAAATGAAAACGCGAGAGGGGCAACGTATCGGCTCCGCCCTTGTTGAGGAACCCGAACATCCGACGCAGCCAGTCAGACGCTGAACTGCTCGCGCCTTTCTTACGGATCGTATTGAGGCCCCAAAACGTAAAGAACACCGTGACCTGCATCCCCATGGCTGCCGCGCCGGTGGCGATAATGAAGGCGGCCATGGCTTTATCGAGGTCTCCGCTGAGGAGCACGATCGTGACACGATCCGCCTTCGATTCGCGGAGTTCCGCCAGCGCAGCCGTGGGCTCGATTTGTGCGGTTGTCATGAGGGTACCTCGCCTCTCGGAGTAGGGATATGAAGTCACATACGATAGAAATTGACTATAGTCTCCGCTTCTTTTTCTTGTCAAGAAATGCGGGGTCGGGAGCGGGGTTTGGCCATCCGGATCGTACCGTCTGCGGCCTTCGCCCCGGGCTGCCGCTTGCTTGACCTGTTGCGGGCCCGCCGTTATAGTCCATTCGGCGACGAACAGCCTCACGCATCGCGACAAACCCGGCAACTGTATCATCCATGAGCACAGACCTCATCACCGAACTCAAACCGACAAAGAGCGCCCCGCTCTTCGGCTTCTGGTATCCGGCCACCACGAGCACGGCTCTGTCAATCGGCCAGATGCAAACCCAGGTGATGTTAGGGCAACCGATTCTCGTCTGCCGCGACAAGCAGGGCCAGGTGGCGGCGATGCGCGACATCTGCCCCCATCGCGGCATGCCGCTCTCGTTCGGACAGTTTGATGGAGAGCGCGTCGAATGCGCCTATCATGGATGGCAGTTCGATACCTGCGGCCGCTGCCGCCATATCCCGGCACTCGTGGAAGGGTCCCCGCTTCAACCAGAAAAGATCGGCATCACGTCCTATCCCTGCCAGGATCAGGACGGATATGTCTGGGTGTTTCTGCCTGATCCGCAACAGCCGCAACAGCCGGTTCCGGAACTCCCGCGTCTCCCGCTCCCGTCCGAACCCTATCGCATGATCCAGATCTCGACGATTTTGGACTGCACGATCGATGACGGCATCGTCGGACTCATGGACCCGGCCCACGGACCCTTTGTGCACCAGAGCTCCTGGTGGCGGACCAAGGCCAGCATGCACGATAAGGCGAAAACCTTCGAGCCGATCCCGAACGGGTTTCGTATGGTTCCCCATGCGCCGTCGAAGAACAGCGGACCCTACAAGCTCCTCAACCGGCTCTACGGCGGGCCCTTGACGACGACCATCGACTTTGTGCTCCCCAATCAACGCTTCGAGTTCGTGCAATGCGGTTCGATGTACGTCTCGTCGCGCGCCACGGTCACGCCTGTGGGCGAGCAACAATGCCGGATCGATTTTGCCGCCGCCTGGAACATCCTGCCTTGGCTACCCTTTGCCAAGCCGCTGTTCCGTTATTTCGCCAACATCTTCATGAAGCAGGACAAGCAGGCCATGGAGCGGCAAGCCGTGGGACTGAAATACAAACCGGCGCTCATGCTGATCGATGACGCCGATACGCCCGCCAAGTGGTACTACAAATTGAAGGCCGCCCATCTCGCCGCCGTCCAAACCGGACGTCCCCTAGACCATCCGCTGAAAGACCGCGTGACGCTTCGCTGGAGAAGTTAGCCGACCGGGTTATTTGAGTTGGTGACTCGTGCCATGATTGGGCTCAGTCAAGAGCGCCATGGCCCGACGAATCTGGTCGCGGGAGCCGAGCAGCGTGACGACATCGCCGGCCTGCAGCCGCACGGTTTCAGATGGATTTGACTGAGTGACCTGGCTGCGAGTCCAGGCAATCACCGATGCGCCGGTCCGTGGGCGAATGGAGAGTTCTGTCAGCGACTTTCCCACCGCTGGAGCCTCGTCATCGATCCGGCAGGTTTCCACTTCGACATCGGTCAACGTCCCCCCGCGGAGATGATGGGCCAACTCCGGCATCTCGCTCCGACGCAACAGCGCATACCCTTCCCGCCTGATTTGCTCCGCTTTTCGGGCCACAAATTCCTGCGGCAAACTATAGGTGCGCAGCACCAGCGCAAAGATTTCGATCGACGTTTCGAACTCTTCCGGCACCACATCGTCCGCACCCAACTGATGCAACTCTTCCAACTCTCTCAAATAGCGCGTCCGCACGACGATGTGGAGCTTCGGATTCAATCCTTTGGCCACCTTCACCGTTCTCCGTGCCGTGAACGGATCAGACAAGGCCACGACCAGCACTTTGGCGTCGTCGATCTTCATATGCCGAAGCACGTTGGCATTCGAGCCGTCACCGTAGTAGATCGGCACGCCATGACGTGCCTCGCGGCGCACCGTTTCGCCGTCCAAGTCCAGGGCCACATGCGGGATTTCGGTTTCGCTCAAGACGCGGGCGAGGTTTCGACCGTTGAGCCCGTACCCCACAATAATGACATGGTCTTTGATCCGGATCTGAGAACCTTCCAGCTGCTCGACATGCGCGGCGGTGCGGGTCGGCATCCAGCCCCGAACGCGTTGCATCGCTTCGATCCGCCGCCCCAGATCGGGCGACCATTGCATCAAAAACGGCGTCACCACCATGGTCAACACCGACACCGCCAGAAATAACTGATACTGATCGCCGGTGAACAAACCGGCATCCTGCCCCTGTTGCGCCAGGATAAAACTGAATTCGCCGACCTGCGCGAGCGCCACCCCGACCAACACCGACGATCTGGGCGGAGCCCCGGCCGCCACCATCGCCCCGCTCCCGGTGATCAGTTTTCCGGCAAGGACCGCCAGCAGGAGGCCCAGCACAATGAAGGGATGCTCTAGCACCACACGCATGTCCATCAAAACGCCGATCGACACGAAAAACAGGCTATTGAAACTGTCACGGAAGGGTAGGACTTCGGCCAATGCTTGATGGCTGTATTCGGACTCAGAAATGACCAATCCTGCGATAAATGCACCCAGGGCCAGCGAAAGTCCGCCCAGCGACGTCAGCCAGGCAATCCCGAGGCAGAGCACGATGATCGAGAGCAGAAACAGCTCACGGCTTCGACTCCGCACGATATGGCGCAGGAGCCGCGGCACGAGATACCAGGCCGCCGCGACGATCAACCCGACCACAATCGCCGCCTTGACCAAAGTCATCAGTACCGTCCCCATCGCACTCCCGCTCGGAGTGCCCAAGATGGGCGTGACAAGCATCATCGGAACGACGGCAAGGTCCTGGAAGATCAGAATCGCAACAGTGGCGCGACCGTGAAACGAATCACTCTCCCCCTGTTCCGAAAGGGCTTTTAGCACGATGGCCGTGCTGCTTAATGAGAGGAGAAAGCCCCAGAAAATCCCTTGTTGATACGAGAGGCCCACCGCCAGAGCCCCGAGCAATGCCAGAACCAGGACGCCCCCGGTTTGAACCGGCGCGGCAACCATGAGAATGCGCCTGGCAGCTGCAAAGTGTGCGGAGGAAAATTCCATTCCGATCGTAAAGAGCAGCAACACGATCCCGATCTCAGCCAGAACCTGCACCTGGGACACATCGGAAATCAGATGCAACCCATGGGGACCGATCAGGGCTCCGGCCACCAGGAATCCGGCGATCGACGGCAGGCGAAATTGATGGAACACGAAGACCACCGCAGTGGACACCGCATAGATCACTAATAGGTCGCCGAGAACTGCGTAGTCACTCATCGTGTTATGGGAATTGGATTGTGGTTGCGAACGGGTCTCGATATGTTGTCGTGACGCAGCATACCGTAGGGACCTCAGCGGGACAAGGAGTTCCGCTTGTCAGACCACCCGCGCTCGGTTAGAGTAGCGCACCGCGTAGGACAGCATGAACCGGGGAGGCCGCTCTGCGCGCCATCATGTTCGACTTCAACGGCGTGATCGCCGACGATGAAGCGCCCCACCTGCGTTGCTTTCAGCAGGCGTTGGCCGAAGCAGGACTCAGCCTGAGCAATGAGGAGTACTACGGGACCTACCTGGGCATGGATGAACGAACCTGCGCGGCCGCATTGCTCGAAAAACGGGACGGAATTTGTAACCCGACGATTCACGCCGAGATCATCGAACGAAAGGCCGGCTTGTTCCGTGCCCACACCACTCTGCACAAACCAGCATTGTTCCCCTGGATTGCTGGGTTCGTGCAGCGCGCGGTGAGAGGGTACCGGTTGGCAGTCGCGTCCGGTGGCAGACGGGAGCAGATCCTTGCCGCGCTCACCGGCACCACCATCGAACAGGCGTTTGAGTTGATCGTGTCGGCAGATGACTGCGCCGTCGGCAAACCGGACCCGGCGATCTATGAGTTCACGCTTAGACAGCTGAATGCACGCATGCCACGACCACCGTTGCTCAAAGCCAGCGAGTGCCTGGTGATCGAAGATTCTCGGGCGGGAGTTCTGGCAGGCCTGAAGGCGGGCATGCGCGTCCTCGCCATTGCGACGACCTACCCGGCATCCCAACTAGCGGAGGCGCACCTGGTCCTTTCAACGCTGGATGGAGTCGACCCGGCAGACCTCGCCCATCGGCTCTTTTAGTCACGTAAACCGGAAGGGATGATTCAGGCTGTGGTGCAGCGGCGCAACCGGCAGGACTTAAAACGGAATGCGAATACCCATCTGAAACTCGTTCGGCATCATGCCCTTGCCCAAGCCTAACGAGTCGCCCAAGAGGTTTTGCTGTGGAACTCCCGGCATGGGACCGAGGGCTCGATCCCGCTCCGTCACGTACCCCCCGCCGAATCCGGCCCCCACATAAGGGATCAGCGTCTGTTCGCTGACCCGCACACGACCACTCAACGTGGGCGTCTGCCGAAAGATGTCGACTTGCCTCTCGCTCGTGGCAGGCGCCTGGGACAAGACGTTCGATGATTGGCTGCGCAACTCACTCCAAGCCGGTGTCTCAGTCGAAGGTGCTTCTGCCAACGCAAGACCCTGCCCTACCAGCACCAGCACATGCAACACCCCAATTGCCTTACTTCTTCTCATGTCCACCTGGGCGGTTTATACAAAGCAGAGAGCTTCTTTTAAATTTACTCCATGCGCCCGCCCACAACAAGTAGCTGCCTCTGCCCCAACCCTGATAAATCCGGATCCCACGATCCTCTCGTCTCCAAGCACTATCAGTGCGCAAGGAGGTTCCTGCGCAGCATTACCCACCGTCTTGACAAATTCGTTGTCGATTGCGGCATGGCGAAAAACCACATTCATACCGGAATGGCGCGCGATCTGCCAGAGAGGATATTCAAAGGCTCCGACCCGTATCTTCAATCCAATGTCACGACATGATGTGAGTTGAGCAAGCACGGCAATCACTTCGGTATACGGAATGATCAATCCGCTGTTGTTGGCAAACATCCGTTCGATCCTGGACCGGTCGAAGATGCTCGGTGCGTATTGCGAGAAATCAACGGCCTGAGTTGATTCAGAGCAACCCAGGGCAGCGCAGCAATCGCAAGGAACGACACCTGTAGAGCGGTTAACGTATGAAGATACCGCCTGGGCCACATAATTATCAGCAGCCCAGCGCCAACCATCAAGCCGTCAACACCCAAGTCCCCAGCCTGAGAGGAACGGAATGTATGGTTCCGCCGTGGCTGAAAAACCTTACAATGACCCACTCATTCAAGATTACTCCACTTGCGATTAGACCAATCCCGCTGAGTACCGTAGCCCGCTTCCACCACACTCGATTCGTGCTCAGCACTTCAAGTCGGGAAGGTGCGAGAAGCCAACCAATCAGTACGGCCGCTAAGAAGAAGAGCGGCGTATGCGGGCGACTATTCCGACAGCCCCACGGCCATGCGGGACAGAACGAATACAATGCCATTCCCCGCATAGTCTTCATGAGTCAGGCGCATTGACTTTCGAAGAAGGGGTTCCAAGATGGAGGGCCACGTTCCGCACCACATTCGACAGGGTCTCCGGAATACCGAAAGATTCGGTTTGGTATTGCCTCCGTCAGTGGGGATCACCAGGGGATGATGCCACAACCCAACGTTTCGGCTCCAATGTCCGGTATTCAGCAAGAGGATCGCCAGCACCATGAGACTGATCGATCGGAAACCTGCCCTGAGGCCTTCCTGCTTCATCACGCTGATCATTGCATAACCCACAAACGGCAGCAGCATGAGATAGGCTGTACCTTTGGTCGCTAACGCAAGCGCCACCGACAACAGTAGGTACCATTCGTGCCTCTTCCTCGACATGAGGACTCGCTCGAAAGCGAAATACACCGCGGCCACCACGAAGAATCCGCAGACCACATCGTTTTGAGTCGACGTGGCCTGCAAAACAACATTCACGACCAATGGTCAGAGGGTACATGGAAGCCATTCTGGATGAGCTGGCGACTCATGTGCCCCCTGTGCGGTAACTGACTGCGGCGGATGGGCCCCACTCTCCCCGTTGGGAGCAGCCAGGGTGGTCGTCGCACGTGCTCAGCGGGAGATTCACGTCACACGTCTCCTGTCTGATCGCTCTGCGCCACCGCCCTGCATGAGCCCAGGCGTGTGGTTAACCTGGTACCGCGCCCACCGCTACGGCCACCCGTTGCCACGGAGTGCCCCAGGGCGCCGTGCGGGGCAGGTGCAGCACGATGCGACGCACCGAGCGTTCCACCCATACCGCCAGCTTGAGCAACCGCTCCCGCAAGGTGGAGACTTGTGCCGTGGCGCAGGCCGTCCCGTGGGCCTGTTGCCGCAACGTCTGCAGCAGCACATACGCCGCGACTGTCAGCAGTACGCGGAATTGACTCGCCCAGAAGCGCGAGCAACTCGTGCGGTCCAGCGCCAGCCCATGATGCAATTCCTTGAGCCGGTTCTCCATGGCACCACGCTGACAATAGACGGCATAGACAGCGGCGGGCGTCTCGCGGAGATTGGTCACGACGAAGCGGGCATTGCACATCGGCTCGCCCCCCCGGCCGACGCACCACCTCGCCTTTGATGATCACGCGGCAGCGATGCGACCAGCTCTGGGCCGCATAGAGCGTCTCCGCGTAGACGTGCTCAGTACGGCCGCTGTACTTTCGACAGGCCGTAGGCCGCGCCCAACAAGCGCCCGGCGCGCCGCTCCAGACGTGGGTTGCTGGCCAGCCCCACCGCGTACTCGACCCGCTCGGCCTCCAGAAAGTCCAGCCAGTCGTTCCCGGCAAAGCCCCCATCCGCCAGCTTGTGCAGGGGGTCGTCGGCCAATCGAACCGCGTCGCTGCCATCCTCGTACCCACAGGCCAAGCCGAACACCCGCTGGCGCAGCAGGTCGCGCACCGCGTGCCGGACCTTATCGGGATCTCGGCGGTCGGGCAGGCACGCCGCCAGTCGGTCCGTCAGCTGGAGATGCTCATCCAGCGCCTTGAGCAACACGACGCCGCCATCGGTGCTGGCTTGGGCCTGATCGAATCGGGCCACCGTCTTCATCTGGGGATGCAATGCGAAAATCAGTTGCGGTATACACGCTGTCGCCATCGGGTCTCTTTTCCGCTGTACGTAGAAACATCTCGACACCGCGCCTATCGCACAGCGTGGAGCCTCGATGGCTTATTACTGCCAGAATCATGAATTATTCAGGCTAGGAGCCTGACGAGAAGGGAGACACCCACCAACGCCGCCACAAAGGCGAACCATTGCACAAGATTGGCCAAACGATCTGAGCCGAACCCAAGCGTTTAAAACTGGAAGATTGCAAATTCTGCCCATGGGTTGAGATAGATTTGCCACACAACGTTGGTCGGATAGTGAATCACGCTTCCGTTGGCGCGCCAATGTTCCACCCGGCTCATGTGGTAGGTCATGGAATCCCAGTTGTTGGGAGGAGCAATCAGTGCAATCACCCCTGTCGCGATCACAATCACAGCGACCGGAATAAGCGGAAGGGCCCACCAACGATCCCCTGCCGGCAACGCGAAGAGCCTCCTCGTGATACGTATAGGATTCTCTCTTCCATCGAGGATGTGCCGTCGGACGACAGCCAGCGAGACTATGATACTCAAGCTCCACACCGACGCGAGCGTCGCCGGACGGATGGCAGAAAACAGTGAGAGGAGGTCCATGATCAGAGGTGTGCTGCTGCCCCATAACACGGCCGCTTTGAGAAATCCGACCCGCCAGTCCTCCCCTTGGGAAAAAGTCGTCAGCCACCAGGCACACAGAAACGCAACGATCGGCAGGGTCATCAGGAGGAAAGACATCGGCTCAAGAAATTTTGAGGTGATCACGCTCAGACCTTCGTGCCTGTCTCCGAGCTTCAGCCGCGACTGATCGCAGCTTGAGGATTGTTTCCGAACTCGGCAACAGCCATTTTCTCTGTGCATCACCTTTCCTCTCATGCAACCCACTTAGCGTGAATACAACCATTCTTTGTCGTTTCACATATGATCTTCGTATTCTGCCTCGTGACCACAAACCGATCAGGCCATCTCCGAGCCTGTCCAAAATAATTACTGAGTCGACTTCGGCGACCGGACAGATTTTATATTGGATGGAAAAATACTTCTCAGTAGCGTCTGCAAGAGCAATCCGATGTTGATCAGACAAGATCAGTAGTCGGCGTAGATGCCCTACTCACTCGACCTGAACATACGCTACGATGTCGTGAAATCAAGAGGACTGAAAATCTGGAGAGGGGAGGTGCAACTATTCAAGCGAAACGGCACACCGAAACCCGATCGTCGCGCAGCGATCCAGACCAGGCCACAGGAGCAGAAACTTCGCGGCAAAGTCGGTGGGTTGAGGCCCCCCGTCCATGTACCAATGAGAACCCTGAGCACGGTAGTAGGAACCTCCGCGTATCATACAAAACCTTGTGCGCCCATCCGTTCGTTCGCTCTCCGTCCACTCCCACACGTTGCCGCACATGTCATAACACCCGAAAGGAGAACGCCCGTTGGGAAAGGCCGTGACATTCGTGGTGGTACCGGTTTCCCCACCGTTGCACCGCCCAGGCTCCATCACTTCCCCCCATGGATACTTCAAGGCCGCCGGTCCCTGGGCCGCATATTGCCACTGCTCCTCGGTCGGGATCGCCTTGCCGGCCCATTGGGCATAGGCTCGAGCATCTTCCAGACTGATATAGACCACCGGGTGATCCTCCTTTCCATCTGGCGGTTTACCGCCTACCCAATGCTTGAGGAAATTCTCTGTATCCCGAGGCTGGTAGGGCGCCATGCGAAGGAACTCGGCATACTGAGCATTCGTCACCGGCGTCAGATCTATTGCATAGGCCGGCACTGTGACTGCTCGTTCGAACCACTGCGGTTTGTGAAAGTTCCCGTAAAGCTGGTCGTGGTCCATTTCATTCTCATAGAAACCGCATTCTCTGGTCCTCAGTTGGACGCGCATCGTGAACCCGGCCGATGGAATCCTGGCCATTCCGGACAGGTGGTCCTGATTCGGGGAAACATCGGCCGTCGGCTGCCTAAGAACCAGAACGGGACGGGTCGGAAACTCCACCGAGCTTGCCTCGCTGAGATGGAGTTCTCGCTGTGCGGCTAGAAACTGTGGAAAGTCAGGGCCGAGCGACCTGCTCGTTCCTGCCACGAAGCCACCGATCCCACGAGGCGCGAGGGTCCCCTGCAGAAGAGCAGTGCCGTCCTGAATGTCAGGAACCACCGCTCGGCCGGCAAATAGGTCAAAGTAGTGCCATCCGACCAGTGCCGGAACCTTCACGAGCGGCCCGGACACCGGCTGTTCTCCTCGGTTCACTAGGGTCCACATGCGGATCTCCTGCCTCTCCCAAAGAGTGGCATAGACATTGGCCGCCTCCGTCTGAACGAGCGGAGTCCATCCCTCTCCGGAAAAGAGCGCAGCAAACCGTCGCTGAATCGGCAACATTCTGCGCAAGATCGATCGATCCCTTGCCGACCACCCTACCCAAGAACCAAAGACAATCTCCCACACCACCATCCCGGTCCCATTCATCCAGGCAGTATGGAGTTGGGGAGAACGGTCCCGCCTCCATCGAGCCGTCTGGTGCATCATGTGGCGACGCTCAAGCCATTTATTTCTGAGAATACCGGGAGCTTCGCTGTCTTCGAAATATTGCGCCCACGACATGTGATGGTCATGGATACGTTCAAGCGGCAGGACCCCCTCACCCTCCATGACGAGTCCCGGACCGATTCCATCGAGAGCCGCACGGAGATGCTCCGGAGCCTCCGGCATCGTATCCAGATATACGCCGTCCGCCTCGATGGCTTGTACAAGCATTGCCAGAGCCTCGACATCAGAGGTAGCTTCCCGCCTCGTTCCACTATCCCATGGTTTATATACAATAAACGCCCTGACCCCCAAGCGGTGACATTGCCTCACAACCTCTCGCAGGCCGTTCAAGCCACCCGGCATGTCTCGGTAGAAGTCGAATTGATTGCGGTCGTCTGCCCCGATTCTCGGATAGGCGTGCCAGAGAATGAGGTTGTCGAAGCCACCGAAGTCCTCCATCGCCGTTCGTAGGAAGGCTTCAACGTGATACCGGCCCGACCTCTGATCAAAGAAGGTCTGGTCATACAGCATGAGGAAACAACTGGAGAAGCTGGACGTGACCCAGGCCTGGGCTGGTTCTTGGTAGCGCCGGCCGTCATACCTCAAAGCTCCGCAAGCCTTATCCCGCCATTCCTTTAATCCTTCCCTCCAGGAAGGCCATTGCTGCGGCTCCTTCGGGGCGTGGATTAGTGGAGCTGTATCAGCAACCTTAGTCTCAGGCGATCCCTCCACAAAGAAAGCCGTCCGGGAATGTGTTACGACCACTACCCCGAGGCCGAGAAGGGCTTTGATCAACTGTCGACGGGAACATTCAGGGCGATGATTCATTCTGCACACGGACTGAGCCAGAAACAGAGTAGAGATCCTAAACTCTTCTACTAGGAAAGGTCTGATTAATTCGATGTTCCCGACAACGATGAAGTAGATTCCCTGTGTTTTAGACGCCGACTGATCAAAAGCGGGAATTAATCAGACCTTCCCTTGTTCAATTCGTTTGTTGCAATCGCCTGCGGGACACAACCTTGATGGGTAATACGCCCTATGTGCGCCAACAGAGAGTTTTGTGTTCGAGAAACAAGCACAAGCGGGTTAGATTCTATAGTACTCCCGATACCATTCGACGAAGCGGGCGATACCGGTCTCGATAGAGGTCGCGGGCTTGAAGCCCGTATCACGCATGAGATCCGTGACATCGGCATAAGTCGCAGGCACGTCACCGGCCTGGAGAGGGAGGAAGTTCTTTTGGGCTTTCATGCCCAGCGTCTGTTCCAGCACCTCGATAAATCGCAACAACTCGACCGGCTGGTGATTGCCGATGTTGTACAGTCGATAGGGTGCGGAGCTGCTGCCGGGGTCGGGGTTGTCACTCGCCCAGGCCGGATCGACTTGAGCGGGCCGATCGAGCGTGCGCAACACTCCTTCGGCGATATCGTCGACGTACGTAAAGTCACGCTGCATCTTCCCATGGTTGAATACGTCGATGGGCTTTCCTTCCAGAATCGCCTTCGTAAAGAGAAACAATGCCATATCCGGACGACCCCAGGGCCCGTAGACGGTAAAGAACCGCAATCCCGTAATCGGGAATCGATAGAGGTGCGCATAACAATGCGCCATAAGCTCGTTGGCTTTCTTCGTAGCGGCATAGAGCGACACGGGATGATCGACATTGTCGTGCACCGAGAAGGGCATCTTCGTGTGGCCGCCGTACACCGAACTCGTGGAGGCATAGACCAAGTGCTCGGCCTTGTGATGCCGGCAGCCTTCGAGAATATTCAAGAACCCATCGATGTTACTGGCGGTGTAGGCGTGCGGATTGACCAGGGAGTACCGGACGCCGGCCTGCGCCGCCAGATGCACCACGCGCCGAATGGAATGCTGCTCGAAGAGCGCTGCCATACCCGCACGATCGGACAGGTCCAGTTTGACGAATTGAAATTGGGGATGAGAACGCAGGCGCGCGAGCCGCGCTTCCTTGAGGCGTACGTCGTAGTAGTCATTCAGATTATCCAGACCGAGCACGGTGTCACCGCGATCGAGCAAGCGCCGGCTCACATGAGACCCGATAAATCCGGCGGCGCCGGTGACGAGCACTAATCCTTCCCCAGGCCCCATACCGCTCCCTTCCTTTCCAGCTGATTACCGTCCGCTGCGCTTCATGAATGCCGGGTCTCCGTGATCCAGTCGATAGAGCGACAGGGGCGCCAAGGCTTCGACCGCGGATGACACCTGCACCGTCCCCTCACCGCTGCTCCGGAACAGATCCAACGCATGAGCGCGATGATACCGGCAATCACGTTGGGCCAGAAGATCTTTCAGTTTTTCCGGCGGCTCCCAGTTCGCCGTGAGGAGTGCGGTGCGAGCCGGATTCCGCTGACTGAACATAAACGACAGGTGATCGGGATACCAGTCGGCGCCGCCGGTGGCATAGGACACAAACAGCCTCGCTCGGGCGACGGCGCAGAGCTCGTCCAGATACCCGTTCGTGAGGTACCCGTTCTCTCCCACGTCGAGCCAAAGGCCCGGGTGGGACAGGGGCGCGTGAGCGGCATAACTTCGGATTTCCTGCAGCTGCTGCTGCGAGGCCAATACCAGCGAGATAGGACCATATTTCTGGACGAGCTGCTGAATTACACCTTCCTTGATGGCCGACCGTCCGTTGTTGGTCGGACCGCTGTCCGCATGCACCAGCACATTCTGCCCGCGATCAGTCACGAGGTAGCAGTTTCTCGGCATCTCCAAATCGCACGGATCTTCGCCGTAAAACGGGACAGAGACCACGGCGCCGCCGTCGAAGGTCCAGGTTTCCCCATGCGCCAGTTCGACGATGTGGGTGAATCCCAACTCCCGGAGCAGCGGCAGGTAGTCGTAAAAAAACTTCTTCCTATTGCGCCGGCTGGGAATCACGATCGGCACATCCTTCGGCACATGCAGCAGGGTCCGGGGATCCACGTGGTCATCGTGGTCATGGGTCAAAAAGATCGCCGCCGGTTTCGGCAGCATGGAGACCCAGAGGCTCGGCACGTTCGACTCCGCAAACCAGGGCAACAGCCAGGGGTCAAACAACAGGAACCGGTCCTGCTGCCGGTACATCAACGCGGCATGGCCGAGATGAATCGTGTCCCGATCCTTGGTATTGGCCAACCACTGGTCTCGAATCGATGCGTGCTTCGTCGGCATGAGGCATTCGTATTGGACCAACAGCTCCATCAATTTGGTCAACAGCCGCTCGCCGTCCCGACCGGCCGTCGCCACAATAGTCTGAATCCCCCCGGCCTGCTGCGTGCCATCCAACATCCCCAGCAGTTTTCCGACCACCGGTCCCATGGGACGCTCGAACGGCACAGGAATCGCCTGACGTTTCACGGCATTGAAGATTCGCAGGCCGGTGTTGACCACGGTCGCGGATTTCGTCGCATCGAAGGGATGCGACCAGTGAAACTGCCCATCCGGCTGACGCCGGGCCGTGATGTGCTGACTCAGCTGTTGCCGGGAATTGACCAGCTCGGCATAGGCATCTTCCAACCGCACCCTGGTCTGCGGGTCGCCGAGTGTCGCGCGGCGGGAGAACACATCGCTGATGGCGGTTTCCACACAGGCAAGAAAGAGGCTGTGGGCTTCGTGCAAACTCGCCACCACCTCCGGGGCAACCCCGCCGATGAATGGAAACGGCCCCGGGGGCTGATTACTTTCGAGCTGCACCCACACCCAGGGCGCCAACCCGACATACTGATCGCGCGGCAATGTGTCCCACATACCCATGCTCGTCAGGCGGAAGGCCGGAACTCCATGCGGCTGATGGTTGGTTCATATAAGGCCTGGATGACGTTTCCATCCGGGTCGGCAAAATAGAAGGAGTAGCTGCCGTCGCGATGTTGTTTGGGTGGCTTGGCGATGGTGGCCCCGTAGCCTGCCCCATCCTGCTGGACATCGCGGAACATCTCATCCACGTGTGCCGGGCTTTCCAGAATCACCCCGACGTGATCGAGTAGCTGTCCACGCAACGGTTGGTATTGAACCAACTCGGCAGGCGCGATCTGATGCAGGGCCAGGTTGTCGGATCCCGAACTGAAATACACATTGTCCGGATCGGGCTCCCACACCACTTTCATCCCCAGAAATCGCTCATAGAACGCACGGGAGCGGGCAAGGTCGGTCACACGCAGGGCCAGATGTCGTAAGCCTCGATGGGTCGGCACGTCGGAGTCTCCTTGGCCGTATAGTAGGTGGGGGCCTGTCACCCCGTCAATCCTCATTCTCCAGTCTCGGTCACCCCCGGCGCACACATTCTCCGCCCATAGCCGTGTCTGAATTCTCCGCCGCTGTGGTACGATCTGCCATCGACTTTTTCGAACCAAAGGAGTGTTGAGCTATGGTGGCACGATCCGTCCTCGCAATAGTGGTGGCGCTCATCGGACTGAACGGTGTGAGTTCGCACGCATTCGCAGCGCAACAGACGGCTCTCCCCAAAGAGATCACAGGGAAGGATGGCGCGCCGTTGGTCCTAATCCCATCAGGGTCGTACCCGATGGGCGTGCCGACCGGAGACCGGGATGGCGGACGCGACGAATATCCCCGCCACGTCGTGGAGATTACCGATTTCTACATCGACAAGTATGAAGTGACGAATGGACGCTACCTGGAATTCGTGAAGGCCACGAACCACCGTGTCCCACAAAACCCCAAAAACCCGACCCGTAACCTCTGGGAGGGGATCGGCATTCCTGCATCCCTGGCCGACCGTCCGGTGATCAATGTGGATTGGGCCGATGCCGATGCCTACTGCAAGTGGGCCGGCAGGCGGTTGCCGCGCGAAGCCGAATGGGAGAAAGCCGCCAAGGGCAACAACGACTGGCGCTTTCCCTGGGGCAATGTGGAACCGACCGACAAACATCTCAACTTCAACCAGAAGTGGATCGGTGAGAAGACGCTCATGCCGGTGGGCAGCTACGAGAGCGGAAAAAGTCCATACGGTGTCTATGACATGGCCGGCAATGTCTGGGAGTGGGTCAACGACTGGTACGATGCGAGGTACTACGAAAAGAGCCCGGACAGGAATCCTCCGGGACCGGACAGCGGCGAGAAGAAGGTTATTCGAGGAGCCGGCTGGCAGAATGAGACTCCCACGGTCCGTATCTTCACCCGCGTGGACAGTGATCCGACCATTCGAAACGAATCGACCGGGTTTCGATGCGCGATGGACGCCAAGTAACTCAGCCGGCTGGGTAACCGGTGGTTGAATCACGGAGCAGCATGACCAGTGCAGGGTTTCACGGATTGACCGTCGCCGCGTTTGAATCGCGCATGGCGGCGGAGATGACGCGGCTGATCGAGCGCCACGGCGGGAAACCGCTGGTGGCTCCGGCCTTGCGGGAAATCCCGCTCGAAGACAATTCCGCCGCGCTGCAGTTCGGCGAGCGGCTACTGACTGAAGGTCTCGACGTGCTAGTCCTGCTGACCGGGGCCGGCACCACCACCCTGTTTGAAATCCTGCACAATCGTCATTCCAAAAGCAGCATCTCACATGCCCTGAAAGAGACGGTGCTCATTGCACGCGGCCCCAAACCGGTGGCCGCGCTCAAAGCCCTTGGATTCCAACCCACGTTGACGGTCCCGGAGCCCAACACCTGGGTGGATGTCGTCTCCACATTGGACGCCTACCGGCCGGTCAAAGGGCTACGGGTGGCGGTGCAAGAATACGGGCTACCCAACCGCGACTTGCTGGAGGCGTTGAAGCAGCGTGGAGCCAATGTAGTTCCAGTGCCCGTCTACCGCTGGGCGCTCCCGGAAGACACGGCTCCACTGAAACAGGTCGTCGGCCAGATTCTGGCCGGCCAGGTGCAGGTGATACTGGTCACCAATGCCGCCCAGATCGATCACGTCATGCAAGTGTTGGAGCAGGAAGGAACGACAACGCAGTTCAAAACGATCTGCAAGAAACTGGTCATCGCGTCGATCGGTCCCACCGCCAGCGAACGCATTCGCAGCCACGGACTGCCGGTGGATTTCGAGCCTTCGCACGGAAAGATGGGGATTCTGGCGAAGGAATGCAGCGAACAGGCTCACGCCATTTTACTGAACAAGAGAGGGCCACACACCTAAGGTTCTGCCTGACCGCTACTGCGGCGTTGTCTTCTCCTCTTCTATCAAAAATAGCTTCCGGCCGGCACCCTCAATGCACGTATCTGTCTTGACCATCCCGCTGAGGGCCCTAGCAAGTAACTTCCGCTTATTCACTGATTCAGTTTAGCGCCTATCCTCGGTTCTTAGTCACCGCCTCGGCTATTTCGCTTCAGCCTGGGGTACGCCCGCCGCTTCGTTCACGTCCCTTGCGCAGCGGAATCCCATCCAGTTCATTTTGGTATTGGGATCCGTCCCGTTCCGCTGCGCTACCCGCACACTGGGAGTGCTATCGATCCAGCCACCGCCTCGAAAGCTCCGTTGGCTGCCGGTCTCCGGACCTTTTGGATTCTTGTCAGGTCCGATGGTGTAGTATTTCGGGTCGTACCAATCTGCGACCCATTCGGCTACATTGCCCGCCATCTGAAGCACGCCATAGGGGCTGGCGGCATTGTCATACTTGTCAACAGAAATGATGGGCGGATAGAGCAGCAGCCGCTCGGGGCGGTCTCGCACCGGTCCTGACAGGCCCGTGCGGCCAAAATTCGCCCTGGAGAGTCCAGCCATCTGATTGCCCCAAGGATAGATGCGCCCATCCGCACCGCGCGCGGCCTTTTCCCATTCGGCCTCGGTCGGCAATCGCTTCCCCGCCCACTTACAGTAAGCCTCCGCGTCGAACCAGGACACATGCATGACCGGATGGCTCACCATGGTGTCCTGGAAATTCCCACCGTCGTACTGCCAATCGATCAAGGGGTTGCGGTTCGACGCCAGGATAAACTTCAAGAACTGCACGGTCGTGACCTCGTGTTTATCGATCTCGTAGGCGTCGAGATAGATCTTCCGCTGAGGAAATTCCGCCAGGTAAGAATTCTTGTCGACTTTTTTATCGCTTCCCATGAGGAACTCGCCCGACGGGATACGGATCATCTCGTCATGCGCCGGCAACTTGGCGCGCTCCATCGCGAGCTTCTTGCCTTCCGGCGTCCATTCACGAACGACATCGGCCACATCCAACGCATAAAGGGACCCGCTCATTCCCAAAACAACCACACTCAACGCCCATACAGTCATTCCGACCTTACGCACAATGCTGCTCCTTTATTTCTCGATCCCGCTTACATCGGCTGCTGACTGGAGTCTGCGGCAGCCGGCTGATGATCGAATTCTTCTAATGGCTCGAAATTCAGCGGCAACTGGAACAAATAATCGATCAGAGGCCTGAATTTGACGTGCTGGTACTCGACGATCCAGCTCCCGTCTTTCTTGGCCAGCTTCATCGGAAAGTGAATATCGGTTGCGAGCCACTGATAGTAGACTTCGGTCCGCTCCCCTTCCTTCACCGTCACTTCGTAGAGTGTCGTCGGGTGCCCCTCGCGCGTTTCCGTCCCGATCTCTTCGCGCGACACTTCCCCCTCTAGCCGCTCCGACACTTTCAGATCCTGCTCCGCTTGGTACGGCACGGTCTTGAAGTGCTTCATACGCGACAGCAGGAGCCAGACCACCTTCTTATCTTTGCGCACAATGCTGATGTTGACGGGCCCCATCGTGTGATGTTCGATCCGCCACATGTTGTCACGATAGAAGATGTTGGACTTCTGGGTTCGACCATTGATCTTGGTGATCTGATCGGCCGTAAATTCCAGCGCCCCGGCCTCCGCGGCAGCCAGGCTCCAGAGCACCGCCAGCACTGTCACCAGCCTGCCCATCCACATCCCGCGTATCCTACCGATGCCCGATCCGATTTTTCCAGCCCGCTTGCGACACATGACGATGCTCCTACTCTCGGCCTCCGAATTACCCCTTGCTGCTCCATCACCCCACACCACCCATCGGCATACAGCCCCGAGCCGCCACTGAGGCAAGCGAAGGACCAGCTCCAAAAAAGACCCGGATGCCCGGGGACATCCTCCCTACGTCTCAACCAGCGGCTGTGTCGGTTACAACCGGCATCATGGATAGGGGGCGGCCCGCAGCTTTGATTCAGTGGGACCTCGCTGCATGCGCCGCGGCTGGATCGGTCTGCCCGGAAGAGTGACCGGACAGGCCTGCGGCCTCTGAGAGAGGGGGTGTTCGACTTACAACTTGGCCTTAATACACTCGATGTCTAGCTTGATGAAGACCTCGTCTCCAACAACCAGCCCTCCGCTATCGAGGGCTTTGTTCCACACCATGCCGAAGTCTTTCCGGTTCACTTTGCCTTCGGCCGTAAATCCGGCCCGGGTATTCCCCCATGGATCCTTGGTCACCCCGTTGAAATTGCCCGTTAACGTGACCTCTTTGGTCACGCCATGCAGAGTCAGGTCACCGACGGCGGTATAGTCATCGCCGGCCTTTTTGTAGCTCTTCATTTTGTACGTGATCGTCGGGTACTTCTCGACATCGAAGAAATCGGGATTGCGCAGATGCGCGTCGCGCTTTTCATGATTGGTCGTCACCGAGGCCGACTTGATCGTCGCTTCGAGCGCCTTGACCGTCCCGGCGTCGGGGTCCATTTCAATAAATCCGGTGTAGTCTTTGAAATGCCCGGTGGTTTTTGAAATCACCATATGGGCGACTTTGAACTCCACGATCGAATGATCCAGATCCACATCGTATCGCGCCGTCTCGGCATGCCCGAGCGTCACGCCGAACAACACCGTTGCGCCCATACACCACATGGCCGTCGCACGACCGATCCGATTCGTCATAACTACTCCTTTGCAGGACCGCTTGCGGCGGTGCCTTCCTTCGGTGATGGGGGGACGACGGGCTTGGACGGTTTTTTCTCGACCGTCATCTGCACGTCGCGGGTCGCGACTTTCGCCCCCGTTCGCATGCGTACATGCACATCGACGACATCGCTGCTGATATCCGGCGGTATCGGAGGGAACGGGTGGGCGTGGATGATCGTTTGTAACCCGGCGTCGTTGACATCCCGTGCTCCTGAACCTTTCTCCAACTGAATCAGCTGCGCCACACCGCTTGCATACATCTTGAAATGCACACGCACAGTCTCGCTGCTGGGAGCCCGACGAATAGAGCGTATCTGCCGGCTCCAATTCCGGCTGATCAAATCGCTCACTTGTTTCCAGTAGGCTTTGGATTCTCCGGGGGGCGGCAAGGGCAAGAGATCTTCCTCGGCGATGGTCGCATTCACGGCCATCACCTGCTCCGTCGCCTTCTGCACTGCCTCGACATCGGCGTCAGGGCTCTCGGCAGGCGGCCCGGGAAGCACCTCGGCTTCGGCTTCTTCAACCGGCCGGTCACCGAGCGTGACATAGACATCACGCTTGAGAAACTCTTCAAGCCCCGTGGTTTTTGCGCGAGCGAACGACACCCGAATCCGCACGGCCTTCGGATGCACGGTGGTCCGGCTCTTCAATATGGAATTGGGCTCCAGAATCGCCGTGCCCTGAAAGACCGCGGGAGCGGCATCTTCGCTCAACGACACCGTCTGACTCTGAAAGCCGGGAGACTCGATAATCGCCATGACGGACTCGGTTCCTGCGGGCACCCCCCCAAGGGTGATGCCGAGCACGACGTCCTTGCCGACCTGGACCGATCCATCCGGCTCCGTGCTGACCAGCTCGAATTGCGCCCACCGCTTGGCAGGCGCCGGCGTCGAGGCAGGAGAGGCACCGGCTGCGGTCTGGGCAGCCATGATCAGTAGGCTCAGTACGAGCCAAAATCCGCCGAGAGCCGGGCTCGGCACCCTGCCGAACGTGTATCGCATCATCGCATCCTACCCAGGAGCCCTACCCAGTTCAACCCGTATTTTACCCCGTCGATTCGGGCGAACCGCATGCTCACACTCAGGCCAGAGACCACCTAAATTGACCAGGCCTGGCAAGTTCTCGCTTCGGCTAGGCATTTCCAGCGGTCTTGTTATAATGAGCCCATGCGCGCACTCGTGAAGACCGCCGCTCAACCGGGGTTGACCTATATCGATCGCCCAGATCCCACACCCGGTCCATCTGAGGCCGTCATCCGGGTCAAAGCCACGTCGCTCTGTGGAACCGATGCCCACATCTATAACTGGGATGCCTGGGCCCACAGCCGCATCCATCCTCCCAGGACGATCGGACATGAAATGTGCGGCGAAGTGGTGGCCGTCGGGGCGGATGTCACGCTCGTGTGCGTGGGCGACTATGTCGCGGCTGAATCGCACTTGACCTGCGGCGCCTGCTTTCAATGCCGCACCGGCCAGGCCCACGTGTGCAAGAACTACCGGATTCTCGGCGTCGATCTGGACGGCTCGTTTGCCGACTATGTCGTGCTCCCTGAAACCGTGCTTTGGAAAACATCCCCGGACATTCCGCCGGAGCTGGCTTGCCTACAAGAACCTTTGGGCAATGCCGTCGATGCGGCCCTCGTGGAAGACTTGACCGGTCACACCGTCCTGATCACCGGCTGCGGCCCGACCGGCCTGTTTGCGGCGGCCGTCGCCCGCACCGCAGGAGCCGCCACCATTATCGCCACCGACGTCAGCGATTACCGCCTGAGCCTGGCCAAACAAGTGGGCGTCGATCACGTCTTGAATGCCAAGACCGACGGCCCGGAGGCCATTGCCGCAACGATTCTCGACATCACGAGGGGAGAAGGCGTTGATGCGTCGTTGGAAATGTCCGGACACCCCACGGCGTTGCACCATGCCTTCCGCTCGGTAAAAAACGGCGGTCGCGTCACGCTGTTCGGCATTCCCACGGGACCCGTGACCTGCGACCTCGCCAACGAGGTCATCTTCAAAGGCATCCGTGTCCACGGTATTACCGGTCGTCGCCTATTCAGCACCTGGTATCGCCTGGCCGGCCTCTTCAAAGCCGGCCTCAACATCCGCCCCGTTCTCACCCATACTTTTCCGCTAAAGGACTTTGCCCAAGGATTTGAATTGATCCAGTCCGGTCAATGCGGCAAAGTAGTGCTGTTTCCATAACAGACACGGGTGAGGGGACAGGCGTGAACGCACGTCTCTTTATGGCTCACACCTGACGTGTCACAGTCGACGTCTTCCCTTTCACCTTTCGCAAACATCATGGCGTACACTTCGCTCAAACAAGCCGTCGAGCAACAGTTAGCGGAAATCCGCGCAGCCGGGCTCTACAAAACCGAGCGACAGATTCTGAGCCCACAGAGCACGGAGATTCGCGTCGCGCAGGGCGAAGTGATTAATCTCTGCGCAAACAACTACCTCGGGTTGGCGAATCATCCGGATGTGAGGCAGGCGGCCGCCGACGGACTCAGAGAATTCGGTTATGGCATGGCTTCCGTACGATTCATCTGCGGAACGCAACAACTGCACAAAACCCTCGAACAAGCGATCAGCACCTTCTTAGGCACTGCGGACACCATCCTCTATAGCTCCTGCTTCGACGCCAACGGCGGACTGTTCGAAACCTTGCTCGACGAGCGGGATACCATTATCAGCGATGCCTTGAACCACGCGAGCCTGATCGACGGTATACGGCTCTGCAAAGCCGCCCGTCTGCGCTATGCCCATGCCGACATGGCCGAGCTGGAAACACGACTGGTGGAATCAGCATCGAGCCGCGTGCGCATGATCGTGACCGACGGGGTGTTTTCAATGGACGGCGATCTGGCGAAGCTGGACCGCATTGTGGAGCTAGCCGATCGATACGATGCTGCCGTGGTCGTCGACGACAGTCATGCCACCGGCGTGTTGGGAAAAGGCGGGCGCGGCACCCCGGACCATTTCGGAGTCGCCGGGCGGATCGACCTCGTCACGAGCACCCTTGGCAAGGCGCTGGGCGGCGCAACCGGTGGATTTACTACCGGCAGGAAAGAAGTGATCGAGCTCTTACGACAACGTTCCCGGCCCTACCTCTTCTCAAATAGTCTGCCACCGGTGATTGCCGCAGCGGCACTGAAAGCCATTGAGTTGGTGGAACGAGGCGACGACCTGCGCCAAACCTTGCTGGAGCAGGCCCACTGGCTCCGGGGGCAGCTGATCGCTCTTGGCTTCACCCTTGTGCCCGGCACCCATCCCATCATTCCAGTCATGCTGGGGGAGGCGACGGTCGCAACGCAGATGGCCGACCGCCTGCTACAGGAAGGGATCTACGTGGTGGGATTCAGCTATCCGGTCGTGCCGAAAGGGCAGGCCCGCATTCGCCTGCAGCTGTCTGCGGCCCACACCCGCCCACAACTTGAGCGGGCCGTCGCCGCCTTCGCCAAAGTGGGCCACGATCTGAAGGTAATTGGGTAACGCGTTATTCCCGGATCTGATTCCGCCGCTTTTGGATGTACGCATTTTTGACGGCCGTATAGAGATCGAGCGTCGCTTCCTCGACCCCCTGAAATTTCTCCAGATTCAACGAGCGATCGTTCAGAATTTCTTCGACGCGACCGCCGATCTGCGCGATGGACGAGGTCGTCCGATTGTGATGGGCGACCAATGAAGGAATGCCGTCAACCTCGATAATGGGAAACACCATCCAGTTGATCGGATTCAGGGCGATATCTCCGACATACCCGACGAGGTCCCGTAGGGTAAACGGAGGCAAAAACGGTAACACCACATAGGGTCCCGGCTTCATGCCGTAATACCCCAATGTCTGTCCGGTATCCTCCTCCGGCGTCGTGATGTTCATATACTTCGCGACATCGACCAGTCCCCCCAATCCGAAGGTGCTGTTCAGGAGGAACCGGCCGACCTCGGTGCCGGCACCGGATAATTTACCCTGGACGAGATTGTTGATCAGTCGGGACGGAAAGCGGATGTTGTAAAACAGGTTACTGATCCCGATCTGCACCGGGTTAGGCACCACCGCGTTATACCCCTGCGCAGCCGGCTTGAGAACCCAGCGGTCCACTTGCCGGTTGAACTCGAACACTTTCGTATTGAGCGGCTCCCAGGGGTCATATTCTTCCCCCCCCGCAGGCTCGTCGCTCCTGGCAAACGGATCGTAAAACGGATCTTCAGCCGGTTCGACAGTCGGTTCCGTAGCCGCAGGCGGAGCGTTCTTATTCGCCACCAAAATCCCATTGGACGAGACGGCTGGGGCGGCAGCGACCTGAACTGGTTTTGCCCCCTCGACTCGAGACTCCGCTCGTGCGGCGGATTCACCCCCGACACTTGTATTCAGAGTGGTTGAAGACGGCCCGCCGGCACATCCCACCACCATCAAGACCGCGACTGCAAACACCGCCTCCACGAACCTTCTCGCGTTCCCCCCTGTCCGATGCACCATGCCTCCTCACCGAGGGCCCATCATGCCCGATTCGACTCAACCACCGCACCGATCCGGCGCGGCAAGCGGACGCACTCTAGCAGAATATACGGACAGCTGCCAGATGATGACGAGGTCTCATGCCGACCTCACGGCCGAGCACGCGATCGCTCCATCGCATCTTACCAAGCGAGCCGATCTTGACCAGAAAAAACGCAGACGGTGCGGAGCGTTTCTCACGACCTCAGCGACCGAGCGCAGCGGCAATGAAAGCGGACAGTTTGGAAAAATAGGCCCACCCGCCGACCGAGGGCACATCGTTGTGATCGGCACCTCGAACAACGTAGAACTCCTTGGGTGATTTCGCTGCAGCGTATGCCTGTTGGCCCAGTTCGATGGGAATGATGTCGTCACGATCTCCGTGCACGAACAGCTTGGGCAATGACAGATGTGGGAGCCGATCCTCCAGTCGAAACGAGGCTCCCAGCAGCCAGTGCAGCGGCAAACCCATATAATGGTGGCGGGCCACGGCTTCGATCGAAGGGAAGCAGGACTCCAGCAACAGCCCCATGGCAGGCCGCTGCGTCGCCAGTTCCCCCGCCACCGCGCCGCCCAAGGAGCGGCCAAAAACCACCAGACGTTCCGGCCTGATTCGACGAATGCGCGTGAGATAGTCATAGGCCCCGATCGCATCCTGATAGAGCCCCTCTTCAGACGGCCGCCCCTGGCTCTTCCCATATCCCCGATAGTCGAAGAGGAACACCGAGAGCCCCAACCGATACAGGGCACGGAGATTGTCCAACCGATGGACCATATTGCCGGCATTGCCGTGACACCACAGCAGCACCGGAGAAGCAGCAGACTGCTCTGCATACCAACCGAACAGCTTCGTCCCATCAGTAGCCTGAAACCAGGCATCCTCCAACGGCACACCGCCGGCCGCGGACCAATCGCCCTCTTTCCACGGTTCCGGATGATAGACAAAGAATTGATCGAGCAGACTCATGGCAGCTTAGAACCGCAGCCCAACCCCGACCACTCCATAGTGAACACGAAAATCTACCGCGAGGTCGTCCCAATGGTAATCGGCGGAAAAGTAGCGATACTCTCCGAAGACATAGACCGTCGGACTCACCATGACTTGAGCCCCCGCCAGGCACTGATGACCGAATGCGCGCGCGGACTCGAAATCCTTATCGGCCCGTCCGATGATATTGGGATTGAGCAACATCCCATGCGACCAGCCGCCACCGATCCCGATGTACGGCGTCACCACCTCGCCCGGATACCGGAGCACCAGATTGACCATGGTATTCAGCACCAGCAAGCTTGAGCGCCCCGTCCCGTTGTTGCGACCGTTCGCCGTATTCGGGAAGGAGAGTGCGCCACCATGCCCGTACGAATCAATCTCGATCCCGAGCATCCGTCGTGTAGCATGGGGAAAGAGGCCGATTTTCAGCCCGGCGCCGAACCCATGTTGGATTGAAGCCGGCACCGTAGCGCCCTGGTTGAACAGGCTCTGGTCCCTCGGCCAACTCCCCAGCACGTATCCGCCCAGATCGATTTCGCCGAATTCAGCGCTGCCGGCTGTAAGTGGATGCCACAGGGAACTCCACAGGAGACACAAGACGATGGGGAGCCTCATACGCGTCGTACCGTAGCATGTAGGAGGCCACTGAACGAAGAAAGAAAAAAGGGTCTTCGGGAACATGTCCCGAAGACCCTTTCTCAGAGGGATAACGAACGGGATCAGCTGCCCTTAACGATGGTGCACCATTCGCCAAGGATGCCGAGAATGTTCTTCGCCGAGTGATCAACGGAAGCCACCGTGGTGATCCCGCCAGCCGCTTTCGCCGCCGAGACGCTGGCATCACCCGTTGCAACCCAACCGAGGATCGACTGGCCGCAGGCCTTGCCTTCCTTGGTTGCGCTGGTGTGGGTCGTGGCCACGTCGCCGTACTTGGTTTCATTGTAGATTACACCCGCCATCGGAGACGCCACGATCTGACAACCGGTGAGGCTGAGATACGCTGCGCTGATCAGGCTCAGAGAAAACAACACGGTCACCTTCTTCATAAGTCCTCCCTCTCGAGGTTAGCGGTTGATGGTGCCCACCTACTTTGGCGGCTCTACGTGGCGGGAGTATAGGTAACCTCTCCAGGCTTGTCAATCGCAAAGCCGGTTCACGCGCAGCGTCTGCGCACTCAGCCGTACAAACCCTAGGGCCATACGGCCCCTTCCAGTCATACGCGGAGCCGACGTATTTGTACTCAGCGAATGGGTACACATTCTTATTCACAGTGCCACCCGCACCGGAACGCGGCGTCACGCCTGGCCGCCAAGGTTGAACGGAAACAGCGTGATCCACGCCCGTTCCGTAATGTCAGGCCTGCGGGGAGGCGGGCTAAAAGAACGCCTGCACGGTGAACAGCACATCGTTGTCGTGATCGCGGTGACTGTACTCCAGACGAAGCGCCCAATCCTGCGCGAGCGTATACCGCTGCCCCACCGACCAACGCACATCGTCGGACTTCTCCCCCAACGCGTACCGCAAGTAACCGGTCGAGGCCAACAGCCGCCACCGCGCGGCCAGATCAGCATACAAGCCGACAGACGCTCCGCCGCCGACCCGATGCCGCTCCTCATAGGCTCGGCTGTAATTCCCCTCCACCTCGGCAAACGCAAACCACACCTCGCGGCGGAGCATATGAGTTTCTGCAGACGCTCCGATGCCGCCATTGAAATTCCAGTTGCTGCACAACTGGCATCCGCGATGGCTGATCGTCTGCATGCCTACGTTTAATTTCCACGACGGCGCATGAAACAAACTATCAATCGGCGAGAGCGATAACACATTCATCAGAGTCGCCCGTTCAATCCGCGTCTGGTCGGCCCGGTTGTAATGACGCAGGCTGAGCGAACCGAGTTCGATCTGCGCATCCGGCGTGTATCCAGGCTCCGGATCAAGCAGATCGTGGTACCCGGCCCGCACCGTGATCTCTTCGAAGGTGTCGTTATTGCGCCAGCCTCCACCCAGGCTTGCGCGAGATGTCTTGTGCCCCGACTCCGGCTGCGTGGCGAAGGGGAGAATCGTGAGATCTTCTGACGGGATCCGCAAGAGGCTCCGGGCGGTCAGGATCTGTCGGTTGTGGTCTCGCGCCGTCGCGGCCTGCGACTCGTCGCGCTCAGCCCTATACCGAACATAGTCGGACGCAACATCCAGGACGAACGCCTGCCTGGAGAGCGGCAGGTTCCGAACGTCTTCCGACTGTGCAGCAGACGCATCCTGCACCAATCGCTTCACCAGCCCCTGCTCAGATTCCGACAGGTGTTCGCGCTTCCGGCGGATGAGTGTCACGCGGGAGGGACGAAATGCGATGTCCGCCACAAGGCCCGGCTGGGCCGCAAGCACACGCACAGTGTCGGCAGGCACAGTCCAGAAGCGAAACTGATCGGTGAGGCGCAGAGAAGGGTCCGCGTATTCCAGCAACGACAGCAGGTGGTACGAACAATTTTCCTTGAAGAAAAAATAGTCAAACGACGCGTTCCCAAGTTCCCAAGCGTGCATGAGGAGCCGGCGGATCTGCCGATGGTCAAAATTCAGCCGATACTCCCAGATATCGCGGTTTTCGATGTCCCGATATTCCTGCACCTTGAGGTAATAAGGAATGGTGGAAAAATATCCTCGATAGCCGCCGAAAATTCCGCGCACGGGATACGCGAGACCTTCCTCGGGCGGCACATCGGCGGCATAGTTGATAGTATAGGCCAGAATACGGGTGTGCGGCGTCTGCCCTTCCTGATCGATACGTAACAACGTGTGGCCGAACATGGATGCCGGATTGTTCATGAAGGCCGACGGGAACACGAGCGTGATGGATCGAGCCTGAAACTCCTCGATCCATCGTTCGAACCGTTCGCACCGCATGGGTGGGAGTTGAATCGGGTCGAATCGCAGTTGTTCCATCAGCCAGGCGTACCGCGCGACAAACGCGCACTGAGCCGGTTGTTTGGACCGACCGACCAAGTCGGATGAAAAAAACTGTCTTAGCGTCGCATCGAGTTCTGCCTGGGGATCGGTTTTTCCCTCCGGCGCGAGAAAGAACCCGGGGTCGTCCTGCTCACTCGTGTAGCCACCGAACAAATTGGCGCGATAGTGCAGCAGAAGATGCCATTCGCGCGCATCGGCCAACCTCGCCTGGCGTGCCTGTTGAAGGAGTTGCGTGAAATACGGCGCGGACAGATCTTCCGCCGCGACAGAAGTCGCGAGCAAAAGAATGGCTAACAGAGGAAAGAGGATGGACAAGATGAGAAGCAGAGAAGCGAACAGGGCTCCGGCCGATGACCGGAGCCCTGGCATCATTAGCGGCTGATTGCTTGAGCGAGGACAGGGCTCTTAGACACCGCGTCATTCAGCGTCTTCACCAACGCCACCGACGAGGTTTCACCGTCCTGCACGAGCGCCGTATAGCGCTCCTGGGTTAACGCGAAAAACGCCGGATGCTGTTCATCCGGAATCCCCATGAGCGACGCCAGGGAAGCCAAATGCTCACCTTTGCCCTGTGCCATCTCCTGTGTCAAATTCTCAAAGTTCAGAAGCGCAAACATGGTGGTCTTCTGATCCGCCATTACCTGCCCGTCGTTCGTGCACCCGGACGTCCCGGAACTGATCCCGAACGTGCCGCTGCCGAAGGTGCCGTTGGTCGTGGCCATCATGACCTGTGGCGCAATGTTCTTCTGATTCTTATAGTCCGCCCACGCCAGCTTCCCGAGACCACAACCCGGTCCGGTATCAGGATTCGCTGCCATGGCCACGCCGGCCTGGGACGCCACCGCCACCACACCCAATGCAACGATCAATTGTCTCAGCATAAGTCCTCCTCCTTTACGCAAGTGAATGACTCCGCCCGATAGCCCCCATAAATCACCGGCTCATTATAGCCAACGCTCCCCACCATGTAGAGCAAAAAATCCTGCCAGCGGACAGGGCACCTCACTCCGCCCGATCGGCCAGCAGAATGTGCCGCGCCTCGATGGTCCCGGCATCGAGCACGAGCAGACCCACTGCGCGCGGCAGATGAAACCGTTTCGGTCCGGCGGACCCGGGATTGAACAACAGCATCCCCTCCTGCCATTCCGCCTTCGGTTGGTGAGTATGTCCGTAGACACAAATCGCCGGCTGCATCCTCGATAAAAAGCCAGCCCCCTCGAGGGTGAGTCGCCTCCCTTGATACAACCGGTGATAGAGGGCAACCCGATATCCCGCCAATTCAAGCACCTGCTCCAGCGGAAACCCGCTCGACTCGAACCCATCCACATTGCCGGATACGGCTGTGACCGGAGCGATCTGTGTCAGCATCTCGATGACGCCACGCTTGCCGATATCGCCGGCGTGGAGGATATGGTCGACCCCGGAAAAGTGACGGAGTAACGCCCGATCGAACAGTCCATGCGTATCCGAAACCACTCCGATCCGCATCCGCAGCTCCACGACTATTTTTTCGCTTCGGACACGCCCAGTGAATCCTGGACACCCTTCCACTCGAAGGTGAACGGCTCGGGCGTCTGCTTGGGCAATGCGGCCAGTTCCGCTTTCAACCGCTCGGCACGGGCCGCGCTCATGGGGTGAGAGGAGAAGAGCTCCACACGTTCTTTGTCTTTTTCCGAGAGACGTTCAAAAAACCGGATCATGCCGTCCGGGGCGATTCGTGCATCGGACAAGAGGCGAATGCCGGTGACATCCGCTTCCGTCTCTTGCTCACGGCCGAACTTCAACGTGGCCAGCTCCAAGCCCAGTTGCCTGGCCAGCCCGATCAGACCTTGCTGATCTCCCACGAGAATACTCACCACCGCGGCTAACCCCATCATCTTCACGATGCGTTCCATACCATGCCGCTGTAGCACATGATTCAGCTCGTGACTCAACACTCCGGCCACTTCTTCGCCGCTCTCTGCCTTCTTCATCAAGCCGGTGAACACCACCACATAGCCCCCCGGCAACGCAAACGCGTTCACTACCGGGCTCTGTACCACCGACACCTGGAACGTGTAGGGGTTGTTGGGAATCTTGGCCGCCATGCGCTGGGTCATTTCCTGCACCGCGCTGACAGCCGGGCCTTCCTTGATCACCGGTTCTTTGGAGAGGAAGTCCTGGTAGACCGTTTCGCCGAGCTTCTGTTCCCACTCGACCGGTATGCGGGCGACCGCCCATTCGACGATCAGATCCGCCCCGAACCACAACAGCAACCCCAGCCCGACCACCACCCCCACCGCACTGCCCCACAAGGCACGATGGCTGTGGCGCACACGCCGAACCTGCTCGGCCGCCCGTTCAAGGTGCGCCATCAATACAGACGGCGCGGCGTGACGAAACGCGAGGATCAATGCCGGATCCTTAAGATACAGCGTCCGGACCGATGCGCCGACTCCCCACGACACCACCAACTGATCATGATCCAGGCCCCCCGCCTCAACGGACATGGCCGTGAACGCGATGGCCGCCTCAACGAGCGGAGAGGTCCCGACCGGAACCATGATCAGGCCATCGGCTGATACCGTGACATGGCAAGGCGCACCCGCCCCCGGCAAGCCATCACCGAAACAGAGCGCGTTGGGAATGGACGTCATAAAGAATCGTCAACCGTCATGCGTCAATCGATCACAAACTAATCTTTTGGGATGTCACGAGTGACGTTTGGCCACTGACGCTTGACGGAATTCATTCCGACACCGGGATGAATTGTCTGATCCAATTCCCAAAGCTCCCGGGATTGCGACTTTGGATGTAGACAACGCCGGGGCCACGGAAACGACACACCAGCCCTTCACCTGACGTCAGGCTGGCGATCCAGCCGGAGGAGGCCTTTTCGATATTGTACGTAGTGGTGGACGTCCAGGCCACAAGATGGCTGTTGTCGACGATATATTCTTCGTTCGGCTTCAGCTCGATTTTGTGGATCGCCCCGAAGCTGTTCAGGATCAGCCGACCGGTCCCGCCGATCCTCAGGATAAAAAACCCTTCGCCACCCAACAAGCCGCGCGTGAGACTCTGCATCTTGCTTTCGATCTTCACACCTTCCGTGCCGGCCAGAAATCCGTCCTTCTGCACCATGTATTCATTCACGCCGTCGAGATCCAATAATACAATTTCGCCGGGAACCGTCGGGGCCAGGAGCACTTCTCCCGCTCCGCGGCTGGCGCGAAGCGTCTGGAAGAAAAATTTCTCGCCGCTGAGCATCTTGCGCGACAAGGCGCCCAGAAAACCGCCTTCCATTTTGCTTTCGATATCGATCGTCGGCGAGGCCGCCACCATGGCGCCGGATTCGGCCTTCACCGTCTCGCCTTCGTTCAGATACACACGCACCATCGGAAAGGCCCCGGGATACAGAATCTCACTCTTCATCTCGCACTCCCTTCTTGAAACCACAGCCTCCTGGCAAATCGTTTGATTCTGTGAAATGCGCCCCATTCTGTCAAGTCACGCCGCACTTCCACCGAGCCGCCGATCACCCGGCCCCTTCGGCCCCCTCAAGCTCAGTAGAGTTTACTCCGATAGAGACCACACGGGCACCCCCATGTTCGAACGGGCGAGTCGTCCTCACAAGGAATGCCATGGTGACCGACCACACAGCTGAACGCATGCACGGTACGCAAGCGCATCCATGAAACGAGTCGTCATCGAAGAACTCACGACCGGTATGATTCTCGCCAAACCGGTCACCAACAATGCTGGGTTGGTGGTGCTTCCTGTCGGCGCCGAGTTGGATGAAGCGACTCTCTCCCGATTGCAGCGCCTCGGCTTGACCTCCGTCTATGTCGAAGGGGATGCCGGGGACGCGAGCGGCAAGACGCTCGACGAGTTGGAAGCCGAGCTCGACCACCGCTTTCGACTGGTGGCCCAGGATCCGATTCAATCCCAATTGCGTGAGGCCATCCGCCTCCACCTTCGAACCACGCATGGAATCAGCGACCATCCGGAGGCGAGGCCATCGGCATGAATCCGTCAGAGAAGATCGACCTCCATCGACGAATCGAGCAGGTCGGCGAGTTGCCGACTCTCCCGCACGTCGTCCAGAAACTGGCCTCCATGATCGGCCGCCCCAACGTGTCGGCGGAAGAAATCGGCATGCTGATCGAAAAGGACCAAGTGCTGTCCGCCAAAGTCTTGCGGCTGGCCAATTCGCCCTTTTACGGCTTTCCCTCGCGTATCGCGTCGGTCGCCCATGCCGTGGTGGTCCTGGGGTTGAACGTGGTGAAGGGCCTCACTCTCTGCGCAACCGCCTTCGACATGATGCGAAACGCCGGCATGAACGAACTCTGGCGACACTCACTGGGAGTCGCGATGACCGCGCATATTCTGGGCACCAAGGCGGCCATGAAAACTCCGGAGGAAGTCTTTGTGGCCGGGCTCCTGCACGACATCGGCAAGGTGGTGTTGTATGTCAAATGGCCCGATGTCGGCCGGCAGATCACAGCCGTCACCCGCAACACGTCTCGGCCTCTTATGGACGTGGAGCAGGAATTGTTCGAGGTGACCCATGCCGACGTCGGAGGCTGGCTCGCGAGGGCCTGGCATCTTCCGATCAGTCTGCGCGAACCCATTCTCCACCATCACACCCCTGCGGCCGCTCAGGACGCGAAGCTCCAAACCGCCATCGTGCACGTCGCCGATGTGCTGGTGAAGGGCCTGGCCTGCGGCAATCCCGGCGATGACCTGGTCCCCCCGCTGTCCCGGCAAGCCTGGGATCTGGTGGGCCTGGATGCGCAGAGCCTCGCCCACTGTCTTGCCCAGGCTACGGAAGAGTTCCAGACCATCGACGACTACTTATGAGCGGGTCTCCACCGAACCGGCGCATTTTGTTGCTGCACAGCGATCCGCTTGAAATCGAGCGGCTGACGGCAGGATTGAACCGGTCTGGATTGACGGTGGTGGCAGCGGATGCCGGCCGCCTGGCAATGCACGAACTGGTGCATGATCCGCCCTGTCTCGTGCTCGCCGCCGAAGGCACCAACGGCCGCTCGGCAGATACGTTAGCCCGGGACTTGCGCGCCGACCCCTTCCTGGGACGATTGCCCCTGATCATCCTGGTTCGTGATATCCGGGTCAACGATCTGGATTGGGCGACGCTCGGGGTAGACGACTATATCGCCGTGCCCTACCGTCCCGACGAAGTGCCGCAACGGGTGCGCCTCTGCCTGAGCCGGCTTGAACGTTCACTGGACGCCAATCCCCTCACCAGACTCCCCGGCAACAGTACGATTCTCCATGAAACGACCGCGCGCATCGAAAGCCGGGCACCCTTTGCGCTGGCCTATCTGGATATCGACAACTTCAAATCGTTCAACGACCGGTATGGCTACGCCCGCGGGGACGAAGTCCTGGTTGTCACCTGCCGCATCCTTACGACCGTGGTCAGCGAACTGACCGGCCCCGACGGATTCGTCGGGCATGTGGGTGGAGACGATTTTGTGTTTATGAGCGCCCCCTCCGCCATCGATGCGATTTGCCAAACCCTCATCAAGCGGTTCGACCTGGTCATTCCGGATTTCTACGATCCGGAAGATCGACAGGCAGGATTCATCGACTCCGTCGACCGCCGCGGTAACCACGAACGATTTCCCATCATGAGTCTGTCCATCGCCGTGGTGACGAATGAACATCGCGTGATCTCCCACCCGGGAGATGTCAGTAAGATTGCCTCGGAATTGAAGAAGGTCGCCAAGAGCCGGCCCGGTAGCGTCTACGTGAAAGACGGCCGGAAAACGGATTCTGCTGATTCAGCGTCTGAATCTACCCACTAGTGCACGAAGAACGTGTCATGGGGAGAGACCGATCGGCACCCTCCAATGATTACTGTGCCGATGACCCAGCGGGGGCCTGTCCGCCGCCATTCCCGCCATACTGACGACGCAGTTCACGCCGGTAGGCGCGCCGTTCCTCCGGGGACATGCTTTTGAATTTTTCCCGCAGCTCTTTACGCTGTTCGGGCGGGAGGGACCTGAACCACCGCCGGGCATCGCGCACCGACTCGCGTTGTTCAGGAGGAAGCTGGCGAAACTGCTGATACCGCTCGCGCAGCTGTTGCTGCTGCTCCGGCGGAAGCGTCCGCCATTGTTTGAACCGTTGTTTGGCTTCCTGACGCTCTTCCGGCGTCATCGTCCCCCACTGCTGCGCCCCGTTACGCAACCGTTGTTGTTTACGCGGAGGCAGCTGATCCCAGTTGTCGCTGAACCGTTGCAGCAGTTGCTGCTCGCCGGGGCTCAACTGCCTCCACGGCACGCCCGCCGGATCGCCCTGCGCCCAGGCAGAAGCCACGCCGCATCCCAGCACGATTACACACACCAACAACGCTCTCATGGTCCGGTCTGCATCCTCATCGAATCAGGTGGCACGTTCGAATTACGCTTCTGCTCGCCGCCCTTCGACGGTCTTCGGGGACTTGTCGCCGGGCCTCTCGTATCGTCCTTCGATGTCAGACGTTCGTCTCTGGGAACATCCTCGGTGACTTCGAATGGATCCACCCAGCGGCCTGAGTCGTTCTGCCAGGACCCCAGGAAGTCGAGAAAATCGGCATCGATCTCGTCCGGTTTCGGCGCCGGCTCCGGAGCTGCCTGGGCCAGCGAGGCAACCAGACACAGACCGGGCCACAGCCAATGCCTAGCCGGTCGTGCTGGTGCCATCGGCCAGCCAGTGATAAAATTCGAAATCTTCCGACAATTCGATATTTTCAGGTGATTGCATCAACTCAAGATCTTCGAGCAGAAGAGAGGAGTGGTTCGCACTATTGGATTGCCACGTCCACATGCTGACGGCCAGTGCCATCATCGACGCCAACGCCACACCTCCGGCCCACCGGATCCAAGGTTGCCGCCGACGCGAAACCGCCTCCAACGCAGCCAGTCTGGCCCGCTGCACCGACAGCATCGTCTTCTGATCGAGATCCTGCACACTGTGATCGAGGAGGTGTTTCGCCGCCACCGCGAGCGGATTCCGTTGTTCGTCCGATCGTTCGTTCATGGCCAATGCGCTCCCAATCGCGTTCGCAACACCTGCAATGCCCGGAACAAATGCGTTTTGACACTGCCCTGCGAACAGCCCATGGCTTGAGCCGTTTGCGCGACATCCAGCTCTTCCCAAATGCGCAACAGAAATGCCTGCTGTTGTCGGAGCGGGAGGGCTCGCAACGCCACATCCAGCTCCGCGCAAGCACGTTTACGCTGGACGTCCTCATCCGGCGCCACGGCGGTGGCATCCGCAATCTGTTCCAGCGGATCTTCCCCCTCCTCTTCATCCTGGGAGACGCGGAAAAATTCCCGCAGGCGATTGCGCACCCTCTCTCGGCGATACCAGTCCCGGATGCGGCTCTGCAGAATACAGTGGAACAGCGGGCCCCATTCTTCCTCGGCCCGTTCACCATACTTGTGCGCCAGCTTCAACATGGCATCCTGCACCAGATCGAGCGCCTCATCCTCATTCCCCGTGGCAATATGTGCCATGCGGAATGCGCGCCGCTCAATCCCTGCCAGGAACCGATCCAATGCCTGGGTTCGATCCAGTGATCCCACCCTCTCACCCAGGCACAGGCTGCCTGGCTCTCCATCGACGGCAATCTGGGAATGACAGCCGTTCACTCCCACCTATCCCCTTCCACGCGGCAACCTGCTAGACCAGCATCTCCAATACCTGCCGACAGGAGGAACGCCTGCTGCGGGCAAGTCCCATATTGAACACTTTGAACACTTCTCCGAACGCCGACACGGGTGGCCCTGGGGGAGCTGAGGTCGGTTCGATTCTTGACTCGAACGACCGTGAAATCAAGAAAAGGCAGGCAATGCACCACGGCATCGCCGACCATCCGCTCGCTCATCGCCTCTTCACGTCTATGGATAGTCATGCCCTCTCCCCTTCCTGGAAGACCGCGTGCTAGGAGAGGACAACGCACCAGGATGCTTCAGGTTGACCGGACGGAAAGGGAAGGTGGGAGGGAGGGTCAACAGCAGAGCAGAATGTGGTTGAGGGGATTGGGTTACTTGGATTTATCGGCGTCTACAGGCCGCTTTCCACCGGCCCATGCGACCGAGGGAATTGGCGCCACCAGGTCGAACCGGTCCTGTGCTTCATTGTCCTTCAAGTCCTGGCCGACACTATAGAGGATGCCCTTCTTCATATTCACCAGCATGGGGAAACCGGTGAAGGGGTCGTAGACGCCTTGCCCCGCCTTGGCAATTCTGGTGAGCAGGTCTTGCTCCGGTGGTGTCCGGCGCAACCAGGCCTGCAGGGACGCCAGCCGTAAGCGCGCATCCGTTTCCAGCACTCGACCTGCGTAGGTCTCCCATGTCGGAAGGGGATCCACCCCGACGAGGCTTTCGATGGGATTCATCACCATGTCCCCGATCCCATACGGGGGCGCGTGCACGAACTGAGACTGTTTCGGCAAATCGGTGTATCGCCCCTCTGCAGCAGCCTTGCCCGCGGCTTCATAATATTGCGCATAGGCATTGAACCGGCGCTGCTTCGGCAACGGTAACGCTGCCGCGATGGAGCCATAGAACGGTCGAACATCGGATCGGTCCTCGGCCAACGCTTCGGCCAGCGTCTTGGTGGCCAGCACGAACTGACTCTGCATCGGCCAACGGACCGACTGCTCTGCCTGTTCAAGCGGCCGGGCGAGTTTGGCCAATCGGCTGACGAACCGGTCGTCAAGCTCAGGCCGGAGCAAGAGTCCGCTCATGACCATGATGTCATCGTTCATCGCGGCACTGGCCAGCATTTTCACCGGCAATGTTTTGGCCTGCCCCAAGACCGTACGCCAAGCCGTCAAGTCGGTTTCAAGTCGCGCGACCCCGGCCTCGACATCCTGCGCAAACCCCTCGGCAATATAGAGTTGATGAGCATAGAGAATGAGGCTGCAGTTCGGAGTGATCGATTGCCCATAGCCCCAATCTTCAAAGGGCTTTGTCAGCCACTGCCGGTATCGGCCCATACTGACCTCGGCCCGGGATGCCCATCCCTTCACATCCGTCGCCTCCGCGCGCATCTGCGCCGCCGGATCGGCAGTCTTCATCCACTTGCCCACCGACTCCGCCGAAGCCCCCTGATCCCCGCCGGACGATACTCCCTCACCGGTCAGGCAGGTGTGGGCATAGGCACGATCGGCCCCTTCGACACGCCGGTCCATCCCGGCCCGTACAGGATCCTGGGACGCCGCGGCGCCGAATCCAAGGAGAAGGACATATCCGTTCTTGCTGGAATCCTGCAATGAATGTTGCGGCGCCGACGTCATCGTGCGATAGGCCGCGCTGGGCTGCTCCTCCAGGACGAGCCACGCCAAAGCGACCGCACCGACCACTCCGCCGATCAGTACCAGCGTGAGCCCGACCAGCGCGAGAGCCATGACGACTAACGATTGGGTCGTCGAGACCCCGGCTCCAACCAGAGAGGCCACCAGTTCGCCCATTCGAGTCCACGCGCCGGCTCCGACAGGCTGACTCGGCTGGGGGCGAGCAACGGGCGCGTCCAGGGGCGTAGGCGCCGCAGTTTCCTGTTCGTCGGGCGGGCGTTCCGCCGCAACAACGGTGGGTTCTTGTTGCTCGACAGACAGGGTAGGAAGAGGAGCCGGCGCTTCATCGGAAACGGTCGCTGGGGGATTGGCTTCAGCAATTTCGGCCGGAACCGGTCCTGCGGACTTCTTGAGCCAGCGTGTCAACATGTTCCCGGTTGAGGCGCTCGGAGTCGGCTTAGACGACGAGTGATCCCACAGAATTCGCAACCCCTCACCTGCGTCGGTCGGAGGATCGGCCTGAGCCGTTGGAGTCGGCGCCTGCTCATCCGAAGAAGCCACAGACTCTGCAGGAGCTTCCGCGAGCTCTGACGAGGGAGCGACGAACGACTCTTGCGTTGGTTCGATCGGAGGCAAAACGGCTTCTTCCGCTTCTTCAATAACCGGCCGAGGAGCTGGGAAAAGTGAGACTGCTTCAGGGCCCGGCATGACGGGGGTCAGCGGTGCCTCCACCGGGAGAATAACGGATTGGCTTGGGGCAACGGTATCAACGTCACGAATCTCCACCGCTGGCGTCGAGGATCGCTCCTGATCGACCAACGCCATTTCCGGCTCTTGCTCAGGTGTCACCTTAAGAGCTGCAGGCGACAACGGATCAACCGGCCCCACTCCCGCAACCGATTTCCCGTCGGCTAGCAACGGCGTGGCAGCAGGAGCTAGGTCCTCGGCGACCGCCTCCCGCGCGGGTTCGGCCATGACCTCCTGTGCGCAAAGTATCTCCGCGGGCTGCTCCACCGGCTGGACTGGTTCCGAAGGCAGCTCCGCAACGCCCTCGCCGACCGGTGCCTGAGGCTCTACGACGGCGACCCGCTCTGGTTCCATCGGCGTCACGTCCGTGCTGGCGGCAATGGCAAACTCCGTCACCGGTTCGACTGGAACAGGTGACGGTTCCTCCGACACCGTGGCGACAACCGACTCACTGTCGGCCAGGCGCAACGGAGGCTCCTCCGCTCGATCGATCGTGGATTCGGCCGATTGTTCAGCTTCAGGCACGGCGTCCGGAGTAGGCGCCTCGACCGCCTTGGAGGGCTCGACTGGAATACAAGCAGAATCCTCAGGCGCCGCGATCGGAGTATCCGGGGAGAGAATCCGCCACTCAGAGGCCCCTGTGGCAGCAGGCTCCACAGCACGATCAGCAACGGTCTCAACCGAACAAGCCGCTCCAGCAACCGTTGCCTCAACCGCGTCGGATACGACAGACCGCGCCACCGTAGAGTCCTGCACTGCCACGGCACCCTCGGCAGAGGCCGAACCGAATTCCGGCTCAGGCTCCTGGCGCGGAATCGTGACCTCGTCCACTTCAATCTGTTCCCATGGCATGGGCGCCGACAGGGGTGTGACTGCTCCGGCCTGATCAGCCGGAATGCCCGATACCGTCGCCTCAAACAAGGGAGACTCTTCCTCTGCGGGAACTGGTGTAGCCGTGAAGGCGCCGGCCATCTGCTCCTGTACCGCAGCGTCGGAAGCAGGCTTCTGCTCACCATCCGAAAGCGTCTGAGCAGGCGGGGGAGACGCTTGCATGGCCGCCACGGCGGCAAGAATTTCCTCCCATGAGAGTCCCGATGAGGTGAGTTCCGCAGGACGCGATGACGGAAGCGACTCCGCAGCCTGACCGACCTCGGCCGCCTGGTTGGTTGCAGATGACTCGATCGTTTGCTTGACCTCGGCCGTTCCAGGCTCCAACAGGGTCTCAGTGCGCGGATCCACAGCACCTGTTGCTTCTTCGATCTGATCCCAGGGCATCGGCGCAGGACTTGTCGGCGCTTGGGCAATCGGGTGATTACTGGCCTGCGTGAGCACTTCGATCGTCGGCGCGAGGGGCCCAGACGCTGGTGGCGAGAGGCCCATCTCGTCGAGCGACATCGGAGCGGCGGCAACCGGCGGTTCATGTTCGACAGGTTGGACTGGAGCCACCCCGTCCAACGGCAGCGTTGACACTTCGCTCTGCGTGGGCGGCAATGACTCGGGTTCAACCATGAACGGTTCCGGACTCGGCGGCAGCGAAGGGATTACGACCGCAACCTCTTCGATCTGGTCCCAAGGCATCGGCGCGGGGCTCGCCGGTGCTGTGGCAATCGGGTGCGCACTGGACTGCGTGAGAACCTCAATCGTGGGGACTGCCGACTCGGCCACTGACGGTGTAGAGGCCGTCTCTCCTGAAGGGGGAGGACCAATGCCAGCCGGAGACGCCGCCGGTCCATCGGGCTGCGGAGGAATGATCCCAGCGGCCTCTTCCACTTGATCCCAGGGCATCGGCGCGGACTGTGCCGACGGTGTAGCGATCGACTCGGGACCGGTTTTCGCCGACGCGTCAATCATCGGACGGGACACCTCAGCAACCGGTGCAGACACGATTTCGGGTGGCTCTGTCGAAGCCGGAGCGAGACCTAAGACAGGAAGATCACTTTCACCGACACCCTGCACCGGCTCCACAGCCGGAGTGACGGCTGAAACGGAGAACGCAGATTGAGGTTGAACCTCCGACTCCTGTGACGCATCGACCGGCAGGGTGACCGACAGTGACTCCTCTGGCTTAGCCTGCGGCAGACCTTCCGTCACCGCCTCCAGAGTCGAAGAGGGAGTGGCGGCAGCGATCACCTCAGGTGACTGCTCGACCGCCGAGATCTGGATCTCCTCTTGGCGTGGGACATCGCTGGAGACCGTCTCCACTTGCTCCCAAGGCATGACCTCCGCAGAGTCTGTATCAGGCGGAGTCTCGGTGAATGCCGGAGCTTGAGCGGTCTCGTTGAGAGCATCGACCGCAGAAGGCTGGGGAGAAGCCTGCAGGACCTGCCCTGTAACCGTGTCAAACATGGCCGCGAAACGAAAGGCCACCGGACTTCCTGGGGCTAGAGAACGAATCCGGGCAAAGAGATCGCTGGCCCGGTTCGGATGGTCGGTGTCCGGATCTTCCAGCAACACCTCCACCGCCTTGCCATACTCCGCCACCGCCGCCATGACGTCGCCCTTTTCCTCATAGACACGGCCCAACATCTCCAGGAAAGGAACATAGCGGGGTCCCGCCGTCAGATATTCCCGCAGGAGCGACTCCGCCAACCAATAGTCCTGCCGCTCCATCGCTTCCCGAGCCAGCGATTCGAACGCCGTCCTGGCGCTCATGAGACTACCCAGCCGCAGATGGAGCGTAGCAAAGAGGCGCCGGGCTTCCGCATTGAGCGGATCGAGCGCGAGCAGGTCTTTCAATGCGGAGGACGCCCGGCCGTACTTGCCGGCGTTCATTTGTGTAATGGCATCTTCGAGAAGCGCCGACTTTTTGTTGAAGCCGATGGTCCCCTTTTTTTGGACCTTCGGAGGGATTTTTTTGTCTGACTTGAGAGGGGATTTCTTATCAGATCGCACTGTATAAACCTATAAAGTTACAGACATTTCTCGCGCCGCATAACTCCATGACTAAAACGCCAGCAGGGACTATCCCAACCGGGCCATCCACCGCCTTGAAAAACTGCACCATTCGGGGGAAAGCAAGGGAAGTGCCTTGGCCACTACATGGTCCTCTTCTGAGCCATGATGCGGTGATGACCGTGGAATGCGTGCCGTTCACCTGGATAACGTCACCCGGGTCTCCGACACAGCCATGTGTCTATCCTTTTCGGCATTACCGGGCACGATCTTGATTAGGGATTCCCCTGTGCCGGTTCTGACACAGAAGCTGGAAGTAGCCACCTGTCGGCAGGTGTGAGCACTGACTGCCCGAGAATGATGTTTGATCCGTCACCGGGGGTTCGTATACTGTGATCAAGGAGGGCTCCTTGACCAAGGCTCACATCCTCATCCTTACGGACCTCGACGGAACCCTGCTCGATGCCGTCAGCTATTCCTACGAGGCAGCCACGGAGGCTCTCTCGGCCATTCAGACCCTAGGTGCAACGCTTGTCCTGGTCTCGAGCAAGACCCGGACGGAAATGGAGCCGCTGCGACTTCGCCTGGACAATCGCCATCCCTTCATCGTCGAAAACGGCGGGGCGTTGTTCATCCCCAAGGGCTATTTCCCATTTCCTTTGGAGCAGGCCGCACCCCGCGGGGAGTACGAGGTGGTCGAGATCGGCACCCCTTATGTCCGGCTCCGGACGGCGCTGAAAGAAATCGGCCGGGATCTGGGTTGTCGATTGCGAGGGTTCGGGGATCTCTCCCTCGAAGAGGTGTCAGAACTCACCGGGCTGTCTCCTGCGGAGACTCTACTGGCCACTCAGCGGGAATACGATGAGCCGGTTGTTGTGGAATCGAATGGGATGGCCTGGCACCGCTTCTCAGCAGCGGCGGCGACCCGTGGCTTGCGCTGTACCAGAGGGGGCCGGTTCTATCATTTGATGGGAGGAAACGATAAAGGGGTTGCGAGCCGGCGACTCATTGCCTGGTACGAGCGGCGCGCACAGCAGGAAGGACACGCCCTGATCACCGTGGGCATCGGGGATAGTCTCAACGACCTTCCCATGTTGGAAGCGGTGACCTACCCCATCCTCGTCCGGAAGTCGGACGGTTCCTACGATCCGGATGTACAGTGTCCCCACCTCACCCGCGCCGAAGGGGTGGGGCCTGTCGGATGGAACCGAAGCCTCATGGATCTGTTGCCGACCCTTTGACGATCAGCCGAGCGGCACTCCCGAATTACCCGGCACCAACGCTGCACTGGTCGATTCATGGTGACTCCTTCGCAGAGACAGAAGGACGACGCAGACACTGGAGACCTGCCAGAAGTCCACCGGCAAACCCTAGTCCGACCGCAAACGCCACAAGGCCCACGAGCGAGCGGTTGAACACGAACGGGCTCTGGCGCCGGTGCGGGTAACGGGGCACGGCCGCTTCGCCGCCCAGCCAGCGACGTGCCTTAGCCTCAGCATCGACATCTGAAATTTTATCGGTCACGCCATATCCTTCTCATCTGTATGTGATCGGTCGAAACAGCGGTTGCCTTAGAGATGGCGCAAGTCATCAGGCGCCCCGTTCCGTGTGCGGATCGAAAGCCCGCGCTCAAGATAGTCTTTCGCCAAATCCTTGGCGCCCAGTCCGAATGCAATCGCCCCGGCCAGGACGAGCCCACCGAGTGTAATGCCGAATCCCACCACCACGATATTCTGGGCGATTCCGAGTTGCTCAAGCGCCATGGCGACCGCCAACAGTTGAATCCCCCATCGTGAGCAGGTCGCCACCAGTCGTGCCGGAGGCAACCCTGCGTTGACGGCGGCGATCAGCACCGCCTGGGACACAAAGTTGGATAATAACCAGCCGGCGACGAGAATGAGACCTGCGGTCACGAGGTGCGGCACATAGGCCAGGAACGACTTGGCGAAATCGTTGATCGGCTGGAGATTGAGCGCACCGAGGGCGGCGACGGTCGCGAAAATCATCACCAGCCAATAGGCCGCCTGCCCCACCAGACGTGACGGATCGGTCTTGACCCCACCACGCAACAATGCGCCCGTCACTCCCAGTCGATCGAACAATCGATCCAGCCCGACCACCCGCAGCAAGCGCTCCAGCGCCTGACTGGCGGTCCACGCAACCACCAATCCCGCGAAGAAAATGATCGACATCGCCAATAGGCTCGGCAACACCGCAAGCACCTGCCGCGCCATCAACTCCAGGGGATCGAGTAGCCCCTTCTCAAAAAATTCTTTCATACTTCCCTCCTCCGGCCTCTACTGCAGCCTGCCTTCAGATGGATCGAGTCGCGCACATTACCCTACATGTGGCTCATTCCAGCGTGCCACCAGATAAGACTTATCCTTTTCAAACGCCTGGCACAAGGCTTCGATACGACCCTCGGCTTCACTCGATGTGAGCCCCTGGGTATCCAACACAAATGAAGCGGTTCGCCCCAGGTACAGCGGAGTGAAAGCCTTCAACACGTGGTCGCGCGGCAACACACGATTGCGGTAAGCCACGGCGGCGTCATACACGACCCGCGCCCACAGATTGTCGGCAATACGAAAGTCTTGCGCTGAACAGGTTCCCAACGGCCGCAGACTCTGTCTGGTACCGGGGGCGAGAATCTGATCCCAAATCGTCCCCAGATCGCTCAGGCCCTGCCGAAAGGTGCTGATCATCCGATCGACGTTCACATTGACCGGCTCGACCCCGACCTCGTATTGAAAGCCGAACAACGGGACCGCATTCGAGCCATCCGTCTTGCCCCACACCGCATAGTGATCTTCCATCAACGCGAACACGGCGCCGAGCACCTGCACCAGCATCGCCGACAGGTCCGCCGCCGGATCTTTGGGGTTGTGGATCTTCGCGCCCAGAAAACTTTGACAGACACGCGCTCCGCTGGCGATCGCTTCGGTCGTCATCCAGATGTCGATGCCGAACTTGGCCACTTCCGATTCCCACACATGCTTGTCGAGATAGTGCTGGGCCAACTGGCCGGAAAATCCGAAATCGCCGCCGATGGGCTGTCTGATACGGTGTCCGTAGAGGGTGCGTGTCAACGGATAGACGATGCTGTTGGTGATGGTCCCGTCGTACTTGTGCCGCAGATAATAGGGCGCGACGTAGTCGAACCCCTGCTCGAACACCGGGCTCACCAGCAATTCGATCCATTCCGGGGTGATGCTGCGTAGATCCGAGTCCACGACGGCGCAGGCCTTCGCTTTCAAGCGACGCGCAATCTCAAAAATCGTGCGGAAGGCGCTCCCCTTTCCGGGGATGCCGTGATAGGGCGTAATGATCTTATGGAGCGAGCTCTGTTGATCGCCGATGAACAGCGTCTTCAGATCCACCACGGCCTGGGCGACCACCTGCTGCGTGCCGTCGGTCGAACCGCCGTCCGAATTGACCAACACGGCGCGGGCTTCCGGGAAATACTTGGCCAGGCCGGCGCTCACCGCCTTGACGACATGTCCGATGGTTTCGACGTTGTTGAAGCTGGGAATACCGACCAGAATGTCCGTATGGGCGAATTGGTCGACCTGCGCCTCCGTTTCAGGCGTCAGCGGGGTGGTATGGGTCGCATCGGGAAGTTGGGGGCCAGGCGTCATAGGTCAAGTCTCGCACGCCTCCGCCCTGGCAAACCATCTATGACATGACCGAACTGGACCGGCGAAAGGCTGGTGTGTGTGACAATGTGTCTTCGCTAAGAGACACCATCTTGCCCGATGATGTCAAGCAATCCTGCCGGCAGGGAAGGAAGAAGAGCGAGGACAAGCGGAGGAGCATTCGAATCGACTAGCCGGCGTCGGAAATGACGATCTGTTCTTTCCGATCCGTACTGAGCGGAGGAGTCCTGTCATGGGCGCTGACGAAGTCGTTCAAACGGAGTTGGTCATCGGCATCCATAAGAATGGGATCGACCCCCAGCTTCGACTCGCTGGCCCAGCGGATCGCCGCCAGCCTCACCGAGAGGGGCCTGGGCTGCCCCGGAATATGCAAATGCAGTTGGAGCAAGTCTCCCGCTTGCAATCCTTTGAGTCCGGTCCGTGACCATCCCGGAATCGAGAGATCGAGCATCCGGCCGTTCCACACCAACAACCCATCTTCGGAACGTGACCCGATACACTCGACGATAAAACGCGGGCGATTCTGTTGTTCCATCCATTCCTCCAAGCAAATGCCTCGGCAGAATATGAAAAACAACGAATAGCCTGATAGTCCCCGAAAGGTGGGGGCTCTCCGGACGGGGCTTCTTATCCTGTTCAGGGAGGTTCGTGGTATCGCCGGCGAAATGAAAGGAAGAGAGTACGGAAACGAGAGCTGCTTGCTGCAAACCGGACCCAGACGAGGTCGGAGAGCCGAATAACCGATGAACGATCACGGGATCATGCAACTCGTGAAGATCCCGATTCCTTGAGCACCGACTCCACAAACTTGTGAATGCGTGCTTGGGCAGCGGCGCTCATCCTGACGGTTTCAAGACCAAAGATACGGTCTTGCACCCATTGAACCGTCACCCCATCCACATCGATCGCCTTCGGCTGATCGGGCAGAAAGACACGCAGCGTGAGTTTCATGCCGACCGTCACCGGCTTATCCCCGTCGATTCGCCAGCCCTTGACCGACAGATCGCAGACCTTGCCGGTTCCAACTAGGCCCTCCCCAAGGTAATAGAGGAAGCAGCTGACGGGCACACGGGAATGGGAACGAGATGTCTGTGACTTAGCCATGATTTCCGGCGAGGGAGCGGGCTCGATGCCGTCTCAGCCTCGCTACGACTCAGTCTACCCAGCTCGCTGGGGATGGCCAAGAATATTCAGTTTCTCATCAGGGCAGGCAGTCCCATTTCGCGACTCACAGATCGGGAAGAAGAAATGGAGAAGGGCAGCGGTCAGACTAAGGCCGTAACGAACTGTTCGAGGCGAGCATGCTCATCGGCCTTGATCTCATTCACCTCAATCCCAAATTCCTGCCCACGCGACCACCGCACGACTGCGCGGTCTATGAACACGGTGGGATGCTGGTCGGGAAGAAATACGCAGAGGGTCACGACCGTTCCGGGCTCGACCGGATGGGTCCCATCGACCCGCCACCCATTGAGGGAGAGATTCCAGGCCACGCCGGTTCCCTGCAACGCGTCGCTGGAATAATACACGGAACACTGCACGGGAAAACGACGAAACGACCGCAACTGAAATTTAGCGGCGACCGAACCCGGCGAGGAGCGCGGGGCCAATGGAGCGACCTGTCTGTTGCCACCGGTCATTTCACCCCCCCGAGTGATCGTATCCGCGGCCAGTGAGTATGCGACGGAGTTCGATTCCCACTTCCCATTCGTCGAATCAACGACCTATATCTGCACATGAGAGCAATGGAGAGGAAATTCTACGCGAACCCACAATCCATCCGCAACCAGGATTCCGGACAGAGGCTGCCGGCTCGGCGAGCGAGAAGGGGTCATGACAAACCATCCGGCGCCGTCGGTTCGCCTGCTCGTGGGAGCCACACGTCGCTCTCGGATCGACAAGTCAGGGCGGCATTTCCATGTGGTCGATCCATGAAGGCACCAATTCTCTTGAGGCCACCCTGCCGAGTTCGGTATGTTGATCCCGCCTGTCTCGACAGGATTTCCAACGAGCTGGTGCGGCCCGGGCAATCAAAGAATCGGGCGCACTTTACAGAAAGCCATATGGACACACCGCCCGCAGATAACCCCCGCCCCCTCACCCGCCTCTGCCCACACTGCCGGATTCCGATGCGACCCGAGCCACAATTGATCGTACCGGAGCGCCGAGGCCGACGCCCGAAAAACAGCGGCCCGGAATGGCATTGCGACCAATGCGGCCGCACCTTCGCGCCGGATTACTTCGATCCGATTCCGTGAATGAGGAAGGTGATGGCAGGGGAACAGCCGAATCGCCACGAAGAGCGCCAAGCAACAGGTTTGAAGTCATGAACACCCTGCGGCGTGAAGTCTCCGCGCCGATAATCATTCTGCTCTCATGGCAATCCAGCAAGCAGATACACAGTGCGGCCAAGCTCATGGGGGACCGACTTGGTCTTAACCAGGCCAGTGACCATGGAAGATCTCTTGAAAGCGGTTGAGACGGTCGTTAATACATCCCTGCTCTGAGCGGAGAGGTGAGGAGGATTCGATGCCTGCTCAGGTACCTCTATCTCGATGGGCGTCCTTTTTTACCGCGGCTAGCCGAATTGCTCACCTCCTATCTTCTCAAGAAACGATCGAATTAATCCTTCGACCAAATAAAGCGGACGGAACGACCGCCCAGGGCGGGCCATATCGATGAGTCAAAGACTTCCACATCATGCCAGACACCCCAAAATCCTGGCTTGCGCAGCAATAACTCTCCGGTCGTGCTCTGATTCAGGAGGACAGTCTGCGGTATCGTGCACCCTGAACGGAAGTCATTGGCCGTTGCAGGTGGTGAACAGATTACTCCGACGCCAAATCCTCCTGCCATGGATGCTTCAGCCAAATCAGTGCGCGAACCAGAATGACAGGCTCCCCACGCTTCAATTGCCTTGTTCCACGTCACACCTTGATCTGGATTGATGTCCAGCTCTAACCTCATCTGATTTTGTTGAAGGTCGGGGGCGTCGTCAATGATGATCATCACCATATCAGTGCCATTTAATAGCGGTGTCGCAATTACCTGCCGCCCGGGCATCTGGCCTGCTGCGATACCGGCGGCGGGAATAGTCCTGACAAAGTTTCCATCCGTACGGGTACACGGAGCCGGTGAAGGCAGTAACGTGAACGTGTGAGACACGCTCGATTGCCTCTTGCCGCCCGTGCAATACCAGCACGGCACCTCGCCACTCGCGGTAATCGTATGCGTGCCGAATGGCAGCATGAGATCGGCCGTCAGAGCATCCACCCCCCTCAAGACCATCTGTCCAGTCACGTTTTTTTCCGCGGAAGTTCCTTTATCTGTACGGACCAAAACATTCGAATAGTTCGCCTTTTCGATATCGACCTTCAGAAGCACGGCACCAGCGAGGGTGAGATTGTCGGCCGGCTTCCTGATGTGGATATTGTCGATCACTCCATGGCCGAAGGCGCCGGGTACATCCTGAACAATAAACTCAATCGTCTGACTGCCGCCCTCTAGGTTGCCTCCCTTCGCAACTGTGAACGGCGTAGCGGAGAGCGTATGGCGACCACTGGTGAACACGAACGGATCGTATCTTCCGCCGGTTTCTTGACCCAACGAGTATGGGGACGTCATGTCGGTGCGATAAGAAATGGCGCCATCGTACCCAAAGACAACTCCTCCGGGGGATCCCATTATCTCGGCTCGAATGGACAATTCAGAAGGAAGGTCAGAAAGCACTATCGTGTCGCCCTGAAGTAAGGGTCGGATGTCCGTATCGGATACGGCGTCTACAAGCACAAATCTTACTACAGCAAAGTTGGCACTTGTCACCTCAACGGCGCCCACATCGCAGTAACCTTTAACTCGCGGCGACCTATCTCGGCGGGGCACTCCTCGCTGGTCACGCGCTTCGCAATCGTCTCTCGATGACCAGCCAATTGGAGAACGGTAACCAGCGTTTAGGGCAGGGCTTGTCGGCGCCGGGAGATGTGTTTGCGTTGGGCCGCCATTGTTGGCTAATGGTCCTAATTCTGGTTTGGGATTGAACAGGAAGGTTGGTTCCGTGCTCGCAGGAATGTTGCATCCAATTCGGTCCCCGATCAGATTGTATTTACTGTTGGCATTCAATGATCCCACACAGTCATTCGGACCACCGTCGCCTTCATTGTCTGCAATGATACTGTTTTTGAGAGTAGTCGTTCCCACATTCTGGATTCCGCCGCCGCTAAAACTGCTTGGGAAATTTCCCCTACCTTTGTTCTTCGTGATGGTGACATTATTGAGCACGGCCGACCCTGCCTGAAAAATTCCTCCCGTGCCGGCTGTGCCAGCAAACGACTCATTCCCGCTGACCGTGGTATTGTGCAGATGCATTTCTCCGTGATTCCTAATTCCGGCGACATGGCTGGACTTATTATCGGCAATGGTCGACTCGAACACCCACAATTCACCGGAGTTCGATATCCCCCCCGCAGCGGCTCCCCCTGTATTATTGAGAACGGCACTGCGCCACATTTTTACACGTCCGTTCGCACGAACTCCAAGGCCGGCACCGCCGCTTGAGAAGGCCGTATTGTCTCGGATGACAATGTTATTGAACTCGGCTGAGCCCTCTTCGACCACAATCCCTCCACCGCCGGGGGTATCCCCGTTCTGGACAGTAAGATGATTCGCCACAAGGTACCCACCTTGAGTCACGTAAATGACGAGGGTCTTTAACCCGCCACTAGAGCCGTCGAGAATTGTGGAGGTCGGGCCGGCGCCTTGAATCTTCGTCTCATCCGTGATCTCAAGGGGACCTAGTTTAGGATCCAACCTGTAGAGGCCGCTTGGAACTTCAATGGTATCTATTCCACTTGAGGCATTCGATTCCATGACGGCTGCGCGCAAGGTGCAGATACCAGTCCCTCCGGTTCCACCGCCATCGCACACATGATCGCCGGGAGTCGAATCCGGGACGTCGATGACGCTATCGACCTTAAAGGTAACTCCAGTCATGAGAGGAACTAGAAAAACAGTGAGGGCTAGCAAGAGATAATCTGTATGCCGAGGTATCGGTATGATACGTGGTAATGCGTTCATGAGATCCTCCGTGCAATGCCCACGCCGGCTACCGTCTGTCCACTGCTTGCGCTATGCGCGGCGCATTAAAGAGTCGATATGCAGCACCTTGACTCGAACACGTATATGAGCAAGGCGTGTGCCGTGAAGGGAAACTCGGGTTTGCATCGATTTCGCCCAAGGTTCGAGATCAAAGAAGGTCTAGTGGAAGAAGAACAGGCAGGGGAAAGTATCTCAATCAATAACCTAGGTATCGAAACGGATACAGAACCCAATGTTGCGTTGAAGCCAGAAAAGTTCTTGCCGAAGGTTCCACGCTGACATCACATCACTCCGATCACACGGGCAAAAGTCTTACGACTCCTCTCGACGAAGGCCACCCTCAGGAAAGTGAGGTTTCACGACCTCCGGCATACGTTCGCCTCACTCCTACTGCAGCAAGGCGAAAGCCCGGTGTACGTGAAAGAGCAGATGGGACATTCCTCGATTCAAGTGACGGTGGATCTGTACGGACACCTGATCCCGGGAGGCAACAAACAGGCAGTAGATCGGCTCGATACTCCAGCCGCGGCATGGTTTGCCGGGGCCCAATCCGCAACCCCGGCGCAACCACCGCAACCGGTGATCATGCCCGCGTCGTCAGATCGTGTGGAGTATCCAGTATTTACGGAGAGAAGGGTTGGGGTGAGTGACGGGTTTCGAACCCGCGACCTCCGGATCCACAATCCGGCGCTCTAACCAGCTGAGCTACACCCACCATACAGGGTCAACGAAGAATGCGCATCTTAACAAACCCCGAAGAACAGTCGCAACCGCCATGAGACCTCACCCTGACTCAGCTTTTGCTGCATAGAATGGCCGGGCGAAGTCGCGTGTATCTCCGATCGCATGGACGGAATCGACTTGGGACCTGACCGTCAATGTCCCCGGCGATCGAAGGCTGCTTGCATTTCCTCCAGGATGGCCGCCGTGGCGGCGGGAGGATCCTGAGCATCGCGAATCGGGCGACCGATCACCAGATAGTCGGCGCCGGCGGCAATGGTCTGGGTCGGCGTCGTCACCCGCGCATGATCATCCGTCCCTTTTCCCGCCGGCCTGACCCCGGGGGTCACGATGACCAGATTTGGTCCCACCTTGGCACGAATCGCTTGGGGCTCCTCTCCCGACGCCACCACGCCGTCGCAGCCCACTTCGGCCGCGAGCATGGCCCGCGCCGTCACCAAATCCTGGACGCTTCGCTGAATGCCCATCTCCCGCAAATCTTCCCCGTCGAAATTGGTCAGCACCGTCACCGCCAGCAGTTTGAGATCGGACGATCCCCGTCCCTGCACCGCCGCCATCAATGCTTTTCGGTTCGCATGGACGGTCAGAAAGGTGGCACCCATCGCGGCGACCCTGGCCGTCGCACGCCGGACGGTTTCTTCAATATCGAGGAACTTGAGATCAAGGAACACCCGCTTCCCACGCTCCACCAGTTTCCGAACGATGTCGGGTCCTGCCACCGTGTACAACTCCAGGCCGACTTTCACAAACCGCACCTGATCTCCCATGCGAGCCACCAGCGCATCTGCTTCCGCCGCGGAGGGAACATCCAGCGCGACAATCAACCGATCTCGTGCATCAATCCGTGCCATCATGTGTACGCCGTTGCCCGCGAGGTTGCCTCGTGGCCCGGCTGACTCCTTTCAGTATCCTTGACCTCTCTTCTCATCCTATGTTACAAGCTCAAGCTTTGAACGTAGGAGAATCCGTATGCCTGTTGTCCACAAATCCACGATTCGCCGTGCCCGTCAATCTGAGAAGCGCCGTTTGCGTAACCGCGCCACCATCAGCTCGGTCCGGAGCATCCTCCGCAAGGTTCAGGATGCGATCACGGCCAAGAAGCCGGATGAAGCCAAGGCCACCCTTCGGGAAGCCACTTCAGCGTTGAGCAAAGCGGTGACCAAGGGTGTCCTAAAGCCCAACACGGCCTCGCGCCGCGTCTCTCGGCTCACCGTGCGCGTGAATGCGATCACCGCTTCCGCGTAACCGTTCTGACATTCGACACCGGTCTCGAACCTGACGGGCGCGGGACCGGTGGTGCTGCTTGCACTCGCTCTGCGGGTGAGGCCGATTTGGACGGCTGGCCACAGAGTCGGAACAAGAGGCCTTCCATCACCCGAACAGGGGCGCTTCCACTCCCGCCTTTGAGCTTCGAGTCGGTTTCCAAAAACCAGCGAAACGTGTGCGTCAGTTGCACGTCTGAGAATTGCGCCAGAAACCCGCGCACCCGGGATGGGTCCATTCGTAACGTCCTGGCCGCTTCCCCTTCCCGACCGCCGGCTTTGAGCTGCTCTTTCATTTTCCACAGCCGTCGGTATTGCCAGACCAAGGCGCCGAGAATCCGGAGCGGAGCCTCTCCATTCTCAAGATTTCGCGCAAGGATCCGTAACGCCCGTCCATGATCGTGCGCACCGATGGCGTTCATGAGATCGAAGACGGATGCACCGGACTCCGTCCCTCTCAACGCCTCGACATCCGCCGATTGCACGGTTCGGTCTGGCGGCACATAGGCGGCGAGCTTCTCTAACTCCCGCTTCACCGCATAGAGTGACTCGCTCCCCACCTCCTTGAGCAGCTGCGTCGCCTCCTCGTGAATACGCACACCCAGCGCCGCCGCTTCCTGGCGAATCCACGCCGACAGCTGCGCATCGCGCAGCGGGGCGCAATTGACCGTCACCGCCCCTTTCGTCAAGGCTTGGGTCCATTTCATCCGTCCATCCAGCTTGACACCCACCACGATCAACGTCGTTGTGTCATTCGGAGCGGCAAAATAGGAGAGGAGTTTTTCCCCTTCCCGGGCCGGGAGTTTTTCCACCGACTTATAGACCACCACGCGGCGTTCGGCGAACACCGGAATTTCGGCCGCACAGGCCAACACATCCTCAACCGAGCAGTCGTCGCCGTGAAAAATATCGTAATTGAATCCGGTATCCGCCGCCGGGCCCAAGGCTGCGGCCCGCAATGCGGCCACGGACTGGTCCCGGAGATAGTCTTCTTCGCCGACCACGGCGTACAGCGGCATCACCCCGCTACGCGCGAGGGATTGAGGCAGTTCCAGACTCAACACTGAAGCGCTCATCCGCAGAAACTTTCCATTGGTTATCGAGGCACACCGGGCTGTACCCCACCGTACGGAACGGCCTCGACTTTCACCGGTCGCTTCAACGCCTTGTCCAACTCGCCCGTATCCAGAAAGAGCAGGAATCGTGAGGCCAGATCTTCCGCGACGAACCGGCCGGCTTGCTCCAACGCCCGGTTTTGCAGCACCCGGTTGAATTGCAGATCCTGGGTCAGAAAGAACTCAGAGGTTCCCTTCGCAACCTGGTACCAGACGACCTTTTTCGTTTTGGCCTCCTCGATCCTCACGCTCACGAGCATTTCCACCCGGCTCTCAAATGTCGTGGTCTGGTCGAAACTCAAGGTCGGCAGCGTGATCTGCATGATCTGTCCGGACAGATAGAGATCGGCCCCGGCCGAAGGGCCCACGATTTCCGCCCCGGCCCCCGCCGAGAATTCCCGACGCAGGTAATTGGCGAGCTTGACCTCGAAGTTCGGCTCGTAGGTACTGTTGGCAATAGGAAGGATGGCCAGACGCGGCGCATGCGGCCGCTTCGTCGCCGTCTCCGGCGCACCGCCGACCGTGGGACCGGCGCCCTGCACACGAAACTGATAGCCACAGCCGGGGAGCGAGACACTCAGCGTAAAGAACATAATCAGCCACACCACGCGACCAGGAACCTCCGGGCCGACACGTGCTGCGTTGTTCCTGTGACGTTCACCCTGGCCCACGGCATCACACCACGAAGTTGATCAGTTTCTTCTCGACGCAAATGACCTTCTTCGGCTCTTTCCCCTGCAGCCATTCAGCCACTTCTTTTTTCGCCAGAGGTTCCAACTGCTCGCGTGAAGCCCCGGCATCGACCTCGAGTTTTCCCCGGAGCTTTCCGTTCACCTGAATCGGAATCGTCAGCCGGTCGCTGACCACCAACGCGGGATCGAACTGCGGCCATGGCTGCTGACCGGCGCTCGGTTGCTGACCGAGACGTTCCCACAACTCCTCGCTCAGATGCGGCGCAAACGGCAAGAGCAACAACACAAACGGTTCCAGCAGGCGGCGCGGCCGCTGCTCCAGTTTCGTCATCTCGTTCGTGAATACCATCATCTGCGAGATCGCCGTATTGAAGCGCAAGGCGTCGATATCGTCGGTGACTTTCTTAATGGTGTAATGGAGCAGCCGCAGATGTTCAGGCGTCGGCTCGGTATCCGTAACCGCCGGACTCAATGCGCCCTCGTCGCCGACCATCAGCCGCCAGACCCGATCGAGAAAGCGTGTGATCCCCTCCACACCGCGGGTACTCCAGGGCTTCATCGATTCGAGCGGGCCCATGAACATTTCATAGAGCCGCACCGCGTCGGCCCCGAACTGGTCGATCATCTCGTCCGGGTTCACCACATTGCCGCGCGACTTGGACATCTTCTGATTGTCTTCGCCCAACACAATGCCCTGATGCACCAGCCTCTTGAACGGTTCCGGCGTGCTGACCACCCCGGCATCGAACAAGACCTTGTGCCAGAACCGGCTATACAATAGATGCAGCACCGCATGTTCGCTGCCGCCGATGTAGAGGTCCACCGGCATCCAGTAACGCTCCTTCGCCGGATCGACCATCTGCATGGCGTTCTTCGGATCGATGAACCGCAAGTAATACCAGCAGGACCCGGCCCACTGCGGCATGGTGTTCGTCTCCCGTCGCGCCGGTTTGCCGGTGACAGGATCAGTCGTCTCCAGCCAGTCGTGGAGATTCGCCAACGGGCTTTCGCCGCTGCCGGAGGGTTTGAAATTCTTGGTCTCAGGCAATGGGAGGGGCAATTGCTCCTCGGGCAAGGGACGGGGCTCGCCGTCGACCCACACAATCGGAAAGGGCTCGCCCCAATAACGCTGCCGGGCAAAGAGCCAGTCACGGAGTTTGTAATTGATCGTCTTTTTGCCCCTGCCCTTGGTTTCAAGCCAGGCAGTCATTGTTGGAATCGCCTCGCTGGGCAATAATCCATCGAGAGAGCAGGATCCATCCGGCGTGGTCGAGTTGATGACACGTCCCCGGTCCGTGTCGGTGAAGGCCGCCTTGTCGACCTGCCCACCTTGAATGACTTCCCGAATCGGCAGATGGTATTGCGTAGCAAAGGCCCAGTCGCGTTCGTCATGCGCCGGCACCGCCATAATCGCGCCGGTGCCGTAACTCATCAGCACATAATCGGCAATCCAGATCGGCAAGCGTTCCTGATTCACGGGATTGACGGCATACCCGCCGGTGAAGACACCGGTCTTGACCTTATCCAGTTCCTGACGCTGCAGATCGCTCTTGCGAGACGCCGCATCGCGGTAGGCCGTCACCTCCTCACGCTGCTCCGGCGCCGTCACCAGGTCGACAAGCGGATGTTCCGGCGCCAGCACCATATAGGTCGCACCGAATAGCGTGTCGGGGCGGGTCGTAAACACGCGCAGATTACCCGTCTTGTCGGCCAAGGGAAAATCGACTTCCGCGCCGATCGACCGGCCGATCCAATTCTTCTGCATCTCGAGCGTGCTGGTCGGCCATTCGACCAGGGTCAGGTCCTCCAGCAATCGCTCCGCATAGGCGGTGATCTTCAAGACCCACTGCCGCATCGGCTTGCGAATGACGTCGAACCCGCCGACCTCGCTTTTGCCGTCCACGATTTCTTCGTTGGCCAGCACGGTCCCCAAGGCAGGACACCAGTTCACCGGCACTTCCGCCACGTAGGCAAGGCCCCGCTCGAACAGCTTCAGAAAGATCCACTGGGTCCAACGATAATAGTCCTGGTCGGTCGTGCTGAGCTCGCGGTCCCAATCGTAGGAGAGCCCGACTCGCTTCATTTGCCGTTTAAAGGTCGCAATGTTCTGCGCAGTGGTGATGGCAGGGTGTACGCCGGTCTTCACCGCATACTGTTCCGCGGGCAACCCGAACGCATCCCACCCCATGGGGTGCAATACATTGAAGCCGCGCATCCGTTTATAGCGGGATACGATATCCGTGGCGGTATACCCTTCCAAGTGCCCGACGTGCAGACCCGACCCGGACGGGTATGGGAACATATCGAGGCAATAGAACTTGGGCTTGGAATGATCGTCCAACGCCCGAAACGGGCGATGCGTCTCCCAATAGGTCTGCCACTTCGATTCGAGGGCTTGATGATCGTACGTCTTGCTCATTGTGGTATCGTCATATGCGGGGCAACAAGTCCTGTTGAATGAAAGAACGGACGACTCTAGCACACGCCGCACGGAGCGACAAGGACGAGGCGGCACAAACAGGGACCGATTCGACCGCGAAGGGGGCTCTTCCCTTGATCCTGGAATCGAGCCCCGATCTAATACCGGAACAACCGGTCGCCGAAGATCGACCGCGCACGACCTCACAGATTTTGGCCAACGCCGATGTACGCCACCTACATCTTTCCGCGACTCATGGACTGGGTGCTCAGGGGCGAACGGTTTCAGACCGAACGCCGGCTCCTGCTGACGCCGGTACATGGAGTCGTCCTGGAAATCGGGTTCGGAACCGGATTGAACCTGCCGCACTACCCCACAACCGTGACCGCTCTGCACACCGTCGACCCCGCACCACTCTTGCCGGATCGAGTCGCCGCGCGGGTGGCACAGGCTTCGTTCCCCGTTCACATTCAGCATGTCAGTGCCGAACGATTGCCCTATGACGATGCCAGCTTCGACTACGCGGTCAGCACCTTCACCCTCTGCACCATTCCGGATCCGGCGAGGGCGCTACGCGACATTCGCCGGGTGCTGAAGCCGGATGGCCGCTTCCTGTTCCTGGAGCATGGCCGCGGCGACGATCCCCTCATCGCCTGGTGGCAGGATCGACTCAACCCGCTGCAACACCTCCTGGCTTGCGGCTGCAATCTCAATCGCCGCATCGATCGACTGGTACTCGAAGCAGGTCTCCGGCTGGAACAACTTGATCGCTATTGTCTCCCCGGCGTCCCGAGAATCGGCGGGGAAATGTATCGAGGCACCGCCCGAGTCAACGGACAACCGTCCCTACATTCCAGCCTCGAAACCTGACCCAGTCGTCACGACCTTCGCCCCACACGGCTTTCGGAGCCAGCCGAACCGTGCGCGACATGAAACAGGAAAATTGTATCCCTATCGGCAATTTTGTAGACTGCACCGTATAATGCACTATCGTCGCATTCGTCCATGCAGCAGACAGGAGTGACCCGGATGTCCTCCTCGCAGTCGTTCCCCGACAGAGAGCCTCCGTCGACCTCTCCATTATTCAAACCCATAGATTCAGCCCGGGACAGCAGCATCTCCTTACAACGGGTGACGCTCCTTTATGAGGCGATGCCTGCCGCGCTGGTGGCCGGACTCGGCTGCGCACTCGCCCTGATCGCGGTCAATTGGCATGTCGTCCCGCACGACCGGCTGGTCGTCTGGCTCGTGTACCATCTGATCCTCGCGGCAGGCCGATACGGGCTCGCCCGATCGTTCACGGCCAACAAGCCGGGCCCCGCCGACATCGCACGCTGGGACCGGGCGTTTCTGGTCGGCACGACTCTCGCGGGTCTCGGCTGGGGCGCCTCAGCCCTGTTGCTGCTTCCGGAATCCTCACCGGCTCACCAGGTTTTTCTGGCCTTCGTGCTCGCAGGCATTATAGCCGGCGCCTCTTCCACCCTAGCCGCTGGCTTCGACGCCTTTCTGTCGTTCTCTCTTCCGATGTTGACGCCACTCATCCTGCGACTCTTCGCCCTCGACCATGAGCAAGCCCTGCCGATGGCGATCTGCGCCATGCTCTTCTCGCTGCTCATGATCTATACCGCGTACCGGACCTCCAACACCGTCCTGGAAACCATCCGGCTGAAATATCACAACGCCCAACTGGTGGATCAACTCACCGGGCAAGTGCAGGAAGGGGAGCAGATGGAACTGCTCCTCACCGTCAAGACCGAACACCATCGCTTCATCATGAAGTATGCCCAGGACATCATCTATCGGACAGACCGAAGCGGCCGTTTCACGTTCATCAATCCCGCGGTCATCCGGCTCCTGGGTTATCACGAGACGGAGATGCTCGGCCATCGTGCGCTGGATTTCGTTCATCCCGATTACCGCCGCCCGACGGAACGCTTCTACCTCCGGCAATTTCTCCGGAAGACGGCCAGCACCTATTGTGAATTTCCCCTGCTCACCCACACCCAACAGACCCTGTGGGTCGGACAGAATGTGCAGCTGCTGCAACGCGACCAGGAGGTCATCGGATTCCAGGCCGTGGTACGCGATATTTCCATTCGGAAACAGACCGAAGAAGCGTTACGCGTCAGCCAGGAGCGATACCGTGCGCTGTTCGAGAGCAGCCCCGAAATGCTGCTGACCGTCGACGCCGGGGGTACATTGCTGACGGTCAATACCACCACCGCCGCCGAACTGGGCTATGAGGCCGACAAGCTGATCGGTCAACCAGTGGCGAGAATCGTTCACCCGGATGATCGCGGCAGCATGCAGCAACATTTTGCCGACTGTCTCCGCCGACCGGGAGAAGTCCTCCGCTGGAATTTCCGGAAGATGCGCAAGGACGGGAGCCTGCTCTGGGTGAGAGAAGCCGCCCGGGCCGTGCGTAACCCGGACGGACAGTTCGATATCATCATCGTGTGCGAGAACGTGACCGAACAGAAAGGCATCGAAGATGCCCTGACCCAGACGCGCCAACTCCTGGAGTCCATCGTCGAGCACATTCCCCACATGGTCTTTTTAAAAGACGCTCAAGAATTGCGCTTCGTCCAGTTCAATAAAGCGGGCGAAGAACTGATCGGCCTGCCGCGAGAGGCGCTCCTGGGGAAAAACGACTTCGATTTCTTCCCTCTTGAGCAGGCGGAATTCTTTACCGCCAGAGACCGCGAGGTCCTGACCGGCGGCACGATGATGGACATTCCGGCCGAACCGATTCAGACCAAAGATCATGGCCTCCGGTGGCTCCACACCAAGAAGCTTCCCCTCTACGATCAGGCCGGCATGCCGCACTATCTGCTCGGCATTTCGGAAGACATCACGGACCGGAAACAACGCGAAGAGGCCGAACGGCTGCGCTTGGGAAAATTAGAGACACAACAAGCCGTGCTTCATGAATTGGCCGAAGATCCGGCCATCCACAGCGGACACCCGCAGCAAGCCTTCCCGGTCATTACCGAACATGCGGTGAGCACGTTTGCCGTCGAACGAGCCGGCATCTGGCTTTTTGGCGAGAATCAGTCCGCATTGATCCTGCAGGATCTGTTCGAAGCCACCCCCAAACATCATCTACAGGGAACGACTCTCTCGACCGTCGAATACCCGGCCTACCTGCATGCGCTCGAAACCGAACCCTACTCGCTCGCGGCCCATGATGCACAGACCGATCCCCGCACGAAGCAATTGACTCCGTCGTACCTCACCCCGCTTGGCATCGTGGCCATGCTGGACGCCCCGATCCGCCGGCATGGTCGCGTGGTCGGCGTGCTCTGCCTCGAACACATCGGTGCGGCCCGAGTCTGGACCACAGAGGAGCAAACGTTCGCCGCCTCCCTGGCCGCCATGGCGACCCTGACCCTGGAGGCGTCCGACCGCCGTCAGGCTCAAGAGGCGCTGGAGCAACATGTCCGTGAACGCACCGGCGAGTTGCGCCGGACGACCGCTCATCTTCAGACCATCATCGAAGAGTCCCCCCTGGCGATGATCGAATTGGACCAAGCGGGCCTCGTCACTACGTGGAATGCCGCTGCCACCGCCCTCTTCGGCTGGACCAAAGACGAGGTGCTGGGCAAGGAGCTCCCCTATGTGCCTCTCGGACAGGAAGAGGTGTCGGAAGAATTGTGGACGGCGGTGATGAGCGGCGCCGCGCCGCGCAATCTGGAACTGCGCCGCCAGAAAAAGGACGGAACCCTGGTGGATGTGAACATGTGGGGCAGCCTGCTCCAGAGTCCGACCGGCCAGGCGGTCGGCTCCATCGGATTCTTCGTCGATATCACGAAGCACAAACAACTCGAAGAGCAGCTCCGGCAGGCCCACAAGATGGAAGGGATCGGCCGCTTGGCCGGCGGCGTGGCTCACGATTTCAACAACCTGCTCACCGTCATCAACGGGTGCGCCACGCTCTTGTTGGACCAGGTGCGGGCCGAGGATCCGCTTCGTCGCTCGTTGACCGAGATCCTGACCGCCGGCCAGCGTGCGGCGGCCTTGACCAAGCAGCTCCTGGCCTTCAGCCGGCGCCAAGTGTTGACGTTCCAGGTCTTCGACCTCAACGAGGCGCTCTCGTCGATCAGCTCCATGATCGAACGGTTGATCGGCGAAGACATCAACCTGATCAGAAATCTTGACTCGCGGCCCTGTACCATTCGCGCAGACAGAGGACAGATCGATCAAGTGGTACTGAATCTGGCCGTGAACGCCAAGGATGCCATGCCTACAGGCGGAACCCTCACGATGGCGACGCAGGCCCTGCTGATTACACCGGACAGCCCCGTGCCCCATCCCGCATTACTCCCTGGAGCCTATGCGCACCTGTCGATCCGCGACTCCGGCCAGGGCATGGACCGCACGACCCTATCCCATATTTTCGAACCCTTCTTCACCACCAAAGAAGAAGGCAAAGGAACCGGACTCGGATTGGCCACGGTGTACGGCATCGTCAAACAGAGCCAGGGGTTCATTTTTGCCGACAGCACACCCGGCGAGGGGTCAACCTTCGACCTCTACTTTCCACTGGTGGAGGCGCCGCCGCTCGCGGCCACGCCGACACTTCCATCCCGCCCACACTGCGGGCGGGAGACCATCCTGCTTGTCGAAGATCAGCATGCCGTCCGGTTGCTGCTCACCCAGGCCCTGTCCGATTACGGTTACACCCTGCTGGAAGCCTCCAGCGGACAGGAAGCGCTCCGCTTGGTCGCCGCCGCCCGTACCCCTATTCATATTCTGCTCACGGATGTCGTGATGCCGCAGATGACGGGACCGGCCTTGGCCGAGCACCTGCGTCGGCAATGGCCCGAGCTACGGGTGCTCTTTATGTCGGGATATGCCGAGGGGAGCGTGTTACCGACGTTTCTCGCGGAACCGGGCACCGGCTTCATCCAGAAGCCCTTCCTCCCCACTGAATTGGCGCAGAAGCTCAGGGAATTGCTCGATCCTGCGAAATAGGACACTTGATGGATTGTGCAGAAAAACCGGATGCGCGACAAACGGGTTACCCGGGCAGGATCGCGTGGAAATGTTCGATGGAGGTAAACCGCGCAGAAGGAACCGCGGAAGCCTGAGAGCTCGACCTGGAGCGGTGAAAAATCCGGACGATCCCAAAATCTTCCGCCGCGGCCAGACATTGCTCATCGTCGTCGATGTAGAGCGCCCGTGCAGGATCAAATCCTACCAGTTGCCGGCAGGTCGGCCAATACTCCGATCGCATCTTGAGCCATCCCACCTCAAAGGCATCCACGATACGATCGACATGCCGATCCAGCCCCGTCTTGGCGGTTTTCACATCCACTCCTGCCCGATGCGCGTTCGTCAGGATCGTTACGCGCTTCCCCAATCGACGCAAGGAGAAGAGAAATTCCTCGGCATCGGGAAGAAACCCGATCATGTGGTCGAGTTCGCGATGCATCGCCACCACATCGATGTCTACCCGCTCCGACCAATAGTGTAAATCCGTCCAGGCCAATTCCCCTTCGACGGAACGATACATGGCCATCAAGCGATCCCGGGCGGCCTCGAAGGTCAGCGCATGCTTCGCCGCATACCGCCTCGGCAGTTCTTCCTCGAAAAAAAAGTTGTCGAAATGACGGTCGAGTAACGTGCCGTCCATGTCGAGCAACACATCGTCGATCCGACTCCAATCGACGGACTGATGGGCAGCCTTTGAGCGATGTGACAGCATCCTGACAGTATACCGGAGACCGGCGCGGCAAGACGAGTCATTGTGTTCGGTGAAATCTCTATGCTACCGTCGCGCACCATGTCACGCACCAAACACACGCGCGGTCCTGTGGCCCCGCTGTTCACCCTCGAGGGCGGCCGGCTGCCCATCATCGCCCTCATCGGACGGCCGAACGTCGGGAAATCGACGCTGTTCAACCGCATTCTTGGCACGCGGGCGGCCATCGTGGATGATGTGCCGGGCGTGACAAGGGATCGCAACTACGCCGATTCGACCTATCGCAATCGTCGCTTCCGCCTCGTGGATACAGGGGGACTGGACCCCACAGCCAGCGAAGGCATGTTGTCCCTGATCCGGCAACAATCCCAACTCGCCATTGCCGAGGCGGATATCCTGGTCCTGGTTCTGGATGCCCGCTCAGGCCTGACGCCGGCCGACGAAGAAGTCGTGCAAACCCTGCGGGGCACCGACAAACCCGTCTACTACGTGATCAACAAAATCGATACCCCGAAGGCCGATCCGCTGGTCGCCGATTTTTATCGCCTCGGGCAGGAGCAGCTGTATCCCTTGTCGGCCGAACATGGCATCGGTGTTGCCGAGTTGCTGGACGATCTCTTCTCGCACATGGCCGAGCCCCTCGACGAAGAAGCCGCGAGCGACACGCCCCGCATCGCCATCGTCGGACGTCCGAATGTCGGCAAATCCACCTTGGTTAACTCAGTCCTCGGCGAAGCGCGCGTCGTCGTCAGCAATGTGCCGGGCACGACGCGTGATCCCGTCGACTCGGTCGCGACATTCAAAGACCGGCAGTATGTGCTGACCGATACGGCCGGCATCCGCCGCCGTGGTCGCGTGGAACGGGGCATCGAGGGTTACAGCGTTGCCCGATCCCTCCGCGCCATCGGCCGATCTGACATCGCCGTCCTGCTGCTGGATGCGGAAGAAGGCGTCACCGAGCAGGACACCAAGATCGCCGGTCTCGTCCTCAAGCAAGGACGCGCCTGCATTCTCATCGTCAACAAGTGGGATCTCAAGGCCGATGACGTGCACGCGCGCGAGGCCTACAAGCAAGACCTTGAGCGTCGTTTCCCATTCCTCGCCTGGGCACCGGTGCTGTTCATTTCGGCGCTGGAACCGGATTTTTTGCGCGGCTTGTTCGCCTTGATCGACCAGGTGTATTTCTCATTCTGCAAACGCGTCCCCACCGGTCCGCTGAATCAATTCTTTCAGGGCCTGCTGGAAGAACATCCGTTGCCGGTCAGAAAAGGGAAACCGGCCAAAGCGAGCAAATCCGCATTCATGACGCAAGTTGCGACACGCCCCCCCGCGTTCGCACTCTTTGTGGGGCATCCGGACAATATGACCCCGGCCTACCTCCGCTTCCTCGAAAACCAGATCAGGAAGGAATACCATTTCTCCGGCACGCCCATTCGACTGATGACCAGAAAAAAATGAGGCAGCCTTGCCGGGGCACGACGCATTCGACACAATCGGCGACATTTTCCTTCGCTCCCTTTATTTCACCGCCCACGATTCCTTGAACATTTCGTAGATTTCCTCCCTTCTCGCAATTCGACGTAATGGCCCGCATCTTGCTTTCCTCTTCAGCATTCGAATGGCAGCGACAACCCAGCGCGCTGCCCCTGAGAGGGACAGCCATAACAGAGAGGAGCCCATCTCCATGTTCATCGGACAACCAGACCTCGCCGCACCCGCTGCATCGACCTCGTCGACAGAGGCCGGCCTTATCGTCCTTTCCATGGCCGGCCGAATTCTCCACACCAACGACCGGGCGCGCGAGTTCGCGTGCCATTTCACGAACGAGCCGCGCCGGCTGCAGGCCTCCACTGCCACACCACTCCGCCATCCGTTGATGGACCTGTTTCATGACGTCCTGGCCAATTTGGAGAAACACATTGCGGTGGAAGACTGGAGCCAATTTGAAATCATCCGCCTCGCCCGATGGGGCGGCGGCACGGTGCGCCTCCGCGGGTTCGGCATTCCAGACCAAGCCAGACGCCAGCAGTCACGTATCGTCCTGACAGTCCATCACCACTCAGGCCCCTCCCTCTGGTAACATCCAGGCTGCGCAACGCACGGCCTCAGGCGATTCGCAGGTCTCGAACGGCTTTCAACTTGACTCATGCGGACCAGCATGTTATTCGCACAGGGGAAGTTGTACGCCACGCGCGACTAGGCCGGAACCGGCCCGCTCCAGCCAAGGGAGGTTTCTCCTCCACTCTTTCGGCGTCATACCATTCCGGTCAAGACGATTTCATAACCACTATGGCTTATTCTACGAAGTCCCCTCAGCGACTCCTCTTTCTCTCGATCCCATTGGGCGCTTGTCTTATCCTGGCACAACCCGTGTGGGCGGACACTGCCACACCTCTCATTGAACCGCCGCCGCTCGCCGAGTCCGGCGAACCGGTCACGGAAGACAACCCTGCGGCGGTGGCCCCCGCGCCCGTGTCCCCTTCGGTTCAGATTTCCGGCGCGATCTGGCGGTCGAAACCCGGCATCGTGTTTCTGCAAACTCCGATCGGGCCGCTCTCCCTGAGTTCGAAATCCACTCTTCGCGACATCAAGACCTCACAAAAGATCACTCTGTGGGTCCATGGCACGACCAGTGTCATCGACATCCGCGAGAGGGGCATGGACAAACTGGTCCATCGGTATGTCACCGGCATGCCTACCTTTACCTCCCCTGAGAAAACCGCCGTCACACTTTGGACTCCGGATGGCGAACAATCCTTCACCCTCGGCGCATTTGAAGCCAAAATCGCCGGGCGCCAGGATCACCAACCATTGACCATCGAGGTCGAGGGGACAGGAACCATCAAAGGTCTGCACGATGTGCAGTTCGATCTCCAGGTCAATCAGGTTCCCCGCACACCCTCGTCGCTGCATCTCTTGTTGAACGGCACGGTCTCGAAACTGAAGTCGAACTATGTGTTCCTGAAAACCCCCTTGGGCATCGTGACAGTCAGCGGAAAGACCGGTGTGCGGAACGCCAAGGTCGGGCAGGAGATGTCGGTGTGGATTCAAGATCGACATGTGGCCATCGATCTGTATCAGGACGGTCTTACAAGTCCATCGCGCCGGTTCCTCACCGGGCCGCTGGCCTACGGTTCCAACGCGCATGACACCCTCACCATGCAGGGCCCCGAGGGGGTCCAGTCCATTCCGCTCACGCAACGACCGGCTGCTCTCGCAACCCTAAAGGAAGGACTACCGATCACCGTCGAACTCGACCAGCAGGGTGAACTCGTCGATATTCGACGGGTCAATTGACACCCCTCTGTCGGCACCTCGACATACGGGGCGCTTCTTGACAGTGCCCGACGCCCCCCGTAGACTCCGTGACGCGTATGGCATCACGGAAGAACAGTCGGCCGGAAATCCCCGACGGGCGCGGCGTCTCCCCCTCCGCCTCCGCTCCATTCGATCAGCTGTATCGTGATCACGTCGACGTGATGTACCGCTTTGCCTATCGTTTGTGCGGTGAAGCCGAGGCGGCCAAAGATCTGGTCCAGGAAACGTTTCTGAATGCTTATCGCGCCTATGACCGATTTCGTGGCGACGCGCAGGTCTCGACCTGGCTGTACGCCATCGCCTCCCATGCCTGCCAGCGTATGCGACGGAAACGCAAAGGCGAGCCCGAGCGCGAGTTATCCCTGACCGAATTCGTTCCGACCTCGGAAGGCGAGTTTTCCCTGCAGATCCCGATGGAGGGCCTCAGCCCTCAAGAAGCGCTTGAAAATAAAGAACTGCGGCAGATACTCGATCGTGCCATCGCGAAGTTGCCGCGCAAATACCGGATGGTCCTGGTGCTCCGCGACATGGAAGGATTGAGCGCCAAAGAAGTGGGCAGCATTCTCGGGCTCAACGAACGGGCGGTCAAATCGAGGCTGCATCGAGCCCGCCTCTTTGTCCGCAAGGAACTCAGTGGCAAAGGATTGACGGCAGAATTTCACCCGACATTACCATCGGGCACCGATAGTTTGGTATAGTCAAGAAGAAGCACCGCCATGGCTGATCGCGTACGCACATATCCAGGCACCCGCAAGCCCACCCTCCACCAGGGTCACGGAAAACGAAAGTGCGTCAAAGTGCTCGAACGGCTGTCTGCCTATCTGGACGACGAGCTTTCCGGTGACGTCTGTCAGGAAATTCGCGCCCACCTCGGTGATTGTCCGAATTGCGAAGTGTTTCTCGACTCCCTGCGCCAAACCGTGCAGCTCTGCCGCAACCGTCCTTCTCCGGCACTCTCCAAAAACGATCGTGCGAACCTCCGCCGACAGATTCTGAAGGCAGCGGCAACGGCATAACCAGTCGTGATTGGCCCAATGATCACGCCGACCGGAACACAACCGGCAGAGGGGGCGAGAGACGAGGCGTTGAGTGATCAACGGCTGTGCCCGTCGCAACGATCTTTTTCTTCGATTTCAGACTCCCTCCTGCTCGCCCTTCTATTGACTTGCGGTGGAACCGGCGTCCTGCTTGCCCAGCCCTCAGAAAATCTTGACCACGGGCAAGCCATCTATCGTCAGCATTGCATGGAGTGCCATGGCACAACCGGTAAGGGCGACGGCGCCAAGGCCCCGTTTCTTTCCCCTCGACCGGGCAATCTCATCTCGGCGGCGACCTCTGCCAAAACGGATACAGAGTTGCTCCGCGCGATCGCCCAAGGGAAACCCCGCACGGCCATGCCGGCATGGCAGAACGTGCTGCCCGCCGAGGACCAGCAGGCCGTTCTCCAATACATCCGCTCCTTGGTCCAATTTACCCGGCCACTCACTCCCCCTCCCCCGAGTCCGTGATCTTGCATCGCCTCCGCACGCCCCTTTCACATGAAAAGAGCCCCGTGGTACAGTGACATTCTTTTATTGCCACCGGAGGTCGTTCGCATGATTCGCGGGAACCAGTTCCATCGACGACAGACCATTGCCATCGTGACCCTCGCGGTCTCTCTGGGTCTCTGGGCCGGGACGGCCGAGTCGGCACCGGCGACCGGCGGGAAGGGACATCGCCCACCCGCCTCTGCTAAGCAACCACCGGCGGTCCAGACCGCCGTCCGATATGCCGAAGCCCTTGCGCACGGCGATCGCGTCACCGCCGGGCAATTAGATTTTGCCTGCCAATACCGATACGTCGTTGCCTCTCCGACGAAGGTGAAACAATTCGCGCCGGCCAACGACACGTCTTACGATTCCTGCTGGCAAACCCTGACCGATGCCTATGCGCCCATGCTCAAGCGGTCGGACATTGCCATGGATATCATTTGGCCGAGCACCGGCCCGCTGATGTTTTTCGGCGACGATCTCCCGAGGGCGCCGGCCTCGACCTTCGTGGCCGACGTGCTGGGCACCTCCCCCCCCGGGAGCGGCCTCCATGTGACCGTTGTCGGCAGCCGCACCATTCCGTCCGGTTCGTTCCGCCTGGGACGCACCGGAAAGGTGCTTGGCGTTCCAACGACGCTGGTCCAACTGTCTGTGCAGTATCAGGATCCCCTGACATCGCCGGTCACCTATGCCCCCGGCAACGTCAAGTGGACGAACACAATCAAACGCCCGAGACTTGCCTTGAAATCCGTGACTACCCAGTGGGTCGTCTTCACCGGACTGAAGCAGCATGGATTTCCCGGCGATACCGCCGTGTTCAATCTGCCGGTCGCCTCACAGCCGGAGGCCCCGGGTATGTTAGCAGACAAGATTCCGTTTGCCACCGAAACGAGCCGCGCCCTGCCTGAGTCCCTGGCCTGGTGGGGACCAGACGATCAACCCGGCACGTTGACGGCCGCAGCGGCGCGCGCCGCCATCTTTCCCGAACTGCGCGACCGGGTGGCCTTACTCAACCGCGTCTTGCTCATCGACCCGAAGCAGCCGGACGCCCTGACGGTCTTAACCCGCCACCTGTATAGCGTGTTGCTGCGTGAAGCCAGAAATAGCCATCAGGTGCCCATAAAGGATCCAGCCCTGGGCATTGTGGTGGACGAATTTTATTGGAACATTTATGCGCAGGGCGCCCGCTTGGATCTCTCGAACGGGATGGAAATGGGCGGACTCTCACAGCCGACCCCGGCAGACTTTCTTTACCGTCTGATTCCGGCACTTCAGACGCTCGTGTCGGTCAGACCGGAACAACTCGACAACCGGTTTCGACTTGGCATCGCATACCGATGGAATAACGACCAGCTCCCCATGGTCGAGACCTTCGAAGCCCTGGTGAAGGACATTCCCGAGCACCGGAGAACGCCCAAGTCCGAGGCCCTGCTTCAATTGGCCTGGTCCCGGATCAACAAGGTCTCCTGGAACCGGATCCTTCACGATACGGAGACGCCTCGGGCCTATGCCGATGCCGAGGCCGCCCTGGCACAGGCGGAACTTCCTCTCGATAAGTTTCTGGCCGAATATGCGATGGCCTACACGATGATCTTTCTGCCGAACTACGGGGACAAGGCCAAAATGCTCCAGCACCTGACCGAAGCCAAGCGGTGGTTCGACGAGGTACCCGGCAAGTCGGATGAGGTATGGCGGTACTTCCTGCACTCGGAATTGCTCAAAGCCGTGCTGGACGCGGATCCGATGTTCCAACCCATCCTGGCAACCGCCGCCGCCCCCCACGCCTGACAACACACGAAGCGGGGCGGCGGAGTACTTCTGACTCCACCGCCCCGCACACCCCAGTCTCCGCCGCCTTGTCAACCTGCATACGCTGTGCTAACCATGTTAGAACACCATGTCCACGGAGGGTCCATGCCCGTCACGGCCAGAAGCGCCAGTGTGAGTCAGTGTGCCATCGTCGCGACCCTTATTGCGTCTCATTTCAGCCTGACCGGCTGCTCGATTTTCACTGGAAGCACGCAACCACTGACGGTCAATTCAGAGCCTCCCGGCGCAGAGGTCCGCATCAATGGCACTGCCGCCGGAGCGACGCCGCTACAGTATCAGGTCCCCCGAAGAGGAGACCTCACCGTCGAAGTGCAAAAAACGGGATACCAGACGCAATCCCGAGTGACAGGCCGGAAACTCAGCAGCACCGGGATCGTCGATGTCATCGGAGGCGCATTTTTCCTCCTTCCGTTGCTCGGATTGATTGCGCCGGGCGCGTGGGAACAGGACCCGTCCACCATCGGCATCACGCTCGAACCTGACACACATGAACCGGCCCCGACACCATAACGAAGCGACCGCCACAGCACCGCACGCACAATCTTTGAGGAGCACACCGTCATGATCGACGTCCACGGCTATGCCGCACTCAACGCTCAATCCTCGCTCACGCCGTTCAGATTTTCACGCCGCGAAGTGGGCCGGCAAGATGTGTTGATCAAAGAGCCAATACTGTGGGATTTGCCATTCGGATGTGCACCAGGCGCGGGATGAACGGGGCGGATCGCTCTTTCCGATAGTGCCTGGACATGAAATCGTCGGCACGGTGGATAAAGTCGAGGCCTCCGTCAAACAATTCACCGCCGGTCAAACCGTGGGGGTCGGCTGCTTCGTCGGTTCCTGCCGGACATGCCAGGCCTGCAAGAAAGGCCTGGAGCAATATTGCGAAGGCCACCTCGCCTTCACCTATAACGGCAAAGAGCGGGACGGCGTCACACCCACCTACGGCGGATACTCCACCAAGATCGTCGTCGATCAACGCTATATCGTGCGGATTCCCAAGCGGTTGCGCCCTGAAGAAGCGGCGCCGCTCTTGTGCGCCAGCATCACCACCTACTCCCCGTTGCGGCATTGGAGGGCGGGCAAGAAACATCGACTCGCTGTGGTCGGGTTAGGCGGCCTCGGGCACATGGCCGTCAAGATCGGCAAGGCGCTCGGTGCACACGTCACCGTCCTGAGCCCATTCCGACAAGAAACAAGCCGATGCGAAGCGGCTGGGCGCACAGGCTTATTGCTCCACCGCGAAACCGGGCACCCTGCCCCCACTCACCAAACAGTTCGACTTCATCCTGGACACCGTCTCAGCGCCCCATGATCTGAATGTCTATCTGGAATTGCTGAAGACCGACGGCACCATGATTCTGGTCGGGGTTCCGGATAAGCCCGCGCAGCTCGGCGCCTTTCCCCTGATCATGCGCCGACGGCGACTGGTCGGATCGTTGATCGGCGGGATTATGGAGACACAAGAGATGCTCCACATCTGCGGCAAACACAAGTTCGCCGCAGATGTGGAAGTCATTCCTATCCAACAGGTGAATGCCGCCTATGACCGTCTTGTCCCCGGCGAGGTGCGCTATCGCTTCGTGATCGATATGAGCTCTCTGAAGCAACGCCTAGGATCCGGCTACCCCGGAGAAGAGTCCCAACCAGTCGGCCCGCATGCTCGAACAAGCACAGGCTTGTCCCCTATACGCACCCAATCAGCTCGGGGACGGCCGAACCTGTTTTCAGCGAATGGAGCCACTGAGAGCAGCTCACGAAAGTGGGAGAGTCGAACGAACCGGCAGGCCGGGCGGCCGCAAGGCCACCCGGCGAAGCAACCATTACTTGGCAGGAGTCACAAACGGCATGAGCGGCAACTGCCTCGCATCCTTGTCTACCTTCAACAGCGCAATGGCACCGCGAAGGGCGTCGGTCAAGGAGTGGGTGACGATCGGGTACACTCCGTTATTGTTGTCCATCACCATATCAAGAATCGCCGCGCCAGCCGGCGGAATCAGCTGCGTCTGCACGCCGCGCGTATGGTTGGCGGGATTGCCGCTTTCCCACACATCGTCCCAGATCTCAGCGATCGGATGAACCGCCGACACGTTGTTCGGGCCAGCGTTCACAAAATAGAAGCGGACCCGCTCGCCCGGCTTGGCGTCCAGGAAGTCGCCTCCCGCCTTGCTGTGCACGGGATCGTACCGGAAGACGGAACCGTTAAATACCACATGCTGATACTTGCGGTCGAACATGCCATCGACATCGTCAGGATCCTTGAACAGTTCGCTCTGCACCAGCACATACTCGCGATCGGCTTTCGGCAACGCCTTCGGATCCTTGGGATCGACGATAATGGCGCCCATCATGCCGCGCGCAATATGCTGAATCATGGGAGAGGCACCGCAGTGATAGGCGAAGATGCCCGGCCATTTGGCCTTGAAACGATATTGCAGGGACTCGCCGGGACGCACTTCCTTGTAGTGCTCCAGGAAGTTGGTTTCCGCCGCGTGAAAATCCATGGAATGGGGGCGACCGTTGGTCTCGGGATTCGTCAGTGAAAAGACAACCTCGTCACCTTCCTGCACACGAATCACCGGACCGGGAAACTGACCGTTGAAGGTCCAGGCGTCATATGTATGGCCCTCGCCGTCCACGACAAGCTTGGTCTCCACGGCCGTCATGGACACTTCGACGACTTTCGCAAAGGCGGAGTCGACCGGTTGCATGGCCACGCCATACACCGAGGCCAACCCCAAGACCGTGCGAATCACAGATTGACGAAAGCGGGTGTTACGTACTGTCATAATGCTGCGGCTCCTCCTGTTGAAAGTGAATGGGTAGCGGTTCATTCAGAACCACAGGTAGGATACCGATCTTCAAATCACCACAATATGATATTTGTCATGTTTTTAAATTACCTCCGGACACGTAGGTATTCTCCTATAACTCCGGCTACCGGCTAGCGCTTCGCAGCCAGTTCCGTAAAATAGTGCACAAACGCCTTCATGCCGCCCGAGGCCTGGCCCCAATCGAAATACTCGTTCGGCGCATGATAGCCGTGCTCGGGCAGGCTCAGACCCATGAACAGAATCGGAACTTTCCAGGCTTTCTGCATCGTCACGACCGCACCGATCGAGCCGCCTTCGCGGATAAAGGCCGGCTCCTTGCCGAACCCTGCCTTCACGGCTCGTTTCACCGCATCGACATACGGCCCGTCAAACACGCCTCTGAACGGATGCAACATCCCCTCGCGCTCGACCTTCACCTCCGGATTCAACTTGGCGACATGTTTCCTGAGCAGCGCAAAGGCCTTCTCCGGAGTCTGATTCGGTACGAGCCGCATGCTGACCTTCAGCTCCCCATGGCCCGGTACCACCGTTTTCACCCCCGGCCCATGGTAGCCGCCGACGAGTCCGTGCACCTCAAATGTCGGCGCAGCCCAGATCCGCCGCATGACCTCTGCCGGATCGTGCGTGCGCAACGTCTTGAACCCGTAGGCCTGCTTGAACTTGCTCACTTGAAATCCAGACTGCAGGAAACTCTTGATCTCTGCCTTTGTCGGCTCGATCATATCATCGTAGAAGCCCGGAATTTTCACCTTACCGGTCTTGGCATCCACACAGGCATGGACGATGTCCATCAACTCGGCCAACGGATTGCGCGCCACGCCGCCCGCCACCCCCGAATGGGCATCCTTGGAGCCGGTACGCAGGACGAGCCGCGCGCCGAGCAAACCGCGCAAGCCATAGGGCATCGCCGGCTGATTCTTGGATAACCAGATCGTATCCGAAATCACCACCGAGTCCGGGCGCGGGATCGCCGCACGATTCTTGATCGCTGCCGCGAAACTTGGACTGCCGTTTTCCTCTTCCAGTTCCCACAAGAATCGCACGTTGATAGGCACTCCCTGCTCAATCGCATATCGCGCGCCGAACAGGGCCGCAAGGGCCGGGCCCTTGTCATCCGTCGCTCCGCGCCCGCGGTAGATGCCGTTGTCGTTCTGGAATGCAAACGGAGACTGTTTCCATTCCGGTTCCTGCGCCGGCTGCACATCCATGTGGTTGTAGACGGTCACGGTCGGGTAACTCGGATCGACCGTCCAGCCGCCTGACACGACCGGGTAGCCCGGAGTCTCGACGATGTGCGTCTCCGCCCCGGCGGCCCGCAGATATTGCGCGGCCAATTCCGCCATCCGGCCCACATCCGGCGCATGCCGGGGATCCATGCTGATAGAGGGAATTTCCACTGCCTGCCCGAGCATATCTTCATAGCGCGGGCGAATGTCTTTGATGTAAGTATCTAACCGGCGCTGCAAGTCGCTCATCGCTGTGCCTCCCAATGATCGCCGGCGATTATATCGACTCGCAGACGGAAAGCCTATGAGGGCGATGATCGAAACAAAGAATGGTAGAATGCGTTCGATGATCCACGATAGCGCCCAGATCCTGAATCACCCCATCGCGAAACTGCTCTTCGGCCTGACGACGTGCCTGGCCCTCAATAGCGGCATGATCGCCGCGCAAGAAGCCTTCACTGTGCAGGAAATCCTGGCCGATCCCGCGCTGTTCCACTTGCGGCAGATCACGCTGCGAGGGACAGTACGCAACGTCCAGCCGCTCGATCCCTATGAGATTCCGGCCGGCTCGACCTGTTACGGCGGCTACCTCTTCAGCCTGGAAGATGACACGGCCACGATCCCGGTCGCGGTGCCGGGACTCTGCGGCGTCCCGCTGGTGAAGGACCCTGACGTGGAAGACGGGGCGCGCGTGGTGGTGGACGCCACGGTCCAGGCTCCGAGCCATGGAGGGTATGCCTTGAGCTTCAAGGGCGGAAAGATCGCCATGGATCAAGAGGGCGTCGTACAGGCCATCGCGAACCGGATTACGCCGCTGGTGGAATAACTCATGGCGCTTCCTCTCCCCGAACAATCTCCCCACCTCGTGACTCCCGCTGAGACGCACGTCGGCTGGATCGGTACCGGCGTGATGGGCGCGCTCATGTGCCAGCATCTACAGGCCAAACAGTATCGGCTCACCCTGTACACCAGAAATCGCAGCAAGGCGTCGCTGATTCTCGCTAAGGGCGCGACTTGGGCCGATTCCCCTCGCGCAGTGGCTGAGCAAACAGCGGTCGTGATGACCATGGTGGGATTCCCCCGTGACGTACGCGACGTATACTTCGGCGAGCAGGGTATCCTGGCGGGAACACGTCCGGGCATGGTGTTGATCGACATGACCACCACCGAGCCGTCGCTCGCGCAAGAGATCGCCCTGGCGGCTCAATCACGCGGGGCCTTCGCCGTGGACGCGCCGGTCTCCGGAGGCGATGTCGGCGCGCGCAACGCCGCCCTCTCCATCATGGCCGGCGGCGTGACACATGCCGTCCGATCCATCATGCCGCTGCTGGAATGCCTCGGCAAGAAAATCGTGCACCAGGGCGAGGCAGGCATGGGACAGCATACAAAGCTCTGTAACCAAATCGTCATCGCCGGCACCATGATCGGCGTGTGTGAGAGTCTCCTGTATGGCTACAAGGCGGGGCTACAGTTACATCGCATGTTGGATTCTATTCGCGGGGGCGCCGCCGCCTGTTGGACACTCGACAATCTGGCGCCACGCATTCTGGCCCGCAATTTTGATCCAGGGTTTTTCGTCGAACATTTCATCAAAGACATGGGCATTGCGTTGGAAGAGGCGCGACGGCGACAGCTCACTTTGCCCGGACTCACACTCGCGCATCAGCTGTATGAACGGGTGCAGGCGCTCGGCCATGGCCGATCCGGCACCCATGCCTTAATGTTGGCGCTGGAAGATCTGTCGCATATCGATCCGGCGAAGCCTCCGGCGTCAACATAACTACGGGAGTTCTATGAGAACCGTTCCGCTGCGCATCCTTCTCCTTCTTCTGTTCTCGGTCACGCTCTCCGCCTGCACCGGAGCCCGCGGTCTGAACCGGCAGCTCCTCCAGGAATCGTTTCACGATCATCCCGAGGTGGTCACCGATCGTGATATCGCATCCACCATGTCCTTGCAGGCGAACCTGCCGACGCCCTATCGCCTGGCTGTTTTTTTTAAACACGAAGATTTTCCAAGCCGCCCGGCGCTGCAACGGGTGGACTGGGTCGGCGCGGACGCCGACCGTGTGCAGCGTGCGCTCGCGCCGGTACAGGAGGAGGGTATTCTTCAGCAGAGTTTTCTGCTCGCCAACTCCACGGTCCAAGGGACCACCTTCCGTGACATTCGCCTAGCTGCCGCCCGGTACAACGCCGACGCGCTTCTGATTATCGACGGGGCCTCCGCCGTGGAGCGGTACAACAACGGGCATGCCGCCTGGTACGCCACCGGCATCGGCGCCTACTTCGCCCACGGTACCGAAAGCCATGCATTGTTCATGATGGAAGGGACCTTGTGGGATGTCCGCACCGGCTATCTGTACGGCACGCAAACAGCGGAAGGAGAGACAACGCTCATCGGCCCGGCACCATCGCTTGAGGACAGGACCGCAGTGGCCGAAGCCAAGGACGTGGCACTCGAACGGTTCGGCAAAGAACTCGCCGATATGTTACGGGAACTGAGGGAGAGACAGAAGGCACTACAGTGAGCACCTTCCTCAGATTCTCCTTCCAGTTGTGACTGAGATGCTGCCTGCGCACCGTCGCGAGGCAGTTGAAGCCGAAGCCTGCCGCGGAACTTGGTCTCTCAGACGCTCAACATGGCTGTCGGGGAAAGCCGCAGTGAGCGAGGGACTGAGGCGTACTCTCGGTGGTACGTCGAGGCCCTGAGCGAGACGAGAACGACGCCCGAAGCCATGTTCAGCGCCCGATCATGGACTGTCGAAGGTCCAGAGAATGCCCAGCAATACCAGATGCTGATTCGGCGTCAGGCTCAGCACACCAGGCTGGACCTCGCCGCGCCTGAAAAATCCTCCGCCCTCCCCGGTCGATTCGTCCCATCGATGTTCAAGCCGTAGCGTCGTGTTCGTCCACTTGTGGGGAATTCGATATTCGATCGTTGAGGTCACGGCCTTGACGAGTTGCTCCGAACCGGTCCAACGGCCGTTTCGGTCCCAATAGAACTCCGGCCGGACCGCCAGAGCCCAAGGTCCGGTCACATGCCATCGCGCGACCACATTGCCTCCCATCACAAATGCCCTGGGATGTCCCGGACGATCGGCGATGTTTTCGGTCCCGATATCATAGGAGGCCGCGAATGTCAGGTTGTCCCCTTTCCATTCGATGATGTGATTCGCGTAAAAGCGCCAGAACTGCAGGGCAGTGTCGGTCTGGTCCGGCCCCCCGTAGACGGTCTGGGTCAACGTGAGTCGCGGAGTCGCCTTGTAAGCCCACTGCCCGCCATAACTCGGTTGGTCGTTCGGATGCGACAGGTGATAATAGCCGTTGATCACGAAGGCCGTGACCGTCAGGCTGTCGGTGACCGGATATTTCGCATTGATCCCGAACATCATATAGGGCGTATTGTCGGCAATCCATGACCGGGTATAGTTCACATTGTCCTTGGCATAGAGCGATTCATAGCCGATAAGGCTATTAAACAGGCCGGCGGTGATCGTGAGCCCCTTCCCGACCGGAGCCAGATAGGAGACATTTGCCCGATGGACATGTCGAAGCATATCTGCCCCGCCGACGTCACGCTCGCCCTGCAAAAACGCAAAGCGTTCGGAGTCGTAGCCGCCTTGCACACCGAGTTCCATCCCCCAACGCGATGATTCCTTCGCATCTTTCCGAACATAGGCCAAGGCCATATTAGGGGCAAACTCTTTGTGCCGAGCCGCGGTCGCACGATTCCGCCAAAGATGATTCTCTGGAAAGTTGAAATTGACGACGTAGCCGACGTCAAGATAGGCACCGTAATGCCAGAGGCTGGTCTCACCGCCGATCGTAGCGGCATCCGGCACTCCAACGGTTTCAGCCGAAGAGCCCGGTACGAGACACACCCAGAGAAGGGCCATCCATCCGAGACCCATCGCCCACCGGCATGGAGACGCAGGCGGAGCCATGCCTGCATCATCGGACCACGATCGGACCGGCGTCATCTCCCACCCCTCGTCACGCGCCACTCCTGGCTCTGGTCGCGCCTGCTGCCGAATCGTCGAGAATCACGAGGAGATTAAAGCCGAATTGCGGGTGGAAAGAAACTGGGAAAGTAAGGCTAGGCGCCCTTCCACCCTCACGTTTTCGAGGTGGCGGGCTCCTGCCGAAGACCCTCCAGCACCGCGAGGATCTCCGCCGGACGCGGGGGACAGCCGGAAATACGGACATCGACCGGGATATGCCGATCCACCGGTCCCGTCACCGCATAACTCCCCTTGAACATCCCGCAGTGAATGGCGCAGTCTCCCAATGCGATGACGATCTTTGGGTCGGCTGTCGCCTTGTAGACAGCTTTCAACGCCCGCTCCATGTTGACGGTCACCGGCCCCGTGACGACCAGCGCATCGGCATGACGCGGCGACGCCGCAATATGAACCCCGAACCGCTCCACGTCGTACACGGGATTGGCCAGCGCATTCATTTCCATCTCGCAGGCGTTGCAGGAACCCGTATCGACTTCACGGATCGTCAGCGAGCGCCGGAACGGCTTGGCCTTTTCGATGGCGTCCTGACTAAGCGGTTCGGACGGCGCCGCTCCGGCCGGATGCTGCCCCGTCACCACGCCGGTCTGAAGACTTTTTTTGAGGATTCGAAACATGCCTCCTCCTTAAACGCCGGCATTCAGCGATCAGTTCTCAGCTCAGAGCTGGCTGCTTGAGGGCTGATTACCGAAAGCTTGTTTCTTACAGATCGTTCCCCGCGTACGACAAATTGAAACTCTTGTTGATTAACGGAAAGTCCGGCACGATATTGCCGAGCGCCGCCCATTGAATCGCCGGCCAATTCACGAAGGACGGATCGCGCACTTTACAGCGATGAATCAGTCCTGCGTCCCCGGCCATGACGACATACAGAATCTCGCCACGCCATCCTTCGACTGCCGACAGCGCCCATGCCCCCGGCTGTGGTTGATGCATCGGCTGGGACACGAGCCGGCCCAGCGGGAGGCTACGGCGAACTTCGCGAATGAGACGGATCGATTCATGGATCTCATCCAGACGCACCCGCATCCTGGCTCGCACATCGCCATAGCGGTAGAAGGCGACCTTCGGCTGCAGCATGTCGTACGCCGCAAAGGGCCGGTCGCGACGAAGATCCCGATCGATACCGGAGGCCCGGCCGACCACCCCGATCACGGCATGGTCCCAGGCAATACTCTCCGTGAGGATGCCCGTGTTCTCCAGCCGTTCCGTGAGCGACGCGTTCGCAAACACAATCTTTTCGATCGCGGAAAAATCCTGCTCAAGCGCGTTTAATTCCACCTCTACCTGCGCGAGCTGTAGACCGGACAGATCGAGCGCCACTCCGCCGACGCAATTGACACCACGCAGGAAGCGCGATCCCGTCAGACGATCGTTGAGCTGCATGAGTTGCTCTTTCATCCGACCGCAGTGGGCATGGGCCAGGGCATAGGCCGTGTCATTACAGATGGCTCCCACATCGCCGATGTGGTTGTGCAACCGCTCCAGCTCCAGAAACAGTGTGCGCAGATATCGGGCACGGGGCGAGACCTCCACGCCCTGCAACGTCTCGACGGCCTGGCAATAAGCCAGGCTATGGCCGACGCTTGTATCGCCTGAGACCCGTTCGGACAAGGGTACCGCCTCGTTCAACTGCTGTTGCTCGAACAATTTCTCAACGCCGCGATGTTTCCAGAAATGGCGCACTTCGAGCTGCATGATGGGCTCGCCGGCTACCGAAAACCGGAAATGGCCCGGCTCGATGATACCCGCATGAATCGGCCCGACGGGAACCTCGAAGATCCCCTCACCATGAATTTTCCGGAACGCATACTCCCCTTGCACCCGTCCTAACACCCGATCCCATGGAAAATCTTTTTTCAGCGGGTAGGACCCTTTCGGCCAATGTTCATGACGAACGAGCCGGCGCAGATCGGGATGGCCGACCGGAATCAATCCGAACAGATCCCGGATCTCCCGTTCGTACCATTTCGCCGCATGAAGGTGAGGAGTGATCGATGGAAATTCCCGCTCATCTCCATGGAGATCCGTCACGAGCAGCAGCCAGTCTTTATGTTCCGCCAACGTGAAGAGATAGCAGAGTTCATAGCGCGCTTCGCGAGGACGATGATCGACCGCCCAGAGCAGCGACAGCGATCCTCGAAAACCTGGATTCGTATGCAGAAAATGGGCGACCGTCGGCAGATCCTGCTTCTTCACCCTGAGCATCGGGATGCCGTGAGCGGCGCACACCTCCGTGATGGCCTGCGTAAACGCCGCCTGCACCTGCTCGACCGCCGGACGCGCGTCGCTCATACGGTTACCTCACCACAATCACGTTGACGGCCCTGGTCAGCAACGTCTGAATCGGCTCGGGTAGCACGAATCCAAGCCCCAACAACGCGACGATCATGATCATCAGCGGCACATGGCCGGCGGTCCACGACTCTCCCTGGGCGATACCGGCCGGGGGAGCGCCCCACACCATGGCCCCGACGCGAAACATAAACCCGCCGAACAACACCACGGCGAAAAACAGAAACAGCACGACGATGCCGAGGCTACGCATCTCATCCGAGATCGTCATCGTCACAAACCGCCCGACATGCATCGTATCGGAGGAAAAGTCTTGCGCGGCCACCGCCGACACGACCAGCAACTCACTGACAAACGGCGAGAACGGCGGTAGCCCGACCAACGCGCACCCCGCCACGAGAATCGCCACGGCAGTAATCGGCTGCACACGCGCCAGCCCTCGCACCCCGTCGATTTCCAGGGTATCGAATCGCCGATGGATATTGCCCGCGACGAAAAAGGCCAGCGCCTTGGCCACCGCATGATTGAGCAAATGAAAGAGGCCGCCGAAGGTGCCGATCATCCCGCCGACTCCAAAGCCGATCATGGCCAGCCCCATATGTTCGATACTCGAATAGGCAAACAGCCGCTTGTAGTTGTGCTGAATCAGGATGAACAGGGACGCCACGATGAACGAGAGCAGCCCGAAGGTGAGCAGCAGATTGCCGGTGAACTCCGAGGGAAGCGCCTGGTCCACCAACGCCTTGCTGCGCAACACCGTATAGACCGCCACCGTCTCCAACACCCCGGCCAACATCGCCGCAATCGGCGCCGGCGCTTCGCTGTAGGCATCAGGCAACCAGCTATGCATGGGAACCAGGCCTACTTTCGTGCCATAACCGACGAGCATGAAAATAAACGCCAGCTTGAGCACATTGGGGTCCAATTGGTTGGCCACGCCGATCAGCGCGATCATATTGAGCGCCAAGCTCTTATCGCCAAGGACCCGCACGGATGAGTAATAGGTGAGCACGACCCCGAAGAGGGCGAGGGCAATACCTACCGAGCAGAGGATCAAGTATTTCCAGCCTGCTTCGAGCGACTCCCGTTTCCTAAAGAAGGCGATCAAGAACGTCGTCGCCAGGGTGGTCCCTTCCAGCGCCACCCACTGGACGCCCAGACTGTTCGCCATCGTCGCGGCGACCATCGCAAACAGAAACATATGGAAGAGGAAAAAGAAGTGACCGAGACGCTTGGGCGCGATGACGCCCCGGGCAACCCGATCGTCCATGTAGGACCACATGTAGAGGGAACAGGACAGGCCGATAGCCGTGATGATCACCAGAATAAAGTCCGAGAGCGCGTCCACATAGACCAAGCCGCCCAATGTCATAACCGACCCCTCGGCCAGCACCTGCCTCGTCAGCGCCGTCTCGGCCACGGCCAACGCCAGCATCGTCGAAAAGTTCACGACGTGCAGGACCCGCGCGCGGTGGATCACCAAGCTGAGCAGACCGGCAAGTACCGGCCCTGCCAGCAGAACGATCACCGACCACATACAGCACCTACCCGTGGGACATGCGTCATCGACCGACTCATTCCTTCAGCACCGTCAGTGTGCTGGTGTCCACGCTATCGAACGTATCCTGCAGCCGATGCGTGTAAATGCCGACAATCAACCCGGCCACCAACACATCGAAGAACACGCCCAATTCAACGATGAGCGGCATGCCGTAGGCGGCCGCCGTGGCTCCCAGGAACACTCCGTTCTCCATGACCAGGAAGCCGACCATCTGCGTGATCGCCTTCTGCCGGGCGATCATGGTGAAAAATCCGATTAAGATAATGGCCAGCGCGATGGCCAGAGAATCGCGTGTCAGCAGGTAACCGAGCGGAATGATGGGCTGCGTGATAAAGAAGGCGATGATTACCAACGCGCCGCAAATCAGCAGGCCCGCCGGAATGTTGATATTCATCCCCAGCTCGCGGGAGACATTCAGCCGCTCGATGACCTTCCGGAGAATGCGAGGCAGCACGATCACTTTGATGACGATCGTCAGGGCTGCCGCGAAATAGATATGCTTATGTCCGGTCAGAAACGCGACAAGCGCGGCGGTCGCAGCCAGAAATGCGGACTGCAGCGCGAACAGGTCCACGCAGGCCGACAATCGACGCTGCGCCACGATGGCAAAACAACAGAGCAGCAGCAGGACCGAGCAGAGATCGACGAGTTGTGAGCCCAAGTGGGTGGAAGCCGGCACCGCCTTACCCTTTCAACGTGTAGAAGAAGACCAGCGCGAGCAGCGACAGGATGAACGCCGCGCCCAGCATTTCCGGCACCCGGAACAATCGCAGCTTCGCGAACATCGATTCGATCACACCGATCACGATGGCCAGCGCAGCCACTTTCAGGAAATACACCAGAAGACCCACGGCGATGGCTGGCGGCGCCAGACTCGTGGCGATACCCCAGGGCGCAAAGACATTCACGATCAAGGTCAGGAACACCAGCAACTTGATGCCGGCCGCCCACTCCATCAACGCCAGATAGCGGCCGGAGTACTCGAGCAGCATGGCCTCGTGGATCATCGTCAATTCCAGGTGCGTCGCGGGATTGTCCACCGGGACACGGCCGGTCTCCGCCAGCGTCACGATGAACAAGGCGGCCAGCGCCATCAAATGGGCGGGCGGAGCCACGATGACCCCTTCCATCAACGCGGACTGATGCACGATGGTGCTCAAATTCGTGGAGCCGGCCGTCAGCGCGATGGAAAGGATGGACAGCATCATGGCCGGCTCGGCCAGCGTCGCGACGATCGCCTCGCGGCTGCTGCCCATTCCCCCGAACGCCGATCCTGCGTCGAGCCCTGCCAGAATCAGGAAGAACGTGCCCAACGCCAGCAAATAGACGAGCGCAATGATGTTCCCCGCGAAATTGAGCGGTGTGTGCGAGACAAACACCGGCATCAGCAGCCCAGCCGCTACGGTCGAGGCAAAGACAATGTACGGCGCCCCGGTGAAAATCCAGGAGGTTGTCGAAGAGATGACGGGCTGCTTCCGGAACAGCTTGGCCAGATCGGCGTAAGGCTGAAAGAGACTCGCCCCGCGGCGGCACTGGAGACGTGCCTTGACCTTTCGGACCAAGCCGACGACAAACGGAGAGAGGGTCAACAACAGCGCGAGCTGAACGACCACCAACACCATGTGGATGATCACCTGCATACCTTCCGTCACTCAGTGATCCAACAACCAGGCACAACCCACGCGCACAGCCCGTTGCCTTGCCCTACCCCGCCCATAACAGCAACAGCACCAGCGTCACAAAAATGTAGGTGAGATAGAGATGGAGGCTGCCGGCCTGAATGATGCGCAGCCGGTCGGCTGTCGCCAGCAGCAAGGTCACCACCGGCCGGTAGAGATACTTCTCGAAGACCGGCTCGATGTGCGACTCGAAACGCTGATGCTTGATGAAGTACTTCGATTGCTCCAGAAACTCCTGCTCCAACTTCACCGTGGGCTGGTAGATAGCTTCAAAGACCTGCTTGATCGGTTGCGCGAAGCCGGTTGCGGTGTATTCCATACGAGGCGTCAGGTTCAGCCCGCAGCCCCAGGTCTTGTAATAACGCGCGCGCAGCCCCTTCCCGCAGAGTCGGGCCATCAGCAGCCCCAACGCCCCCGCCCCGACCAGGACCATGGCCAACACGGGCGTCGAGATGCTCGAAAACTCCACCGTCACCGGCGCCACCACCCAGCCGTCGAGCGCCAGCACTTGTGAACTGATGGCCACACCGGTCAATGGAGCCGTGACCCGATCCAGCAAAGGAACGACCAGCATGGGCGCCAGCCCCAGCACCGTGCAGAGCCCTGCCAAAAATCCCATCCCAACCAACATCGACCGGGGGACTTCCGTCGCGTGGCGGGCATGGGCACTGCGCGGCTGCGCCAGAAACGACATCCCGAACGCCTTCGCAACACAAGCCAGCGCCAGCGCGCCCGTCAAAGCCAACATCGCGGCGGCAATCGGCAACATCAACTTGAGAAACAGACTAGGCAGTTGGAAGCTGAGAAACAAACTCTGAAACACCAGCCACTCGCTGACGAAACCGTTGGTGGGCGGAAGCGCGGCGATGGAGACGGCGCCAATCAGAAAAAATGCACCCGTCCAGGGCATGCGGCGGAGCAAACCGCCGTACTCCTCGATGTGTCTCGTGTGGGTGGCGAACTGCAACGCCCCGGCGCCCAGAAACAACAGCGCCTTGAACGCCGCGTGGTTGATCGTATGGTACAGACCCGCCAGTAATCCAAGCGCAGCCAGTTCATGCAAGCCATAGGTGTGGAAGATCATCCCTGCGCCCATCCCCAACAGAATGATGCCGATGTTTTCCACACTGTGACAGGCGAGCAGGCTCTTCAGGTCATGTTCCATCAGGGCATACATGACACCCAGGAGCGCCGACACCGTGCCGGCAACCAACAATGTGAAGCCCCACCACCAGGGGAATTCGCCACCCATGAAATCAAAGTACACCCGGATCAACCCGTAGATGGCGGTCTTGATCATGACCCCCGACATCAGGGCCGAGATGTGGGAGGGGGCGGCGGGGTGTGCGTAGGGCAGCCACACATGCAGCGGGACGATGCCGGTCTTCGCGCCGAAGCCGATCAAGGCCGTGAAAAACGCGATCGATCGCAATCCCTCAGGAAGCTGCTGGTCGGGGTGACGAAACGCCTCGAAGGAGAATGAGCCGGTATCCTGAAAAAAAATCAAAAACGTGAGGATGATAAACGCGGTGCCGACGTGCGTCATGATGAGATAGAACAGTCCGGCCTCGCGCACGCCGGGCTTCTCGTGCTCCGTCACAACCAGCGCATAAGACAGGAGGGACATGACTTCCCAGAGGATCAGGAAGAAGAACCCGTTGTCGGCCAGGACCACCAGGGTCATGGAGAGCAAAAACCCGTTGAGAAGGGAGCCCAACAATCCCACCGAGACCCGGCCTGAGAACTCGTCGACGTAGCCGGACGCATAGATCGACGCGGCCAGTCCCACCAGCGAGATGGTCAAGACGAAGAACGCCGCCAGCGGGTCCAGACGGATTGCGAAGGTCAGATGGGGAATGTTGGACGCAAGCGAGAGTGCCAGAGGCGTCGTTGAGAGGAGCCCCGCAACACCCAGCACAATACCGACGACGCCCGCGGCAGCCGCACAGCCATGGGCAAAAAGATTCTGAAGATGGGGACGTGTTGTGCAGAGGGGCAGCAGCCCCCCCAGGAGGTAACAGGCGAGAAGACCGGTCAGGAGGGCGGTCATCACGACACTACCCTCTACCCACGCGCAGCATCGCGATGCTCACCACTTACTCAAGAGATACGTCAGCTCTTGCATTTGTCAAAGTACGGAAGAAACCCGTCGTCTTATTTACTCATGTATCACCTTCCGTCGTTCGACGCAACTTGCGCACGACAGTCGAACGCTGCGCCATCGCTCGCAGACATCCCGTCTGTAGGAATATGTGCGGAGAACTGTCACAGCTTGTGGAAGGGCGTGAGAAGAGTCGGCAAGGCGTTACTTGCGCGCGTCTCCCAGCACACACCAGAGACGGCGCATGCCGGATTTCTGATCAGTCACGGCCTGGCCGGAGAAGAAACTTTGCTGCCAGGCCACGATGTCATCCTTGGGATGGGGTGTGGCCGTCCAGTAGATGCCGGAGCGGATATTGCGAAATGGATGACCCGCGGGCAACGAAGGATCTTGCTGGTCGGGATCGACCAGCGTCTTGATTTCGTCGATGCTCGGGGCGCGCCAGCCCTGCCGCCCGCCGACGGTTTTCGTGGCGCATCGGGCAACTGAGCGATCCCATACGTCAAACAGGTAATCCGGTTCGCGCTCCCACACCAGCCCACTCGCCAAATCTTTCACCGCCTCGCCGTCCAGCATCAAGACGAACCGTGCCGCGCCCTCCTCGGCATGGACCTGACCCGCGATGAAACCGATCCCGAGTAAGATCGGAACAGCAGCGATGCGGCAGAGCGACGCCAAGGTACGCATAGTCCGGCAGTCTGCCCGATGTGTCGGATCTTTTCAAGGAGAGCGCGATGAGTCGGGAGGGTTACCAGTCCAGCCGGCGGTATTGTCGACGCAGGAGTATCGCGCCCCAGGCCAGCGCAAGTAGCATCAACACCGTCCCGATGCCGTGCGACAGCTTCGCCAGACCATGGTCATACTGCAACCAGCCGAGCATGGTGAGGAGATTGTTCCAGTCGTGCGCATCGACTTCCTTGCCGGTGAACCCGCCGAGTAACAGCAGATCCATCGCGCGGGCATCGTTGATATAGGGTGCCACATCCATAAAGTTCTCGGCCGTCCACCAGAGCGCGACCGATCCGCCAAATGGATCGCGTGTTTTGACGAGAAACGTGGCCAGGCACACCAGCGGCATCAGGATCTGTCCGAGACTGCCGCCGAGGATGGTCAGGAAGCGCCCGAAGGGCATGAAGAGCAGATGACCTGCTTCATGAAACGGCAGATTGACCAGATGCAAAAACGATTCGCCCGTGTAGTTGATCTCGAGCGGCGTGGTCATGAATCGCCAGCCCCACAGGGCCAGTAATAGAAACACCAGCACCCGCCCGGCGAAGTGGAACGGATTGACCGACTCCTCCGTCGTCAGCAGCCACTCCCCGGCCAACCTCAGTCCCGCTGATCGTTGAACAGGTCGATGCGGCTGAACGGCTGAATGCAGCCGTGGCGCGTTGGCGAGTTTCGCGAAAATAATTCCGCAACGAACACACTCGACCTGGTCGTCGGCCTGTGCCCATCCGCATTTTTTACAATGCATCGGTTACCGTAAGATGAACGGCTCCCAGGAGAAGGTCAGGACGAAAATCACGAGGGCGAACCAACCGACCAACACACGGGCTCCCCCCAGCTCACGATGAGGATTCCGTACCGGTGGATGGGCCAGGCCCATCATGCCGGCGAGCCCCACCCACACGAACCACCCCTTCCAGCCCAACCAGCCGAAGACCATGAGGATCGGCACGAGAGCGACCGCCACAGTGCGTTGCCGCTCCCCCAATAACGCATAGGCGACGTGCCCCCCGTCGAGCTGCCCGATCGGAAGCAGGTTGAGCGAGGTAATGAAGAGCCCGAACCAGGCGGCAAACCCGACCGGATGGAGCACCACGTCCGCGGTGGGAGAGAGCGGGCCGATCACCACCCACGAGGCAAACTGAAGGAGGAGCGGCTCACCCAGATGCATGCCATAACTGGTTTGAATCGGCACCACCGTCGAGAGCCGGAGGCCGATCACCAACGCGATGACCGCCACCACAAACCCGGCAATCGGACCGGCCACGCCGATATCGAACAAGGCCCGGCGATCTGTCAAAGGCGCCCGCATACGGATAATAGCACCGAACGTGCCGACGAAATGCGGCAACCCGGGCACGAACAGCGGCAGCGACGTCGGCACGCCGTGGATACGCGACAACACATAGTGACCGAGTTCATGCGTCACCAGAATACCCAGCAGGGTGGCGGCAAACGGGACACCCAGCCATAACGAGCCGGGATCATCAACGAGAAAGTTCCACGGGCCGACGAGCGGATTGGTGTTGGTTTGGTAGGCCCCGGCCCAGAGGACGGTAAACACGGTGAACAGAAACAGTAGACCTGGGAACATGGCCCCGGAGAGGAGCGGACGCTCTTCTTCAACCCATTCGTCCTCTGCACTCTCGTCAGGCGAACGAGGCAGCAGCTCGTCCTGAGACCGGTATTCACCCGACTCGTCACGGTTCATGCCAGGCCTCCAGCTTTATATGGCGAACGGATTGTGGAGTAGCTCTTCACGAACCGTGGTGGCCGGTCCATGTCCCGGGAAAAGCCTTGTGTCAGGAGCCAGCGTCAACACCTGCTTGCGGACCGATTCTAGATGGGTCTGATAGAGCCCGGCTGGATTGGAGCGACCGATGGAACCGGCGAACAGCGTGTCCCCCACAAAACAGATCGGGGGACCGGCCTGTTCAACACGGTAACAGACTCCGCCCGGAGTATGACCCGGAGTCGGCATGAACCGCACCGTCAGCCCGCCGACCTGCAGCGTCTCGCCTCCCTTCGGCACATGCAACAGCTGCGGCGATGGCCGCCAGCTCAAAAGATCGAGATCGTCAGGGCCGAGGTAGACCGGCACGGGGCTCGTCTTGAGGATAGCCTCAATTCCCTCGGCATGATCGGAGTGACCGTGCGTCAGACAAACCGCACGCAACCGAAGCTTCCGCTGGGCCAACAGCGCCAACATTCCGCTTGCGTTGTACGCCGTATCGACCAGCACGGCTTCGCCGCGATCATGGACGACATAGCCCTTGACCGCATACCCGCCGATTGACCCGAACAGGGTCTCCACATGTGGCACAGACGGAGGGAACGCCTCAGGGGTCCACCCATCCACCACCTGCGCCAGCGATTCCGCCCCCAGCCCGAGCGCCTTGGCAACAGCCTGGACCTGTTCGCGACTCCGTGGCGATTGCCCCCGCTCCAGCTCACTCACTTCGACTTCAGACAAGCCACTCACACGCGCCACATCGGCAACCGATCGCTGCTGCCCGTTGCGAGCCTTCTTCAGAATATCGCTGAGTTCGTCTTCAAGAGGCATAGGAATCTCCGGCCCAGATTCAACCCTTCCGACCACCACCCCTGAGACTTCGAGGCAGGCATCGAACGAACACCGTCTTACACCTCGCCACTTCAGCAGGCAGGTCGTGGTGGCTCTGACTGCGCGCGTCCAACGAGGGCATTCTTATGCCGCGTGTTGCGCGAGCAAAGAATCACTCGATCTGCCCGCCCCTCAACTCTCCGGCGCCAGCGTAATTTCCTTCACCTCACCGAAACTGGCCAATACTTTCGAGAGGGCTTCACCGGAGCCGACGGCCAGAATCCGCAGCCGCTCGGGATTAAAATGAGCCTTTGCCGCCCGCTGGATATCCTCTTTCGTCAGCTTCACCACCTTGTCGCGGATCTGCTGCAGCCAATCTTTCGGCAGCCCGTCATATTCCAGATCCATCAAGCGCCCCACGATGCTCGACGCGCTGGTGAAGGAAAAGACGAACGAGTTCACATAGGCTTCCTTCGCTTCTTCCAGTTCGGTGTCGGTCACCGGTTCATTACGCATCCGCTCCATGTTGGCCACAAAACGATTCACCACTTCCTGAGTCGAAGACAGCTTGGTTTCAGCGCGCATGAGCCAGACGCCTTCGTCATACACACTGGCCCGAAGACCGCTGCCGACGGAATAGGCCAGGCCGCGTTTCGTGCGCACGTCGTTGAAGAGCCGGCTGCGGAACGAGCTGCCGCCCAGGATGTCGTTGGCGATCGCAACTGCCACGTAATCGGGATCGGTCTCCTTGATGGTCAGATGTCCGACCCGCAGGTGCGTTTGCGACGTGTCCTTGTTCACGAACCGTACGAGACCGGTCTTGACATCGGTCTCGGACACCGCGGGAATCGTGACGGCGGGCACGTTGCCCTTGGCCCAATCGCCGAAGACGTCGCGCAACAGGGCCAACATGTCGGCCTTCTCAAAGTCGCCGGTCACGCCGAGGATGATGCCGTTGGGATGAACGGTCCGGTGATGAAACGCCACCAGATCTTCACGGGTAATCGCATCAATCGAACGAACGGAGGTTTCACGGGCACTCGGATGGGTCGGGCCGTAGAGCAGCTTGGCAAACTCCCGCCCGACGATCGAGCCGGGACTGTCCTGCCGCCGCCTGATGCCTTCCAGCGCCTGCAATTTCGCCAACTCCACCCGGCTCTGCTCGAACGCCGGCCGTCGCAACAGATCGGCGAAGATCTGCAGCCCGCGCTTCAGATCTTTCTTCAGCACATCGAGAGACGCCGACCCGGATTCTTTCGCAAATCCGATGGACATCGACGCGGCCAATTGTTCGAGCTCTTCATCGACCTCATCGGGCGACATTGCGGCCGAACCACCAGTGCGCATCACCGCCCCAGTCATCCCCGCCAGTCCAACCTTGTCCGCCGGGTCCAGCCAGCTGCCGGTTCTGAGCGTGGCATTGATGGTCACCAGGGGGAGTTCGTGATCTTCGAGCAGATAGACCACCATGCCGTTTTCCAGCACCACACGCTCCGCATCCGGCGGATTAAATTCCACCGTCGGGAATCGCATCGTGCGAGGGTCATTCGACGTCAGGTCCGCCGCCGATCCGACCGTCGCCTGCAGGACGATCAGGAAGACCATCGCCAGGACCGACACCCATCCTCTATCTGTTCTCATTCGACGTCCTCCGCCATCTTCACGCTTCACGAGCGACGCTGTACGGCTTACGCTTGTCATCGGGTCACCTCGCCCGCCGCCGCCATTTTCTTATCTTGCGCCTTCTTGACCAGGACACCGACCGTCCGGTTCGGCTTCGTCAAATACTGGGCCGCCACCCGCTGCACATCAGCCGGGGTCACCGCCGCGATCCGGTCACGCGCGTTCAGCACATACCGCCAGGTACCGGCCACGGTCTGGTAAAAGGCCAACTGCGAGGCGAGGCCGCTGTTCGAACGCAGGGATCGCACCAAATCCGCATCGAGTCCATTGAGCACCCGCTCGAACTCCTTGGCCGAAATTGGCTCGGTCTTCAGCCGATCGAGTTCCTCGTAAATCGCGGTTTCCACTTCCGTCACGCTATGGGGCGCGAGCGGGGTCGCCGCAATCACGAAGAGGTTCGGGGCGCGGACGCCGGGGTAATTCGTATCGGACAATACCGAAGCCGCCAGTCGCTTATCGCGCACGAGTGCGCTGTAGAGCCGGGACGTCACGCCCTCGGTCAGCACTTCGTCGATCACGTCGAAGACGAAATCGTCGGGATGGCCGATGGTGGGCTTGTGGTAGCCGATGGCCAACGCTGGCTCCGCGTCGAATTCAATTTCGACGCGCCGTTCACCGCGTTGCGGCGGCTCCTCCGTCACCAGGGACGGAATGGGAGGCGCGGCCGGAATTTTTCCGAAGGTCTGCTCGATCAACGCAATGACTTCTTTCGGATTGATGTCCCCGACAATCGCCACCGTCGCATTGTTCGGCCCGTAATACGTCTTGAAAAACGCCTCCGTCGCCGCCGGCGTGAGGGACAGGATGTCCGATCCCCAGCCGATGGTCGGCACACCGTATTGATGCGCCTGGAACGCCGTGGAGGTGAACGTTTCATAGAGCAGGCCGTTTGGACTGTCGTCGGTCCGGAGCCGCCGCTCCTCCATCACCACGCCCCGCTCCTTATAAAATTCGCGCAAGACGGGATGCGCCATGCGGTCCGACTCCAGCGCCGCCCAGAGCGGCAGCCGGTTGGCCGGCAAACTGATGACGTAGCGGGTGATGTCTTTGCCGGTCGACGCATTGAGACCGACGCCGCCGTGACGCTGATAGAGCAGCGCCATCTCATTGCCCACCACATACTCGCCCGCCTTCTCCTGCAGTTCTTTGAAGCGTCGCTGTAGCTGCTGGACCGTCTCTGAGGGAACCGGGGTCTTGCCCTCCATTTGCGCGCGGGCCGCTTCTTCACGTTCTCGCCGATCGAGCTCGGTGCCGACCCTAGCCAACTCGTCCAGGACGGCTTGCTCCCGCTCGTAATCTCGCGTGCCGACCGTCCGCGTGCCCTTGAACGCCATATGTTCGTATAGATGCGCCAGGCCGGTCTGGCCGACCTGCTCATTCACACCGCCGACCCCGAACGTCATGTTGATGCTGACGATCGGGGTCTGGTGCCGTTCCACCATCAAGACGGTCATCCCGTTGGCGAGCTTATGCTCGATGACTCGGTCAGCCAGGCTCGGGGACCCGGCCTGACCCGACACGGCTGCCGCAAGCACTCCGGCCAGGATAAGCGCACCCATTGTTCTCGCCCCTGTGATGCTGATCATATGAAAAGCTCCATCAGTTCCTCCGGTCGTTCAATAAACCAATCGGGCTGACAGGCGGCCATCTTCTGACGGTTGCCCATGCCATACCCCACCGCACAGACCCGGATGCCTGCATTGTGACCGCCGTTGATGTCGTTGGTGCTGTCGCCGACCAGCACCGTGCGGTCCTTCTCGACTCCGAGTTGTTCCATCACGTGCACCAGCATGCCGGGCTCGGGCTTGAGACCGAACCCGTTGTCGCCGCCGACCACATAGACAAAGTGTTGCGGGCCGAGGCCCTTCAAAATCACGTTGGTATATTCGATTGCCTTATTGGTTGCCACGGCCTTGGGCTTGGCGGAGAAATGGGCGAGGACCTGGTCGATCCCCGGATAAAACGAGGTGCGATCCAGGCAATGTTCCAGATAATGTCCGCGAAAGACCCGGAGCGCTTCATCGTACAAGTCCTTGTTGCCTTCACCGACCGCCAGCCGCAAGAGCTTCTTCACACCGTCGCCGACAAATCCGAAAATTTCCTCCTGCGGACGCTCCGGCACACCCAGATCGCGCAACGTCAAATTGACGCTGTCGGCAATATCCCATTTCGACTCGATCAACGTGCCGTCGAGGTCGAAAATCAGCAAATCGATCTCTGCCTTCTTCGTCATTCTCGTGCCTTTCGCAACTCGGCCTGCAAGGCCGCCAACGACTCGTGGCGCACTCCGTCCTTCTCGTCCAGCAAGGCCTGTCGGACAAAACTCAACATCCGCTTCTGGCCGACATGGGGCGGGAGAATCGGCTCCATGATCTTCCAGCGCGCCCCCTGCACCTTCACGCGGACACGCACTTGTTCCATACTCGGTTCCGGCACAAACCCGGCTGTATCCAGGTACATGACGCCCAGCACATGAAATTCCACCGGCACCAACACCTCCAACCTGCTCACGATCTCCCACTGGCGAAAATCATCCGGCACCGTGAAGCCGTTGATGACGATGACTTTGCCCCACGCCGGCTCCTCCTTCCAATCCACGAGGCCCGCCACCGCCTCGAAGGAGCCGGCATCCAGCCGCACCCCCTTATTGTCGAGGGCAAAGTATTTCTCCACCACCTTCGCCGGAGAATGCGACACCGCATTGGTTTGAGCCAAGCCCGAAGTCACAGCGGCCGACAACAAAAGAACCGCCGCTATGATCGTGATGAACAGGCTGCGCCGTGAACTGTTCATGCGATTAGACCACCTCATGCAATTTCATCAGATTCGTCCCGCCCGGTTGCCCGATTCTGGTGCCGGACAAAATGACGATACGTTGTCCGCTCCGTGCCAGTCCCTCGGCCTTCAAGCGCCGCTCAGCCTCGTTGACCCGCTCATCGGTCGTCGGAATCTGTGGCACGGTGTGGGGAAGGACCCCCCAATACAACGCCATCTGCCGGCGGACCGTCTCGAACGGCGTCAACCCGATGATCGGCGCAACCGGACGTTGCTTCGAGACCAGCCGGGCTGTCGTCCCCCGTTCACTGAAGGCGACGATCGCGCTCGCGCCGATCGTCGCAGCAGCCGAGTAGGCCGAGAGCGAGATGGCTTCCGGAATGGAGTCTTGCCCCTGCTCGCCCTGCGAGCGACGGACAAAACAGGGCCCCGTTTCGACTTCGGCCGCCCGGATGATCCGATCCATCACTTGCACGACTTCCACCGGGTAATGGCCGACGGCCGTTTCCGCGGAGAGCATCACGGCATCGGTGCCATCGAACACGGCATTGGCCACATCCGACGCTTCCGCCCTGGTCGGCCGCAGATGTTGTGTCATGGACTCGAGCATCTGCGTCGCAGTGATCACCAGCCGTCGTTGGCGATTGGCCGTCGCAATGATGCGCTTCTGCAGCACCGGCACGGCTTCCGGCCCCAACTCGACGCCCAAGTCGCCCCGCGCCACCATCACTCCGTCGGCGTGAACAAGAATGGCCTCCAGGTCCGTGACGGCCTCCTGCCGCTCGATCTTCGCGATCACCGGCACGTCGCCGCCGCATGCGGCAATCAATTCCTTGGCGGCCAGGATGTCTTGCGCTCCACGGACAAAGGATAACGCGATATAGTCCACGCCCTGCGCCACGCCGAAACGCACATCTTCCCGGTCTTTTTCCGTCAGGGTCGGAGCGCTCACGACCGTGCCGGGCAGATTCATCCCCTTATGAGAGGTCACGCGCCCGCCTGCCACCACGGTACACTCTACTGTACCATCGACGATTCGATCCGCCGTCAATTCCACCAGACCATCGTCGATCAGTATTTTGGCCCCGGGGCGAATGTCCCTGGTCAGCGCCTGATAGGTGACAGGGATATCCTGCACTGTACCCGCGGCGAGCACCGTCCGGGCACCGATCTGCCCGCCGGATCGCAGGGACATCGTCCTCAGCCGAACTCGCTGACCGGCGCTGAGCTCCAGCGTGCCGTCGATTTCGCCGACGCGAATGCGCGGCCCTTGCAGGTCCTGGATGATCGCAATCGCCGCCCCGTGCCGATCGGCCGTGTCGCGAATCGTCTTAATCGCTCGCCCATGCGAGTCGTGCGTGCCATGAGAAAAATTCAAACGGGCCGCATCCATGCCGCTTCGAATGAGCTGCTCAAGCACAACGGCGCCATCGCTCGCCGGACCGATGGTACAGACGATTTTCGCTTTTCGCATGGCGCTGTGCTTCTGTCTTGACAAGATCGGCCCGGAACACCATCTTGTACGTGAACGGTGAGGCTCGATGCATCCGTGATTCGGTCGGCAACGGGTCATTCTAACAAACCCGTCACCATGCCGCAAAAGAACATCCACTTACTTTTCAGAGATCAACCATGCTCAACCTCATTAACATTTGCTTACGAACCGACACGCGAGGCCACGCATGAGCGCTTCGGATCGTCAGTCAACCGATCAGTTGGACTTTGTCACGATGCAAGGCTTACTCGCTTACGGTGAGGCCCTCGCACGGCGTACATCGAGCGGCAGGTTCGTACTGCCGCCTCCCCCGCCGCCGGCTGCCGACCGGCTATCCCGCGCCGAGGAGGCGACCGGCCGGATCAGAACCTTCACCCAGCAGGCGCAGGCCGGCCTGGCCAGCGCCGAGGCCTATCGCACGGCACGCCAGGCAGTCATAACCGACGCCTGCGGAGGCGACCCGCTGGTCTTCTTCGCCGCATGGAACCTGCTTCTCGCACGAGGGGAACTCGCCCCGTTGTATCGCGCGCCGATCGGCGCCACGCAGAAGCCTGCGCATCGCCGGCCGGTCGCCATCGTGCCGCGCACTCAGCTGACCCCACAGTTGGCCGAAGGCCGCATTGTGCTGGATCTGGGCGATGACCGGTTCTGGCTGCTTCCCCGCGACCTCGGCGACCGCACGCTGTTTCTCACGATGCGCCATGGCGTCTCGGAAGTGGAGAGCAAGACCCATCGAGTGGGCCGGCGACTAGCCAATGTCCTGGATGCTGAACGCGGGATACCCAGGGCGGAAGCCGTCGGCGCGGCGCTGGCTCGCATGGTGGGCGTGGTCGGCCAGCAACTGGGGTACCTGCAGTTGCGCAATTATCTCGACCCGCGCACGTTCCTTCACCTCATCAGCCATAGTCCGAACACGGAACAACTCTGCCGGCGCATCACGAAGGCGCTGTCCCCCGACCGTGCAGATGCCGTCCATCCCCATGTCGAGGCCACGTTGGAGTCGCAAGATTTCGGCTGGGTCACCGGCATGGAAAAACAGGCGGAGCTCGACGCGGCCGCGCAGGCTTTCGGCGTCGATGCCAAGACCGCCAAGCGGCTCATCAAACACCCGTTTTATAGTTATCCAGGCGGGCATTCGTTCTTCGACCTCTATATCGACGTGATCGACGGCCTGCACCGGTTGGGCCGTGCCCATCCCGGAGAAGTGCTCTGCCTCTATACCCACAGTTCGACCCTGCGCGCGCTGCGTATCTATCTGGACCCGCGTCCGTTCCGCGAAGCGTTTTCCGAATTCGGCGAATACAAGGAGGGACAGGACAATGTCGTCCTCCTCACGCTGGAGAACGGGAAACTCTCCGGCTACTCCACGGCCGTCGGCCTGATTGAAAGCGAACGGGTCGCCCGCGAAGCCTGGGTGACAGTCGAGCGGGAACGGAGCCAGCGCGTCACACTCAAACCTCAACGTATCAAGCGCCTCCTGGCACTCGTGTCGGGCGGGGATTTCGGCGGCGGCGGCGCGGCGTTGAAAGAATTACGCGTGACTGGAAACCGCTTCGGCCTGGAGGTCTTTTTCGTCCGGCACGGGTTCCTCGGATTGGCGAACAACTGGATCGATCCCGTCACGGAAGAAGACACACGCGGCATGGGCAGCCATGCCAGCAGCCCCATCGGCAGCAGCCGTTTCGAAGATTTCAAAGACGAAGAGGTCCAACGCGCCGCCATGCGGTCTCTTGCGCCCTATCTCGCAGACTCGGCGCTCGTGGTGTTGGGAGGCGACGGCAGCCTGCGGGGCGCCCGGGCGATTCACGAGACCTACGGGGTACAGGTCGTCGGCATTCCCGGCACCATCGACAACAACATCGCCGGCACCACTTCCCTGGGGTTTCATTCGGCCATCGCGCTGGCGAATCAATCCATTGAATCCCTCAAGGCAACCAGCGCGGCCATGGGCAGCATCTTTTTCGTGGAGGTCATGGGCGCGGGGTCCGGCCATCTGGCACTGGCCTGCGCCTATCAGGCCCGGGCGGAAGGGATCCTCGTGAATGAACATCCTGACCCCGATGCTTACATCGAAGAAGTCGTCCTGGGCACGTTGAAGCGTACCCTGGGTGTGCCCAACAAGAGCCACATCTTTGTCGTGGCGGAACGAACTCCCCACCGGCACCACCGAGAAGGCGGAGTCCATGGGCTGGTCGACTATGTGGCCAACACCATCGCGACCTGGCCGCAACGTCGAGAGAAGTCCGGCCACTATGCATTAGCCACGGCCACGAAGGCGACGATCCTGGGGCATACGCTCAGGGGCGCTCCCCCGACACCGGAAGATAAAATGATCGCGCAGCATCTCGCCTACGAAACCGTCCGCAGGCTGGTCGAACAACCGGACACGATCGTCGGCTGCATGGTGGCATACCACGATTCCAACCGGCTCGAAACCATTCCGCTCCACGCCGTCGCGCCCAAACCATTCGACTGGGAGTTATTTACCCGTATGCACGGGACGGAATTGGCACCCGACAGGGTTTAGACGCCCCTGGAGTTCTCCTACGCTGGGCCGGGCCACGTTGACCCCTCCCATGTGACATGTTAGGGTCGTTCCTGTTGATGCCACCGGTTGCGAATCATGATGTCCATTCGACGCATCACACGGCTTCTTCTCTGGCTCTGCGCCACAGTCGCACTATCCCTGGGCGTCTCCTTCGCGGCAGAACCGGGCCAGACACTCCTCGATGCGCCAACCCCGATCCTCACACCGGCTCCTGATCAGACGCCGCAGACGCAGAACGGGTCCGTGCGCACCGGACCCCAGACAACAACGCGCGGCGACCAGGCATCCATACCGCTCTCTGCGCGAGAAACGTTGAGCGCCATTGAGACGCGGCACGGCGAGCCGCCGCCGGGATACATCGGTGGACGCACCTTTCAGAATCGTGAGCGCGTACTGCCGCGCGGGCGTTATCGCGAGTACGATGTGCACCCCAAGGTGCCGGGGAAGAATCGAGGCGCTGAACGGATCGTCATCGATCAACACACCGGCAAGGCCTATTACACCGCCGACCACTACCGGACATTTGTTCCGATGAATTGAGGAGACATGTCGCTCATTGCCCTCCAATCGATCAAAAAACCATGGGCGCATCTCCTGGTGCATGCCGAAGGGGAAGCGCTCGATAAAATTCTCTCCGTCCCCGCGCACTTCGTCACTAAAACCATCTCCGGCAAGAAATGTAAAACGAAAGCGGGCCTGCTGGATGAATTCAGCCGCGTCTTCTCGTTTCCGGACTACTTCGGCCACAACTGGGATGCCCTCGAAGAATGTTTGGCCGATCTGGACTGGTTACCGGCCAAGGGCTATCTCGTGGTGGTGACCGATGCGGATCAAGTCCTGACGAAACCCGACGAAGAAGACGACTTTGAAACCTTCGTTGAGATCTTGAGCGAGGCCGGTGAAGCCTGGAGCCTGAAAGAATCCGACGAGGCGACGGGAGACGGGCTGCCGTTCCACGCCGTACTCGCTGTCTCGGACCGCCATAAACGGAGCCGCCACAATTGGTTCGCGCCGCCGTTGGCCATGGAGCGCAAACCACCGAAGTCCGGGCCGGCCAAGGGCGCAAAAAAAGCATCCCGCTAGCCTGGATTATTCGTACATGCCGTCGCGATGCGTCTGAGACTGAAGGGGGCGGGGGTTTCTCGCATGTAAGGCCGACGCAGGCGTACTGGCAGTCCGTTGAGGAGGCCGAACGAGAACAGCCCCGCCGGGCGAGAGGATCGGACGCCGCAGCAGGTATGCATGAATAGTCCGGGCCGGGCAATTCCCGCAGTCGATTTACAGAAGGAGGGCATGATGGGTCTTCTCGATCAACTCGGACAGGCGGCAGCCGGCATGATGGGGGGCGGCGATAAGAACCCCCTGATGCAAGCCGTGCTCGGACTCCTCGGACAGAACAGTTCCGTCGGCGGGCTGAGTGGACTCGTGCAGGCGTTTCAGAAAAACGGCCTGGGAGATATCGTGAATTCATGGGTCAGCACGGGAAAGAACCTGCCGATTTCTGCGGAACAGATCCAGCAGGGCTTAGGCGGCGACCTCCTGAAGCAACTGGCATCGCAGGCGGGATTGAGCTCGGAAGCAGCCGGGGGCCAACTGGCCAGTCTGCTTCCCGGGCTCATCGATAAGCTGACCCCGGACGGTAAAATGCCGGATACCACATTGATTGAACAGGGATTGAATCTCTTGCGAGGAAAACTCGGGTAGGACTCGATTCCCGGCACTCACTCCAGGGTGCCGGGTAATCTTCGGCTCCGGGCTAGCAGAGAGAGAACAAGCGCCCCATCATCCGTTGGGCCCACCGCGTCAGCACCCAGGAGAGGTCGTGCATGCGTGAGAGCATCCAGACTCTCGGTGTGACGATTTTCCCCACACTCGCGCTGAGCGAGGCGAAATGATCGCCACAGAGCCCATGCGTTTCACTGGGATCCTCCAACGGGAATTTCTCCCGCAGAAACGCCGGCTTCCCGTCTCGTACACACCAGGCACAGAGCACTTTCACCACGTCACTCCATTCGTTGGGATGCGACCATCCACGTTGGGGGCGCAAGAGTCACACCAGCGGGGATCGGCCAAGAAGTATTTAATGTTTTCAGCATGATCGTTCGCATGAGCCAGAAAGATTCTCTCCGTTGGGTCGTCAACATGGTGGCATTCCGGCAGTGATTGACGTTTTTTGTCGTCCTCGGCGGGGAATCCAAGAGCGATGAGGGAGGGGCCGTCGCATCCAGCACACCTCTAATCATTCATAACAGACCACGGTGGCAAGAGCACTTCGGCGGACCACGACAGATTCATGGCGCGGCAACGAGCCTTCATCATATCCGGGGATCAGCGGATCCCGGCCGACCGCTATTTGCTGAAGGTGGTCGGAACAGATTCCGTGGGTCTCGCGCGGATCAACCAACGGAGCCTTTTCTCGGACCAACCCTGATCGGCCTTCACTCTGACACCAGGAACAGATCACTTTCATCTTGTTCTCCTGCGCAGTGATACCCAAGACTCAGCAAGACCTGCGCCATATGGACGGTGGTCTCTAACTCCTTGTTTCTCTGTGCTAACATTGCCTTATACCGCTACGGATCATCGTGGGTGTATCTATTCAGATAATCGGCTGTATCGAATCGTGGATGAGTAGAGGCTCCGGTGCCGACTCACAGAAGACTGTCCACAATTGACCGTTTTTATTTTCCCGTGGTAGGTTGGCGCCCCAACTCACGGCTCGATGAAAGAGGCCCATGAAAACACAACGATCGGAACAACTCTTCGCAGACGCGCAACTCATCATTCCCGGCGGGGTGAACAGCCCGGTTCGGGCCTTTCGCTCGGTGGGCGGGCAACCTCGGTTCATTGCACGCGCCAAAGGCTCACGGCTCTACGACGTCGACGGGAATCGCTACATCGACTACGTCCTGTCCTGGGGACCGATGATTCTCGGCCACGCGCCGACCACCGTCACCAAGGCCATTCAACAGGCCGCCGGAAACGGTACCAGCTATGGCGCGCCGACCGAGTTGGAAATTCAACTGGCCACGATGATTCGCGAGGCCCTGCCGTCCATGGAGTTGGTGCGCCTGGTGAGTTCGGGAACCGAAGCGGTCATGAGTGCCATTCGAGTCGCCCGCGCCTACACGAAACGCGACGGCATCCTGAAATTCGAAGGTTGCTATCACGGCCACAGCGACTACCTGCTGGCCAAGGCAGGGTCAGGTCTCACAACGCTCGGAATTCCCGACTGCCCCGGTGTGCCGGAAGACTTCACCAAGCACACGTTGACCGCGCCCTATAACGACCTGGCCACCACGGAAAAACTGATCAAGAAGCACTACCGTCAGCTCGCCTGCGTCATTGTCGAGCCGATCGCCGGGAACATGGGCGTGATTCCGCCCTCGCCGGAGTTCTTGCAAGGCCTCCGCAAACTGACCGATGCCCATGGCATGCTGCTGATTTTCGACGAAGTCATCTCGGGATTCCGCGTGCAATACGGTGGCGCGCAGACGCTCTACAACATCAAGCCTGATCTCACGATCCTGGGGAAAATTATCGGTGGGGGACTTCCGGTGGGTGCCTACGGGGGCGCGAAGGACATCATGAAGATGATTGCCCCGTCCGGACCGGTCTATCAGGCCGGCACGTTGTCAGGGAATCCGCTGGCCGTCACGGCCGGTATCGAGACGCTGAAGCGCCTCAAAAAACCCGGCACCTACGAACAACTCGAACAGCGGTCGGTCGCGCTGGCCGAGGGACTGGGAAACGCCGCGCGAAAAGCCGGGGTTTCGCTCACCCAAACCCGCGTCAGTTCGATGATGTGTGCGTTCTTCACTCAGGGGCCGGTGGTGGACTGGGCATCGGCGAAGAAGTCCGACACGAAAGCCTACGCGAAGTTCTTTCACCAGATGCTGGACGCCGGGATTTACTTGGCCCCGTCACAATACGAAGCCGCGTTCATGTCGGTGGCCCATACACCACGGGACATTGATCGCACAATCAGCGCCGCTCAAGCCGCGTTCAAGAACCTCTGACCCGGAGCTGAGCACGCTGGGCGTCGATCGTCTCTCATAAAGCGTCATTCGCGAAGTCGCGTATCGAAACCGATACGAATTGCATCCATTCGGATACTGATCGCGGCTCATCCCCATCGAATTCACCACGTGACTTCAGGATGCTCAAAACGGTTTCCCAGAAAGGCCGCAGCGAACAAGGTCCGGAGGCGTGGCATTCTTACCCACCCACCCCGGGCCTGCCAAGACAGGCTCTTGTCCCATGGCGGTACGTTGAGGGTCCGAGCGATGCGAGAACGATGCTGGGGACCGTTTTCAGCATCCTGGTCTATTCGTCGTCATCCTCGTCGTCCATTTCCAACGCTTCCTGCCGCTTCTGTTCTTCCATCGCGTTGTGCAGGAGCATGCGGACAAACATCGAATAGAGCGAGCCTTTTTCCAGCGTCCCGCCGGGCGGAATCGCGATCTTGCCTTCCTTGATCATGCGATCCATCCAGGCCTTCTGATCCGGAGCGATCAAGATCGGCACCTCGACCAGCCCCACTTTTCCAAACATATCCATGAGCGGCTCTCCTGTAGTAGTTCGTACGGTCTGAACGATTAAGAGCACATAGCGTATGGCTTATGGTACGAGCTCAGGAAAATTCCAACTATTCGCTATTGGCCATTAGCCATACGCTCTTCAACGGAAGGCATTTGAGCACGCGGTTTTTCGGCTTGTCAACCGTGGGATACTTGCGCCGTAGTTGTGGCATGGAGCATGCTTCGTCTGGCAACGAATATCCGGAGGACATCTTTCCATGCTGCACAGAAACGAACGTGTTTCCCGCCTGCTCAGCCGACTCACACTGCTGTTCTTGGTCGCCTCACCCGCCCCGCCAGCCGTCACTGCCGTGGAAGAAAGCCGTTCCACGCTGCACACCTATACGCCTGCCGCCACCAATGACCCCGGGCCATTCCACTGCAACGAATGTTGGGGATTGAAACCGGAGGAACGTCAGCCGCTGCCGCAACATCAGACACCACGGTATCGGCGTGGGCACCATGAACGAGGCCCGCGGCCGCACAAGAATCCCTTTGCGAAAAAATCTCGGTTTCATAGCCGCGGCCTTCGGTCTCTTCCGCGTCACGCACTGTCGGTGGGAAGTTTTGAGCGGACCGTAGAATCCTGGCAAGTCCGCACCGTCGATGGCGACACGATCCGCTACGGCACCGATCGCATCCGTATTCGCGGCTACAACGCCCCGGAGTTGTCGGAAGCAGGCGGACGAGAAGCTGCCCTTCGGCTGGAGCAACTGATGCAAGAAGGAATCATCAACATCGTCCCCCACGGCCGCGATGTCTACGGCCGGACCCTGGCCGATGTCTTCGTGAACGGGCAGAACGTGGCGGAGGTGATGACGGGAGAAGGGTTCGGAAGGAGGGGGTAGCGGGAGCGTGAACCACAGGAACACCGTCATTCGTCACATGTGCTGAATCGCGTCTCGGACGGAATCCGTAGCCAGGCTAATGTCCTATGAAGTCAATGTACGGCGAGGGTCTTATACAGAACCAGATAAGACCCGGTGTAAATGAGATGCAGAGAAGAACCGTCGAGAAACCACTTGGACTTCGGTCGCTATCCTGCCAGGATAGCGTACGGGTCTTATCCAACGTCACAAGGCAATTGGCATCTTATACGGAACCAGATAATACATAGTTAGAACTCTTATGCGCCTTCCATGGAATACAGAAAAGACCGCCCTCTCGCCATATTTGCGAGATACGAATCGGCTTGGCGATGTCATTGCTGCGATCCAAACCATGGCTACATACAAGTTCTACAAGTTGCCTTTTCCCGGTTGGGCTGACCTTATGTCCGCCGATGAAGCGCAAGCGGAAAAATGGAAGGCTGTTTTCATTGAACATCCGGAATTTTTCCGACTCGACTCTGCGAGAGCGAAGGCGTCCTTGGTATGGCGGCGTCAATTTCCAAAGCGGTATGACGTTGATGCGGAGAGAGTTCTAACGAGTGCTGAATACAGCGCTCTGACCTCAGAGCAGCAACTTCGAGTTTCCCGTGTCCCGCTTTCGTCTACGAACATCAAGGCACTGGTTGATACAGCTGTCAATATGCATTCACGTGCGCTTGAGCATCAAAAAGACAAGCGTTGGTGGATCGCTCTTGCGGGGCCGCCGGTGGCCTTGTAGGGTCAATCCTCGGGGCGCTGCTGAAGTGAAGGCGAGTTCTAACCAGTCGTTCGAGCTGACAGCTCTCGGCAAGTCTCAGACTGCGGCTCAACTTCAACGTTAGACGCCCAACTCCCGCCCTCCCATGGTTATTGTTGTTGGAACAAGTCCCACGATTCAGACAGCCGATTTGGCGCTACAGACCTTTCTGAAGAGCTTGTGCCAAGAGTTCAAGATCCAAGCGGTGGCCGAAGAAATGAACGAGGAGGCTCTTGCCGAGAACAACTGCGCCGCATCCATTCCGATGCGAGTCGCTAATGCATTGCAGATACCGCACCGGTTTTGCGATCCAAACAGGATAGAAAGAGCCAAATTTGAAATCCGCCAGGAGAACGATATCCGTATCTCGGCCTTCCCTTCCACTTTGTCCGAATCAGAGGTTGGAGCGCGCGTCGCCGAAAGTCACGCAAAGCGCGAACGGTATTGGCTTAAGCAGCTCCGCAGTCTCAACTTGTGGCCAGTTCTATTCGTTTGCGGAGCCAACCATGTGCCATCGTTCTGCCATATTCTCAAGGAGGAGGGTATCGGTGTGCACATCGCAGCGGAGGATTGGGCATCTAACAGCACAGTCGAGAGGGGCGCGCCGCTTACGGCGCGTCCCTCACGATGAACGTTAACAGAAGGCTGGTCTGATGAGAAGGCCAAGCAGTTCGCCCTATGGGAGATCAAGGTGCAATTGGTCGCGTCGTCGGTCACGGTCGACGCCCTCAAGCGCCTGAAAGCGAGCGAGCCCGGATCGAATGGGCGAACGAATGCTCACGACGATCTCATGGCGGCTATGCGAAAGGACCTTGAGGTTGTGGAGTAAGAGACTGATGGCGCAAAGTGAGTGCACGGCCAGCAACTGGTTTGACTGTCAAGTGCACTCACCCGCAGTCACGCTGCCACGGCGTGCCACTCTTCATCATCACATTGAGAATCGTGAGTAGCTTCTGCATGCAGACGGTCAATGCCAGCTTCTTCGCCTTACCCGCCCGACAGAGGCGTTGATAGGACACCCCCGTCATCGAATTCTTGCACGAGGGAATAAAAGTGGCTCCCTTGATTCTCCATCAGCGTGCGATCCCATCCGAACAGGGTCCGCCACAAAGACCTTCACTCTTCCTTGTCAGCTCCGCATGAACCTGGGAAGAACGGGATTGGCGGCGCCCTGAAGTCGAGGCGCCGCCGCGAGACTTCAAGAACAGATCACATTGCCAGAGCCTTGATCGGTCGGTTTTGCCTCTCCTGATACCCAGGCAACCCGTCCCTCATTCCACGCTCATGAATCGCAGAATCAAGCTCGACGCGAAGGCGCGCGTCGGCTGCTCATCCTGCTCACACGACCAGCTTCGGCTCGTCTCCCACGATTCATCGCACCGGTGCTTCGGGCGGCCTCCGCACGCCGACTGCCGGAGCCGAAGACCAGTTCGAGGCCGAACTGTCTCAACGTCCCCTCGTCCCGAGCCTCCGCGTCTTCAATGTCGAGTGTCCACGTTCCCTTCAGGCCCTTGCCCTTCAGCGGAGCCAACGCCTGGGTATCCAGCATGTCGTAAGTCCGCTTGAGATTCTGAGTCGCACCGCCTGTTCGATCGTGCAGAACAACCTTGGCCGGATTCAAACCAGTCGGCGGCATCAAGGTAATGACCAGATCCCCGATATACGTGTGCGCAAGATCAAGATGGACAATCAAATTTTCGATCGGCGTGGCGTCATTCACGTCCAGCGAAACCGTCACCATTTGGAGATCCGGAATGAGCTCGTTGAATGTGCGACTGATAAGGACGCGGTTCTGTGTCCCCGGCTTGGCCAGGGCGACAGCCTTCTCGGCATTGAGACGGCCATAGCCGTAGAATCGGCTCCACCCTTCTGCCGTGTAATTGCCGCCCTGCGGATCGATCTTGTCGCAGGATTGCTTGAGAATTTCCCGCACTTCCTGCCATTTCAACTCTGGATTGACCGACAGCACCAGTGCGGCCACGCCTGCCGCACCAGGGCAGGCGCTGGATGTTCCGCCGAAGCTGTTCGTGTAGTTCCCGCGATTGTCGCCGGCCCCCGACGTTCCGGGATTATAGCCCGACGCTCCCACACGATCTGTCGTGAATATTCCTTTCGTGAGGGGAGCCGGATGCTGAAACGGTGCATGGCCTCGATCGCTGCTTGGAAACGAGCACCAGATGGCCTTGCCGAAATCGCTATAGACACTGCGCTTCCCACGGTCGTTACAAGCCGCCACCGCGATGATGCGCTCGTAACTCGCGTACCCGTCGTTATCCACGCTCTCGTTTCCGTTCCCCGCGGCGAAGAGCACCACGCACCCCTTCCCTCCCCGTCCTTTGGTCGTCGCGTAATCAACGGCCAGCTTCGTGCTGGCGGGAATGGGCACTTTCTGATTGTGTGCCGGATGGTTCGGGTTCCACCAGTCTCCGTCCTCCGGTCCCCAACTGCACGAAATCACATCGGCGCCGTTGTTGGCGGCCCATTCGAACGCCTCAGCCTCTTGTTGTGATCCGAGCGCCGAACTCAGCCGGATCGGGATCAGTTTGGCCTTCGGCGCCACGCCGGAGGCACGCACGAGGCCGGCCGCGCATGCCACGCCTGCGCAGGCGGTGCCATGGTCCTCCGTGAACGCCGGATGGGGATCCTTCGGCCGTGGATCGCCCGTGCCCAGACTGGCGTCGCGAGGCGCGACGATCTTCCCTGCGCCGCTGAACTCCGGATGGTCGATATCAACCCCGTCATCTATGACGGCGATCACCACTCCCTCCCCTTGGGTGACCTGATGCGCCGCCTCGACGTTGGCGCTGGCTGATACCGCCGTCCCGTCGATCGTGGTGGTTTTGAGATGCCATTGCTCCACGGCGATCACGCGACGGCCTTTCGGCCGGACAAGTTCCGGGTGACAATATTCGACGTCCGTGCGATTCAAGAGCGACGCCGCCGTATCGAAAACCCTGGTGCCTGTACCCTCCGGCGCACCGACGAAAAACGCGTTGGTGGCGTAGGTCAACTCTTTCTTGATGGTGAGGCCGGCCTCCCGGATCACTGCCCGACAGTCCTCCAAGTCCATCTCATCGACAAACTTGATAAACAGGTTTTCTGTATACAACACCGGCTCTCTGGATTTTTCATCCACCATCACGCCGCCGGCAAACCGGACATCGGCGGCCGCACGAAGTGCCTCTTTCCGACTTTCCAATGATCGACGCCCGGCCCCGGGAGGAACGCGATAGATTTCGACGCCGGCCTCGGGAACCGTGAACACGAGATGTCCGTCCGCCACTTCTCCGGACTCAGGGGTTCGAACCGCTCCGGCCTTGATGGATCGTGTCGACCGGGTCCGGACTGCGATCAGATCGTCGCTTTTGCGGAGCAAGATCGGGGGTTCTGTCTTCTTGCCGAGTCGCACCTCTGTAAGTTCAGGCATGGCCGTCCTCCTCCCGTATGTGAGTGCTGGCACATGGTGCGTCGATGAAACAACGCTCGAAACGCCTCAGACCCGAATGTCTTTCCAGGAGCGAATCTCGGCCCGCATCGCCCGCCTGGTGCGCGCTTCCTCGGTGGTGAAGCCGTCATAGTGTTTCAGCGGGCCGAAGTCCAAATCCGTCAGTCGCTCGATTTGGTCGATGCTCACCTGATAGGTCTTGTATCGGCCGAACCCAAAGGCCCGCAGATGTTCGAGCAACTCCGATTGACTGATCATATAGCCCGTGGCCGACTTCCTCCCATCGGACACCACCGCGACTACCTTCCAATACTGGCGCGGGAGGAGTGCTCCGCGATATTCCGGATCGTCGTCCTGAAAAATCGGCCCCGTAAACACGGTGACCTTCAATTTATGCGCACGGCTGTTCCGCAGAATATAGTCTTCGAGCCCCAGCCAGGTTTGTTGATTGAACTTTTCATGCTGAGGGGAACAATTGGTGAAGTGGAAGGTGTCTCCGTTCGCAACGGCCGCTTCATGCTTAAGGCCCCACACCGGATCTTCACGCCGCACCAGATGGCCACGATCCAATTCGTTGCCCGCGTAGAGCTCTTCTCCGATCTGATAGTCCCGATCCATACGCGGATCGAGGCTCCAGCGGTCCTTGCCGCGTTTGATTTTTTGCGAACGTCGGCCGTCGATGTTACAGGCCACATAGATGGCGAGCCGCCGTGACTTCGACATCACGACGGAAAAATGTTCGTACTTGAGTTCCGTATCGGATCCATTCAACAGAGGGGCAACGTCCTGTTCTCGGACTCCGATCGGTGTCGGGTGCGGCACATCGAACTCATGGAGAAATTGCGCAGCATATCCCATTCGCCCGGCATAGTCGCGAACGTCCCTCGCAAGCGGAGCCAGGTCGACCTCCTCCAGGTAGCGGGGGATGACTGGGGCCCGCTCGGCCAATTCACCCAGCGTTTTCATCTGCTCAAGCTCGGTTGAATGTACAACGATCATGGCTTCTTCCTTTCTAAAAATACCCGTGCACCGGCGCGGGCGAGGTCGGCAAGACGACGTACGGATATCCATCCGCGCAAGGCCTACCGAACATACGATCACTCGTGAACATGATCTTGCAAACGGCCCGCCATGATAGTCCAGTCTGAAAACTCCTCAAAAACATGAGGTGCGCTGCGCTGTCCTTGAGACATGCCGCGTGACGGCGTATCTCTTCCGATACTCTTCCGTATCCGTCTTGATACAGGTCCATGCCTACGCACATTGCCTAAGCCAGCTAGACTCGAAAAAGTGGCCGCCATGCTGCTTGGCCGATCCCTGAATAGCCTGCAGGGGTCACAAGATATACTGAGGGTAACCAGGCGAAGGCCTGGATACCTGTTGGATTTCAACGTAGACTCGCGCTTCAGCGGGTTGCGTTACATTCACGGCAGCCATTGGGCTTGAGTTCCGGAGGGAAATGAACGAACGACGTCGGACGATGGACACCTGCAACGCCGCGGGCAGGTCAAGGGTTCATCTTGCGGCTCACGTCGTTGTGCGACGTAGGAAGCCGACACGCATAACTCTCCGCGTTAGAGCGCTTATCGTGCGTAGCGAGCAACTGCACCTCTGCTATCTGGAGAGCAACACGTAGTCATCGGCCTAATAACGCTTTCAACGAACAGCAGGCAGATGATGTAAACCGTTCGTCGCAACTCGCACGGCTATGAAAATCGCCGCCTGTCAACTACCTGATGTCCACAATGATGTGTCGCGGGCGCTCTCATAGATACCTATGCGACGCACGCTACACGACATGGCGCGAGTTTGGCCTGTTTCCCGGAGTGCTTCCTTCAAGAGTATTGTCCGGATGACGGATATATAGCCGAAGCAGCCGTGGCTCTAACCTCATCTGAATTCGATCGGGTACTCCGCAGCCTGAAACATCTTGAACCAACGGTGGTCGTTGGTTCAATCGAACGAACTGGCAATACGTTCTTCCATTCAGCTGTCACCGTACAGAGTGGAAACCTCGCCGCGGCCTATCGCAAGACACATCTTCTCGATAGCGAACAGACGATATTTCAACCCGGTGATGACCATCCGGTATTTGATTTCTGTTGTGGCACGACGCTCGGAATCAATATTTGCTACGACTTGAATTCAATGAATCGGTCAAAGCGGGCGCTCGCGCCGGAGTCAAGCTATTAGCTTGCCCATGCCATAATATGGCGCCTCGCAAGACAGCCGAACAATGGAAACTTCGGCATAACGAGATCAGATCCCAACGCGCGCAAGAGAATGGTATGTGGCTCCTGTCGTAGGACGTCACGAGAGAGCGGAACGGCTGGATCTCTTACGGACCAACGGCGATCAGCGATCCGAGCGGAGCGGTAATCGCCCCGGTGCCGCTGATGACAACTGGAATGGCTGTTGCTGAGATCGAATGAGCTTCAAACAAGCAGGCGGGCGAGAAGCTGCCCTTCGTCTGGAGCAACTGTTGCAGGCAGAAACCATCGACATCGTTCCCCACGGCCGCGATGCCTACGGTCGGACCTTGGCCGATGTCTTCGTGAACGGGCGGAACGTGGCGGAGGTGATGACGGGGGAAGGGTTCGGGAGGAGGGGGTAGCGGGAGCGTGAAGCGTTGAGATACGGCATCCGAAACTCGTCAACCGTCAATGGTCAGAGGGTCTCACGATGATGACAGAAGGCACACATTCGGATAGACTGCACGCATGAAACCATTTCGATGGAACCACGAGAAGAATGAACAGCTGAAAGCTGAGCGGAATATATCCTTCGAGGAAATCGTGCTTGCCATTGAAGCCGACGGATTGCTCGACATCATAGTGCACTCCAACCCAAGCAAATATCCTCAACAACGAATGTTTGTGGTAGCGATCGAGCAATATGCCTACTTGGTTCCATTTGTAGAAGAGACTGAGTATTACTTCCTTAAAACGGTGATTCCGAATAGAAAAGCGACCCGTGATTACTTGAAAGGTGGTGTGTAAATGAAACCGCGCAGACAATCATTTGAAGAACGAATTTCTGAAGACTATGAGAAAGGCCACTTTAAGTCCATGGCTCCATCAAAGGCTGAACTGAAACACTTCAAAGAAGCGGCCCGGGCTACATTCATCAAGAACCGGAGGGTCAATGTTCGATTGTCCTCCCCCGACCTAATGGATATTCAAACTCGTGCGGCCGAGGAAGGCGTGCCTTATCAAACACTTATTGCCAGTGTGTTACACAAATTCGTGACAGGTCGGCTCACAGAAAAATCATCACGTCTAACAACTCGTTCAAGCGAGCGCGCAAAGCGGCAGCGCACCGCCTAGCTCTGCGTTACGCGGCGAGGAGCATAAAAGGGACCTGACCCATTATTTCTGACCTAAGGAAGGTCTGATTAATTCACGTTTCCACTGAGAAACCAGTTACTGGGGTGAACACTCTGGGCTATCCGGTGAGAATCTGCTGGTCCGTGAGCCTTTTTGTGGGCTCACCCCCCCCGTCCAATGGCCCACTGCCGCCCTGCGGACACCCGGCTCCTACGTTCCCGCCAAGAGGCGCCGGCGCGCCAGAAACAGATTCGTTAAGCCGCACGTGACGAAGAGCCAA
>JACOEL010000013.1 GCA_024998625.1 Nitrospira sp. | reverse complement strand
ACTATCACTCTGACGTGCAGGAGGTAACCATGCCGGTCACGACTGTCTCGCTCACGACAGACGAATATCAGGCCATTATGGATCGCTTGAAGGGCCTGGAATCCTTGCAGGCCACGCGTGCGACCGATCTCGCGCCGGTGCTGCAACGGATACAAGGATCGGAATCAACTGTGAGTGCACTGGTCTCAACCGTGGCCTCGATGCCGAAGCTTGAGGCGCGCATCACCGCATTGGAAAAAGTGGTAGGCGCTGGAGGCACAAAGACTCTCTAGTAACAGTATTCAACGGGTCGTGAAGGCCCGCTGAATGGCGCAACAACGACCATTCAAAACGCGCACAATGGGGTGCAGTCCGGCAGTGAGAGCCGCCGGTTGAAGGATGGTCGGCCGAGCGTGAAGGTTGTTCACGCAGGATGCGCCGGCTCTTTGACATAGCCCACAACGGCGTGGGATCCGAGCCAGAAGAGGGCCAGAAGCGCATTGCGGCTTCCGCCCTCAAGGTGCGTCCGGAGCTTTTTAAATAGCTTCAATCCAAATCCCATTCTCACACTAAGTGATAGAAATTCTCAAACTAAGTGACGCGCTACAGCGAGGCGCACACAAAAAGGCCGCTAACTTTTAATTGGTCGCCAGACTTGACATTCCTCCGCCGATCGGGATATTAATAATCGTTCTCAATTTCACTAACGGGGCAGATCACCCGCCATGATCACAGAAAAAATTTTGGCATCCCCTTCCTGCCAAGACAGTGAGACGCGCTGCGAATGCGGACAACTCATTGCCAAGGTCCGCGGGCAAGGCCTTGAGCTCAAATGCAAACGCTGTAAGCGCATCGTCGTGATCCCATTCACCTCAATCGAAGGCTGGGGCACCGTCACAGCATGATTCGATATATGAGATATATGAAAGGAGGCTTCGCCACCAGACACACCCCAGGGCATCGATCGCGTACACCTGTTTTCCCTGTAGACCAGAGACCTTTGAGTCCCGAGTCCAACCACAACCTTACTCGCGGATGGAGGATACCCATGAAGATCCGGGCAATCCTCGGGGCTCTCGTCTTAGTCAGTTTACCGGCGTTGCCGGCTCTGGCTGAAAACATGACCCCGGAGGACATCAAGAAACTCGTTGATGAGGCAGTCGAAAAGCGGCTGCAGGAACACGAACGACGTGAAGGCGGCATGCAACAAGGCCAGAGTGAAGCAGCCTCAACCCCACAATATCCTGTGGCATCCGGACCCATCACCGATATTAGAGTCGAGCGAAAAGGCGAAGAAAAGATTCCATTGGGATTCGGCTCAACCGGATCCGGCAAACTTATTTACGCCAAGCCCTTCCTGAGCGCTCCGAAAGCAACGGTCGGTGGATATGCCGACGTCATGTACAACTCACTGTCTCGTCAGAACCTGGATAATCCTAGCCGGAATTCATTCGGCCAGCAACGAATGGTCCCCTTTATTTATGCGGACATTACCGACCATATAAAGTTTGCAACGGAAATCGAGATCGAACGCGGCGGGCCGAATGCACCACAAGGCACCGACGGCTCCATGCAGATCGAGTTCGCTCAGTTGGACTACCTCATTAACGAGGCCATCAATCTTCGAGGCGGTATCTTGCTGATGCCGGTCGGCAAGTTTAACTTGCTGCACGACTCCCCCTTGAACGATCTCGTGGATCGGCCGATGGTCTCTCGTATCGTGATCCCCAGTACGTGGTTCGAAGCGGGTGCCGGCATTTACGGAACGCTCTATCCCTCATCACGCTCGAAACTAGACTACGAAGTCTATGCCGTCAATGGAATGAGCCAGACGGCCGGCGGCATTACCGACCTTGGGGTACGAAGCGCACGGGGCAGCGTGTCTCGGGATCGCGACGATAATAAAGCCGTAGTCGGCCGCATTGCATTCAGTCCGATGCTGGGCATTGAAATCGCCGGATCCGGCTATCATGGAGCGTACAAACCGGCTGCCGGAGCCGTGGGGGCTGGCTACATCGATATATTCGCTTTGGACTGGACGCTCCAAAGAGGCCCGTTCGAAATCATCGGAGAGTCCGCGTGGACGAGAATCAGCAACAACAATGCGACCGGCGTCGCCAACCGGGTCATCGGACCGGCCGGCATGCAAGGCTACTACATTCAGGGGAACTATCATTTCATGCCGGAATTCCTCAAGAAATGGGCGCCCAGCCATTTCACCGACGCCTCCACATTCACAGCAGTCGTCCGGTGGGAACAGGTCAACACGGACACCGACGACCGCACCAAGCAGAATGCGCTGGGAGGCCAGCGGAATCTTGAGCGCTTGACCCTCGGGCTCAATTTCAGGCCGATCGAAGACACGGTGATCAAATTCGATTGGCAATTCAACACTCAGAAGGACGCAAAGGGACTTGTAGCCGCCGGAGATCTCGGCACTACAGGCAGCCCGATGAATGGAAACGGATTCTTAATCCAAGCAGCAACATACTTCTAACCAGCTCCTCGTCCAGGCCGTCCCGATCGGGACGGCCTGGACGAGGCCGACTCAAGTGATATGACACGACACTATCGCCGACTCAGCTTTTTACTGATTCCCGCTTTTCTCAACGCCTGCGCATCGCTCGGCGGCATGCAGGAACGATTCGCCGTCTGCAGCTACGACCATGCCTGGGAAGCTGCGCTTGACGCAGTCAAAGATCGTGCGATCGTGCGGCAGGACAAGGCAGCAGGCGTGATCGACACCGCGTGGCTTGAAATACCCATGCCAGGACGGACCTTTGGTGCCCTCCAGCGGGACCTGGGGGACAGCAAAGATCGGTCCCGGATTTCCATAGCAGTCAACCGGCTCGACGATGTCACAAAAATCGGCTTCATCGAAGAGCGGCAACGCTGGGCATTTCGTGGCGGCTCGCGCCTTTTCGGCTGGACCGATACGGAACCCTCGATGGAGGTCATGACCGACGTGCAGAACCGGTTGAACACCAAATTGAAGGAGCATGGATGTTCAATACAGTGAGTGCGTACCGCACCTTGATCGCAGTCGTATTAGTTATAATTTCGTCACCCCCAGCTCTGGCAACGGAGAAAGTCTGGGACAACGAATTACGCCGCTTCCTGAAAGACGATGACTTCAAGTACGAAGAGTTCATGACCGAGGAGGAGGCCGTGAAAACCATCCTCCCGAAATCTCAACGTGTCCGCAAGGAACTGATCCGACTCACGCAGGACAAGAAAGAACTCGTTGAACAGCGCATCGGATGGAAGTTTCCGGAAGATTCGTTTGACCTGTACATCGGGGAGACCGGAGACAAGGTCGATGGATATGCGATGATCCACAACACCATCGGCAAATATAAGCCAATGACCTATATGGTAGGAGTGGATCCCAAAGGGAATTGCACCGACGTCGAATTGCTGGTGTTTCGGGATGCAAAGGGCAGCGAGGTCGGGAAGAAGCGATTCAACTCTCAGTATGACGGCAAGTCCGTCTCGGATCCTATTCGAATCAACAAAGACATTATCAACATCAGCGGAGCCACGATGTCCGTTCGATCGATGAACGCCGGCGTCAAACGAGTGCTGGTATTGGTAGACGAATTTTACTTGAAGCCGGCCGGCTTAGGCAGCGACACGGTCGCAGTGCAGAAGGCGGAGAGAGGACTGTTGGGAACCCTGTTCGGCAACTAAGGCCGTCGGGACACTGCACTGGCATGCGAAATTTTAATGCTCGATTCCGCCTGCGTGATTCGGATCGTCATATCAGGTTGTTGTACACGCAATTCCTTTTTTTGATGCTCGTGGGATTTCTTTTTTCCTTCTTCTGGGCGCACAGCATGACCAGCTTGAGCCCACAAGGTATCGCCGACCACTACCGAGGCTCTGATGCGACCTTCGGTGAACCGATGTCGTTTCGTGAGCTGGCCGAGGTCACGCACTTTCACCTGTTTACCATGCCGGTCGTGTTTATGATTCTCGTTCATGTCCTCTATCTCACGCAGGCCAGTCATGCCACGCAAGTCTGGCTGACATGGCTTTCATTCGGAGGCGTTGCGCTGGACCTCGTCTCGCCCTGGCTGATCAGCTACATCTCGCCTATTTTTGTGCTCACCATGCTGGCGGGGGACACTCTGATGATGGGCAGCTTTCTCGCCATGATGGCTATCCCGCTCTACGAAATGTGGATTTTGAAGCAACCGCTGATGGCCGGGAAGCGAGGGGAAGAGTCATGAGCGCCTAGAAGAAGACCGTCGATCCCATTGCGGCCAGAGGTATTCAGCCCAGAGCCCAAGATCGTTACAGGCGATCTTGGGCTCTTTTTTTTCGGAGGATTTCCATGCATCCATCGATATTGCCGATCAATGCCACAACACAGCTCATCCAGGAAATAGCCCGACAGCTCGATGCCTTGGATTCACTCCAGCTTCCAAAGGAATCCTTGCACGCTGTCCGACTGCTACAACTTCGCCGCCTGACGCGCAGGATCGAAACCCTCATTCCTGGACACTTCGGACATGGCGAGCGCACCGCACACTATGCCCGCTTGCTGGGCGAGGCCACCAGCCTTACCGCCCCCCAGCACATCGAGCTGCACTATGCAGCCCTACTGCACGATATCGGACTCCTCACGTTACCCGGCAGACTGCTCGACGAAACAGCAGCGCACAGCTTGGATGACTATGCCCTGATCCAAAGCCATCCCCGGGAAGGCGCCGCACTCCTGAGCCCCTACCGATTCCTCTCCGAGGCCGCACGCCTGATCGCTCATCATCACGAACGATGGGACGGAGCCGGGTACCCTTATGGACTTCGCGGGGTCTATATCCCCTTGCTCGCCAGAATTCTGGCCGTTGCGGACGCCTTCGACAGCATTGCCATTCGCTCGACTTCGTTAGACAGAGCCCTGCGAACCCTGCAAGCGTCGGCAGGTTCACAATTTGACCCGATACTGACCGCCACATTTTGTGCACGGCTTCGCGATCAAGACCAATTCCAGCCGCTACCATTCGGTGAAGCGAGTGTCACTGCTCTCACCGTTGAACCGACCGTCGACCAATCGAGTCACCAACAGATGCCCAGTTCAATGTTCTAAGGAGTCCAACGAAAACAGTCCACACCCGGCGTACGGGCTATTGGCCTCACTGAGGGAGCTGAATGATGCACAACGCGCACGACATCGCAATTCCAACTGATCGCCTCCGCACCCTCTCGTCCGAGCTTCGCGCACAGTCACCACAATGGGCTGATCGACTTGAGCAGGCCACGACGGAACAGGACCTACGCAATCTCGTGTGTGATCTCTTCAACCTGTCCCATGCCCTGCCATCCCACAGAGAGTCCGCTCATGAGACACACACCCTGGCCGGCCGCATCACCCACTTCATCAACGAAAATCTCCATCGTGGACTGACGCTCAAAGTTCTGGCGAATTTCCTCGGCTACTCGGAGAAGTATTGCTCTGATCTGTTTTACCGCATCATGGGTGAATCGTTTTCCGGGTACATGAGACGGCATCGGGTCGAACGGGCTCAGTCACTCCTCACTACAACCGCGCAGACGTTGGCAGAAGTTGCCACAGCGGTGGGGTTTAGCGATCAATTTGCCTTCAGCCATTTTTTCAAACGCGCGACCGGGCATTCTCCCAAGGAAATTCGATCCCGGCAGACACACCCACGGCATCGGCTGACGGTCCACGCCATGCAGAAAGCACTGTAGCCCAAGGCCGGATCCAAACACACGGCTTCACTGCTTGGAGAATGTGGAATGCACCCTGCCTCTGAATGGCCATGGAATACAGAACGAGCGAGTGTCTTCGCAGCAATGAGGAAAGAATGAACGGGCGGGTGCTTCAGACTACCGAACAGGCGAACTCAGCAAAACATGTGTGTCGGGAGCGACGACAACAGAAGGGAGAGCCGGCCGGCGGGACTTTACGGGATCCCACCGGTCGACCAGCTCCACGCGCAAGGGCTACAGCTTCTCGGAATGCATCTGCTCGGCCAAGTATCGCTCCAGCCCCACCTGCTTGATGGTGCAGAGCTGAGTCTCAAACCAGTCGATATGCTCTTCCGTATCGACGATCATCTCTTCGAGCCGATGACGGGTCGTAAAGTCAGCGACCTTTGTGCAATGAACAATCCCGTCGCGGAGGAGGTCTGCGTCGTCGCGCTCGAACGCCAGATCGGCCTCCAGCAAATCCGACACTTTTTTGCCGGCCGCAACCGTATCCAGATGATCCATCTCCGGCACGCCACCTAGGTACAGAATATGATCGATCAAGCTCGAGGAGTGACTCACTTCCTCCTGGGCCAGGTGATTGAAATGTTCGTGCAGCCTGTCGTAGCCCCAATGTTTACACAAGGCTGCGTGCAGAAGATATTGGTGCACCGCCGTGAGCTCACTCACCAACACTTTGTTCAAAATATCGAGAACGCCCTCTTTCGCTTTCATGCACACTCCCATTCCCACGCCGGGCCGGCGCTCGTTTAACTGTCTTTGTGAATCTGCTCAGCCAGGTAATTCTCAAGCCCCACTTGCTTGATCGTCTCAATTTGGGTCTCGATCCAGTCGATGTGCTCATCCACATCCTTCGCCATATCTTCAAACATGTGGCGCGTGGTGAAATCGCCCACCTTCGTACAATGCACGACACCGTCGCTAAGAAGCGTGAGCATTTCCTGTTCAGCCTTGAGATCAAGCTTTAACTGCTCGGGAACAGTTTCCCCGACATGCACCGTGTTCATACGCTGAACGTTCGGCACCCCTTCCAAGTACAGAATGTGACCGATCAGTTCGTCTGCATCCTTCATTTCCTCGATGCTACGCTCTCGAACTTTGTGATGCAGCCGCTCATAACCCCAGTTCGAGCACATTTTCGCGTGAACGAAATATTGGTTGATCGCGGTGAGATCCGCGGTGAGGACTTTATTAAGAATCTCAATGACCCCTTGTTTGGCTTTCATAGGTCCCTCCCTCCAGCGTTGGAGTGTATTGCTTTCCACCGGCCTATTGGTCCACGTCGACGCCGACGTGCGATCGGTTGACTCTTTCCCCTACACCTTAATTAGAGATTCTCGAAGCGCTTGTCAACAAGAGAAGTACGTATAAATGAGGCGGGTTATCAAGATCGCCGAGAACGCTTCTCATTCTTCTCATCAAGACAGAATCGGGAACCGAGAGTCTCGCAATCGATCGACGGGAAACGAACTGGAATCGAGGAGAGTTACGTACGGGACAAATTGATCGAAGCGAGCGAACCTCGGCAGGGGAACGGATGCACCTGGACTATCCGGCCTCCCGATAGCCGCACTCTTCTTCATTGCGGCATTGCACGGAACGGCCGGCTTGCTTGCTGACCTTCTCAATAAGAAACGGCGCCTGACACTTGGGACAGGGCTTATTGATGGGGCGGTCCCAGAGCGCGTACTCACATTGCGGGTAGCGACTGCACGAATAAAAATTTCGCCCCTTTTTCGTGCGCTTCTGAACCAAATCTCCCCCGCACCCGGGCTGAGGGCATTTCACGCCCAGCGCAATAGCTTTGGTCGTCTTACATTCCGGATACGCGGAACAGGCCAGGAACTTACCGAAGCGGCCCGATTTCACGACCATCGGACTGGAGCACTTTTCGCACTTCTCGTCCGTCGCCTCTTCCAGCTTAGGAACAATCTTAATCGTCCCATCCGGCAATTTTTCAAAATTTTGCGTGTTCTTGCAGGGAGGATCGTCCTTATAGGCGGGGCACGCGAGGAACTTCCCGTTCCGGCCCCATTTGATTTCCAGCATGCGGCCGCATTTTTCACAAGGAAGGTTCGTGGGCGGCTCGACGATGTCCTTCGGTCCAGGAATGCCCTGAGCGAGTTCCATTTCCCTCACAAACGGTGCGTAAAAATCGCGCACCGCTGAAACCCATGGCTTTGTACCCTCTTCGACCTCATCGAGCTGCTCTTCCATGTGGGACGTAAATTCCGTATCCAGCAGATCCGGAAATCCCTTCAACAGAAAGTCATTCACCGTTCTCCCGGTTTCGGTCGGGAGAAACCGCCCTTCAACCTTCTCGACATACTTCCGGTCTTGGATCGTCGAAATGATCGACGCGTAAGTGGAGGGCCGGCCGATCCCCTTCTCTTCCAGCTCGCGAATCAGCAACGCCTCATTATAGCGGGGCGGCGGCTGGGTGAAATGCTGTTTAGAAACAAGCCCGGGCAAGGTCTGGGCTTCCTGAGCGACCAGATGCAACGATTCACCTTCGCGCAATGCGGGCAGCTGGCGATCTGATTCGTCCTCCGCCTCCTGTTCATTCTTGGGCTTGTGCGACGGCAATTCCTTGTCGGTTCCCTCTAAGTACACCGCCGTATGGCCGGCGAATTTGACCACGGTGCCGGTCGTGCGGAACACATATCGGTCCGGCGTTCCCACCGGAGACGAATCCACGCGCGTCACATCCATGATCGCAGGGACCATCTGCGAAGCAATGAAACGATTCCAGATGAGCTTGTACAAGTTGTACTGATCCTGCTCCAGGTATTGCCTGATGGATTCGGGGTCGCGAGCCGCGGACGTCGGCCGAATGGCTTCATGCGCCTCTTGCGCGGCTTTCTGCGTCTTGTACACGTTCGGCGTAGCGGGCAGATACTCAACTCCGAACCGCTCTCGAATCACAACTCTGGCATCTTCGGTCGCTTCCTGTGAAATCCTCGGCGAGTCCGTTCTCATATAGGTAATGAGACCGGTCGGCCCCTCTGCCCCGATTTCAATGCCTTCATACAACTGCTGCGCCAGCGTCATCGTCTTCTTCGGGCTAAAATGCAGCTTTCTGGCGGCTTCCTGCTGAAGCCGGCTCGTGATGAAAGGTGCGACCGGATTACGTTTCTTCTCCTTGCGCTCGATCGATTGCACGACGAACGACTTACCCTGCACGGCATCGAGGATCTGCTGGGCCCGCTCACCTGTGCCGATGTCGGCATCCTGACCGTTCACGGAATGCAATTTTGCTTCAAACGCCGGCGGGTTGTCCCCGGCCAACAACGCGACGATGGACCAGTACTCTTCCGCCCGGAACGCTTCTCGCTCCTTCTCCCGGTCGCAAATCAACCGCACAGCCACAGACTGCACACGGCCCATACTGAGGCCGCGGCGCACCTTTTTCCACAGCAACTGACTGCCCTGGTACCCCACGATGCGATCGAGGACTCGTCTCGCCTGCTGAGCCTGAACCAGCTTCATATCGATTTCACCCGGCGACTTCAGTGCCCGCTTGATCGCCGATTCCGTGATCTCATTGAACAGCACACGATAGACTTTGCCGTCTTTCTTCTTCCCCTTGCCGTGCAGTTCCTGAGCAATATGCCAGGCAATCGCCTCGCCCTCGCGATCAGGGTCCGGCGCGAGAAACACGGTGTCGACTTCCTGAGCTTTCTTTTTAATGTCGGCAAGGACTTTCGACTTGCCCTTGATCGTGACGTACTGGGGTTCGAAATCGTTGTCGAGATCAACGCCCAGCTTGCTGGTAGGAAGGTCTTTGACATGGCCGACGGAGGCCATGACGGAGTAGCCACGACCGAGATATTTCGTGATGGTCCGCGCCTTGGTCGGCGACTCAACGATGATCAGCGATTTGGCCATGCGGCTCCACGTTCCTCAATACCTAAGCCCAGACTACCACACCCACTATAACAAATATCGAGCCCCTGTCAGCTCTAATCTCTCAATACATGCCCGATGTGAGACGCACATACTCGTTGCCGGGTACCTGACGAATACAATTCTTCAATTCGAGCGATAACAAGATCGCCGCTACCTGAGCGGCAGGCAATCCACTGCGCCGAATTACGTCGTCGACCGATTGTGGCAAGACGGACAAAACGTCGTATACCAACGTTTCATCGGGACTGAATTGCACCTTCGGCCGGGCGACGGTCCCTGCTCCCCCTGCCAGCCGCTGACGAAAGGCCGGATCAAGCTGCGGCAACAGTTCCTCCAGAATATCCTGCGCCGACTCAACCAGACGAGCACCATCCTTGATCAAACTGTTCGGGCCACGACTCTGTTCAGCTTTGATAAAACCCGGCACCGCAAACACTTCGCGCCCCTGCTCACCGGCCAATCTCGCCGTAATAAGAGACCCGCTCTCAATGGCCGCCTCCGTCACTACTACGCCCAACGATAATCCGCTGATGATGCGGTTGCGGCGCGGGAAGTGATAGCTGTGCGGTGCCGCCCCCAACGGGAGTTCAGACAAAACGGCTCCCTGCTGTTCGATCGCCTCACGCAAGTGCCGGTGGTCCGCCGGATAGGTCCGATCCAGTCCGCAGCCCATGACGGCAAGCGTTCGCCCCTTACCGGCAAGGGCCCCGCGATGCGCGGCCGCATCGACTCCACGAGCCAAACCACTGACGATCGTAAAACCCATCTCTGCCAAGTCGCGCGCGAACTCCTCCGCCACGATGCGTCCGGCGGCGCTGGCTTTTCTCGTGCCGACAATCGCTACGGCATGCCGATCGGCTTCCAGCAGCGAGCCCTGAACATACAACAGCGGAGGCGGGTCAGGGATCGTCCTGAGCGGCGCGGGATACGGTGCATCGAGATACGTCAGCACCGTGACCTTTCGGCGCTGCAACTGATCCAATTCCTTGTCGAGTTCCCGGATCGCATCCGGAGCCAGCCCGCGACGAATGGCTTCGACCAGCGGAGGCCGGCATCCGATCTCCTCCAACGCCGACTGCGGCGCCGAGAGCACAGCGTCGGGCGTCCCGAACGCCTGCACAAGCTTGAGGAGGATCGCATCCCCCACACCGGGAATGGCGCGTAACACCAACCAGGGACGGAGAGATCGATGACTCACTATCGTCTCAACTCATCACACGTCGTCGGTGCGATGCTCATATCCGTTGTACTGGAGAAAGACCGCGCTCAGCGGCAGGATGCCCACTCGGAACAGGTCACGCCCGGTCCCTCGGCGGATTACATCACGACCAGATCGAATTGCTCCAGATGCAACCGATCGTCTGGAGTGACCAGAATTTTTGCACTATATCGCCGTTCGAGCTCTTCGACGCCCGATTGCTCCTGTTCTTGCAAGAGCAGCGCAACGGCAGGATGCGCACCGACGACCACGCGTTGTTGCTCGATCTCGTGTCCGAGCCGACGCACTTCACGGAAAATTTCGTAAGCCACCGACATTGGCGACTTGGTGTAGCCGCGACCGTCACAATAGTGGCAGGGCTCCGACAACGAACGCAGCAAGTCCTCTCGCACACGCTCGCGGGAAATTTCGATCAACCCGAGATCGGACACCCTGGAAATTCTGGTGCGGGCTTTGTCCGACGACATGGCGTCCACCAACGCATGGTAGACCTTGTCACGATTTTTCTCCCGCTCCATGTCGATGAAATCCACGATGATGATGCCGCCGATCCCGCGTAACTTTATCTGATAGGCAATTTCGCGCGCCGCTTCCAGGTTGTTTCTGAGGATCGTTTCTTCCTGATCGCGTTTTCCGACAAACCGGCCGGTATTCACGTCGATCACCGTCATGGCCTCGGTATGGTCGATGACCAAATACCCACCGGACTTGAGCCACACCTTGCGGCTCATCGCACGGGCGATTTCCTGCTCCACGCCCAGATAATCGAACAGACTCTCTTCTTTGTCGTAAAAATGAATCCGCGAGGTTTGCTCCGGCGAAAAACGCTGGACGAACCCCTTGATCGCGTTGTACTCCTCGCGAGAATCGATCAATAACCGGTCGACCCGACGACCGAAGAGATCGCGCACAACGCGGAAACTCAGACTCAAGTCGCTATGCAACAGGCTCGGAGCCGGTTGCTGGTCCCGCTTCGTCAAGACGTCCTGCCATAAGACATGCAGGAACTCGACGTCCGAGCGCAACTCCTCCTCCTTGACCCCTTCACTGACTGTCCGCACGATGTACCCGAACCCAGGGCGCCGCGCCCGTTTCATGATTTCTTTCAGACGCACCCGCTCTTCATCACGAGGAATCCGGCGGGAGACGCCGATATGCTCGACCGTCGGCATGAACACCAGATACCGACCCGGCAAGGACACATAGGTCGTCACACGCGACCCCTTGGTGCCGATCGGACCTTTGGAGATCTGCACCATGACTTCCTGCCCCTCAGACAGCAACTCTTCAATGGGTTTCGAGCTTTGCCTCTTGGGCTTGGGGACCTCCGAGTCCTTGTTGTCGTCATCGTCGCCCTCGACGAGGGTATCCCCAGGTTCGACATCCATCGAGAGGTCGGAGACATGCATGAAGGCCGCTTTTTCCAACCCGATATCGATGAACGCCGCCTGCATGCCGGGCAGCACTTTCGCCACACGGCCCTTGTAGATATTCCCGACGAAATCTTGATCTTTGGCGCGGTCGCCATAGAGGTCAGTGACAACCCCGTTGTCGAGTACCGCGACGCGGGTTTCTTCCCGCGCTATACTGATGGCTATCTCCACACCCATAGACACTCCTTTACCCTCGGATCGGTCGGAACGGCGGACGAACGCGGACGCAGAGTCCGGGTTCTTTCTCGTCTCGCCGTCGGTCCGACACCAATCCGGTTCACATGGTTATTTCATACCTAGTCGGCCCCTGTCCAGGCATGGCCTAATAGAACAAGGTCAACCGACGTCGCTTGACGTTCAACAACAGTCCCAACGAAGCCATCGTCATGATAGTCGCACTTCCTCCGTAACTGACCAACGGAAGCGGAATACCGACAATGGGAAACATCCCCGCGGTCATCCCGATGTTGACGACCACACAAAAACACAGCATCGCCACAATCCCTGCCGCGAGTAACGCTCCCAAGGTATCTTTCGCACGCGCGGCAATTTCTAACGACACCCATATCAGCGCGATAAAGAGGGCCAAGAGCACCAGCACTCCGACAAAGCCCCATTCCTCCGCATACACCGCAAACACGAAGTCGGTATGCCCTTCGGGAAGGAACTTCAGCTGGCTTTGTGTGCCGCCGTACAGACCTTTTCCCGACAACTCCCCTGAGCCGATGGCAATTCTGGACTGGAGCGCATGATAGCCTTTTCCTCCCGGATCGTAATCCGGATCGACAAAGGCCATGACACGCTCCCGCTGATAGTCGTGCAGGGAAGCCCAGACCATTTCCCATACAAACGGGAAGAGCATGACGGAGAGCAGCAAAATCACCCCCAACGTCTTCGAGCGCACACCGACCATCAATAACATGGCCGCATAGACGGCCAGAAAACTCAACCCGCTCCCCAGGTCCGGTTGCTTGAGGATCAACAGCAGGCCGGGCAACACAATCAACCCCGGCAGGACCACCCGATGCAGCCACCCCGCGCGAGACACCCGGGAGTAATAGTTCGCCAGCACCAACACCAGGACCAGTTTGGCAAACTCCGACGGTTGAAAGGCGAAGGGCCCGATTGGAATCCACCGTTGGGCTCCACGGCTGGACTTGCCCATGACCAACACGACCGCCAGCATGATCAGAATCACCGCATAGGTCGGATAGGCCAGGCGTGCAATCTTGTGATAGTCGGACAGGTACATTACCAGGAACGCGATCGTACCCAGCAGAATCCACACGAGCTGTTTGAGATAAAAAGGAAAGGCGGTGTCCTGAGAATGCGTGACGCTGTAGATCGACAGCACCCCGACCGACAGGATGACCGCGATCAACCCCATGAAACGGAGATCGAAACTATCTAACCCTCGACTGTCGATCACCCGATCAATCATCACGTCTTCGGTCGCGCGTCAGCGGATTTCGTCCGCCCACCCGCAGGGACTCCATTGAGGACCTCGGGATAGGCCTTCACGTAGGCTTCAATCACATCTTTTGCCAAGGGGGCCGCGGCCGATCCGCCATGCCCCATGTGCTCAGCCAGGACCGCCACGGCAATGCGCGGGGCCTCCACCGGAGCAAAGGCGACGAACCAGGCGTGGTCCCGGAACTTTTTCGGGATATCCTTCTCCGGGCCGGTGCGAAGCGCCGCCGTTTGAGCCGTCCCGGTTTTTCCTCCGATCGTGACGAGAGACGACTTTGCTCGCGTCGCGGTTCCCTTCGTCACTACATCCGCCAGCGCCTCCTTGATCAAAGCAATGGTGGCCGGCTTCACCGCCACCTTGCCGCGCACCGTCGGAGGAAATTCGGCCCGTTCCCCCGTTGCGCGATTCATCACCGCCTGCACCAGACGCGGTTTGATCGACACGCCGTCGTTGGCCACCGTGCCGATGACACTGGCCATCTGCAAAGGTGTCACCGTGACATACCCCTGCCCAATCGCGGCAGAAATCGTTTCACCTGGATACCAGGGCTGGTTGCGGGCCTTCTGCTTCCAGGCTGTAGAAGGTACGATACCGACACGTTCGGACGGGAGTTCGACTCCGGTCTCCTGTCCAAGCCCGAACTGCTTCGCATACTCGGCGATCGTATCGATCCCCATTCGCTGCCCGACGGTATAGAAATAGACGTCGCACGAATGAATCAACGCCTCGTTCATATCGACTGATCCATGACCGCCTTGCTTCCAATCGTGAAACAGCCGATTCCCGAATTGATATCCGCCATTACACCGAACCATGGTCGAAGGAGTCACGGTGTTGGATTCAAGCGCCGCCGCCGCCATGACGACCTTGAACGTCGAGCCTGGAGGATATTGACCTTGCGTAGCGCGATTATTCAGGGGACGCCGCTCGTTCTGAACGATCTCAACCCACTGTTTATTCGTGAGCTCTTTCGACAACATGTTCGGATCGAATCCCGGACGGCTGGCCATCGCCAGAATATCCCCGTTGGTCGGATCCAGCGCGACGATGGCGCCCGACTCCTCTCCAAGAAGTTCTTCGGCGGCTTTCTGAAGCCGGGCATCGATGGTGAGATACAGATCGTCTCCGGCAACCGGCTTGTCCGACACCACGGCGCGTTTTTCGTGGCCGAGTGCATCGACTTCGACGCTCTTCTGCCCCGCACGTCCACGCACCTGCCGGTCGAACCACTTCTCCACTCCATACTGTCCGACCACGCTGCCTTGGTGGAGATCGGCAAAGTCCGGCTTCTCAAGTTGATCCGCCGACACTTCTCCCACATACCCCAGCAAATGCGCCGCAACCGGCCCGCCGGGGTAGTTCCGTTGCGACTCCACTTGAATCATCACACCGGGCAAATCCAATCGATGAGACTCGATCAATGTCGCCTCGCGCAACGTCAGCCGGTCTTTCACCTTGCGAGGCTGCAGCTTGCTGCCCTTGCCGGTCGACAGCTTCTTTTGAATCACCTCCGGCTCAAGGTTGAGCAACGAGGCCAATTGCGCAACCAAGGCCGGCCGATCTTTCACGTCTTCCAGCGTAACGTACAGGGCAAAACTCGGCACATTATTCGCCAGCAACACACCGTTCCGGTCGAAGATGAGACCACGGGCTGGCTCCAACACCACCGAGCGCGTCCGGTTGTTTTCAGACAAATCCCGATAGTAGGGGCCTTCCCGAATCTGGAGATGCCATAGACGCAAGGCGAGCAACGCGACGACCAGCAGGAGGCCCACACGCAGAATGACCAACCTCCGCTGGAGATCGAGGAGATCCGAATCGTTAAACCCTATCGAGGCCATGGTCGCCAGACTTTTTCCGATGGTTGCCGGGATACCCGCACGCCATTACAACACCCCCTCCGTCACCATTCGATCGTCGGACCAACGCTGACGAAACAACAGATATAAGCCGGCTCCTACCAGGGCATCGAACCCGGCCTGTACGAGCACCGTCGAACGCAGGCTCATCCAGATCTCATCGATACCCGCCGGATTCATCGAGTAAAGAAACACGGCACTCGACAGGCAGGAAATGATCACTAATCCGGCGGTCAACACGGCCGGAGTGATATGGGCCATATGGCGTCCCGCCAGCCCGGCCAGAAACCCGCCTCCGCCCTTGGTCACCACATTGATCCAGAGGTCTCCCGCGGACAACATATCCTGAAAACACCCCAACAGGAGCCCCAGGATCAATCCGTCCAACTCGCCGCCGAGAAACCCGACGAGACAGGCGGCCACCAGACCGAGGTCAGGACGCACACCGAAGATGCTGAAGTAGTGCAACAACGTGGTTTGAAAGGGGACAACCACCAGGGCCAAGAGCAGGTACAGGAAAAACTTCATGGTTTTTTTCGATCCCCGCGAATCTCCTGCAGCAGTTTTTGCGCTGAGTCGGCATCCTCATATGGAGCCGTGATAATGAGGACTTCATCCAGCTTTGAAAGGTCCACTTCCGGCTCGATTTCGGCCGACTGAAACAGATCACCCTCCGACTTCTCAACCTGGGTCAGTCCCCCGATCGCCAGACCGCGCGGAAAGATCCCGGTCAATCCTGAAGTGACGACCCGGTCTCCCGCCTGAACCCGCGACAACAGGGGGATGTATTTGAGTCGTGCCCGGCCATGGCTGGTGCCCTCCACGATGCCTTCATCGCGAGTCCGTTGCACCACTCCCGCAATCGCGTTGTTGGGATCGGTCACCAAGAGTACCACCGAGGATGTGGAGTTGGTCTTCACGATTCGTCCCACCACACCTGCGGGGGTCACCACCCCCATCTCCACACGAACTCCGTCGCTTTCGCCCTTATTGAGAATCATCCCGCCGTACCAATTCGTGGCATCTCTGCCGATCACCTGAGCCGCCAGAGTCTGGGACGGCGATTGCTGCTTAAAGTTCAGCAGCGTCTCGTATCGCTGCGTGGCCGCCACGGATTCGCGCAGCTGATTGTTCTGTCCCTTGAGCAACTCGATGTCGCGATGAAGCTGGCGGTTTTCTTCGTGAACACTCTGCAGGGCAAGATAGGCATTCCAGGTTTCCGAAATGCCATGATCGACAGAAGAAAACGCGGCGAGGGGAAGACTGAGGATCTGACCAAGCGGTCCGCCGACGTACTGCAGCAACCTCTGGCTTTGACTAGGAAGAAGAAAGAGGGCGACGAGCAAGCAGGCGAACAACACTATGGCAAGACGCCTAGTGCCGTATGTTGAGCGCGATATAGCCATCCACACTCGGGATGGAGATCATCGAGAGGTACTGCACTGCGACATAACCGAGACCTTGCGAAGGAGATCCAGCTCGTCAAGAATCTTCCCCACTCCCAGAACCACAGAGGTCAACGGGTCATCGACCGTAATGATCGGGAGGTTTGTTTCTTCACGGAACCGAGTGTCCATTCCCTTCAGCAAGGATCCGCCGCCAGTCAGTACGATACCGCGATCGATGATGTCTCCGGCCAATTCAGGCGGTGTGTTTTCTAGCGCCACCTTGATGGCATTGACGATGGTTCCAATGGGTTCCTGCAACGCCTCTCTGACTTCGGCATCATCCACCACCAGCGTGCGGGGGATACCGGAAATCAGATCGCGTCCTTTGATCATCATGGTCTTGCGCTCCTCGAAAGGGTACGCCGAACCGATCTCGAACTTGATGCGCTCGGCCATGTGCTCCCCGATGAGGAGATTATACTTCTTCTTGATGTAGTTCATGATGGCATCGTCCATCCGGTCCCCGGCCACCTTAACCGACTCGCTATACACGATGCCGCCCAGCGAGATGACCGCGATGTCCGTCGTCCCGCCGCCGATATCCACCACCATGTTCCCGGACGGTTCCGTAATCGGTAACCCTGCACCGATCGCCGCCGCGACCGGTTCCTCGATCAAATACACTTCGCGGGCACCAGCCAGCTCGGCCGAATCACGGACGGCCCGTTGTTCTACCTGCGTGATCCGCGACGGCACCCCGATGATGATGCGGGGCCGCACAAAGGCTGTTCGGTTATGCGCCTTCTGAATGAAGTGGCTGAGCATCGCCTCGGCTTTTTCGAAATCGGCAATGACCCCCTCCTTCATCGGACGTACCGCAAGGATATTCCCAGGGGTGCGTCCCAACATGCGCTTCGCGTCGGCGCCGACCGCCATCACACGCTCCGTCTTTTTCTCCACGGCGACCACGGAAGGCTCGTTTAAGACAATGCCTTTTCCCTGGACATACACGAGAGTGGTCGCCGTCCCCAGATCGATCGCCAGATCGTTGGAGAACCACCCGAACATGTCACTCATGAAGCCCACTAGGACTCTCCCTTCAGACGATTCCTGCGATCAACCACACCACCCCGCTTAATCCGACACATCCAGCTGTCCACTCTCCAGCACCTGGGTTTTGGCGATCTCATCGCCCAATCGCCGGCCCTGCTCATTCCCGATGACCAGCAACCCTTCCAGCGAGAGCACGGCGCCCCATCCGATCCATCCCACATACGGTATTTCAAACGCCAACTGGGCAAGGCCGCAAGGCAGATTACGGATGATCGATTCTCGAAACCCTGCCGGGTCCCGTGTACGGGGCACGATGGTCTGGAGCCCGATGAGCCGCTTCCCGACACTGCGACCGCCGCCGAATCCGTCGGCCAGCAAGAGATAGGCAAGTCCGGCCAAAACACCGATCGGGGGAACCAACTTACTCACCGCCGCGACGATCAGGAGATCGATCATTTTGGCAATGAAGCGATTCAGCACCTGGGCCTTGGGATAGACGCCCAGCTCGAGCGGGCTGTGCCCGATTGCCTCCTCCACCACCGGAGATCTCTCCAATTCTTCGACACTATAGCAAATCTCTTTCACCTGCACAAACAAAGTCGCAATCTCGCCGCGCCCGCCATCCATGCGTCTTCCTCTTGCCTTTATCCTCGTCGCCTGAGTAGAATCCGCGAAACCTTGCCGACAAGAGGCGCGCTCGATGATCAAACTGTTACGCGAAGCTGCTCACGACTATCCTTGGTTCCTCAAATCCATCATGGGCCTACTCGCCCTCGCGTTCGTCATTACGATGGGCTGGTGGGGCTTCGGCCAGAGCAGCGGCAATGTCGTCGCCTCCGTCGGGGACCAGGTCGTTCCCTTGGATGAATACCGCCGGGCTTATGAAAATACGTATCGCTTTTACAAGGACAAGGGGCAGAACGACATCAAGGATGAGTTTCTGAAACAGTTTGTGCTGGAACAACTCATCGACAATCGCATGTGGCTGCATGTGGCGAAAGAGATGGGCCTGACGGTCTCCGACGAAGATTTGCGTAAAGCAATCATGCAACGCACGGAGTTTCAGAAGAACGGGAGTTTCGATCCCGACGCGTACAAGAGATTGCTGTCGGCGAATCGCTTGACCCCAGCTTCATTCGAGGCCATGGAAGCCAAGGATATTCTCACCAACAAAGCACGGCTGGTCATCATGGATGCCGTCGCGCTCACGCCGGCTGAATATACGGAAGCACAGACACTCGCGGCTCGCGAAGGAGATGCCGATCCCGCTAAGGCTGCGGCAGCCAAGGAGCGGGTGTTCCAGAGCCTGCTGTTCCAGAAGCAGCAACGGGCGTTGATGGCCTACGCAGAGTCGATGAAGAGCAAAGTTCCGGTCAAGATCCACAAAGAGCTTATGTAACGGCCGGCCACCCGCTCCCGATCAGCATCGCATCTCCATAACTATAAAATCGATACCGTTGCGCCACCGCTTCTTCGTAGGCGGCGCGGAGCGGTTGCACACCCACAAAGGCGGACACCAGCATCAGCAGGGTGGTTCGCGGCAAGTGAAAGTTTGTCACCATCGCGTCGATCACCTGAAATTCAAACCCCGGGGTGATAAACAGTTCCGCCTGTCCCTGGAAAGGCTCAATCCCGCGCCCGCCCCGCGCCGCGGCTTCCAGCGCGCGCACGACCGTGGTCCCCACTGCCACCACACGATGTCCCTGCTCCCGCACCCGTCGAATTTGCTCTGCCGTCTGCGCCGACACCTCGATGCGCTCAGGCAGCATGCGATGGTCTTCGATTCGCTCGGTCTTCACACTGCGAAAGGTGCCGGGGCCGACGTGTAACGTCACCTGCGCCATGCCGATGCCCTTTCTCGTCAAAGCCTGCACCAACTCGCGCGTAAAATGTAGCCCGGCGGTGGGTGCCGCAATAGCCCCTTCATGTTGGGCAAACATGGTTTGGTACCATTCCTGATCGTCCGCTGACGGTTCCCGTTTGATGTACGGAGGAAGCGGCATGGTGCCTGTGGCCCGCATGAGTTCGTAGACACTCGCGACACCCGACACCCGTACCGTCGTTCGAAGCCGGCTGCGCTCCACAATTTCTCCGGTACCGCCGCCCGGAAACTCAATCACCGCGCCCGGTCGAAAACGTCCCTTGATCAACACTTCCCATAGCCCCTGCCCGAGATCTTCCACAAACAGCAGGTTGAGGGGTTTTCCGTTCGACCGGACCTGCGCGGGCACACGGGCCGGCATGACCTTCGTGTTATTCACCACCACGAGATCACCCGATTGCAGCAATGACGGCAGATCGGCCACCCGCCGGTGCAGGCGCTCTCCTCCCTGCTTATCCAGCACAAGCAACCGCGCGCGGTCACGAGGGACCACCGGGTGATCGGCCACAAGCACTGGATCAAAGGGAAAATCGAACTCGCTGAGTAACATCAGGGGATCGGTATCACCGGCGTCATCAACTGCGAGAGGGCCGCGTTGCGCAACTCGGTTCCAGGATAATAATAGTGCAGAATGCTGCTATACGAATAGCCGAGTTCGGCCAACTCTTTTGCGCCCCATTGGCAGAGTCCCACGGCATGGCCAGCTCCGTAGCCAGTGAACACCACCTCGGCACCGATCGATTCCACCTCGAACTGGGTGCTGGGAATGACGGTGTACCCCACAGCCTTCCGAAGATCTTCGCCTCGTAATACCGTCTCTCCGCCAGAGTGCAAAATCCGCAGGCGCGAGACCCGTCCGGCCCGACTGTAGGCAATCGGAGTGATCGTGGCAATCGTTCCCACCGAGAAACCCTGGTGCCGCAGATTGTGCTCAAGTTGATCGATCTTCACACTGGCACGCCATTGATAATAGGGCGATTCGAGATCGAATGGGCATTCGACCCCCTTGAGATAGGGAAGGTCTTTGTTGGCCCACACATTGACGGCATCTTCCGTCGGGCCAGCCGCGGTGGATGAAAAGGCGGCATAGATCGGCGCCTGCTGATGAGTCACAACAATGCCTCGAGTCGATTCAACGGCCTCTTCGACTCGGCGATCCACTCCAGTACGACCCCGATACACCTGATCCTGAATGGTCGCCACCACATCGTATTCCCGTGCCGCACTGAGCATCTTGTTATACAGCGCATAGGTCCTGGCCGCCACTGCCTGCACCTTCAACATTTCCGGATGCCAGGCTGAACTGACCTCCGACGGCACGACCCCCTTCACATACTCCTCCAGATCGACCTGGTTGACGACCGAGAGCCCATGCCCTTTGCGCGACAGACGCACAACCCCGCTGAGTGCCAATGGAGTTCCCGCGGTCGCGCCACCCGCTTTGGCGATCACCAGCGAGAGGTGGTTCCGCAGCGGACGGATGAGGACCTGCCCGCCCATGCTGCGCCGACCGCCGACATGTACGCCATCGCCCCGAGCGGTGAGATGGATCGGCGCATGCAGGATTTTCGTGTCGCCCGTCTCCGTCACCAGGGCGAGAGCGCCCTCCGATCGCACCTCCACCAACGGCGCCTCTTGGGCCAACAGGACGCGAATGGATTCGGCAAAGACGGCCGGCACGCAGAACAGCGATAGGAGCAGGAGCCCCGCGGCTGCAGCCAGGCTGGATGAGCGATGTCGAATCAGCGGCGAAAGAGCCATGAAAGGAAGTAGAACACCAGGCTCAGCAGGATGCTGAACACGAGACTGGTCGCGATCGGAAAATACAGACTGAATCGCTCTCGCGTGACCGAGAGGTCGCCGGGCAGTCTACCGATCCACCCGAACGCAGAGCCAAGGCCAGGCCATTTTTCCGCCAACGTAAGCAGCAACCCGACGACGACCAACACCAGGCCCGCCACAATCAACGATCGACCGATGCCAGTCCACGCTGCCATCGTTCATTGTATCAGACATTCGGCGATCTGCACGGCGTTAAGGGCGGCGCCCTTCCGAAGGTTGTCGCTCACAACCCAGAGATTCAACCCATTGGTGATCGACTCGTCCACACGAACCCGCCCGACATACACGTCATCCTTACCGGACACGTCGAACGGCATTGGATACAGTTTCTTGACGGGATCATCGTACACAATCACGCCGGGCATCTCCGCCAGCGCAGCCCGCGCATCGTTCGCTTTCAACGGACGTTCCAGCTCAACGTTGATCGCCTCGGAGTGACAGCGCAACACCGGCACCCGCACCGTGGTCGCTGTGACCCGCAACGACGGCATCTCCAGAATCTTCCTGGTTTCTTGAACGATCTTGACCTCTTCCGAACAGTCGCCGCTGTCACCGAATGAGCCGACCTGCGGCAAAAGGTTAAACGCGATCTGGTAGGGATAGACCTGCACCTTCACATCTTGGAAAGCCATCAAGGCCTTGGTCTGCTCGACTAGTTCATCCATGGCCGCCGACCCGGTACCCGATACCGACTGAAAGGTGGTCACCACCACCCGCTTGATGCCTGCAATATCCCGAAGCGGCTTGAGTGCCATGACCAAGGGAGTTGTGGTGCAGTTCGGAATGGCCACGATCCCACGCTTCATCGAGCGCAACGCTGCCGCATTCACCTCCGGGACGACCAGCGGCACATTGGGATCCATCCGGAAAACCGCGCTGTCATCGATGACGACGACCCCGGCCGCGCCCAACCGTGCCCCGTAGTCCCGACTGATGGAATCGGTCGCGGATACGAACGCGATGTCGACTCCGACAAAGGAAGAGGCCTCCGTCAACTCCTCGACCTTGTACTCCTTGCCTAGGCACGACAACACGTCGCCGGCCGACCGCTTGGAGGAGAACAGGCGTAACGTCTCGATCGGAAAGTTGCGTTCTTCCAGAATTTCCAGACTTTCTTTTCCCACGGCCCCGGTTGCACCGAGAATCGCCACCGTATAGGCCTGTTTCTTCTTCAACATGATGCTGTCCTTACGCAGTCGCGGTCAGAACCCTGATGCGGTGATTGAATGTATCCGCAACATAGACGGCTCCGGACACGTCCACCGCTACACCGAATGGATAACTGAGACTTCCCGCCAAGGCATCGCCGCCATCGCCGCCGAATTGCGCGACACCGGTACCGGACAGACGAGAGATTGTCTTGGTCCGCCCGTTCCACACTCGAATCAAGTGACTGTCTGAATCCGTCAGATACACGTTCCCATCGGAACCGATGGCAATCCCGGCAGGCCTGGAGAGGCTCGGGGAACTGGGCTCAGCCGGTCCCTGATATCGATAGGTCCCGCCGTCTCCCGCTACCGTCGCAATCTGCCCCGTCGCCGGATCGACGGATCGTATCCGGCTGTTAAACGTATCAGCCACATAGACGACGCCGTCCTCGCCTAACGCCACACCGCTGGGTCCGGCCAGACTTGCTTGAACGGCCGAAACATGGTCTCCGCTATAGGCCGCCGTTCCGTCGCCCGCCACCGTGGTGATGACTCCGGTCGCCAGATCGACCCGACGCACACGGTTGTTGCTTTGATCCGCGATATACAACGCCTCGTCGCTGACAGCCAACCCGGTCGGTTCATTGATCGCGGCCGAAACCGCCGGTCCGCCATCGCCGGAATACCGCGCCTGGCCAGTGCCGGCCACGTTGGTGATGATCCCTGTCGCCGCATCGACCTTTCTCACCCGGTGGTTCATTGTATCGGCAATGTAGAGGTTCCCTGCACGATCGACGGTCACGGCACTGGGGAAATTGAGTCTCGCTCGCCTGGCAGGGCCACCATCGCCTGAATCGTGCTCGACCGTCAAACGCCCTCCGGTCACATATCGGACAGTGCCACTCAGATCAGTCACTTGCGTGTAGGCCTTGGTGCTGTCACCGGAATGGTCGGCAAAGGGATCTTCGTCTTCATCAACCTGCGCCGCCAGCGGTGGTTCGGGCGTGACCGGCCCGGTCGTCCCTGACGGACAGACTCCCGCCACGGTCGTAATGATGCCTGTGGCCCGGTCGACGCGGCGCACGACATGGTTTTCGGAATCGGCAATATAGAGGTTGCCCTCGCGATCAACGCATAAGCCCTTCGGTTCGTTGAGTGAGGCGGCACCGGCAGGCCCACCGTCACCGGCATACCCCGGCTCGCCGTTGCCTGCCAGGGTCTCAATGATTCCGGATGGTGTCGCGCGCGTCGTCATGACTTACGAGAGAAGGTTGCGCACAATCGCATCACCCATCTCAAGGGTGCCGACCAGCTGCATGCCTTCAGCATGAATATCCTTGGTACGGAACCCGAGTTCCAGCGTCTTGACGATGGCCTGCTCGATCGCTGCCGCTTCTTTGTCGAGCCGAAACGCATAGGACAACATCATTGCGGCAGAAGCGATCGTTGCAATCGGGTTGGCGATGTTTTTACCGGCAATATCCGGCGCGCTGCCATGGATCGGCTCGAACAGCCCAACCTTGGCGCCGACGCTGGCAGATGGCAACATGCCGATCGACCCGGTGAGCATCGCAGCTTCGTCGCTGAGAATATCGCCGAAAATGTTGTTGCACAGCAACACATCGAACTGCCGTGGATTGCGTACCAGCTGCATCGCGCAATTGTCGACATAGATGTGACTCAAGGCCACGTCGGGATACCCTTCATGAACGTCTGTGACCACCCGCCGCCACAACTCAGAGGACTCCAGCACGTTGGCTTTATCCACCGATGTGACCTTTTTTCGGCGCTTGCGAGCCGCGTCAAATGCTACGACAGCGATGCGACGGATTTCCTCGGTGGTATAGACCTCCGTATTGAAACCTCGCTCCCCGCCGCCCGGCAGCGTTTCAATCCCTTTTGGCTTGCCGAAATAAATGCCTCCGGTCAGCTCCCGGATCACGAGCATATCGATGCCTTCGATCACATCACGTCGTAACGTGGAGGCGTCGGCAAGCATGGGATAGAGCTTTGCCGGCCGCAGGTTGGCATAGAGCCCAAGTTGCTCCCGCAGTCCCAGCAAGGCCCGCTCAGGGCGAAGGCTATATTCCAGGCCTTCCCATTTGGGCCCGCCGACGGCGCCGAGCAACACGGCATCGCTATGCTTTGCGATGGCGAGCGTCTCAGCCGGAAGCGGCACGCCGACTTTATCGATCGCATGGCCGCCGACATCGCCGGATATAAATTCAAACGTGTGCCCGTGGCGTTCCGCAACAACCTTCAACACTTTGACCGCCTCCGGGACAATTTCACGACCGACGCCATCTCCGGCCAGGACTGCGATTTTCGCGTTCACGTGCAGATCTCCTCTCGACTATTCGCCAACGGCCTCATCCTCCACGGTCCAGGCTGGATCAACCAGGCAGAGAAACTCAATCGGGGCTGTTCCATTGTTCACTAACGATTGCTTGGCCCCCGGGGGAACATAGATCACGGAGCCCGCCTCGACCGCAACCGATTTGTCCTCCACCTTCATCACCCCTCGACCGGCAATGAAGTAATACACTTCGGAGGATTTCAAGCGATGCCAGAGACTCTGCTGACCCGGGTCAAGCAGTCCATGTGCCAAGCTGTATCCGAGCGCGAGCGATGCCTTTGCCGGGTGCAACAATTCCCGCAGCCTGGTGTGATCGCCCGCCAAGAACTCCGGGCATCGCTGAAGATGCGTGTTTAGCATCGCGCACCGACATTCATAGTAGGAATGACAGACGATGTCGCTCCGTCCAGCCGAAGGCGAACGCATCGGCCCGGACGAAGGAATCTACCCTGCAGATCGGGATCAAATCAAGTTGACCCTCTGAATCCCTTCAGCCTGTTTCGCAGCGAAGTAGGCCAATTTATTGAGTGCATTCAGATAGGCCCGCGCAGCCGCCGTAATGATATCGGTATCGGCGCCATGGCCCGACACCGTTCGACCATCTTCTTCAAGCCGCACCGACACTTCCCCTTGCGCATCCGTCCCACCGGTAATGGCATTGACCCCGAACATCAGCAACTTGCTTTTCGTCTGAGTCATGGCGGCAATCGTCCGGTAGACCGCGTCCACCGGGCCGTCGCCTGTTCCGCTGTGGGACAGTAACTTCCCGTCGATTTCCAGTTCAACCGTGGCCTTCGGAGTCTTGTTGGTTCCGCTTTCAACCTGAAACGATTTCAAGACCACCCGTTCGGACATTTTCGCGACTTCTTCCGACACGATGACTTCGAGATCTTCCTCGTAAATCTCTTTTTTCTGGTCCGCCAAGCGCTTAAATCGCTCGAATGCATGGTTCATTTCGTCTTCCGTCAGTTTGTAACCCAATTCCTCCAGCCGTTGACGAAAGGCGTGGCGCCCGGACAACTTGCCCATCACCAACTTGACCTGCTCAAGACCGACAGACTCAGGTCGCATGATCTCATAGGTCGTCTTATCCTTGAGCAACCCGTCCTGATGAATGCCCGACGTGTGGGCGAACGCATTCGCACCGACAATGGCCTTGTTCGGTTGGATGACCATGCCGGTAATCTTGCTCACCAGGCGGCTGGTTTTCGAAATCTCTTCCGTCGCGACCTTGGTATCGGCCCCGTACCAGTCCCTGCGTGTGCGGAGCCCCATGACGATCTCTTCCAGCGAGGTATTGCCGGCCCGCTCGCCGATCCCATTGATCGTGCACTCCACCTGCCCGGCCCCTGCCGCTACTGCCGCTAGACTGTTGGCCACCGCCAACCCCAAATCGTTGTGGCAATGGACGGAAATGACGGCTTGCCCGCTGTTAGGAACGCTGTCTTTAATCCGCTTGATCAGGCCGCCGAACTCCTGGGGAACGGCATAGCCTACCGTGTCGGGAATGTTGATCGTTCCCGCCCCGGCCGCGATCACCGCCTCGATCACTTCGCACAGGTAGGCCGGATCCGATCGACTTGCGTCCATCGGTGAAAATTCGACGTCATCCACATAGGTGCGCGCCAGCTGCACCATCTCCACCGCGCGCTTTTTCGCCTCCTCGCGGGTCATCCGGAACTGATGCTTGAGGTGGATGTCCGAGGTGGAGAGAAACGTATGGATTCGCACCCGAGGGGCACCCTTCAACGCTTCCGACGCCCTCGTGATGTCTTCGGGCCTGGCCCGCGCCAGACTGCACACCACTGGGCCTTCAACCTCCACGGCGATCCGACGGACCGCTTCGAAATCTCCCGGCGAACTATAGGCGAAGCCAGCTTCGATGATATCCACGCCGAGGCGCGCCAGTTGCTTGGCGATCATAAGTTTCTCTTCGACGTTCATACTCGCCCCCGGCGATTGCTCGCCGTCCCGCAACGTCGTGTCGAATATTCTGATCATCCTGGTCATGGCTTACCCTCCTCCTGTCCCGCAGCTTGCTCAAACGGATCTTCCAACGCGGCCGCAGGCGAGAAAACACCGGAGGCGTACCCGCTGGGGGTACGTTGAGGATGTTTTCGAACCGAGAACAACGTTGGAAGGCCGTTTCAGCATGCTGCCAATAAAAAAGCCTCCGCCCCGGGACAGGGACGAAGGCCTTGCGAGCTTCGTGGTACCACCCTGATTCAGCGAGGGATGAAGCTTGGCCTTCATCCAAACGCCCTTCATTCAATCCGTGACGCGGATCATTCGGGACCCATTACAACCCCGGGGGCTTCACAAGTCCAGCTCAGAGGTGAGTTCAGCAGGTCACCGGCTGGTTCACACCATCCACCAGCTCTCTCAGTTCGGTCAGCGCTGCCTACTACTCCTCGTCGTCGCTGTTGTTACTCTCTCGAATCAAGTACCGGTGCGTCCGTTTTCGTCACCGGCTTCCCTGCCCCTTTAGAAACCATCGTCCACAGACGCGCCAACGGACCGGAGGCGGCGTACCCGGTGAACGTCACGAACAGCATCGCCTGGGGCCAGGCGACAATCAACATCAAGGCGAGAATTCCCCACACCAGATAGGTGAAATGATCGCCACGCCTGAACTTCATGTCCTTGAAGCTGCGATACTTGATCGTGCTGACCATCAAAAATGCCAGCGCGAACGTGATCACGAGGATCAACAGCGGTTTCACTTCCGAACCCATCTGGGTGATGTGCAGATCGAAGATCACCAACGACGCAATGACACCGGCTGCGGCGGGAATAGCCAAGCCCGTGAAGTATTTGCTGTCGGAGGTGCTCACCGTCGCATTGAACCGGGCCAACCGAACGGCCCCCATGGCCACATAAGCAAACATCACGGCGACCCCGAACATGCCCTGCCCGCTCAATGCGTAGGAATAAATCAATACGCCAGGTGCAACCCCGAACGACACCACGTCGGAAAGAGAATCATACTCGATGCCGAACTGGCCGGTACTGTTCGTCAACCGGGCCAACTTCCCGTCCAGCATGTCGAAAATCATGCCGACCAGGATGGCGATGGCTGCCGCCAGATGCTGACCATTAAACACCGACAAGATCGCGAACACGCCGCAGAACAGATTCCCCGTCGTACAGAGGTTCGGGATCAGGTACATCGCCTGTCGTTTTCGATTGCCCTTCGCAAACGGAGCTCGCATGGCCGGTGATTTCATCGGAGTTCCCCCACGATGGTTTCGCCCCCTTTGACGCGGTCACCCAAGGAGACACAAATCTTCGAGCCGAGCGGAAGGAAGGTATCCATCCGCGACCCAAACCGTATCAGCCCAAACCGCTCTCCCCGCTCCACACAATCACCTTGCCCGACCCAGCACACGATCCGGCGGGCAATCAGCCCGGCAACCTGCACACATAGCACTTTCGCCCCTGACTCCGTCTTCAACATCACGGCGTTCTGTTCGTTTCTGAGCGTCGCCTCCGGCTTGCTCGCCACCAGAAACTGGCCGGGCTGGTAACTCACACCCTCCACCGTCCCGGCGCAGGGCATCCGGTTCACATGCACATCGAAGACGTTCAAGAACACCGTCACCCGAATGCTCTTTTCCTTCAGGTAGCGCGGCTCAAACTCTTCCTCAATCGCAATGACTTTGCCATCCCCCGACGACACCACCACATTCGGCTGCTGCGGAATGGTCCGACTCGGGTTCCGAAAGAACCAGGCCGTAAAAAGCGTGAACCCGCCCGCAATCACGGCCGGAATGATCCAACTGGCCGCCCCGAACAGCAGCGTCGCGCCCACAAGACCACCGACAAACGGCAAGCCTTCTTTTACGATCGGTATCCCGACGGCTCGATCAGCCATAGACCTCCAGGCCTTCTTAATTATGCTATCACGAAGAGCCCGGTCGCAGGGTTAGTTTTTGTTCTTATCGACGAGCTGATCTTTTTTCAACCAGGGCATCATCGAGCGAAGTCGGGCGCCGACTTCTTCAATCGGATGGCCCTCGCCCTTTTTTAGCAGGGCGTTGTAGACCGGCCGGTTCGCCTGGTTTTCCAACACCCATTCTTTCGCGAACTGACCGCTCTGGATCTCGTCGAGAATCTTCTTCATTTCCTGCTTGGTCTGATCCGTCACCACGCGCGGTCCGCGGGTGATGTCGCCATACTTTGCCGTGGTGCTGATCGAATAGCGCATGTTGGCGATGCCGCCCTGATAGATCAGGTCCACGATCAATTTCACTTCATGCAGACACTCGAAATAGGCCATCTCAGGCGAATACCCGGCCTCGACGAGCGTCTCGAACCCGGCCTGGATCAGGGAGGTCAACCCTCCGCACAACACCGCCTGCTCGCCGAACAAATCCGTTTCGGTTTCTTCACGGAAGTTCGTTTCAATGATGCCAGCCCGCCCGCCGCCGATGGCGCTGGCATAGGCCAAACCCACTTGGCGCGTATTGCCGCTGGGATCTTGATGCAATGCCAGCAAACAAGGGACGCCGCTGCCTTTTGTATATTCCGACCGCACCAGGTGACCCGGCCCTTTGGGCGCCACCATGAAAACGTTGATGTCCGCCGGAGGCACAATCTGGCCGAAATGGATATTGAACCCGTGACCGAAGGCCAGATAGGACCCGGGCTTCAGATTCGGAGCGATCTCCTGTCGGTAGATGGCTGCCTGTGCCTCATCCGGAGCCAGAATCATGATGACGTCGGAGGCTTTGACGGCATCGGCCACCGGCATGACCTTCAGTCCGCTTGCTTCTGCCTTCTTCCAAGAACTACCTTCACGCAAACCCACGACGACATTGGCGCCGCTTTCCTTGAGATTGAGCGAATGGGCATGGCCCTGGCTGCCGTAGCCGATCACGGCCACTTTCTTTCCGCGAATGAGCTGTAAATCGGCATCTTTGTCGTAATAGATCTTCATACATCACTCCTGAAGGTTCATAGGGCACATGGGTGGAAACGACAGTTAGCACACAGGGGATGAGCGAATTATTCCCGGGCGATCTTTTTGGGTTGGCTGAGGGCCGGCCGGATCGCTTCACGCGCAATCGCTACTCGCCCCGTTCGAATCAGTTCCTTGATGCCGAGCGGCTGGAGCAGATTAATGATGGCCTCAAGCTTCTTGGGATCACCCGTCACCTCGATGGTGTAGGTCGAGGGCGTCGAGTCAATCACGTTGGCCCGGAAAATATCCGCGATCCGAAGCGCCTCGGCTCGGTCTTCTGCCTTGGTATGGACCTTGATGAGCGCCGTCTCCCGCGAAACGAATTCACTCTCGTTGAGATCCACGACCTTGATGACGTCGATCAGCTTATTCAGCTGCTTGACGATTTGCTCCACGATCCGTTCGTCACCCGATGTGACGATGGTCATCTGTGACATCGACGGATCGAGGGTAGGCGCCACCGACAAACTTTCGATATTGAAGCCGCGACCGCTGAACAACCCGGCCACGCGAGATAACACGCCGAACTTATTTTCTACCGTGACTGAAATAATATGTTCCATCAGAAAACTCTATCCTGATAGCTGTCGGCTGACAGCGTGATTTAGGCGGTTAAGATCGTGTCCTTGTTTTCGTCGGACCCTGCGCTGGGCGCGCCGGCCATTCTTCGTTTCAGCTCCGGCGGGTCTTCAAGGATCATCTCGTGATTGCACCCACCCGCCGGAATCATCGGATAACAATTCTCATAGGGATAGGTCGGCACATCGACGACGACCGGCTTGTCGGTGGCGATGGCTTCCTTCAACACGGCATCCAGATCCTCCACCTTGCTCGCGCGCAAGCCGACCGCTCCATAGGCTTCGGCCAACTTGACGAAATCCGGCGTGGTGTCGAGGTAGCTCGACGCATACCGTCCTTCGTAAAACAGATCCTGCCACTGCCGGACCATGCCGTGGAAACGATTGTTCAGAATGATCACCTTCACCGGCAGTTTCGACACCACCGCGGTGGCCATTTCCTGCATGTTCATCTGCACGCTGCCGTCGCCGGCCACACAGAGCACCAATCGATCTCTAAACGCAGCCTGCGCCCCCATGGCGGCGGGAAACCCGAATCCCATCGTACCCAAACCACCCGAGGTCAACCAGCGATTCGGGCGGGCAAGCTTAAAGTACTGCGCCGTCCACATCTGGTGCTGTCCCACATCGGTCGCCACGATCGGATCACGATCCTTCGTCAGTTCATACAAACGCTTGACGACATGTTGCGGTTTAATCGCCCCATCTGGCTCCTGCTGGTAGGCCAGGGGATGCGCCTGTTGCCATTCGCGGATTTGATCCCACCAGGGCTTGCGCAGATCCTTTTGATTCCCGTTGACCGTGGCTCGGAGAATTTGATTTAGCTCCCGTAAGACGGCCTTGCAATCGCCCACGATGGGAATATCGACATGGATATTCTTCCTGATAGAGGTCGGATCGATATCAACGTGGATGACTTTGGCCAGCGGGCAGAACTCCGACACCTTCCCCGTCACGCGATCATCGAAGCGTGCCCCCACCGCAATGACCAAGTCGGAGTAGTGGACGGCCATATTGGCGGAATAGGTGCCGTGCATGCCTAGCATCCCCAACGACAGCGGATGCTCCCCGGGGAACGCCCCAAGCCCCATCAGCGTCATGTCCACCGGAATCTGGGTCATCTCGGCCAATTCGAGCAATTCTTTGGAGGCCTGCGAGAAGACGACGCCCCCACCGACATAGAGAATCGGCTTCTTCGCCTTCATGATGGCTTCGGCAGCCTGCTTAATCTGCCACTTATTCCCCTCGTAGGTCGGATTGTATCCGCGGATTGAGACCGAGCTGGGATAGGTGAACTCTGTCTTGGCCATGGACACGTCTTTAGGAATATCTACCAAGACCGGTCCGGGACGGCCGGTCGTGGCGATATAGAACGCTTCCTTGATGGTCGTCGCCAAGTCGTTCACGTCTTTCACGAGAAAATTGTATTTTGTGCAGGGCCTGCTGAGACCGATGTTGTCGGCTTCCTGGAAGGCGTCGTTGCCGATCAAACTCGTCGAGACCTGCCCGCTGATGCAGACCAGCGGCACCGAATCCATGTAGGCATCGGCCAGAGCGGTAATCACGTTGGTCATACCAGGCCCGGACGTCACCAAACACACCCCGGCCTTGCCGGTAGCCTTGGCATACCCTTCGGCCATATGCCCTGCCCCCTGCTCGTGCCGAGTCAAGACGACTTCGATATCTTTTTGCTGGTGCAGCATGTCGAAAATCTTCAACACCACACCACCCGGCAAGGCGAAAATCGTTTTCACGCCTTCGGCTTTTAAGCATTCGATCAGGATTTCCGACCCTGTCAGCTTCATATCACCCTCCCCTTCGCACATCGTGACGAAGGACGCGATGCCTTAACTGAGAACACCCGACTCTCTGCGTCGCACTTACGACACAGACTGATACAATCTTTCTGGAAAATCAACGGGTAAGATAAGGGATCGTATCACCAGGTCTCAAGTGAGGTCAAGAGAGCCGATGCATGAATTCTTCACCGGGGAGACTGGTGCCGGTTCATGCTCCGTGGTATAGGGGAGTCTGCCGACCCATTGATCGTGCTGCCTATGAATCCTTTACGCGTCACCATCATGTCTCGCCATGAGTGCCATCTCTGTCGAGTGGTCACTCGGATGGCCAGACAAGTGCAACAAGACCTTCCCTTTGAGCTCATCACAGTCGATATCGACAGTGACCAGCGCCTCCGCGAGCAATACAGCGATCGCGTGCCGGTGCTGTTGATCAATGATCGGGAAACGTTCTCCGGCAAGGTGACCGGCGGAGAGCTGCGTGAAGCGATTAAAAAAGCGCGCTGGAGAAACCCTATAAGCCGGATTCTGTCCCGCGTGAAGCTTGCGCTCACACGGGGGTGATCATTTCTCTGGGACTCGAGTTACCTCGAGCCTCAAGCAACCTACCCGGGAACTTCGGCCGGGCCGGCCTTTCTGTCGGGCTCTCGCAAGCCCACAGGCGTCCCCCTATTTGGTCTTGCTCCGGACGACGCTTACCGTGCCGTTGATGTCGCCATCACCGCGGTGGGCTCTTACCCCACCGTTTCACCCTTACCTGAGCCGGCGCAATCGACCGAAGTCGCCCGCACCGGCCATCGGCGGTTTATTCTCTGTGGTGCTGGTGTCGGATCACTCCGCCTGGACGTTATCCAGCGTCCTTGCCCTTGGAGTCCGGACTTTCCTCCCGTCGAGCAAGCTCGACGAGCGAGCACCCGTGCCCCCCAGCGCGCAAGGAAAGTATACGAGCCGCCCAATGGGGATTCAAGCAGCGAGCCATCCGGCACTAACGCAGCGCTGGAAGTTCGTGGTTGGGTGCCGGTGGTTTTGACTGGTAGATCGGCATAGCTTCGGCCATCCATTCTTCCAGCTGCTCAATTCTGGTCTCGTGGCTGGGGTGGGTGGAGAGGAACTCTGAGCTGCCCTTGCCGCTGGAAAGCTCACCCATTCGTGTCCACAATTGAATCGACTCGCGCGGATCATACCCGGCATCTGCGGCGAGTAACACGCCCACATAGTCGGCCTCAGACTCATGCTTCCGACTGAAGGGGAGCAATACACCGACTTGTGCACCGACACCCAAGGCCGCCATCGTTCCTTGCGAAACCACCGGATTGGCGCCACTCACACCAAGCGCGATGCCAATGGCTTGGAGGGTTGTCTGAGCCAACGTGTTCTGACTCATCCTTTCACCGCCATGTCGTGCCAACGCGTGTACGACCTCATGACCCATCACGGCCGCGAGTCCCGCTTCCGTTTTGGCCACCGGGAAAATGCCGGTGTAGACGGCGATTTTCCCCCCCGGCAGCGCAAACGCGTTCATTGTTTTATCATCCTTGATGACGGTCACTTCCCACTCGAATTGATTCGCCATCTCGCTGTACTTGGACCGCTTAGCGGCCTCGATCACACGCGCGGCTACTCGCTTGACCGGTTCAATCTCCCGCGGATCGGTCGACTGCTTCATCTTCGGATCGTTCTTCACTTCGGCATAAGCCTGGGCGCCCATCTGCGTTTCCTGAGACACCGGCATCATCATCAGTTGCCAGCGTCCGGTGTAGGGATTGGTTTGGCAGCCCGCGGTCACCAACATCCCGAGCACAGCACCTGCCAGGCACAGCATGTTCGATCGCATCATGGATGTCCGTATCCTGACCATCTTCCGTTGAGCCTCCATCACGCCTCCGCAAATTGACCAGTCCGGTGAGCTCTGCTAGATTATCGCGCCGCCCGGCCAGTTGCTACAGGGGAGTTTCACCGAGTGCCTGCCGCCACCCTCTCATCGCTCAGTCGCATCGGAATCGACGAGTCCGGCAAGGGAGACTATTTCGGTCCGTTAGTCATCGCCGCGGTGTTCGTCACACCGGCCTTGGAGCACGACCTAGCCCTGATGCAGGTCCGGGACAGCAAGAAAATTTCCGACGGGCGGATCCTCGAAATGGCACCCGACATCCGCCTCCTCTGCCCGCACAGTCTCGTGGCCATCGGGCCACAGCGATACAACGAGCTGTATGCCAAGATTAAGAATTTGAATCGACTCTTGGCCTGGGGACATGCCCGCGCGCTGGAAAATCTACTTCAGCAAGTCGAGTGCGACCTCGCGATCGCAGACCAGTTCGGGGACGAGCGATTGATCTTGAATGCACTGCAAGAAAAGGGAAAACAGATCCGGCTGGTTCAACGCACGAAAGCGGAGTCCGACCTGGCCGTGGCAGCAGCCTCAATCCTGGCTCGAGCGGAGTTTCTTCAGCGCCTCGATCGCCTCTCTCAAGAACTGAGCACAACACTACCCAAGGGCGCGTCGGCTGCCGTGGAACTGGCCGGACGAATGGTGGTCAAGAAATACGGACGTGACCGGTTAAGGTCCGTCGCCAAGCTGCACTTCAAGACAACGGAGCAGGTCCTGGGAGAAGCCTAGAAGGATTCACCGATTTCCAGGTTCTTGGCCTGATCGTGATCCACGGCTCCCTTCACCTCAGTAGCCGGCCCCCCTTCCCAATACAGCATCCGATAGCAATAGGGGCAGGTATGCACATCTTCCCCGCGCTTGACCTGAGATACAAGCTGCGGCGGCAATTGAAGACGACATCCTACGCAAATGCCGTCCTTGATGAGTGCCAGCGCCTGCTCTTTCCTTGTAGCTTTCAATTTATTGTATCGGGCCAGGAGTGATTTTTCGACTTGTCCCGACAGGTGCTTTTGCTTGACCTCTAATTCAGCCAGCTCGGTTGCAAGCACCCGGTCCTTCTCGTCCAGCTTTGCCTTCTCTTTGATGAAAAGGGCTTCGGATTCCTTCAGCTTTGCCTGCACATCGACGATGGTTCGCTGCGTCTGCTCGATCTGCTCCATCGCCAGCAGAATTTTCTCTTCAATCTCACCCCTCTTCTTATTGGCCAGTTCCACTTCGAAGAGATGCGCCTGATATTCCTGATTCGTTTTTAACTGGGCGGCGCGGTCTTTCATCTTACCGATACGGTCTTCGTGCGCCTCGAGATCCTTCTCGTGCCCCCGGCGATCCTTCACGAGCGATTCGACGGAGGCGGACGCCTCCTGAAACAACCGCTTCGCCTCGCGAAGCGGCGCCTCATTTTCTTCAAGCCGCTCGGGGATTTTTCGCCGCTGCTCCTTGAGATCGGCTATTCGAAGGTCAAGCTTCTGCAATTCAATGAGGGGGAAAAGCTGTAGATTCAACGGGCTCCTTGTGGGTTATGCGATGCCGATGTCGACGGGACACCTCTCGCGCGGAATTCATCGTGAGGCACTCAGGCTGGTGGGCCCACTAGGACTTGAACCTAGGACCAGCTGATTATGAGTCAGCCGCTCTAACCACCTGAGCTATGGGCCCAGCCCTACGAACCAGTCGCCTGGACACAGATTGCATGAAGGCACCCCTCGTGCCGGCCGGTCATCAGGCATACACACGTCGCCGGTACCTGATTCGAGCGGGCTCGATTCTAGGCTGCCGATCAGGCAGAGTCAAACCACCCGAGCTGCGCGCCTAGAGACTCTCCACAAAGCTGCGCAACTTCTTGCTGCGACTCGGATGTCGGAGCTTGCGCAACGCTTTCGCTTCGATCTGCCGGATGCGCTCACGTGTCACTTCAAAGTCCTGCCCCACTTCTTCGAGAGTATGATCGGTAGCCTCACCGATTCCGAACCGCTTGCGCAAGACCTTTTCCTCGCGAGGCGTGAGGGTTTCCAACGCGCCGTTGATCTGGCGCTGCAAATCATACCGGATCGCCGCCTCCAACGGCGAGACCGCTTTCTTGTCCTCGATAAAATCACCTAAGTGACTGTCTTCTTCCTCGCCGATCGGGGTTTCGAGGGAAATCGGTTCGCGCGCGATTTTCAGAATCTTTCTGACCTTATCGAGCGGCAAGTCCATACGCTCGGCGATCTCTTCGGGGGTCGGTTCGCGACCAAGCTTCTGGACCAGATGGCGTGAGGTCCGGATCAGCTTGTTGATCGTTTCGATCATATGGACTGGAATGCGGATCGTCCGGGCTTGGTCGGCAATGGCGCGGGTGATCGCCTGCCGGATCCACCAGGTGGCGTAGGTGCTGAATTTGTACCCGCGCTTGTACTCGAACTTGTCGACCGCTTTCATGAGGCCGATGTTGCCCTCTTGGATCAGATCCAGGAACTGCAGCCCCCGGTTCGTGTACTTCTTGGCGATACTCACGACCAACCGCAGGTTGGCTTCGACAAGCTCCGCCTTCCCTCGCTTCACTTTTTCTTCGGCCACATCGAGATGCTTGACCGCGTCCTTAATTTCTTCGGCAGAAATCAGCGCCTCTTCCGTCTCGAGTTGGCGAATCCGGCCCTTGGCCGCTTGATAATGTTTCTTGATATCCTGCAACACCTCTTCAGAAAGGCTGGTCCGCCGTTTGACCGCCAGAAGGTCCTTGTGTGTCCGGCACAACCGCCGCAAAAGCTCCGCACCGGCTTCACCGCCGACGCCCAAACGACGTTGGCAGCTCGTGACCTCACGCTCTGCTTGGCGAAACAGCAGATTGAGGTCCCGAACCCGTTGCGTCATCCGGTCTTTCAACACGCCGTGGAGGTTGACCGACTCCATCTTGTCGACGACCTGGCCGCGCACCGTATCGATCTGCTTACGCAGTTTCTTCTGCTTCTCCGGATCGGCCCCCACATGGCGAGCCTTGTCGTACAAATCTTTCAGCGAGGCCGAGACCTTACGGACCGCATTGAGGGAATCCAGCGTTTTGACCCGCAGCTCTTCGTAGTCCTTCTCGACGGCTTCTTCTTCAAAGTCTTCTTCCGTCTCGACCACCGGCACGATCTCTCGCACATCGATCTTGCCGTTCTTCAGCTGATCCCGCAGATTGAGCACGAACTCCAGAGTCATCGGAAGACCGTAGACGACCGTGGCAATATCTTTCTTGCCCTCTTCGATCCGCTTGGCGATCTCGATTTCGCCCTCGCGGCTCAGCAGCGCGACGCTTCCCATCTCCTTCAGATAGAGCCTGACAGGATCGTCGGTTCGGCTGAGAGCCCCGGGTGTCAGGTCGATCTCTTTTTCATTTTCCTCGGATGCCTCGGATTCTTCGCTCTCCTCGATAGCCTCTTCGCCTTCCGCGGCCTTCGGGGCGCGCTCGGTCTCAGCAGACTCCACGATCTCAATGTCCATTTCCCCGAACATCGTCATGATCGTGCTGAACTGGTCCGATGACACGACATCGGCCGGCAACGTGCTGTTGAGATCGTCGTAGGTGAGAAAGCCCTTCTCTTTACCGAGATTGATGAGCTTCTTCACCTCGCCGAGTAATTCTTGTTTCGGCATACCTACTCCTTCACCGCAGACGTCAGCGCAGCCGGCACCACGCCGGCCTTCCGAATCCGCATCTCGTTAATCAATCTGTTCAGGCGGTTCACATCTGCTTCACGCCGCTCCCGTTCGGCGGCCTTCAGCTCCTGAATCAGTGCACTCATGGTCCGCTCACGGCCTCTCCGCTCCAGCGTTTCCAAACATCCGGCAATGTGTGCCGGGACATCATCATAATGCTGCTCCGACATCGACAGCTCTGAAATCAAGGGACCACATTCCTGATCGTTGATCAGAGTATCGAGCAGGCCCCGGACGGAGACCCGCCCGTCTCGCTCAAGGTGCTGGAGTGCGCATTCAATGAGCCGGCGATAGGCCGGCGCGGAAAAGGCGTCCGGCGACAACTTCCGAAGATCCTCGGCCGACAGACTTCCCTGCACCAAGAGATGTGCCAGGTCACGCTCCTCCGGATTGCCCTTCGGTTTCGATGCCGCCGCAGAGGGCAAGGCCGTAAGCCGTGAAGAAGGCCGGCGTGTCTCCTCGGATGCCAGCGTCGGATAGCGATCGATCAATCGTTGCTGGCTGAGTCCCAACCGTTCCGCGACTAGACGGATCCGTTCCTCTCGCTCGATAGGATGGGCGCTTTTCTGCAGAATCCGCAACACCGCATCCACAGCGCGGATCCGGCCTTCCACGGTCCCGGACTCAGCCGTCCGCAGACTATGCTCCACGGAAAAATCCAGCAGACTCGGGGCCGCTTCGTGTAAAGCCGTAAACCCTTCGGCGCCGTATTTCCTCACGTATGTATCGGGATCATCTCCCTCCGGCAGCGAGACAACCTTAACGCTCAACCCACTGTTGACGAATAAGTCCAACGTTCGCAGTGCAGCCCGTACCCCGGCCTGGTCGGGATCGAACAGCAGCACAACATTGGAGGCAAATCGCCTGATCACAGTAATGTGTTCGGCGGTCAGGGCTGTGCCCAATGTGGCGGCCACATGGCGGATGCCAGCCTGGTGCAACGCGACGGCATCGAAATACCCTTCCACAATAATTAATGTGTGTTGCTGCCCCGCCGCCTCACGGGCCGCTTCCAGGGCGAACAAGGTCTGCCCCTTCTTAAAGAGCGGCGTCTCGGGGGAGTTCAAATACTTAGGCATCCCCTCTCCGAGAATCCGTCCGCCGAACGCCACAACCCGCTTGCGCAAATCCATGATTGGAAACATGACCCGGGAACGGAACCGATCGTAGTGGCCTGACGCGGCGGTTTTCTGTTGTCCGCTCTGATCTCTCGAAATGGACAGGCCCGCTGCAACCAGATCCGCAGGGGTGAAGCCCTCCTTCAGCATGACTTTGGTTAATCCATCCCATTCCTGCGGAGCATAGCCAATCTGAAACTGGGCAATCGTGTTGTGCTGAATGCCACGCCCGTCGAGATAGGCACGGGCAGAAGCACCGGTGGTGTTGTCCAGTAATATGCGTTGATAATAGGCTCCGGCGGCAGCATTGAGCCGCTCCAGCCGCCCCAGCTGCGTGCGCGCCTCGCTGGAATATCCACCGGATGTTTCCGGAACATCCACCCCCACTTTACGGCCCAGATCACGGACAATTTCAGGGAAGCCGGCTCCGGTCAATTTCATCAGAAATGTATACACATTGCCGCCGGCGCCGCAGCCGAAGCAGTGAAAAATCTGTCGCGAAGAGCTGACCGTAAAGGAGGGAGACTTTTCTTGATGAAACGGACAGAGCCCCTTGAGATTCTGTCCGGCTCGGGTCAATGCCACATGCTGACCCACGATCTCCGCGATGTCCACTCGGTCTCTGATTTGGTTAATGACGTCGTCCGAAATCAGGCCTTGGCCCACGGCGGTCCTCGCTTGTGCCCACAGGAATCCAACCAGGCCGCAGCCGGCTGGAGTGCATTGAGCGCGATTGAAAGTTGACCGTTCACCCTAACAAACGGTCCGCATGAGTGTCAATCGAGGAGAGGAGCGGATTATCCCGGAGGCCAGGCCATGTGCCTCCCGCCGAGCACATGAAGATGGAGATGAAACACGGTCTGCCCGCTCTCCGCTCCCGTGTTCGTCACAATCCGATAGCCGGATTCAGCCAGGTTTTTCATGCCGGCAATTTTTGAGCAGGTCAACAGGAGATGCCCTAGGAGAGCCTGGTCTCCCTCTCGACAGTCCTGCACAGCGGCCACATGGCGTTTCGGAATCACTAGGATATGAACCGGGGCTTGGGCATTGATGTCGTCGAATGCCAGAACCTGATCATCCTGATACACAATTTTGGCCGGAATACCGCCTTCAACAATGCGACAAAAAATACAGTTATCCACGCGATCTCCCCTCAGGCGAGGGCCGTATCCCGGACTTTCCAAAGCGGGTCCCGAGTTCACAGTACACCTCGTTCAGCGTCACATCGTGGTACCCAAGTACTACCAGGGTGTGAAAGAGCAGATCGGCTGTCTCATAAATGATCTCTTCCCGCTTTTGATTCTTTGCGGCAATAATCACTTCTCCCGCCTCTTCAGCAACCTTCTTTAGGATGCGATCGGCGCCGCCCTGCAATAGTTTCGACACATAGGAGTCGGGCTGCGGACTAGCCTTGCGCGTCAGAATGGTCTGATACACCCGATCCAAGATCCCCCCACCGGCATCCTGGGTCTTGTCCTCACCGGCCTGGCCCTCTTCCGTCATCCGGGCGAAAAAGCAGGCACGCTCACCGGTATGGCAGGTCGGCCCGACAGGTTCGGCCTTCACGAGAATCGTGTCACGATCACAATCGACAAAGAGATCCTTCACCTTGAGGAAATGCCCGGACGTCTCGCCCTTCTCCCACAACTTCCGGCGAGACCGGCTCCAAAAGTGAACGGATCTCGTCTGAAGCGTCTTGGCGATGGCCTCCTGATTCATGTACCCGACCATTAACACGGTGCCATCCAGCCAATCTTGAATCACGGCGGGAATCAACCCTTGTCCGTCAAACGTCATGGTCCGACTCTCTTGCGACATCACATTCTGCTCCATCTAGGCTGGTCCCAGTCGCACCGGAACCCCGCGGTCCCGCAGATACGCCTTGGCCTGCTGAATGGTATGGGTTCGATAGTGAAAAATCGAGGCGGCTAGGACGGCGTCCGCCTTCCCCTTGACCAACCCCTCGTAGAGGTGTTCCAGGGTCCCCACCCCACCCGAGGCGATCACTGGAATCGAGAGACGTTCCGAAACCGCCGCAGTCAACGCCAGATCATACCCGTTCTGACGACCATCCTGATCCATGCTCGTCAAGAGGATCTCTCCGGCCCCATACCCTTCCATCCGTTGCGCCCACTCGACTGCGTCCAGGCCGGTTGGGATTCGTCCGCCGTGGGTGAACACTTCCCAGCGACCTGCCTGACCGGACTGCTTGGCGTCGATCGCCACCACGATGCACTGCGTACCGAATCGCTGCGCGGCCTCGCGAACAAATTCCGGCTGCTGCACCGCCGTGGTGTTGATACTGACTTTGTCGGCCCCGGCATTGAGCAAGGTCCGAATGTCATCCAGCGTACGCACACCGCCTCCGACCGTGAGCGGCATAAACACACGAGCGGCGGTTTGCTCCACTACATCGATGATGGTCTTGCGGTTTTCGTACGAGGCGGTGATATCCAGAAAGCACAATTCGTCCGCACCTTCGCGATCATAGATGGTCGCCACCTCGACCGGATCGCCGGCATCCCGCAAATTCACGAAGCTTACGCCTTTGACGACTCGACCATCTTTCACATCCAAACAGGGAATGATGCGCTTAGTCAGCATAGAGGTTCGTGAAGCGTGACTCGTAAAACGAGCCGGTTTTATTTTCGTCGAGTCGCAGACAAGATCCTCAACGCTTTCCGATGGCTGCAACCGCGGCCGCATAGTCCAACTTCCCGTCGTAGAGGGCCTTGCCGACGATGGCCCCCTCCACGCGAGGACCGAGCGCGTGCACCGCCTGCAGATCTTCCACACGCGTGATGCCACCGGACGCGATGACGGGAAACGACGAAGAATCGACGACTTCCCGCAACGCAACCAGGTTCGGCCCACTTAGCATTCCGTCCCGGGCGATATCGGTGTAAATGACGGCGCCCAGCTCAAGACCGGCAAGTTCCCTGAGGAGATCGATGGCCTTGGTTTCGGACACCGCCGTCCAGCCCTTCACCGCGACCTTCCCGTCTCGCGCGTCGAGTCCCAGCAATATACGCCGAGGGAACTCCTGACAGGCCTGCACCAGAAGCGTTCGACCCATAAGGGCGGCCGTGCCGAGCACCACACGCGCCACACCTGTGTGGAGATATCGCCGCACGGTCTCAATGGTCCGGATCCCACCCCCCACTTGCACTTTCACGCTGACCGTCTTCATGACCGCTTCAATCTGGGAAAGATTCTTCGGCTCCCCATCGACGGCTCCGTTCAGATCAACGACATGAATAAGATCGGCGCCTTGCTGCTGCCAGCGGCAGGCCACCGAGGGTACGTCCTCTGAGTACACAGTTTCAGCGGCCATGTCACCCTGTCGCAATCGGACACAGCGGCCGTCTTTGAGATCAATCGCCGGAATCACACGCATGACACCACCTGTCGCAACACGTTCATTTTCCCCCGCCTATTGCGCCGCCATATGGAAACGCCTCCGCCAATTCCTCCGCTCCATAAGCGGCCAACTCCTCAGCCGTGACAAACATGCCATAGCGCTGGACAAAGCCTAAAAAATCTTCCGTCATCGGCCGCTGCTTTTCATAGTAGTTGCCCTCCCACAGGATCATACCGTCGGGCGCCACCAGCGTCACCTCGAATCCCACGGCGGCCGGTGGGTCCGCGCCAAGCCGACCGCCGACACGTTCCTGATAGACAAGCACCTTGCCGCTGAGTGCCGCATCGGCTCCGAGTCGTTGAGCAATCTTGTGGGTCGGCATCGTTTCAGTCGCAGTCCATCCGGAAATTTCCCGCGCAACCCTTGCCGATTCATTCGGAGAGAGCAGTTGTAACCCGGATCGGGCTTTGAGTTTTGTCCACATCAAATCGGTGACTTTCTCGCCGGCGGAGGCCGGCACACGTTGAGTCTGGCGCACCGTTTGATCGGTCGTCGGAGGGATCCCGACAGCCATGTCAGACCGACGTGCACCGGACGGGACGGAAAACGCGGGCCCAGACGCCTCGATCGCTTGGGGAGTCGCCATAGTTTCAAACGGAATGAGGGCGATTGTGCGGACCTGATACTTTCCCAATTGCGACGAAGCTTTGGACGTGACTTTCGCCCCGCTGCAGCCCGCCAGTAGCAGCAACGTCATCGGAATCAATAGAGCCCGCACAGACCAGGCCCTCACGTCCAGGCCCCGAAGTTCTTGATCAGTTGCAGTCCGACAGCCTGGCTTTTTTCAGGATGAAACTGGCAGGCGACGACATTGTCCTTCCATACGGCGGATGCAAAGGGCCGCCCGTACTCGGTCATGGTGGCGATCACCGAGGACTCAACCGGCTCAACGTAATAGGAATGTACAAAATAACAATAGCTGCCGGTCGCGATGCCTGCAAACGGCGGGGCGCGTTGCACGATTTGGATCTCGTTCCACCCCATATGAGGCACCTTCAGCGGAGGTTCCGGCACAAATTTTTTCACCCGACCCGGTATGATGTCGAGACCTTTGTGCACCCCGAACTCTTCACTCTCCGTGAACAGCAATTGCAGCCCCAGGCAGATACCGAGAAAAGGTTTTCCGGATTGAACGGCGGCGTGAATCGGCGCGATTAATTCATACCGTTCCAGATTCGCCATGCAATCCCCGAAGGCCCCCACACCGGGTAACACCACGTGACTGGCATCAGCAATGACACGAGCCTCGCGCGTGACCACCGCTTGATGCCCCATCACCTCAAAGGCCTTGGAGACACTCCGCAAATTACCCATACCGTAATCGATGATGGCAATCATATGTTGCGTTCAGAGACGGCCCGTGAGGACGTGGTGGACGATAAACAGGACCGTAGATTCGCGCCTATCGCGCCACCGCTTTTACCTAGAGGCTTCCCTTTGTAGAAAGAACTGCCCCCGACAAACGCTCTTCCGGCGTGGTGGCTTGGTCCAACGCTCGGGCCAACGCCTTAAAGATAGCTTCCATGATGTGGTGCGGATTGCGCCCGTATTGGAGATTCACATGCAAATTCAGCCCGCCGTGGGTCACAAAGGCCTGAAAAAAATCCTCGAAGAGGCCAAGATCGAATGTCTTGATCTTTCGATCCGGCAAATCGACGTTGTACACCAGGTAGGGGCGCCCGCTGAGATCCACTGTCACTTGAGCGAGGGTTTCATCCAACGGGACCGAGGCGAATCCGAATCGCTTGATCCCCCCCTTTTCACCCAATGCCTGGTGCAGGGCCTTCCCCATGACAATCCCAACATCCTCCACTGTGTGGTGTTCGTCGATTTCGACATCACCCTTAGCTTCGACTGTCAGGTCGAAGAAACCATGCTTGGCGAGGAGATCCAGCATGTGGTCGAAGAACCGGATGGAGGTGTCGACCATCCCCTGCCCGGTCCCGTCCAGATTCCAGTCAACACGGATATCCGTTTCCTTCGTGGCACGGTGAAGCGAGGCCTGCCTGGGAGCGCCGTTCTTTTTCATGCGAACCTGCTTTGGGCTGATTTGGCATGCGCATCGAAACCCTCGATATGCGCCAGTCGGACGATATGATCCTTCGCTTTCGTCAACTCTTCCTTGGTGTAATGCACGATGTTGCTCACCTTCACGTAATCGCTGACCGACAACGGTGAAAAGAAACGGGCCGTCGCCCCAGTCGGCAACACGTGGTTCGGACCGGCGACGTAATCCGCCACCGCAGGTGGCGTGTAGCGGCCCAGGAACAGGGCCCCGGCATGCCGCACCCGCTCCAAATAATCGAACGGTCGGTCAACCGAAAGGGTCAAATGCTCGGGGGCAATCGCATTCGCCGCCTCAATGGCTTCATCCATGGTCGGAACGACAAATGCCACAAAATGCCGGGCAATCGACTTCGCCGCAATTTTCTCTCGTTGCAAGCCCTTCAACTGCACCTGAATCAGGCGAACCACTTCTTTGGCCAACGACGCAGAGGTCGTCACGAGATAGACCTGCGCATCTTCGTCATGCTCCGCCTCGCAAAGCAGATCCGCCGCCACATGCGCCGGTTTGGCGTCATCATCCGCTACCACTAGCAACTCACTGGGACCGGCCACCATATCGATACCGACGGTGCCATAGAGCAGCCGCTTGGCCGTGGCGACGAAAATATTCCCGGGACCCACAATTTTGTCGACCTTGGCGATGGTCTTCGTCCCGAACGCCATCGCGCCGATCGCCTGCACACCACCCACACGGTAGATTTCGTCGACACCGGCAATATCCGCGGCCACCAACAGATAGGGATTGATCTCCCCTTTCGGGGTCGGGGTACACATAACGATACGTCGAACACCCGCCACTTTTGCGGGAATCGCGCACATCAGCACCGACGAGGGATACACGGCCTTGCCCCCCGGCACATACACGCCGACTGCATCCAGGGGCGTGATCATCTGACCGAGTGTGGCGTTCTGCTCCTGATACATCCAGGTTTTGGTGCGCTGACGCTCATGAAATTGCCGTACGCGTTCCGCGGCATAGCGCAGGGAATCCCCCTCATCCTTGCGAATATGGTAGTAGGCTTCCTTCATCTCTTCCGGTGTTACACGCATGCGCTCGAGCGTCAAGGACAGCCGATCGAACTTCTTCGTGTACCGGAGAACGGCACGATCCCCGCCCCGCTCCACGGCCTTCAGAATCGTGCGGACGCTCTTCTCCACCCCTGCGCCTTGAGTGCGCGAGCGGGTCACGATTTTTCGCAACGCCTTGTCATACGCCCGATCGGTGCTCGCCAGAATGGTCATATCATCCGTCCCGCCGCTTCGACACCCATCGCGACATCATTTACTTAGGCTTATGCGCCCGATGCAGGCCGGCCGCTGTCTTCCACCGCCACCGCGGCCCGTAACCGCTCGATCAACACCTTGAGCGGTTCATGTTTCAATTTGAGGCTCGCTCGATTCACAATCAGCCTGGCGGTCGAGTGCGTGATCACCTCAACCTCAGCCAGGTCATGTGCCTTGAGCGTGCTGCCTGTTTCAACCAGATCGACGATTCGATCGGCTAATCCGACGATCGGCGCGAGTTCTATAGACCCGTACAATTTCACAATTTCGACCGGCACCCCCCGCTGATTGAAATACCGCTCGGTTACGTTAGGGTACTTCGTCGCCACCCGAATTTTCGACGACCACCGGTCCGGCGAGGGCTGCCCCTGCAGCGCGGCGACCGAGATTCTACACGCTCCGACCTTCAAATCCAACGGCTCATAGACGTCGCTGCCCTGCTCCAGCAACACGTCTTTGCCCACCACCCCGACATCTGCCGCTCCGTGCTCGACATAGGTGGGCACATCGGTTGGCCGGACGATCAGGAAGGTGGCATCGTTGGACGAACAGGCAAACACCAACTTACGGCTCTCCGTCGACAGGCTGGGACTAGAGTAGCCGGCTTGCTTCAGCAGATGCAGCACCGGTCCCAACAACTTGCCCTTGGACAGCGCAATGGTCAGCCCCTGCGACTTCTTTCTATGCGATTTCGCCGCCCCCACGGTCACTTCCCCTTTCTCCGCTCTACGCTGGCGCCCAATGTTCTGAACTTCTCTTCGAGACGCTCGTAGCCTCGATCGAGGTGATAGACCCGTGACACTTCCGTCGTACCCTCGGCTGCAAGCCCGGCCACGATCAGCCCGGCGCTGGCGCGAAGGTCCGAGGCCATGACCGGAGCACCTGTTAACCGTTCTTTGCCCGTAATGACCACCCGGTTTCCTTCGACTCGAATATCCGCGCCCATGCGGCGCAACTCCTCTACATGCATGAACCGGCTTTCGAAAATCGTTTCCGTGACGACGCTGGTCCCTTCAGCCACCGACATGAGCGCCACAAACTGCGCCTGCATATCAGTGGGAAATCCAGGGTGCGGGCTGGTCCGGACATTCGTCCCCTTCAAGCGCCCGGTGACCTTGAGGCGAATCCGCTCCTTTTCCTCGCTCAAGTCCACGCCGCTCTCCCGCAGTTTCATCAGCAACGGCTCCATGTGCTCCGGGCGACAGCAATCAACCACCACCTCACCGCCGGTAATGGCTCCGGCGACAAGATAGGTACCCGCCTCAATTCGGTCGGGAATCACGGCGTGATCCGCGCCGTGCAGCTCCGTCACACCCTCAATCGTAATCATGTCCGTGCCCGCCCCGGTGATGCGCGCGCCGCGTTTGACGAGAAAGGCAGCCAGGTCGGTGATTTCAGGTTCTTTCGCCGCGTTTTCGAGCACCGTAGTTCCCTCGGCCAGAACGGCTGCCATCATGAGGTTCTCAGTGCCGGTCACGCTGGGCGTATCGAAGTAGATGCGAGCTCCTCTCAAACGACGCGCTGTCGCCTTGATATAGCCGTGCTCGATTTCGACGGTCGCGCCCATTTTTTCCAAGCCGGCGAGATGGAAGTTGACCGGTCGAGATCCGATCGCACAACCACCTGGAAGCGACACCTTCGCCTCACCTAACCGGGCCACCAGGGGGCCCAGCACCAAGACAGACGCCCGCATGGTCCGAACAAGATCGTACGGCGCTTCGGTGGAAACAATCGCCGGAGCCTGCACCACCATATGATTCGTCTCTTGCGCGACGGAGATGCCCAACATGCCGAGCAATTTCCCCATCGTGAGCACATCGACGACCCGAGGCATATTCGAAAGCACACATTCGCCGCCGCCAAGAATGGTCGACGCGAGAATGGGCAAGGCCGCGTTTTTCGCCCCGCTGGTGCGAACTTCCCCTCGTAACGGCCTGCCGCCCTGGATAATGATCTGGTCCATGAGAATTAAGAAGACGATCCGCTCGTTGCCGTTTAGATGCTTGGTTGACCGCTCTGAGGACTCGGCGCCTCTTCTTTTTTCTCACAACAGACCACGCGGTCAATGCCACCATCGTCCTGCAGAACATCGTAGACGCGGAACCATCCGCTTTCCTCGGCCTCGCGACAGACCGACGCCGCCTGGCCAAGGCCCACTTCCATCAACAAGACCCCTCCCGACTTCAAGTAGACGGGAGCTTGCTGCAGAAGCCGGCGATGCACATCCATTCCATCAGGCCCGCCGGCTAACGCCAAACGCGGCTCGAAACATCGCACTTCCGGCTGGAGCGTCACCAAATCGACGTCTGAGATATAGGGAGGGTTTGACACAATGACATCAATTTGACTCACGAACCCACACTCGGCCAACGGCACAAGGAGATCCCCCTGCATACATTCAATTCGTGCATCGAGTCCCTGCTGTTCCATATTGGCCTGCGCCACAGCCAATGCATCAGCCGAGACATCGATCGCCAGCACTCGTGCGTCAAGCAGGGCCGATGCCACAGACACAGCCAGGCAACCGGACCCGGTTCCCACATCCACCACTATCGCGGCGGGATTCTGCCCGCACCGACGGATCGCCTCTCGAACCAATAAGACACTCTCTGGCCGTGGAATAAGGACAGCGGATGTAACACGGAATTCCCGCCCGTAAAACTCCTGCGTGCCCAGTAGATACTGCAGCGGCTCACGGTTGGCGCGCCGTGCAACCAGCGCGTGCACCCTCGCATAGTCCAGCGCCGGCACCGGACGCTCAGCCTTCACCCGCTGCATGAGCGGCGAGAGCTGCAGCACATGCTCCAACAGCCAGGCAGCTTCCAATGCCGGCTGCTCGATACCAGCCGCATGCAGACTCCGTTCAGCTTCAGCCAGCAGGGAACGGATGGTAGCTGCGGGAGTGGCGGCAATGCCGAGCTGCTCCGTACTCATTTGGCTTCCAAGGAGGCCACATGTTCATAGTGCGCGCGTAGCGCCTGAACAATCTCTTCCAGATCACCCGCCAAGACTTGATCGAGCTTATGGACCGTCAGCCCGATGCGATGATCGGTCACCCGGTTCTGAGGGAAGTTGTAGGTGCGGATCTTTTCGCTTCGATCACCTGTTCCCACCTGCGATTTCCGGTTTTGTGCGATTTCCGCCTCCTGTTTTTCGCGCTCGGCTTCGACAATACGGGCCCGCAAATTCCGCATGGCTTTGGTTCGATTCTTGAGCTGCGACCGCTCATCCTGGCAGCTGACGACCACACCGGTGGGAATGTGGGTAATACGGACCGCCGAATAGGTCGTATTGACACTCTGCCCGCCCGCACCCGACGAACAAAACGTGTCGATACGCAAATCCTTCGGATCGATATGCACCTCGACTTCATCCACCTCCGGCATGACCGCCACCGTGACCGTCGAGGTATGAATTCTTCCACTGGCTTCCGTGGTGGGCACCCGCTGCACACGGTGCACTCCGCTCTCGTACCGGAGACGCCCGTATGCGCCCTTCCCTTCAAGTAAAGCAATCACTTCCCGGTAACCACCGATTCCGGTGTCAGACGCATCAACGACTTCCAACTTCAGCCGGTTGCGCTCGGCATACTTGAGGTACATTCGGAACAGATCTCCGGCAAACAGGGCCGCCTCGTCCCCACCCGTTCCCGCCCGGATTTCCAGAAACACGTTCTTCTCATCGCGCGGATCCTTCGGAGTGAGAAAGTCTTTAGCGCGGTGTTCGAGATCCAGCACCTGCTGATTGAGATGGTCCCGCTCCTCCGCAAACAGTTGCTTCATGTCTGCGCCCGTCGAGGCGTCCTGGAGCAAAGCGGATACTTCTTCCAGCTGCTTCTTCGCCTCGCAGTAGGCAACAAATTGAAGCGCCGGTTCCTCCAACTCCGTCCGCTCCTTGTTCAGCTTGTGGATCATCCCCGGCTGATTAAGGACAGACGGATCCATGAGCTGATTGGTCAGCTCTTGGAAGCGCGCAGCCATGCCTTCCCACTTCTTGATCAGCCCATCTTCCATGTCCCGCCCATTCCGGCCGTAGCCCGCTTGACCCCAAAAAACAAGAGACCCTGCCCCAAAAGGAAGCAGGGTCTCCATGATGTCCTGACTGAGGCCTACTTATCTTTCTTGGCGTACTTCTTCTTGAACCGTTCGACCCGTCCCTCGGTATCGACGATTTTCTGAGTTCCCGTAAAGAAGGGATGGCACCCGGCACAAATGTCGACCTTGATGTTTCCGATGGTGGATCGCGTCTTGAACGTGTTCCCGCAGGCACAATGCACAGTCGCTTCACGGTAGACTGGATGAATTCCCTTTTGCATACGAGCTCCTCTACTGCCCCTTGATTCGTTGACTCGCCCGGTCCTGCTCGCCAGGGTGCACGACTTTACACTGGAGTGACCCGCACTGGCAAGCGCGACACCTAACGATTCATGGATTGCAAAAATTCCTGATTGGTTTTGGTGCCGCCGATCTTGTCCATTAAGAACTCCATAGCTTCCATCGTCCCCAACGGGCTCAACACCTTCCGCAGGATCCACATCTTGTTCAAGCGATCGCGGTCGACCAGCAACTCTTCCTTGCGGGTCCCGGACTGACTGATATCGATCGCCGGGAACAAACGCTTGTCGGCCAGGCGACGATCCAAGTGTACTTCCATGTTACCAGTTCCCTTGAATTCTTCGAAGATCACATCGTCCATGCGGCTGCCGGTATCGATCAGAGCGGTCGCCATGATCGTCAAGCTCCCGCCGTTTTCAATGTTTCTGGCAGCGCCGAAGAATCGTTTCGGACGCTGCAAAGCGTTGGAATCCAATCCGCCGGAGAGAACCTTTCCGCTGGGAGGGGCAATCGTATTGTATGCCCTGGCCAACCGAGTGATGCTATCGAGGAGGATCACCACATCCTTCTTGTGCTCCACCAGCCGCTTCGCCTTTTCCAGCACCATTTCCGCCACCTGAGCATGGCGCTGTGCCGGTTCGTCGAATGTAGAACTGATGACTTCGGCTTTCACTTGCCGCTGCCAGTCTGTGACTTCTTCAGGTCGCTCATCAATTAACAGGACAATAAGCGTGACTTCCTTGTGATTTTTCAAAATCGCGCGGGCGATCGCCTGCAGCAGCATGGTTTTTCCGGTTCGCGGCGCGGCGACGATCAGGCCGCGCTGCCCTTTGCCGATCGGCGTCGTGAGATCCATGACACGCGTGCAGTACTCTTCCCGGTCAAATTCGAGATTGAGGCGCTCTTCAGGATAGAGGGGGGTCAGGTTATCGAACAGGATCTTGTCACGCGCGACTTCAGGATCCTCATAGTTAACCTTCTCCACCTTGAGCAAAGCGAAATAACGCTCGCTCTCCTTGGGCGGACGTATTTGCCCCGACACAATATCGCCCGTCCTGAGATTGAACCGGCGAATCTGCGAGGGGGAGATGTAGATATCGTCAGGCCCGGGGAGATAGTTCGAGTCAGGTGCGCGCAGGAACCCGAAACCATCCGGCAAGGTCTCCAGCACTCCCTCACCAAACACAACACCGTTCTTCTCAGTCTGTGCTTGGAGAATGGCAAATATGAGCTCCTGCTTACGCAGGTTTGCCGCCCCCTCAATCTTCAGATCCCGCGCCACCTCATTCAGATCGGCAATCGACTTCTGCTTGAGTTCCGCGAGATGCATAACTTCCCCTTTAACCTGTGTCATACCTCTTCCCTATCGGGCTCTCAACCCGACAGCTCCCCAAAATGAGAAAAACGATTTAGTGGTCATGAACGAATTCACGGAAGTGATTGTCTAGATGTCGACCTGCTGGTTGTCTACGGCAGGATGGTTCGATGAAGGTGTTGTCGATTTAGATTTTGCGGAAATGAAAGCAACCCACTATTGCACAACTGATGCTGCACTACCCTTGGGAATTTATGATTGAGATGGGTCTCGGAAGCTGATGCACAGAAGGTAAAGCAATTTCTACAAATCGCGAAGTTGAAGTGATTCTAGCGCCGACACCAACCATTGTCAATACATTAACGCCTGATCCGTCGACCTTTGAACCACAACACACCTTCTTACTAGCCCCATAACACCCCGGTCGTCAAATACCTACTCTTCATATAAGTCAAACCCAAATGTGGTTGAGCATCTCGGTTGCAGGCCATGGAGCGATATGTTAAAGATCGCACGGGAAAATATTCATGGCCAAATCAGACAACGACACACCGGATCGTATATTCACGTTGGCCGAAGCCAACGAACTCCTCCCTCAACTCAATCAGCGATTTGCCGCAGTACGCCGGGCGAAAACCGTCATCGCCAGCACAAAGGAGGAAGTGAGCAAAGCCAGCGCGCAGGCCGCGTCAGGCGGCGGAAGCTCCGTTGGAGCGCTCTATATTCGAGCCCTCCACGAGATCAGCGGAAGCCTACAGGCGATTCACGAACTCGGCGTGGTCATCAAAGACGTCGACCTTGGGTTATGTGACTTTCCATATAAGCTCGAAGGTCGTGTAGTCTATCTGTGCTGGAAGTTCGGTGAAGATGAAATTCGATGGTGGCACGAGACTTCCTGTGGATACAAAGATCGCCACCCGCTTGACGAAAGCTCCAGATAGCAAAGGACTGTGCCGTCCATGACATTCGTTATCCTTGGTTTTGATGGGCCCGACGGCCAAGCAAAACGAAAAATTCACCGCACCGCTCATCTGGCCGGGCTGGAGCCACTGAACCGCGCAGGGAAAGTGCTTTTAGCCGGCCCTTTCACTGACCAGACAGGGAGCCTGATTATCATAGAGGCAGATTCTCTCGAAGAGGCGAAACGAATCGCCGAAGAGGACCCCTACACAGTGCACGGAATTTTCGAACGCGTGGAAATTCATCCCTTCCAACAGGTACTTCCCGCTTCACAATCGCACATGTAATCAACGTCTTTCCGGGACCGAAGGTCCGTTACTCACAGGGGGAGTAAGCACCTATGTCCTACTAACACTGCATAGCCGTCCCGCATATCACTCCGATTGACAACCCGAAAGATCGCCACCTATAATGCGCACTTAGCGCCGTTTGTGAAGGCCAAATCACTCTAGTTCAAAAGACCTAACAGCCTTCTCCAGCGCTGGCCCTAAATTTCCCCAAAGTGGGCCTTCTGCCGTGTTGCAGAGAAACATCGAGAAAGCATAGAGTGACCTGACCCCACGCTTTAACCGAGGGTGTCCCTTCTCCAAGTTGTTAACCCCAAAAAGAGAGCAGGTTCGAATGACTCAGTATCGCGTGTTACCAGGCCCAGAACACTTCCTGCCACCGGCAGCAGCTTCCATGGGGATCTATCTCCCCAATCCAGGCGAGGCACATATCAACGGCGTGATCGTTCCTGAAGAAAAAGCTTACGAAGAAGCCGCACGCCAGTTCCTGATGGCACAGGTACCGACCATTTTCCCAGGCCCCTTAGTCTTGTGGGCCTGGAACGAAAAGGCCGCCAAGAAGGCCGCTGCCGTCAGAAAGCTGTACGAAATTTTGAAGGAGTGCGTTCAGCCCGGGCAGAAGCCGATGCTGATTCCGATGCCGGACTATCGTCCGAAGTATCCGAAGATCAATCCCGAAGTGGAAATCAATCCCAACCACCCGAACCTGACCATCTGGCATAACAAGATTGACTGCTGCATGTTCATCGGCGTGCACTGCCATCAAGCGAATCTGTCGCTTAAGATTATCCGAGGCGGAACGTCCTGCTATACCGTCGCGATGTGCGCCCAGGCAGGACATGAAGATGCCATGCTCTCCTTTAGAGATGCCTCTGTTGAGAAAATTCTCAAGTTAGGCGAATGGATCCGTAAACTCAAGGGCACGGTCAAACCGCGGCTGACCACAGCAAAGACCAGCGCGTCAAACTAAGTGGCTTCAAGCACTTCTAACGATTAAAAGGAGGCCGAGTCCATGGCGGAAATAAAATCCCACATCGGGACACAGAATAAAAAGGGCCAGACGTATACAGATGCCTGGAAGATGATGCACGAGGCCCCTCGCAGCCCGTCTTTTTATACCGGCAGTGAGGTCATTAAAGAAGCCTTGCGGCGTGCAAGCTGCGACGTGATGATTGCCTACCCCATCACCCCTCAAAGCGAAGCTGCTGCCCTCATCGGCGAATTGTTTGCTGAAGGCTATATCGGCGACTATTTCCGAGGAGAGAGCGAGTTTGCCGTTATGTCTCAATGTGCCGGCGCTGCCTTTGGTGGCGCACGGGTCTTCACGACGACGGCAGGACCCGGCACTATGCGCGCGATGGAAAACTTTCCTATGTGGGCAGGTGCACGTCTACCGATTCAAATGATCGTCACGTGTCGTGGCATCAACTCCCCACTGTCGATTCAGCCGGATACGATTGAGATCTCCTACCTGCTAAATACGGGTATGCTGGTTTGGCACGCAGAAACGGCACAGGACTTTTTCGATTGGATCCTCAAAGGCTTCATGGTATCGGAAGAGCCGGAAGTACATTTACCACTGGCGCTATGCTGTGACGGCTTCTTTGTGACCCATACGAAGGACGTCGTGAACCTCACTCCAGCAGATATGTGCCTTCCACCTTACGATCCCTACCGCTCACCCGTGCCTTGCATGGACATGGAGTGTCCGCCGGTCCGAATGATGCGTGACCCGTTCATTATGAAGAGCAACTACATCAGCTATGCCACTCACGCTTCCTGGCAACAAGAAATTTGGGCGGCGGTTGAACGCTCTCGGAAGCACACGATCAAGTGGATCAATGGCCTGATCGATACGGAAAACACCGATGCTGAGGTCGTGATTGTTGCATCAGGCACTGCGGTCTCACAGGGTCGAGAAGCTATTCGCCTGCTCGAAGACGAAGGTGTGCGTTGCGGACTAGTGAAGGTGAAGTCACTCCGTCCCTGGCCCGGAGAGGAAATTCGCGAGGCGACCAAGAATGCGAAACACATTTTTGTGCCAGAGTTTAACGTGACGGGCTGGCTGGCAAAAGAAATCAAAGCCACCATCCCTAACAGCGAGCGCGTTCATGCCGGCCCGCACGTGTGTGGCGGAATGACCATGCCACCAGAAATCATCGCCTCAGAGATCAAAACGGCTCTAGGCTTACGCTCCGAGTCACTCGCTGGCAGAGGTAGCTGATAGTTAGATGAGCTATGAAACCGTCCATTGAGCCATCATTACGCGATAGACAAGCCTTGAGGAGGCATACATGAGCAAAGAGCGAATCAAAATTTCGCCGGACCTATATGACATCATGCCGTCGGACTATCAGGACCTCGTTCAAAGCGCGACCTATGGGAAAGAAGACCGTGGCTGGAAAGATATTGGAACCTCTAAAGAACTGATTGAGCAACATTCCTTGTGCGCCGGTTGCCCTGAATCCATGGCCTTCCGCTATATCCTGGCCTCACTCCCAAACCCTGAGGATACGGTAATGGTCGGTTCCACAGGCTGTACCAGCCTCGTGTTCCCCATGGTAGCTGTACACAATATTCACTCCCTCTTTGGCAATCAAAACGCCATTGCATCCGGGCTGAAGCGAGCCCTGAGCGTGAGATTTCCTGACCGAGTGAAAGACGTGGTCGTCCTGGCAGGTGATGGTGCAACGGTGGATATCGGCTTGGACATGACCCTGCAAGCCTGGTTCCGCCAGGAAAAGTTCACGACCATCTGTTTCGACAATGAGCTGTACGCCAATACCGGCGGCCAGGAGAGCGGCCTGATGCAAAAAGGCTTCGTTGCCAAGATGGCCCCAGTTGGAAAACTGTTCGATAAAGTCCGTTTGCCTGAAATTGCCCGAGAGTCCGGCTGTCACTACGTCGTAAACTGCACAGTGAGCAAGCCGTCACTTGTGGAAAAGGTGATTCGGAATTCCGTCCTTATCGCACGTGAGATTGGACCTACATATATCCAGCTGTATACGCCGTGCATTCTTGAAATCGGCAAGAACAGCATGGAAGGTCTCCAGGAAATGCGTGACTCTGAAAAGCCCACTGAGCGATTTGCTTATAAGGAGTATGTCAGTGAGCCGGCGAAGCAGTTCCTGGCTGAACTGGCTGCTAAGGACAAGGAACGCAAAGCCGCTGCAAAACAGTTAGCGGGCAAAGCTTAAGGAATCGGAGGTCGCTCATGATCAAGAAAAGACTGAATATCCGCATGTCCGGGTTGGGTGGGCAGGGCGCCGTAACGGCAGCCCACGTAATGGCCATGGCCGCCAACCGAGATGGAAAGTTTTCCATTTCGAATCCTTTTTTTGGCGCCGAGAAACGAATGGCTCCCGCTGAAAGTTACTGTCGGATCGGGATTGAACGGATCTATGACCGCGGTGAATTGGTATTTCCCGATGTGATCGAAGTGTTTCACCCTCAAGTCATTACCATGGGCAAGAGCTACACCATGCCCTTTTACTCCGGTGTCAAAGAGGGGGGGGTCGTCATCATCAACTCAGCCCAGCCTCTCTTGTCAGAAGAAGATATCAATCGCCTCAAGGACCTGAACGTGGCCTTGTTCTACATTGCAGGAACCGAGCTCGCGATCGAAGTCGCCGGTACTGAACTCTCAACCAATATGTCGATGATCGGTTCGGTAGCCGGTATTACCAAATGCGTCTCAATGGAAGCCCTCGACGGCGCCTTGCAAGAACGATTCGGCAAGAAGTTTGTGGCATCCGGTGGTACCGCCTCCTTGGACGAAGCAATCAAAAAGAAGTTCGCCAAGAAAGAAATGCTATTGGCGAAGAACCTGGCAACAGTCAAGCGAGCCTACGAAATCGCAAGCGAATGGGCTGACAAGAACAAGGTCGAGTTGCGGGTTGGCAATCCTGCCGTTGCAGCTTAACGAGAGAAGGAACCACGTCGCATGTATAACGTAGCGCAAGTGATCGACGAGAAGTGCGTGGCCAAGAAGGGCTGCCGCCTCTGCATCATGTATTGTCCGGAAGCCAACTGCTTGGACCTTAACTCGACCAAAATGGTGGCGGAAGTTACAATTGATCGTTGTAAGGGATGCGAGCTCTGCGTCGTTGTCTGCAACGCAGCCAAACACGAGGCGATCGAGATGCAGGCAGTCAGCGCCACTGGGCAGCTGATGAGCCACAAGGGCGAGTCCGCAGGCCTCGGACAAGCCTACCAAGGGTAGCGAGTCGCGTTGTCGCAAGGCCCCATAGCGTCCCACGCTATGGGGCTTTTTCTTGAACTGAGCACTGAGAGGATCCCATGGAACGAGAAGACAATGTGCTCGATGAACTGCTACGTGATATCGCCGGCCTGTTGAACGAATATCCCAAGGCCATTCAGCGACAAGCCGCGGCCATACATGCCGGAGGAAAAGACCCTGAACTAGCTGCAAAGCTCACTAAAGCCGCCGATACAATGCGGGATAGCGGGAATCTCTACCTCACCTGGGCAAAACATTTTGCCGCGCTGGCGGAAGGAAATACGGACGCCTCATCAGACGAGGACGAAACTAATGATTTCGGCATCTAAAAAAGTCTCCCCCTTCTCTCCATAGTTTTGCTAGAATGCCGACGATTATCTTGAATCTCTTTGTTCCCCGGTAGCTCAGTTGGTAGAGCAGCCGGCTGTTAACCGGCTGGTCGCAGGTTCGAGTCCTGCCCGGGGAGCCAACCTGTACGCTTCTTCGAACTCGTCCCTATCTCGGCAAGCTCAAAGATGTTGAAGACAAGCTTGTCGGGGTATACGTCGATATCCCTTACGAGACATCGAAGCACCTCTGCTTGTTCCTTGGGTAGTAACGCGGCAAAAACTCTTTGAAAATCTTGGAGATTGCGGATGACAACCTCTGAGTCATACTCCCTGGCTAGGTGCTCTTGGATCTGACGATGGACTGCTTGATACTGCGCTTCTAGACTCTGCTGCTCTTTGTGCTGACGGTGCATCTCTTGTTCAAGGCGCTGGACTGATACGGTCCCCTGCCCTACTCCTCGGACCAACCGATCAATCTCCCGTTCCAATTTGTTGAGCCCTGCCGTCAAACGAATGGCCTCCTGCTCCAGCGGACGGACCCTTTCTTTTTGATCTCGATTCAAGTCCTCCACGGTAGTTGTGACCCATTCGGCATGTTGGCTCAGTTCGGCCAGATGTTCGATGACTTGCCGCTCGACCTCGTTCGCATTGAGAGCTTTCACGGTGCAGACTGTATTGTTGTGATGCATAGTTTTCGAGCATCGATAATATGCAATCCGATTAATTGACTGATCTTTCCGGCGTTTCTGTGTGTAGTGGGGAGTCATGACCGACTGACACACGCTGCACTTCAACAACCCCTTTAGCAGAAACGTCCGTTGGAACTTCGTTTCAACACGGGTATGTTCACGGGCGAGTGCCTGCACCTTATGGTACAGGCCTTCTTCAATTAGCGCCGGATGCTCGCCTTGAAAGATTTGGTCATTAAACTGTACCTGTCCGTAATAGGTGGGATTTCTCAAGATATAATCGAGCGACATCTTGCCCCATGGCTTTCCAGAGCGAGAATACCAGCCTCGGAGATGTAATTCGTCACGCAGGCGAGCTAGTGAGGGATCTTTAGTAAAGAACTGAAACATAAACTGCACATAGAGAGACTCTTGGGGATGCTTCACGAGGCGCTTGCCTTCATTCTGGTAGCCAAAGGGAACATTACCCCCATTCCATAATCCCTTCGTAGCCCGTTGTTGCATCTTGTCTCGGGTGCGATCCGCCGTCATTTCCCGTTCAAACTGAGCAAAATCTAATAAGATATTCCGCAACAATCGTCCCATCGGATGATGGGTATCGAGACTCTGCGTGATGGATACAAACTTAGCTCCGTGCCGGTCGAACAGGTCCATCAAAACATGAAAATCTTTCACAGACCGGGTCAATCGATCGATCTTATAGGCCAGTACACAGCTAATCCGACCAGCACGGATATCTTGGAGTAACTCCTTCAATGCAGGGCGGTTCATTGAGTCGGCAGAAAAGCCGGCGTCCTCATAGACGCGATAGACGACATATTGCTCTTGGCTTTTACAGTACGCCTCGAGCTTTTCGCGCTGGGTTTCGAGAGAACTGTATTCCGTGTCGGCTTGATTACGAGTGGAGACCCTTGTGTAGAGGCCACAAATCGTGGGAGCGAGTGTCGCGGCCATTATGCGGTTCCTTTTGCGTGAAAGCCTACCAAGTGGCGTTCGAGCCAGTTCGCTAGATGAATTCTCTGCTTGTACCAGGACAGATAGCAAATCACGCGGAATGCACGCCAGGCCAGCCCGCGATTGTTCAAGACATAGAGGAACACCTCGTGAGCGAGCCGCTCCTTCGGCAGCGATCCGATAAGAAAGACCAGCGCAAATGCGTCTGCTTCGATATCTCGATGATCGTTGGGCGATGTGGATCGATACGCGTCTACTTCGTTCATCTCAGGGAGGTGCAATTGTACATGCCCCAGTTCGTGGGCGACGACAAACTGACGTGTCAATGGGTTCAGTCCTCTACGAAGGACAATCATCACCTGCTCGCCGTCTCGCGTTGTCATCCCATCAATGTTCGGGCCGAAGGTTGTTTCGAGAACTTCCACGCCTTGATTCCCGGCCATTTCCTCATGCTGATGGAAGGGCACCATTTGCCCCTTCGGGTAGATGGATTGGAGTTTATGAATAAAGCGCTCCGGTCGTCGCAACCACTGGATAAACGAAGCGAGCAGACTAGGTAGACCCTTCATTGACGCCCTCGCTTCTTTCGTTGATTCAGGATGACCGCCTGTAACTGCTTCATCGCTTCCTTCAGATCCGCCTTGGAGGCGGCTTGGTGCGCACTGAGCAATGCTGGGAGCAATATGTCCGGCACACGTTTCGCCTCGACAAGCAGTCGTTCAGGTGGATCTATCTGCAGGACCTCGGCCAGTTTCCAAATGAGCGTATCGTCGGACGGAAGGCCTCGTTCGCCGGATAACAATCGTGACAAATAAGCTGGTGAAATCCCGACTTCACTCGCGACGGTCCTGAGGCTGAGGTTGACGGCCTCCATTCGTTTTTTGACCAGGGCGCGGAATCCGTGTGGGACCTGCGTGGACTCTCGATTCATGTTGGGATTGATCATAGGAGAAGCTATATCTGATTTGTTGTCTTCTAGTCAACACAAAATACCTCCATCTATTGACCATTGGGCAACGCATCTCTATAGTGGCCCTTAACGGAGGACGATGATGATCAAGAACCACCTCAAAGAATGGCGAGCTCGACAAACGCAACGTGGCCTGTCAAAGGCAGCCCTGGCACGCAGAATCGGCGTCAGTCGTTCCTATGTCACGAGAATGGAACAGGGGAAAGCCCTTCCGAGCCTCGCGGTAGCCTTAGCACTCGCGCAATTTTTCGACTGCACAGTCGATGAGCTGTTTCAGTTACAGCCTGAATACACATTGGGCCCCATTGAGTTTTGTGATACCGATATGTTGCCCAATGGGCATCACAATGAAGATTGAAATTCAATTCGTTCCAATCGATTCGCAGGCACGGAAAGAGTGCATCGCCCTCTTGCAGACGTTGCTGCTTCAGGGTGCCAGACGGATATCTGAGCCCATGAGATCTTCCGTTGTCCTGCCAGAACGTGTTTCCCCATCTAGCCCAGCACAACCCTCACAGCGGGAGCGCTTTCATGTCTGAACGCTTTCCTTCTTGGTTCAAGACAAGTGGTGAAGCAGCTCGTTCTATCGACCGTCCTGTAAGACCGGAATGGTCTCGCAAGCAAAAGCGAGGCTATCAGCGCATACGTTCGCTGTTGTGGTTTTGGGAAGCCCATCACTTTCAGGTGCTTTGGGTCACGCTCTCTACAGCCGAAGGTGGACAGGCCGACAAACTGACCTATCATCATAAGCAATTACGCCAACGAATCGAGCGTCAGCTTGGTTATCGAGGGATGGAATATTATCAAGTGCGCACACAAGAGGGCCATGGAGTCCTACATATCTTTTGGGCGTGGCGAGTTCCAGATGGCGAGCGTCATCGGCACTTCTGGATTGCCCAGTCCTGGCTTTCAGCCCAATGGAGAGCGCTGCACGGAGCTCCAGTTGTCTGGATTAAGGCCTATGAGCCTGGCCAGCGGTCTCGCAATCGTTTGAGCCGGTATGTCATCAGCCAATATGTTCAAGACCAATCGGGGTACGTGAACATGTGTTGGTCCTGGAAACGTTCGTTGGGCTTCCCGATGAGCACCTTATGGGAAGAGATGAGGAATCAATGGTCCAGTCGGAACGTCTTCCGGCGGATTCGAGGTGAGCTAGAGATCCCTCGCGTCGTTCTATACAAAACCTGGGAAGACCTGCTGGCTGGGCATGCGATTCTCTACAACGGCTTTGTTTTGCAACTTGTTCTTGGAAAAGGCCTCATATCGAGTCAGCCATGAGCAATCCTTGTGTCAAAAGGATCACTTCCCTGTTCGGACCCACTTACTGTGGGCGAACTGGCACCATTTATGATCGGGCTCGAAAGGGCTGGCTGTGCTCTGAACACGGTAAAGAACGGCTCTGTGAGTTTTGCCAAGCAGATCGAACATGGGGCCGTCTGTGCTATCACACCGACAATGTCATGCGAGAAATTTGGCTCTGCTGTTCCTGTGCTGGACTTACCACACGCAGATTCCGCTTCTAGGCTCTGCATGGTGCGATTCAACAAAGTATGCGTAGAGGCCGGTCTGTGATGATTTTGTGATGGGCGCTATGCTAAGGCATTTCTCATTATCTCTCGGCGCAGGCAGACATGGCGAAACACATCCTTGTAGTTGAAGACGATTTGGATATTGGTCGGCTCTTGAATATGCATCTGACCGATCTAGCCTACGCCGTAGACATTGCCAGAACTGGAAAGGATGGTCTTCAGTCTGTTCGCTCGAAGATCTATGACCTTATTATTCTCGATGTGATGCTTCCCGGCATCGACGGGTTAGAGATATGCCGTCAGATTCGATCGCTTTCCACTTATACACCCATCCTCATGTTGACGGCGAAATCATCGGAACTGGACCGTGTCCTCGGGCTGGAAGTGGGCGCTGACGACTATGTAACCAAACCGTTTAGTGTTCGGGAATTGCTCGCGCGGATTAAGGCCCTCTTCCGCCGTTCAGAAGCCTTCAGCGATAAGACGCAGGACCTGCAGAAAATTATACGAGGGGACCGGCTCTACATCGATATTGAGAAACGAAAGGTGGTCGTGAGAGGCGATCCCGTCGATCTCACGGCCAAAGAATTCGATTTACTCCTTCAGTTCGCCCTCCATCCTGGCCGTGTTTATACTCGATCTCAGCTTCTCGATGCGGTCTGGGGATATGGTCACGACGGCTATGAGCATACCGTGAATTCGCATATCAACAGATTGCGCAGCAAGATCGAAAAGGATTCCGCCAACCCCGAATTTATTCTGACCGTGTGGGGCGTCGGGTACAAATTCTGTGAACTAGGAACATCAGGACTAGGGAACTGATCATGACGCGGTCGCTTTACGGCAAACTCGCCCTCGTTTGGCTTCTATTATTTTGCGCCGTTGGGCTTTTATATACCCTGCTTACGGTCTTCACGACCGGCATGTATCAGCAGGAGGTCAATCAGAAGCTGAACCGCAGCCTGGCTAGAAACATCGTTGCTGATCAGCTGCTGAGTAGCCAAGGAGAGGTCAGCCCCTATGCGCTCAAAGAACTCTTTCATCTGCTCATGGTTGTCAATCCAAGCATTGAAATGTACTTGCTTGATGCGAACGGGATTATAACTAACTTCTCCGCTCCTCCTGAGAAGGTCAAACGCTCGTCTGTATCACTAGATCCAATCCAGAACTTTCTGGCTCAAACGGATGCATTCCCTATTCTCGGCGATGATCCCCGCGATGCTTCTCGCAAAAAGGTTTTTTCCGCCGCTCCGATACCCTTATCAGGAGAGCCAACGGGCTATCTGTACATTGTTCTGGGCGGAGAAGAATATGACTCCGTGGTCGACATGCTGCGACGGAGCTACATTCTCCGTTTGAGCGTCTGGACGGCACTCACTGGCCTACTGTTCGCTCTCTTGGCCGGTCTTTTTCTTTTCAACATGCTTACAAGGAGACTCACTAAGCTGGCATTGACGATGGAAACATTTGCGAAGAACGATTTTTCAGCAAGCGCAGGGGTACTACCGCAGGACCTTATTCCAGAGCGGCAAGGTGATGAGATAGATCGACTTCGGACAACGTTCCATCGGATGGTGCAACGCATTCTTCAGCAAGTGGCCACTCTCAAGCAGACAGACGTCCTTCGGCGTGAGTTAGTGGCCAACGTGTCTCATGATTTGCGGACACCCCTGGCATCTCTTCATGGATACTTAGAGACATTGTTGATGAAGGAAGGAACGCTTACCCAAGAGGAACATCGGACCTTTTTAGACATTGCTCTAAAGCAAAGCGAACGGCTGAGGGAACTGGTGGGAGAGCTTTTTGAACTGGCTCGCTTGGATTCACGTGAAGCCAGTATACAACGCGAAGAATTTTCTATAGCCGAGCTCGTGCAGGATGTGTGTCAAAAGTTTCAACTCACCGTTGCGAACAAGGGGATAGCTTTGAACAGCAATTTTCCAAGCGATCTTCCATTTGTAGAGGCCGACATCGGCCTCATCGAGCGGGCGTTGGAGAACATCATTCAGAATGCCGCACGTTACACTGCAGCCGGCGGTACAATTGTGGTTTCGTTAAGCCCGAAACCCGGCTCAGTCATGGTATGCGTTTATGATACGGGTTGCGGCATTGAAGCACACGACCTTCCTTATATATTTGACCGCTTTTATAAAGCGAATCGGGAAGACCAATCTGGAGGAGCCGGACTTGGGCTCGCCATCACAAAGCGAATTATTGAGCTTCATGGAAGTACAATTCGGGCAGAAAGCAGCCCCAACGTTGGAACCTCCATTAGCTTTGAATTAGCTACTGCTCGCTCTTAATGTCGTTGTTCAAGGCTCTGCTACCCCCATACTGGCGTGATAAAAATGTGACCATTTCGTGAGACCGCTGTGAGAAGAGATGCCTATCCTTTATAAGTGGTGTCGTCAACGCAGCGATTCTCACCAAAAGGAGAAATGAATCTATGAAGAAACTCAGTCAAATTGCCATGTTGACGCTTTTAACCTGCCTGCTTCCCCTCCTCTCATTGGTGAGTGAGGCGGCCATGGATCGGGATAAGCTGCTTAAGGACCCAGGCGTTTATGGAACCTTCGCGGTTTTCCAGGTCGATGAGGACTGGTGGAAGCTGGATAAGCCTGCAAGGATGTCTGCAGTGTCGGAAATGAAGGCCGTGTTCCAAAAACATAGCGAGACAGTCATCACCGATGCCTATTTGCTGAGAGGGCTCGTTGAGAAGGCCGATTTTCTAGTGCGCATCCACTCTCCGGAGATACTGTCCAACCAAAACTTTCTCATTGATTTAATGGGCACTACTCTAGGCAAACATTTAAAAAACACATATACCTTCAATGGCATCACAAAGGCGTTGGCGTATGTGCCCAGCTTTCCTGAGGAATTGAAGGCTGAATTGAAAACACCGCCGCCCCAGGGCAGTCCGTACGTCATCGTTGTTCCTATACGCAAGGACGCAGAGTGGTGGATCTCTGGGCAAGATGCTCGAAACGGCATGATGAAAGAGCATACCGACGCCACTGTGAGCTATTTGAAGACCGTCAAACGGAAGCTGTATCACGCAAGCGGGTTGGATGATTGGGATTTTATCACCTATTTTGAGACATCCAAGCTAGACGACTTTAACAATCTCGTCATCGGGCTGCTCAAGGTCAAAGAGAATCGACACAATAAGCGTTTTGGTGATCCCTTGTTGTTGGGAACCATCCGCCCCCTGGACGAGATCCTCGAGATCCTCAGTCGCTAGTCTTTGTTCACCGTAATTTCATTGCATAGTGGCCACCTTGAATCAGAAGGGGTGGCCACACCACGCGACAGCTGACTTCCTACATTCGTCTCATTGATTCCGTATGCTCTCTGCCCTGTCACCCCCCCTCTGCTTCTAAGGGGTGAGAGGGGCGATGAGCCTTCACAAAGGCTGACGGCGATGCGCTAGCTTGGCCGTCCCCTTGGACTCTTGTCATGCCTAGGCAACCAATCAAGAGGGGACCATACAACCAGGATGATCAAATTAATGCAGCTTAGGTCGTCCACGGAGACCCGCCGGCCGTTCCGGACCAAACGGACCGGACGGCCGGGGGGCTCGGGGGCGAAGCCCCCGCTTCACTTGATTCATATGGTCAAAGTAGAATCACAATTACCGCCAGGGTATAGCCTCAGTCCTATAGAAGCATTCTGTGGAATCAAGCTCTAGCTGAGGTAATACCACCATTGTTGGAATTTCCATGCCCGCATCAAAGTGGGTGCGCTAAGCCTTGACTCCAGAGTAATGGTAGTACGATATTATGCGCGCCCAGCGAGTGGGCGCCCTGAGAACCATTGGAGTGAAACGGCATGGCGAAGGCTGAGCGTCTACAGCTTATTAGATCAATCGAGGCTGAGAGAGGAACTTGTTTAATCTCCTATATAACGAGTACTCGTCAGCAATTGGAAGTGCAGATGGCTATTGATTCGGTCAGACGAATATTCGATCACTTGTCGGCCGTGAAATCTTCGGATGGGAAAATCAAAGTTGATCTATTCCTTTGTAGTAATGGTGGGGACGGAATCGTTCCCTGGCGATTGGTTACGCTCATTCGAGAATATGCTGAAAAATTCTCCGTATTGGTTCCCTATCGCGCTTTCAGTGCTGCCACTCTTACTGCTCTCGGTGCGGACAGTATTATTATGCACCCAATGGGCATGCTTGGACCGACTGACCCCACTGTTACCAACTCTTTTAACCCGGTCGAAGGGGGTCAACGTATCGGTATCAGTGTAGAAGATGTTACGGCATACATCGCGTTGATTAAAGAGGATGCCGGCATCCAGCATGAGGAAGAGTTGGTTCAGGCCTTCAACAAATTGTCAGATAAAGTTCACCCATTGGCCCTTGGAAATGTGAAAAGATCTCTTTCACAATCGAGAATGATGGCCGAGAAGTTGCTTTCGTTGCATATGGATGGACAGAGGGATGCTCATAAAATAAGTGAGATAGTGGACAATTTTACTTCCAAGCTTTTTTACCATGGACATCCTATTAATCGTAGGGAAGCAAGAGATTTAGGTCTAGCGACCGTAGAGGACCCAAGTCCCTCCGTCGAAGAAGCGATGTGGAAACTTTATTTAGATTACGAACGCGAGATTAAAACTGAGGAACCATTCAATGTGGCATCTGAATTCGTTGCTCTAAATCCACAAATGCAGCCAGGCCAGCAAGCCTTAACTCCAATGAGTAAGGCAAAACTTGCCTTCGTCGAGAGTTCATTTAGAACCGATGTCTTTTCATTAAACTATCAACTTTCAGGAGCAAAAGGGACCAATGGCGTTACTACCGTACAAATGATCACTCATTCTCAAGGTTGGCAAGGAGAATAACACTGTCGGCTATATATCCCTGTTACTCTGTCCTAGGAATTATTTTCCCACATGTGTACCATTTTTCCGCATCGTTGCGCCCCCTTCTTTAGGGACGGCCCGTTATATCATAGGGTTCTACGCTATCATTTTGGCATAACAGTTGCGTAACCTTCGGTTAGCTAATATTAACCTAAGCCTGGTATCATGAGGGTCCTTATGAAAACACCAAGGCAGACTCAAAATTTGTATTGCTCAGTAAGGGTGATGTCACAGACGAACGAATGGCATCATACGCCATCCATTCTTCCTGATCGGTTTAGCAGCACCTCTGCGCCTTCAAATATTCCAATAGTGGCCGAAGAATTGAATTCCGTCACCATGGTGGGTGCGCCAACCAACCAGGCAGTTTTGGCGGACAACAGTTTTGGGAGTTATATAGACTTTGTAGAGTGAGCGCGCTTATCGCATATTTGCTAAAGGGCACCGGTGCTAAACCAGTGCCCTTTTTTTTAACTAGTCGATTTTCCCTCAATCCAGTTTTTCGGCGTTATGGATAGCGGTCGTGACCTGATCATTAATGCGAACCGGAGCGTCCGACGAGGATACAGACCGGGGAGCCAATCTAGACCAAAACTGGGCACTCCACTATCTGGGGTGCCCTTTTTAGTTTCTCCAACCATCTTGGCAAGCGCTGCATAGCTCCCTTTCATCACAAGCTGTTTATCGAGACACCGGATCTCATCGACGAGAAGCTTGAGATAGTGCTTGCTGAAGGAGCGGTCTTTCTCGATTAACCGTTCACGCAAGACCGTGATAAAGCCCTGCACCTTCTTCTCTCCAAGCGCATCCACAGGCATTTGCTTCAGCCGTCGAAGCCCCGCTATTTCGAGCAATAAGGCCTGCCGCTGAGCCTGTATTTTGTTGGCCCGAGCGGTCAACGTCTCGTCCATCGGTAACAAACCCTTCTCTACCGCCTCATAGAGCTGATTGCTTCTGTGTTGCAGGCTTTCGACTTCCTTGGTCAACTGCTTCAATTTCCCCTCATAATCGGTTTGGGACAGCCTCAAACGCTTCCTAAGCCCTTCCAACATGGCTTGGACTCGTGAGGGCGTAAAGACCTTGTCTGCCAACGAGGTCAGAACGAGCCGATCAACCAGCTCAGTGGGGAGGTTTTCGCTTGCGCAGGTGTCCTTCCCCTTGAGAATCCGACTTGAACACTTGTAATAGCGATACTTCCCACCTTTGCCGGTTGCCAGCGTCATCCCGGACCCACAAACCCCGCATTTCAGTAATCCAGTAAGAAGCGTAGGGCAATTGACGACCCGCGGCGGAACCTTCTCAGGGGATCTGGATTCCAACTTCTCTTTCACGGCCACGAACAGGTCCTGGTTCACAATGGGTTCGACTTTGACCGGCACCCATTCCTCCCGTGGCTTCATCCGCCGAACATCCCTGCCTCGCTTTTCGTATTTGTTGAAATAGTGCTCACCGATATAGGCCCGGTTGGTCAAAACCTCATAGATACGGCCCTTGGTCCATTGGCGGCCCCGAATGAGGACACCTTGTTCATTCAAACGCGCCGCCACCCCATATAGCCCAAGCTCCCGGCCTCGATCTCCATGCAGGTACCATTGAAAGATTCGGTTCACCACGACCGCTTCACTATCTTCCACTTCCAACCGTTTTTTCTTCCCCTTGTTGCCGGGAAGTTCTACCTCCACCGTGCGGTAGCCCACCGGAGGACGCGAACCGTTGAAGAAACCCTGCCTGGCATTTTCACGCATAGCCCGCAGCGTATGCTTGCCATTTTCTTTGCTCGCATATTGATCGAACACACTAATCATTTGGCGCATCATCTCACCGGAAGGATCATCACTGGTCTGCTGAGTGATGGACTGCACGGATACCCCGTATTTCTTCAGCTTCCGTTCATACATCCCAAAGTCGATTGCATCCCGGAAGAAGCGAGAAAAGCTATGCACCACAATGGCCTCAAAGGGGGAAGGTTTTACACACACTTCACCAATCATGCGCTGAAAGACCGGGCGCCGGTCGTCTGTGGCCGACGCGCCAGGCTCCACATATTCCGCACCCACCGTATGGCCGCTAGCCTGACACCAAGCCCGCATCTGATTGAGTTGGTCTGGAATGGAGAGATCTTTCTCCGCCTGTTTACTCGTCGAAACCCGTGCATAGAGCGCGACAATCATGGCCTTACCCTTCTTCCTCTTGGTTCGCTAACAGTGCAGGAATCAGCTCGCCAAGGGACGCTTCAATCAGCTCCACCTCGGCGTCGGTCACTTCGATCAATTCCACGTTGAAACGTACCGTAATGTTGCTCGGTTCAACCTCATGGGACACGCATGGGCCACCGCCTTTCGTGCATCATATATTCCGGCCCATTCCGTTCCGTTCCTCAGCCCCTATCTGATACTCCAACCGTTCCAACTCCCCTTCCAACCCGTTCCGTCCGAATTCATTGAGCACCACCGTCCGAAAGGCCTGAAACTGGCTTGACGGCAAAGAGGCTTGGGCGACAAGCAACACATGCGTCACATGACCATGAACCAGTTTTAGGACCTCGGCCTTCTTCACCATTCCCCCAACTCAATGGCCTTCATGCGCTTGCGCACATCGGCCTTCCAGCTCAGTGGATCAAACAGACGACGGAGCCGCTCTCCAAGAAGCTGAAAAGCCTCTTCTTCCGTCATCATCTCCTGTTCGTGTTTCACACAGGAAACGGCCGCCATCCGCTTCAGGTACCCATAGATGCTGATCGTGAGCCTCATGAGCCGTTCATCGAGGACCAGATCTTTGCCGTCAAGGTGCTTGGTTTCTAGCCTGTGCAGAGCTGCAATCCGCTGCTGGAGATCAATCCACAGAGGATGCAGAGGCCACCTTGACCGATTGCTGTCCTCCGTCCGAATCCTCAACGTATCGTGGCTTTCAGCCAAGAAATGCAGCAAGGCCCCTTGCCGCTCCTGCAGATCCACAAACGTTCGAATCGAGAACCCTTTCAGCAGTGCCTTCCGGACTTGCCATTCGATCCGCCAAACATGCTCATCTTGCCCCCACAACTCGTGAAACCAGACCTTGGCGCTTTGCTGCCGGATTTCCGCAATCTTGTCGTAGACCCGAAGCACCACATCCCCCTTGCCCAAGGTAAAGGTCTGAACGGTGCCGTTCTCTCGATGCTGGCTATCTTTGTCCGACAGGCTCACGAAGGAATCTGCGCCAAAGTCCCGCTCGGCCAGGGAATAGTCGAAGCAGAAATCCACCCGAGAAAGGCTTTCGGGTTGCTGCATTTCACAGCCGACCGACATGGCCCAGGCCACAAACTTGTCATGGAGAATTGAAGCCGATTGTCGCCAGAGGGCTTGGCTTCGATAGGTCACGAAAAAGGAGGGATTGTTAAACTCTCCCAGTTCAATTTTGAAATCCTCATTCGAAAGCACGAAGGGGAAACCTGAGCTGCTGCCATACGGATGGATAAAGAACTCGGTATTGCCGAGCTTCACGGCCCGAGGCTCCCGACTCTTATTCATCCGAAGCTGTTCCTTGATGACGGCGAGGGTTCTGAAGTCGAGGTATTTCGAGGCAGGCGGGGTTAGATAGTAGGCACACTGCACCGTGTCGATTCCGTGCAGGAGGAGTTTATACACCATCTGTTCGACGTTCATTGGTCTTCAGGCTTCGGCAACGGCTCAAGCCGAAGCTCTTGCTCCTCTATCCGAACCGTGATTCCTTTTATTTTGTCCAAGGTGAGTTGAAGCGGGCCGTTCAATATCATGACCTTATCCATGAGCGGAACCAGGTTAACCGTAATAAAGAGATCCCCTCCCATGGACTCGACGTGGGGAATGCGAACGAAATAAATCGCCGCGTTTTTCCGTTCGATGGAGGTATAGCCGACATCTTTTTCGAGGTCGCTATGTATCCAATACGGCTGGCGATAGATCCAGGAGGGCAAAGCTTGATAGAACCACCACTGAATAAGCCCTCCCTCAAATACCTCATTCGGGTTCGCTTTCTTCACCCCTCGTAATCTCGCGATATCAATCCCGACATCCCGGAGGCGCTTATAAAATGCGAGGTTCCAAATGTCGAAAATGGAAAAGAGTCGCCATTTTCCAAACCGCTCATCTCCACGACCAGATCCAAGCCCCTGATAGAGCTGCTCCAAAATACCCGCCCTATCCCAATCCTTAAGGACCTTACGCGACACCCCGATGCAGGCTTCAATATCGCCTGAGGTGTAGCGTCGCTGGCGAAGATACTCGATAAGGATGTCCCAATTGCGCGGCAGGCCCACGATATCGGGCATCTCCATCTGTGGAAGTGATGGCGCAGTATTTTTTCGTTTACTCATGGACCAATAGTAACCATGACGTTACGTTTATGTCAAGCAGGCGCACCAGGAAGGCATTCCAGGAGCCGTCACCGATTGGCTAGAAATAGAACGGGGGGAGTCTTACGACACCCCCCTGCCCCCAAGATGCGCCCGCGTGGCTGCCGGCGCTTAGGCTCAATACAACCGAGCAATGTTATGTAATGTTGTCCAAACCTTCCACAGCATCACCCTAGACTCCCAAAACCCGATTGCTGTGCATCAATTTGCCCCGAAAAATGCAAAGATAACTTTTTGCCCAAATGGAACGCCGTATATTTTTTTTGTCTCGTTAAATCCCAAAGGGTTTGCCTCAGCCAATAATTTGAAGCCCTTCACAAAACGATCGTCGATAAGTTCACTCAGAAATGCTATCAGTTGATCCGCCGCTTTCATACAGAAGATTGCGTCATCCACAGACGGAAGCTGATTGCTAAGAGCAATGGTGAAACTCTCAAAGGATACTGCTTTGGGGAGTATAGGATAAGATTGGTGGAACCACATTGTCCCAAGCTTCAAATCTTTTGTATCGGGATAAGAGTGTGCAACTCTATTCCTCAAATCGAACATCGTTTTTGCATCGCGCACACGCGAATCCCCTAAGTTAGCAGGGCTCTTGATAGAGTTGCAGTCTAAATGCAACCGCTCGATTTTTGATCTCCATTTACGCATTAATGTCTCCATATATATTGACTGTGAAAGCTTCACTTCTTCCCGCATGAAGACTGCCAATATGAGATTTAAATAAGCCTCTGCCATATAAGCCGATTCCATGACAAGTAACAAATTTAACGACGCCTGTTTTTGGGTCAGCTTTATATAAGCCTCCATCCTCTTCGTATAACCGTGTATTTCCTTTTTCTTTGCACCAGCTATTGGCGGCAGTGTTGGCGCTAAAGGCTTAATAAGTCTTAGAGCTTCTAAAGTTTGAGTGGCAATGAGGCGATGCCGGACATAAGGATTAAGGAGCAAGGTATATTCTTCAAGATTCTTAGCTTCCCTTTCTATTTCCCCCTTATGTAAATCCAAGTTATGTTCTAAGTAACGCAATATGCTCGAAGAGTTGCAGGTTTCCCCCCACCACCAAACCTCAATTCCATGCGCCGTACGTAAGATCTGAAGCTTAAGGTTGCCTCTGGGGTTAAACAAGTAGTCCCATTTGAATGGGCCGTCGGGATCACCTCCTGGGCGCCCCAAGAAACTCATAAATCCATTCGGAGCACCAAATCGCCACTTCAGCAAACTAAAAAGGGCCAATTCGTCAAAATCGCCTGGCAGAACCAGCTTCCCAGAAGTCCCCCCTGATTTATAGGGCGACCCCTCTGGAGAAAGGTGCGCTTCTTTTATGTCACAGTGTTCCAATTCCATCTTTATGCTCGCTGAGTCGCGTCACAAACCTTGAAAAATCCGGTCGTCGAGTAGCTGAATCGGGAACTCATCCTGAACCCCTGAGCTGCTCTCCGGCTGGGACCTAGTGATTGATCTTGAAAAATGGGAATTCACAACGATGAGAACTGTGTCTAACGAAAGTGCCGAACACCGTCCGGTCACTATCTGACCAACTAGACGTGGCCCTCTGACCTAACCTTATGAAATCCAGGTAAGCAAGAAATGAGGATTTGGATGTAAACCTTGGTGCAGCCTCCGCATACGTTAGTAAACAACACAATGAGAGACCGGTCGCTTTCAGAGCTAAGGCTTGTATATCTGGGCCGATGAGGCCTTGGTGTACATAAGAATGCCTGGCCTTCAGCACCTTTTCCGTTTCAAAAACACTATATGCTTGGGAATTTATGAGCGTCTCGATGCGGTTCTTAATTACATCAAACCGTTCAGGCTGGTCAGAAAGCAATATCTCGATCGCCGTGACTGAACCTAGTAGTTGCTCTGCTCCCTTGATGACATGCAGTGCATCCGACAGCCGGATGGCTGATTCTCTAATAGCCTTGTACAAAGAGGAGGAAATTGAATAGCTTTGGTTTGCGAGTACGGACGCCAGAGCTGCGATGGGATTAGAACTTAGTCGAGTCTTTAGGTCATCACGAGATAACTTCTCGTTATCTGCCGCATTGAGAATGCTACGTGCTGACCTACCTCCCCCAGCTAACTCAACGCCATATGCAGAATCATCAAGAGAAAGCTTAATTGTCGACTTGGTTCGCCTATGAATTTGATCAACCAGTGCGCAAGTCGTCCAGTCCTTACGAGTAATCAACACGGCTAGTTCTATTAATGCCCCAATCTCAGTGGCTCTTCCTTCAGGATCTCCCTCAATCTGCTCAAACATATCGCAATGAAACTCTTCAGGAACCTCGTTCAGGCGAGGACCAGACCTTTTAATCGCTATAAACGAATGGAACTCTTCTTGGAACGTCGCGTTCTCCAGCATATAGACGGCATCCGTCTCATGAGCCTGACCAGAAGTAGCCACCTTGTTACGCTGCATCGATCTTACTATTGTAGCTGCTTGCACTTTTGAGATAATGGTCGAGTCAGACCAAAGAGGATCTGCGAGATCATGTTCAAGATCGGTTAATTCTAATCCCTTCAGCGGGAATAATACCCACCAGTTGGTAGCCATAATTAGTTTTTCCGTATGTTAGTTTCATCGAAAGCGGATATTCACAAAAAATTCGTTAAAAGATATTTTCTTTGTGGTGCTTAGACAGAGATTGTTTGCGTACAGCATAGCGAAATACGCAATGAAAGATAGAGTAAGCCCGAAGAGCAAGCCGTTTAATTTGTTACACATCCATGTTAACGGCAGTAATCTGAATTTACTCACGCGAGGGCTCATCACTTATAGCGTGGAGAAACCTACTTTAACCTTATGAATAGATTAAATGAAGGCTCTGACTCCCCGGCGTAGTCACCTTCACGTATCCCAAGCCCCCCGTGTTACTGAGCCGGGGGCTGTTCCGCCCGTCCGGCTATTGCCGGATCGGGCGGCTCATACCTGATGCTCCTCCCTCTCGATTACTAATAACCGATATAGTTCTTGGCCGTGGCGTATGCACTCCAACCACAATCAATCACTTCCCTTTGAGAGGGAAATACACTCATTTTATTTACTAGCTTAGAGCATGCTCATATTGACGGGATTGCATTAGACGCCTACACTCCTGGCCGATTAGTTGGCCTGCACGGCAGCAAATGAGTTCTAGATCTTGCCGCAGCTCACTCGCGCCAGGGAGGTAAAGAGTGACGACAAAATTCTCTGACTTGAAGTTGGGGTATGCCAGCGCGGAAGAAGAAGGTTCATCTAGTCCTGTCTTGCTACTTAATGGGTATCTTGATATCGGAGACATGACCAAAGAGGCACGATTAGGCACAAAGTATTTGTGGCTGGGCTATAAAGGATCTGGCAAATCAGCATTTGGAGAACATCTAAGGTTAACCTCACAGGCCGACAGTCACGAATTTACGGAAGTATGCAGACTGGGAGATTTCCCATATAAGAACTTCAAGTCGATAATACGGGGAACCGCTGAACCAGAATCCCGGTTCCCTTCAGCATGGTCTTGGTTGCTACTGATAAAGCTCTTCAACTCTTTTTCGAAGGATGTCGGTTCCCCCACAAACAAAGAATCAGAATTTATAAGTACACTGGACACACTACGACATGCTGGATTGATACTCTCAGATAGCTTGCGAGATCTTACCCTTGTCACTTCCAAGATAAATTTCAAAATACCATTATTAGGTTTTGGGGAAGCAGGAGGGGAGCGCACATCTCAAGACAAAGAACTAGACGTTGAATTTTTTGTACCTCAGATGAAAGCTATCGCCGCCACATTTAAAAGTGAGAGCAGGCATTTACTTATCATAGATGGTCTAGATGATATTTTAAGCAAGAGAGATGTCCAATATGACTCACTAGCAGCTCTTGTTTTTGAGGTTGGACAGCTAAACGCACATTTTAGAAATAACAATACACCTGCAAAGATAATACTTTTATGTCGCACTGATTTATTTGAACGTTTGCCCGGACCTAACAAAAACAAGATCCGGATGGATTCCTCCGTAATTTTGGATTGGTTTAACGATCCAAGAAACCCAGAGAAATCCAAACTGATCGAGTTAGTGAATAGGAAAGTGGGGGTCACGCACCCGAGGATAGGAAATATCTTTCATTCGTTTTTCCCCAAAACAATCGCCCAGCGAGATAAAGACCATGGAGAGGGCCAACCGATTAGATCATTTCTTCTTGATTTCACACGGCATACCCCCAGAGACTTCATTCAAGTCTTAACCGCCATCCAGCGTCACGCTGTTGGTCATGAAGGCCCCTTGACAAGAGATCAGATCCTTGAAGGAGTTCGAGACTATTCGATTAATTATTTTTTACCAGAGATCAAAGACGAAATGGTGGGATATATTGACTCGCACACATTTGAGTTAATGCAGGGTTTAATCAGTTCATTGGGGAAACGAGAGTTCACGCTTCAGGAGTTATCGGAACGAGCGTCGAAGCATGCAAAATATTCCAAATTGGATTTCGAGGAGATCATCAATAGACTTTTCGAGTGCAGTGCGATTGGAAACATCTATTATAATTCTCGAGGAGAAACCCATTACACTTTCAAGTACAGGAACAGACACTCTGCTCTGAATAATGAGCATTCGCTAATTCTACACAAGGGTATCTGGAAGGCGTTAAATTTGGGGCGGTAAGCGCTTCTCTGACCCAATATGATATTTGCAGTATCCAGCGATCATGTTGGATTTGTGGGCTAGCTGCTTACAACTTACTTGTTATTCGAACTTCACAGTGCCATTGCCCAGCTTCACCATTTCCGGGGAGCCACAATACAAAGGGGGCTGACGGTGTTGTCCGTCAGCCCCCTTGTCTTTTTCTTTGATCTGTCTTACATCTTCACTGAGACGACTGTTTACCTAGGGACTTCGAAACAACTCCACTCTTCAAAACGATCTCACAGATATGGTCGAGTCGCTCGATGTGTTCATAGGCTGACCAAGGGTCCGTCGCGACGGCACACACACCGTGATTCATCTGCCCGACAATGTCAAATTCAAGCGTCCCATCCTTCTTCGACCCCAGGCACTCTGCCGTCATATCGGCCAGATCACGTGACAAGGCCGGCGATGCAGGGACCGTGCGGCCGACACGCGTATAACGAGAGAGCTCGGGAAACTCCGCACTCATCGCCTGCAAATCGATTCCGGCATAGATCGCAGCCACGATGTGTGTCGCATGAACGTGAACGACCGTCCTTGTCTTCTTCGTGTCCCGCTGAAGGTTCCAGTGCATCCACAGCTCCCCCGATGGCTGTTGCCCATCACGCACCTTTGGCACAAGGTGGCCGGCCATAGGATCGGCCAGAACCTCCAAGCGCACAATGTGTTCTGGATGGACAATCGTCTTGCGCCAGCCGGACGGTGTGATATATAGGTACTTGCCCGCCCGCTTCCGCATGCTGATATTACCGTCTCGGGTCGTAATCCATCCTCGTTCGTACACTCGTCTCATCACATCGCCGATTGCAGTCAGCATACCTGTCTCCTTGAGGAACCAACTTTCCAACTTCTGTTATCGGTTCCTTACCCGCAACCCTTGAGGGGAAAAGGCGCCGGCCCGCCAGAAAATGAAAAGTGCGCAAGGAGCGGCATTTGTTTATGATGAGACGGATATGGCTGCGACAGATGGATTCATTCCCGCACTCCTGCTCCGTAACCCGCATCTCATGACCTTGGTACCTCGCTACTGGCTGCGGGCGACGATTGCCCCCCCCATTCCTCAGGTGACACGTCGATTCACCACCGAACCGGGAACCCAACTGCAGGGCTTCTGTCACTGGCAATCTCACCCCGGCAGTTCCCCGACCCTCATCCTGCTCCATGGGCTTGAGGGTTCCGCAAACTCCCACTACATGCGCGGGATGACCACCAAAGCCTACCGTGCTGGATTTAACGTCATCCGCATGAACCAACGTACCTGCGGCGGCAGCGACCACCTGACTCCGACTCTGTACAACAGCGGGCTCAGCAGCGATTACCGAGCGATCGTCCAGGAATTGCGGGAACGGGATCGCCTGTCTCGGATGTGGCTGGTGGGATATTCGATGGGTGGAAATCTCGCCTTGAAAGCGGCGGGAGAGATGGGACAGTCCGATCAGGCGTTAGCAGGTGTGGTAGCCGTCAGTCCGAATATTGATCCCACACAATGTGTGGCAGCCCTCGAGCAACCCAGGAATTGGCTCTACCACTGGCACTTCCTGTCGAGCTTAAAGGCGAGAATGCGAAGAAAGGCAGCGCTCTTCCCCGATACATGGGATTTATCGCCGTTGAGTTCGATGAGAACGATCACTCAGTTTGATGAAGCCTACACCGCCCGCGACGGAGGCTATCGCGATGTCGCCGACTACTATGACCGGGCAGGAGCCCGTCACGTGCTCCACCAGATTGCCGTTCCCACACTGATCATCACGGCGCAAGACGACCCATTCATTCCCGCTACCATGTTCGACACGCCGTCGATCCAACACAATTCCCATATTACACTGATGATGCTGCGCCATGGAGGACACTGCGGATTCTTTCAGCGACGGCGCCCGCAGGAGGATCGGTTTTGGGCGGAGAATAGAATCCTTGAATGGGTGACTCGAATGGTCAGGACGTAGAGTTACCCGTCTGCCGAGATCTGCGGCGTATCTCCAGACTCATTTGGGATGGAACCATCTGATCGGGCTGCAGAGCCCCACCGCGAGTTACCCTTCGGCGTCAGGTGCTCGCTTTGATGGGCGCAGGCGGCTTGCCAAACTGTTCATCCAACCCGAGGTGAGGCCGGGCAAGAAACGCCCCGGCAAGCTTTCTTCCGTCATCGAAGGCAGGCTGCGCAGCCTGCCACTCTGCGATAGGTGGGTTCACGGGAAGATTGACCATGAATCTTGTACCATGACCCACCTCACTGGCTACCTCAACATAGCCCCCATGCTCCTGAACAATCTGGTGCGCAATGGTCAAGCCGAGCCCAGTCCCCTCACGCTCCCCGCTTTCGTGCTTCGTGGTATAGAACGGATCGAAGATATGGTCTAGATCCTGGGGGTCGATTCCAGGCCCACTATCTTCGACTTCGATCTGAACCCACGGCTCATTCACCGGCTTGACAAGTTTTCGGGTGCGAACGGAGAGGCGGCCGCCCTGGTCACCACCGATGGCTTCCATCGCATTGATAAATAAGTTCAGCAACACCTGCTTGATCTGCTGACGGTCCAGCTTCACGTAGGGCAGGTCGCTCGCCAGTTCTTTCTGAATCGTGATGGCCTTGCTGCTCGCCTTCACCTCGATAAAGTAAAGGCAGGAAGACACCACATCATTCAAGCTTTCCTGAGTGAGCTTCGGCGTCATATACCGCGCGTAGTCCAGAATCTCATGCACCAGCCGCTCGATCCGCTCAACGTCTTCACACACGACCTGGCTGAACTGCTCCATAAACTCGACGTCGTCACGTCGTTCAGGGGCCAGCTGAACGAACGTCTTGATGGAGGTCAACGGGTTTCGAATCTCATGGGCAAACCCGCCGGCCATAGTTTCAAGCGATCGTAACCGGTCGGTACGACGCATCAACAATTGTGACCGGCGGAGATCTTCATACAAGAGCGCGTTGTCGATTGCGATCGCCGCATGCTGCGCCAGAGTCTTGAGGAGGGCCAACTCTTCCGTCGAATACATCCCATGATTGGCCCGGCGTCCTAAGTTGCAAAAACCAACCAGTCGGTCCTTGCTGATCAACGGAATGCAGACCTCGGACGCCAACGCTTTCAGGGTGTCGAGCAATCGCAGATGCTCCGTATCGGCCTTGTCGTATTCGATTTCCTCGCGGACAAGGGCGGTCTCTGTTCGCAACAAGGTCTTCGGAAACTCTCCCTCCATCTTAATCGGAGGCACGACGGCCTCACGCGTTACGAACCCGTAGGAGGCGGTCAAACTGTAGATCCCTTGCTCCTTGTCAAGCACATAGACGGAGGCCGATTTAATGTTCATCACCCGCGCGAGTGTTTGCACAATTTCTTTGGTGAGGGATTTCAGTTCAAGAATCGCCACAAGGGACTTCGAAAACTGCACCAACGTATCATAGGCATCGTAGCGCTCTCGAAAGAGTGTCTGCCCGATCGCCCGCTCGACCCCTTTCTGAAGGTTCGCCAAACCGCTCGACACGATCACAAATAAACCGAACAGCACCCCGGCCAGAAGATAATGGAACGTCCCGGTAAAGATCCGGATCACCAGCAAAATCATCATGTAGGCCGGAATCAGGCCCATCAACTTGATCGACAACATCACCTTCGGCCGACTCGGGACGAACGACACATCCATCAACTCGTATCGAGCGATGGCATAGGCGACGACGGTGACCGAGAGGCCGGCCAGTAAGTACCCGACCGGATAGAACCCCACGCCATAATTCTGGAGGAAATCGAGGGAGGCAAGGAATCCCAGCGCGAGCGCCACGAAGGTATATTTCAGCTGGGCGCCAAGTAGCGGTGATGAACTGAGATGAAGTCGATACCCCTGATACAGACGATAGACCGTCAGGCCTCCACCCGCCACCACGTATGCGACCAGCCAGGGATGGAGCACCCCGGCCTTTGGGTATCGGCCCCAATAGTAGACATACTGGCCATCGACCAGATACGGCGTGAACAGCAGGCTCCAAAAAAGCGCGCCGACGGCATAGTTCCACAGAATCAGGCGATCATGCGCAGCCCCTCCAGAGAGACTCAGCGCAAAGTGATAGGTCAGCGCAGGCAAAAAGACCACTCCGGTGTATATCACCTGCACCCAAAAGAGCGCCTCATCCTCGCGTGACGCGGAAAACAGCATGAAACAGCCGAATAACCAGAGGCAGGCGGCCCCGCACACGGCGCTGAAGAGCGTATTCGACGTGGAACGGGGATTGTTACTGAGCACCCAGAGCGCACAAATCAGGAACAACGTTCCAGCCAACAACGGAGGCGTGGAATGTCCGGTCGCTCGATTACTGAGCACCGCGCCGATGGACGTCGCCACCACAATAATCGCCAGCACAATGGCATACCCGAGTCCCTTGTTCAGGACGACACTGATATTCATCAGGCGGTACCGAACGATCGTGTAGGCCATTAGAGCCGTATACATCGTGATGAGCACCGTGCCGTAGGGCAATAGCGGCACACCATACCAGAGAGGGAAATTCGTGGCCCCGCCCGCATACCCGATGATGCTGGCAGCCAGCATGTACGCATATTGATGGCGCCGAATGCCGTTCGCATCCCGAAGGGCGACCCCGACAAGCGAGGTCGCGTAGACGACATACCAGAGAAAATACAGCAGGAAGGGATGGAAGAAGAGGCCGGGAATCGGCCAAAAAGAGAACGACATCGCAGGGTACACCCCTGCCACGAACCACGGCGTCGTATCCGCCAGCAGAAACAGTGCCGCCAGACCATAACCGACTTTCAGGGCTTTGGCATGGCGCGCCGTAATGTCAAGAAATGTGACGGTGTGGTGAAAATACAGAATCGGGATGAGGGATGCGCCGGCCATTACCAAGCGCAGCAGACTCAGCGCAAGGTCTTTGGATTCCGTGAGCTGCCAGCCGCAGTAGAAGACGCTCCAAAAGGCAATGCTCAGACAGTACAGCCCGTAAATCCGGTTGCGTGCAGCGGTAGGATCCCGGAAGTAGACGAACATTCCGAGCCCAGTCGCAGCCAACGCATTCACCAGGGCGCTGAACGCGAGCACTTTCATCTCAGGTACTCTGGTAGAGCCGAGGCCGTGTCATCATGCCGCCACCGTGAGGTTCGCCAGGCCCTTATCGGCCACGGCAATGAGCGCTTGGTTTCCGAACGTGGAATAGACCCGCGGATGCGTGACGCCAGCGGCGCGCAACAAACTTTCCAGTTCCGCCTGGTAATGGAAATGAAAAATGCCTTCGCCTTCCCGCTCTTTGATTCTACCAGAATTGTCCAGAAGACGACGCCCTTCTTCGATTTGGTCCGGCGTCTGCGCCGTCTCAGCGAAGCTGCGATAAATTGCCGAGAGATCGGCATACGGCTTCAGGTTGGAAATCACCAACCGTCCATTGGGAGCCAACACGCGCAGATATTCCCGGAGCGTGAACAGCGGGTCGCGCACGTACCCGATCACAAGATTACACACGACCCGGTCGAAGGAACGATCGGGAAACGGCAGCGGAGACTCCAGGTCGGCCCGACAGACGCGCATCGACATCGGCACATAGGCTCGCAGCCCTTCATAAAACTGCCCCTGTAGCGCCGCCCCCACCTGCTCGAAGTTGGTCATGGCCTGTGCCAGCGCCGTCGGGACAAAATCCACCCCGACATAGTCGGGCGAGCGAAAATCTCCGCGCCGGGCATAACGCTGGCGAAACGCCTGATTGAGCTGCAGGAACACACCGAGGTTCCCGTTGCCGCACCCGGCATCCAGAATCCGCTCCCCGTGATGGCAATCACCCATCAGGCGATAGACATGATCCATGAGCCGCCAAAAATCGGCCACGTTCGGGATCGTCTGGAAATTGTGTAAGTATTCCTGCCAGAACGCCACATGATCCGACTTGCCCATCGGCCGACGTTTCTTGCTACGTTCGCGTTCCGCGCGGTTCTGCACGCCAATTTCTCGATGCGATGGTTCGACCATCCGCGACATCGACCGTGTCGGCCACAACTCTTCCTGGCAGCACAGGGCAATTTGGCGGTAGACGATGCGGGCTTTTCGGGGGCTCTCTTGAAGTCGATGCAAGGCGCCCGGCACCACATAGGAGTGGCGAAGATTCTCACCCATCGCCGCGCCGACTGCCTCGATGGAGGACGGATCGACCCACGCATCCTGCTCGGCATGAAACAGGACGACGGGAGTATGGAGGTGCTCGGCGTCCTGCTGGGTGCTGCTTAGGTCGGCATAGCCTCCCCGAACAGCATGCTCCAGCCAACGATCCGCATCGATGGTCAAACCGAGAATGTTGACCACCCCTTTGCGCACACCAGCCACATGTTCACCGATCAGATCCTCTTGATGGACGGCCTGCAACGTATGCTGAACATCCATGATTCCATTGATCAACGTCAGCAGCCCCAGGTGAGGAACTCGCCCCGCAACCTTGAGCGCAACGCGACCGGCCAGGCTGGTCGCCACAAGGCCGATGGATCGACCCGGCCATTGAGCGGCCACGTAGTCCAGCACGGTCTCCAGATCGGTCTCCATATCCTCCAGGCGAAACTGTGTGATCAACCCATCGCTCTCTCCGACATGATTGACATTGTCGAAACGCACCACATGAAACCCATTGCCGGCAAGATAGTAGGCCAGCGGCACATAGTCGCGTTTGCTTTCCCCATACCCGGGAGCCACTACCACAATCGGTGCATCGTCGGACAGATCGGTTCGAGGCCGATCGTGACAGAGCGCGATACGGCGACCGGACGGGCGGGCACACTCCGAGAACTCACTGATGACCGAAGGCCCTTCCGCCCTGACGACGACACCCTCGCTCTGCTGCTCAAGCAGGTGCTCTATGATGTCCTCAGCCTCTTTTGCAACCGGAAGAAAGCGCACGCCCGCCAAGACCGTCCGCCCCCCAACCTGCCGATAGCCGGAAGGAGCGCCGGCCCCTCCCGGTCTTGTCCATACCACTTCACCCACCACGGAGCAGCCGACCGACGGCGTGGAAGCAGAGGACACTCGCTGGGCGACAGTCGGTGATACCCACCTCAGTTCCAATTCTGAACCCAGCAAGTCCTCTTCGGCCGAGAGGCACAGACAGGCCCCGTTTGACGTCAGATCTGTCGTCAACGCCCCCGACAAGACTCGATCACCGGCTCTAAGCCGGAGGCTGACCTCGGTGCTCAATCCAACCGTGATCCGCTGCTGACGCCGCCGCTCCTGGCGTGGTCGTTCGGGCACCTGGGCTACGCGCGCGCGCGAAGACCGAGAAACGACCGGCCGTCGGGACTCGGTGTCAATAAGGGCATCCTCACTCTCCTGGGCGATCAATGCGGCGACGAGATGCAGCCCATTCAACCGTGCGCGGCCTTCGCTCATCCACATGGCTACCACCTGCTCATCGGCGGGGCTCAACCGCACAAACTGAACGGCGAGTGTCACTCCTCGTTTTGTCTGACCCGAACCAAGGACACTTTCGGAAACGCGAATCCCACACACCACCCCGGTACTTTCTGGCCGCGTGGCCCTGGAATTCAGACTCAACAGAATATGCTGATTCAACATGGCAGGAATGTCCTCGGGAAATTCCATTGAGAGCCCGCCTAAGCTGAGGCTGTTCGTCTGACCGTTCCACGTATGATCCTGAAAGTGAAGGAGAGTCGAGATGCGAGTCGCAAGGCGTCGGGAAACCCGCCGCTCTGCAACAGAGAGGGACCAGGCATCGCCGGTTTTCTTCCGGTCCGGCACCGAAGATTGCCGGCTGCTTTCCTGGCCGAGCAGACCGATCACAGACACACTCTCATTGCGCGCAGCGATGTACTTCGACATACATTCCCTCCCGCCGTATTGAGTGCTGCGCGTTGCACAGCATCGAATTGAATAACGTGTGGACGTCGTCGCCCGCTCACAGAGCTTGCTCCGGGCGAGGCTGAACTCTTGCAAGCGCACGAACGATTCCAAAGATACGGGAGGGGGTCGGTTGGTCTAACAAGGGCAGGATTAACGACACGCACGGCCTCAGAGTTGGCACACAGCGGCTGTCATAACAACCCAATGTTGGAAGCTTATTCTAGGGAATTAGACATAATTGTCAACTCATCCGCATGAAAAAAATGCAGTTACCTACAAAAATTAACTTAGATGATAGATACAGGGCAGAAAGATACCACCGCAAGTCAGAACGATGACGACCGTCATGATCCTGACGCCGATTCCTCACTTCGCGCAAAGGCCCCGCACGGATCAGGCGCAACACTCATCCCGCATCACAGCCTGAGCCATTAAGGAATTTCCCGCGGCAGAATATGCCCTCCCCACGGACACCGGCTCAAGGGTGACGGTTAAGCCGCCCCTCCTCAGTCAGCGGCATCGTGGCTCAGCCAAGGTGCTTTGACGACAAAGCAAGCATCGGAGAATCGATCCTGGTTGGTTGCTTTGACCCGGCAGGTATGTTACTCACAGTCCCCGATAGGCTAGGCTGAGTACTCACGATGCGCCCACCTCATATCCGTGCTCACAGCGGCATGCTGCTCACCCTCCTGACCGGAATCATGCTCGGCTGTCACAACACCCCGCCTATCACCGAGGGCTATCCTCATCAGCAGGCGCTACGAGGACAAACCAAGGCACAAGTGCTGGCCTGCGCCGGCCCCCCCATTCAAGCATGGGAGGAGGGAGCGGTTACCATGCTCCGGTACTACAGAGAAGCCCCCCTGCTGGAAGAATCCATGGTGTCATCGAAGAGCAGCCGACCCACCGTACATCACGGCTGTTGGGCAACGGTCGTGATCCAACACCAACGAGTCGACCAGGTGCGATATCGCTTCGTACCGAGTTCGGTCGATGCCTCAAACGACTGCGAAGAGATCTTCGCCAATTGCTCGGAATGACGGCCCGGCGACACCGCAGTTGCAGGCTACGCTGGCTGGTGTTCTTCCTGGGCTTGCTGTCGGCAATGACACCTTGGACGGAACCGGCGCTCGGGCTGGAAAAGTACGGTCGCCCACTCCCCTCCATGGATGAACCGGAACATGACGCCCGCGAGGAAGAGGAAACGCTGTTCGGCGGCTATCTGTTGACCGGGGCTTTTGTAAAGAATCCGACATTCGCCGCCAGGCCTGACAATACCGGACTCGTCGGCTTGCGCCATATGCTGCACTTGGAAACGGACCTCTATAAGCAGTACCTCACGTTTTACACCGATCAGAATTTTTTCTCGGACCGCACCGACGGATGGATCAAGCTGACGGAATGGGACGGCACCTTTGCCTTCACCGGCGTGCTCGATCGCTTCAATTGGCGGCTGCAGTACGAACGAGATGCCCCGCTGGACCGTCGCGGCCTGAAACAGGCCTACGCCGATGCGCTCGTGACGGCCCGGTTTCAAGCGATTCAGGACTCCACCTGGTGGCGGCGCACCTTCCCGAACCAGAATCTCACGGCCTATGCCGGCGCGGGATGGCTCTTCCACAACAGCCAGTACTTCGCCCGCCCCAACAACACGGGCCGTGCGTTATTCCGATACGTCGCTCATGCCGACCTGGATGTCTATAAGAACAAGGTGGTGCTGTACGGAGACATGAATCTCTTCACCGACCGTGAAGCGAGCAATACCCTGAACCCTTCTGAACTCGATTGGATCGTCGGCATTGCCGTCCGATGGAAGGATACGGAACTGGCGTTTTATCGCGAAGAAGACCGGCCGCTGGACCAGTCCGGCTTGGTTCAAAAGTATTACGCAGTCCAATTGCGTTTCGCGTTCGATGTGTCGAAGGGAGCCCTGGAACGGATGGGACTAAAGCGGTAGGCGAGAGACTATCGAGCGGCGAGATGGTGCCGCACATCCTGCACGTAGGTTTTGAACGGGTCCGCCATAAAAAACGGCGCAGCTCCACGCAGTTTAAAATTCGACCAATTGATGATGTACTCGCAGGCCATCTGTTCTTCAAAATCCAGCGGCGCATCCGACACGACTCCGGTCGCTCCACTGTCCAGCAGATGCCTGACCAACTCACCGCGTCCGAACGCCCGTGTGTTGCGAGGCGGATGATTTTGCGCGAGAGCAACGATCTTATCGGTCGTCAGGCGCAGCCCACGCCCCTCCTCCTCGAGACCGTAGCAGAGTCCCCGCTCAGGGTGCAGATTGTGATATTCAAGGTCGAGACTCTTCAACATGGGATCGTCCCACGCAGACTGTTCGGCCTCCCGATAGGTCTCCAACAACCACAGTTTCGAGGCCCAATCGATCCGGCCGACCAGCTGTTCATACCCGCCGCGCAAATCGGTCAACACGGATTCCCATTGCTCCAGCACCCAATCCGTCTCTTCGTCCTGCCCCTTGCAATGGCGCCGGGCAGCGGCCAGAAACTGTTCCTGAATATCGATGGCGGACATGGACTGTCCCGACTCCAAGCGGACGATCCAGTGGCGATCCGGGTCGCGAGAAATATCCTGCAGGGCCTCGACCGGCTCCTGAATTCCAAGACCGCGCGGGGCCTGTCCGGCCTCAATCAGTTGCAGCACCAGCCCGGTGGTCCCCATCTTGAGCGCCGTGGCATATTCGGCCATGTTCGAATCCCCGCACAGGAGATGAATCCGTCGGTATTGGTTCGGATCGGCCAGCGGCTCGTCGCGTGTATTGACGATCGCGCGGTTATGTTGCACCCACTCAAAGAAGTCGTTGACGATGTAGTCGGCCCGTTGAGAAATCTGGAACGGCACGATCGATCGATCCTGCGCGTCCCGCAGTCCCGGCCGATGCAGGATGAGTCCTCCGACTTGCACCCATTCGTTGGGATTGCTCGCGCATCCGATGCGTCCGGCCCCGGTGAACACTTGACGGGTGACCAAAAACGTCACGAGCGGACCGAGGCCGCGCCGGGAAAAGGGAAACTGCCGCGTGACGAGATAGTTTTCATGCGAGCCGAACGTCGCATCGGTCTCATGATCGATATTGTTCTTGATGAGCGACACCGTCTCTTCCAGCCCCAACGCACTCACCGCATCTTGAATAATCCGATCCCCTGCGCGATCCGAGGCCACCAGATCCGCCAAGGTCGTGCACTCCGGAGAGGCATATTCCAGATGCCCCATATCGATGTAGATACGGCCCGCGTTAGTCAGAAACCCCCCATTGCCCGGCGGCTCGTCATGGCCACGATGGTGAAGATCGAGCACTCCCCGCCGCTCGACATGAAAAATGTGGTCGCGAATATGCTGCGCCACCCAGGAGGGCGAATGGTCGGGCCGATCCTGGTTCACCAGGAGGCCGTATTCCGTTTCAAGTCCGAAGATACGATTCAACATATTAGGTGGTGGCCGGTGCGCTGACAGCCGGAGGCAACAGACGGCCCAGTTCCTCAGGACGAAGCGCGCGATATTTGGCCGATCCAGGCGCGCGCCGCTCCAACAGGACACATTCCAATGATTTCTCACCAACGGTCTGACGCACGTGCGCCAGCAACGCCGCCTTGTCGGGAAGACTCGAACCGTTCCCTTCCGTCTTTTCCTCCGATACCTGGGTGGAGGAAGATTCCGCAGCCGTGGACTCGGACACTGCTTGAGCCAACGAGCCCACGGCCCAGGTACAGAGGGCGAGTTCCACGGCCTGCGCCAGCTGGGCCTGCGCAACCGCCGGTTGTGATTCAACATACCGTCGCATCCGCCCCTGCACGGAAGCCGTGGCGCCCAATGCCGCCCAGCCCCGGCTCTCCTCGAAATTTCCGTCGTAGTTGATCGACAGAAACAGGTCCCGATCGGGTTTCACGCCTAATTCCGCGAGCAGAATTTTGGCGATGAAGGGCGCTTTATAAATCTCTTCAAAGGCCTGCTTGATGGTCGGCGCCAGCCCGTACTTCATCAGCCTGGCGCCCGTGACATCGGACGGCGATCGATTGAAACCCTCGACATGGGCCATTTCGAGCAGAGAGAAGCGGAGTTTTTCCAGATCCGCCGGGTGCCCCATTCCGCCCAGCGCAATGCGATCGTAAATCTCATAAAGCTTGGGCGTTCCGCGGCTGACGGTCAGCATCAATATCCCGTCGGCATAGGCCAACGCGACGACCGGCGAGCCCTTCGCAAACTGTTCATCGAGATACTGGCGTCGATTGCCGACCGCCTCGATCCACCGATAGGGTTCTTCATACATAACGTGCCACCTTCACCATAGGAGTCAATAACCAGTCGTCTATCTGTCAGCGTCCGCGCAGCACTTCGCTCTCATGCAATCGTTTCAAATCGGCATCCGGAATGGTCTGCACACCGGACGCCTTAATGAGTTTCACCACTGGATAGAGATTCAGCTCTCGATTCACCCCACCGGTGGCCGAATCGAATTCCGCCGCACTGGAGAGCAACCGGAGCGCTTGGATCGTGGCCTGTTCCTCCGGGAGGGTCGCCAATGGTTGCGGGCCCCATGTGTTCACATAGTGAAGGATACCGCGGATTGTCGGTGAGCCTGAACCGGACACGGCATACTCCACAGCTTCAAACTCCGCACCCAGAATATCGTAGAAATAAATCTTCGCGGACTCCTGCTCATGGTCGTACCCCGCGAACACCGGGACCACGGCACCGGTCCCCGCCAATGCCGCCGGCACGTTCTCCTTGAGCAACTTGGAGACCGCCCGCAGCTTTCCTTCGAAACTCAACTCCTGCAATTGCGTGCGCCGATAGTATTTGAACGAATGCTCCAGCACCCGTACCATCTCATAGGCTGTCGCCGGTACCCCCGCAATGGCCATCACGCTGTGCCGATCGATCTCCAGGACCTTATCTGTGCGGTCATACATCACCATGTTGCCCGCGGTCGCCCGGCGATCGCCCGCGATCAACACGCCGTCGCGATACTTCAACGCCAGAATCGTGGTGGCCGTCGGAACCTCCATCCCGGCCGCGGCCGCGACAGGACTCCCGAACTGATATCCCTGCTCCTTCAAGAGCTGAAAAAAGTCCCCTTGCATCCCCATTGCTTACCTCGTTAGACGTGAAACGTCAAAGGTGGACCAACGATCGCTTCAATCCTCAGCCCCGCGACCTTTCACGTTTCACTTTTTACCTTTCACGTTTATTGTCCCGTGCGTTGTCGATAACGTTCCGCTTGTTTCGGATCGACCTTCCGCATCCGCTTCAGCAAATTATCCTTGTCCGGCGAGCCCGTTTCAGGTCGTCGAGGCCCTCCGCCTTCTTCCGACGGCCCCGATGGTTTCGGCATGGGATCGCCCGGTGTCTCACGACGTTCCGGCATCAACATATATCGCATGGTTACCCGTCCTTTCGTGTCGTCCACGCCGCCAGCGCATCGGCTGGAGACGCCGCAGCTTCCAACAACGCAGCGCAGGCCTGCACCGCGTCCGGCTCAAAGAGGTCACCCATCTCAAGCGTCCGGGCACGCAGCCCCCCGGCAAACTGCACCCGCTCCCATTGCATCCCCGTGATCTGCTCCGAAAACCGCCTCACACATAACCCGCGAAGTCCGCCCCTGGTATCGGACGGACCGGTTGCCAGAGCCTGCGCAATGTCACGCTCGCTCGTCATGCGCCAGGTTTTTCCTTCGGCTTCAAGTCCCAGAAACAGGCCACGGTCGGGGTTCACATTGTGATATTCCAAGTCCAGACTGGCGAGCCACGGGTCTTCCCACGCCAGCCGCTCTTCCCGCATGAATGTCTCAAGCAACCACTGCTTGGTCACCCAGTCAAGCTTGCCGACCAATGGCGCGCGATCCTGACGGAGCAGGCTGAGGGTCTCTTGCCATTCCCGCAACACCCAATCGGCGTCCTGATCACTGCCCGCACAGCATCGACTCGCTGCGTTCCAATATTCCTCTTGGATCGCCAGTCCCGATATCGTCCGGCCATCCCTCAATCGCACCGTCGTCTTCAAGTCAGGATCTCTGGAGAGCTGCTTGATCGCGGCCACCGGCTGCTCCAATTCCAGATTCGGCACGACGCCACGCTGCAGGAGATCCAGCACCAGCCTGGTGATGCCGACCTTCAGCGCCGTCGCGTATTCGCACATGTTTGCGTCGCCGAGAATCAGATGTAGACGCCGGTACTTGGTCCGGTCGGCATGCGGCTCGTCGCGCGTATTCAGGATGGGCCGGTTGTGCATCGTATCGACGCCTAATTCAGCCTCCATAAAGTCGGCTCGTTGTGAAAGTTGAAACGGCCCCGGCACGAAGCCTGACTCCTGCGCCTCCATCCCGACCTTCCCGGCTCCGGCCACCAGCTGCCGGCTGACCAGAAACGGCAACAGGCCACTGACCAGCTGAGCAAACGGCAGGGAGCGCGATACCAGGTAATTGTCATGGCAGCCGTAACTGTGCCCGTGAAAATCGGTGTTATTCTTATAGAGTTGGACGTGCGCACCGCCGAGTTGCTGATTCCGTCGATCCGCGGCCCGCTGCACAATACGTTCTCCGGCCCGATCGTGCGCCAGCAGGTCTTTGAGCGTGCGACATTCCGGAGTGGAATATTCGGGATGCGTATGATCGTTGTAAAACCGCGCGCCGTTCGGCAAGACCAGATCGCTCTTCATCTCGTGAAACGAAAATGGTCGATGCGCATCGACCTTGGCGAAGTCGTCCTCTTCCTTGTCCTGTTGCAGACCGGAGACCCGGAAACCCCGCGCGTCCTCGTGCGGATCTTCACCCCGATAGTCCCAACGCCGTTCAAACTTGCCGGGCAAGTGGGCACGGACCAGTTCCATCGATTCCTCGACAGGATCGACGGCCTCCAAATCCTCACGGGTGATGCCATATTCCGTTTCAATGCCGAAGAGATGCATAGGCCGTGTCAGATAATCTGGTTGACCAATCGCTCTTCCGTCGGCCGCCCGCGACGGAACGACGACACGCCGACAACCTGTTCAGGATGGTGATCCAGCAGTTTAAGCCATTCTTCGGCGGCATCGTCCGGCGGCAACATCTCACCTTCGCGATATTCCTCATGCACCGCATCGAGCAGATCTTGCGCGCGGATCCCGTCGCCGGCAGGCGCCCCGGCCTCTGCCACCGCGCGCTCGATCGCCTTCTCCTTCGCCCGCTGGATGATCGAGGAGAGAATCGCGCCGCTGACAAGGTCGCCGCGATACAGCACCTTATTCTGACCGTTCCGAAGGCGAATGGATAACACGCGATTCTGATCGGTCCGTGCGAACAGACTATCGACGACCTGCTCAATCACGGCGCGACGGGCGGCTTCATGGTCCTGGCCGTTCCGTTCCAGCCACTCACGATCGAGCGGCAACGACGGCGTAAGATACACCGCAAGAATCTCCACGGCCGCCTCACGACTCGGCCGCGCGACCTTGATCTTCCGATCGATTCGACCCGGCCTAAGGACCGCCGGATCGATCAGATCCGGCCGGTTGGAGGCTAGAATGATCACCACGTCCTGTAGCGACTCAATACCGTCCATCTCAGCGCAGAACATCGGCACCAACGTATTGTTGATGTTGAACGACCGCATCGACCGTCTCGTGCCCAACACAGACTCGGCTTCGTCGATGAAAATGAACGGCAGAGCCCCCTCTTTCCGTCTGGCGCGCGCCTTGGCAAACAGGTCCCGGACGATCCGCTCGGATTCGCCCAGCCACATGTTCAGAATCTCCGGCCCCTTGATGTGCAGGAAGGCGCCGCTGGTCACCGGCGGGTTCTTCGACGCGCCATCCGAGGCGGCCTGGCCCTGTGATTCACGGACGAGCTGAGCCAGGCTGGCAGCCGCGGCCTGCCCGATCAAGGTTTTGCCGCAGCCCGGCGGCCCATAGAGCAGGAAGCCCTTCGGCTGCGTGAATTGATATTTCGTGAACGTGTCTGCATGGAGCAGGGGGTATTCGATGGCTTTCCGAATGGCTTCGATCGCCTGATGCTGTCCGCCGATTTGCTCCCACGTTACGCTGGGCACTTCATCGAGAAGGTGTGTCCTCGCCTGACGATTCTCGAATTTTTCGATGGCAATCCGGTGTGTCGGCTCGATCCGGACTTCGTCACCGGGTTTGAGATCGGCCCCCAGCAAGTCGCTGGACCGCTGCAAAATCAACGCCTGCCGGCCCATATCCTGTTCGAAACGAATGCGTCCGTCCGGCAACACCTCGGCCACCTTCAGCACCGGCCCGTTGCGGTCATAGCCCAAGGCCTTGATCACCGTATAAGCTTCATTCACCAGAATCTGCGTGCCGATCTTGAGATCCTCGACCGGAAGACGCGGATCGAGGTTCGCGTAATATTCTGCCCCTCCGACGACGATGCGCGCCACAGCTTCCGCCGGCACTTCGAGCAGCAGACCGACTCGATTGGCAGGCGCCGTCAACTTGGCCACCACCTCATTGAGTTTCTTCAATTCGGTATCGCGCCGGTCCTGGGCAACCGACTGGGCCGTGATCACATGTCTTAATTTATAGAGCAGCTTCTGACGTGGGTCACCGTCTGGAAACGCCGCCAGACATTCTTCTATTAATTCGATCGGATCGGCCGATGCCGAGGCCTCACGGCGCGGCGGTTGTTGCCCGCCCGCCTCTGGCTGATCCGGATTTCGATGGTCGCTCATATCTATTCCTCCGGCTGGTCCAACTCCGGTCATCCTAACACAGAGCACAACTCTACTGTCGCGGCCGCACGACCCGACTCACACCGGTCCAATCCATTCAATTGACCGCCTGCAGCGGCGCGATCACCTGGAGCCGACGTTTGCCTCGGACATACTCGATCGTCACCTCGTCGCCGACTTTGTGTTGTTCCATCAAATCCATCAAATCGTCGATGGTTTCGACCGGCTTGCCGTCCACCGCCACGATTATATCGCCCAGTTCAACCCGGCCCCCGACGGTCTCACGCGCCCCATGCAAACCGATCCGTTCGGCGATACTCCCCCGGCCGACCTTTCCGATGATCACGCCTTTAACACCCCAGCGCCGGGCCATGGCATCCGGCACCAACGAAATGCCCAGTCCGGGCCGGATCAACTTTCCATGTTTGATCAATTCAGGCACGATCCGGCTCACTGTATCGACCGGCACGGCGAACCCGATGCCTGCGAACGCACCGCTTGGACTCATGATCTGGGTATTCACGCCGATCAACCGGCCGCCGCTGTCCAGCAGTGGCCCCCCGGAGTTGCCCGGGTTGATCGCCGCATCGGTTTGAATCACGCCTTCGATCGTCCGGTTGCTCATCGACTTAATCGTACGGCCGAGGGCGCTCACGACTCCGGTGGTCAGGGTATGGTCGAGCCCGAAGGGATTGCCGATGGCCAGCACCTTCTGCCCGACACGCAGCGACTGGGAATTGCCGATGATCACCGGCTGGAGCGCGGTTTCTGGAGCCTGAATCTGCAAGACCGCAAGATCGTGATCCGGATCGGCGCCGACAACTTTCGCCTTGTATTCGGTGCGATCGGCCAAGGTCACCGTGATCGCATCCGCGCCGTAAATGACATGATAGTTGGTGACGATGTGGCCCTGCCGGCTCCACACGAAACCCGTCCCCGAGCCTTGCGGCACTTCGAACAGATTAAACGACCAGGGATCGCGCTGCATCGCTGTGTTCGCAATGAACACCACCGACCGCGTGGCGCGTTCGAACACGGCGATGGTCGCCTGCTCCTCAGGACTAAGCTCGGTGGGCGCGGCAGATTGCGCGATGAGCAACCCGTTCGTACCCTCGGCGGTCTGAAGCCAGGCCGGTGACGACAGCGCCAGCGCCGCCACCACACCAACTCTCAGCCTTGTTCCACTCCGCCTCTCCCGGCCCGGCCGCATCCTATTCACCGATGACCTGCAGCACCAGGTCCCTCGTTCGTGCGCGCGTATCGAAATCCAGCACGACGATCTGTTGCCAGGTGCCCAGCGTCATCGCCCCGTCGTTGAAGGGAATGGTGAGCGACTGGCCCTGCAATTGGCCGCGCAGGTGGCTGTGGCCGTTGTCCTCTCCCGCGTTACGCACATTGTGCTGCCAGCCAGGATCGGCTGGAATCAACCGTTCCCACAGCGCTTTTGTATCGGCGCGGATACCCGGCTCATCTTCGATGATCAACACGGAAGCGGTCGTGTGCTTGATAAAAAGCGTGAGAATGCCGGCACGCAATTGCGTCTGTTTCAAGGCCGCCTGGACCTGCCCGGTAATATTCTCCACCCGGCAATCGCCCTGCATCTTTACCTGCATCGAAAGACTTTTAACCGGCATGTAGTGACTCCTGACCCGCCCGGCGCAGGAACGTGCGCTCGCGTCTGGACAACGACCGCCCCCTGGCCTCTTCCAATACGCGATCGAATACCCCTTCCGCCGCGAGCGCCCGCAAAGCCTGCACAACGGGACGACTGATGATCCCTTCACCTTGCAACGCATCCAAATAAGCGAAGGCTTCCGACACATCTTCACGCTGCCGCACATAATAGTCCCGGCCGCGACGCTGATTGCTATAGGCTTCGAACTGTTCGCAGGCGACCAGGATCTCCGCCAATTGCCGCACCCAAGGCTGCGCGCCGTTCAGCTTCTCAGGATAGTAGTAATACAGCATGATCCGGCTCATCCACGGCGACCAGCTGACCGCCAGCCCACGTAGGCGCGGTTTCACGGCACGCAAGCGGGCGGCCAATCTGCGGGCGTACCCTAGCCGCATTTCCACCTGCTCGCAGGCCCATGGATTCAGTTCGATGCCGGCCGCTTTCATCGCGCCTCGATAACGCGAAACAAAGGCCTCGGTTTCCCGCCCATAACGGGTCTCCGGGTGGAGAGCCCGCCATTCACGCGGCCTGGTGGGAATTCCCTGCGCGCGGGCCCAGGACCAGATCCGGCCGAAGAGCCGTCGATCCAGTCCGGCTCGACCCAAATCATGCAGGAGGCAGGCGATCTGATACTGTCTGACTCGCGCCGGCTGGTGTCCCATGCGCTGAGCCACGGCGGCGCACATCCGGGCCGTCCGGAGGGCATGCGGACAATCGTAACCCTTTATCAGGCGTCCGGGACGGCGCGGGTCGGGATAGTCATAGAGATGCAGTAGCTGAGAAACGAGTGTCCGCGGAACCAGCAGCGGAGGGGACGTCATACGTGTAGGTGCCATGCAGGTGTGATGAGCCGCAGTCGATGACCGGACGGCAGAATATCGTCCGTGAAAAGAACGTGTCAAGCAAACCACGACCCGGACAGAGGATTTCCTCGCACTCACTGTGGGGCTTTGTTATTCTGAGGGCGATGCTGACCGACAACCGGGAGGGGATCATGGCGAAGACGCGGTCCATGCACATTGTTGTGGGAAGCGCCTGCCTCCTGCTTGCCCAAGTCTTCACGCCCCTGTTCGCTGCGGCCGCCGAACTGATCGATTTGAGCGGCAAAGCCACCGCATTCGTCACGCTGCGCAGCCGTGATAATTTCTCGAGCGAATACCGGTACGATGTGACGGTCCGCAACAATTCCGCCGATCTCTTCATCGCCGACTCCTTGATCATCGTGCTGGATCGCATCACCAATATCGGCGGACAGGATCGCGAGAATCTGACAGGCGAATCCCTCCTGAACAGAATGGAGATCATCGGCCAGGACGGTACCACGGAGGACGGAAGGCCTTTCTTTCGTGTCCCGCAAGGATCCGGACCTGACCTCACCCCAAACAGCGAGAGCCTCCCCGTGACCGTCCGCATCAGGAACCGGGACTATGTCGCGGTCTTTACTCCGTCTTTCCGGGTGATGGGGCAAAAACGTGAAGCACCTAAACAGAAAAGCCCAGCGGCGGCCGCGGCCGCCGCGGCCGCACCACATAAGGCCACCACGGACAAACTGATCCAACTACTGATCAAAAAAGGCGTGATCACGCCGCAAGAAGCCCAGTCGCTGAGCCAACCATGAGCACCACCCCAGCCTGCAAGGCCTGTGGCCGCACGTGGCCCAGCCGGGATCAGTTCATCGCCGATTGCGGACTCACCCGGGCCTATCTGCATGACGACCAGTTCTTCCCCGGCTGGACCCTGCTGGTGTTGAAACGCCACGCCACGGAGCTCTTTCACCTCTCTCGCGATGAACGTAGTCGCCTCATGGAAGAAGTGTCCGGGGTCGCGGCCCTGCTCGCGCAAGAGTGGCAGGCGGTGAAGATCAACTATGAGTTGCTCGGCAACCAGCTTCCCCACATCCATTGGCATTTGATTCCGCGCCTTCCTCAGGATCCCGCGCCGCTCGAACCAGTGTGGCATATTGCGCATGAACCGGTTCGACTTGAACCGGCCGCACTCGCTTCAGCAATCAATCGCCTCAGGAACATCTGGCCGCTGCATCTCACGCAGGCCCCCGGGAACCCCTGAGGTCCTCGATTGGTTGCGATGTCAAATCCGCCTTCCCCACCAAGCGCGAGGAAGCCCCGCACATTCCTTCGGGCTCTACTCTGGTCTCTGCCGCTACACATGCTCCTCTCGATCGCCGTCGTCGGAGGGGCTGCCGCCTATTACAGCAGCATCGTCTCCACCCACGGCGCATGGGCTGCGGTCGGCGGTTGGTCTCTCACCGCACTGTATGTCGTCTGTGCCCTGGCCGGCGGCGCACTTGCCGGTGTCTTGAGCGCAGCCCAACAGACGGTGGAGCGGCTGGAACTCATGCTCCGGGACTGGCTCCATACTTTACCCGCCATGCAGTCGACGGCAACTTCGGCAGGACGAAGCCTTGCTACGGCTCGACAGGAATACGAGGCCATGGTCGACCGATGCGTCACTCAAACCGCCGGCTGCCTGAAACTCCCGCGCTGGCTGGAAAAGTTGATTCGCACGGCGTTGCAGGGGGCCGTGGTAGATCGCTTCATCGCCTCCTGCACGGACCGGGGCCTTCACCTCGTCGCCCCGCAGGAATTCAGAAACTGGTTGCTGGCGGAAGGCGTCAGCCTGGGGTTCATGCCGGTCCAGGATCAATTGGCCTGGTGGCGCTACCTGATACTGGGCCTCCTGGGTCTGCTGGCCGCCATGGTCCTCGCGCTCGCACTCCTCAACAATTAAAGGTTCCTCGGACCTCATCCGCGACACATGTTTCATGCGAGATCCCGTGGAATTTCCGTTACGTCTATGTGTATAAAGGAACGTCTTTTTTCATGTGGAGGATTGTCGGCGCCTATGTACCTGCACCATGCCATCAAGGGAGGGTGGCCTTTGATCCTGGCCATGGCTTTGCTCATTCACCCGGCTTGGGCAGGCGCGCAAGAAGACCCCTCCGCGATCCCGGCCCCGGAACCGATTCGAGAAGAGCCGCTCCCCCCTGAATCCCTCGCGCAACCGGCATTACCGACGCCGATTCCGGCGCCTGTACCCCTCAGCCTGTTGGAAACCCTGACCCAGGCTCGCCAAGCCTTACACCTCGAACCCGATGCCCAGGAGCCGCGCCTCACGCTGGGGCGAACCCTGTTCCAGCTGGGTGATACCGATGGCGCCATCGACGAATACCGGACCGCCCTGCGATTCCATCCGACCGTCGCCCAGGCTCATCTCGATCTGGGCACCGCGCTTATGGCCAAGCAAGACTGGCGCAGCGCCATGACCGAGCTCCAGGAAGCCGTCCGACTGGATCCGACCCTCGTGCAGGCGCACTACAGCATGGGGACGATTCATTACACCCGCGGCAATGTACAATCGGCCATCAAGGCCTACCAGGAAGCCCTGCGACTCAAAGCGGACTTTGCCGAAGCTCACTATCGACTCGGACTGGTCTTGAAAGTGGCGGGACGGGACAAGGACGCGGCGCAGGAGCTGGAAACCGCCGCGCTGGCGGGGTTGGCCAAAGCCCAATACTTCCTCGGTAACGCGTATCGCTCAGGCCAGGGCGTGGAGAAGAGCCAGATCATGGCCATCACCTGGTGGGCGCGGGCCTTTGAGCAGGGTTTGCCGGAAGCGGCACAGGCGCTGACCCAACTCCGGCGACTGGCAGCGGTTAAGGGCACCCTGCAGACAAAACAATCCAAGGCGGCGGCGGAGGCCTTCAAGAATTACTGCGATCAGCTCTGGCTGGATTTCCCCGATCTGGACCGGGGGGATCAGGCTACGGAAACCGTCGGCACCACACTCCTCAAACAAGGTCGCACGGGCGAGGCCCTGCCGGTGCTGCTACGGGAAGCCTATGCGCTCAACGACATCTCGCACGCGGCACTGGTCCAGCTCTACGAGCAAGGCCTCGACGGCCAGCTTCCCCCCCATGGACAATGGATCCTCAGCTACCTGGAATCGACTGCCTCGGACGGTGCCGTTCCGTCCCGCACCGCCCTGGCTCGCATCTACGCCAAAGGACTCGGCCTGGCACCGGACCTTGCCAAAGCCAAGAGCTATCTGAAAGGCATGCCACGGGAAGAGGCCAAACGTATTCTCGACGAAATCACCCCCGAGACGCCGAAACCGTAGTAAGCTGTCGAATAGGGTTTCAATCGCCGCGACATGCCGGCCCGCATGTCTCACGGGCAGGAGCAGAACCGCTCGCAGGATGTTCGCACAGTCCGTCCGACACAGCGCCCAGGGTCAGGCGCGCGCTGTCAGCACATCGACGGACCTGGTTACCATCCCGCTAGTCGTCACCACCACCCATGCAAATCGCCACTCGCCTGTTCATCAGGAATGTCTGGCTGCAAGCCGTCGTCATGGCCCTGCTGGCCGTCGCGCTCAACGAGGCCCTATGGGCGCCGGCGCCTGTGACCCATCACGCGCTGGAATGGGCGCCCTACGACACCTGGATGCGACTCCGCTCGCAACCGGCTCCGGACTCGCCCCTACTGCTGGTCCTGAGGGATCGGGCCAGCGAGCAACAGTTCGGCACCGGGCTTTGGGATCGCAGCCTTCCAGCAAGACTCGTCACAGCCCTGCACGAGGCGGGAGCAGCGGCTATCGGGCTCGATATTCCCCTCGACTTCCCCAGCCCTCCCAACCTCGGCGGCGCCGTCAGCGACGCCTTGTTGATGGAAGCAGTGACATCCGCCGGAACCGCGTCCTACCCCGCATTTCCAACTCCGCCTGTCGAGCAGGAGAGGGCAGGCTTCGTTGTGCCCGCACAGGGCCTCACGTCGGGCCGAAGCACCATACAGCCGGTCCTGGACCTCGATCGCATTGCACGCCGGACCGGGCTCTTTCATGGAAACAACGGATCCGACGAGCTACCAACCCTGGGCTTCTCCTTAGCAACCACATTCTGGCAGGTTCCATTGAGTCAGGTAGAGCGACGCTCCGGACAGGTTCGAGTGCAGAACGCGCGGTGGCCCGGCGGTAGGACGGGCGCCCTGACGATCCCGCTCGACCGCCAGGGCCGACTCCTGCTCAATTTCGCCGGACGACAGATTCCCACGGCCTTCCCCGGTACCACCGTGCTGGAACTTTCCCGCATCCTCGACCGGAAGGATAATGAAGCGCTCGGCACGCTGGTCAACGGCAAAGTCGTCTTCCTGATCACCCAACCGCACTCGCAACCGGACCGCATGCTCCCTTCAGGCGACGACGTCTCGGATATGCTCCTACAGGCGCACCTGCTCCACACGCTACTCACCCAACAGTGGATTCATGAACTCTCTCCGATTGAGCGACTCCTGCTGACCGTTGCCCTCTGCCTCTGTGTCGCCTGGATGGTCCTCCGGTGGACGGATTGGAAAGGGCTGCTCATGGGAACCGGAAGCCTCCTGTTGTATCTGGCCTTCGGTCTGTTCTCGCTTACCACGGCCCATTGGGTTCTGCCGTTTGTGATTCCTGTCACGGCAACCATCACCGTGCTCGTGGCGACCAGCCTGTTGGGACAGATCGTGGCAACCCGACGCCTGGCCTTGCTGGAGCAGGACATGCTGCAGGTTCAGCAAAACCTGGTGGCGGTACGCGAAGCACTGATCTTCAGGGAGACCGCAGTGGAATCCCTGGAAGAAGACCTCGAGTCGGCCCGCGTCGGCATGTCCCACTCAGCCTCCAGAGAAGCCGCATCGACGAGACTCGCCGCCGATCTTCAGCTCAAAATCGCCGATGCCCAGGCGCAGGAAGAGGCGACACGGCAGCGCATGAACGAGCTCGAACGGCAGCTTCAGAGCCTGCAAGCGGCAACCATCAGTTCCACGCCGCTGGGGAATGCAGAACAGGAAGCGCTCCGCCGGGAATGCGAGCAAATGAGCATCGCCACCAGAGCCCCTGCCATCCTGACCATGTTTCGCGATCTCAAGAAAGGCGCCCGTTCCACCGTCACGGTCCTGATCACCGGAGAGCCGGGAACCGGCAAAGAGTTGTTTGCGCGTGCCGTGCACCGTCTGAGCCCCCGGGCACCGAAGCCGTTCATCGCCGTGAACATGGCGGCGATCTCCCCGGAACTCTTCGAGAGTGAGCTCTTCGGCCACGTGCGCGGCAGCTTCACCGGTGCGCTCACGGACCGTAAAGGTTATTTCGAACTGGCGCATTACGGCACCATTTTCCTGGACGAAATCGGCGACCTTCGCCTCGACCATCAAAGCAAACTGTTGCGAGTGCTGCAGGACCGGACCTTCTATCGCGTCGGCGCGACGACTCCTACCACGGTCGATGTCCGTATCGTGGCCGCGACCAACAAAGATCTTCAGCGCGGCGTGTCGGAAGGCTGGTTCCGCGAAGACCTGTATTTTCGGCTCAAGGGCCTCGTCCTGCACCTCCCGCCGTTGCGGGACCGGCCCGACGATATTCCGCCCCTTGCAGAAGCCTTTCTGCGGGAAGCCGCGACGCAGCCGCAGCAGGCGAACTTCCGGCTCTCGGAAGAAGCGCTGGCGACGCTTCAGCAGCAGGCATGGAAAGGCAACGTGCGAGAGCTGCGCCAGTGTCTCGAACAGGCGATCGCGCTCTCCGACGGACCGATCATCACAACAGCCGACCTCCGCCTCTCGGGGCAGCCTTCGCCCACCATCGTCGTGACCGGAGCCGAACCGCTCCTCCCCGATCCGGCCGGAGACGTCGCCGTACTGAATCAGTTACGCCAACACCGGTTCGATATGCAGGCGACGGCCAAGGCGCTGGGGTGGGATCGCAGCACCGTCACACAACGGCTGAAGGGCCTCTGTTTTCAGGCACTCGTGGAGTCGGGAAGAGATCAGGCCAAAGCGTCTTCAGCCCTCGCGGGAGACCCGTCCTTACTACGCACGGTCGAACTGAAACTGATGGACTACTACGGCCACTTGATGGAAACGATCGAGCCCTTCACCACGGCGGAAGAAGCTCTGCTCGACTGCAAACGGCGATTCAAGAATCTCCCCGAACGGCATTTCAAATCCGTCGAGGCCCTGGTCCGGCAACATTTCCGGTAGAATACCTCCGACTCACCAAATCTCAGCACAGGACCACCGCTACATTGATGAAAAGCACCTTGTTCGAAAAGCATTCGGAAATACGAAGCACCACAGGCAGGGTCCTGTCGTGAGCACTCCATCATTGGTGAGCTGGACCGAAGCAGGTCAGGCCTGCTCAGCGCGCTGGCGCTCGGAATGGGGAGCCCCACCACCCGCACGTGTGACCATTGCCGACGACAACATGACCGCCGACGCTGCGCACCGACTGGCCTGCGAAGGAACCGCGCTGCTCTGGCGAGGCGACTTCCAAAATGCCCGACAGTTACTCAACGCCATGGCCCGGCGTGCCGACCGACATCCCCCCAAACCTGGCACCTCGCCGGCAGAGGCCTTCCATTTTCATCGACAGACTCAATCCCGTCGGGCGCGCATCCTCGGCATGCTCCTGGTACCACTTGAGGACGACTACGAAGTTCCGCTCCGCCGCGCCCCCGATCTCCGACTCGCCTGCACGGAAGCTTACGGCCCCTGTGAAGGGGCTGCGCTGGTCGCACTCCGGGAACTGCTGGGACTGGTCGGCGCGCACGAATGGCGGAAGAACGGGGTTGTCGTCCCTGCCCTTGGTGACCGCCTCCATCCCCACTATGGCGTGTTTTCTCCGATTCGCAGCGAGTACGTCGATCTGGTCGCCGACGCGCCGCTACCTTCCAATGCCCTCGCCTTCGATATCGGCACCGGCACCGGCGTGTTGGCGGCGGTGCTCGCCCGACGCGGGGTCACACACATTATCGCCACCGATCAGGATCCTCGCGCGTTGACGTGTGCCCGTGAAAATCTCGCCCGTCTGGAACTGACCGATCGAGTGGAAGTCGTACAGGCGGATCTTTTTCCTGAAGGCAAAGCGCCCCTCGTGGTCTGCAACCCGCCTTGGGTCCCGGCGCGGCCGACCTCCCCGATCGAACAGGCGATCTACGATCCGGAAAGTCGCATGTTATCCGGATTTCTCAACGGTCTGGCCGCTCACCTGGAACCGGGAGGAGAAGGCTGGCTCCTGCTGTCCGACCTGGCCGAACATCTGGAATTGCGAACCAGGGCAGAGTTACTCGCCATGCTGGATCAGGCCGGGCTCGTCGTCCTTGGCAAAACCGATGTCCGGCCGCATCATCCCCGCGCCTCCGATCAGGCCGACCCGCTCCGCGCCGCCCGCGCAGCGGAGATCACATCACTGTGGCGGTTGGGGATTCGATGAGCGAGGTTCGTCCAGGAAGAATGGCGACAGTCGGCTGAATCAGGGGGTGAGACCCACGGGAACCGGCCTGGCGGGGGGACAAAGTCCGAATGCGCAGGGCCTGCCGGGCGACCACCTTCTCACCTGTACTTCCTTCATTTGGCACAGTGTTCGAGTGGTGTCCCCCTTGGCCTCATAAATACTCAGGGTAAAGCTCTCGCGCTCGTCTCCACTCTCTGTATCATTCCAACGGTCGAAGTACATTTCCCCCTTGAAACTGAACACCCCGTAGAGCTGGTAATTGGTTGTGCCGGCCACCGTTCCCTCCTTGCGAGGGTTCTGAACCACGAGATCGGTCAGAGCACGATCGATACCACTGAGATCCTCATTGAGCACCACAATGGGAGCAGAATAGGCGTGACCGATAGATCTGCCATTTCTCAGTTTGCAGAGCGCCGAATGGAGCTTCAGCACCGGCTCAACCTTCCCGTCGTTGTTGATATCGACATACGCCCAATAGGCCCAGGGCTCCTCCTTCATACCGATTCTTCGTGCCGGATCCGCGTATCGATCATCATCCGAATTGTATCTGTCATCGGCAAACTCATCACCGGTTGCAAGATACCGTAGCACTCGTTCCATCGCGCCGATATGGCCCCCCACATCGAACGGCCTCCACTCAGGAGCCTCCAGTCCAAGTTGATCGCTATAATCCCGCTCACAAGCCGGATGCACGGTCATCCGCTCCAGATTGCGTTTACAGGCTTCACACACGTCCACATGTTCACCGATGATCAACTGGTAATCCCCCGCCTGTGCCAAAGGGAACATCGCAGCCCACAGCAACAACAGTAAAAGAGACTTTTTCATTCAACGGCTCCTCACACCCTATCCCTGTTCCGAACAGGTGTCGGTGGCTTTTCGGGCCATGTTACCGCAGCAGCGGACACTCGCAAAACATTTCCAGCAACGACGCCATGGCTGGATAGGTTCCCTTCACGCGAGGTACCCGGTCGATTTTTATTCCGCCTCGTCTTCCAGGCATCCTGATGCGGGGCTAGCCCCGCATCCCCGCTGATCCCCGCATGAACCGCTGTTCACTCGTATCAACAACGTTTTCGCAACTCTTTGTTTTGACGACTATCTTCGATCATCAGCCTCGTGACGGTACCTGGCCTCCGCCTTGCTCTACGCACCGGCCAACGGCGGGTAGCCCGGCAGGAAGGAGGTGAGCATCAGCAGGCCGACCCCGCTGGCACGAGACCGACCGAATCATCAACCAGCAACCAATGAGCCGGAGCGATCCGGCTCCACAACGCAAGGAGCAGGCAACCATGCAGAAAGCACCCACAGCCAGCGTCAGCGCAGGGCCAGTTTCTCCCGCCGTCATGGGATCGGAAAAGGAGATGAAGGATGTCTATATTTTGAGCGGCTTAGTGTTCTTCCTCGCCGTCGTCGTATCCGCATTCTGGTACTACTCCCAGACGGACGAGGCAGCCCATAGCAACCCATCGGGAGAAGCCCTCAACAGTACGCAGGTCTCGCAAGTCCTGAAAGACTCCACGGACCACGCGCCGGTTTCAGCCTCGATTCCAACGACACATGTGGGCACAGCCCCGTTGGCAACCCGCAGTACCGACATCCTGCACGACGATATTCACTTTGAAATCGGCCGAAAGGGCTTGACCGACGACGGCAAGGCCGCCTTGCAGCGCCACGCGGAATTCCTCAAGAGCGAGCGAGATTGGGGAGTTCTACTCCAAGGCTACACCGATCAACAGGGCTCAATGAGCTTCAACAAAATTCTGGGCATGAAGCGCGCCGAGACCGTCAAACAACACTTGATTGCACTGGGTGTACCGGAGTCGTCGATCCGCACCGTGAGCCTGGGTGAAGAAGGCGCCCTCTGCATCGACAGCAGCGACGTCTGCCGGCGGATGAATCGGCGGGTGCACGTGGAGATGCGAAAGATCGGTCAGGAACACATGGTGGTTCCTCCCGTCGCCACTGAAACAGTGCCCGACACCTTCTCAAACAATCTCGACTTCTCGATTGAGACCGGGGTGAACGATACGAGCAGCGAAGGCCTTCCACTCACAACCTCCGAGCCGGCAGAACGTACTTCCGAGCCGACCGACGGCAACTGACCAGCTGCCGGGGATCGTCCCCGGGAACGACAGCCCGTCCTTCCCGGGGACACCCGCCGTCAATCCACCATCCACGACTATGACGAAACGAGGATTCTATGCTGACTGACCGCTTGTGCTCTCTACGACAACGCGCAAGAACCTCTGCCGCGCGCCTCACACTCGGTGCGTTCTTTCTGTCATTGGCCCTTGGCGCTCCCCTTCCAGCCACCTCCTGCGCCGAACCGGGCGAATCCCTCCATACCGGCATCATTCCCACCATGGGCCTCAACGAGGTGACTGAAGGCACGTTGATGTTCAGGACCGACCAAGCCGGACGCTATACACCGGCCCCGATCCTCAAGACGGATGTGCACATCGCTGTCACCGGGACGATAGCTCGCGCGACCGTCCGGCAGGAGTTCACCAATCCGAGCAGGAAGAAAGGCGACTGGCTGGAAGGCGTCTACGTGTTCCCGCTGCCCGAGACAGCCGCGGTGGATCATCTCCGCATGAAAATCGGGGAGCGGATCATTGAAGGCCGGATCAAGGAACGGGCGGAGGCGAAAAAAGTCTACGACCAGGCCAAGCGGGAAGGAAAACGGACCGGCCTGATCGAACAGGAACGTCCGAATCTGTTTACCACGTCAGTCGCGAATATCGGGCCCGGTGAACATGTGACGATCGAACTCGAATATCAGGAAACCGTCCGCTACGAGAACGAACAGTTTCAACTCCGCTTCCCCATGGCAGTCGGGCCACGGTATATCCCCGGAGTGCCCGTGGTCGTCGAAGGACAAGGTCCCCAGGGATCGGGCATCAGTCCGGACACCGACCGTGTCCCCGATGCCTCACGGATTACGCCGCCCGTGCACCCATCCGGGGACGGCGCGATCAACCCCCTGAGCCTCTCGCTCTCGCTCAACCCGGGCTTTCCTCTTGCCAAGGTGGAGTCGCCGTTTCACCCGATCATCAGCCTTCAGGATCAGGACGGCGGATACCAGATCAGTCTTCGGGAAGATGCGGTACCGGCTGATCGGGATTTTCAACTCATCTGGCATCCGGCACCACGCACCGAGCCCATGGCCACCGTCTTTACCGAACAGAAAGACGGCGCGACCTATGCCATGCTCATGCTCGTTCCTCCGACACAGCATCGTGAGAAAGCGGCGCGGGTTCCACGGGACATCACCTTCATCATCGACCGATCGGGGTCCATGGCCGGCGCGTCGATCGAACAGGCCAAGGGGTCATTAACGGCCGCCCTCTCACGGCTAACCACACAGGATCGCTTCAACATCATTCAATTCAATCATGCGATCCGGTCGTTGTTCTCCACACCGCAACCCGTCACGACCAAAGCAATGCAACAAGCCATCCGGTACACCGAACAGCTCACGGCCGACGGGGGAACAGAAATAATTCCGGCCTTGAGACAGGCCCTCAAGAGCCCGCAGGACGGCTCACGGCTCCAGCAGATCATTCTCATCACCGATGGACAGGTCGGCAATGAAGAGGAACTCTTCGAACTGCTGCATCAGCGCATCGGCAGTAGACGCCTATTCACTATTGGGATCGGCTCCACGCCCAACAGTCATCTGATGCGCAAGGCTGCCGAATCAGGCCGTGGCGCCTTTACCTACATCGGCAACGTGAATGAGGTGAAGGAGAAGTTGGATGGTCTGTTCAAGAAGCTTGAGCACCCGGTACTGAATAACATCACGATCGATGCAGCCGGATGGTCGGGCCTCGAACAATTCCCGTCAACCATCACGGATCTCTATGAAGGCGAGCCGATTGTACTCGCACTCAAGGCCGACTCTCTGCCGTCCCGAGCCTTGCTGCAGGGACAGGTCGGAAGCGCAGCCTGGTCGCTCTCGGTCTCGTTCAACCCCTCCACCGCTCATGGAGGGCTCTCGGTCTACTGGGCCCGGCAAAAGATTTCGGCACTCATGGATGAGACCTACAAGGGCAACGCTCAAGAGGCGATCCGAAAAGCCATACTGGACGTCGCCCTTACTCACCACCTGGTCAGCCCATACACCAGTCTGGTGGCTGTCGATATCACCCCGGCCAGGCCGACGGACTCCCCGGCAGGTGAAGGCGATCAGACCACCAACCTGGCGCGCGCACAGAACCTCACCGCCCTCGCAAACCTCCCGAGGACTGCGACCGGCGGACAACTGCAGATTCTGCTGGGAGCAGCCGCGCTCACGTCGGCCTGCTTGCTGTGGACATTCCGCCGTGCGGTCGCATGAGTCGAAGCAGACTGGGCTCCCGCCTGCTGACAATTTTGATGGCGGGACTTCTCGCCATCGGTTGCTGGCAGGTCGGGGAGGGATCGTGGATCTATGCGAAGGCCAGGCTCGCGCAGTTCCTGCTGCAGCGGGCCTGGTCCCGCGCCCTGGCGGGAGAGGCGATGCCGAAACCCTGGCCCTGGGCCGATACCTGGCCGGTTGCGCGGCTTCGCATGCAGCACCCGTCGGTCGATCTGATCGTGCTCGCCGGCGCCTACGGCCGGACGTTGGCGTTCGGCCCAGGACATGTGACATCCAGCGCCCTGCCCGGGCAGGAAGGCACGGTGATCCTCACCGGACATCGAGATACGCATTTTCGTTTCTTGAAAAATGTGAAACTGAACGGTCACCTCGCCCTGACTGGAAGCGACGGAACCACGCTGCACTATCGAGTGATCGAACAGCGGGTCATGGATTCGCGACGGGAGGCCATTTCGACGGGACAAGACACAGAGGATCTGGTGCTGGTGACCTGTTTTCCCTTCGATGCAATCCAAGCCGGCGGGCCGCTGCGCTACGTGGTGCGGGCCGAACGAACCATGGACCGTGACCATTCCTGAATGCCGTCGGAAGACGTTCGCGACCGCAGTCCAGCGGAACGCCTTGCGCGCGAAACCAAGGCAGGCATGCTTGTCGTTCGTCGAGGAAGCTGAATGAGAAACGGCCTGCCGGGCGAGAGGATCAGGCCACGTGGAAGAAATTCAGGAATGGGCCCGCTTGGGCAGATCGCGTAGGGGCTCGTCAAACTCGTGCGGCAGATCGGCCCTGACTGGGGCAGGCGCCCCCGAATCCGCAATCACCAGTCGTAGACGGGTGGCGGCTGCAACGGACCAGCGGGCATACCCGAACAGCCCCCACAATAGAATGGCTCCGACCACATACTGCGAGAGAAACAGTGTGGCGATGGGACTCGCCGCCACTACTTCTTGCCCGGGAAAGATCACGGGAGGCGAGATGAGCAACAGGCACAACGACATCCCCACCGCCCAGCCGCCATGAGATGCAACCGGCAACCGATTGCCCACATACAGCGACAAGGGCAGCAGCAACAGCAGGTAGTAATGACTCCATGAAATCGGGCTGATGATCAGGGCCAGACAGAGCACCATCGATAACTCAAGATACGTCGTCTCTCGAACCTGCGCGCCGGGTCGGCGAAGGAAGACCAGCCCGGACAGTCCGACAAATAGTGCCGCACAGGCTCGTTCCGCCACTTTCACGGCTCCCCCTACCTCGACCGGCTTCCAATCGTACAGCTTCGCATCGTCCTGTAGCCGCAGCAGGACCCCCTGAATGGATTGGACGTTGAAGGCCGGCAGGCCTTTATTCGGGAACGGCATGATAACTTCCCGATACCACTCCACGTGGCTGGCCCATCCCGCATACCAGAGGGACAAGACGGTCACCGTCACCAGCGTGGCACCGTACCCGAACATCACCGCCCACCTTCGTTTGCCGAAAAAATAGATTGCGAACAGTAACAGCGGCAGCTTGATGATCGCCGCCAGCGCAAAACAGATTCCAGCACGTCGATCCCATGTTTTGTCCAAACAGACGACGCCGGCAATCAGCAGGAAGAGAGCGAAGTGAGTCAGGTTCCCCTCTTTGAGACTGTAAACGAGCGGCCCGTTCATCGCGAACAGCAGGAGCATCGCCCACCTTCTCGACCAGGCTCGATCCGTCAGCGACCAGAGCAGGGCGAGGCTCATGGCAAGGCTCACCGCCGAGAGTCCCATCAACAGCCATTGCGCATGCCGAAGAGTCAGGAATGAGAAGGGGGTAAAGAGAAGCGCTACGATGGGAATATTGACGAAGCCGCACACTGGCGTATCCCAGCAGCGTACGAACAGGTGAGGAAGATCCTCAACAATGGCGCGGCCGGCCGGATAATAGGCGACGTTGAAATCCGAGAACAGAACGGACGGCTCAGAAACTTGCCAGGTCCAGAGCACAAGACCGCCCAGGACAAGGCCCAGGATTGGGAGAAGGGGCACTCGTGCGGGGCCATATCGAAACGTGAAAAACCACACCACCACCGCCAGAGCGGCCGCCCCATAAAAGATCACATACTGATGCATGGGAATAACCGCCTATCTCTCTCGCCCTGTCGCCGCGCCACAGAGGAAGGATTGGTCCTATGCGCCAGCCTGACGCGTTGCAACAGCCCGGCGGTTCCGAATCTAGGCCCCAGCGCGTTGCTCCTGGAAGAGTCGTTTTAGCCGAGGCCATCTGACTGAAAGTATACACAATGTTCATGGGCCCCCCTGATGCTCCAGCCACGGCGAGGACATAGAGGCGCACAATCCCGAGCCCTGCTGTGACATCTCCCCGTTCCGTATCCGATCCGCTACTTCCACCACTTCAGTCCGCAACCCAATCGACCGATTTCTTACTGTCAGGATTGTGTCCGACCGTACACCCTTCTAACAACCTGGATCGACATGGGTTTCGTGAGAGACGGCAATACCGCGCGTGCGCGTCCCTATCCCGAGCCGGAGTTCCCGGACCAGGCCACCGAGGTTTTGCCCTCTCCTGCCCCGGAACAACCGCGTCACACCACACAGTTGAATCGATCGGATTGGCTGATTGTCATAGGCCTGACCCTCTCGGTCGGCATCGCCTGCTTCTTCATTGCGAACACCATCCCTGCATTTCTGTTGCAGTCGATGGACTTTTGGTTTGAATCGGACACGGTGCGTGAAGTCTCGAACATGACCTCCACCACCGATGACCATTCACGGACTTCCGTGCATCCCCTGTTCTCCATCCTGAGTTTCACCCCCGTATACCTGGTAAAACATGCCCTGGCGATCCCCCCACTGCGAGCGGTCTTGTATGTAACCAGCATCCTCGGAGGCGTATGGATGGGGACGTTGTATCTCCTGCTGCGTCTGCTCGGCTGCCGGACACTCGATGCCTCCGTCTTTACGGCGCTCGGGCTCTCCAGTGCCTCGGCGATCTTCTGGCTCCCCGTGCCCAATTCCTATACCTGGGGCTCCTGGTCGATTATGGTTTCGCTCGCCCTGCTCTTGCTTGCCGAACAGTATCGAGTCGGCGCCATACCCTATGTGCTCGCGAGTGCCTTCACGCTCAGCATCACGGTCACCAACTGGATGGCCGGCCTCCTGACGACCCTGGCGCGCTGGCCGTTCAAGCAGGCAGTGCAACTCTCCGTTAACGCCTTCTGTCTGGTGGTGCTCTTGTGGGGTGCGCAAAAGTTCATCTTCCCCTCCGCAGAGTTTTTCATCGGCAGCCGCAAGGAAGCGACTTGGATCAACCATCCTCAGTCCGGACAAGCGGGCAATATTGCCTCATCGTTTGTCTTCCATACCCTCATCGCTCCGGCGATACGTTTCATCGATGACGACGGGTACATTCAGATCGGCGACGACTCCGTTCGTCTGGCGCAGCGCCTGGCGTTTCAATTTTCCACTCCGGGGTCGGCGGGCCCGGTCGGATTGGTCGCGGTCTGCCTGTGGTCGGCCTTACTCCTGAACGGGCTCTGGCGGCTAGTGACGATGGATCGCCAAGTGCGCTTCCGCCTCGTCCTGGCGGCCCTATTGCTGTTTGAACTGTCGTTGCACATGGTCTATGGGGAAGAAACCTTCACCTACAGTCTGAATTTCCTACCGCTTCTTCTTGCAGTCGCGGCCTTGGGTGCCATCGGTCCCGGCCGCCGACTGGTCACTATCCTGGCGGGTCTTCTCGCCCTCTGTGTCGCAATCAACAACTGGCAACAGTTTCAGGAATCCAAGCAAGCCGCGACCCACTTCACGCCGCAACGCGACGCAATGACCAGCCTGATGCTGAAGGATCCGGACCGCCCCTGGCCCCGATCGGTCGGACATATCCCGCTGGCCGTGCCCGGCGCCCCGGAAGCCGAACATGCCTATCACGAGCCCGGTGGGGACTTCAGTCCGCAAGCCCCGAGTTTCGGGGTTTCACTCTGGCTCTGCGATGCCGAGGGACGGCCGCGCGTCACCAGCCAGTCGGTGCCGCTCAGCGACATTCAGCAGTCATTCGAACCGTCCACCCATCCTCATGTCCCTGCCATCGCCACTAGGACTCCTTACTATGACGCCACCTGGACACGACTTGACCCCACCCATTGGGAGCTGCGGTTCAAGAATCATACGTCCCACACCCCGGTGATTGTGATTCGGAGCGTCGGGCCCGCCGGGGGACCGGTCACCGAGTTGGGCTGGGACGGCGAGCAGCTCGACATCAATCGTCGTTGGACCGTCCGCGTCACGCCTGCTCCTGCGAAGATCTCTCTCGGAGACGAGCAGACCGTGAACTGGATGACGTCTGAATCGGCGAACCGGTCCTGGACCGGTGACTCCGGTTGGGGCTACGCTCGCCTCGCGCTTCCCCGGGAGAAATCGGCCGCAGGGGACGAATACCGGCTTATCTTGTCCGACTTGCGGATTCCCATTCAAATGCAGCGGTGGTATAGAAATGCACCGGAGCAGATCCATGTCGACCTTCCCAACAAACGATTTGAAGCTTCGCTGGCGGCACAGACGACTCACCTGATGATGAGTTTGATCGGCCGTGAAACCAGACCCGGCGACCCCACGTTTTTCTATCGCGCCTGGCAACGGCAGGGGGCCTATATCGCGACCGCCCTCGCGCGGGCGGGTGATCCTCACGTCAGCCGCGTGCTGGCCCAATATCTGGCAACCCACGATTTTGCCGGTGGGAACGGTCCCGAAGCCGATGCGCCAGGCCTGACCATCTGGGCCTTGACCACATCCGCAGACTATATCGCTGATCCCGCCCATGATCAGTGGTTGTGGCCTCATCTGCTTCGCAAGGCACAGCGCATTGAGGCTATGCTGACGGCTCGCGCCCCCATCGAAGAGTCCTTTGCCGTCCCCTCTCCGTACGATCTCCAACACGGACAACAGATAAAGAAGAGTGTGCTGGCCAAACCGTCACACGAGGGACTGATCGTAGGCCGTGTCGGAGACGAGTGGCCCTCGCTATACGTGAATGCAGTGAGCTACCGCGGCTTGCTTGCCGCAGCCGAGTTCGCCGAACGGCTGGGCAAGCAGCGGTACGCGACAGGCTGGCGAAACCATGCTCAAACGTTGCGCAACAATTGGCAACCCCGAAACCACAATGGCGCCTCTGATGCCAAGATCTCCACGGTGAGTCTCGAGTCCTCGACCCCGCCCGCCACTCATCGCAATCAGTTGGACCGACAACCGACGACGTATCGGCCTTCTTCCGACACCGCACCCATCGCGGCCCAACTGAGCGACGCTCATCTGGCCTTGCGGCAGGGGCGACCGGACGCCGTCTGGGCTTTGCTGCACCGGCTCTGGAATCAACAAGCATCGCCCGGGCTGTACACATGGGATATGCCGCGGCCGGCGACTACAGATGTGGCGGATGGCTGGCAATACATCAGAGGGTGGCACAATCAGTCCGTCGTTTCTCCCGATTATGAGACGGCGGCGTTGCTCTTGCTGTTGCAGCAAGACATGCTGGCCTATGTGGACGACAAGGCGGCAGAGCCCACCGTGGTGGTTGGTGCAGGCGTCCCCCAGACCTGGATCTCGCATTCGATGATGGTCTCGAATCTCGCCCTGCCGGGCGGCTCCCTCGATTGGCGGTGGGACGGCCACGCCATGCAGGTGACCCTGCGTGGCCCTTCGCGCAAGATCCAGTTAGGTACGTCCTTCCCGTTGCACACGGCGCTATCCATCACTGCCGATCAGTCAGCCGACTGACCATCCCTCGCCTCCGCGCCTCTTTCAGACACCAGCCGCCTCACCATCGAGCGATGCCTCCATTCCAACTGAATTCGCCTCCGGGACGACTGGCCGGGATGAGACCGTTTCTGATATGGTCGCAAAAAGCCCTTCATCACCCTGACTCGATCTCCTGCCTATGGCCTATTACCCCATCGAGAACTACGGCTTGATCGGGAACATGCGCACCAGCGCCTTGGTCGGCCGCCACGGCTCCATCGATTGGCTCTGCTTCCCGCACTTCGATTCCCCCAGCGTCTTTGCGGCCATCCTCGACGACACGAAGGGCGGCCGCTTCAGCATCGCGCCCCTCGAGGACCATGTCGGCAAGAAACAGTTTTATTGGCCGGACACGAACGTCTTGATCACCCGCTTTTATTCTCCCGAGGGCGTCGGTGAAATCGAAGACTTCATGCCGGTCGGCGTCACGGGCCCCGACCTGTTTCACCAACTGATCAGGCGCGTCAAGGTGGTCCGAGGCCGAATGACCTTTCGGCTCGACTGCCATCCGGCCTTCGATTATGCGCGCACGCCGCATGAGACCCACCTCCATTCGAGCGGAGCGGTCTTTGCGACTCCCTCCCTCACCTTGGGACTGGCGACCACCTTGCCGCTGAAGCGGGATGCGCGGGGCGTCTCCGCGGAATTTACCCTCCGGCGAGGAGAACATGCCGTGTGCGTGCTCCGTGAAATCGAGCAAGGGGCGCGATGCGGGGCCACGCTGCCAGACAACCATGCGCAACTCATGTTCGAAACCACCGTACAGTTTTGGCACGAATGGGTCTCTCACAGCCGGTATACGGGCCGCTGGCGGGAAATGGTGTCGCGATCCGCGCTCGCCTTGAAACTCATGACGTTTGAGGCCACCGGCGCCATCATCGCCGCACCGACCTGCAGTCTCCCCGAGCAAATCGGCGGCATGCGCAACTGGGATTACCGCTATACCTGGATCCGGGATTCGGCCTTCACGCTCTATGCGCTCATTCGCATCGGGCTGACGCGCGAAGCCACCGCGTTCATGCAGTGGTTGGACGCACGAACCAGAAACGACCGCCCCGAGCCAGGCCCGCTGCAAATCGTGTATGGCATCGACGGGAGGACGAACCTGACCGAGTATACGCTCGACCATCTGAACGGGTACAAAGGTTCGCGACCGGTCCGGATCGGCAATGGCGCCTTCGAACATCTGCAGTTGGACATCTACGGCGAGCTGCTGGATTCGGTGTACCTCTATAACAAGCATGTCAATCCGATCTCCTACAACCATTGGTTGCATGTTCGGCACTCGCTCGACTGGCTTTGCGAAAACTGGACGAGGAAAGATGAGGGCATCTGGGAGGTGCGCGGAGGGCGCCGGCATTTCGTCTATTCCAAACTCATGTGCTGGGTCGCGTTCGACCGCGGCTTGCGCCTCGCGCAGAAACGGTCTCTGCCGGCCGACCACCTGAAATGGCTGACCATGCGCGACCGCATTTACGAGGAGATCATGACCAAGGGGTGGGACGAATCACGCGGAACCTTCGTCCAGTCCTACGGCAGCGATGCGCTGGATGCCTCGAACCTGATCATGCCGCTCGTCAAATTTATTTCCCCCTCAGACCCACGAATGCGCCGGATGCTGGAGGCGATCAATCGGCCTCCCGAGGAGGGCGGCTTGGTCTCAGACGGGTTGGTGTATCGCTACGACGCCGCTGCCGGAGCCGATGGACTGGACGGCACGGAGGGAACCTTCAACATGTGCAGCTTTTGGCTCGTGGAGGCCCTGACGAGCCTGGGCCGGACGGATCCTAGGAAATTGGACGAAGCGCAGCTTTTATTCGAACGCATGCTGGGCTATGCCAGCCATCTGGGGCTGTATGCCGAGGAAACGGGCGGCAGCGGGGAAGCCCTGGGCAATTTTCCGCAGGCCTTCACCCATTTGGCCCTCATCAGCGCGGCCTTCAACCTCGACCGCGCCTTGGACGGCGGCTGAATGAGCCACCCGCGAACCTTAGCCCGCAGATCACGCGGATTGATCCATCGAGAAGGCTGCGAATCAACGCGGCGGCTCACAAACTACGCCGACCAACGGCACCGTGCGAGATGCGAACGAGCGTAGGGTGCGGAACCGCTCGATGCAGGCGTCACCTCGCCCGCTCGTGCCTTCTGACGATCGAGCATTCATCGGCCGATTTTCCCTTTGATGTCGAAGGTTGTACGGGGACCAATCTTCTACTTATGGCATCAGCGGTCCCCATTCATGTGGGGAACATTCCCTGCATGGCAGGGGTATGAGGTGTGGCTCGATATTAATCAGGTGGGGGCGGAGGTACTGCGTGAACATCAGGGTGATGTGGCTCATCGCGACCTTGACTCTGTTTCCGGCATGGAGTGATGCGCGCTGCCGGACGGTGGGTGAAAGTGCAAGTCTTGGAACCGAATACGGCACGTTTCCGCTCTACCCGGCCAAACGCATCGTAGAGGCCGGCGAGAGGCGGGAGAGTGTCGCACTGCAGTGGGTCGGTTACGGGGTCGGGCTCCCGCTCTTCGTCGTCGCCATGCCGTTCGCCATGGTGGGGGCAGGAACGGGCGCCGCACTCCACCCCTGGACGAAATGCGATCAATGTGAAGAGGAGCGGGATGGCAGACTCATTGCCCCCAGCACGGACGCCGCTCGGATGGGAAACAGATGACTCGTCACCGCCGTTCCCGCAGCCGACTACGCCATCACGGGTGGAGCGCCGAACTTCACAGCGCCCATGAACGCTCCGGTGTGAATTCCTAATCGCCAGGCGAGAAGAGCCTTGCCCTCCTGGGTTCTCGTCAGGTCGGGGGTTCTCCCCAGCAACGCTCTCAATGAGTGACTATACGCACGCCATCGCCAGAGTTCCCATGATGAACGCGGGCTGTACTTTTTATACAGAAACACGTTACTCTCGGCATAGCGTACGCCTTGCAAGTACATTTGCGACTGGGTTGTCCGCAGACGGTAATGAAGCAGGGCATCCGGCACGAACACCAGCTTCCGTCCGGCGAACTGCAGCCTCATGCAGTAGTCGGTGTCTTCGCACACACTCATCCTCTCGTCGAACCCCCCAACCTCGGCATGCATGCGTTTCAAAATGCCGAGGCTTCCTGCACCGGCAAAAGGAAACGGCAGGAATCGGCACGTCTGCAACGCATCCGCTTGCGTACCGCGTCGGGTCGCGGCGATCGAGGGAGGGTTCAACCGGTCAAATTCGAAGCGAGCCGCCACAAAATCATGGTGGTGCAGCGATTCGGCGAGCGCGGCGGCCCAGCCAGCCCCCGGAACGTCATCGGCATCGCAGAAGAGAATCTTGTCACCCCTTGCCTGATGCACGGCCAGGTTTCTCGCATAAGCGGCGCCGCGTTTTGCCGAGGCATCAACGACGTTCAGTGACGGAATCCTGCTTGTGAATGGCTTCAGAACGGATCCCAGATCATCCGTCGAACCATTATCCGCAATGATCACTTCCCATTCGGTGGGCCATCGTTGTCCAACGAGTGCGCCGAGCGTCTCGCCGAGGGTGTCGGCCGCGTTCAGATAAGGAATAATGACGCTGATCCTCATCGATACTTTCGGTACAGGAGTCTGCATTGTTCAATTGTTTCCTCAGCCCTGCCGGAGCGTATCGAGTTGTGAGTGAAGAGGATCTCGGAATGAAACACGATCGCATTGTAGGGCATGATCGGATACGCATGACGCCACGTTCTGTGCATACCACAGGATGGTCCGCTTCAAGCCCTCTTCCAGTGAGACTTTCGGTCTCCAACCCAACAGTGCTTCAGCGGCACGCCCGTCGGCCACATCGACCCGCTCCAATGGCCGATCCGGCTTAGCGCCGAACGCAGGCGGCCCGTCATAGCCCATGGATCGTGCCACAATCTGCACGACGGCTTGTACGGTCATCAGTTTCCCCGATCCGATGTCGATGGTTTTGCCTTCGATATTCTTGGCCAGGGCCGACGCAAGCAATGCATCGACGACATCTTTGACATAAATCCAGTCGATGGCACGTTGACCGCTGGTCAGTTGCGGGACCTGCCCCTTCAACAAGGAGCTAATCACGTATGGAATAAGCTTGTGGAGATCGCGTTGCGCCGGCCCGTACACCATGAACACGCGCAACATCACGATCGGAAATTGATACAGCGCATGGAACATCCGGCCGTAGGCGCTGCTCGCCCATTTCGTCACGGCATAGGGAGAGCTCGGAATGCCTTCCGACCCCTGTGCTGAAGGCTCTTCCAGCGATCCGGGAAGAATGAATCGCTCGCAGCCGACGGCCTGGGCGGCAGTCAAGACGTTGACGGTGCTCGTAAGGTTGCATTGAAAGGTCGGTACAATGGCCTCCGTCCCGCGTGCCCCAGACACATGGCCGGCCAGGTGATAGACGACATGAGGCTTAATAGCCCGCAGCAGAGTCTTGACCGTGGGCAGATCGGTAAGATTGCCCTGGTACCACTGAATCGAATGCCTGATGTCCTGCCGCTCTTCTCTTGAGATTGCATAAACCTGGGCGCCCACATCACTGAGACGCGGCAGTAGGTGGCTTCCAATGAATCCTGTCGCCCCGGTCACAAATATTCGTTTGCCGGCCAGTTCCCGCACATCGAACATGGTAATTCTCTTCCCTTCAGAACGTAAGGGCGTGGCGTGATCCTCGCTGCGCCGACTCACCAGGCCTCCTTGGTAACGATATTGGCTGTGATCGTTGCACGGTGAAGTGTCCAGTAATACTGGACAGTGCGTAATCATGCAATAGGAAAAACCCTAGTCGTCGAGCCAGTAGAATATTTTCATGGAACAATACCGGCGAATGTGTCGCATTTTCGGTCATGAGGTGCGGCAGGCGAAAACCATATGGAAATCAGTGCTGGCACGTCCGGCCCGAAACGGCAGAGTCCCTGCCCCCTCACTTGTCGTTGCAAGAGCCGCAGCCCGTAGTACGGCCAAACTAAGGAAGGTCTGATTAATTCCCGTTTCCACGCGGACCTCTGTTCCTGGGCTGGTCAC
>JACOEL010000035.1 GCA_024998625.1 Nitrospira sp. | reverse complement strand
TTGTGCAGCTCGCCTCCATCACCATGCTACTCAAGCAATTTTGAGATAGGTTCTAATGAATCCAGCAGTTCCCTTGATGACGGAGCGGCTATCTTAGACATGATTCCCCCAGCGTGATAAGGTAAGAGCATCATGCCTACAAAGCCGCAGAACCATACCCAACCCGATCCAGCGAGTCAAACCCCGTTTGAACGGTTCACGAACGCCCTGTCTAAGGTCGTTGCCGTGCCGAAGTCCGCCCTTCCTAAATCCCCTAAGAAATCCCGCAAGAAGTAGCCGATCCATCATCCTGTGCATTTCTGTACTATCCCCCATTTTGTAGCCTGATGCGTCTAGTATATTAATGCCGGACGATGGACAGGTGCTTGACAGAGGCTTAATGTTTGCGTAACCATCGGCTACATGATGACATCAAGCGAGTTTCGGCAGATTCGTAAACAGTTGGGGCTTACGCAGGATCAGCTTGCCGCAGCGCTGCGCACGACGCGGGTATCGGTCGCTCGTTATGAATCCGGCATGCGCCGGATCAGCGGTGCGGTTCAGGTCGCGATCACGCAGCTGGCCAACAGGACTCAGATTCCCATGGCGGGGATAGTTGCCGCCGGTTTGCCGATCGAGCCGGTGGCCCAGTCGGAATGGGTCGAGGTGCCTCCCGGCATGGTGCGACGGGGGGACACCTTTGCGCTCCGTGTGAAAGGGGAGTCGATGATCGAGGATGGAATTCTTCCAGGCGACCTGGTCGTCGTTCGCAAGCAGGCGACGGCACAAAACGGCCAGACGGTCGTGGCGCTCGTGAATCGTGAAGCGACCATCAAGACCTATTTCAAGCGTGCCCGGCACATTGAGCTTCATCCGGCCAACGCTGCCATGAAACCGTTTGTCGTCACACCTGAGGATGAATTTTCCATCGAAGGGGTGCTCGTCGGTGTGATTCGTCATTGCGAGAATGCGTAATTCAAGGAGGAATTGTGATGATGACCCATCAGCAACAAGCCATGGTGGAGCGTGTGGACGAACTGGAGCGCATGATTGTCCGGCTCAATGGACGTATCGGGGAACTACAGCGAGAGCTGAAGCATACCAAGGGGATGACGTTCCAGGGATGGTCCGGCGGCTCGCGCTTGCGAACTCTTCTCGGCGGAATGAAGCTGGTGGCGTCTGCCTCGCATCCCATTCGAGAGAATAGGAGGGTTGAACGCCATGATCTCTGTCTCTTCTGACCTTGATGCGGTGACGGCTGGATGTTGCGCTGATTGCGGGCAGCTGGTGTTAAGGCGAACGCCGTTGTTCGATGAGAAGGCAAAGGCGGTGCGGGAAGTGTGCATCCGTTGTTTGGTGCTGACCTACCAGCGCCGGCAGTTTGAAGCTGGTTGTTGCGGGTAGGCGGGAAGGTACGCTCGCTGATCCCAGGGTGATCGTCGGCTGTACGGCCGGCCCGCCGCAGTACCGATAATATCCTGCTTCCTTCCGAAAGCGTCGTGAGATTTTGCTGTGAATTGCTCACGCGCTGCTTCAGCGCCGTGGCTCGGCCGGTGTTGTTGGCGGATTCGACTCCTGGGTTGGAGTCGAGCCAATCGACTGTTCGGAATCCCTGGTTTCCGCTTCCGCTGTCTGAATGGTTGGACGGGGATTCTGATCGCATGATCATCTTTGGCCCATTCATCGAGAGGCGACGCCCAGGGTCGCTGGTTTTCTGTGCAATACTTTTGGTGTAGACGGCCCGATGTTCCCTTGCAGCTTCAAGAATGTACAGTGCTCCGTCAGCAGCGCTACCTTGACCGGCACTGACCCATCTCCCACCGGGCTATTCTAATAGTCGCTCCAGCATTTGACCCCCCCGCCAGCCTGATCAGATAGGTAGGTCATTCTCCTGCGGCGAGAGACGTGGTCGAGACCGTCATTCTTGTTCTCAGAGGGCACCTTGCCTCGGCGACTAAAGGTGAGGTCTTGCCAGGGCGTGGCTCCGCTCGATTCGCACTCCACTCGCTGCCGTTCCATAGATTCGTTGAGGCGGTGTCGTCTGGCTCGCCCTAGCCCGCATTCTTCATGAGCGCTTCTGCTGCAATCGCGGATTCGCAGCTGCGACAGGCCTGTCGGCGGGCGGGCTCGCCGCTCGGTCGGTCGACATCCTGTTCAAGGATGCCTTCCTCCCTCACGCTCCGCGCGCCCGTCTCGCTGTGCGACTCCGCACTTTCGCGACGAACCGTCATGAAGAATGCGGGCTAGTAGGGGCGGCTTGCAGTGCGCCACATAACTCTTGCCATCGGCACCCCACTTCACCCTCTTTCGTCAAGTTCTTGTCGGATTCGACCGATATCGCTGCAGTAAGGGTGTGTCGTGGCCCGAGGTGGGTCCGTGCGCGCATGAAAGTGATGACGGTGTGTGCGGAATCATGAAGACGATGGCAAAAGAACCCCTGCAAGTATTGGCATTGGTGGGGGCGATGGTGATGACCTCCGGGTGCATGATCAAGCCCTATGTGTTAACTGAGGAGGATGTCCGGACCCGCGCCGCCAATGACCTTCAGATGGTGTCGACTCTCCGGGAGCCGCTGTCAGGTCCGATCGATCTCTATGAAGCCATTGCTCGTGCATTAAAATTCAATCTGGACGCCAAGGTGAAGGCCATGCAGGCGCAGTTGGCACATCAGCAGCTGAATGTGGCGCATTACACCTTGTTGCCGCAGCTGTCGGCAAACGCGGGATTTGATGGGCGCAATTCCTACAGCGGCGGCGGCGCGCAATCACTCCTTGATGGTCGGCCCGTCCTCGAGCCCTTTACGTCGTCCGATAAGAACGTGGTGTCGGGCAATCTCGCTTTGAGTTGGGACGTGCTGGATTTCGGTCTCTCCTACGTGCGCGCGCAGCAGGCGGCCGATAACGTCATGATCGCCGAGGAGGAACGGCGGCGGATTGCGGTACGCCTCGTCCAGGATGTCCGGATCGCCTACTGGCGGGCGGTCAGCGCGGAACGGGTGCTCTATCGGGTGAAATTTCTGGATGAGTCCGTCAACAAGGCGTTGGAGCGCGCGCAGCAAATTGTCGATAAGAAACTGCAGACGCCCCTGACCCCGCTTAATTATCGCCGGGATCTGTTGAACATTCAGCGCGAGGTGCAGCGCCTCTATCGTGAGCTGAGCACGGCACGAGTTCAGCTGGCTTCAATGATGGGGCTGCCTCCGGGAACCGAGTATGACCTGGCCGTGCCTCAGCGGACAGGCACTGTTCCGGTGGTCGATCTGGATACCGGGCGGATGGAGGAACAGGCCATGTTGCTTCGCGCCGAGCTTCGCTCTCTCGACTATCAAAAGCGGATCAATGCGAAGGAGGCGCGGGCCGTCTTCCTGGAAATGTTTCCCAACTTGAAGCTGAGTGTCGGCGGGTATTACAGCAGCAACAGCTTCTTCCTCTATCAAAACTGGCTGGGGTATGCCTCTCAGCTCAGTTGGAATCTCCTGTCGGCGTTTCGCGTGCCGGCCAAACTGAAGGCGGTGGAGGCGCATCGCCAGGTGTTGGATGCTCAAAGTCTCGCGCTGACCATGACGATTTTGACCGAGGTGCATGTCGGTGCGCTGCAGTTCGCCCAGGCGAGTCAGGAATATCTCAATGCCAGGAGCTACCACGAGACGCAACTGGCGATTACCGACCATACCAAGAACCTGTGGCTCACGAAGAGTACCAACGACCTGACCTTCATTCGGGAGCGAGTGAATGACGTGCTGGCTGAAGTCCGCATGGACAGCGCACAGTCCGGCGTCGAGTCGGCCTATGCCACGTTGATGGCGTCGCTAGGCGAAGATGCGGCGCCGACCGGCACCGACGGACAGAGCGTGGCCGCCCTTGCCGATGAACTGAGGAAACAGCGGGCGCCTGCCGTCAACAGGGTGTCGGAGCCGGGAAGGAGGCCGGAGTCCTATGCGATCCCGTTGGCCAATTAATTCGATTGTCGCACTGACGATCTTCTTCACGGCAGTGGTCGTTCCACAGGTCGGCTGGCCGAAAGACGACCGGCCCGTCCAGCTGATGCGGGGCGTCAATGGCGCGTTGCGTGGCATCGTGAAAGCCAGCACGCAGGCCGTGCTCTATTCCCAGATTCAGGGGCGGATCAGCCAGATGCCGGTGAAGGAGGGGCAGCGGTTCGAGAAGGGCGCAACGCTGGTCGCAATCGACTGCGACAAGTATCGAGCGGAATTAGCGGGGGCCCTGGCCGAGCATGAGGCCAAAGACAAAACCTTCCGGAACAACAAAGAACTCACCAAGCTCAATGCCGTCAGCACGCTCGAATTGGACATTTCAGAAGCCGAGGCGAAGAAGGCCGTCGCGGCCATTCGTCTGGCCGAGATCAACGTGCGAAGCTGCCATATCGCGGCGCCGTTTTCCGGTCGCGTCGTGGCGGTCATGGTCAATGAGCATGAAAACGTCTTTCCCAACGACAAGCTGCTCAGTCTCCTCGATGACACCAGTCTGGAGATCGAGTTGGTGCTGCCCTCCTCGACCTTAGCCTGGCTCAAGCGGAAGTCACCGTTCACATTCACTATCGATGAGACGCATCGGGAGTATCCGGCGAAGGTGAAGGAAATCGGGGCGAATGTCGATCCTGCCAGCCAGACGGTCAAGGTGGTGGGCAGCTTCGGGTCGCTCCCCGCGGACGTGCTCGCCGGGATGAGCGGCACGGCGCAATTTGCATCGGGACAACCGTAACCGTATGGCGACATCCGCCCAACCGAGCGCACAGGAACTCGCGACGCTGGTCCATCTGGCGACCCTCACCCATTTGGAGGCGCAGATCCGTGTGGCGAAGACCGTCCAGGAATTGCAGTTTCTCTCTGTCAATGAGACCCGCCGACTGGTTCCCTATGAACAGGCCTATCTGTTGAGTCATGCCGGTGACGCGGCCGGTGTCTCTCGAGTGATCTGTGCGTCCAGCGTGGCCGTGGTGGAACGCGATGCGCCGATGATTCGCTGGTTGGAAGAGATGGCTCAGGCCCTGAGGCACGCACACCCGGGGGATGAACCGGTGACCGTCACGGAGGAAATGTGCCCCGATTCCTACCGCGAGGGATGGCGCGAGCATGTCAGGGGCTATGTTCTCTGGTGCCCATTGAAACACCCGGATGAAACGGTCTTGGGTTTCTGGTGGTTCGAGCGGGACTATCCCTGGGAGGAGAATGATCGGGCGATTATGCACCGGCTTGCGGGGAGCTTCGCCTATGCCTGGAAGGCCCTGGGGACTGGCCATCGAGCCTGGTCCGCGAGGATCAAAACGCCCTCGGTGTGGTTGATGGCCGCAGCGGTTGTCGGGGCGCTGTGTCTGCCGGTTCGCGTGTCGACCGTCGCGCCGGTGAAGGTGATGGCAAAGGAGCCGACGATTGTGAGCGCGCCGATGGACGGAGTGATTGCCGAGGTCCTGGTGCCGCCGAATACGGTGGTCACGCAACATCGGCCGCTGTTCCGCTACGAAGACACGAACCTCCGCAATCAGTTCCGGGTCGCGGAGAAGCAATTGGCCGTGGCGCAGGCCGAACATGCCCAGGCGATTCAAGGCGGCTTTGCGGATCCGCAACGAAAGGCTGAGGCTCCTCTCAAGGCCGCCGAAGCGGCGTTAAAAGAGACGGAGCTGACCTATGCCCAGGAGATGTTGGCGCAGGTGGAAGTCCGTGCCCCGCAGGAAGGATTGCTGCTGTATAGCGACAAAGCCGATTGGGTCGGGAAGCCCGTCTCCGTCGGCGAACGGATCATGGATATTGCCGATCCGCGTCGCATTGAGTTGCGAATCGATCTCCCCGTGAGTGACGCCCTCTTGCTGCGGGAGGGCGCCGATGCCGTGGCGTTCTTCGATGCGCTCCCGCTGGAATCGTTCGAGGCAACCGTCAGTCGCGCGAGTTACCATGCGGAGGTTCTGCCCGGAGATATGTTGGCGTATCGGATAACCGCTGAATTGGCGACTGCCGATCCCCGCATCCGCATCGGCTGGCAAGGGTCGGCGAAGGTGTATGGGGAACGCGGCCCGTTGGCATTCCTGTTGTTCCGCCGTCCGCTTATGGCCTTGCGCCAACTGGTCGGAGTGTAGCCGATGGCCGGCCTGTCGTCAGTGTCCCCGCCTCAAGAACGCACCCTGCCTCCGCTGAGAAAGAACCTGCAGTTCCTCCGCGGCGCGCCCACACCGGAGGGGGTGCCGACCTGGACGATCGTCGATCCCGTTCGCAACAAATATTTCCAGATCGAGTGGCAGGTCTATCAGCTCCTCCAGCGCTGGTCCTGTGGCACGGTGGAAAAACTCGTCGCGGTGGTCCGGCGCGACACCACCTCCCGGATCCGGGCGGAAGACGTCGAAGACTTAGTGCGGTTCTTGTATGCGAACAATTTGACGGAGCAATCGGCCAGCGGGCGGGTCAAGGACTACGTCGACCAGGAGGTGGCGCGCCATCAGGCCTGGTGGCAGTGGCTGTTGCATCACTATCTCTTCATCAAAATTCCGCTAATACACCCGCATCGTTTTCTGCACGCCACGTTGCCCTTGGTGGCGCCGCTGTATACGCCCATGGCGGCGTGGCTGTTCGGAATGATCGGTGCGACCGGTTTGTTCCTGGTGGGACAGCAATGGGACACCTTCTTGTCGACTTTCCTGCATTTTTTTACTTGGCAGGGGGCAGTGATGTACGGCGTGGTGTTGTGTGTCGTCAAGGTCGTGCATGAATTGGGGCATGCCTATACCGCAACGCGATTCGGATGCCGGGTGCCCACGATCGGTGTGGCCTTGATGGTGATGATGCCGGTGCTCTATTCAGACATCAGCGATGCCTATCGGCTGAGTTCACGGCGGAAACGTTTGTGGATCGCCGGAGCCGGGGTCGTGGCCGAACTTGGACTCGCTGCGGCCGCGACCTTGCTGTGGGGATTCCTGCCGGATGGGGCCATCCGGAGCGTCGTTTTCGTGGCGGCAACGACCAGCTGGGTGATGAGTCTGGCGGTCAACCTCAACCCCTTCATGAGGTTTGACGGCTATTATCTTCTGGCCGATGGACTAGGAATTCCGAATCTCCAGGACCGGGCGTTCGCGTTCGGGCAATGGCGAATTCGTGAAGTGTTGTTCGCGCCAGGCGCGCCTCCGCCCGAAGCGGTCGGGCTGTCCAGCAGGCGGATTCTGATCGCTTATGCCTGGAGTATTTGGCTGTATCGGCTCGTCCTGTTCACCGGGATTGCGCTGACGGTCTATCACTATTTTTTTAAGGTGCTCGGCCTCCTGTTGTTTCTGGTCGAAATCGTCTTTTTTATCGGTCTGCCGATCTGGCGAGAACTGACGAGCTGGTGGAGTCGCCGTGCTGCCTATGCGTCGACGGGCCGGTTTGCCGTCACGATGACGGTCGTCGCCGCGATGCTGTTGCTCGCCTGTCTCCCATGGTCCAGCCGTGTCGCGATCCCTGGGGTGTTGCAGGCTGGGTCCTATGCAACCGTCTATCCTCCGGCGCCGGGGCGGATTGCCTCGGTGTCGGTGCATGCGGGGCAGCCGGTTCGAGCAGGCGACAGCTTGCTCGTACTCGAAAACCCGAAATTAGCCAAGGAGGTCAGGTTGGCGCAGACCCAGGCCGAACTGTTGGATTTCAGGCTGCAGCGTCAGGCCGGGTACGCAGAGGATCGGGTGCAGGCTCAGGTGCTGGCGGAATCGCTCCGGTCCAAGCTGGCCGAACTGGACGGGATAACTGAGAAACAACAACGCCTCGCGTTGCGGGCGCCTATCGATGGCGTGGTGGTTGATCAGGCCGATTCGCTCTATCCCGGCCGATGGATCAATGAGAAGCTGCCGGTGGCATATGTGGTGAATCCCCGAACAGCGATCGTTGTGGCCTTTGCGCCGGTAGAAGATCTAGGAGGGCTGGCGGTCGGGCAGGAGGCGCGCTTCATTCCGCACGACCTGACACGTCAGGCTTCCCGCGCCCGGGTCACCGAAATTCGGGACGTGGACGAACGGGATTTTACCGTTCCCTATCTGGCGTCGATCTATGGCGGCGCTGTGCCTGTGCGAAAGGATTCGCAAGGGCGGTTGTGGGCGGAGCAATCAGTCTATCGCGTTGAACTTGAAGTGTTAGATGATAGTTTAGATCCCGGCCAGGCCGTGACCGGACTGCTTCACGTCATTGGTAAGCCCCAGAGCCTAGCCGCGAGTGTGTGGGATCGTATCGTGGCGGTGATGATCCGGGAAAGCGGTTTTTGATCAAAGGGGTGATTTCATGCCTTGTGTTTGACGTGCTTCGTTCCGACGACACTCCCGCGGGCCGGGCTTGGTGAACGCTGTTTATTCGTGGCCGTAGGTGGTCGTTGTGTGCTGCCGGCGCCCTCGTTCCATACCTCCCCCCCTTGTATCGTCACTTCGCCTCTTCAGGATGACGGGCTTTCTACCGAAAGAGAGGCGGGAAACTGTGTGTTCTTGAGGCTGTAGGGCGCAAGTATGTTCAATCTCTTCAAGAGGCTGAGACGTAAGCCGGCGGAAGCCCCACCGGCGTCGCAATCTGCCGCTCCGTCCACATTCAAACAGTCGCTCCTCTCCCTCGAGCAACGGTTGATGTTTGACGCGGCGGCTGCGGCGACCGCGGCCGAGGTGCAATCCGAACAGGTGGCTCAAGATCAGGCCGAGGCGGCGGTCTCCTCGGAGGGGATTGCTCATGAGGCGACTCCGGAGCAACAGGAGTCTCAAGAATTACTCACCGCGATCGCGTCGTATGCTCCCGGCGAATCCTCGACGGAGGTCGCCTTCGTCGATCCGACGGTTCCGAACTATCGCGAACTTCTCAGCGGGATGGATCCGAACATCGAGGTCATCATGCTCAACGGCGGCCGGGATGGCATGGAGCAGATCGCCGAATCGCTCGCGGGACGGACTGGGATCGACGCCATCCATCTGATCTCTCATGGCAGCGCCGGCTCCTTGCAGTTGGGGACCGGAACGCTCACGACTGAATCCATGTCCGGACAGCATGCTGGCGAGTTAGCGACGATTCGGCAGGCGCTCGCCCAACAGGCCGACATTCTCGTCTATGGGTGCAACTTCGCCGAAGGGGTCGAGGGTGCCGATGCGGCGGCCCGCCTGGCCGAGCTGACCGGCGCCGACGTGGCCGCGAGCAGCGACAGAACCGGCCACATCGATTTGGGCGGCGATTGGGAATTTGAAACCCGGGTCGGATCGATCGAGACCGACCTTGCGGTCGCCGATGTCGCGCAGATGGACTGGAAGGGGATCCTGACGACCGAGACTGTCGGCGACCAATTCTCCTCAAGTTCCTACGACAATCACGATGGGACTCAGAAGTGGGCCTCAGATTGGTCCGAAACCGATGCTGGCGGCGGTGGGGCAAGTGGCGGGGATGTGCATGTCGCTTCATCACAACTGGGGATCGACGCCGGTTTCGTGGGAACCCAAGCCTCGCGGCAGGTCGATCTGTCAGGAACGAGCGGCGCAATCCTCACATTCGATTACACCAACTCGTTGTCGGGCTCCGACCAAATCGAGATTCGCGTGTCAGCTGACGGCGGAAAGACATACACCACGCTCACCGGCGGCGTCTTCTCCCGCGCGTCGAATACCGGAAGCGGCAGCTGCACGTTCGACATTTCCAGCTATGCCTCCGTGAACACGACGATTCAATTCATTGTCGCCGGGGCGGGCGGCGGCGATCGCCTGTCTGTCGATAACGTGCAGGTCAGCTACAACACCGGCGCCGCGAACAGTGCGCCGACGATCAGCAGCAACGGCGGTGGAGCGACGGCGTCGGTCACGGTCGCGGAGAATAGCGCCGCCGTAACGACCGTCACGGCGGCTGATGTCGATGCAGGGCAAACTTTGAGCTATTCGATCGCCGGCGGAGGCGACGCGGCCAGATTCAGCATCAACAGCGGCACCGGACAATTGCGCTTTGTTTCGGCGTCGAACTACGAAGCCCCGACGGACAGCGGCGGGAATAACGTGTACGACGTCACGGTGCAGGTGTCCGACGGCCAGGGCGGCACGGATACTCAAGCCATCGCCGTGACAGTGGCAAACGTCAATGAGGCACCGACAGACCTGGCCTTGTCGGCGAACACGGTGGCGGAGAATGCCGCCAATGGCACCGTCGTCGGCACCGTGAGCGGCCTCGATGTGGATACGGGCGATACCAGGACGTACTCCTTGACCAACACCGCCGGCGGCCGCTTTGCGATCAACAGCAGCACGGGACAGATCACCGTCGCCAACCGCTCGATCCTCAATTACGAGAGCGCCACCAGCCACAACCTGACGGTGCGGGTGACGGACAGCGGCGGGCTGACCTATGACGAGACCTTCACCATCAACGTGACGGATGTGAATGAAGCGGTTCCCAGGATCACCAGCAATGGCGGGGGGGCCACAGCCCTCATCAATATTGCGGAAAATGCCACGGCGGTCACCAGGGTCACTGCCTCCGACGCCGATACCAGGCAAACCCTGGCCTACTCGATTGTCGGGGGGGCCGATGCCGCCAAGTTTACGATCAACAGTAGCACCGGTGCCTTGTCGTTTGTGTCTGCCTCGAACTTCGAGGCGCCGACCGACAGCGGCGGTAACAACACCTACGATGTGACCGTCCAAGTGTCCGACGGAAGCGGCGGCGTGGACTCTCAGGCCATCAGCGTGACCGTCACTGCCGTGAACGAGAGGCCGACGGACCTGAGTCTCTCGGCGAACACGGTGGCCGAGCACGCGGCCAATGGGACGGTGGTGGGGACGGTGAGCGGGACC
>JACOEL010000012.1 GCA_024998625.1 Nitrospira sp. | reverse complement strand
GCCGGTAGTGGAATGGCCGGACCCAACCCAGGCCCCGGGCAATGACGTCGTCCGCTTGCGCGCGGTGCGAGTCCAATCTGAGTCCGGCATCATCATGGATCGCTTCGACATTCGAAAGCCGATTGATCTCGAAGTGGAATTTGATGTCGTGAAAGCCGGGCATATCTTTGTGCCAGTCTTCAATCTCTACAATGAGGAAGATGTCCTTGTTTTTATTGCGCATGACCGGGACCGGTCCTGGCAGCGGACCCCTCGCCCGACCGGTCGATATACTTCCACGGCCAGAATTCCAGGAAACTGGCTTGCCGAAGGTATGATGTCCGTGTCCTCCCTCATGATGACCGAAGATCCTTTTCGCATGCACGTCCATGCTCCGCGCGCGATTGGATTTCGTGTGGACGACAGCGGGACGGGAGATTCGGCGCGAGGAGACTTTCACGGTCGGTGGCCGGGAGTCGTTCGGCCGTTGTTGGAGTGGAGAACCAAGTATCTGCCGGGATGAGCGCCTCCCTATTGGAAGCCAACCGCAGGTATGCCTGAAAAGATTCTGCCCCTTCGGCCGGCTTGCGAGAGCCCCATAAACGTGCTACACCAACCGCGCAAGGCCTGGGTAGGCCTCAAAGGATAGGACGAGGTGGAGAAAAAGACCCAGAAAAAGTCCCCCGGAAAGAGCGTCTCAACGGAGGACCGGAAGAAAACGCATGTCGGCGACATCGTCCGCCGTCTCCGTAAAAGCCGACACCTCTCTGTCCGAACCCTAGCGGACAAATGCGGCTTCTCCCCTAGTTTTATCTCACAGGTCGAACTCCGGCAGGCCTCACCATCTATTGCGTCCACCGAACGGATCGCGTCGGCGCTCGGCGTAACCCTCGGAGAATTTTTCAGAACGACCAGCCCATCACATGCGGCGGTCATCCGCGCCGATGCCCGGCCGGTAGTGGAAAGCGAATGGTCTCGGGCCAGAATCGAAGCGATCGGGCCGATCAGCGAAGACAGTCAGCTGGAGCCCATGGTCATTACACTGGAAGCGGGTGGAGCCAGCGGATCACGTCCGTATGTACGACGCGCGGAACAGTTGGCCGTCGTGCTTCAGGGTACCGTAGAACTGACATTGGAAGAAAACACGTACAGCCTCAAACGAGGGGATGCCGCCTGCATTCCATCTGACATCCGTCATTGCTGGCGCAACACGAGCAGAAAGCCGGCCCAAGTCCTCATCGTGACCGCCCACCGGCACTTGTAACCCCACCGCCCCTCTGAACTTCTAATACAAAGTTCGCTCTGCTTCGTTGGCCCGTAAACACCCCCCGGCGAGCTCGGCTCACGCTGCAATCGACTGTTCTGCAACAGAATGCACGCTCAGGCATGTTCAGTCATGAACCAGCCGGCAATCGAGAGGCGCTTGTGGTCTCCCGCCGTTTGATCCACCCGGCACACCCGATGGAACCGTGGCACGGTAAACATGACCAGTGACCCCGGATTGGGAGCGATGCAATGTGTAATGGCCAAATCCGGCTTTCCGTTCGTCGGCTTGCCGGTCGCTGAGTAGATCATCAACTCTCCGCCCCAATCACATTCCCATTCTTCATGGAAATAACTGACCATTGCGAGACGGCGCCGGGGAGCGGGCTTCCCACCGACCGGACGACCTTGATCCGTATCATCGTGGGTCAGCAGACAATCACCGGCCCCATAGGAGTAATAGCTGAAGCCCAAATGCCGCCTGGTGATGTTCGGAAATGACTCGATATACTGCTGAATGCAGGGCATCTCCAACCGGCTCAGCAGAAGCTGGCCTTGCGGCTGGGCGATCTCGGCCTTGGCCCAGTTCCCGGAATTGGGGAAGTCCTGCCGCACGTACGACATGTCTTGAAGTTGATTCCAATTCGCCCGGTTCATCGCCTGCCGAAATTGGGCCCGCTCCTGGGCGGACCAGAAATTCTCGATGACGAGGACCGGCGTCTGATGAAACGAAAACGATTCGAGACCGACCGGTAGCAGCGCCTGCCTGACTTGCCCTGACTTGATGTTCATCCCGCTACTCCCACATCCCCTGTTCGGTAGATCACCTACTCACCGACGCGCACCAATGATCCCCGGTCCTTGCACACATTGAAGGTGTGATGAAACCACAAAATAACCGCTCCAAGATACACAAGATTCAACCCGCTGGCCAGACTCAGGCTGCTCAGGGGAGCCGCATGGGTGGCCAGCAGGTCGCGCATGCCCTCAAACACATGGGCGGCCGGGTTGATCGAAGCCACAGCTCTCAGCCAGGACGGCAGGACCTCCATGGGATAAAATACGCAGGAGATCGGCTGAAACAGAAAGACCATGCTCCAGGCCAACACTTCCGCCTCCTGCCCAAACCGCATGATCAGCGACGTCGTGAACACACCGATGATCCAGCCTGTCAGTACCAGATTTATGATGAACGGCATCAGCCAGAGCCCAATGATAAAGACGTTGTACCCGTAAAAGCCCCAGGCGCAGACCGACATGACCATCGACACCGCAGTCACTTTAAACAGGCTCATCACCATGGTGGCCGCCAGAAATTCGCTCGGCGTGAGCGGGCTGGCGAAGAGGTTCATCAGATTACGCGCCCAGATTTCTTCGAGAAACGAAATGGTAATACCCTGCTGCGAGCGAAATAACACATCCCAGAGAATCAACGCCCCGAGGAGGAACGTGACCACCGCCGGCATCTGCCCTTGAAAAGTCGCCAGATAAACGGTGATGAATCCCCAGACCACCAGGTCCAGAAACGGCCAGTAGATAATCTCCATCACCCGAGGGAGACTGCGACGGTAGAGATACAGATGACGAATCACCAGGGCTGCAATGCGATGATAGGCCATCGGCAGCTAGAGTTTCCCTTCACAAGGCTTCTCGTGGCAGGACTGCTCGTAACAGGGCTTCTGGTGACAGGGCGGCTCCTCGACAGGTTTCTCGTGGCAATGCCCGCAGCCCTCCTCATGCACACCAAGTAGTTGATGCAACATGAGGCGGCTGCCTTCCAGGAACGCCGGACCGATCTGCCGTCCATCCTCCAAACGACAGAACCCTGCAACAAGCAGCGCCAGCGGAACCCCGGCCAGACCGGCATGCAGGGCAGAACTATTCAGCCTCGCCGAATCCACCATCCAGAACACTCCCGCCATAGACAACCCCGCGATGGCCGCGCTGCTGACGCTGCTCATGAAGATCGCCCATCCGCACGTCTGCCGTGCCAGGCCGATGGCGCCGACGACGAGCCACAACAATCCCCACCCCAGCATCAGGCCCAACCCGCCGATCAGCAGGCCCACGCCGAACGACACTCCCGCGTCAACCATGATTACCCGTACTCCCTTCCACCCCAAAACGATCCCGATCTGACGCTACTGTTCGCGAGCTAACTTGAGAAACACGTCTTCCAGATCCGCCTGTCCGAATCTGGACACAATGTCCTTCGCCGTGCCCTCTGCAACGATTTTGCCCCGCTGCAGGAAGATAATACGATCCGACATTTCCTCCATCTCCCGCATGTTGTGGGAGGTGTAGAGAATGCTGAGTCCGGTGGCCTGCCGTTCTTCCAGCAGGATCGCGCGGATTTTGTGCGCGATGTCCGGATCCAGGCTTGCCGTGGGCTCGTCGAGAAACAGCACCTTGGGCTCTGTGAGCAGCGCTTTGGCTAGTGTGAGCCTGGTCATCTGCCCAGACGAGAGTTTACGCGTGAGCTTATGCCGCCACTCGCCCATCTCCAGCTTCTTCACCATGTCGTCGATTCGCCCGACGATATTCGACATCCCGTACAAGCGAGCGACGACGCTGAGATTTTCCTCCACCGTCAGGGAATAGGGCAACGAAATGTAGGTGGAGGAAAAATTCACCTGCTGGAGAATCGCCTCCCGATTGGTCTTTAAGTCGAGCCCGAACATCCGGATCGAGCCGGAGCTGGGTGTGACTAGCCCTAGCATCATCTGAAACGTCGTCGTTTTTCCGGCGCCATTCGGGCCCAACAACCCGAGAATCTCACCCCGGCCGATGTCGAACGAAATCCCGTCCACTGCCGTGAACCCCCCGAAGTGTTTGGTCAGATTGCGCACTTCGACGACCGAGGGCGACATAAAGCAAGTCTTCCCCTGGATTAAAACGACAAGAATTCCGTGAGTTTCTCAGGCAGATGGCACGTCTCGCACTTCCGGCTCAGGACTCTACCTTCATATTCGGTTTGATTGTCGTGGCAGCGGAAGCAATCCGCCTGCGCCCGCTTGTGCAGGACGGAACCTTCCGGATGCTCAGGCTTCCAGGGTCGGCTATCGGCCGACACGTGCCCGCGCGGAATCACAATAGGGTAGCCTTTGATCGGCCGTTCGTGCACGACCGCCGCATGACAGGTCGTGCAGCCCTCGCCCTGCCCTCGCTGCCCGAACGCGTCCATATGCTTACGATGGCTCATGACCAATCCCACATCTTTCACAGGCGCGGGCAGATCCCGAGTCGCAATCTCCGACACCCGGAGGATGTTTCGATGGCAACTCAGACACACGCCCGAATCGACATGTGCTTGCAAATTGTGGGGCTCGGTCGGCTTGCCGAAGAGATAGATCGCCACATCCCTGGTTCCATGCCACGCCTTGTCCTGCAACCAACCTGACACGCCGGGCCTGACATGACAGGCCACACACTCCACTTCTTTATGGGATGATTCCAGCCAGCGCTCATAGGCCGGCTGAATGGTGTGGCAGCTGGCACAAAATTTCGGGTGGTTGGTCAGCGGAACCGCAACTCCCCCTAAAGCCACTGCGCCGGCCACGATCGCTCCGAGCACAATGACGGAGAATTTACGCATCATCCCGTTGGGATTTTGGAAAGTGACGGATGATTAACGCCGCAACGCCGACTACATCGTCGGGATCGAGAAGCGGGACAGAGGTCTCGACCGGCTTATTGGACACCACAGCCAATAGTCCGTCCTGCGAAACCGGCACCTCGCCGATCTGGTCGCGGACCACCACGATCTTGGGGTACCCCTCGCTCCGCCAACCTTCAGCGAGGATCAAGTCGTAGGACGCATCGAGATACCGTTCACGAACATCCTCGACGTTCATATGGTCCGACACATCGGCGAACATGGCGAGGCTGCTCTTGGAAATGATGACCACACTGCTCGCCCCGGCTTGTTTGTGCCGCCAACTGTCTTTTCCTTCGGTATCCAGATCGAATCCATGCCCGGCATGTTTGACGGTCGCCACCTTATACCCCGCCCGCACCAGTTCCGGGATGACACGCTCGATCAGTGTCGTCTTGCCGCTATTGGATCGTCCGACAAAAGATAAAATCGGCACGGACATGAAAATATTCCTTTCGCGGCTCAACAACAGGAAGGACGATGAACGGTCGATGCCATCGGGGCCGCATGCTCCAGCCATGCCGATCCACTGAGAAGCTGTACGGTGACTGCGTCGCCAGGATTGATCCGTTCCACCTCGACGGGAATGTCGATCAAACAATTGGCTTTCACCATGGAGGTGAGAATGCCTGACCCCTGGTCACCCGTCGTCCGGACTTTGAAAACCCCGTCTTCCCGCCACAACACCCCGCGGAGAAAATGCCGGCGATCGGTTCGTTTCGAAAACCTCTCCTGAAACACCGCCTCAAGCAGCGGACGCCCATACCCCCGCGCCCCGGCCAGCTTCAGCATCGCAGGCCGAACCAGTTGTTCGAAGGTCACCATCGAGGAGACAGGATTTCCCGGCAACCCGAATGCCAGTTTGCCCTGAATCTTTCCGAAAGCAAGGGGCTGGCCTGGGCGGATCGCCAGCTTCCAGAAATTCATCTCGGCGCCTAAATCCCGGAAGACCGCTTTCGTGAAGTCGTAGTCCCCCATCGACACCCCGCCGGAGAGCACCAGAATATCGGCATTCAACCCGTGCGAAATCTTTTCCTTCAACGCGGCCGGAGTGTCCCTCGCGATCCCCAGCAGAATCGGCACGCCACCGGCCTCCTGTACCGCAGCGGCAATGCCGTAGCTGTTCGAGTTGATGATCTTCTCTTCGCTGAATCGCTCATCGAGATCGGCCAACTCATCGCCGGTCGATAAAATCGCGACTCGTGGACGCTGGTAGACCAACACAAAAGATTTGGCCAGTATCGCCAGCATGCCCGCTTCGCCGGAACGGATTGTTGTGCCCTTGGGAATGATGCAATCGCCCTTTTTCACATCCTCACCCTGCGGCCTGATATTTGAGCCACGGGGTTCCGGCTTGAAGACGCGCACCGAATCGGGCGTATGTTCCGTGTCCTCGACCTTGAGTACGGTGTCCGCGCCCTGCGGAATCGGCGCGCCGGTCATGATTCGGATGGCTTGGCCCCGCCCCACGGATTTGGTGGGCATCTTTCCGGCCGGCACATCCTCGATCACTGTCAACGTGACCGGCTTGGAGATCGTATGCTCCTGCTGAATATCCTCCGCTCGCACCGCGAATCCGTCCATCGCGGAATTGTCCCACGGCGGATTATGGCGCTCGGCAATGATATCCTCACCGAGCACGCGCCCCAAGGTATCCACAATCGAAATCTTTTCAAGCCCCAGCGGAGTCGTGGCGTCCAGCACAATACGCTGAGCTTCGTGGAGCGGAGTCAATCCGGTTGTCGCATCGGGAGTTTTCACGCGTCACCGTCCCATCAATGTTGCTGGCGCGGCGCCAGCTTGACCAGCGATCCGCTCTTCTTGCAGAACGTTTCGACCTGGTTGGCGATATCATGATAGGCCTGCGCGGTCGCCGAATCGGAATTAAAGAGTGCAAATGGCTCACCCGCATCGCTCTGGGTCACCACATCAGGGTCCAACGGAATCCGTCCAAGGAAGGGAACGCCCATGTCCGAAGCCGACGCTTCGCCACCGCCCTTGCGGAACACATTCACTTCCTTATGGCAATGAGGGCACTCCAGTCCACTCATGTTCTCCACGATGCCGATGATCGGCACTTCGCTGTCCTTGCAAAAGGTGACGGACTTACGGGAATCCAGCAACGCCACTTCTTGTGGCGTCGTGATGATGACGGCTCCGCTGACGCCGCCTAAGAGATCGATGGTCGTCACCGACTCGTTGCCTGTTCCGGGGGGCAGATCGATCAGCAGGAAATTGAGATCCTGCCATTCCACCCCTCCCAACAGCTGATTGATGAACTCATACTTATAGGCATCGCGCCAGATGATCGGATCATCGGAATTCTGCAACAGGAACGACATCGACGCGATCTTCATGTTGTAGGCTTGAAACGGAATGATCCCGCCCGACGTGCTGATCTTCAGCTTCTGCCCTTCCGCACCGACCATCTTCGGAATGTTGGGACCATGAATGTCCATGTCGCAAATCCCGACATGCCAGCCTTTAAGTGCGAGGCTGACCGCCAGGTTGGTGGTGCAGGTGCTTTTCCCCACACCACCCTTGTTGCTCATCACCAGAACCTTATATTCGATCCGTTCCATGCGTTTCGCGACAAGCCACCGGCTGTGGCCTTCCTTGTCTTTCTGGCAGGTTTCATTCTCGTCGCAAATGGCGCAGGCCCACATATAGGTGCAGGCATCTCCGCCGCTGCTGGAACCGGGTTGTGAAATGACGTTTAACTCGCGTGGCATCCTAGACTCCTCATAAAGCGTAGATCATGATGCGTGGGACAAACATGTGCGTTCGTCACGTTGCTGATTCCTGCCCTGCGTTACCCTCGACGACCAGTCGGCACACCGACATATTCACTATCACCGCCGCCGGACGGCACGGCGGGTCCCGGCTTCCCGAGGCCTGGACCCGCCGTGGCAACCGCCGGCACAAGCCCCTCTTCGGGAGCAACCGCCTTCCTCTTGTTGAAGATTCCGGCACTCACGATCCCGACTTCATAAAAAATATACATCGGCAGCGCCATCAGGCACTGATTGAAGGGATCCGGCGTCGGCGTCAGAATCGCGGCGAAGATAAACGCCGCGAGGAAGGCCCACTTGCGATACCGTTTCAGCAGCGGGGCGTCCACCCAGCCGAGTTTGGCCAGCAGAGTAATCACCAACGGCACTTCAAAAATGAGACCGAAGACCAGAAGAAACCACAGCGCGAATCCGACATATTGCGCAATCGACAGTTGCGGAATGAATCCCGCATTCACGCCATACGAAATCAAAAAATTCAGAGCAAAGGGGAGAACGAAGAAAAACGAGAACAACAAGCCCAGGTAGAATGCCAGCGTACTCAGGATCACAAACGGACCGACGAATCGCCGCTCCTGCGCGTGCAAACCCGGCACCACAAAATGCCAGAACTCAATCAGAATGTACGGAGTCCCCAACACCAGGGCAAAAAGGCCGGCCACCTTGACGTTTTGCCACAGCGCTTCAGCCGGCGCGAGAAAAACGAAGGGGACGGTAGGAAGATCGGTGGGGATCCAGGAAAGCGATCCGGGTACGAACATATTCTGGAGCGGTACCCGAATCCACTTTACCAGCGTATCGGCATAAAAAAACGTGCCGACAAAGATAATCGCCGTCACAATGACCGCACGGGTCAGCCGGACCTGGAGCTCCACCAGGTGCTCCATGACCGGCATCTTTTTATCTTCAAGCGGCTTAAAGACCGTATCTTGCAGCCACTCTTGAAACTTGAACCCGTCAGCCATTCACAATCGCTTTCAGCAGGAGGCCTTCAGCCATCAGCCGGAATTGGCCTGATAGCTGAAAGGTGTCCGCTGGTTGCTGCCTATTTCGGGTTGACGGCTACGAACAGATTGTTCCCCTGCCGACTCAGCAAGAGCACAACCATTTCGTCTTTCTTCACCTTGGCCGATGCCTTTTGGTAATCCTCAAGGCTCTTGACCACTTCGTGGTTGACCTCTTGAATCACATCGCCGCGCTGCAACCCTGCAGACTCGGCAGCGCTGCCGGCCTCAACCGAACTGACCACCACGCCGCTGGTTTTTGCAGGAATATTCAGTTGGCTCTGCATCGCGGCATCAAGCATCTGGACGCGCAAGGATGCCAAAACATTGTCCGGCGGCTTGACGGTCTCGGTCTGAGGGGCGGCAGGACCCGGCTCCCTCTTGGCAAGCACTTCGTCCGACGGCCGCTCAGCCACCTTGACCTTCAAGATCTGCTCTTTCCCTTCGCGCAAAATCTTGATGTCGGCATCTTTCCCGACGCCCATACGCGCCACCAGGTTCCGCAATTGGCTGACGCTCTGTACCTCTTTGCCGTTGAACGCAATGACCACATCGCCGCGCCGCATGCCGGCCGTATGGGAGGGTCCATTCTCGTTCACGTCGCTGATGAGCACGCCTTTGCGCTGCTCAGGCAATTTGAAGGATTTTGCCAGCGCCGGGGTAATTTCCTGAATGGCCACGCCCATCCAACCGCGCACCACCTTCCCCGTCTTTGTCAAACTCTCAACGATATCGGTCGCGATGCTGCTGGGAATGGCAAAGCCGATGCCCTCGGATCCGCCGGTGCGGGAGAAGATCGCCGTGTTAATGCCGATCAACTTGCCCTGCATATTGACCAAGGCGCCGCCGGAATTCCCCGGATTGATAGCCGCATCGGTCTGAATAAAGTCTTCGTAATCGGCAATGCCCACGTTCCCGCGTCCCAGAGCGCTGATAATGCCCAGGGTCACGGTTGAACTCAGGCCGAACGGACTACCCACGGCAAGCACGAGGTCTCCGACCTGCAATTCATCATAATCGGCCCACTTCATGGACGCGAGATCTTTGGCTTCAATCTTGATGATGGCCAAATCCGTCTTCGGATCGGTTCCGATGATCTTCGCTGGAAACTCACGACGGTCCGACAATGTGACGGTGATTTGGGTGGCGCCTTCGACCACGTGATTATTCGTGACGATGTACCCGTTCGGATCGAGGATCACACCGGATCCGGCACTCTGCTCTGGGCGATGGGGACCACCACCCGGAGGGCCGGGAGGTCCACCGGGACCACCTGGCGGTTCCATACCGGGCGGCTCATCACCGGGTCCAGGAGGCGGGCCACCGAATGGTCCGCCTGGAGGAAGCTGGCGACGACCTTCGCGACGGCCCTCCCCTCCACCGGTGACGGCAATGTTGACGACCGCAGGCGTAACCGCCTTGACGATTTCTGAGAATCCCTGCGCAAACGCCGGAGGGACACCCACCGCCTGAGCCTGAGACCCGGGCTGCATTCCGCCGACTAAAATCGTGGCAGCAATCATAGGGATCCCTGCCAGTACGGACAGCACTTTCCTGCGCCGATGTCGATACGTCATGTGTACTCCTCTGGAAGCCTGAAAATGAGGGACCATCCTCCGCACCATCACGAACGAATCATTCTACACTAATCACAGAATCGCCTTCAAAGAGGAAAAAGCAGGACCTGTTGCTCCGGTGGACAGGAATCATGGCCCGGGCAGCGCGGCCAACTCCAGTTCCCGCTGTTCGACCCAGGCCCGCTGCAGATTCCCGGCCAATCGCTTCGCCGCCTGCTCCATCGACACCACACGGAGCGTCACAGAAGCGCCTTCATAGGATGGCGGCCGGATGCGTCGCTCCGGATCCTGCGGTCGCAGGTAAATCACCGGATACCACTGCGAAATCCCAGGCGCCGTGGGGCTGTCCAACGTCGCCATGGCTCGCCCCTCCGCACGGAGAAGCTGCCGACCTGTTCGGCCATCAAGAAAGGCAGCCTCCGCGAGGGACCAATTGTCGCGACGGACCCCCGGCTGCCGGTGGGTCGTCCAGCCGAGAAATAGCGATACTGGATACTCCTGCTCTGTGCTCGAAAGGACCACGACCAGGACAAAATCCACACCCTGCCGCCCGGCAAGGTCGCTCCAATTCGGAGGAGACGCTCCCACCGGAATCTCACCGAGATGCACCACCCGTTCAATGGCGATGGGGAAGCCCCGATTGACCTGCCCCCTGAGCGTCTCAGCCAGTCTTACCTGAGCTTCTTCAGGCAAGCCCGGGGCAGCCTCCTGAGCCGACCGATCAGCCAGCACGACCAGCGCGGTTCGAAGCGAGCGCTGCACCGGAAGCCCGGTGCTTGCTGATTCATCCGCCGCGGTAGGAGCGACATACTGGCTTAACCGGCTGGGTGGAGTTGCCACGGCACAACCGGCAAGCAACAGCGCCCCGACCAACCACATAAACCTGTACTGGTTCCGCCTCATCGCAACCTCCCGGCCAGAGAGCTACGCTTGGGCACCGAAAGTCTGTGAGATTACGATCACCCCCGGTCGCTGGATCTGTCAAGACCCGGCACCCACAGCTTGCATTTCGCCCCTCGCTCAGATACCGTGGGCCACCGTTCGCCTTCAACAGACGTCACACTCCGACACGAGGCTGTCCCAACGTGACACCGTGCTCGACTCAGGCGCCTTCTCTTTCGATCATCATCCCGGCCTATAACGAGGCACGCCGTCTTCCACTCTGCCTGGAGCGAATCATTGCATACCTGGATCAGCGCGGCCGGACCTATGAAGTCCTCGTCGTCGATGACGGCAGCCACGACCAGACCGCGCAGGTCGTCGAGTCGGTGGCCCATCGCTGCCCGCGCCTGCGACTCATTCGGTTGACCGGCAACATGGGCAAGGGCGCGGCCGTCCGCCGTGGCATGCAGGCCGCGCGGGGCACGTATCAATTGTTTGCGGACGCGGATGGGGCCGCACCGATCGAAGAACTGGCACGGCTGGAATCGGCGCTCCTGGCAGGAGCGGATCTTGCCATCGGATCACGGGCGCTGGCGTCCCACGATCCCGCCTTCACCGTCCGGGCACGATGGCATCGAAGCCTGCTGGGAACCATCTTCAACAACATCGTGCAGCGCCTGGGGCTTCGCGATATCGCCGACACTCAATGCGGATTCAAGCTGTTTCGTCGATCGATCGCGCAGGACCTGTTTTCGGTCGCCTGCGTCGACGGCTATGCGTTCGACCTGGAACTGCTCTACGTCGCGCGACGGCGTGGCTACCAGCTTGCGGAAGTCCCGATCAATTGGATCGACCAGCCGGGCTCGAAAGTCCGCCCCTGCCGCGACGGGTTGGGCATGCTGCAAGAACTCGTGGCCATCCGGAAACGTGACGCGCGAGGGCTCTACGAGCCCCGCCTCCGTCCCGCACCAAGCCCCGTCGAACCGGCCATAGCTTCCGTCGAACCCACCCATTTTTAACAGCCCCGTTCACCCGATCATCCCTTTCGTCGCACGATCACCACCTTATCATCGGCATAGATCGTCCTCCAGGCATGATGCGCCTCCAGGGCCAGCGCGAGCGCGCTACCCCGCTGGATCAGCCCCCAATCGACTGCGTATCGATCCAGCACCGCCAAACGCGGTGCGTCCTCGCGATTTAGGTCCGCATAATCCTGAAAGATGCGCCGGTCGCCGATGCGCCAGCCCGGCATACGACCATCGATGAAAACTTTCTCGCCGGGAAGGTGCCAGAGTAGAAACCCGCCGTATCCGTAATCGTTATAAAGCCTCGTTCCCGCATCCTGCCGATGGCTCCGGATCCATCGCACCGCTTCAATCGGATATTCCGTCTGTTCCAGATACACGTCAGGCGACTTCCCCGATAACCAGACATGCTCCAGATGTTCGCTCCCCAACGCATAGAGAACACCGGCCGTCCCCATGGTCAACAGGCGCAGAGCCGTCGTAGCCTGCGCCTTCAGAATCGGTATCCATCGAACGCACCAGGCCACCGCAAGTGCGAGCAACTCTGCCACCAGCGGGAGGCTCACGATCAGGAACAGCGTGACGTTCCGCCAATGCCGCAACGACAACCCCAACATGAGCAACAGCAGGGCCCATCGAACCGGTTCCACCCGGCGATACCATCCGGCCATCAAGCACGCCAGCCCGGCCAGATACATCCCGTAGGCCTTCCCCGCCCACCCCTGGAAAGACACCGGCTGCCATTCCCGCAACGTCACAATCATGAATCGATCGGTCAGCGACTCATAAATCTCCTGATAAAGACGCCATCCATAAGGATTCAGGAAGGTGACCGCCACCGCAATGCCCAGCGCCAGCGCACAGCGGCGAAGATCGTCCCAACTGAGGACCGGCTCATCGAGCAACGCCGCGACCGCCGGCCGTCCGGCGCCTATCGTCACCATGAAGGAGAGGCACAACAACACACCGGACAGAAAAAGTCCCGCCGTAAACCCGCCATGCAGGTTCGCCCAAAGCAGGAACAACGGGGGCAGTCCCCAGACCCATGCCCGCTGTCCAGCCTGAACGCGGCGCCATCCCCGCAACAGAATCGCGACGCCGAGCAGACTGACCAGTTGCGTGCGCGCGCCTAGAAAGGGTAACGCCACCCAAAGGCTCACCCCCATGGCCACCAAGCGATACGTCCGATGCACTCTGGCCTGCGATGCTGCCACCCACCAGGCGAGCGCCGTCACGCCACCAAAGAACAGGATCAGACCCAGACCACTCAACGGGTCCATCACACGGTAGATCACCGCCAGCAGGCCATCGGTCAACCAGGCATGCTCGATCCAATGCCAATCCGGCATGGTGTGGGAGTAGGGATCGGTTTCCGGCAACCGCCAGCCCTGGGCGATCAAATCCAGCCCGGCGCGCAGATGCCATCCCAGGTCCGGCTCGACCAGCGGCTGCAGCGTGAGATTCAGAATGAAGCCGACCAAAAGACAATCGAGCAAGAGAACGATCAGGCGATGAGGGGAAGGATCTGAAAAACGAACCGGTTCAGCAGGCATGATTCGAGATGGCCGGTGGAGATGATCTGCCCACCAGTAGATTGCCGAGGACTAACCACTCCACCTGAGTCCGCTGGAAGCAGCGCACCGCATCTTCGGGCGTACAGACGATCGGCTCCTGCACATTGAACGACGTATTCAGCAGCACCGGGACACCCGTGAGTCGCCCGAACGCTGCCAGAAGATCATAAAACCGCTGATTGGCTTCACGCGTCACCGTCTGAACCCGGGCCGTTCCATCGACGTGCGTGACGGCCGGAAGGAGTCCTTTCGCCGAGGCCTTCACCCGCACGGTGAACTGCATGTAGGGCGATGGTGCCGGCAGTTCAAAGAACTCCTGGGCCCGATCAGCCAGCACCGAGGGAGCGAAGGGTCGAAACGACTCCCGGCATTTTACTTTGCTGTTGATCAACTCCCGCATGTCTTCCCGCCGCGGATCTGCCAGGAGGCTGCGATTCCCCAGCGCGCGGGGCCCCCACTCCATCCGGCCTTGATACCAGAAAACGAGACGCCCCCGTGTCAGCTCGGCGGCAACCCGCTCGTAGAGCTGAGCATCCGTCAGGGACTCGGCCACCAGGCCTGCTTGCGACAGCGCTGCCCGACAAGCAGCTTCATCGAATTGTGGCCCCAGATACGCATCGGGCAAGCGACACCTTCCCGCCTCTCCTTCACGCCTCGCCGTCCACCACAAGGCCGCCCCAAGCGCCGCACCCGAATCGCCTGCGGCCGGCGGCACATAGACCTCCTTAAACCCGAGTTCGGCGCGCAGCCGCCCATTGGCCACACAGTTATAGGCAACCCCGCCTGCCAGACAAAGCGACTCAGCCTGCGTGAGGGAGCGCAAGTGGCGGCCGAGATGCAACAACGTTTCCTCCAGAACCACCTGGGCACTGGCAGCCAGATCGCGGTGCCGTTGGGTGATTTCATCCGTCGAACGCCGCGGCGCGCCGAACAGGCGAACGAATCCCTCCACAAAGAAGCCGGCTCTGGCGAGATGAAAATCAAGCAGTCGGACATTCACTTCAAATCGACCTCGGGACAGTAGTCGCACAATGTTCTGACGCAAGGCGGGAGCAAACGTCGGCTCCCCGGAGGACGCCAGGCCCATCACAATGTATTCGTCTTGGTCGGGGCGAAACCCGAGAAAGGCCGTCATCGCCGCATAGAACTGCCCGAGCGAATGGGGAAGCGGGGTGCGATCCAGCACGGTGATCCGACTCCCCTCACCTGTCGCCATCAGGGTGGTATCGGCTTCAGACGCGCCATCCACCACGAGAATCGCCGACCGCTCGAAGGGCGACACCAGGAACGAACTGGCGGCATGGCACACATGGTGATCGAGAAAGACCGGTTGGATGGCGCCCGCATCCACGCGCCTCGTCAGTTCCTCTCGCAATCGGAACAGTTCCAGCCACTCCCGGCTGACTCGCTCCAATGAGCGAGTCCCTTTCACTCGAAACAGTTGCGGGGACCCTATCATAGCCGTCAGGGCGAGCCACGCGCGCCGCCCGACCTGCCAATATTTCCAAGGGACGGCAATGGCTTCGACATCGCGAAGTGCGACTCCGGCCTCATGCAGGCAATAGCACATCGCTTGCACCGGCAGCGCCGTCACGTGCTTCCGGCGAACGAAACGCTCCTCTTCCGCCGCCGCCACAATGCGACCGTCGGAAACAAGCGCCGCCGCCGCATCTCTCATATTGGAGAGGCCCAACACCAACACGATGGATCCGCGTCCCTTCCGGTCATGATCCGACACACAGGCGGCGTAGAATAAACGAGGCCCGTACGCGTCGCAAGCCGCACCGCCATTCGGTTGCAATGCCCCCTCCTTTCCTGTACCGTTCCTGCTTCAAAATACGGCGTAGAGGAGGCCTCGGCTTGAAGACGCACCGCGCACTGATTCTTGGAATGCTCTTAGTACCCGTGCTGGCTTCCGCGGGCTGCGAAAGTATCAAATCCCGTTTTTCCCGGCAGACGCTGCCGGATCTCGGCCCGCCGGTCCCCCTCACGATTCACCTGGACGTTGACCCGTCGCTGTCCGCCGCCAAGACCGAATATATCGACGGCTGCGGCCGGATCCGGCCGTTTTCTATCGGTCCGACCGTAGAAGACATACTGATACAAGCCGCCCATCAGACGTTTCGCGCCGTCGTGCTTCCCGGTAGTCATGACAGCGCCGGAAAGCCGGACGTGACAGTTCGGATACGCATGCTGGACCCTCGATTCAAGATTCAACCCGATGCGCTCTATGACCGTGCCCCCGCCGAACTCAGCCTGGATGCCCTCGCAGAGTTCTTTGACGCAGCCGGCGCACCGCTGGCCGAGCGGCCCTTGCAGTCCACACGCAAGGAGCGGCTGCAGCTTGAGCTCACCCAGCAACGCTGTGACTATATCGTTGATCCCCTGCTTCAGGACGCGTCCACCGTGCTGGCCACGCAGTTCATGCAGGAAGCACGTGTGCTGCTTGCCCCCACGCATGCAGCAACGGCCGCGGCCCCACCCGCTTCCGTCGTGCCTACCGAAGCTGCCCAGAAACCGGCTGGCCTCGTCCCCGCCAACGCGACCGCCACGATGGCACCCCCCCTGTCATTTAAAGCCACGCTTCTCGATGAAAACAGCAACTTCATCCTTGAAGGCGGCGAACGAATCCGCGTACGGGTCGACATCGTCAACACCGGCTCCCGGGCGGTGCAGCCCGTGACGGTTCAGCTCGCCGGCCCACCGGCGTTGATCACGCAATTCCCGGCGACGAAATTATCCACGGGCACCATCGAAACAGGCGGCTCCAAGTCCCTCGAGTTCATCGCCACCCTGCCGCAATCGCTGAGCCCACAGCAGGCGGAATTTCAGATCTCCCTGGTAAGCGGAACCGGACAACCGGTTCCCGCACCTCAGACGCTGCTGGCCTCGGTACGGCCGACCGGCATCACGACCGACGATGTGGATCAAGTTCCTGCTTCAACGACCGGGGGACAGCGATCCGGCGACTACCTGTTGTCGATCGGCATCAGCAGCTATCGCGAGCAGCAGATCGGCGCACGCAAATACGCCGCCCTGGATGCCGAAATGGTCGCGACCTATTTACAGGCGCTGGGCGGATTGCCCAAGAATAACGTGCGGTTGTTGCAAGACTGGAGTGCCTTACGCCCCGATATTGAGGAAGCGTTGATCGATTGGCTTCCGTCAAAACTCACACAGGACTCCCTCGTCACGGTGTACTTCGCCGGGCAGGCTGTCGTCTCGCCGACCGGAGACACCTTTCTGATTCCCTACGATGGCTCCCTGGGATCAACCTCCCGGCTGTATCCGCTTAAAGATCTGGAGACGGCACTGGCCCGATTGAAGGCGAAGCAAGTCCTGTTCATATTCGACGGGACCGTTCTCAAAAACGGCGGTGAGGGGCGATCGAAGGTCGCGGCACCGAAATGGACGGGAACAAGCGGAAAGGTGCTGCACCTGATCGGCACCACGGGTTTCGGAAAGAGCCTGGAGTCCGATACGTTGCGCCATGGTTTGTTCACCTATTACCTCTTGCGAGGCCTTCGTGGCGAAGCGGATCTCAATCGGAACGGGGAGGTGACGATCGGCGAGGTCACGGATTACCTCAACCGAAAGCTCCCGACGGCAGCTCGCAGTACCTTCAAGCAGGAACAACAACCGCAGGTGTTCCCTGCACTACGAGCCCCCGACAAGGGGATGGACATGGTACTTACAAGACCACCGACGATGCCCGCGACCGACAAACCCTGAAGCACCGATTCAACTCCTGCCGACTGCCTCGCCCGAATACTGACAATCTATAACTACATCCTGGAAGGAGGGACGCCTCCCCTCCACGCCCGTTCCCTACACGGATTCGCAAACGGGCACTTCCCGAATAAAAACGAGGGGGCGTCGAGGATATCCTCGACGCCCCCATTGATTCAGCCGATCAGCCGAAACGTTCGACTACTCTTCTCCACCCTTGCAGAAGCTGCGCTCATAGTTGATGATCGTCCAGGCTTCTTCTTCGTTGATGGCCGCAGGGATCAGGGACACCATACCGGTGCCTGCGCTGCCGTTCTTGATCACCCAGAACAGCTCGCCGTCTTTCCGCTTCTTGTGGAACTTGCAGTTGGTGAAGTTACGCGGGCTCGGGTTGAGGATCGCGCCGGCAGGGCCGTCGCCCTTTCCTTCTTTCCCATGGCAATTGAAGCAGGTGCCTTTGCCCTCATACAGTGCCTTGCCCTTGGCAATGCTTTCCGGGGTTGAGGCAACCGGGTTCTTCATCGCCTTCGCATCCGCCATTTGATCCGGTGCAACACGGGGCTTCAACGGATCCTTTTCTTCGGCTCCCACCACCGCCACAGATAACAAGGTGACGGCCGCACACACTCCAACTAACTTAGAAAAATACCCCATCAGAACTCCTCCTTTGTGTTGAACCCACCGCGTGAACAACGACTCGCTTATCCTGGGCAGCATGAAAAAAAGCGTATGACAAGGACGACAAAACAGGCGAACTATAGCAACGCGTTTTCTGTCTTGTCAAGGGAACTGGAAGCCCCTTTGCCCGCTCTTCACCCATGCGACCTATGGGGAACTCAAGGTGCGTGCCAGGATGAGCAGTGAGAAAAGAGGCTGAAATTATGGCTATTCTGAATGTTCAGGTCACCGGCAGGTACGTACCACGATTCAACCGTGACACCTTTGCGCCCCAGAGATCCCTTGCGCGCCCCATTCGTATGGGCGAATGGAATCGGAGGAGCTGACCGGCGACACCGATTATGGAGAGTGAACCGCGGGTGAGTGGACACGAACACTCAAACCGGCCGCAAGTACCAGAACCCTACCCGATCATAAACCTGAACGTTTGAGGACGACATCGCGCACAACCTTTCCGCTCGGCCCAAATGGCTTTTGCGGCTTCCCGTTGAGTTCCGCGCGGACGCCGCCGGCATTGCCGAGCGTCACCGTAAACTGGTCCTGCGCCTTCCATTGAGCCTTTTCACCAGGGCGCAGCAACGCCTCCTGGGGACTACCGGAATCAACCTGTACGACCACCCAACTCAACTCGGTGGCATCAAGATCCAGCACGAGCGGGCCATCAGGCCCGGCGGGTCCATCAACGGAGAGCCCAGCCAGCGGACCATCGGAGCCGGAGAAGGAGGGTTGAGCGGCCACTTGCTCCGGCTGCGCCGGTGCCGGTTTGACCGGAGGAGCGGGAGCAGGCGGCACTGCGGTAGCCACCTTTTCCTGGGCGGGCTTTGAGGGAACGGCCACGGGTTCAGCCGGTTTCGTCGCCGGTGGCACGATGGGAGGCGGAAGTTCCAAACCCTGACGTGGCGCCTCGCGTGTATCCTTGGCAAAGGGCGCACTCTTTTTACTGGGCGGCGGCTGGTCCGATCCGGAACGCCGCACCAAGGTCGAAGACTGTTCCCGGCTCAGCAGGAACACCAGCGTTGCAATGGCGACGGCAATGGCGATACCCACAGCTTTGCGATTGGCTTTCCGGCGCCGCTCCTCTTCGACCTGCCGCTGCCTCAACCGCTCCCGCTCACCCTGTTTTTCATAAAACGCGCCGGCGGACTGCACAAACCGATGGATGGCATCTTCTTCGTCGAGCCCCAACGATCGCGCATAGGAGCGCACAAAGCCGCGGGCGAAGACTTGGTCGGGCAACTTGGCGAAATTTCCCTCTTCGAGCGCTTTGACGAAATCCGTGCGAATCCTGGTCTTCGAGGCCACCTCATCGACCGTCAGACCTTTCGTCTCACGCACTTGCCGAAAAAATTCACCCACTGATTCCATGATATCCGCCTATGGTTTGAGCTGACCGAGAAGTTCCTGCGCCGCGGCTGCCTGTTCTCCGCCCTTGTCTAAGTTCGAGACCTTTGCGAGAGCCTCACGCGCCCGCATATCAAATCCGAGTTTGTGATACACACGCGCTAACTCCAATTGAAGCATGGCGGGAGGGACGTTCGGCGGCGTGACGGTCGTCGCGTCTTCCAACACTTCCATGGCTCCCTGTAGATCGCCTTCGTGCATCAAGGCTTTCCCCAAGTGGAAGCGCGCCAGATCCGGTGTCGGATAGAGCGGATTGCTGAGCGCCTGTCGGTAGGCCGCGATGGCTTCTTTCCATCGATCCTGATTGGCCAGCACCTGCCCCAGGTAGGTGTTCGCCTCGGCATAGTCACCGTCGATACGAATCGCCTCACGGAAAGATTCCTCCGCCAGCTTGAACCGCCCCTGCGAGGAATAGATATGTCCCAACCCGTAGTGCGCTTCCTTATTGTCGGGATTAAGCTTCACCGCCTTCTGAAACGACACATAGGCCTGCTGTTGGTCGGAACTCAGCCGGGCGACCCCCTCCTGATAGAACCCTTTCGACTTGCGCAGGTTCTCTTCGTTGGCGCACCCGCTCAACACACACAAACCCAGGAGCAGAATCAGCCAGCGTGCCCCCGCGCCGACAGAAGCGGTGTATGCGACGCGATCCTGCTCGCAACAAGTTGTCATCATGCCTCGATGTCCTCAAAGTGAGTGAGACGCTTGAATTCTTTGAAACGCGCCTCAATCTCTTTGTAATCCAGGATCCGCAATCGGTCAAGGCTAAAGGCTTCTACTGTAAATGAGGCCATGACGCTGCCGAAGATGATGGCTTGCCGCATCGCCTCTGGGGACCGGTTTCCGGTCGCTGCCAGGTAACCGAGAAATCCTCCGGCGAACGTATCGCCCGCACCGGTAGGATCTCTCACATCGTCCAGAGGGAAGGCCGGCGCCCCGAAAACTTGCCTGTCGTTGAACATCAGGACGCCGTATTCACCGCGTTTGACGATCAGGTGCTTGGGGCCTCGCGCGAGAATCTTCTTGGCGACCTTGACGAGATTCGTGCCTTCTCCCAGAGCCCGCGCCTCGCCGTCGTTGATGATGAGAACGTCGATGTGCTGAAGCACGTTCCAGAGCGCGTCACGCTTGCCGTTGATCCAGAAGTTCATCGTGTCGCAGGCGACCAGCGCCGGACGTTTCACCTGCTGCAAGACGTCCAGCTGCAAATTGGGGTCGATGTTGCCCAGGAAGAGAACATCCGGCGAACTGTACTGAGCGGGAATCTTGGGACGAAACGTCTCAAACACGTTCAAGCGGGTATCGAGCGTCTGCGCTTCGTTCAATTGGTGCGAATAGGCACCCTTCCACCGGAACGTAGCACCCGGTCGCCTCTCCAGGCCGGTCAAATCGATCTTTCGGCTCTTGAGGAACGCCACGTGTTGCTCCGGAAAATCCTCCCCGACGACCGCAATCAGATCGACCGAGGTGAAGTAACTCGCGGCCGTCGAAAAATACGTCGCCGATCCCCCAAGCACTTCAGTCACCTCACCGAATGGCGTTTTGACGGTATCCAGCGCCACCGATCCCACGACCAATAATTTACCCATGCCTCACCGTTTTCCTTTCCGCATCCGCACGTAGGGAGCAATCAATAAGTTAAGCCGTCGCTTCGCCGTGGCAGAGATGCAATCCGGCGCGGTCACGATGGCGGTCCGAAGCGCTTCATGACAGACACAAGTCCGGTCCGGCGCCAGCTTGGGCACCGCCGCCTTCAACAGTTGCTTAGCCAGAGCGACATTCTTATGCAGCGTGGCCAGAATGGCCTCGACCGTGACGGCCTCTTCGGTGTCATGCCAGCAGTCGTAGTCCGTCGCCAGCGCAACCGTGGCGTAACAGAGCTCCGCTTCACGGGCAAGTTTGGCTTCCGGCATATTGGTCATCCCGATGACATCCACCCCCCACTGGCGATACAACCGGGACTCCGCCTTGGTTGAAAACTGAGGGCCTTCCATACATACGTAGGTTCCACCGCGTTGAAGCCGCGCCCCCACGGATCGCCCAGCCTGCTCCAACACATCCGCCACCGACGAACAGACCGGCTCCCCGAACCCGACATGCGCCACAATGCCCTCATCGAAAAACGTCGAGACTCTGCGCTTCGTCAGATCGATGAACTGATCCGGCAGCACGACGTCGCCGGGACGGATGGATTCTTTCATGCTGCCGACGGCGCTGACCGAAATCACGTGTGTCACCCCGAGCGATTTCAACGCATAAATATTGGCGCGATAGTTGATGCTACTGGGACTGAGTCGGTGCCCCCGCCCATGCCGGGAGAGAAACGCCACCCGCACCCCACCTAATATACCGACACGAATGGCATCGGACGGCGCACCGAACGGGGTTCGGACGCGCACTTCCCGAACCCGCTCCAGCCCTTCAATATCGTACAACCCGCTGCCACCGAGAATACCGATTGCGGCCAGCCCGGCCTTCTTTGATTCAGTCATACGGTCGATTCCTGTTCCATGGTAAGCGACGAACGCGGCATTGCCTCCGGTCGTCGAGGTGCTAGATCCTGTACAAACGCACGAATCATCTCCAACAGACCCCCGGCCACATCCTCCGAACGATCCCGCTCAGTGAGCTCACACCAGCGCAAGCCGGGTTCCTTCCGAAACCATGTCAACTGACGCTTGGCAAAATGTCTGGTGTCCCGCTTCAATAAACGGAGCGCCTCAGCCCGGTCGTATTCGCCGGCCAGGTAGCCGGCAACCTGCTGATACCCCAGCCCCTTCATCGCACTCAACTCCCGCCCATACCCGCTGGCCAGCAGCCGTTCGGTTTCCTCCACCACGCCTCGCGCAAACATCGACTCGACCCGGTCGTCGATTCGGCGATAGAGCTGCGCGCGATCCCGATTCAGTCCGATGAGAAGCACCGAAAACTCCTGCTCGGCAAAACGATGTTGCCGCTGCACATCCGACAGGCGTTGTCCCGACAGATGATGGACTTCGAGTGCCCGCACGATTTTGACTTCGTCGTGGGGATGGAGCCGCGCGGCCGATTCGGGATCGACACGCGTCAATTCATCGTGCAAAAAATAGCCGCCCTGCGCGCGGGCCTCCTGCAACAAGGACGCTCGATAGGCCTGATCTGCGCGCGGGGCATCACACAATCCATGAATCAGCGTCCGCACATACAGTCCTGTGCCACCGACGATCAACGGCAACCGGCCGGTGCCATACAATCGCTCGATCTCCTGCAGCGCCAGCCGGCGATACTGTCCGGCGTTAAACGGCTCGTCGGGATCGGCTAAATCGATGAGGCGATGCGGCACGCCCTGCCGTTGCTCCGGCGTCGGCTTGTCGGTGGCAATGTCCATCCCGCGATAGACCTGGCGCGAATCTGCCGTCAGCAACTCCGTATCCAGCGCCTGCGCCAGCCGAAGGCCGATCTCGCTCTTTCCCACCGCAGTCGGCCCGACCAGCAGCACCAGGGGCCGCGACGCTCGCTGTGATTCCGACAGTCGCACCATCCCCGGGCTCCCTTTTCCTATGCGCGATCGAACAAGCGAGCCAGTTCATCGCCCGAGAGGCGGAAGGCCACACGGCGGCCGTGCGGGCAGGTCATGATCGACCCCTCGGCAACCCAATCCTGCGCCAGTTGCCTGATCTCGGGAAGCGCCATCGCCCGGCCCGCCCGAACGGCCCCGTGGCAAGCCAATGACGCCAGGATGGGCTTCACCTTCGTTTCCAGCGAGGAAATCGAATCCCACTGTTCAAGATCGTCAATCAGATCTTGAACCAGTGCGGCCAGGTCAGGATGGCCCAACATGACCGGCAGGCTGCGGATTAAGAAGGAGGAGGGCCCGAATGGTTCGATGAGCAGCCCGAGTCGTTCCAGTTCCGCCAGATGACGCTGAAGAATGAGAGCCTGTTGAACGGGCAACTCCAACGGTTCCGGCAACAGCAGCGGCTGGGACGGCACGCTCTTGCCCTGCCAAGCTCGCAACAGTCGCTCAAATAAGACCCGCTCGTGGGCCGTATGTTGATCGATCACCCGGAGTTCATCACCCACCTGCGCAATCACATAGGTGCGGTGCATCTGGCCGAGGGGAACAATATCCACGGCCTCGCCCGCTTGATAGGCAGTGCCACCCTCCCCGACAAACGAGGTTTGACTCTCAGCTGAGGGTGTCGGTGGAACAGGCACATTCACGCGCGCGAATGGTGGATACGAAAGGGCTGCCGGCGCGACACCGGTTCCTACGACGGGAGGCATGGCATTCGATAGTCCGCTCCCATCCGGATGCGCGTGAGCGGCCGCCGCCATCGACGATTCAATCTGAGCGCGGCCAAGTGTCTGGCGCACGGCAGAACGAACCAACTGATGAATCTGTTCATTATCGGCGAACCGGACCTCTCGTTTGGTCGGATGCACGTTGACATCGACCCGCTGGGGCTCGACATCAAGAAACAGCACGAACAGCGGAGCATGCCCCTTTGCGAGAAACGCACTGTAGCCATCCACGACCGCATGTTGCACGGTGCTGTTTTTGATGGGCCGGCGATTGACGAAGAGTTCCTGCGGCGTGCGCCCGGCGCGCGCCCGTACCGGATCGATGATGAAGCCCTTCAGGGACAGGCCGTTCTGCTGAACATCAACGGCCAGCGCCCGGTCACCGAATGCCGCGCGATACACTTGCAGCACACGATCGCGAGGCGACGACACGGCGGGCAACGCAAAGACCTCATAGCCGTTATGAATCAACCGCACGTGTACCTGCGGCCACGCCAGGGCAGCCTGTTGCACCGCATGGCTGATATGGGAAAACTCTGTCGTGGTCGATTTGAGAAATTTCCTGCGGGCGGGTGTATTGTAAAAGAGCTCCGAAATCTCGATGGATGTCCCGGAAATCGCCGCGGCATCCTCGACCCGCGTGACGGTCCCTGCCGTGAGCCAGAGCTGGGTGCCCACCTGCTCCTGCCGGGACAGTGTCGTGAGCCGGACTTTCGATACGGCTGCGATGCTGGGTAACGCTTCCCCGCGAAAGCCCATGGTGCGAATGGCGCCGAGCTGCTGATCCGACTGCAATTTACTGGTGGCGTGCCGCTCAAACGCGAGAGAGGCATCGCGGCGGGTCATGCCTTCGCCGTCATCGGTGACACGAATCAGCCCGAGGCCCCCGTCTTTGACCTCGACGGTGATCGTGCTACTGCCGGCATCCAGGCTGTTTTCAACGAGCTCTTTTACGACCGCAGCCGGACGCTCGACCACCTCCCCCGCCGCAATGCGGCCGATGACATCGCTTGGCAGAACCTGAATCTTTCCCACACTACTCACTATGTCCATGGGAAGAAACGCTCCCTGAGGTTCGAACCGAGGATGAGCGGATGGAGAGAGGACCGTGCAGCAGGCCCAAGGTCATCGAATTTCGGCCATCTTCGCTTTCGCGAGCTTGGCTTCATCCGACGTCGAATATTCCTCGATGACCCGCTTCAGATATTTGCGCGATTTTGCGGTATCGCCGGTTTCGGCGGCCGACAAGCCCAGCTTGAAGAGCGCGGCGGGAACCTTCTCATTGCCCGCATACTCGTTCACGACGTGCTCGAACGACTGCATCGCCCGAATATAATCCTTCTGGCCGTAGTACGATTCTCCGAGCCAATAGTGCGCGTTCGGGGTCAGAGAGGTCGAGGGAAAATCCTTGATGAACCGCTGAAACCCGCTCACGGCGAGATCGAACTTGCCGTTGAGGTAGTCGTTATAGGCGAGATTGAAGGCCGAGGTCGGCGTGATCGACGGCACTCCGGGAATGATCGTCACCGGCTCAATGGGCCCCGACGGCTTCGAGACACGCGCCTGACGGTTGGCTTCGGCAAGCGCGAGGTCCGATCGAATGGAGGCCGCTTGGGCCAGTTGGGTTTCTTCAATCTTGGCCAGGCGTCCTTCGAGCTTCTGAAGACGAGCCAACGCATCGTCGAGCCGCAGCTTCCCGCCTTCCGGCTCCCGAACGCGTTCGAGCGACTCCAGTCGGCGCTGCATCGCCTCGAATCGCTTCTGCTCCTGATCCTGCGTCCGGGCGATGATCGAGACCTGATCACGGATCTCCAAGAAATCGGCGTGTTTCGCGCACCCTGCCAACACCAGTCCGCAGGTCAGCCCCACCCCCACCTGCAATGCCTCCACGAATCGGAGCTTCATCGTTCGTGCAACTCCTTTAGTTGATTCAGTTTGTCCATCGCCTTATTGGCTTCCGGAGATTTCGGATACAGGTCGATGACCTGTTTGAGCGCCGAGGCGGCTTTCTTTCGATCTTTGAGCGCCAGATAGGCATAGCCCTTCTTCAAAAGGGCAGCCGGAACTTTTTCGCTGGCGGGATGATTCAACTGCACTTGATCGTACGCATCGATAGCGCGCGAAAAATCCTTTTTCCCGTAATAGGACTCACCCAGCCAGAACCGCGCATTGGGAGCCAGATCGGAGTGAGGATGTTGCAGGAGAAATTCCGCGAAGCCCTGGCGCGCCCCGTCCAAATCGCCGTCCTTAAACCTGGTCAACGTCCGCTCATACGACTCGCGATCCGCCATCAGGGCTGCGCTACGATTTTCCGACCGAGACATCGACCCGCTTGACGGGACAGGAGACGACGTTGGCGGCGAGACGGCTTCCGGCGACGGCATGGCCTGCGACTGCGCAAGCGGCGCCACTTCCGCTACGGCCGGCGCCTGCTCGGCCCGCTGCGACGCGCTGACGCGCAAGGCCGACAGATGCTGCTCGACCTGCTTCAAAAACGCGTGTTGAGTCTCCAAATTCTTGTCCAGCGTCTGAATTTGCGCCTGTACATGGCTCAGTTCGCGCGTCGTTTCATCGATGCGACGCTCATGGTCATCTTCGCGGGACACGAATTTTCCGCCGGCATTTTCCAACGCCTTCGCCACAGAGGCCACACTCCGGTTCACTTCGTTCAAGTGTTCCGCCGTCACCTTGTTGTCCGCCTCGATTTTTCCAGCCAGTGCATCCGTCCGTTTGTTGAACGCCACCGTGTCCTGCTCCAGCAAAGCGGCCAGATGCTTGACGGCCTGGTCCTGCTGAACGACACGTTCACCTAAATTGCCCAACGCCTGCTTGAAATCCACTAATGCCTGGTTGAGCTTGGAGACCTGGTCGGCTAACACTTTATTCTGTGAATCGAGCTGCGCCACATTTTGGGACCGCGTTTCGAGACCGTGCAACACCTTCTGCTGATCGTCCAAGCGGGAGTCGACTTTTTGAGCAAGCACCGTCGTGGTCTTTTGCATGGCATCAAGCACATTCTTCTGAATGGCGTCCATGTGAGCGGTAACTTGATCCAAACGAGCCGTCACCGCCGCGAATTCCGCCCGGTTCCGGTCCCGCTCGCCTTTAAGCAAAGCATCCTGATCGACCAGCTGCTTTTCAACCCAGCCTAATCGCTTACTTTCTTCAGCGGAGCGTTTCTCGCTTTCACCGAGTCGTTGATTAACCTTCGAGTCCTGGGAGGCCAGTTTAGTCAATAAGTCGTCCTGCCGCGCTTCTAGACTCTGGGTTTTGTGTATGGCCTTATCGACATCGCCGCGCAAGGAAGGGATGTCCTGCTCGCGCAGAGACACAATTTCCTGGTTTTGACGAGCCCTGGTCTGAGCCTGCTCCTCCGTTTGCTGCTTGATTCGGCGCTGGAGTTCACGCTCAGTCTGTTTCAGGTCGGCTTGCTGCGCCACACATCCCGACAACAAGGCCAACCCAGACGCGACCAGCACGAGCACACCGAGTCGGGCCGGCGCAGCATTGCCGCCGACCGCTCCAAGGCGCCCGCGTGAGGGGGGCGTTACCATTTCACTTCGATATGGCCATCCACTGTCCATGACAGGTCTCCCTTAACCGGTGTTGCTCCGGAGAATCATGTCACATCATCCTTGATCGGAACAGTTATTTCGACCGCACAACCACGTGGCCGCGACGGTTCTGCTGATAGCAGCTCTCGCTCCGTTCGTTGCAGAATGGCCGTTCCTTGCCGTAGGACACCACCGCCAACCGGTTGGCGCCCACACCAAGCTCGACCAGATAGTTCCGTACGGCCTTGGCGCGCTTTTCGCCCAACACCAGATTGTAGGCCAGCGTGCCGCGTTCGTCGCAATGGCCTTCGATCTTCACGAGTGCACCTGCATTCGCTTTGATCCACTGCGCATCGTGCGTCAAGGATTGCCGCCCCTCTTCGGTGATGGTCCAGCTGTCATAACCAAAGAACACGTCACGCAATCCGGCTTCCGCGGATGCCGCCTGTTCCTTGGCTTGCTCGCGGCGAATGTCCTCGATCTGACGCGCCGTGCTCTCCGATGGCTCGACCTTGGCCAACATCGTGCCCCCACCGCCCAGACGTTCCTCGGACGGAGCTTTTCCGCCCGACACCGAATCGAATCCGCGCAATCCGCCGGTCTCCAAATCATCCGGCTTGCTGGAGAGAGACAGATCCGGGAACGTGGCAGCGGGCGGCTCCATCCCACCCCCACCTACTCCTCCGGTCGACCCCATGGCACTCGGAGCGGGCCCGCCCGACTTGGCCATTCCGCGCTCCGTCGACTGTGCGTCGCCGCCCGACTGAATAGATTTTTTAGAGCAACCACCCTGCATGACCAACAGCATCCCGACTGTCAGTGTCAGGCCCATTGTCGCTACCGTTATCCTCATATCGTGACTCCTCATGACTGGTGAATGGTTAATCTATACAAACTCTGCATGGCCTGAATGATCGTACCTATAGCGCCGGGGACCAGGACGGCGAACTATTGTGCGTGCCACCAAATGTGATGCGCTCCAACCCCTTCCCGTCCGTATCCACCATATAGATGTGGCTTTTGCCGTCGACGGTCGAACTGAACGTGATATGCCGGCCGTCGGGAGACCAGGACGGCGAGTCATCAATCCCGGGCCCTGTCGTGATCTGAACCCGCTTCTGTCCGTCCGGGGACACGGTACAGATCTTATACAACCGCTGTGCGGTTCGGCAGACATACGCAATCCAGTTGCCGCGCGGCGACCAGGCCGGAGCGGCATTGTAGTCGCCTTCGTAGGTCAGGCGACGAACGTTGGACCCATCTGCGCTCATGATGAAGACTTGGGGAGCGCCTCCGCGGTCCGAGGTGAACGCAATCTCACGGCCGGTGGGCGACCAGGTCGGCGAGAGATCGCCCCCCTGATTCACTGTCAGCCGCTGCGGGGTCTTGGTACGCGTATCGAGCTTATAAATCTCGGAATTGCCGTCCTGACTGCTGGCAAACGCCAAAAAATTTCCGTCGGGCGACAAGGCAGGCGTAATGTTCAGACCCGCCATTGAGACCAGCGTCCACCGTTTGCCGGTCGCCAGTTCCAGAATATCGATGTCCTGGGTATTCCGGCTCCGATAGGCCGTGAACACAATGAACCGTCGATCGGGCGACCAGCGCGGCATCAAATTCAGGAAGCCGTCCGCCGTAATCTGCTTGGGTTCATACCCGTCGTAGTCCATCACGAACAACTCGCGGGCATTGCCATGTTCCGCGACGTACACAATTTTGGTCCTGGCGATACCAGGCTCGCCGGTATAACGAAACACCAATTCATCGGCAAACCGGTGCGCCATCAACCGCACGACCGAGGTCGATCCCACATAACGCTTTCCACCGACGACTTCGTCACTGCCGCTGTCGTACACGAAGCCGTCCATCAACAGCTCACTGTCTTTGCTGCCGTTCTTCTGGCCCGACTTCCCCCAGACCAGGACGGAGACGCCGTTCTCTGCCGCCTGCTTAAAGATCGCCTTGTCGGTAGTCGACACTTCACGCGCTTTCACCCCAATGGCAGGCAAATCCACCAGCGAAAAGACCAAGGACCGTTGAAGATCCGCCTTCAGCACTTCCTCGATCCGCCCCCCGAGCCATTCGGGACCGCCGCCGTTCTGAAAACCGAATACTCCAATGGGAATCTTTTGAAAGTCCGGCCGGGTCGCCTCCAGAAATACATCGGTCGCGCGGGAATCCAGAATCCCGAAGAGACCGGCTCCCACCACGACGCAGAGGGCAATCATAAGACCAATGATCACACGGTTCATCCTGCAGCCTCGCCTACGGCAAAAGTAAAGTGGGCATCAAAGTAAGAATCCGTCAAATCTGGCGGAAAAGGCGGCAACGGAATCGCACTCTGCACGGCCCGTTGCGCCGCCATATCATAATAATCGTTGCCGGACGACTGTTCGATGATGACCGACCCCACCCGGCCATCGCGCTCCAAGCGGAATCGCACGGTGACGGTCAGGGCCTTTCCTGAAATATCGACCGGCGGCGCCGTCCAGAAACCACTGATTCTTGCCTGTACACGGGCCAGATATTGATTCGATCCCGGCATCCCCGCCACGCGCAACCGGGTTTCAGGCTTGCTGCGGGGGACACTCGCGGTCACTGGCGGAGCACTCGCGACCGGCTGCGGTTCTCGGAACATCGGCTTCACCTCCCGCACCGGCTCAGTCACTTTGATGGGCGGAAGGGATGGCAGTTTCTTTAAATCCTGCAGTTCGCGATCGAGGTCGTTGTTCATCTCTTCGGAGAGAGAGGCGCGCTTCGTGGGAGTGACAGCCGGCTTGGGAGGCTCTTGCGGAGGCGCGGTCTGTGCGGCGGCCATCTCGGGCACGTTCAATTTCTTCAGCATCGCATCCAGATCCGATCGCTCGGGTCCACCCACTTTCGGCTGAGCAGACTTTTTCACCTCTGCCGGTTTCATCGGGGCCAGATCGCCGTATTGCGGCGCATTCGGCGGCAGCTCGATATCTTTCATCACATCCCGAAGCACATCCGCCCGATTGGTCACGGGGGCGGAAGCAGGCGCCTTCGCAGCCTGCGGAATCGGCTGTGGGGCCGCCAGCACAGGAGCCTGCAAACGAGGCGCAGGAGCCGGTGTCGGAGCTGGTGGTGCCGGCTTGGCTACCGGGGCGGCCTGGACCGGAGGCGGAATCGGAGGCGGTGTTGGGGCCTGCACCGGCTTGGGAGGCACGGGAATCGGAGCAGACTGAACCGGCTTAGGAGTGGAATGCGGAACCGCCTTCTCGACTTTTTCAACTTTCGGTTCGGGCTTTGCTTCCACGGGCGGCAACGTGACTAACGAGACTTCCACCGCCGACAACGGACGTTCTGTTTTCTTAAAGAACTTGGCACCCATAATCACGGCCAAGAGGCAGAGGTGTAGCACCAGGGATACCACAACCGTCTTGCGAAGACGGCTGCTTCCGGCTTCACCCACATCCCCGATCAGAAAGAGCGCAGTATGTCTTGGCAGGGCTTGGAACGTCATGACTTGCGATACGACCGTGTGGCGCGCGAGTCGCAGCGCCGCTACCTTTTGCGTGGCTGCGCGGGGGTCGCGACCGACTCACTCACGCGTTCGGCACCTGTGGGCTCCGTCACCATACCAAGCTTCTCAATCCCGGCTTTCTTCACACTGTCCATTACCTGCACCACGATCCCGTAAGGTACGTCCCGATCGGCGCGGAGATAGAGGGAAACATCGGGGCTTTGATCCTTCAGGGCCCGAAGCTTCCGCTCGAGTTGCACGACACTCACCGCGTCCTTATCCAAATACAAACGCTGATCGCGCTCAATGGACAAAACCGCTCTGGCTTCAGGCTTAATCGTATTGCTGGCGGACTTAGGAAGGTTGATATCCATCCCGCGATACAACATCGGGGCGGTCACCATGAAAATCACGAGCAACACCAGCACCACGTCCACCAGCGGGATCACATTGATCTCCGCCATGAACCGCCGGTGCCTAGTCTCCGACGTCACAACTGCCCCCCAACCGCAGCCTGCTTCATCCGAGTCTGCAACGATCGCATGGCCTCGACCGTGAATGACTCGATCCGGAACACGGTTTTACGAATTCGCGTCAGATAGTAATTGTAGAAGATCACGGCAGGAATGGCGGTAAACAATCCGGCCGCCGTCGCCACCAACGCTTCGGACACGCCGGGCGCCACAGCCGCGATGCTCGCCGTTCCCTGAGTCCCGATCTCACGAAACGAGTCGATGATGCCCAATACCGTCCCCAACAGTCCGATAAAGGGGGTAATGTTCCCCGTCGTGGCCAGCACGGGCAGGTACGATTCCAAATGCGAGACCTGGTTTTGCACCAGATAGGCCACGGTCTTGTCCATGTATTGATGATCGATCGTCACCACCGGATCCTTCGAGGCACCGGCCGATTGAGACGCACTCACTGCGCCATCCCCGGACACGGTCAGGACGCGATCCATAATGCCCTGAAACACACGCGCGCTCGGGCTGCCGTCGGCCCGCTTCGATTGACGATACAGTTCATCGAGGTCGCGGATCTTCGTGAACGCGCTGAAGAACCGTTGATCCTCGCGATCCGCCGCTTTGAAAGTCCGCCATTTGTAGAAAATCACGCCCCAGGAAAGAATCGAAGCGATAAAGAGCAGCAGGAGAACGATTTTCGAGACCGCCCCCAGCGAGCCCACCAACCCCATTACGCCTGATTGGAACATGAGCCTAGACCTTTCCCTTCACATGGCGTCACATGAAAACGGTAGCATGGATTGTACCAAAAGCTGGGGGAATGGCGGGGCCGACGGGATTTGAACCCGCGACTTCCAGATTGACAATCTGGCGTCCTAACCAGGCTGAACGACGGCCCCACGCAACCCAAGATGGCGGAAGAAGAACTCAGATTTTCAGAATCAAACAGTCTAAATACGGTAGAGTGTACCCTTGTACATCACTACTAATGGATAAGGCAATGCCTTACGCGCAATTCCCTGTATTTCTTCATTGGTAGGCGGAACAGGGATCGAACCTGTGACCTCTGCCTTGTAAGGGCAGCGCTCTCCCAATTGAGCTATCCGCCCGATTTTTCTCGCTCCCGGCAGATTTTTCGGATGCTATCAACTCCACAAAGCAGTGTCAACCAAGAATCATGCATTGTTCTTGCAGCATTCTCGCAATGTCAAAATCTCTCTGGCGGACCCCCAACCATGCCGCGAACGCCGAAACTCAACGACGCGATCTGTTGCGCGGGAAACACGCAGTGTGGACTTTTTTCAACCGTGACGAGTCCACATGCGTATAAATTTGCGTCGTCGCGATGTCGGCATGCCCCAACATCGCCTGCACGGATCGCAAGTCAGCCCCCCGTTGCAACAGGTGTGTGGCGAAGGAATGTCGAAGCATATGAGGCGAAGGAATCCTGGCGATGCCGGCCCGATACGCACGCGCGCGGAGCAATTTCCAGAACGCCTGTCTCGTGAGCGGCGTGCCGCGACGGCTCACGAATACGAATCGTGACAACCGCTGTTTCAGCAACGCCGGTCGCGCAGCGAGTAGATAGCCCTGCAACGCGTCAATCGCCGGCCGCCCGATCGGCACGATACGTTGCTTATCGCCCTTGCCGGTAATGCCGATATATCCAACGTCCAGATTGCACTGGTCCACCCGCAGCGAGATCAATTCGGACACACGCACCCCGGCGGCATAGAGCACCTCCACCATCGCGCGATCACGATGATCTTCCGGCAACGGACGAGGCGGCAGATCCAGAAGACGCGTCACCTCCTCGGGACTGAGCGTTTTCGGCAAGCGTCGGGCGCGCGAGGTGCTGCGCAAACTCACGGTCGGGTTGGCGACAATCATCCCCTCCTGCTTCAGAAAGCGGAAGAGACTTCTGACTGCGGCAAGCGCACGCGCGCGGGACGCCGACGCGAGGCCGGACTGATGCAGATGATCGAGAAATCCGGCCAGCAGCGGAGGTGACATCTCGCGCACATCAGAGACCTGCTGATCGCGAAGGTAACATTGAAAGCTCGCGACGTCCCGCTGATAGGCCAGCAGCGTATTGCGCGACAAGCCCCGTGCGATCCGCACATGATCCCAGTAGCGCTCGATGAACGGCTCCAATGGGAGTCGCTCCGGAACCGGCGCGGACGGGTCCTCCGACTCACGGCTCATGGCAAATACCCTCGCTGGATGCGACGAAGAACAGGCTGCGACGACTATAGCCAAGCCTTCCTCCGAACACAACGCATCGTCCTCAAGTTACCTTGACACCCCCGCACCTGTTTCCTATAGTAGCCTCACTTGCGGCGAGAGCGTTCGCCATGCACAGGAGTCAATGGTTCCTCGATCAGTACCCCGCGCCCCGCATCTCCGCGCGTGCAACGTCGCCCTCGCGGTGGCGCTCCTCGCAGGCCTTGTCACGCTCGGTGAGGCAGCCCCGGCCAAAAAGAATCCAGCGCCGTCCCGCGCAGAGCAATCGAAACCACCGACTGCCGCCGGCCAGTCCGTCCTGGACCAGACCAAACGTCTGATCGACTCGGAACAACCGGAAGCCGCAGCGGTCATGCTGCGACGCTTCATCGAAAGCGGACCTGCGCCGGACCTCCTCGACGACGCCTACTTGTTGATGGCTGCCGCCATGTTCGGCATGAAGGAACATGCTGAAACCGTCCGCTACGTCAATCAGCTGCTCGGCGAATTTCCCAGCTCGGACCTGGTCGATCGGGCCAAACTGCTGCTCGCCAAAACTCACGCACGCGCGGGCAATCTCGACCTGGCGCTCCCCTTGCTCTCCGAAGTGCGCAGCCTCTCCGCCGATCCCGCCATCAAACGCGATGCGCTGCGGCTCACGGGCGAATTCCAGGCGCAGAAGAAGGATTACCTCCGAGCCATTCAAGCCTGGCTGGATGAAATACCGCTGGATGCCGGCGACCAGGTTCACGAAACCGAAGGCCAGATCCGACAACTCGTCAATGAGCAACTCAACGCCCCAGCGCTCGTGCGCGTCCGTGAGGCCTACCCGAAATCATTTCCGGGAGATCTGGCATCCATCAAGCTCATCGAGCTCCACACCGCCGCCGGAGAAGATCATCTGGTCGAACGGGATTTGCGCCTCTTCCTAAGCCGCTTCCCCAACCATCCCTATGCCGCAAAAGCGGCCGACCTCCATGCGGTGGTACGGACAAAGTTCAAATCACACCCCTATTCCATTGCCGCCATCTTTCCCATGTCCGGAAAGCTGGCACCGTTCGGCACCGAAGTCTTGAACGGGATTCAACTCGCGCTGGAACGACCGAAGGACGGCGGTGAAAGTCCGTCCATCGGCCTGATCGTGAAGGATACGGAATCCGACCGGGCGGCCTTTCTCGACGAACTCTCCAACGTCCTTTCCGACGATCGACCGCTCGCCGTGATCGGTCCCTTGTTGTCGAAAAACCTTCCCGTGATGGCGGAAATGGCCGAACGCACGCATATTCCGCTCATCACACCCAGCGCAACCGTCCCAAACCTGCGGCGTTTCGGCAACTACGTCTTCAGCACGGCGCTCACGTACGGACATCAGGCCAAACGCGTGGCGGACTACGCGGTCAAGGAACAACAGTTCAAACGCTTTGCAATCCTCTATCCCGACACTCCCTACGGCCGTGACCTGGCCCGCTTGTTCGCGCAAGAAATCCGGCAACAGGACGGAGAGCTAATCGTGAGCGAACCCTACAAGGAAGGCGACAGCGACTTTCGCGCCGTGATCGGCAAGGTCAAAGCCGAAGATCTGAAGAAATACGGCGTGGAAGTGCAAGTCGACAACGATCCGGCCAAAACCGGGATCAGACAGGGAGGCAAGAAAGGCAAGCGCCTGCTCTATTCACCAGGGTTCGACGCGGTCTTCATCCCAGGACGTTCGCTGGATGTGGGATTGCTGGCAGCCCAATTGGCGTTTTTTGACATCACGGTTCCGTTGCTTGGGGCCAACGGATGGAATCAGCCGGATTTTGCGCGGGTCGCCGATCGAAGCGTCGAGGGAGGCGTCTTTGCCGACGGATTTTTCGCCGAGAGCAGCAGTCCGATGGTGCAGGAATTTGTGGAACGGTATCGCAAGCGATTTCAGGCTACGCCATCGCTCTTCGCCGCTCAAGGCTATGACGCCGCGCGATTGGCCGTGGAAGCCATCCGGCGAGGTGCGACCTCCGGAGAGGCCGTACGCGACTATTTGATGATGCAGCATGACCTGCCGACCTTGAGCGGCCCCAGCGGGTTCAATCCCGACGGCACACTCAATCGCAGGCTCTTTCTGATTCAAGTCAAACAGGGGAAGTTCGTCCCACTGGACTGACGGGCGCGGTGCCGGTGGTAAGAAAATCGATCCATTGAAATTTTCGGCGAGATCGATCAGCGATTCAGGATGCTCACAAGAACCGTCCGGCAAGGCTGCAGCGAGCGAAGAGCCGAGACAGGGCAAGATCGAGACCGGTAGACGTTTTCAGCATCCTGCGAGAACACAGGAGTGATGGCATGACGACGGGTCAGAAACGGGTACTCAGCGGGATGCAGCCAAGCGGCCTGCTCCACCTTGGCAATTGGTTGGGCGCGCTGGAGAACTGGAACGCGCTGCAGGAGCAGTACGAGTGTTTTTTCTTCGTGGCGGATTGGCATGCCTTGTCCTCCAACTACGCCGATACCAGCCGCATCAAAGAATATGTACGGGAACTGCTGATCGATTGGCTGGCCGCCGGCATCGACCCCAAGCGCGCCACCGTCTTCGTCCAGTCCCAGGTGCCGGACCATGCCATTCTCCATTTGCTGTTCTCCATGATCATTCCGGTCTCCTGGCTGGAACGGAACCCGACCTACAAGGAGAAACAGGAAGAAATCAAGGAGCGCGACCTGAGCACCTACGGCTTTCTGGGTTACCCGGTCCTGCAGGCCGCGGACATCCTCCTCTACAAGCCCGATTTCGTGCCGGTCGGGAAAGACCAATTACCGCACCTCGAACTTACTCGCGAACTCGCACGCCGCTTCAACAGCCTCTATCGCCCGGTGTTTCCCGACCCGCAGGAACACCTCACCAAGTTTGCAAAGGTCCTGGGCACGGACGGACGCAAGATGAGCAAGAGCTACGGCAACGCCATCAACCTCTCCGATGCGGAACCGGTGGTCCGGCAGAAAATCAAGACCATGATCACCGATCCGGCGCGGGTGCGACGCCACGATCCCGGCAACCCGGATGTCTGCCCCGTCTACGACTTTCACAAAATTTTCTCACCGCTGCCGGTGATCGAGCAGGTCAATCAAGACTGTCGCAAGGCGGCTATCGGGTGCATCGACTGCAAGAAGCTGGTGGCCGATCGCGTGGTGGAGCGCCTGGCACCGATGTGGGACGCCCGCGCCACCCTCACCCAGCATCCGTCGCGCCTGGACGAGATCGCCGAAGACGGACGCCGCCGCGCCACGGCTGTCTCATCGCAGACCATGGCCGAAGTACGCGACGCGATGAAGATCTAAGTGACCGGGGCACCAGCGATGACGCGCGCTGGAAAGACAGCCTGCTAGGCGGGCTTGGCGAGTTTGCGCCAGACATCAGTCAGTTGGCGCTGGACCGGCACTCGGATCTTTGTGAACGAGAGACCAAATTCGTTCGGCCGACACCAGCGCACGGTGGCCGCATCAATGAGAATGGGGTTGGCACTGTCCCCCGGGAAAACGCACAGCTCCACCTCGGCGCCAACCAGAACCTGCACGGGGCTGAGAATCCGACAGCCTCCTGGAGACAGGTCGGTCAGATCCCCGTCGCCGGCCAGCATCTTCCCCTTCATCGAAAAATGGCTGCGAAACTGAACGTGAACGCGTTCATGCTTGCGTTGATTCTTCATTGTGAATTCGGCCTCCGTGCCCGTCGAGCCACGGGCTGCTTCGCATCACCCGTACGATAGGCCAGAACCCCGTAAAACGCCAGCACTGCCTATTTCTTGGCAGGAAGGGTCCTGCGAAAGCAGGGCGAACGACGCACAGCGAGCAGGAAGGGTTCGCGACACTACAAGGCTTCTGGCTTGGGCTCCCCTATCGACGTGCCGACCGCATCCAACATGTCTCGCCCCACAAGAATGGGCGCCTGAAAGTGAATCGCCAAGGCAATGGAATCCGAGGATCGGCTGTCGAAAACCTTTTCCTGCCCCTGAAACGCCACGGTCAAACTGCCGTAATACGTTCCTGCTTTGAGGGTAATCACGGTCCTGACCACACGACCACCGAGCGATTCGAGAATCGTATGCATCAAGTCGTGAGAAAGGGGGCGGGGCAGTTTCTCGCCGGTCAGGGCCGCTTGAATGGAGGCGGCCACCGTGTGGTCGACAAAGATGGGAATGCTCTTCCCGTCCGCCGAGAGCAGGACCACGGGGCCATGATCTGAGAGCCGGACCCGCACATCGCTGATGGTCACATTGGGAGAACTGCCGGCCTCCCCGGCACGGACCTGTGGATCGGAAATGGGCAGCGCCAGCACCAGTGAGAGGAGCGGAAACACCAACCTAAATCGTGTCATCGCGCTCATGGTTCCCTCCTGTGAATCACATGGGGACCCGCTCTGAGGCCCCGCTGCTATCAAACTGTGGAAAAGTCAATTCTTGCGCAATACATCCCGGACAGCTCGCCATGCCATGGCAGCGTCAGAATCGCCTGCTAAGCTCGCACAAAGGAATTGGTCTCCCGCTCCCTGCCGATCTCCGTCTCGGGTCCGTGTCCGGTCACCACGGCAGTCTGTTCGTCGAGTGTGTACAGTCGCTCCCGGATCGACTGTTCGATGGCATTAAAATTTCCGCCCCAGAGATCGGTGCGGCCGATGGATCCGCGAAACAAGGTGTCACCGGCCAGCACCACCTTCCCCGCAGGAAAGTGAAAACACATGGACCCGGGGGTATGGCCGGGTGTGTGCAACGCGATCCCTTCCAACTCGCCGATCGCCAACCGCTCTTCATCCTTCAACCAATAGTCCGGCGGCGGCGCCGGTACATAGGGCACGCCGAACATGCGGCACTGCATCTCCAGAATATCCCACAGAGGAAGATCATCGGGATGCAGGCAGAGCGCGGCGCCGGTCGCCTGCTTCATCGCCCCCGATGCGAGAAAGTGATCGAAATGCGCATGCGTGTGCACAATGCTCACCACCATCAACCCCATCGCGCGGACTTCCTGCAGAATGCGCTCGGGCGCCCCGCCCGGATCGACCACAATCGCTTGTTTAGTGATCGGATCTCCGATGATCGAGCAGTTGCAACCGAGCGGTGGAACGGAAAAGGTCTTGCGAATCATGCACACTCCTCAGTAAGCCGAACGAGTACCACGACGCACCTGCTCCCCTGCTATCGACGGCCTGAAGGATTCTGGTCCGGCTGCGCAACCCACAACACTTCGGTATCGTAAATCTCCCAACGCCCCTGTCGGCGCACGAACCAGAACAGGAATCCGGCACCGGTCGCATTGGGCCGCTGATTCGCGACATAGAGCAAAGCCTGGTCGCCCCGCAATGTCAGTCCCACACGGGAGAAGGCCAGCCGGTCGAGGATTTCGAGAGCATCTCCGTCACCCTCATCCTCAACCGGCCAGGCAGCGGGAAGAACCGGCATCGCAGCTTCCGTGTCCGGGACGCCTTCGCCGGACACGAACCGGTAGCGCACACCGAAGGTAAACCGTGCATCCAATCGAGCGGGTCGCTGTGTCTTGGCCACGAAATCCAGCATGAGATCCTTGGGCAGACGACCATCAAAGAATTCCTGCTCGGCAAACCAGGCCGCCATCGGCAACTGCGGCTCATCCGGATGCAGACGGGTGGACGTCATGCGTTCGATAATGACCAGTCTGGTGCGAGAAGTCAGGAACTTCTCCTCGACGGCGAGGTCATAAAACGGATACTCGTCGGCAGGCACGGACTCCGGCTGCTCGGGCGTTGCCGCGGCAAACACCAAGGCTGTCGCTGGTTGAGACAGCGCCAGACTAACGAGCAAAACCACCTTGCACCAGAACGCCATGGCCACAGAATAGCCGCTTGTTTCGTGATGGGTCAAACCGGCGCGAACATGAATGAAGATGGACAAGGGGGGCCAAACTCTGGTATTGGTCTGATGGTCTTACCCAAACTATGATCAAGCCTCGCCAGCGATCGCTCGCACCTCTCTTCAGCCTCGCAGTACTATCGTGGTGTGTCGGATGCGCACCCGATGAGTCGCCGTTTCGACAGGAAAACGAAAACCTCCGCAAGCAATTGGCGAAGCAGGAGTCGGTCATGAATTCGCTGCAGGACGGCAACAAGGTCATGCAGCAGCAGATCGATCTGCTGAACCAGGAATTACGGGACGCCAAGAAGCAGGCGGAACATGCTCAAGCCGAAGCGAAGGCGCTGCAGGCGGAAGCCAAGGCGCTCGGGACGAAACTCGACTCCCAACTGGCCGAGTCGAAAAAACTGTCGGGAGAGATTCAGCGAACGGCCGCAAAGGCGGCCCAGGCCACGGACAATATCCGCGTCGAAGAGAAGGGGGCGCAGGTGGAGGATCTCCCCCGCCCGCTCTCCGCAGTCGGAAAAGCCGCAGAGGAGGCTCTGGCGCGCAACGGCTATCGCGTGAAAGTCAGCGTCAAGACCGACCAGAAAACGATCTATGTCACCGAACGCAAAGTCACCACCCCGACCTCGCTGGAGACCTCAGGCTCCCGCAACCAGTATGTGCTGTCGCTCCAAGCCCTGCCGTCCAACGTCACCCGATTGAGCGTGAAAGCCGACTTTGAGCGTCTGGCGCAGGGCGGTCGCATCCTGGCAGTGGATGCGGAGGAAACCGCAGAGATCGAACGCCGGCTGATTGCCGAAATCGGTAAAGCCGTCGCCGCGCCGAGTAAATTGTAATGTCTGCCCGTTCTGTTGTATCGGGAACGACCTCCATTCCTCGCTGCATAGGTCTCGTAATCCTGGTCCTTGCCTCCGTCTGGTGCATCCCACAGTTCGCGCGCGCGGCCCGCGCCCCCAGCCCTCCGCCTTCTGCTGAACTTGCCAAACACCTGGCGTCAATCGCCAAACTCACGGCCAGTTCGCCGACGATTCACATCCCCGAAGGACCGTTCCTGCTGGGCAGCGTCCGCGTGGATGACGATCCCTATGGGATGGGCACACAGTTCGACGATACGGAACTCCCGCAGCACCGTGTCTGGATGGACGCCTACGAAATCGACCGCGACGAAATCAGTCTCGGGGAATACTTGTCGTATCTATTCGCCCACAAGCTGCATCCCTCAAAGGATCTCCAGCACCTCATCTGGCATGTGATCACGGTGCACTCCGTCACCGATGACACGCTGGCCCAGTGGCCGGCGCTCTACGTGACCTGGAAAGAAGCCGACAGCCTCTGCCGCTCAATGGGCAAGCGCCTGCCGACCGAGGCGGAATGGGAGAAAGCGGCGCGCGGGCCGGACGGAAATCGCTTTCCCTGGGGAGATACCCTCCCCGACAGTTCACTCGCCATGTTCGGGCAACATCACGTGCATGAGATTCCGATCCTGGCGCCGGTGAGCAGCGGTGACGCGGGGAAAAGTTACTATGGCGTTCACCACATGGCGGGCAATGTCGCCGAATGGGTCAACGACTGGTTCGGCTTCGACTATTACGCCTACATGCCGGAACGAAATCCACCCGGACCGACCAGCGGCCGCTACAAGAGCCTGCGCGGCGGATCGTGGAAGAGCAACCCGATCATGCTCAGGACCGCCACCCGCAGTGGTGCGCCGGCCGATCAGCGCTCCGCCACGGTCGGCTTTCGCTGCGCCAAATCGGTGGCCCCTTCAACCGCACGGTAATAGGCCACACCTCCTGAAAACTCTCTCGACAGGCACAGGTCCGCCACGGCCAGACATTCCAGCCCGAACGGCAGGTACCCGGCGTAGCCGAGCAGGGGCATCTCAAACAGTTTGAATCGGTGCACGAACGGCACCGCATATTCCCAGCGGGCCAAGCTGTAGAAGTTCCACATCTCCCAGAAGCAGCCACAGATCAACGCCGCAAGCGCCGCCGCCCAGAGCGTTCGCCAATCACCGTGCGCCGTGCCGTTGAAGATCGTCGGCTCATCACGAATCAGTTGCAATGACGTGATCAGTAACAGCGGCGCCACCCACACCAGCGAGAAGAGATAGTCCGGCCACAGGCCGATTCCGAAAAGCCCGACGGCCGAACCGATCAACAACGTCCATCCCCACGTCTTACGGTTCTTGAATTCCAGCGTCACAAACTGATCCAGCCCGGCAGAGCATCGAGGCGAAGCGGTCAAGCATTCTGCCGTACCAAGCACCGCGGGCAGCACCGTCGAGAAGGGCAGCGTCGCGCGCACCAGATATTCCCATTCGCTTAACTCTCCTCCACCGACGTAGTGCCAATTCTGGACGAAGCGATTCAGATATTCGAAGAACCACCAGAAGGCGGCGCTGAGCGGAAAGAGCGACAGGAAATAGCGCGGACGATGCAACAACATGCAATGGCCGGTGCGGCGAAACGTCAGCGCATTCACCAGCACGATGTAGCCCAACCAGAGCGGGAGGAAGGTATGGGGCTGCAGCGGTTGCATCCACTCGAAGCGCGTCCAGGCCAGGAACCACCAGCCCAGGGTCCAGAACAGCGCGAGCCAGCCCCACCAGGGAAAGCGGCACAAGGACACGCGTCTCTCGTGAAATGTAGCACGTGCAGCGTGGTTCCGGTCGGCCATTGAGCCTGCGGCAAAAGGCGAAGATCGAAGCATGCGTATGACAAACGGTGCGAGCATCCCGGCAATCACCACTGCCAGCCCTATGAAGACCGGCCAGGAAAAAGGCTCGTGGGCAACCGGGCGGGTGATCGGGGGAAATTCGAGATAAGGTTGAACCGACCGACCGGCAAGCAGTACGCCGATCAGCGGCAGGATGGCGATCGCCGCCACAACCCACGCGATAACAATCCGGTGCGGAGGTGAGGCTCTGAAAGGCGTCGCACTTTGAGACATACGCAGTCCCGGAATGAGTCACTGGCCAGGCATCATCGGACAAAATGTCCCGTGCGGACAAGATGCGCCTGGAACGGTGCCGATATCGCAATCAACATTCACGATGTGATCCCTTGTAACTACCTACAAATATTTGGAAATCCATCGGCAAAACAATTCGACCCATGCGAGGCTCGTTGCTTGAAAGGGATCGACGATGGGTTGTCATCCTGCATCAGGAGGAGGACATCATGATACAGCTTCTGGTTCTGGTCGGCCTGCTCGTCCTCTCTGGATTCAGTGCGCCACTCCTGGCTCCCGTCGACAGCTTCGCCTCCCTCGTCTACACGCATGTCGGCATCGAGGCCATCGACGCAGCCGCGCCGAGCCTGACATTCAAGACGGCGGATGGTGACGTATGGACGCTGCAGGTCACATCGGTCGAGCTCCTAAAGGGCCTACGGAAGGGCGACACCTGCAGCGTGGAGATTGATATGGACAACCGTGTTACCAAGATCGTCAAGGTCGGCTCCACACCGCCCTAAAGAACATGAGAGGACGGAGAAATTTTTGTACGAGCAAACCGACGATCGATGTTTGTAAGGTGCCGCATGTCTAAGTTATTTATTCTCTTCATGACCGCCTGCGTGGCGCTCCTCGTCCCGAACAGACTTCTTCATGCCCAACCAAGCTCACCTCCCATCGAAGAGGGGTCGGAGGTCACGTTAGAAATGACGATCAGCGTGCCGACCGAACATCTCATCATTCCTCTCCAGGCCAGTGAATACACCCATGGAGCCAAGCAACTGATTCCGGGATTGGAGCAGGCCCTGGTTGGACTGCATGCAGGCGAAAAGAAACGCGTCGAACTCGATGCGGATCATGCCTTCGGTCAATATGATATCAACAAGAAGACCACCGTCTCGCGCGCCCAACTACCGAAAAATATTACGCCCGGCGCCATTACCACGACGTCTGAGGGTCGGCCCTTTACCGTGGTTTCTCTCGCAGGTGACTCGGCCGTGATCGACTTCAATCACCCGCTCGCCGGGAAACCGATCGTGTTGGACGTCGTGGTCCTCAGAGTGAAGCCGCGAACATAATCGAAAGCAGAACGGGCAGCACCGAGAAACCAATAAACTGTTCTGACCGGCCCTCGCATATTTCTGCCCCTACCTTGTTGTACATTCCTGGCATGATTCGCCCGGCCAACTTAAGCGGACCGGCAAGGCTTCGCATCTATGATTCGCTGTGGTAGGTTGAGCGTGGGAGTCTGAGACACACCATGCGCCGATCACACAGTCATTCATGGATCCTGGTCACGGCGATGATTGCCGTTCAATTTTTGCTGACCCCTCTCTCGCAGAGTCAAGGCGGAGGTGGGCAAGTGACTGTCACGCCGACTGCCGATAAGGTCATCGCCTGGTCTGCGGCCGGCGGCGGCATCGAGGAATCGCTGCAACCAGGGGAATCCGTCATCACCTCAGGCGCGCGCGGACACACAGGGTTCGTGCAGACTTCGAATCGATTGCTAGGATTTTCGTCAGGCCTGCGGCAATGGCGTGAAATGTCGCTGGGAGTCGAAGCGCGGATCGGACGGCACCAACTGCTGCCGTTTCTGATTCTCGCCCACAGCAATCAGCAGGTGTACGGATTTCAAGAAACGCGGGGGCACTGGACGGCGCTGTCGTTGGGGCCAAATGAGAAGGTCGTCCAGCTACGGGGGCACGTGGCCGTCGCCATCACCAACGAACGCGCGCTGGGATTTTCGACCTACACCGGCGGTTTCTTCAACATCGCCTGGACGCCTGAAGAGCGAGTGCTGTCCGTCGACGGCAGTCAGAACGGCATGGTCGTCCGCACCTCCTCCCGCACCGTCATCTTCAAGTCGCAATCCACCGGATGGACAGAGGTGCGATAGCGAGTCTCCACGCACCCGATCACGAGCTTACATGCGTCCTTCGTCCAGCTCGATCGCATCGACCCAGGTGGTCGCGGGAGGCAGTGCCGTCACCGGTACGCCTCGCTTCGTGGCGATGTCCTGCAGACGACCCTGATACCGCTGCTTCGCCGCGTCATCCTTCGGGCCTCCGGTGAGAATGCCCTTCGACCACTCGGCAATCTCTTGATCGGAATGCTTACGGCCGTGAGTGGTGACCCAAGCCAGCAACGACTCATCGCTTCCACCGGCCAACACCTGCTGCTCGAAGGCTTTCGGGTCGATCTGAAGAAAGTCGATCAGGTACTTATCGAACCCGACGGTGATGTAATTGTAGTCCTGAATCTTGCCTGCATGCCGCAAGCGAACCTTGTCGATGAACCGCCCCAAGTGGGCAATGCCACCGAGGAGGACCTTGGGGCTGCGGGGATAAGTTTGCAAAGTCATAGTTACGTCATTCCTTTTTTATTGAGAACAGCATCAAACACGATCTTCCCGCGAAATCGACGAATACTCCTATGCCCATGCACATTCACAACCAAACGGAGCCCCTCCTCAATCGCAGCTTCCTTACTGGGAAGACCGCTGCCCTTTAATGCCTGCCGCATAAGCCTGTTGTCGATCTCAAGATTGTTGCCCATGACAGATCCGATTTGAGGTGTGAAGTGACTCTAAGTAATACGCACTTGACCCAAGAGAAGCAAGCGAGGAGAGAGTTGGTCTTGGTGGTCCAAGAAAGGCAAGAAGTCAGGTAGGCTTATCAGCAGGATAGACATATCACGTTCCGCTGCAACCTCTAGTTACACGGCTGCGGCCAATCATTGCGCGCCACCTCTTCTTTCTTGTTCCAGAAGAATGCTCCGGACGCTTGTTGGCATCATTCGCAGAACCGCCTTACCAGTCGGCGTCTTACGAAGTTCACAGGCCTCAACGAAGGAGATCGCTACGGCGTTCCCGATTTCTGAGATGGCCTTCGGTTTGCGCAGAGCTTCATCCAGGAATGAGCAAATCCGCATTGGAAAGTGTGTATCCCCAGATTGAACCCTCTGCCGCAATGCCTGCGCGAGCGTATCCATCTGTGGGTGTAGCAGATCAGCGTTACGCTCAAGATCACCGCGTAGGGTTGGGAACCTGGCAATAACATCGCGGCTAAACTGCTCGTTCCCGTATGAGTCGACGAGAAAGCCCTTCTGGTCAGCAAGCGGCATATCCATGGTCGTGGTCCGTATAACAATGTTTAGGCGGATCCATATGAGAACCGGATCTGCCGTTTTCTACATGCATACCACACGTTAAACAATGGCGAACAATATGATGCAGGCTGCCCATCCCTGGGCCCTCACTTGAGCACATGTGTGTAGATCATCATTGTTTTGATGTCCCGATGCCCCCACAATTCCTGATTGGTTCGAATGTCAGAGCCGCTTTCGAGCAGGTACGTGGCAGAAACAAAGATGGCTGACACCTTTGCCTTCTCTACGAGAGAGCCAGAAGCTCTGATCACCTTGCTTCCCCCCACTCAACAAGATGCAAAGTCAAGCAACGACCCCATGCTTTCTTGGCGCACTGTGAAGTGATGCCAAACGAGAACGTCGCTTGGTGAAAAGCGCGCCTCGGCCCGCTGGGGTGGGCGGGTGAGAAGAAGCTTTTTCAGCGGCCTGTCTTGGCCGACTTGTTGGCTTGCAGATACTTATCGACGCCCGCTGCCATTTTGCGCCCTTCGGCGATGCCCAGACGGTCATTGGGGCGATGAGCCCATCGCGTCCCACTCTTCTTGGGTCATTATCCGTCTCGGCTTCAATGCCCCGGTCGCATAGGCAAGCTGTAGTGCCTCCTCCAACCAAGCTATGCGCTGCGTAGGCGTCGCCGCAAGCGACGCGTCAAGCAAACTTTGATCACTGGCACTCCAATCATTTGACTGCGCCTGAGCCTTGGGAACGGCCGGTTCTTTCGCCATCTTAGCGATCTCCTATTTTTCTTCGGATGGCATCGAGCTGCTCAACATCGACCAAATCCTGTGGCCGTCCGGCGTGCCGTTTCAAAGCAATCAGATCGTCCAATGATGCAATTCTGACTTTTGCCTTACCCACAAATGCTTCTTGAGAACGGGCCAAACGCCCTTCAAAAGGCACCTCCGGCTCCAATAGTAAATCTATCACTCTCATTGGATTGGCAGGATCGACGAGTGAAAAGGCTCGCATATGCTTTTCCTGAAGCCACTCCTCACGCACAGCCGGATCGGCAAATGCTTCCGCCGACACGGGAATTTGAGGTCGGAACCCCTTCGCCACCAGTGCTCGGATCATTTTGGTAACTTCTTCCGGTGCAAGATCAACGGCAAGATCAACATCTGCCGTTAGCCGAGCATAGCCATGCAACAGCGTGGCAAGACCTCCCACCACGACATAGCGCACTCCTGCTGTATTTAGTGTTTGAAATATGGGTCGAAGACCGACACGGCGCCATTCTAGCGGAACAGCAGATAATTAGCAGCCGATCTTGCAATGGCATGGAATGAAAACGGGACAGGCTCGGGCGGGGTACCAACTAAGGATCTTTATGGTCAGCCCTTCTGTGCTGACTTGCCCGCTTCAAGGTACTGATTGATCCCTGCCGCCATCTTGCGCCCTTCGGCGATGGCCCAGACGATAAGGGAAGCGCCGCGCTTGGTGTCGCCGCCGGCAAAGACGCCGTCGAGGTTGGTCATGAAGTTGTCGTCCACGGTGACGCAGCCGCGCGCGTCATAATTCACGCCGAGGCTGTCGAGGAAACCGTTTCGGACCGGGCCCGTAAAACCCATGGCGAGGAGCACGAGGTCTGCATCCAATTCAAAATCCGTGTTCGGCATCGGCACGAACTTGCCGCCTTCGAACTTGACCCGATTGGCATGCAGCTTGGTGACATGGCCGTTGTGGCCGGTAAACTTGGTGGTGGAGACGCTCCACTGGCGATCGCAGCCTTCTTCGTGCGCATGCGACGTGCGGAGTTGCATCGGCCAGAGCGGCCAAGGCGTGGAACTCGCGCGCGTGGGAGGCGGCTCCGGCAACACCTCAAACTGGTGCGCCTCGCTGCAACCCTGACGATGCGCGGTCCCCAGGCAATCGGACCCGGTATCGCCGCCGCCGATGATGATGACCCGTTTACCCTTGGCGGTAATCGGTTCATCGAACACGGAAATGCCTGCCGTCCGCTTGTTTTGTTGGGTCAAGTACTCCATGGCGAAATGGATGCCCTTCAGCTCCCGACCGGGAACCGGCAGGTCACGCGCCATCTCGGCGCCCATCGTCAACCCGACGGCGTCGAACTGCTGGCGCAACTGGTCGCCGGTGATGTCTTTTCCCACGGTGACGCCGGTCTTGAACTCCACCCCTTCGGCCTTCATCTGCTCCAGCCGCCGGTCGATCACCCACTTTTCCATTTTGAAATCGGGAATTCCGTAACGCAGCAACCCGCCGATGCGATCGGACTTTTCAAACACGGTCACCGCGTGTCCCGCTCGCGCCAGCTGTTGAGCCGCCGCCAACCCGGCCGGTCCTGAACCGATGATCGCGACGGTCTTGCCGGTTTTTCTGACGGGCATGGCCGGTTCGACCAGGCCTTCGTTGAAGCCACGGTCGATGATGTTCCATTCCAGCACACGGATCGACACGGGATCGCTGTTGATCCCCAATACGCAGGCCCCTTCGCAGGGCGCGGGGCAGAGTCGACCGGTGAACTCAGGAAAGTTATTCGTGGTGTGCAGGGCTTTGAGCGCATCTTTCCAGCGCCCGCGGTAGACGAGATCGTTCCACTCAGGGATCAGGTTCACGACCGGACAACCGGTATTGCCCTGACAAAACGGCACACCGCAATCCATGCAACGGGCGCCCTGGACCTTGAGCTTGTCCTCGGCGATCGGCTCGTACATTTCCTTCCAATCGAGCACACGCAACTCGACCGGTTTCCGCTTCGGTCCCTCACGCGCGTATTTCAGAAAGCCCTTTGGATCACCCATCGCGTATCGTCTCTCGCTTGTATTCGTCTCTCGTGGTTCGGATCTCGCTCGGACCTTGCGGTCACGCGCTTCACGAACACCACTTCACGTTTCACAGTTACTTGGCTACTTTGGCCGCCGCCGCTTTCCGTTCGGCCAACACACGCTTGTAATCGATCGGCATCACCTTCACGAACTTCGGCAGAATCGCGTCCCAGCCATCCAGGATACGCTTGGCGTTCCGGCTACCGGTATACATGAAGTGGGAGGTGATCATGTCGTGCAGCAACTTCTTGTCGTCGTCGCTCGTGACCTGCTCCAACTCCACCATGCCCAGGTTGCAGCGCGACTGGAATTTATCCAGCTCGTTCAGCACAAACGCCACGCCGCCGGACATACCCGCCGCGAAATTTCTGCCCGTGCGGCCCAACACCGCCACGACCCCTCCGGTCATATATTCGCAACCATGGTCACCGGTGCCTTCGACGACGGCCCGCACGCCGCTGTTCCGCACCGCGAACCGTTCCCCGGCCATGCCGTAGAAATAGGCTTCGCCCTGCGTTCCACCGTACAGCGAGGTATTGCCGACGAGAATCGTTTCTTCCGGGGTGTAAATCGCGTTCTTCGGCGGGAAGACGATGATCTTGCCGCCCGAGAGGCCCTTGCCGATGTAATCGTTCGACTCACCTTCCAGCACCAGCGTGATGCCGCGTGAGAGAAAGGCGCCGAACGATTGTCCGGCTGACCCGTTGAACTTGATCGTGATCGTGTCGGCAGGCAACCCTTCCAATCCGTATTTCTTCGCGATCTGGCTGGAGAGCATCGTCCCGACGGTGCGATTCAAATTCCGGATCGGCAGTTCGAGCGTGACCTTCTCGCCCCGATCGATCGCCGGTCGGCACTGCTCGATGAGTTTCCGATCCAAAATCTCGGCAATGCCGTGATCCTGCTTCTGTACGCAATAGCGAGAAACCTCAGGACCGACTTCCGGCAGCTTGAGCAGCGGCGTCAGATCCAGGCCCTTGGCCTTCCAATGCTCGACAGCCTTGTGAATCTTCAGTTTGTCCACGCGGCCGACCATCTCATTGATGGTCCGGAATCCCAGCTTGGCCATGATCTGCCGCAACTCTTCGGCGATGAAGAAGAAGAAATTGACGACATGTTCCGGCTGGCCGGTGAACTTTTTACGCAACATCGGATCCTGCGTGGCAATGCCGACAGGACAGGTATTGAGGTGGCACTTCCGCATCATGATGCAGCCTTCGATGATGAGCGGCGCCGTCGCAAATCCATACTCTTCCGCGCCCAACAGCGCGGCAATGGCCACATCACGTCCGGTCTTCATCTGGCCGTCGGTTTCGACCCGGATCCTGCCGCGCAGGTCGTTGAGAACCAAGGTCTGATGCGTTTCCGCCAATCCCATCTCCCAGGGCACTCCGGCATACTTAATGGACGAGAGAGGGGACGCCCCGGTTCCGCCAGAGTCGCCGCTGATCAACACCTTGTCCGCATGGGCCTTCGCCACACCGGCGGCCACCGTGCCGACTCCGACTTCGGAAACCAGCTTGACCGAGACGGCCGCGTCGGAGTTCGCATTCTTCAAGTCGAAGATCAGCTGCGCTAGGTCTTCGATCGAATAAATGTCATGGTGCGGCGGCGGGGAAATCAGCTGCACGCCCGGTGTCGAATACCGCAGACGCGCAATGTTCTCGTCCACCTTATGCCCGGGGAGCTGTCCGCCCTCACCCGGCTTGGCCCCCTGCGCCATCTTGATCTGGAGTTCCTTGGCATTCACGAGGTAGTGGCTCGTGACTCCGAACCGAGCCGATGCCACTTGCTTGATGTAGCTGTTTCGGGAATCGCCGTTCGGGAGCGGCGCAAACCGCTCGGGATCTTCGCCGCCTTCACCGGTGTTGCTCTTGGCGCCCAGGCGATTCATCGCGATCGCCAGCGTCTCGTGAGCCTCTTTGCTGATCGACCCGAACGACATCGCGCCGGTCGTAAAGCGCTTCACGATTTCCTTCGCCGGCTCCACCTCATCGAGCGGAATCGCCTCGGGCAGGAACTTGAACTCCAGCAGGCCGCGCAGGTTGGACCGGCGCTTGCTTTCATCATTCACCAGCTGCGAGAACTCGGCGAACGTCTTGGGATCGTTGTTCCTGGTCGCATGCTGCAGCTTATAGATGGTGTCGGGATTCCAATTGTGATGCTCGCCCTGGATGCGATAGTGAATCTCGCCGCCGAAATCCAACTGCCGGATCGGGGCCGGTTCGTAGGCCACGCGATGGCGGCGCAACGTCTCTTCACCGATTTCCCGGATGCTGATGCCTTCGATCCGCGAGGGCGTGCCGGTGAAATAGCGGTCGATCAATTCATGGTTAAGCCCGATCGCTTCAAAGATCTGCGCGCCGCAATAGGATTGCACCGTGGAGATGCCCATCTTTGAGAAGATCTTGAGCAACCCCTTGTTAATGGCTTTGATGAACTTGCCTTCCGCCGTCGGCGCGTCGAGCCCTTCGGGGAAATAGCCGTCACGTTCCAGATCCACCAGCGACTCAAACACCAGGTACGGATTCACCGTCCCGGCTCCGAAACCGATCAGGCAGGCAAAGTGATGGACATCGCGCGGTTCGCCGGTTTCCACCGTCAGGCCGACTTCGGTTCTCGTGCATTCACGCACCAGGTGATGGTGCACCGCCGCCACGCCGAGCAGACTCGGAATCGGCGCGTAGTCCGCATTGACCCCGCGGTCGCTGAGGATGAGGAATTTGTACCCTTCACGAATCGCTTGCGAGGCCTGGCGGCAGAGATCGTCCACCGCCGCGCCCAACCCTTCCGGGCCTTCGGCGACGCGGAACAACATCTTCAGCGTCTTGCTCTTAAAATTGGGGTCGTTGATCTCGCGGATCTTCTGCAGATCGGCGTTCGTCAGGATCGGCTGCTTCACCCGGATACGCCGGCAGGACTCCGGATGTTCATCCATCAGATTAGGCTTGGGACCGATGCTGGTCGTGAGCGACATCACGAGTTCTTCACGGATCGGATCGATCGGCGGATTCGTGACCTGCGCAAACAGTTGCTTGAAGTATTTGAACAGCAGTTGGGGTCGATCCGACAACACCGCCAGCGGCGTGTCCGTACCCATCGACGAGATCGCTTCCTGCCCTTCCACCACCATGGGGGTGATGACCATCTTCAGTTCTTCGACGGTGTAGCCGAACGCCTGCTGACGCTGCCGGATCGTGGCATGATCAGGCTGCGGCACATTGATCGGATCCGGCAACTCATCGAGCGAAATCCGATATTGAGCCACCCAGGAGCGATAGGGCTTGCGACGCACGATATCGGCTTTGACTTCTTCGTCGTCGATGATGCGGCCTTGCACGGTGTCCACGAGGAACATCCGTCCCGGCATCAAACGACCCTTCTGGCGAATCCGCTGCGGGTCCATCGGAAGCACGCCCGCTTCGGAGGCCAGTACCACCAGACCGTCGGTAGTCACCTGATAGCGGCAAGGACGGAGTCCGTTCCGATCCAGCGTAGCGCCGATCAGCTTGCCGTCGGTAAAACAGACGGCCGCCGGTCCGTCCCAGGGTTCCTGCATGGCCGCGTGGTACTCGTAGAATCCACGGCGGTCCAGGTCCATCTGCGGATTGGCAACCCAGGGTTCGGGAATCAACATCATCATCGCGTGCGGCAACGACCGCCCGCCGAGCACCAGGAATTCGAGCGCATTGTCCAAACAGGCTGAATCGCTCTGGTTCTCGTACACGATGGGAAACAGTTTCTGCATGTCCTCGCCGAACAGTTCGGTATTCAGCCGTCCCTGTCGTGCGCGCATCCAATTCACATTACCCTTCAACGTGTTGATTTCACCGTTGTGGCAAATGTAGCGATAGGGATGGGCCAGCGGCCAGGTCGGGAAGGTATTCGTGCTGAACCGCGAGTGCACGAGGGCCAGGCCGCTCGTCACGTTGCTGTCGGTGAGGTCTTGATAGTACTGGGGAATCTGATGCGGCAGTAACAGCCCCTTATACACGATGGTGCTGCTGGACAGGCTCGGGATATAGAAATACTCGCGCCCTTCGATTGCCGACTCACGAACGGCCCGCTCCGCACACTTCCGGATCACATACAAACGGCGTTCGAATTCGTCGTCCGTGAAAATCCCCCGGGCGATGAACACCTGCCGCATGAATGGTTCGGTCGTGCGAGCCAGCTCACCGATTGCGTCGCTCTTGACCGGCACGTCGCGCCAGCCGAGGAGCTTGGCGTTGGCATCCTTGATGACGCGGTTAAACACCGTCTCGCACTGCGCACGGGCGTCGGCATCGGGCGGCAGAAACACCATGCCCACGCCGTATTCTCCTGCGCCCGGCAGCTTGATCCCGCAGTCTTTTGCCGCGCGCTTAAAAAACTCGTGTGGCACTTGAAGGAGAATGCCTGCGCCGTCGCCGGTGCAAGGATCGCATCCTTGTGCCCCTCGATGAGTCAGACTCTCCAATACCTGCAGACCCTGCTGCACGATCTGGTGCGAACGCTGGCCCTTGATATCGACGACAAACCCGACCCCGCACGCATCTTTTTCGTGCTGAGGATCATATAACCCTTGTTTGGGAGGAAACCCTGGTACATTCATGACACGTGTTCTCGTCAAGCTGGAAGGCAATTACCTGGGGAACAGACTCCCCTCACGGGGACATTGAAGCTGTCGAACGACCACCGGTGACTGCTACCATTCATTCGGGGAATTAAGCGAGGAGTCACCTTACTGGATGGGGCTGGAAACTGTCAAGAGAACGACGACGCGATCGACTCGAGAAACTCGCCGACAGGAGCTTGACTTAGTGGAGTTTCCTGCCCTACTATCCGCTCCATGTCGAACGGACCGACCACCCTCACGCTCCACAGCATGGCCGATGTGTGGGACGTCTATCGAGAAGAGTTGGAGGGGGTCGAGGAACAGATCCGGAAAAATCTCGACTCCAGTGTCGCTCTCGTCAACACCGTCGCCGCCCACATCCTGAACAGCGGCGGCAAACGCGTCCGTCCCCTCTTCGTGCTCCTCAGCGCTCATCTCTGCGGATACGCCGGCCAGGACCATCAAGCACTCGGAAGCCTCGTCGAATTCATCCATACCGCCACCCTGCTGCACGACGACGTCGTCGATGACGCCGACCTGCGTCGGGGTCGCCGGACCGCGAGCAAAGTCTGGGGCAACCAAATCAGTATTCTCGTGGGCGATTATCTCTATTCGCGCGCAATCTGCCAGATCGTCGACTTCCGCAACCAAGGGATCAACGAGGCGCTCTCGGAAGCCTGCCGCAAGATGGCCGAAGGAGAAGTGCTGCAACTGTATTACAACGGCAATCCGCTGATGCCGGAGTCGGAATATCTCCGCATCATCGAACATAAGACCGCCGGATTGATTGCGGCGTCCTGCAAGATCGGGGCGATCGTCGGTGGCGCCACGGAAGAGTTACAAGAGGCGCTGTTCCGGTTCGGGCAGCGGCTGGGCATTGCGTTCCAACTGGCGGACGATACGCTGGACTATACCGCCAACGGTGAACACCTGGGCAAGACACTCGGACAGGACCTGCGGCAAGGGAAAGCGACCCTGCCGCTGCTGCACCTCCTGCAGCACTGCTCGGAGCCGGATCGGCAGCTCATCAAGGATCGCATGGAGACTCGCACCCTGACGGACGAGGAACTCCGCCGCATCGTCGGCTTGATGCAGGAGTATGGGTCCATTGCCTATGCGATGGAGCGGGCACGCGCGTTCGTCGCCGCCGCCAAACGCGATCTCGACCTGTTTCACGACAACACCGCCAAGCGCGCCCTGGCTATTGCCGCCGATTACATGGTGACTCGCGACCGCTGAGTTGCCGCCGCCCGGCTTTACAACGCCCACGCTCTGCTGACAGCGCGTACTCGTTCAGCGACACACCCGGCTCACCGCCGGGCGAACAGGACCACACCGCACCCACGAGAGAAAAGGATAGAAACCCGCATGGCACACGTCATTCCCTTTCACGGTACACTCTACAATCCTGCGACCGTCGGCGACGTCCGCCAGGTGGTGGCACCCCCGTACGACATTATCGACGCGACGTTGCAGAAGACCTTGCACGAGCGCCATCCGAACAACGTCATTCGGCTGGAACTCGGCTATGAACAGCCGGGCGATACCATCGGCAACAACAAGTACCTCCGCGCGGCGGGAGCGCTCAAAGATTGGCTCAAGTCCGGCGCCTTACGCCGGGACGACAAACCGGCCATCTACTACCACACCATCGAATACCAGCCGCCCTATTCAGGGCCAGGCACCCCGACCAAAGTCTTCAAAGGTTTCCTCTCAACCGTCGAGTTGGAAGAGTTCGGGTCCGGCAAGATCTACCCGCACGAGAATACACGCGCCGCAGCCAAGACCGACCGATTCAACCTGCTCGAAGCCTGCCGCGCAAACTTCAGTGCGATCATTTCGCTCTATTCTGATCCGCAGAACGACGTGCTTACGGTGATCGAGCAGTCCATCGTCTCCGACAAACCACGCATCGACTTTCAGGACGACGTGGGGTTCCGTCAGCGACTGTGGAGCGTGACCGATCCGGCTGTGCTCGCCAAGGTCGTCGAAATCATGCACACGAAACAGCTCTTCATCGCCGACGGCCATCATCGCTATGAAACGGCGCTCAATTATCGCCGCGCGCGACGCCAGCAGGCGGGCGCACCCTCTGGTCCCCAGCCTTACGACAATGTCCTGATGCTGTTCGCCAGCCTTGAGGACAAGGGCCTGACCGTGCTCCCGACGCACCGTGTGCTCACGACGGGCGTCCCGGCCCCGAAAGATCTGTTGCGTATGCTTGATCCCGTCTTCGAAGTGACGACGCTGCCCTTTCAGCCGGGCAATGAGACACAGGTGCGGGGACAATTTATCGAAACCCTGCGCAGTCGCGGGCAGTCCATGCCGATGTTCGGGCTGGCGCTGCAGAACGATCCGCAGTACTACCTGCTGACCCTGCGAGCCGCGCATCGCCCGCCGGCCTCAGCCTCACCGCGCGACCGGCTCGACGTGTCCCTGTTGCAGCAGCATGTGGTCGCCGTGCTCTGCCCCACTCACCAGGAGCAGGAAGCGATGCTGTATTCGAAAGACGATCACGAGGCGTTGAATTGGGTACGCCAGGGGACCGGCACCGCTGCACTGCTGCTGAACCCGACCAAAGTCACCGAAGTGAAGGCCGTGGCTTCCGCAGGCGAGCGGATGCCGCACAAATCAACCTACTTCTTCCCCAAGCCGCTCACCGGTTTGGTCATGAATGTGATGGAAGGATAACCGCGAAGAGCGAATGGCTGATCGCCGCTAGCAGGTCGCGAAACCGATGAAGGCCAAGGTTCTCATAGTCGATGACGATCAGGACATCGTCACGATGTTGCAGGATCGGTTGGACGCGGGCGGCTACAAAACGCTGACCGCCTCCGATGGCCTGCGCGGCATCGAGCTCATCGAGCAGGAATCTCCGAATCTGGTCCTGTTGGACCTCTATCTGCCCCGCCTCAAGGGCATGGACGTGCTCAAACGCATGGCCCAGAACAAGCAGTCTGAGGACATCCCCGTCATCGTCATGACCGCCGCCGGCACGATCCCTGACGCCGTGGAAGCCATGCGCCACGGGGCCTACGACTTCCTGACGAAACCGCTCGAAAAAGACCATCTCCTGATCGTGATTCAAAAAGCGCTGGAGCGGGACTCCTTGAAGCGGCAGGTGGCCGCCCTCCAATCGGACGTGCAGAACCGGTATGCCACCATCGTCGGCGACAGCCCGAAAATCAAGGCCATCATCGAATCCGCCCGCCGCGCCGCCAACTCGGACGCCAGCATTCTCCTCCTCGGGGAAAGCGGCACCGGCAAGGAACTCTTCGCCCGCTCCATCCACCAATGGAGTCCGCGCCAGAGCATGCCCATGGTCGTCATCAACTGTGTGGCGCTCACGGAAACGTTGCTCGAAAACGAACTGTTCGGCCACGAGCGCGGCGCCTTCACCGGCGCCGACCGGCTTCAAAAGGGCAAGCTCGAAATGGCGGAAGGCGGAACAGTGTTTCTCGACGAAATCGGCGACATGCCGTTGCCGCTGCAAGCCAAGCTCCTGCGCGTGCTGCAAGACAAAGAATTTCAACGTGTCGGCGGCACACGCTCGGTCTCCGTCAACATTCGCTTCGTCGCCGCGACCAACAAGGATCTCAAGCAGGCCGTCAAGGCGGGGCAGTTCCGGGAAGATCTCTTTTTCCGGCTCAACGTGGTCAGCTTTACCCTCCCGCCGTTAAGGGAACGGAGCGAAGATATCGTGCGGCTGGCCGAGTTCTTCCTCAAGCGGCATGCCTGTGAAGCAAAACGTCCCGGAGTCTCGCTGAGCCCGGCGGCGTGCGCCGCATTGACCCACTATCCCTGGCCCGGCAACATCCGCGAACTCGATAACGTCCTCTCACGCGCCGTGGTGCTCAGTCCCAGCGACGTCATCGAACCTGAATTTCTGGCCTTGTCGCCCGACGACGCAGCCGGGAAAGGAGGTTCAGAACACGGGCTTCCCTACCTGAACCTCACGTACCATGAATCCATGGAAGCGCATAGTGCCTATATCATTGAGCGGGCGTTGGAAAAAGCGGCGGGGAATCAAACGAAAGCGGCGGAGTTTTTGGACCTGCAGCGAACCTATCTTGCGCGGCTGATTAAGCAACGGAAATCCACACCCGACGAGTAACCAGGCAGGATGGTGAAAACGGCCGTCAGCTTCGTTCTCGCTTCGTTCAGACCCTCAACGTACCCTGCGGGTACGCCTCGGCCCTTCACTTGCTGCGGCCTTGCTGAACGACCGTTTTGACCATCCTGCATGAACATGCTCAATTTGAGTCCGACCGACTGCCGACCTAATCTAGTAACCACTAAAGCGGAGTTCTCTAGCCCATTCCGTCTGGCTTACGACTTTCGTGCTGACAATCTGAGCAACCCGGCTGCAGCATCCCGCTCTGCTTGCGCATACCGTTCAGGTGTGCCGACATCGCTCCAATAGCCGCTGAAATCGTACCCAACGATCCGTTCCCCTTCTTGAATACCGCGCACATAGGCATCGATGATCGACGATTCCTTCCCGACCGGCACATCACGCAACAAACGCGGATGCAAAATATGGATGCCGGCAAACATGCGGCCGGTGGTTGATATCGTCTCCGTACAGCCACGCCCGATGATCCGCACTACGTCCCCACGTTCCGTCACTTCAACCAACCCCCAACGAGCCGCCTCCGGGTCCTGCCGCAGCACCAGGGTCGCCGCGGCCTGTCGCGATCGATGAAAGGCCATCAACGCGCCGAGATCCAGTTCGAACAGCGTGTCGCCGTTCAGAATCAGGACCGGCTCGCCACGAAAATATGGTTCTGCCTGTTTGATTCCGCCACCCGTACCGAGGATCACGGGCTCGTCCGAGTATATGATTCGCATCCCGAACGCCGAGCCGTCGCCCAGCGCCTGCGGAATCATTGCACCCAAATGATGGAGATTGATCACCACCTCGCGAATGCCATGACGCTTCAAGAGGAGCAGATTCCAAACGATCATGGGCGTGCCGGCCACCGGGAGGAGCGGCTTTGGCGTCACGTCGGTGAGGGGCCTCAATCTGGTTCCAAGGCCCGCGGCAAGAATCATGGCTTTCATGTGAACCACACGTGAACGGTGACAGGGACAACGTGAAGCGCGTACATCCAGGATTCTTGGCTGACAGGCCTGTTCACGAGTTACGGCTGGCGTTTCGCGTTTGACGTTTCACTGGAGTTCAGGAACGTAGGGCGCCAAGTGCTGACGTAATGTGGCCAACTCGGGGTATTTGGACAAATTCCGTTTCACGTAGCCCAGGACACGAGGGATATCGGCGAGAAATTTCGGGTTGTGTTTGACCCGGTCGATGTAGACAAACCGGCCGGCGGCCTTGAGGTTGCGTTGGATACTGGTGAGATCGAACAGGCGACGAAACGCCGCCCGATCCGCCCACTCCTGCCCCTGGGCGGCAAGCCCGTCGAGGAAATGGTCGACCAGCCCGGCCACCACCGAATCCTCCAACTCGATGTAGGCATCTTTCAGCAACGAGGCCAGATCGTAGGTAGCCGGGCCCATGAGGGCATCTTGAAAATCGATGATGCCGATGCGCGACCCGTCGACCATGAGATTACGTGAATGGTAATCGCGATGGACGAACACCTGCGGCTGCCCTGCCAATAAATCGGCGATGCGTTGAAACTCGGCGCGGATCGCCTTGTCGTCGGCCGGCTTCATCGGCAGACCCAAGCGGGCGGTAATCCCGTATTCGAGAAAATGGTCGAACTCCCACATCAACAGCGGCACATCGAAGCGCCGGTGAAAAGCGATACAGCCCGGCGCGGGCGGCGTGGTCCCCCTCACCTGGAGCAAGACCAGTTGATCGATCGCCTGACGATAGAGCTCCACCAACCGGGCACGGTCCGCATCACGGCAGGCTTCTGCCAGCGTCAGGTCCCCGAAATCCTCCAGGTATAGGAGACCGGCCTCGCGATCATAATAGTGCAACTGCGGAACGGTCACACCGGTACGCTGCAGGTGCGTGAGCACATTGGTGAAGGGCAGCTCCGCAATCTGAGCGGAGGCTCCGCTGACGGCTTCTTCTGATTTCTTGAATCCTTCCGGATCGGCCAACTGCATGAGGATCAATGCCGAGGGCGTCCCCTTCAGGGCGATCCGAAAATATCGACGATTCGACGCGTCACCGGCGAGCGGGGTCAACCCCGTCACATCGCCGCGAAAGGGCATCTTGCTGGCCACTGTCTTGGCGATTCGTGCAGGATCCGGCGGGGCGAGCGGTGCCGCGGGAGCGGCAGGATTTGTCGTTGTCATACGATCGGCATTATAGCCAAACCTTGCTGAACTACCAGCAGAAAGTTACCTGCTGCATGCCACTTAGCCACGGTCGGTTGTCAGACTCCGGCATAGGCCGGTATTCTGTCCTCTCACAGGAAGGAGACGCACATGCAATACGTTCATCTCGGCCGCTCTGGAGTGCGAGTCAGCCGCCTTTGTCTCGGCACCATGAACTTCGGGCCACAGACCTCCGAAACCGACAGCTTTGCGATCATGGACCAGGCGCTCGAACGGGGCATCAACTTTTTCGACAGCGCCAACGTCTATGGATGGAAAGTCGGCGAAGGGGTGACGGAGCAGATTGTCGGCCGTTGGTTCGCACAAGGCGGGGGGCGGCGCGAAAAGGTGGTGCTGGCCACGAAGGTCTATGGCCGCATGGGCGACTGGCCCAACCAGTCTCGCCTGTCTGTCTTGCATATCAAACGCGCGTGCGAAGAGAGTCTCCGGCGTCTACAGACAGACCATATCGACCTGTACCAAATGCATCACATCGATCGTGAGTGCCCCTGGGAAGAAATCTGGCAGGCGCTGGAGCAACTCTGCCGCGAAGGGAAGGTGCTGTACGTCGGCAGCAGCAATTTTGCCGGCTGGCACATCGCCCAGGCGCAAGAGCTGGCGAAGTCACGCCACTTTCTCGGCCTCATCTCCGAACAGAGCCTTTACAATCTTCTCGAGCGAACCGTCGAGCTGGAAGTCATCCCGGCCTGTCAGGCCTATGGGATCGGCATGATTCCCTGGAGTCCCCTGGCGCGAGGTCTGCTGGGAGGGGCGCTAAGCACGTACACAACCGGGCGGCGTGCAGACGAAGACGTCCGGAAAGACATCGAGACCCATCGCGCAACGCTAGAAGCCTATGAGCAGTTCTGCAAGACAGTGAATGCCGCGCCGGCCGCCGTCGCCCTCGCCTGGCTTCTCCATCAACCGGCGGTGACCTCTCCCATCATCGGTCCACGCACCATGGAACAGCTGACATCCGCACTTCCGGCGCTGGAGTTGACGCTGACTCCGGACAGCCTGAAGACATTGGACACAATCTTCCCCGGCCCCGGCGGCGCGGCCCCCGAGGCCTACGCCTGGTAGAGGCTGAAAACGGAGGGCACGCTCAGCAGACCATCTGAATCGTCATCACGCACGGAACGGAGCGAAGGTCGGAGAAACACTGCGGGAAGAATCGATGAGATAGGGCCGGGCGGGACGCGTCGAGTCTATAGGGGTGACGGAACCGCGCGCCGTTCCGTGAGACGCCAGGTCCAGGCCCCGAGCGTGGCACCCAGGGAATCGGCCACCAGGTCCAACGGATCTCCCTGACGAAGCGGCACGAACAATTGATGGATCTCATCGCTCAAGCCGTAGAGCGCACAACCGGCCACCGCCACGATGACAGCATGTCGGGCCCCCCAGGCACCCGCTCCATGGCGACAGGCCCGAAAGGCTAAGGCCCCCAAAACCCCGTATTCGCAGAGATGCAAGATCTTGTCGGAAATGTTCCCCAATAATGACGAAACGGATTCCGGTGGATTGGATACCGACGACCCGAAGAAAATGAGTCCGGCATACGAGCAGACCGGTCCCCAATACCGCAGAATCGAGACGGGGGACACTAGCGGCTCTGTACGTATCTCGCTCGAAACCATCTGATTCGATTCCATTCTGCCTGACTCCCCGTTTCGCACCACGGCCGGTCCGACACCGCCTGATCGCTCTCACCCGATCGGAAAGAAAACAGGCCCTCCTCGATCCCGCCCTTTCATTGCAACACTCCTACCCCTATGACATACTGCCCGGAAGTCTGCAAGAAACTTCCCGATGAAAACCATTCAACTCTGTTTCCTCTGGCATATGCACCAGCCGTATTACACGGACCCGCTCACGGGGTCCGCGAGTATGCCCTGGGTACGTCTGCACGCCACCAAGGCCTACTTCGACATGGCCTTCCTGCTGGAGCGATTTCCCGAGGCTCACTCGACTTTTAACTTCACTCCATCGCTGCTACTGCAACTGGAAGAGTTCTCCACCGGCCGCGTCCGCGATTTATTCCTGGAATCTGCGCAACGCCCAGCGGCCGATCTGATCCCGACTGAAAAGGCCTTCCTGATTCGCCATTTCTTTTCCGCCAATTGGGCCACCATGGTGCGCCCCTTTCCCCGCTATCAGGAACTGCTGGTGAAACGTGGCGTCGACGTCCAGGGGCAAGACCTCGATCGTCTGGCTCGACAGTTTTCAACGCAGGAATTTCTAGACCTCCAGGTCTGGCACAACCTGGCCTGGTTCGGATACGGCAGCCTGCAGCGCTTTCCACGTCTGGCGGAGTTGCGCGCCAAGAATCGGGGATTCACCGAAGAGGACAAGCAGGAAGTGCTGGCTCTGCAACAGACCGCAATCAGGCAGATTGTTCCGATGTATCAGGCGCTCCAGGAGCGTGGGCAGATCGAATTGACCACCACGCCGTTTTTCCACCCGATTCTTCCGCTCGTGATCGACTCGGAATTCACTCGCCGCGCCAGGCCGGACCTGCCGCTGCCCGCTCGATTCCATGCGCCGGCCGATGCCGAAGCTCAGGTGCGACGGGCGATCGACTACCATACGCACACGTTCGGCCGTGCACCGGCTGGGCTCTGGCCGTCCGAAGGGTCGGTCTGTCCCGAGTTATTGCCTATCCTGGGCAAGGCCGGGATTCGCTGGCTGGCGACAGACGAAGGTATCCTCTACCGGTCGCTCCAGATGGCCGACCAGGCCTGGAATCGTCATTATCATCTCTATCAGCCCTACGCAGTCGGCACCACAGAGCAGCCGCTCACGATGGTGTTCCGCGACCGGGATATTTCCGATGCCTTCGGCTTCGTCTATCACAAGACGACCCCGGAATCGGCCGCCGACGATGTGCTCAGGCGGATCCGTGGCCTTGCGTACGACATTCCGCTGGAGAACGGACTCCTGGCCGTGATTCTCGACGGCGAGAATCCATGGGAGCATTACCACGACGGTGGTGAACGCTTCCTCTCCCTGCTGTTTCGCGCCTTCGAACAGGACGGGCTCCATATCGGCCACGGCATCCGCGTGCGATTGAACACCGTGAGCCACGCGTTGGAGTCAGTTCCGCCCCCTCAACGCCTCGATCAATTACATTCCGGCTCCTGGATCAACCAGGACTTTAAAATCTGGATCGGCCACCAGGAAGACAATCGCGGCTGGGACCTCCTGCAGCACACACGGGCCCGTCTCGTGGATCTCACGCCCTCGTTGGCGCCGGACAAGGCCCGCGCGGCCTGGGACGAACTCTATGCCGCCGAAGGCAGCGACTGGTTCTGGTGGTACGGTGACGACTTCGACACCGACTACAAACAGGAATTCGACCGCCTGTTCCGCACGCATCTGCGCAACGTCTGGACCTATGCCGGGGTGACGCCGCCCGACATCTTGAATCAGCCCCTGGTCGAGGCCCGCACGCCGCAAGGCCTGGACCTGGTGCAACTCCCGCTGGCGCTCATCACCCCGACCCTCGACGGCATGGTCTCCAATTTTTTCGAATGGCGCGGGGCCGGTACCATCAACCCGACGCCGCCTTTGGGAGCGATGTGGAAGGCCGAAGGGCTCTTCACCTCCATTTTCTTCGGATTCGACCGCGAACATCTCTACCTTCGGCTGGATCTCGATGAACGATCTCAAACGCGCCAGGAGCACTGCACCGCAGACCTCTACATCAGCTCAGGCATCCAGCAATATAAGTTGTCGTTTGCCCTCACGACCGAAGGGGCTGACACCTTCCTGCTCTCCCGGGCAGACGAATCCGGCCTCTATCGCGACAGGGGCTCCTACAGCACGATCTGCCGGCGAAAAATTCTGGAGTTGGGCATCCCATTCAAAGAACTGGGCATCGAGATCGGCACAGAAGTACGGTTGACCCTGACGGTGTCGGAACATGGGATGGAAATCGCGCGGTATCCTCACCACAGCCCGGCCACCCTCAACCGGCCGGGGGACGACTTTGAGGCCACCATGTGGCGGGTCTGAACGACAACGCTCAATGCTCCCTGTTCAATGAGGTCCTCACCATCCGCCCCATCATTGGACATCGAGCAGTGCACAGTGACCATTGACAACTAGAGGAGTCGAGATGCCTGAACTGAGAAGAGACCCGATCGTCGGCCGCTGGGTCATCATTTCAACCGAACGAGGCGGGCGCCCCCAAGACGTCTCTATGCCGTCGGCGCCGCTTCCCTCTGCATCCATGTGTCCGTTTTGCCCGGGACAGGAACGTCTGACGCCGAAAGAAATCCTCGCCTATCGGCCCCATGCCTCGGAACCGGACAGCCCGAATTGGACCGTGCGGGTCATCCCCAATAAGTTTCCCGCGCTGCATGTCGAAGGCGACATGGGACGCGAAGGCCTCGGCCTCTACGACCGCATGAACGGCATCGGCGCCCACGAAGTCATCATCGAAACCCCCAATCACAAGGAACACCTCGCCGACCTGCCGGCCAAGCGGGTGGAGGATGTGCTCTGGGCCTATCGCGACCGGATTCTCGACCTCAAGAAGGATCTGAGGTTGCGATATATTCTGATCTTCAAGAATCAGGGCGCCACGGCGGGCGCCACGTTGGAGCATAGCCACTCTCAGCTCATCGCCTTGCCGGTCGTGCCCACCAGCGTCATCGAAGAAATCGACGGATGTCGGCAGCATTTCCAGCAGAAGGAACGCTGCATCTATTGCGACATCCTGCGGCAGGAATCGTCGGAAGGCACCCGCGTGGTCTTGGAGAACCCGGAGTTTGTCTGCCTGACCCCCTACGCGCCCCGCTTTCCGTTTGAAATGTGGATCCTTCCTAAGCGTCACGCAGGATATTTCGAAGAATGCCAACGTGCTCAGTTCGAATTTCTGGCGCCTATGCTGGGCGAAGCGCTACGCCGGATGGATGCCGTGCTGGCTCGACCGGCCTACAACTTCATCCTGCACAGCTCGCCGCTGCACGAAAAAACCGGAGACTACTATCATTGGCACATCGAGATCATCCCGAAACTCACCCAGGTGGCCGGATTTGAATGGGGCACCGGGTTTTATATCAACCCAGTCGCCCCGGAAGAAGCGGCGAAGGCCCTGCGAGACGCGGAGATTTGATCGAATCATAAGGCCGTCTTTCCTCATATTGGAGTGCGTCACGCCCTCTCGGACTCATTCCCTCTTCCGCATACCGTTTGCAATCCCGCACAACTCAGCCGTATCATCGCGCATGATCGTTCAACTCAGTCATCCGCAACGCCAAGTTGAAATCAAAGGGCCCAAACGCACCAAGGAGTTGCTACGCGAACTTAATCTGGTGATGGAGGCGCATCTCGTCATCCGGGGAGATGAACTCGTCACGGAAGATGAAATGCTCGCCGACGCCGACCAGGTTGAAATCCGACCGGTGATCTCCGGCGGCTGAACGGTGCAATCTTCCTCTCACCATTCACGATTGACGGAACAGTTATGAATTGCGGCAAGTGCAAGACCAAGGCCGTCATCAGCCTCCCACGGCACAATGCCGCCTTCTGCAAAGGCTGCTTTACGACCTTTATGCACGAGCAGGTCGCGCGCGCGATCAAGTCGTTCAAGATGTTTGCGCCCGAGGACCGCATCCTGGTGGCCGTCTCGGGGGGTAAAGACAGCCTCGCCCTGTGGCATATCCTGCTGACCCTCGGCTACCGCGCCGACGCGCTGTATGTGAATCTCGGCATCGGTGCCTACTCCGATGAATCGCACCGGAAAGTGCGGCACTACGCAGACACCGTGGCCGCCGCCCATGGCGCGAAACTGATCGTGCATGTCGTCGAGCAGGAAGCCGGCGGCGGCATTCGTGAATTGGCCACCGTCCTTCATCGCCCGACCTGTTCGACGTGTGGAACCATCAAGCGGTATCAGTTCAATCGCGCGGCGGTGGAACAGGACTATGACGTGATGGCCACGGGCCACAATCTGGACGACGAAGCCGCGCGCCTCTTAGGTAATGTGCTGCACTGGCAGGATGAATATCTGGAGAAACAAGGACCGACCCTTCCTGCCTCCGTCGAAGGCTTCGCCAAGAAAGTGAAGCCGCTCTGTCGATTGTCGGAACGGGAGATCGCCGCTTACGCGGTCGTCAATCGCATCGACTACATCGTAGAAGAATGCCCCATGGCCAAGGGATCGAAGATGATCCTCTATAAAGAGGTCCTCAACCGTCTGGAAACGGAATCGCCCGGCACGAAACAACGTTTCTATTGGGGGTTTCTTGAGAAGCAGAACAAGCCGGACGTGCCCAAGGAATCCATGGCCGAGAAGGATCAGCGGACCCTGCACCCCTGCCAATCCTGCGGACAACCCACCACCGCCGACACCTGCTCCTACTGCAAGATGATGGCAAAGGCCAAGACCGCGACGCCACGCTAACTGATGGAATGACGGTTCCGGTTTTGCTTCCACCTCTCTGACTCTGTATAAGATATAGAGTGATGCGATGGATTCCCCCCTCTCAGCGCATCCCGCGCACATCAGTTCCTCCCTCGAGAGTCCCTCGCTGGATCGGACTGCTTGTTTTCCTTCTTGCAGGGTTCATAGGCAACCCCAGCCACGCTGAGTCACCGTCGAAGATGGGGGGCGGGAACGCTCCCTCCGTCACGCTACGTTTCATCTCCTGGAAACCGGATCACCCGCGCGTATGGGAGGAGGCCCTCTCCGAGTTCACCAAAACCCATCCTGATATTTCGGTCGTGCGCGAACTGGCCCCGCACAGCTCGACCGCCTATCACGATCTCCTGACGCAAAAGCTAAAGAATCGCGATGCCACGGTCGATGTCTTTTTCATGGATGTGATCTGGGTGCCGGAGTTTGCCGAAGCCGGTTGGGCCCGTCGGCTCGATGAGCGATTTACTCCGGCCATGCGTGAGGAGTTTCTTCCCGCCACCATTGAGGTCACACGATATTCAGACCATCTTTACGGCGTCCCGAGCCGCATCGATGCAGGCCTGCTCTACTATCGCTCGGATTTGCTGACCAAATACGGCTTCTCACCACCGGCAACCTGGGACGAACTGGCCCGGCAGGCCGAGACGATTGTCGCCGGGGAACGGCGGAATAATCCGACGCTGCGCGGCTACACGGCGCAATTCAAACAGTACGAAGGCCTCGTCTGTACCATGCTGGAGTTCATCGACGGCCACAGCGGAAGCCTGCTGACCGCGGATGGAACACATTCCACTCTGGCTCAACCCGAAGCGATGGCCGCCGTGCAGTTCGTTCGCGAGCGCGTAATCGGCCGGCTTGCATCACGCGCGGCGTTGACCTATCAAGAACCGGAATCCCTCTCCGTCTTTCTTCAAGGGCATGCAGTCTTTCACCGGAACTGGCCCTATGCCTGGGAACTGGCCAACAACCGGACTCGCTCGACCGTCGCCGGACAGGTCGCCGTGATGCCCCTTCCCGGGTTCACTCCGGGGCGCACGGCCGCAGCACTCGGCGGCTGGCTCTACGGTATCAGCGCCTACTCGGAGCACCCTGACGAGGCCTGGGCGCTCATCGAGTTTCTCTCCAGCCAGGCCATGCAAAAGAAATTCACCCAGGAGGCCGGCATCGCGCCCTCCCGTCAGGCGCTGTTTTCCGATCCGGACCTGCTGGCAGCAGCGCCGCAACTCCGTAACCACTTCGCCGTCCTCCGGTCCGCAACCGCTCGCCCGCGTTCCCCCCTGTATCCCGCCATCTCGCATCTACTGCAACGGTATTTCAGCCGCGCCCTCGCCATCGACGACCTCGATCTTGCGCAGGAAGCAACTGCGGCCGATGCCCAGATCAATCGGTTGTTGTCCCTGGGGGAACAAGTCCCGTGAACCGCGCCTCCTCGATTCTACGACATCGCGAGAATCTGGCGGCCTGGACCATGGTAGCCCCGGCGCTGCTGGTGACCATGGTCTTTGCGCTGTATCCGGTTCTGGATTCGCTCTGGCTCAGCCTGCACAATATCTACATCGGATTGCCGCAACTGGGCAGTCCGTTCGTCGGTCTGGACAATTATGTGGCGCTGCTCCGTGATCCCGTGGCGCAGCAGGCACTGGCCGTCACCCTCGCCTTCGTCGTCCTTTCGACGCTGCTGGAGTTGGCCTGCGGACTGATCATTGCGCTGGTGATTCATGAGCGGTTTCGCGGGCGCGGTCTCGTGCGGGCGGCGATTCTGATTCCCTGGGCCATTCCGACGGTCGTCGCGTCGCAACTGTGGCGCTATATCTTCAACGATCAGTACGGGTTCGCAAACTTATTGTTGTTCGGCGAACAGGTCACCGACTACATCCCCTGGCTGGCCTATCCGAGCGTGGCGTTCGGCATCGTCGTACTGGCGGACGTCTGGAAGACATCCTCCTTCGCCGCGTTGCTGGTCCTGGCCGGCCTCCAGGTCATTCCAGACGATCTCTACGATGCCGCCCGGGTCGATGGCGCTACCGCCCGGCAACGGTTTTGGCACATCACCCTTCCGCTGCTGAAGCCCGCGCTGTTGCTCGCACTACTGTTTCGTACCATGGATGCATTTCGTGTCTTCGATCTCGTGTTCGTGATGACCCAAGGCGGCCCGGGCGACGCCACGCAGGTCCTCCAGTTCTATGGCTACCAAACCCTGTTCACGGAAGGCCGGATCGGATATGGCTCTGCCGTCTCCGTGGCCGTGTTCCTGATAATCCTGGCGCTGTCGTTGACGTACCTGCGCGCCATCGGGTCGAGTCTCCTGGAGCGCAGGCGAACATGAATCGACGGCTCCTCCTCGCACTAGGCATCCTTGCCACGGTGGGCTTGAGCCTGCTGCCCTTCCTCTGGTTCGTCCTCACATCCTTCAAGTCGCAAGGTGAGATCGAAGCCGCGCCGCCCGCCTGGTGGCCATCAGGCAGCCTGGGATTCTATCGCTCTGCCCTCTTCGACCATCACCTCTTCGACTATATGTTGAACAGCGTCGTCGTGGCCGGGGCCACCACGCTGCTCGCCCTTTTGCTCGCCATCCCGGCCGCCTACGCGCTGGCCCGGCTGACCATTCCCGGCAAACAAGGGATTCTGGCCGTGTTGCTCTGCGTGTCGATGTTTCCCCAGATGGCCATTGCCGGGCCCGTCTGGCGACTGCTCGACACAATCGGCGGCCTCAACCACCGTTGGGGCGTCGTGTTGCCCTATGTGGCCCTCACCCTGCCGTTGGCCATCTGGATTCTCGCCAGCTTCTTCAAAGAATTGCCGCCGGAGTTGGAAGATGCCGCGCGCGTAGATGGCTGCGGGCCCTGGGCAACCCTCTTCAGGATCACGCTTCCGTTGGCGACGCCGGGGATCTTCACCGCGGCGATCTTGATTCTGATCTATGCCTGGAACGAATTTTTCTTCGCGCTCTTGATCCTGACCCAACCGGAGCAACAAACCCTGCCTGTCGGCATTGCCCTGTTCCAGGGAGAATTCACCATGCCCTGGGGCGAGCTGGCTGCGGCTTCCGTGGTGGCGACCCTTCCGCTGATCGTGGTCGTGCTGTTGTGCCAACGATGGATTGTGAGCGGGTTGTCCGCCGGGGCGGTCAAAGGATAGCCCGGATTATTCATGAATAATCCGGGCTATCAAAATGTTGAAAAGTCCGACGGCCTACGGACACTGGGCGCTCACCGGCTGTAGTCGTCCGCAAACATGGCGTTTATTCTTCTCGTCGCGGACCTCACTCCAACCGCGCCCGTGACAAGGCGCTCGGTTTGCCCCGGGGTTGGGGGAAGAAGGCGGCCTTTTTAAACATTCTGTGCGCACTGTGGCTCGTTATTGGGTAGGGAGATCGCTGTGGCTGAACTAGAATTGCGTCACATCTCAAAGTCGTTTCGGGAGCAGCCCGTGTTGCGCGACATTTCGCTGCAGGTTCCCGATGGGAGTTTTACGATTCTGCTTGGCCCCTCCGGTTGCGGCAAATCGACGCTCCTGCGCATTATTGCCGGGCTCGAGAGCCAGACTTCAGGTCAGGTGTGTATTGCCGGAACAGCGGTCGATCATCTCCCTCCGGCCGAACGTGATATCGCCATGGTGTTTCAACAGTACGCGCTGTATCCGCACCTCTCGGTCCGCGAGAATCTCGCCTTTGCCCTGACGATCCGACGAACTCCGCGCCGGGTGATCGAAGAACGCATCGCCGAAGCGGCGCAGCTCCTGGACATTCAGCCCCTTCTGGATCGCAAACCCAAGGACCTATCGGGAGGACAGAGGCAGCGCGTTGCGATGGGGCGGGCCATCGTGCGTAAGCCCAAGCTCTTCCTGTTCGATGAACCGCTCTCCAACCTGGATGCACAGCTGCGCACCTCGATGCGTATCGAACTCAAGAAGCTGCAGCAGCGTCTGCAGGTCACCATGATCTACGTGACTCACGATCAAGTGGAAGCCATGACGCTGGGCGACCGCATCGTCGTCATCGAGGGCGGGCGCATCCGACAGGCGGATGATCCTCAGCAGACCTACACCGCCCCGGCCGATCCCTTCGTCGCCTCCTTCATCGGCACCCCGCCGATGAACCTCTGGGAAGGCAGCCTGATGACAGAAGGCGGAAAGACAGTCTTCAAAGGCAACGGCCTGACCCTCCCACTCCCGACAAGGCTGATCCCACCTCACTCAACGCAGAAATCCGACGTCACGCTCGGCATCCGACCGGAAGATATCGCGCTCCGTGAGTCGCCCGAAGCCGTGCAGATAACAGGAACGGTGGAACTGGTCGAGGATCTCGGGGCGGACCTGCTTCTGCATTGCCGGGCCGGTGAGCGTCGACTCGTGGTGCGTACGGCCCGCCGCGCCGACACAGTGCAGGGACAGACAGTGACACTCTTTTTCCCTGTCGATAAATTGCATCTGTTCATCGACCACCGCCGTTTCGACCCGCCCTCCGCCACACCCACTTGACTGTGCCCGGGGCTCTCTTATCTCTTTCATAAAGACAACGGCGGCGGAAGAGAAAAACCATGAGTTCGCTTGCAATGCGCCCGGAGACCTCGTAAGCTCCGGAAAGGATTGCACTCTTCGCCTGCGCGCACCGGATTATTTTCCACGGACAGACCCTGATGGCCACATCGCAACGCGGTTATTACGACATCCTTGGCGTGCCACGCAACGCGACGGCCGACGACATCAAGAAGGCCTTTCGCCGCCGCGCCCGCGAAATCCACCCCGATCTCCATACCGGCACAAAAAAAACGGAGATGGAGAAGAAGTTCAAAGAATTGAACGAAGCGCACGAGGTGCTGTCGGACCCGGAGAAGCGAAAAAAATACGACCAATACGGCTCGAACTGGGAACAGGCGGAAGCCTATGAGCAGGCGCGCCAACAGGCCGGCGCTCAAGCAGGCCGGGGCGGCCAGGCCGGCGGATTCAGCGGCGATTTCGGCGATATCTTCGAGACCTTTTTCGGAGGACGAACCCGCGGCGCCTCTCCCGGGTTTGCCGTTGATGGAGAGGACCTGGAAACCGACGTTCACCTCACCATTCGCGACGTGTTGACCGGCGTCACCCGACGTATCGATCTCACCGAACGCGTCGTCTGCAAGGCCTGCGGCGGCAGTGCCATCGTACGCGGCCGTCCCTGTGTGGTCTGCGGCGGCACCGGTACCCAGGCTGAAAAGCGTGCGATCGAAGTGCGCATTCCGGCCGGCGTGCAGGACGATACTCGTGTCCGGCTGGCAGGCAAGGGACAACCAGGCATCAATGGAGGGAAGCCGGGCGATCTCTACCTGCGCGTCCATATTCAGGCCGGCGGCGTGTTCCGGCAGAAGGGATCCGACATTCAAGCCACTCTGCCCGTCTGGCCATGGGAAGCGGCATTGGGTGCTGAAGTGATGGCTCCGACCCTGACGGAACCGGTGAAGGTCAAAATTCCCCCGGGCAGCAAGGCCGACAGTAAGCTGCGCCTGAAGGGCAAAGGGCTCCCGACTTCGACCGGCGAGCAGGGCGATCTCTTCCTCAAGCTGAAGATCGTCATGCCCATCACCATTTCCGACGAAGAGCGGGCGCTCTACGAGCAGTTGAGCCGCGCCCGCCACAGCGATCCCCGGGCCGAGATCATCGCCGCATCGAGACGCAGTACATCCTGATCAGCGCAGCCCCGAGCCGATCCCTTCTATGACTATCGCCGAATACGCGCTCCTCGCGTTCAGTTCGCTTTTCGTGATCGTCGATCCCATCGCCGTGGTCCCAGCCTTCCTCGCCATGACCCCGCGGGATTCCGTGGCGCAGCGGCTCCGGACTGCGCGCGTCGCCTGTCTGGTTAGCGTCGCCCTCCTCACGGGATTCGCCCTGTTCGGGCAAACCATCCTCAAATTGTTGGGTATTACCTTGCCGGCGGTGCAGATCGCCGGTGGGCTGATCCTATTACTTGTCGCGCTGGACATGTTGCGGGCGCAACGGTCCACGGTGCAGGAAACGGCGGCGGAAACGGCGGCCGGCACCAACAAAGACGACATCGCCGTCACCCCGCTCGCCATCCCCATGCTGGCAGGGCCGGCTGCAATCTCGACGGTCATCCTGCTGGAAACGCAGGCCACCACATGGGTGCTGCGTACCGTATTGTTGGGATGCCTTGTACTGATCGGGTTGGCGAGTTACAGTATATTAGCAATCGGCGCACGCAGCGCGAAGTGGCTCAATCCCATTGCCGAGAAAATCATTTCCCGGCTGATGGGCCTGTTGCTCGCCGCGCTGGCCGTTCAATTTATGGTGAACGCCCTCACCGGAGACCAAGGGCTGTTACGCGGGTTGACTGGACATTAATCGCTCTCAACTGAAGGAGGAACGAATGACGACGAAACTGTTCACATTTGCCACCGCTTCGGCCATCGCCTGCGCGTTGACGATCTCCCCCGCCTGGGCGAACCCCGAAGGTGGATATGGCGGACACGGCGGCGGCTACGAGAAGGGCCAGCACGGCATGGGCGCCGCCATGATGGAAATGATGATGCACGGCGGCGCAGGCCACCTCATCCGTCACCTCCTGAAACATGAGAAAGACATCGGATTGAGCGCAGACCAGGTCACCAAGCTCAAGGACTTGCAGCTCAACCTCGATAAGAACCGGATCAAGATGGAAGCCGACATTCAGGTCGCCGAACGGGAAGTGAAGGCACTCAACGATGATGAGAAGTCGGATTTGTCCGCCATCGAGGCCAAGCTCAAGCAAAGCGCCGACGTGCAGATCGGACTCCGCGTTCTATCGATCAAGACCAGAAGGGAAGCCCTCGCGCTGCTCACCCCGGAACAGCGAGCCAAGGAGCAAGCCGAACATGAGAAGATGATGCAGCAGCATAAGGGCGCGGGCCAGGCCGCTCCCCACGGCAAGAATCCGCATGGCGGCAACCCTCACGGCGCGAACCCGCACAGTGCCAATCCGCACGGCGAGGCGAAGCCCCAATAACCGTGCACCTTGCACAGAACCGGAGGTCACACATGATCAAGCACGTTGCAGTACCCGCCCTGATGGTCGCGGCACTCTGTTTCACGAGCAGTCCTGCCTGGAGTGACAAGGGACACAAAGGCAAGGACGAGAAGTGTGACGCCGCCGAGTTGGTGAAGGATGCCAAGGTCACCATCGACCAGGCCATTAAGACCGCATTGGATGCAGTCCCCGGCACGGCCGTCGAAGCCGAGCTTGAAAAGAAGCACGATAAGACGGTCTGGGAAGTCGAAGTGCTGGGGGCCGACGGCAAAATGACTGAAGTCCATATCGATGCGGGCACGGGCACCATCATCGATAAGGAAGCCAAACAAGAGAAGCACGAGAAGAAGGGCAAGAAAGAGAAGCACTAAGGTTCCTGCGGCAGGGTCGTGCCTTCAGATGCGATCCTGCCGCACCCGCCTCGACCCGCTCCATTCATCTGCCCCCTTCCCCCTGCTCGCCATTCCCAAGCTCAGCGGCGGCCGATCTCCAGACCGGCGGATTGACCCTTTGCGCTCATCTATGCGAAAGTTTGCGACCCACTAACCGGCATGAACAGCGGTGTTCCGATCCCGAACATGAAGGAGTTTCCATGACGATCGACCCACGACACAAAAGCCACAACTTGCTCGACGGACCAGGCCGCGCACCGGCCCGCGCCATGCTGAAAGCCGTCGGGTTCACCGATGCCGACCTCGAACGCCCGCTGATCGGCGTCGCCAACACCTGGATTGAAGTCATGCCCTGCAATTTTCACCTGCGCCGGTTATCGGAGCGGGTGAAGGCAGGCATCCGTGCGGCAGGCGGCACGCCGATCGAATACAACACCATCGCGGTCTCCGACGGCATTTCCATGGGCACCGAGGGCATGAAGGCATCGCTCATCAGTCGCGAGGTCATCGCCGACTCCATCGAGCTCGTCGCCCGTGGGCATTTGTTCGATGGCGTCGTGGCCCTGTCGGGATGCGACAAGACCATTCCCGGCACCGTCATGGCGCTCTGCCGGCTGAACGTCCCATCCCTCATGCTCTACGGTGGCTCCATCATGCCCGGGCACTTCCAGGGGCACGACGTCACGATTCAGGACGTCTTCGAGGCAGTCGGCAAACACGCGTCCGGCAAGATGTCCAATGCCGAACTGAAAGACTTGGAAGACCATGCCTGCCCAGGACCAGGCGCCTGCGGCGGCCAGTTCACCGCCAATACCATGGCCATCGCCTTTGAATTTCTCGGCATCTCGCCGATGGGCCGAAACGGCGTCCCGGCCATGGACCAACGCAAAGACGATGTCGCGTTCGAATGCGGCAAACTGGTCATGGACCTGCTCAAGAAAGACATTCGGCCCAAGCAAATCATCACGCGCCGCTCCATCGAAAATGCGATCGCTGCTGTCGCGACGACCGGGGGATCGACGAATGCCGTGCTGCACCTGCTAGCCGTGGCACGCGAAATGGGCGTACGGCTCAGCATCGACGATTTCGACAAGATCAACAGGAAGGTGCCGCTGCTGGCCGATCTCAAACCGGGCGGCCGATTTACCGCGGCAGACTTGTATGCCGCCGGTGGCACGACGCTGGTGGCTAAACGCCTGATCGATGCGAAGATCCTGCACCCGGACCAGATCACCGTCACCGGACGGACGATCGGCGAAGAGGCCAAAGCCGCCACCGAAAAGCCGGACCAACAGGTTCTGCGGCCACTGTCCAAACCGATCAAGCCGACCGGCGGCCTGGTCATTCTGAAGGGCAACCTCGCCCCTGAAGGGTGCGTGGTGAAAGTCGCCGGCCACTCCATTCTGCATTTCAGCGGACCGGCCAAGGTCTACGAGCGCGAAGAAGATGCCTTCACGGCAGTGCAGGCCGGAAAGATCAAAGCCGGTGATGTCGTCGTCATTCGATATGAGGGACCGTCGGGAGGCCCGGGCATGCGGGAAATGCTCGGCGTGACGGCCGCCATCGTCGGAGCAGGACTCGGCGACTCCGTCGCCCTGCTCACAGACGGTCGCTTCTCCGGAGCCACCCACGGCCTGATGGCCGGACATGTCGCGCCGGAAGCCATCAAAGGCGGTCCGATTGCGGCGGTGAAGACCGGTGACATCATCACCTTCGACATCACAAAACGACGCCTCGATGTCAACGTGACACAGAAGGAACTGGCGGCGCGCCTGAAGAAGGTGAAGCATCCGTCCCCCCGGTACCTGTCCGGCGTCATGGGGAAATACGCCCGCCACGTCTCCTCCGCATCGGAAGGTGCGGTGACGACCTAGCCATGGCAATTCAGTCTCGATGGAGTCTCGCGGCGGCGCTCTGCGTCGCCGCCTGCCTCCTCGGGCCGAGCCGTAGTGACGCCGGTGAGCCACACCAGGCCCCGTGCGCAGATTGGCAGAGTCGCCATCCAGAATGGATCTGGTGCGATGATTTCGAGATCGACCGTTTAAGCCACTACTTCGAGTACGACATCCGGCACGGTCGGTTCGTCCGCGAAGCCGGGGCAGGGGTCGACCGCTCAACCGGCATGCGAGCAGAATACCTGCCCGGCGATCCCCACGGCGGTTCCCTTCACCTGGCGTTCGGCAAGACCCCAAGCAACTATATGAAACCGGTCGATGCCGGGACCACCAAGTATCGCGACATCTACTGGCGGTTCGATCTGCGGCTCCAGCCCGGCTGGACCGGCGGTGGAGCCGACAAGTTGACCAGAGCCACAATTCTCTCCAGCGACCGGTTTGCGCAGGCCGCCATCGGCCATCTCTGGAGCGGAGCGCTCCCCGGCTCGGACCCCGAACGGCTCTATCTCGACCCTGCGTCAGGAACCGACGAATTGGGCATGTTGCGCACGACCACGTACAACGATTTTCCACGTCTACGCTGGCTCGGCGCGGCCGGCGGGCAGACTCCGTTGTTCAGCCCATCCCACATCGGAACGTGGTTTTGCATCGAAGTGCACATGAAGTTGAACAGCGGCGATGCCGGCGACGGCGTCTTGGAATATTGGATCAACGATCGACTCGACGCGCAACGAACCGGAATCAATTGGATCGGCAACTACAACGACTACGGCATCAATGCGGTGTACCTGGAGCAGTATTGGACCTCGGTCCCGTTTGCTCAGATTCAACAGCGATATTTCGACAACTTCGTGGTCTCCACCGCTCGCATCGGATGCGCCCTGTGACACCGGCTGCACCTGGATAGTCCAGACAGCATGGTGAAAAATTTAACTGTTTCTTGATCCGCCGTTTCGCACGGCTGAGATACACTGCCGACCCACTGGTTATGTCATCGCCACAGACACCTTCAGAGACTCAGCCCCACGCACCGACGCCGAAGAGCAGGGCGCACCGGCCGGCCACGAGCGACCTCTCCCGGCCGGAATGGTACCTGAATCGCGAGCTCAGCCTCCTGGAATTCAACCGGCGCGTCCTCGATCTGGCGAAAGATCAGAAGGTTCCGTTGCTGGAACGGTTGAAGTTTCTCTGCATCGTGAGCTCCAATCTCGATGAGTTCTTCGAAGTCCGCGTGGCGGGGCTCAAGGAACAGGTGACCCATGGAGTCGAACAACGGGGCGCCGACGGACTGACCCCCTCCGAACTGCTGGCCCGCATTGCCATGCTGACGCACCAACTGGTGCACGAGCAATACGTCGTCCTGAATCAATCCCTGATTCCCCAGCTGGCCGACCAACGTATCCGGTTTCTCAAGCGCGCCGATTGGATGCCGTCGCACATTCGCTGGATGCGCCGGTTTTTTTCGCGCGAACTGCTCCCGCTGCTGAGTCCGGTGGGCTTGGATCCCGCGCATCCTTTTCCGAAACTGCTCAACAAGAGTCTCAATTTTCTGGTGACGCTGGAAGGAACCGATGCCTTCGGTCGGCCCAACGGAACCGCCATCGTCCAAGTCCCGCGGTCGCTGCCGCGCGTAATTCATCTACCGGTGCGCAATGCCGCCTGGCCTCACGATTTCGCGTTCCTGTCGTCGGTGATCCATGCCTTTGTCCATCAACTCTTTCCCGGCATGCACGTCACCGGGTGTTACCAATTCCGCGTCACACGAAACAGCAATCTCTTTGTCGACGAGGAAGACGTGGACGACCTTCGGCGAGCGCTGGAGGGACAGTTGCCTGAGCGGCGATTCGGCGACGAGGTGCGGCTGGAAGTGGCGGACAACTGCCCGCCCGATCTAGTCTATTTTCTACGGGAACAGTTTCATCTGGATGCGCGCGACGTGTATCAGTGCCACGGACCGGTCAATCTGCATCGACTGATGGCCGTACCCGACCTGGTGGATCGGCCTGATCTGAAATTTCAGCCCTTCACCCCCGGCATTCCCACGACGCCTGTGCCGAGCGAAGACTGGTTCGATGCCATCAGGCAGGGCGACATTCTGCTGCATCATCCCTATCAATCGTTTGCGCCGGTGACAGAGTTTCTCCGCCAGGCGGCCACGGACCCGCACGTCCTCACCATCAAGCAGACTCTGTATCGCACAGGGGCGGATTCCGCCATCGTGCAATCACTGGTGGACGCAGCGCGAGGCGGAAAAGAAGTGACCGTGGTGATCGAGCTGCGCGCCCGCTTCGACGAGGAGGCGAATATCGAGTTGGCTCACGATTTGGAAGAGGCCGGCGCCCATGTGGTGTACGGCGTGGTCGGACATAAAACCCACGCCAAGATGAGTCTGGTGCTCCGACGGGAAGGCCGGATGCTGCGGAGCTATACGCATCTTGGAACCGGCAATTATCACGCCCGCAATGCGCGGCTCTATACCGACTTCGGACTGCTCACTTGCGATGCGGCGATCGGGCGGGACGTTCGCACGGTGTTCCAGCAGCTCACCTCCCTGGGACGTCCGGGACGGCTCAAACACCTTCTCCAATCGCCGTTTACATTGCACGCCACGCTGTTGAAATGGATCGGCCGTGAAACCGACAGGGCCAAGCAGGGCCGCCCGGCCCACATCATCGCGAAAATGAATGCGCTCCTGGAGCCTCAAATCATCCGGGCCCTCTACAAGGCTTCTCAAGCCGGAGTGAAAATCGACTTGATCGTCCGGGGCCCCTGCGCCTTACGACCCGGCATCGCGGGCCTCTCGGAACATATCCGCGTACGTTCGATCATCGGGCGGTTTCTCGAACATAGCCGGATCTTCTATTTTCTGAACGACGGCGACGACCGGGTTTTTCTCTCCAGCGCCGATTGGATGGATCGAAATTTCTTTCGACGCATCGAAGTGGCCTTTCCTGTACTGGATAAAACACTACGTCAGCGCGTGATCGACGAGGGACTTCGCCCCTACCTCGAAGACAATACCCACGCCTGGATTCTCCATCGAGACGGTACTTACCGGCGTCAGACGCCAGGACGCAGGGCCGCTCGTTCGTCCCAGCAGTGGCTCATGAACAAGCTCGTCACCTGATTTCTCCTGCCGGCGCAGGCGCACGTCGTTATTAACCCCTCCTTAACCGCTCGCTTATACGGTTGTCACTTCAGCCGTCTATGCTACGGGAATGACCACGAGGAGGGGAGCCCCATGAGTGTCACGCAGGTCGTCCGACTCCATCCACGACACCGGGCCTATACCTCCTTACGCACGCACCTGCTTCAAAGCCGCCGCACGCTCTTCGCACAGGTCATGTCCCGCCCGCTGCCGCAAACAGATCAAGGCCTCCCTGCAGATGTCCTCGATCTGGCCGCCTGCGAACAGGAGCGGATGATCGACGACCTCATCGCACAACGGGCCTATGCCAAACTGAGGCAGATCGAACGCGCCCTCAACCGCATGCTCGACACCTCGTACGGCATCTGCCATCGCTGCCGAGCGGACATCCCCCTGTCACGACTCCGCGCGCAGCCCGATGCGATGCTCTGTATCACGTGTAAACGCCTGGCTGAAGAACGCGCTTCGCTGCGGAGCACGGCATGGAGACTCGACAAGCCCGCCGAAGAGGTCTACCGATCCTAACATGAGGCTATCGATTGGGAGTTGAGCTGCGTCCACCTCTCCGCACCTCTCTCCCGGGCTGTTCCCCTCTTCTGAGCCGGAGCGGAACAGCCCACCCATTTTGACTCGAAACCGAACGCCTACGAGGACACGCCCCTGACCCTACACAGGTCCAAGCCAGCCTGCTCGCCCGATCATTGATAGAGAGAAACCGTCAGGACAGGTAGAACGGGGTAACCGGGGAGCGGTGGGTCGCAAGGCAAGGTTTCTTGACGGTGACCGCATGACCAGAATCAGACACCTCGGCATGGACAACCGACACGTCCTATCCTCGGTACGATGCCGTTGCGCGACCCTGGCCGCACGCAATGATAATTCAGGCGAGCGGATGCCCTCACGACTAGCCCGGACTATTCATAAATGGTCCGGGCTAGAGCGCATCCGCAGACAGACAGTCGAGACGTTCTTGAACGCAGCTTGTGCACAAGGTCGCATGCGGCCGGTGTTTCAGTTGTATGAAGGGAATCTCCTTCCGACACTCCAGGCACTGGCCGTTGATCCTCGACCTTGTCTGGCGGAGAGACAAAATATCCTGGCGGCGCGGACGAGACCGATACATCTGAATGCCTTGTCTTACGAGGCGCATACGACTCCTCCTGTGCTGAGAGTAAGCTGGTCCTCATCAGACTACAGTGCAAAGGGCACAGGCACGTCCGGACAAGGTAAATTTCTCGTTAACAGGTGAGGGGCGCTGGAGGACAGAGTCTTATTCCGCTGGAAGGCGCCCCTGCGCTCTGTGCGCAGGGGCTTCGATTCAGACAATCACACGATCAGGGCACACAACGGAGAGGCGCTGCATCGGATGCATACGTAACCATGTCCTACTTTGCTGCAGCTCGACGCCGTTCGATCATCGGCGTCCAAGCCGGTTCAAGGTCGCGCTTGGCGACAGAAAGGAAGCGCTCCTCGGCAGTAGCATCCCGGCTCCCCTGCTTCACGCTGACCGTGTGCACGGCGAAATAGGCCGGCGTGCCGATCATCTGCAGATCGGCTATGACCTGGGCCAGCGGCTTGCCCCAAAATGCTTCGAAGTAATGTTCCTGCACCGGATCGGCCACCTTCTCCTGCAGGACCATCGTCGAGTTGCCTACTTCGTACTCCCCCATAAAACTGATGCTGCCGGGGGCCACGGTCGTATCGCTCTGCTTCACGACCGCCTTGGGCAACAGAAATAACGTCACTTCGCGCACCTTCCCAAATCCCTTTTCCGAGGTGCTGAATGCCACGGCCGCATAGCGCCCCGGCGGAATATTTTGCACATAGACCGTCCCGCCTCCCCCGGCCCCGGGTGGCGGAGCCAGAATGCTGGTTGGAATCAGTTTGGAACCTTCGAAGAGGTCGCGCTCGTTCTCGACCTTCACCAAATACAACCGATCTTCGGTGTTGGGCACCCAGGCGGGACTCTTGATCGTGATCCCGAGGACCGCACTCTGCTGATCGACAGGCTTCGTGATATGAACCGGCGAGACGAATTCACCCGCCAGGCGCTGAAACTGTTTCTTCGGAGGTTTACCGACACAGGCCCCGCTGGCCAGAACGAGCAGGGAAAGCAGCACAATCACCATTCGATTCATGGAGGTCCTTCTGGGTGGATTAACTGGGCGGTTCGCGGCCACAGTGTAGGGGATTAGGCGTACTGCCTCAAGCGATACTTCCGGCGGGTATCAGCCTCGGACTGCTCCTCTATGCGAGAGAGGGGCGATAAATACCGTGCTGAGCATACGGGCAAGGGGTGAGAATGGAGCAGAAGTTTCAGTAGTGGGAGGTGGGAGAAATGGGCAGCACAGTGGCTACTCTATGGCACCGGAGCAACGGGAGCAAGCGGAACATCCGCAGCAGTTTTCCCCTGACTCTGACTCTCCAGTGCGAGGCGCTTCAGGACCGCCTTGGCTCGCTCCTCCAGACGCTCGGCTTCGCCGGACCGCTGCCGACGCCGCAACAGGGACGCGTAACTCCTCAAGGCCTTCACGTAGGCCTCACGATCATAACCAACGGACTGTTCGTAGATGACCAGCGACTGCTTATAGAGATCCTCGGACTGTTCCAGCTTATTCTGCGATTGATAGAGCCCCGCCAGATTCTTAAGTTCACCCGCGACGTGAGGGCTCTCCGCGCCCTGCTGCTTTTCCCGGATTGCAATCGCCTGCTGAAAGAGCGGCTCCGCCTGGGAATAGAGTCCCTGCAATTCATAGAGTTGTCCCAAGCGACTCATCGCCTCGGCCGTATCGACATGGTCGTTGCCGAGAGACTTTTTAAAAATACTGACCGCGCGTTGATACAACACTTCGGCTTGAGGGTATTGATTCTGGGCCCGATACGTATCCGCCAGATTTTCAAGATTCCTGGCCACGATCGGATGGTTGGGACCGAAGGCCTTTTCATGAATCGTCAAGGCGCGCTGATACAACGGCATCGCGCGAGCATGCTGCCCCTGCGCCTGATACATCTTCGCCAGGTTGTCGCGCGTGATGGCCGTCGTGCTTTGTTCCGGCCCAAGTTGTTTTTCAAGAATGGCAAGTGCGCGCTGCAAGACGGGTTCGGCATCAGCGAAGCGTCGTTGATCCTGATAGACCACGGCAATATTATTCAAACTCTCGGCTGTCTTGCTATGGTCCGCGCCGAACACCCGCTCGCGGATTTCCCGTGCCCGTTGATGAAGCGCTTCGGACTGCATATAGAGTCCCTGCAGGCGATAGAGTTCGCCCAAGTCGGTCAGGCTGGCAGCCGTCTCGGCATGAGCCGGCCCATACACGCGCTCCCTAATCGCCAGGGCCTCCTGAAAGAGTGCTTCAGCGCGTGGAAACCGCCCCAGCTCACGGTTCACTTCGCCCAGCTGACTCAACGTCTCGGCCAAACGTTTCCCTTGTGGATCGATCACCTCCGCTTCCTTGCGAGCGGCCACAAAGGATTCCTCCGCATGCGTGTAGTCGCCGGAACGCAGGGCGTGATTCCCTTCCTGCATGGCTGAACGCCAGCGCTGGTCCACCGCACATCCTGAGACAACACCCAGAAAGGCCAGACCGATGGTAAGCGCACGCGCATTCATTCCAATGTTCATGATGATCAACTCTTCGCTGGTGAGGCGGTTGCCGTTAAGGGACTGGCTTTGCTCGTAGAATGCTCTTTAGACTTACCCCCTCTGACGCCTCAAATCAACCCCACGAAGACATCTTTTTCGAACCATCCAGCATCGCTATACTTTTCAAACACTTCTAAGAATACACTCATTTCGATCAGGGAAGATGAATCGGCCCCGTACCGATTCAACCATGATACAGCCCATGCGGGAGTGACGGTTACCGTTTCTCGGGGGCGTGATCGACCTGAGGGGCAAGCTTCGCAATCCCGGAAGTGTCGTAAGGAAGGACACTGAACACCTTGGCGACATCGATAGCCGGCTTCCCGGGCCGCAGGATTTTCTGCGCGAGCGTCGCCATCCAGGAGAGGGGAACCAAGACAAACCTTGGCAACCAGACCACCGTGAGATCCGGGTTGGCTTGCCGGAGACGATCCAGCAATTCCTGCTTGGTCGGCGAAACAGGATCGAGAAGGTTCAAGGGACTCGGCACGTTGTCCCACGCGTCCGTCATCCAGCCAAGGAAGCGGCCGGCAAATCCGACATCTACCACCCCCAGACGATCATCCGGCGAACCGACAGCCACGAAGATATTTCCCAACCGCTTACCAAGGCGGCCCGGCGGGTCGAAATCGCGATAGTCGACCAATGCCCCGGGACGAATCACTTTCACGGAGAGACCGAGTTCTTTACCGAGTTGGACCGCCAACCGTTCGGATTCCAACTTTCCCCAGACATAGGGACCGGACCCCTTGCTGTCTGGCTCCAACGGATGGTCGTCGCCGATAGGCCGGCCGTTGCCTTGCGCCAATACGGCAAGACTGCTGACATGGACGAAATGCGTAATCCCCGCCGCATCGGCCCCGCGAACCATCTGCTCCGTGGCGTCCAACGAGTTACGCTGATGCTCCGGCCAACCACCGGCGGTTTCTGCCGCGGCATGAATGACGGTATCTACCCCCTTGAAGATCTGCGCGGTAGTTCCCATCGCCACATCGGCCACCACATATTCGGCGCCGGCAATCCGCTCCCAGGGGGACGGCTCACGTCGCGCCACCACACGAACAGGGCGGCCGCGCGACAGCAGCGTTCGCACGATTTCTTTTCCCAGAAACCCGGTTCCTCCGGTGACCAGCACGCCCCGGCTCTCGACCGGCGTCGGCGCGGCGTCAGCCAGGGCCTTGGCCTCGCCGACCTTCAGGGCTTTTGCCACGCGCTCACAGATGCGCACGGTCTCCAACAAACTCTCCGGCGACAAGGGCGACGGCCCGCCCGTCCGCGCGGACTCATAGAAGGCGGTAAACAGTTCAGCCAGCCCGGGATAACTCCGCTGACTCTTGAGAAATCGGTTCGCCATCGCGGACGTCGTGCCGATCAGCAATTGCCAGGCTTGCCGGTAGGGCGCGAATAACTTATCGATGCCGGACGACCCAGGACCGATGGCGCGCTGGGTGGTGCTGCGAACATAGTCGGCGAACAATGACCCGTTCTTTCCAACGACCCGCAGATAACTCTCCACCGGGCGCCCTTCGAGCGTCACGATCAACGTGCCGGTCACGCCGCCGCGTCGCACCAACGCATGCACGGTCCCGGCCTGACTCACTTCCAAGGACAGCAGCTCGGTACGGCCCTCCCCGGCTTGCTCCAACACCTGAAGCAACAGGTAGACCGGATGCGGCAGGATATCGAGCAGCTGGTGGTCGGCCCGAAGCACCTTGCGGCCACCCGGCGCATGACGCACGGTCCGGAAGGAAAAATAGCTCTCGACATGCACGACACGCCCAATCGACGGCAAGTACTGGGTCAAAACCCGGGTGGGCGGTTCATACAACAGCTGATGGCCGGCACAGACCCGGAGACCTTTTGCGCTCGCCTCATCCAGGATCTGTTGTGCGTCCTCCGTCGACTCGGTGAAGGGCTTCTCGACATAGATGTGGCATCCTGCCTTGAGAGCCATCCTGGCCAACGGAGCATGGGAGGCCGGCGGAGTAATGATGTGCACCACATTGAGACGTTCAGAGGCAAACAGTTCCTCCGGAGTCTTGAAGCAGCCGATGCCCGGAACAATATCCCGCATCGCCGCTTGAGCTGCGTCTGACGGATCAGCCACCGCCACCAGTTGCACACCGGGGCAACGCAAAATGGCGCGGGCATGGTGCTGGGCATGACGGCCGGCACCGATGAGCGCGATCCGTAACGGGCGCGAGTCTGGAGTTGTCAGAGTAGAGTTGGCCACAAGTTCTGCGTGAATGTGAAACGCTACTATAGTCTATTCGCATACATTCTTGAAGCTTTCTTGAAAATTAGCGCAGGGAGGAAAACTGCGGCGGTGGGCGCAAACGTTCGAGGGACCTCGTGTGAACAGGTCCGCACGCCTCTCACACTACTTATGCCTGCCGTCGCAAGGAAAGCAGTGGTCCATACATTCCGGGCAGAGCCCGCCATTGAACTGGATCGCCGATCGCTCGGCGACAAACGTGGCCAAGTCGTACCACTCGCCGGACTCGTCCGGCACGCGCTTGCACCAGGAACACAAATTGATAATTCCCTGCGGACGCCCGAGTCGCGCATTCATCTTCCAGAGCGTGTCCCCCTGCTTAACAGAGGCCTGGAGGCCCCGTTCGCCCGATGCGGTCTCGTGAAACACCAGCACGACGCCGAGCACGTTCCCTCCGTCGTCGACGACCGGCGCCACGCTGCCGCGAATGGCCCGGCGTCCCCCCTGCTTGGAGGCCAGGAGGGCTTCCTCGATCGCCACAATGCGCACTTGCGTCATCGCTTGCTGTACCGGACTCTCCAATTCATATGCCGGGCCGGCCTCGTGAAAACCCAGGAGCGCCGTCACGCCCATACCTGCCGCATCGTCCTGACTCCACCCCGTCAGGCTCTCGGCGGCGGGATTCATATAGGCCACTCGCCCGCCGCGATCGATCGTCACGATGCCGTCGCCGATGCAACGCATGGTCGTGGCAATCCACCGTAAACGCTCGCGCATGTGCCGCTCATGCTGGGCACGATGCAGCGCCAGTTCAATCGTGGGCCTCAGTTCGTGTGCCTGATACGGCTTCAACATGTAGCCGGCCGGAGACGTCACTTTGGCCCGCTCCAGCGTATGGTTATCGGCATAGGCAGTCAGGTAGATGACCGGCACATCCTGCTTACGCTGAATCTGCAGCGCCGTTTCCACCCCATCCATTTTCCCCTTTAACACGATATCCATCAGAATCAGGTCGGGGTGGATATCGTCGGCTCTACGGACCGCTTCCTCTCCCGAGGTTGCCGTAGCAGGCACGCGATAACCTAAGCGTTGCAGGCTCAGCTGAATGTCCTTCGCCACAACGGGCTCATCTTCCACGATCAAGATGCTGGCTGGTTCCATGGCGGTCACACCCTTTCTGAATATTGCAGTTGCTGAAAGCGAATCTGCCATTCTGTGCCGGCGCCACTGCGGAGTTCCGTGCTGCCGTCCAGCTTCTCCGCCAGCAGCGTCACCAGTTCCAACCCCAGTGAATCGGGATTGTTCAGCACACCGTCCTTGGGAATCCCGATGCCGTTGTCGCTCACGCACAGGGTAAACGTGCCGTCGACATGATCGAGCAGATCGATGTGCACCGTTCCGCCGCTGTCGTCGATAAATGCGTGTTTCAAACAATTGGAGACCAGCTCATCGATGATCAACCCGCAGGTCAACCCCGTGTCGATATCGAACTCGACATCGTCTACGTTCAGTTCCAGTGAAATGAGGTTCGGATCGACCCCATACGATCGGAAGAGATGGCCGGTCAACGTGCGGATGTAGTCGCCCATTTTGATTCGCGAAAGATCATGCGAGCGGTGCAATGTCTCGTGAAGCAGCGCAATCGAGGTGATCCGCACCTGGCATTCGCGGAACAGCTGATTGACGACCGGGTCCTTGATGGAGGCCGATTGCAAATTCAACAGGCTGGAAATGACCTGCAGGTTGTTCTTGACCCGATGATGCACTTCCCGCAGCAGACTTTCTTTTTCCTTCAACATCCGGCGGAGCTGGTCTTCCATGTCCTTGCGCTCGGTCAGATCCATGCAGGTCCCGATGTACCCGCCGAACCGTCCCTCCTCGTCGAACAAGGGCACTCCCGTATCCATGATCCACCGGTACTCGCCGTCATGACGCCGCAGCCGGTATTCCAGAAAGAACGGCTGCTCCGACTTGAACGCCTCCAGATAAGACTTCCGACAGCGGTCCAGGTCGTCGGTGTGAATGCCTGTAAACCAGTTGTCGCCGATCTCTTCCTGCACGGTGCGCCCGGTGAATTCCAGCCAGCGTTTATTGATAAAGGTAATGTGCGTGTCCGGCCCGGCCATCCACACCATCACCGGAGCCGTGTCCGCCATCATGCGAAACCGGGCCTCACTTTCCCGCAACGCCGCCTCGATGCGCCGCTTCACCGTGACATCGCGCGCGATGGCCGACGCGCCCATGACACAGCCGTCCACATCTTTCACCGGCGAGATCGTCAACGACACATCGATGCGCTCCCCCTGCTTCCGCCGCTGCACCATCTCCACATTGCGGACATGTTCGCCGTGCGCAATCCGATCGAGCATGGTCGGCACTTCATCCAATCGATTCGGGGGACACAGCACAGAGATGGGCCGGCCGAGCACCTCCTCGGCGCGATACCCGTAGACCCGTTCCGCCCCCCGATTCCAACTTTGAATCATGCCGTTCAGCGTCATGCCCACAATGGCATCGTCGGACGATTTGACGATCGCGACCAGTTCGGACACCGCTTCCGCCCGCAACACTTCAAGCTCCTGATTGGCGGCAGCCAGATCCGCCGTGCGCTCCTGCACCTGTTGCTCGATATCTTCATTGATGCGCAACAATTCGGCCTCGTCGCGCTGCCGCCGCAAGCACAACAGCGCGGTCACCCAAATCACCATGAGCGCAAACGCCCGATTCACGGCGCTGACCCAGGTCAACGCAAAGAACGGCTGATCGAACATATCCAGGATCGTCACCAGGGACGCCAGAGCGGCCACCCAGAACGTGAGACGAGGGTAAGGGATCCGGGAAGCGATGAGAACCGGCACGACGTAGAGAGTCGTGATGGTCAGGCCCAGAGGCAACCACCAATCGATGGCGCCGATCACCGCGATCAACGCCAGGGCCACTCCCAACCGGGAGTAGCTGCTACGGGACATGCCAAGAAAGGATGATGAAGGTCTTGTCATACGTACAACGACGCGGCGTCTCTCCCTTTCCTCTCTGGGAGCAATCCCTATGCCGCCGCGCCGCATTTACGCCTCAATCGCGACAGAAAACAGGCCTGACTTGGCAAGCAAGATATGAGGAAGACGGCTAAGCCTTGACCGGTGTACGCCACCACCTCATCGTTGTTCAGACTTGAACGCCGATCTATCTCAGTGCTTGTCGTCGATTCGACGACTGGGAGCGAGGCATGCGCAACGTCCACCCTGCCGGATGAATCGCCCATGACGGCCACGTCACAAGAGATACGCAGCAACGACCGTCACAGGGCTGCAGGCCTGGAGACGCTGCGCTACCAGCACTGAGCTGTGAAAACGCTGACTGTCGGGATGTGGGAATGAACCGTCCGGCCCCGTAAGGACGCGAGAGCCGGACGGCAACGCGTAGGCTAGCGTCTACGATAGAACGAGGCGATCGTCTGCACGACGTATTGAAGCTGTTCGTCGGAAAGTTCCGCGTAGATGGGAAGCGAGAGCACTTCTTCGGCCGCACGTTCCGATTGTGGGAACGCGCCTTTCTGATAACCCAGATCCCGATAGCAATTTTGCAAATGCAGGGGCAAGGGGTAATAGACTTCCGAGCCTACGCCCTGGTCTTTCAAATAACTCCGCAACTCGTCACGCCTCTGCACTCGAATCGTGAATTGATTGAAGACGTGAAAGTTATTGGCTCTCACCGCAGGCAAGGTAAGACGATCTGCCAGATTCGCCTCCGTGAACAACTGGGCGTAGCGCGCGGCATTCCGGCGACGGCCTTCCGCCCACCGATCGAGACGTTTCAACTTCACCAACAACACCGCCGCTTGCAACGCATCCAACCGGCTGTTGATGCCGATCGCTTCGTGCACATAGCGCACGCGGCTCCCGTGAACCCGCAACATAGTGATGGACTCCGCCAGCGCCTTGTCGTGAGTGGTCACCATGCCGGCATCCCCGAACCCTCCGAGGTTCTTTGACGGGAAAAAGCTGAAGCAGGCCACATCGCCCAACACCCCGGCATGCCGTTCGTTCTGACGGGCCCCGATGGCCTGGCAGGCATCTTCGATCACGCCGATCTTGTGTCGCCGGGCGATCGCATTGATCGTATCCATATCGGCGCATTGACCGAAAAGGTGCACGGGAATGATCGCCTTGGTCCGTGTCGTAATGGCTCGCTCCAACAACGCCGGATTCATATTGAAATCATCGGGGCGAATATCGATGAATACCGGCTTGGCCCCCAACCGGGAAATCGCCCCCGCCGTCGCAAAGAAGGTAAAAGGCACCGTGACCACTTCATCGCCGGCTTTCACGCCCAAGGCCATCAGCGCCAGCAACAGCGCGTCGCTGCCGGAGGCGACTCCGATGCCATGGGCACTGCCGACATACGTCGCAACCGCCTGTTCCAGCGCCGCCACCCGCGGGCCGAGGATAAAGCCCTGCTCGTCACAGGTGGCCTCGATCGCAGCCAGGATTTCACTGCGCATCGATTGATATTGGGCTTTGAGATCAAGCAGCGGAATGTTCATCGTATCCCCCGGTTCCCCCTTCTACAGCCGATTGGGCTGCAACTTCATGACATCTTCACTCGGATGCGTGGCATGCAGGAGATAGGCATAGAGCGACTGATACTGTTTGAGCGTCTCTTGAATCGTAAACTCCTCCGGAAGGTCCTGCGTACCCGCCCGGAGGTCGATGCGAAAGCCCTCGTCTTCCCAAATCTGACAGACTCGCTCGGCCAAGGCCCGAACATCTCCGACGGGGCAAAGCGTTCCTTGGATACCCTCAACAATTGCCTCAGCGGCGCCACCCACTCTCGTAGCTACGATCGGAACCCGGCTGGCTCTGGCCTCCAGGATGGCGCAAGGCAACCCTTCCCATTGGGACGTCAGGACGAACACATCGAAGGCTTTCAACAACGCAGCCACATCGCGTCGCCAGCCGAGCAGGGTCACACGATCCTGAAGCCCCTGCGCGAGTAATAATGCTTCGACGTTCGGCCGCAACACTCCGTCGCCGACGAGCACACAGCGGGCGGTGGGAACACGCTGACACACGAGCGCGGCGACGCGGACAAAGTCTTCGGGAGATTTTTGCGGTTTCAAGCACGAGACCGTTCCCACCAGCAGCTGATCAGGGCCCACTCCGAGCATGGCCCGAAGACGGTCACGCTCCGGCAACTCGATACGTGCCGCAAACGCCGTCGGATCGATTCCCGGTCTCACCACCGACACCTTGGACGCGGTAAAGAGCCCCCACTCGATGCCCTGCCGGCGGTCGGCCTGCGACACGGCAATCCAATGGGTGGTGATCCGGCCCACCATCCATTCCAGTGCGATCAATGCCTTTTGTTGCCAGAACGGCTGCGCGGGCGTCACGCCGTACCCGTGTATCGTGTGCAGGATGCAGGGGACACCCGCGAGCCAGGCGGCTAACCGCCCTAGGATACCAGCTTTTGAACTGTGGGTGTGCACAATCTTTGGCCGGAGGCGTCGAAACGTCCCCACCAGTTCCCACAATGCGCGCAGGTCATGGAGGGGACGAATCTCACGAACGAGCGACGGGATCGTCCCTACCTCGACACCTTTCAGCGCATACGCCTCGTCGGTCAGCAGCCCACCCGGCCCTGCCAGGAGAACCGGACGAAATCGTCTGCGGTCCAAGCCCGATACGACCTGTATCGCCACTTCCTGCGCGCCGCCCAACTCCAGTTTCGTAATGACGTGACAGACTACATGCATGACATTCACGCGCTCAGGCCGCGGCCTTCATCCGTAATCGCGCAGCCGCCTGTTGCCCCTGGGCAATCGCATCCTCCATCGACGTGTGTTCCCACAATCCATACCGCCCGATCGACGAAATCCCGCGTCGCTCCAACTCGGCTAGCAACTCTTGCACCGCACGGCCACGATACCGGTCGAACAAGACATAGGCGTAATAGAGATCTTTCACATCCGACATCACCAGCTCATCATTCCGCAGGAGCACCCCCGCCTGCTCCAACCCCCGCCGGACTCGCTCGATGAGCGAAGCATCGGATTCCCGTTCAGCCGGCTGGTGCGAGATTTCCACATAGAGGGAACTGCAGCCGGGTTGCCCCATGGACGGAGAAAAATTCATCGGAAACCCGGCACGATAAAACGGATACCGGTGCTCGGGAAAATAGATCCAATGTTTGTCGGAAATGCGCTCACGGGCGACGGCCAGATTCACGTTAGACACAGAAACCCATCGCAGCGACGCAGCCAATTCCCGCAACGATGCCGGGAGATCCACACAACGCCGCACTAGATCAGGCAGGGGGATCGTCGACACGATCCGGTCGTACACCTCCGTCCGTTCGCCCTGTGCGCTGCGAAAGACCGCTCGTCGCCGGCCCGTCTCGATCTCTACCAATTCCGAATCGTACGACAAGTTCTCGACCGACGGGAGAAAGGCTTCCGGCAAGACCTTGATGCCGCCGGTTGCGGGATACTGAAACGACGGATTGTAGCCGAAGGCCTTGTCCTTGATTCCCAAGGCACCATTGACAACATCCTTCACATCCGGCTTGGGCACCAGCCACGACACCCAGTCGGACGTGAGCTCATCCAGGGGCACCTGCCACAGCTTCTCGTTAAAGGGCACCATGAAATGTTTCGCAATACCCTCGCCTAGGCTCTCGACGATCCATTGTTCGAACGACCGGCTCTCCGCCGGAGGCTTGGATGATGGATTCGACAGCGTGGCGATGAACCCCAAGAGGCATTCCCGCACTACTTCAGGTGGGAGGCCATGTGTATTCACTTGAAACGGATACTCGGTGTAGGTGTCATGAGAATAGACGTAGGATCTGCGGGCATGCCGCTGAAGTTTGTCCGGCAGCAGGCTCTCGACCAGCGCCTTGATTGCGGTCTGCCGGAAGTGAAGCAGATGCCCCGTATAGTCGAAGGTGAACCCGTCTTTCACGTACGAACGGCAGAGCCCTCCGACCTCGCGTTCCCGCTCTAGAATCTTGTAGGGCACCCCGCGCAAGTGATAGGCCGCGCTGAGCCCCGCCAATCCAGCCCCGACGATTAAAATCATACTACGCCGGTCCTTTCTGTCGAACGCGCCGGGACCGCCTCGGCACTCACGGCCACGGTTCCGGTCGAAACCTTCACACGCGTCAAGGCCACGGCGGCCAAGGCGAGACACACCACCGTGAGGCCACTGAGCACCACGGCAAGATCCTGGCGCACGGCCATGACCAGCAGGCCGATTCCCCCCAACAACGCCGCGCCGAGATAACTGAGCAGGACGACTTGCGTCACCGAAAGCCCCCAATGCCGCAAACGAATCGCAAGGTGATCGGGACTGCCGAGAAACACCGGCAGGCCGCGCAAGAACCGGATATACATGACAAACAGGGTATCGAAAATGGGCATACCCAGAATCAAGACCGGCGTCAGCAGCGAGACGGAATGGCCAGTGGTGTATTTGCCGATCATCGACAGGGCGCCCAGCATCAGACCGATGAACATCGCGCCGGAATCGCCCATGTAGATCGACGCCGGCCGCCAGTTGTATCGAAGGAAGCCGAGCAGGCTTCCCATGAGCGCCGCCAGCATGAACGCGATCGCCTGATCGCCATTCAGGATCGCCACCACGCATAGAAATGCGGCACTGATGACGCCGACACCGGCCGACAACCCGTCCATGATGTCCAGCAGGTTGAAGGCATTGATGAGGCCGATCATCCAGAACACCGTCAGCACGATATCGACCCAATCGGGCAAGGAGGCGATTTCGATGCGAATGCCGCTCTTGATCAGCACGAACACCGCCAGGAATTGGCCCGCGAGTTTGGTTCCCGGCGACAACACCCCGAAATCGTCGATCAGCCCCAGCATGACGATCAGTGTCCCGGAGAGCACGATGCCGAGCACGTCCTGCCGGAACTCGAAGGTAAAGGCCAGGCTCACCAGAAACGCGAGATAGATCGCCAATCCACCTAGATAGGGCACCGGCTCGCGCTGATGCTTCAGCCGGCCATCCGGATTATCCACGATGCCGAACTTCAGAGCCGCGCGACGCGCGATCGGCACGCCGTAGATCGAGAGGAGCATCGCGACCACAAATGTGAGCATGAGCAGAATCATCGGGCTCCTGTCGAACGACGCTGGCCGGACACAGGGCTGTGAACTGCCCGGTGTATCTCATTCACACGCCCATTTCCTGCCAAGGTCCGGTACACGTCGGCAAGCCGGGGGCCCCACACCGCCAGGGAGTACCGCTCCTCCACGGTCCGACGCCCCGCCTGCCCCATTCGAGCCCGCAACTGGGGCTGCCGGCAGAGTGTCTCGAGACGCTCGTACCACTCCTGCTCGGTGACGGCGTGAAATCCATTCTCCCCGTTCGCAATGATGTCGCGATTCACTCCGACGGGAGAAGCCACCGAAGGCACCCCCACCGCAAGATACTGTAAGAGCTTCAGCCCGCACTTGCCCCGGGCCCACTCGGTGTCCTCAAGCGGCATCACGCCGATCGTGGCATCCTGCAGATCCGCCACCTCCCGCTGAAAATCCCAGGATCTGAATTCAATCTCGACACCCGGCATGTGCGGTCGCTGTGAACAGACCACACGGAGCGTGAGGCGAAACTTGGATTGCAGCGTGCGGAGAGCCGGCGCCAGCACATCCAGACATTTCAGGTTATACGCCAGGCCTATCCACACGACCGTGATGGCATCCGAGTTCTGTGCAGATGAACCGGTGGATCTCGTCGAATCCGGTTTGAATCGTTCCGTATCGACGACTGTGGGAACGACACAGACCCGCGACGAAAACTGCTTCGCATAGGCGGCGAGCCGGTCGTTCCCGACGATGGCGCCTGTGGTCATTGAGAGCAGCGCAGGCATTTTCTTCTGATGTCCGGGAGTCAGATAGATCGCATCATCCATTTCGATCGCCACTCGATATCGGCACCAGCACAGCAGCCGTTCGACCAACGGAGGCGCATAGGGAAAGAGCTGCCCCTCGATCACGATCAGGTCCCGCCTGCCAAGGGTCAACAGAGTCCACAGTCGTTGAAGAAAACAGACGAGCGCATAGGGAATCTTCAACAGGGTCCGCAGCGCACACGATCGCACGTTCAAAATCGAGAAATAGGTCTCTCCAAACAGGGCATCCACGTGACAGTCGATCCCTGCTGCTTGGAAATGAGGCAGGAATTGAAAGACGCGGTAGCGACTGCTGGGACCGATGCTCGAGCTTTTCGAGAAATACGTGACCGTCATTGCACGTGTTTCTGCCCTGTTGCGGTGAAATATCAGCCGGTTGCGCGCGCACGACCGACTGCTCAAATAGTACCGAAGTTCTCAGGCAAGGATAGGTTTTTCGCTGTTTTTGACGGGGGGAATGGGGGGATTGCGCCACGAACAGACGGCGGCGGTTTCAGCCGCAGCAGCGACGGCCGGCCATCATGCCCTGAAGTCAGCAGCCATCCGCCTGAAGAAGGAGTGGTGCCATTCAGCCAACATCACCAGCGAGAAGAGAAGACGCTCGTTCGGTCCATCCGAAACCAGCTCCCGCTCCACCAAGGACACGGCGGCAGCCACGTCGAACTCCTTGATGCGATGCAGATTGAAATAGTCCCCCAGGTTCCCCACTCGTCCCAACCATTGCTGGAGCCACTTGGCCATGGGAAGGATGAACCCGTGTTTCTTTCGCCGGACGATAGTTTGAGGAAGCAACAGAGCGGCCACTTCGCGGAGGGCGATCTTGGTCTGTGCCCCGGTCATCCGTTGGGCCTCAGGAAGCCGGAGCGCCGCCTCGACCAGCGCCGGCGACAGGAACGGGGCACGCCCTTCGAGGCTGTTGGCCATGGCCATTCGATCGAGCTTGACGAGCAGATCATCGGGCAACCACGTCAAGACATCAGTAAGGGTGGCGCGCTGAAGGGGATTCTCTGCGGCGTCGAGAGATGACAGAAGAGACTCTTCCCAGGGATCGGGATCGTGCACCGGCTCTCCAAGGATACCCCGGCGCCCGCCTGAATCCATGACGAGGGGAAATCCGGATGGCGTCACCGGCCATGAATTGTCGCACAGACTGTGAGGCGTACCAGACGACCTGCGGCCGGTGGCCCACTCCTTGAGCCCTGCACGCCAGGACCGACGCGACAACATGGTGCCGTAATAGTCATATCCCGCAAACACTTCGTCGGCACCTTCTCCGGACAGCACCACCGTGACATGCCGCTTTGCCTCCCGGCATAACCAGTAGGTCGGCAGCAACGCCTGGTCGCCGAGCGGCTCATCCAGGCTCTCGACCACCGCCGGCAACAATTCCTGGAACGCGGTTTCATCGAACGTAAAATGGTGGTGCGAGGAACCGATCGCGCGAGCCACCACCTCGGCATGTACCGACTCATCGTACCGCGCATCCTTGAACCCCATGGAGAAGGTGTCGATGGCCGGATGGTGCCGCGCCGCGAGGGATGCGACGATGGAGCTATCGATTCCACCGGAAAGAAACACGCCGACCGGGACATCGGCCACCAATCTGCTGGTAACGGCCTGTTCGATCCGCTCCAGCAGTGTGCTGGTGTCCACCGGCACGAGCGGGCGTACCGCCGGACTGTAGTATCGCTCATGATGGAGCGTGAGCGATCGCAAGGAGACCGTCAGCCGCTCGCCGGGCAACACACGCTGAATCCCTTTGAAAATCGTCCGGCGCCCGGGCACATAGTGCAGCGCCAGATACCGATCGACGCTGCCCGCAGCAATGTCGCAATCGACCCACGGCAACAGTGCCAGCGCTCTCGTATTCGAGCTGTAGGCAAACCTATTCGACGTCGCACTGTAGTAAAGCGGCTTCTCGCCGAAACGATCGCGCGCAAGATGCAGCTGCTGGTTCCGGCGATCGAGGATCGCAATGGCGTACATTCCGTCGAGCTTCGCCAGCAACCCGTCGATTCCCCAATGGTCGTACCCATGCGCCAGGACCTCCGTGTCACTGACTGTTCGAAACACCGCACCCTGTTGTTCCAGTTCATGGCGGAGGGAGACGTGGTTATAGATCTCCCCGTTTTGGAAGGCCACCACCTGTCCGTCACGACTCAGAAGCGGCTGCGCTCCACCTTCCACGTCGATCACCGCCAGCCGCCTCATCCCCATCACGATATAGTCTTCGACAAACTCTCCCGAACCATCCGGGCCGCGCGCCTCCATGGTCTCCAGCAATCGCCGCAAAAGACGACGGGCCTGATTAGGCTCCATGCGATCACATAGGCCGACAATGCCGCACATACGCCGGGACCTCCCCTCTATTCTGATCGCCGGGTGCCAGGCATCGGCTTCTGACAAATGAGGAATACGAAATCGGACGGCAATACGCCGCCCTTGATCAAAAGGTCTTCCATCAAAAGAATCAACTTCACGATGGAATCGAAGTCCCGCTGCCCGCGATTCGCCAGCTCAGATCTCAGGAGAGGGTGCAGCTGATGGAGCAGTGTCCCGTTGTAAAATCGCTCATAGCGTATCTCGAAATGCTTTTTCACCAATGGGTAGACCTCGGCAGATCGCACCGCCTCCGATGGATCGCTCTTGATCATGCTTTCGACCGAGGGCCGCTCGAATTTGGTCTGCCTGCCGTCGCGTAAGTAGTATGGATCGAGGACACTGAGCACCTGGTTCGCGATCTCAACTTGCCGGTCGGTCCATTGAAACCGGTTCGGTCCGATGAACTCCACCACGATGAAGTAGCCGTTCGGCTCCAGCGCACGCTCCACCGTCGCCAGGAGGGCTTCAAGATTGGTCGTGTGGTGCAAGGCTCCTGTCGAAAGAATCAGATCGAACGTGCCGTCGATCGTAAGTGCATTCACATCCCGCACCTCGAAGCGATACCGGTCCTGAGGCGCGGCGATCGCTTCAAAGCGTCCGTTCGCCTGCATGATCGCGCCTTCCGAGATATCAACCCCGCTGACAAATCGCACCTTGCCCGACGTATAGAGCTGAATCTCGTGGGCGCCGTCCCCGCAACAGACGCTCAGCGAGCGGTTGAACGTACGATGGGCAAAATAGTCGTTCAGCAGCCAGCCCAGCCAATGTTTGGGGGTATCGGTCATCAGGCGATACGTCGACTCCTCGACCAGCTTGTTGTTGAGCCAGTAGGAGCTGTCCGTCCGCATGGCCTCGAACTGCTTGCCCCAGTAGTCCGAGACGCGGTGTTCATCGGTACTCATGAATGTTGCCGTCTGCGGCAATACGCGACGACCCAGTGCTGTATGGACCCGTTCCAAGCCACGGAGCACGCGCATGATTCCCGGAATGAGGATCTCTCGCACCACAGGCCTCCCTAATCGGTACCGTTCGGATATGTCATGTGTCCGCACCGGCGATGACCTTGCGGGCAGGGACGAAGCAATCACTGACGGTATGAATCCGTGACTCGTGGCAACAGGACGTAAACGTCCGCGTATCGTCTAGCTATGGACGCCGTCCTTCGAAGTAAAACCCGGCGGCCAGCGTGGTCCGACCGAATTCCCCGAGCGAGTCGTCGAACTCCCCTGCTCCCGCCTGTAATTCCTTGTGCCATTTCGCGATGGTCTTGCGCCATTTCCTGGACGTGATAAACGGCGTGATAGCTTCAAGTTGCATCAACAAACCGGCCGACGGGTATTGGTAGCTCTTGATACCGCACCGGATTTCCTGAAACGGGGCCATGACCTGCCGCAGGCCGTGTTGCGTCATATTGAAGAAATGCCAGGGATCACCATGCAGCGGCTGCATGAAGGCCGTATCAAGGTGGATGAGGCCGCCGGGCCTTAGAATACGATAGAGCTCACGCGCGGTCTGATGCGGGTCCTCGAGATGCTCGAAGACCGCCTGACTCACGACGGCATCGAAGGTGTGATCGCGAAACGGCAACCGTCCGCGCGTGCAAACCAGATCGGTCCACTGGTACTGAACGGCATCCAGATAGACGACATGGGGGCGCAACAATTCCCTGGGTGTGTGGCCGGCCCCGAAATCGAGCACCAGGCCCGCGCGATGGCGGCCAAGGATGTCGAGCACGTCGGAGGAATAGGGATGGGTGCTCGTCTGCTCGCTCAGATGAAGGCAAGGAGTTCCCAGCTCATGGAGAAAATGCGGCACGCCCGCCCGAAGATGCACGGGCATCGCGCACCTGGGACAGACCCACCCGGGATCCTGTTTCGAAAGAGGAGAACGACACTCTGGACACACGAGGAGATCAAAGAGGTTGAACGAGCGGTCTCGTGTGACGGGGGCACTGGAGGCCCCGATAACGTAGGTGCGCCGAAAGAGTTCCCGATTCTGCCCGGCCGCATCCAACACTGCGACATCCAGTTCCTGCCCCTGCAGATGTTCACCCACCCACAGGTCGCCTTGAAACCCGCTGATGATCGACTGAGACTGTGCCGGATAGACGGAGGAAACATCCGGCCGAATACTTCCCCATTCCAGCGCGGCCTCTCGCTTCCCGTTGCAGGCGACATAGAGTTCCGGACGACGGCCGTGCTCAGGAATATACCAGCCTGACAAACGGACGATTCCCTGCAGGCTGTTACCCACCGGCGTTTCAAGATTGAACTTCACCCTCATGACAACCGCTCTCCGCCTGTCAACCAGGCTTCGGCAAAGATCTCCCCATAGGCCTCGACCATTTCGTCGAAGTCCGTCCCGATGGCGAGCACATGAGCACTCTGCGCGGCCATGCAGGAGCGACGTGGTTCATCCTGAATCAGGCCCTGCAATCGTGCGGCCAGCGCACGACTGTCTCCTGGCTCGTAAAACAATGCATTAACGCCCTCCTGAACCTGTTCACGGATGCCGAACACGGGGGTGGTGACGATAGGAAGACCGTACGCCATTGCCTCAAGAACCACGCGGGGATAACTCTCCAGCTTGGAGGTGCAGACGAACAGGTCGGCTGCCAGATAATACTGTGTCGTCTGGCGCGTCTCCGGCACGATGTGCATCCTATTGCACAATGAAGCAGGCAGTTGCTTGACCAGGCCGTGCAATTCCGCACTGTAGTCGCCTGGCCGATCTCCCACGATATAGCAGTGAATCTTGTCTTGTAACTCCGGGGACATCGCCGCCACGGCGTTGACCAGATCCTGCTGCCCCTTCCGCGAACAGACGGTTCCAAGCAGGAGAATGACGATCTCCCCTTCACCCGCCCCGATGGACGCGCGAGCCTCTGCCTTTGTCCACTCCCTACGAGCCTGCTCAATACGTGTCCGGTCCAAGCCGTTGCGAATCACTATAAAATTGTGGCGCGTGTTGAGTGCGGCATAGGCATCGCGGGTCGCGTCGGCGACAAACACCACCCGATAAGGCCAGGCAAAGCAATCGTAGGCCTTTTGAATGACGCCGTCAGGCAAATAATCAAAATAGGTCTGCCAGGGCTCGCTCTCTCTCGGATTCCACACCGAGGGTAATCTCGCCTGGTGCGCCGCCGAGACGGCATAAAAACTCTGGAGTGTATTGGCATAGATCAGTTCCGCTCCCCACGAGAGACACTTGGAGGAGAAGGCCGCGATAGCGGCCTCGTACTCCGTGAGGTTCGTGACACCCCAGAGAGGATGCCGATCGATCATCACGGAAATTCCCTGCTCTTCATAGAGCACACGCAACGGACCATCCACCGGAGAAAACACGATGGGCTGAATCAGCTTTCGCTTCACGAGCTCCTTGGTCAGTTCGTACTGACTCCAGGGTGCCCCTTCGCAATTCAGGCTCAGCGCGGTCATGACGATCGGGATCGGCTTCTGTCGGCGGGAAGCCAGTTTTCGCGGGATTAGCTGAAAACTCTCATCGACGAGGGACAGCGAAGGGCTATACCAGGGATCGTTTCGACGTTTATACTTCTGCTTAAACGCCACGACTTCGGCGGGATCGTCGCGGAACCCGCGCGAGAACCCCTCATAGTGGGTGAGCTGCGCGTCAGGACAGTAGACGCAGCGATACCCCTGGTCGACCAGGCGATAGCAGTAGTCGACGTCGTTGTAGGCAACGCCGAACTCCGCTTCGTTGAACCCGCCGAGTTCCAGAAACCGCTTCCGCGAGGTCAAGAGGCAGGCAGCGGTCACCGCCGAGTAATTACGGACGACGGAGGCATACGCCAGATAGCCGTGTTCCCACGCAGGCGTCAGCTTAAACGCCGGCCCGGCCAGGCCATGATACAAGCCCTGAATCACACCGGCATGCTGAATGCGGCCGTCGGCAAATATCAGCTTCGCCCCGACCGCACCGACACCGGGCATCTGTGCATATCCCACCATCTGACTCAACCAGCGCGGAACCTTCACCTCGGTATCATTGTTCAGGAACAACACAAACTCACCGGTCACGGCTTCCACTGCGCGATTGTTGATGGCCGCATAATTGAACCGCCCGGATGGATTGGGGATACGAATGACGCGATGCGGAAGTGACCGGAGATAGGCGAGGCTTTCAGGATCGTCGCTCTCATTGTCGATGATGACGACCTCGTAATTCCGATAGGTGGTGCTGTGGAGAGAGTCGATGCATCGACGAAGGATCGCCGGCTGATTCTTCGTTGGAATGATAATGGTGACCGTGGGGCCTTCGTCCGGGAACTCATGACTGTAGATGCCCAGGTTGCCCTGGGCGGCGAACTCCGGTTGAGTCACACGGGCAGTGATACCCCGGCGTTCGAAGGCTTCGGCCACCGCCCTCCGGCCCGCTTCGAGACTGGCCGGTTTCGCCGCGCCGCTGGTGGCCGTCGACCCCGGCAAGGCCCGCCAATGATAGAGCACTCTTGGAATGTGTCCAAAGGCAGATGTCTGCTCCGCCACCCGCAGGGCCAAGTCGTAATCTTGAGCGCCTTCGAAACCAACCCGCATACCGCCGACCGACTCGAATAAGGCCCGGCGCACGACGAATACATGACTCAGATACATGTAGGATAGGAGCAGTTCCGGCGACCAGTCGGGTTTAAATTGAGGCGCATACCGCCTGCCAGACAGATCGATCTTGTCGTCGTCGGAATACACCGCATCCACACCAGGCTGTTCAGCGAGGAACAGTGCGACCTCCCCGACGGCATCCGGCGTCAACTCATCGTCGTGATCCAAAAACAACAGAAACTCGCCGCCGGCCAGCGCGGCGGCTTTGTTGGTGGCCGCACTGATATTGACGTTCTGCGCCAGACAAGCGACTCGAACTCGAGGATCCACGGCGCTCCACCGTTCCAGCACCGCACGCACATTCTGGTTCGTGCTGCCATCATCCACGATGCAGAGTTCCCATCGCTCGCAGACCTGCGCGCATACCGACTCGATCGCTCGCTCAAGAAATTCAACGGGCGGATCGTGTACCGGCATGACAATCGAGATCGTGGGCAGGGAGCCCGCCTGCTTGCTGAGCCGATCGCGCAGGTCGTCGCGCATCCGCGTATTCCACGCATTCACCCGCAACCACGCCTCGTAAGGCGGGAGGACCTGTTCAATCGTTTTGGGAGCGGGGGCGGCTCGATGCGCGAGGATCTTGAACCGGAAAAACGCTTTTCGAAACAGGTCGACACACTCCGATCCTTTCGGCAAGCGGCCGTGCCGTCTGTACCAGGAGAGGCCTTCCACGAGGGAAAACTTCGCGAACCGGAAGGACTTCACCAATCGTTGGGTCACAAGGCTCATACGGTCATTTGGAAACAGGACCTACGGCTCCGTTTCAGTTGGTTTGCCGGTGATCGCCCGAAGCAGATTGGCTGCCGCACGGAGGGGCCGAGTCGCACGCCAGGAGTGTGAATGTAGGATGGAGTCGATCGCCCTCTTGAGTCCCGTGACCTCATCCTCCAAGCCGGCAGTCCGCTGCCGGGCATGGTCCAACTGATGCCGGAGCAATCGGATTTCCGGATCCGACTCACCGATCTCCTCGAACAGACTGCCGGACAGCAAGGGTATTTCGGCGTCCGATGCCACGGCGACCTGGTAGCAAGGCCGCACCAAGCCATGTGCCGACTGGATTCCTGCACTATGCTCGCGGTGATAATGAATCGATTCCCCGAGGCGTCCTGACGGCAGGATCGCCGACGCATACAACACACGCTGTCCAAGAATGGCGACACGCGTAAAGTAGCGCTCCACCAGCCGCTGGAACTCCTCCGCATAGAGTTCCTTCACATGATAAGCATTGGCATGATTGGCACGTTCCGTATACTCCCGCTTGTCAGGGCTGGACATGATCATCAGGCCGCCCGGTCGCAGGACGCGCTTGATTTCGGCAAACATCTCTTCATGCTCGGTATGGTGCTCAATGGTCTCGAAACTGACGACCAGATCGACGGCGCCATCGGCGAGCGGAATGTCCGCGCAACGGCCGGTGAGGAACTCCACATTAGATCGCTGATATTTAGCCTTTGCATGGGCGATGGCATCGGGAGCAATGTCCACGCCGTACACACGCGCAGCCACGCCGGCCAGGACGGCCGACCCGTAGCCTTCACCGCAGGCAATATCGAGGACGACCTTCCCGGCCGCAAAGTCCCGGGCCAGGGCGTACCGGTGCAAATGCTCCAGCGCGATGGTTCCCTGCATCTCGGGCAGGAATCGCTCACCGGTTGCCTCGAGCTCCGGCAACACGTGGCCTGTCTTGTTCACCGCTGGCCCCCTTTCGTCGCCGCCGACTCAGACAGACCCGCAATTACTGCGATGCCTGCAGGAAACCGGTACGGCACCACCCGGCACTCGTCGAATCCGCTCTCCAAGACCTGACACCAGACATCCGCGCCGAATTCAGTGTGCACCGCCAGTGAGGAGTCCTGACAGCCTTCGCTGCCATGGACACTGAGCGGCAATCCTTTTCTGCTCCTCGTCAGGCGTCCCACCACCACGGGGACGGTAAAAATGCAGGCGCCTCCACGTCGTAGAACACGCCGGCACTCCCGCAATCCACGGACTGGATCCGGCACATGTTCCAGCGTGTCGGAATGAACCACGAGATCGAACGATCCACTTTCGAACGGCAACGCCATCATGTCGTAATCCGGATAACGCACGAGCCGATGGCCGGGCATGGTGGCAAGGACACTGCTCAGGGAACCGGCTTCATTGATCTCCAGCACGGTATAGGCGCGAGCCGCATCAGATCCGACCCATGTTTTTAGTGTCGAACTCACGTGGGTGAATCGCAACAGGGCATCCGCCAACGCAATCGATCGGACATTTGAGCCACAGGTGGAACAGGAGGTTCCCTGCTGGACGTTGATATAGTCCGCCTCAGCGGCTGATAAGCCCCATTGGCTGATCAGGTCGCTCCACAACACGTCGTGATGCACAAAGGCATCGCCTCCGCACACTCTACAGGGCAACGGAGTCATTGGCTCTTTCATCTCGAGAATCCTGCGTGGAAGTCCGGCGCAAACCAGCCTGCACTAATTCAACGGCAAAGAGGCCAAAACATGGCTCCGTCGGTGCGGAGGTGAATGCCAGCGCATCATGCATCCAATGATGTTGCACATGTTGCTGTTGCGTTCCGTCGGCAAGTGCAACACTCATCGCGTAATCGCCCGGATGAAGCACCGGCATCACAAATTCCAACACCGCGACAAAGCTGCTCCCCGGCGCCACAGCATCCGATACCCCCTGTCCGACCAGACAGGTATTGGCGCCGAAGAGGGATTGGCCGAATCGATCCCGCACGAGAAACCCGACGATCGGACTCCTCATCCATATGGACGTCCGGCACCAAATTCGTAGCGACACACGTTCGCGCTTGCTCACCGTATGGACCGTTCGGCCAACGGCATCGCTGAACCGTATCTTCTCGATCCGCGCTTGGCGACCCTCTGGACCTGAGACATTCTCCGCATGCTGCAGGCCCTGTTCGCCCTTCGATTCAGAGATCACGGGAGGCCTTAACTGAATCGCGTCAGATCTGGATGCGGACGACACCTCGGAAGCCTCCGCACCGGCCTCGCCCCGGTTCACGGCATAGGCCTCGTGCAGGTACCCATCGCACACCGTCTTCGCCTCACCGATACCGGCAATCCGCCCATGCTCCAGCCAGAGCGCCTTCCGGCAGAGACTCAGCACCGCAGCGGAATCATGACTCACGAAGAGGACCGTGCCCCGCTCCATAAAGGCTCTGAGAAATCGGATACACTTCTGAACGAAAAATGCATCCCCCACCGCCAATGCCTCATCGATGACGAGAATGTCGGCCTTCACATGCGCCATCACGGCAAAGGCCAGACGAACCACCATGCCGCTCGAGTAGGTTTTCACCGGCTGATCGATCGAGGCTCCGATATCGGCGAACGCCAGCATGTCATCCAACTGCGCGTCGATGTCCGCTCGCGACAGACCGAGCAAGGACGCGTTGAGAAACACATTCTCCCGACCCGTAAACTCCGGATGAAAGCCCGCTCCCAGTTCCAGCAGCGCCGCAACCCGACCATCGATTTCGATCGTTCCGCCTGTCGGACTCAAGGTCCCCACGATCAACTGCAACAGTGTGGACTTCCCGGACCCGTTTCGACCGATGATGCCGAGCGTCTCCCCCTTCTTCACCTCGAAGGACACATTTTCGACAGCATGCACCTCGCGGTAATATTGCGCGGGTTTGCGTCCGAGGCATTTCTGCACCGCAGGCAGGATCCACTGCCTCCCCCTGTCGCCCGGGTGATCGTACAGCCGGTAGGTTTTCGACAGATTGTGCACACGGATGGCCCACTCAGAGGACATCGGCAAACGCCTTCCGTGTCTTCTGAAACCACAGGAGCCCGGCCCATGCGATCAGGTAGCTGCACACACAATAGAGGCCGATGCCGACCCAGGATGGAGCCTTTCCCCAGATGAGCACATCCTGCGCTTGAGTGATGAGAAAGGTGAGCGGATTCGCATGGAGCAGGACCCGATAGGGTTCAGGCAATGCCGAGGCCGGATAGAACACCGGCGACAGAAACAACATCACAGTGGTGACCGGGCCGCTCGCGTGACCGAGATCCCTCAGGAACACACCGGCGGAGGCGAGAAACCAGGAGATTCCGATCGTCACCAGGGCCAGCGGCAGGAGTAGGACAGGGATCAACAACATCGTCCAATGCAGCGAATGGTGGAGGATACCGTAAAAGACGATCAACACAAGTGCACTGATGGCCGCGTGAAAGAGCGCCGCGCCGAGGGAAGTCCAGGCGAGAATTTCCAGCGGAAAGACAATCTTTTTGACGTAGTTGCTATGATTCACGATCAGGTACGGCGCCCGATGAATACTCTCAGCAAACAAGGCATGAATGATCAGCCCCGAGAACAGCAGGAGGCCGAAATCCAGGGCACTCTCGCCGTCCCGCCCCCACCGCATACCGAACGCGCCCCTGAACACAATCGTATACACAGCCAGCATGACCGTCGGATGCAGAAACGCCCATACCACGCCCAGCAGCGACCCTCGATAACGGCTGACGATTTCGCGCTTGGTCAATAGGCAGAGCAGGTTCCAATGCGAGGACATACTGGTAAAGACCATGAGGGGGGAGAGGCCGTATTGCCGCGACGCCATTTCGTAGCCTTTGGCTGAGAACCCCCGCCGTCCGGCCGTCTGGCCTGGGCAGGAATGATGCGCGTGACGCCCTATCAGTGATGAGACTCGTCGCGCCGCTTCAGCGCACCGATGCAGCAGGACCGTGGATCAGAAATCTCGCCGTTGAAACACCAGGCAGGCACCCGTCAGCAACACCCCCGCGTACAGCAACCCGTAGAGGGACGCGAGCATCATATACTCCGGTGCGACAGAAACACCCACAGCCGCCTGGCCCTTGATATTAAGCATTTCCAGATTCGGACAAAGGTAGTACAACAGGTCGACCACTGCCTTCCCGACCACGCCCTCACTATTCGCCACCATCGCCCTCAGGTCCGCAGTCAGATGCCCGATGACATACAGCCCCAAGGTAAAAATGGCGCTGAGCGTCGAGGAAGTAAACGTCGAGAAAAAAAGCGCGATCGCCGTCACCACCAGAATCTCGACGAACATCAATTGCACGGCCTGGAACAGTGAAGGCTCGATCGGGACATGGTAGAGCCAGAGTGTGAGCAGGAAGACGGCCAGCATGACGGACATATTCACCAGGAGCGTCAACGTCAGGCCGAAATATTTTCCCATAATGAAAAAGCTGCGGCTGATCGGACGGGCCATGATCGTATAGATCGTGCGTCGCTCGATTTCCTTATTGACCAAACTGATGCCGACGAACATGGCGATAATCACGCCGATCAGATTGATTGCCGCCAGGCCCATATCCGCGATCACCTTGTGATGCTCGGTAATGGAGAGGTCCGCGAGCAGCACCGACAGTCCAATGAGTAACCCGGCGAACAACACCAAATTGTAGAGTATCTTATCTCTCAGGCTTTCACGGAACGCATTCACTGCGATGACCCCGATCGCACCCATATCAGGACACCCTCCCACTGGTCACATGCGCCGGCACACGTGAGACCGCTTGCGCGGCCTCATGGAAAAACAAATCTTCGAGGGAGGCCTTATGAGGCGTCACCGAAAGCAGGCGCCCCCCCTGACGACGGATCTCACCCACCAGGACATCCACCGCATCAGGACTGGGCAGCACGATCAAGCATTGCGGGCCCTGCTGCAACACCCGCGTGGCGAGCGAGTGAATGAGAGCATTGCCCTCCGTCTTGATATGCTGGCATACGATCTCGACCGATTGGATATGGTCTTGGCGGACCAGTTCATTGACCCGGCCGCTGGCCACCAACCGCCCTTTCATGACGATACCGACGCGGTCGCAGATCATTTCGACGTCGTGCAAAATGTGTGTACTGAAAAAGACCGTCTTTCCCCGATCCCGCAGACTCAAAATCAGGTCACGTACCTGCTTTCTGCCGACCGGGTCCAAACCGGTCATGGGCTCGTCGAGAATGACCAGTTCGGGATCGTGGATGAGTGCCTGTGCGAGGCCGATGCGTTGCAGCATCCCTTTGGAGAACTTCCTCAACTGCCTCGTGCGCGCCTCGCCCAACCCGACGAGCTGCAACAGTTCGTCCACCCGCTGAGTGGTGACGGCGCGACTCAAGCCGGCCAATTCCCCGTAAAAGCCGAGGAACTCTTCCGCGGTCAAATAATCATAAAAATAGGGCGACTCGGGAAGAAAACCGATCCGACGGCGAGTCGCCACATCGCCAGCCGGCTCGCCCAGCAGATGCGCGCGCCCGCTGGTCGCGCGAACGAGTCCGAGAAGGATTTTTAAGGTCGTGGTTTTTCCGGCACCGTTCGGACCGAGAAAGCCGAAGATTTCTCCCCGCCGGACCGTCAATGACAGGCCATCCAAGGCAACGAACGGCGGCCGGCCTGGCCAACCGGACGGGTACGATTTACTCAGATCTTCAGTGACAATATCGTCCACGAAACGCCTCCATCTTCATTTCAGGGCCGGGAGGGGATTGGCCCATGCCTGAGGCCTCACGTCGCCGGCTTTTGCCTGACAAGCCACCTTTTCATGAATGCGAAGCCGGTCACGCTTCGACGTCGCACGAACAACTCCGCTGAAGGCATCGACCTCATACTCACCACCCAAAGGATCCGCCGGCAGTTGCTGAATGATCCCGTGCAGCATCAGATCTTCAAGCTTTGCCGGAGGCTGCCCATACTTTGCGCGATAGCGGCTGATGCTCTCTTCCAGGAAACGCAGATCCTTTTCCTGGACGATTTCTTTCATACGTTGCAGAAGGGCCTCGCGAACCCGTTCGTCGGTCACGCTCCGGGAGAACCGGTCCAGAAATTCGAGCGCCGCCGTCGGGTCACCGCTCTCGACCGTCATGCGCGCGGCCAACTGAGGAAGATAGGCCGGGGAACCGGGAACGCGTGCCGCGATGCGAAGGTATTCCCCTCCCGCAACCGGATTGCAGAGTTCATAATACGAGACATATCCGGCTAGAAACGGCAGTTGCCAGCTCGATGGGTTGTGACGGATTCCCTTGCCTAGGATCGCCAGGCCTTCCTCTTGTCGGCCAACCAGCACTCCAAGAAACAACCCGGTGGCTTGATAGGGGGGAACGAAGGTGGGATCCAGGTCCGTCAGAACATCCACGGCATGATAGGTCCAGGTATACCCAAGCTGCGTGTCCCGCTTTGCACCGATGTGCTGAACCGCCTGCAGCCAGATCAGATCCGCGACGACCTGCCGATAGCCGAGCACCGCCAATTTCAGGTATTCCCCTTTCGGGAGATAGGCCAGCTGCTCGGCTCGCGCCACCGCAGTCCGTTGACCATCCAGGAGATGAAGCAGTACCGAGGAACCGGCGAGCAGCATCAATCCCAAGGTTGTCTGAATCAGTCCCTGCTTCAAGGTCCTGCCCTTCATCCGGCGACCGTCTTTTCTCCGACTGCAGCACGAAGCGGGGCGACGTCGACATTCAAAAATGCCTGGTCGAGACTCGTCTTGCTCCACTCCTTGTAGCGCGCCTGCCGTGCCAGAATTTCACGCAATTGCCCTCTGGCTTCGTCGACCTGCCCTGCTTCAATCCACAGGCGAGCCAGCAACGCACGAGCCGGCAGAAAATTCGGCTCCAGATTTTCCGCCTCTGCTGCCCGACGTTCTGCGTCGTTCCGCTCACCCAGCATCCAGTAAAGCCGGGCCTGTTCGTATCGATACATCGCGGAAAACGGCGCAAGCCGGATGGCCCGTTCGTAGACTTGAACCGCAGCACGCAACCAGACTTTCTGCTGATCATCGGATGCCACCGGAGCAGTGGGAACTTTCGCTGCGGAAGCATAGAGCTGCCCCAAGAGCCCGAGCAGGCGGCTATCGAGCGGATTCAGTTCGATCGCGCGCTTAAACTCCGCATAGGCCAGTTGGAACACCTGCTTGTCGCGGGAGGCTTCGAAGGCCCTCGCATAGACTGATCCCAGGCCGTGATGGTACAGCGCCTTACCTGGATCCAATGCTACCGCGGTCTTCAGTCCTTCGATCGCCGCATCCGTTTCACCTGCCATGGCCTGACGAGAAGCCCTGTCAAACTTCATCCAGGCCACACCCATTCGCGTCACTTCTGCCCCGGCAACCAGCACCAGACACGCCGCCCCGATTCCCCACGCCCATCGTGAATGGATCGGTATGACAGACACGTTGTCGGTTTTCCGCTGTGCCAGCCGTGCGGCCGACACAATCAATGCGCCACAGAGCACCAGCAGGATCGCGAGAGCCGACTCGCGCAAACTCGAGTCAAGCATGGCATGGACCAGTAGTGCGATGGCTCCACCCCCCGCCCCCACCATCAGACTTCTCTGCCAACACCGCAGTCGAGAGTGAAGCACCCGCCGTAGCTCGCGGAGGAGCAAGACAATCCCGATGCCAAACACGAGAATCGATCCAGGCCCCATCTCGACGCCCAACTGCAGGTAATCGTTGTGTGGGGTCTGTGCCACTTTTCCAAACCGGGAAATTTCACCCTCAACCGGAAACGCATAGAGAGGAAACGTGTATTGATACAGCCCCAACCCGATGCCAAACGGATGGTCAACCATCTGTGCGACCGCGCCCTGCCACATCTGCCAACGAGCATAGGACACAGGATTCTGTTGATGCTCCGCCAACACTCGATCACGGACCGGCGTCGGGACAAACAGTCCGAGCAACACCACCACGGCCGCACAGCTGCCGGCCAATTTCCATCCATACCGGGCCGTCAGCACAAAGATCGACCCGACGAGGAATACGACCATGCCCCCCCGCGACTGGGTCAACAGAACAGCCAGGAACAGGCCGCCCAACGCTGTCCCCAGCCCGATCCACCACAGAACGGGAGACATCCACCGCCGTGAACGTGCCGGGACCTGTCTATACCCGTAGACGGCGACGCTGAACAGAATCGTCCAGGCCACCGTGAGATATCCGGCAAGAAAATTGGGATTGAAGAACGTGCCGCTTGGCCTGAGGACATTCCATGCCAATCCTTGCATGATGGCCCAGCCTGCTTCGCCCACGCCCATCAGCACGATCACAACGGTCAGCCTGCGAATATGCTCCCACCGCTCGACGAACGAGACAAGTAAATAGAACAACGTCGCGTACCCCACGATCACAATGAACCACTGGCGGCTCGGATGAGCGTAGGGTGAAAGGATGGTCGCCAGCAAAGCCAGACCGACAAACGCCAGCACCACGTACCGCATCGTCAACACAGGGATGGCAAGTCGCCCGGCGCGAATGCCGGCCGCCAGCACGATTCCCAGCCACGTTACGATCAACAGCCTGATGATCATTTGCGCGGGATGAGTCGTGCCGCCTTCCTGCAGGGGCGAGAAGATCACGAGTGCGCTGACCAGCAGCAACGAAATGGGAGGCAGCATGTTCATAGCGACGTCTTGGTCACTTGCCGAAGCGGATATCTCCTGCTTTATCAGACAAGCCCAATTTGGCAAAGTGAATTTGAATACTGTGGCGGGGCAGGCGGTAACGGCTAGAGCGACTGCCGGCGAATGGATCGCGGAATTGGTTGCTCGGTCAGCCGGAATGAAAGCGGGGGAGGAACGTGGTTCCTCCCCCGTCTCTGAAAAGCCCTGCGACTGATCGTTAGCTGATCACGTCGTCAGGAACCGCCACGGTCAGACCGCCCTTGATATCATTGACGGACCAACCATCGATCGTCGGGTCGTTGTCGATGCTGGCCACGGCCGAAGCGGTGAAGCCAACTGACCCGGCCGTCGAGCTGGCCAAAGAGGGCACGGCGGGAGCCGCATCAGTTTGAACCGTGCAACCCACCGGGGCGCCACAGGGGATCTGGTCGACACCCACCGTGTTAGACGATGCAGCGTTACCAAGGATCGCCGGGCTGCGATACGTATACCGGTTCGTCGTGCCGGCCAGAGCATAGCCGATCTCCGAGAAGCTTCCGTAACGTGAATTTTCGCTGAGATAAGCCGTCTCCGCCACGAAAATCGCGCCCAGGTTAGTCTTGGCTTCAGACTGCCGGGACTTCGCCTGGTAACGCAAGAAGTTCGGAATGGCGATGGCCGCCAAGATACCGATGATCGCCACAACGATCATCAACTCGATCAACGTAAAACCTTTTTGACCCTTGATTTGCTTCAACATACTTCCTCCCTTTCCTAATGTTGCCACTTCATACGACACGTTCTTCTCCCTTGCCTCTTCGTACGACACAGCTTTTTTCAAGCCTAGCAGATCTTGGGAACAGCAGATTCTATGCCCAACACCTCCTTCCTGTAGTTCCTTATCATTTCTTCTATATTTCCTTTACTTAGCTCCATTCCGTCCGTAACCTCTGGCCTCGCCGCCTGAACTCCATTCCGTTTTCCGTCATCTTCTGACAAGTTTTGCGCTCTCACTAACTCGACACATCATTGGGCTCCGCCCCGTTCAATCCCTGCTTCGCATCGTTCACATACCAGCCGTCATGCGTGGCATCTCCATCGAGATCCGCTGCGGCGGTGGCCGTAAATCCAGAGGCGGATGCCGTCGCGCTACCTACCGCTCCCGTATATGTCATTGCCCCTGGCATCGGAGACGCCGTCTGAATCGTGTCACAGCTGCTGGACGGTCCACAGAGATTGCCCCCGTTCGGCCCCATCCCCGATCCAATTCCCAGACCGGACCGATAGGTGTAGCGGTTCGTCCCGCCTTCGGCGATGGCAAAGCCCACATCTGTAAAATTCCCATATTCTTTCCGCTCACTGAAGAACGAGGTCTCTGCCACGAAGATACCCGCCAAGTTCGACCGTGCCTCAGCCTGCATCGCCTGCGCCCGGTATCGAAGAAAATTGGGGATGGCAAACGCAGCGAGAACTCCCACAATCACCACCACGACCATCAATTCGATCAGCGTGAACCCTTGTTGCTTCGATGTAGTCAGCATGGAACTTGGGCACAGACATCCTGAAAAACCGATTTACCTGCTCACCCACCACCGACGCCCTGCAGATATGGGCTCTATAAGCAGGCCTTGTGCCACGAAACCGCCGAGTGCCGGTAAGATTGATAAGATCACGTCAATATTGATCTTTTCTTTTAGATCTCCCAGCGATTGCCGCCCGACAGTCCCCCGCAGGCCTGAATTCAGAAGAGAAAGTGCCAAAAATTGACGGAATCGAACAGTCACGGCTCCCATTCCCAACAAATAGGAGACAGCCGGTCCCGGCAATTCAGGACTGGGAGAGGGACGCCAGACGGAAAGGATTTGTGCGGGGCGTGGAAAGACCGCAGGCGATGAAGCCCGGTTCGTGGATGCCCGATGAAGCGAAAAAAAAGAGGGATTACTGCTGAGCGGGAGCCGGAGTGGCGCCCTTGCGATCTGAAACGCGCCGGAGCGCCTGGCGAATGCGTTCTTCTTTGGCGGGATCGCCTAAACCCAGTTCACGGAATCGCTGCATCAGCTTGTCGTTGGACGGATCCAGTTCCAGCGAATGCAGGAGCGCTTCCCGACCATCCGAGAGATGTTGCTGCTTTAAGTAGATTTCGCCGAGATGTTCATAAATCACGGGATCGTCGCCGACCAGCGCAACCGCCCGTTTCATCTCCGCCAGCGCTTCAGCCAGCAGGCCCTTCTTGAAAAAGGCCCAGGCCAGACTATCGACGTAATACCCATTGGTCGGTCGAAGGGCGACGGCCTGCTTGGTCAGCGCAATCGCCTCTTCGATCTTCACGCCGCGTTCTGCATAGCTATATCCCAGGTAGTTCATAGCATCGGCGTGGTGCGGATCCAAGGCGAGCGTCGTCTGCATGGACTTCACCACATCGTCGAATCGGTTCAGCTTGTCATACGCGGTTCCCGCATTAAAATGCAGGTCTGCATTGTCCGGATTGTGCCGAATCCCTTCCTGAAACGCCTGGAGGGAAGGCTCATACTGTTCGACCTGAAAGTGCGACAACCCCAGGACGATATGGGCCTCCGGTTGCTTGGGATTCAACCGGCTGGCTTCGCGAAGGTGCTGAATGGCTTCGGCATACTGCTTGGTCCGGTACTGCAGCACACCCAAATGCAGATGTCCCTCGAAATACGAAGGCTCCAGCGTCAGATTGTAACGATAGGACTCCATCGCATTGGCGTAATCCTTGGTTTCCTCATACAAATACCCCAGGTAGTCACGGACTTTCAGTTCCGCCGGCCGCACCGTGAGGATATGTTTCAACTGCTGAATGGCTTTGGGATAGTCTTTCTGCTCCCCATAGACGAGCCCCATCCGAAGCTGAGCGTCGAGGTCTGATGGATCCTCAGACAACATCTCCTGCAATTCCCGCAGCGCTTCGTCGTATTGCTTCGCCGAGACTTGCAGGCGAATGAGGTGATGCCGGATGTCCCGATTTTTTGGATTCACACCCTGCAGGTAGCGACGATAGATCCCGATCGCCTTGTCCCGATCCTGCTTGGCTTCATAGACAGACCCTAAGGCCACGTACGCCGGTTCGAAAGCCGGATTCAATGCCACCGCCTGCTCAAAGTGCGTCGTCGCCTTGTCAAAATCTCTGGCTTCGACCCCGATTCGACCTAAATAGTAGTACCCGACTGCCGAGTCCGGGCTGATCTTGATACCAGCGCGAATCGTGTCTTCGGCTTCAACATATTGCTTCTGATTGGCTTGCAACAGCCCCTTGGCAAAGAAATGCTCGCTACGCTGAGGTTCCTGCTCAATGGCACGATTGAACAGTCTCAACCCCTTGTCGGGCTTGCCTGCGGCCGCATACATGCCGCCGATTTGCCCCAGCATCTGCGCATCCAGCCCCGGCACGTCGGCCACTTCATCCGCAAAACGTACCGCCGACGGCACATCCCCCGCGGTGAAGTAGAGCACGGCCAGCCTGGCTTTGAGATAATTCGAAGCAGGATCTGTTTGCAGCGCGAGTTGATATTCCTTGATCGCCAGTTCCGTCTCCTGATCCAACTCGGCTTGGTACCCGAGGAGAAAGTGATAGGATGCGCGGGAATCGGAGGATGAAGGCATGGCACGAGGAGCCACCGGCACGGCAGATGGGACCGCAGCAGGAGCGGGACGGGCAGGAGGCGTGCTGTGGCAGGCGGCGGTGACACAGGATATAGCCACCAGTAGAAGAGCTACCGTTCCGACGTTCGCAGAACCCCTCCGGGCGGGTGGCTGCGGGCACTCTTCACACAATCGTTGCACAATCATCCGCTCAACTTGCAGGGGGAATATTCGAAGGACAGTGACTGATGGGAATTATACCGGCCCGAGAAAGAACGCGTCAAACAACCTCGCGACTCTCGAGATTCTCGAACTTGGCAAACCGGTCGTGAAAGAATAGGTCCCGTTTCCCGATCGGTCCATTACGATGCTTACTGACCAAAATTTCGGCGATGCCTTTTCTCTCCGTCGCAGGTTCATAGACTTCTTCACGATAGATAAACATCACGACATCGGCGTCCTGCTCGATCGCTCCGCTTTCCCGCAAGTCGGCCAACATGGGAACCGGCGGCTTCCGGGCTTCCACTGCGCGACTCAACTGTGACAGGGCGATGACCGGCACATTTAGCTCTTTCGCCAGGGTCTTTAAGGAGCGTGAAATGTCGGAAATTTCCTGCTGCCGTGACTCGGAGTCGCTCTTCCCTTGCATGAGTTGGAGATAGTCGACAATCAACAGATCGAGGCCTCGCTCTGCCTTGAGCCGCCTCGCTTTTCCGCGCATCTGCTGCACCGTCACGGCGCCGGAGTCGTCGATATAGATCGGCGCCTGCTCCAGCTTCCCGGCCGCTTCTGCGAGGCGCCACCAGTCTTCCTTTTGCAACCGACCGGTCCGGAGCGCATGCGAATCGACGCGGGCCTCGGAACTCAACATGCGGAGCACGAGTTGCGGCTTGGACATTTCGAGGCTGAAAATGCCGACGACAGTGCCGGCATGCAGCGCGGCATGCTGCGCCATTCCAAGCGCCAGACTGGTCTTGCCCATACTCGGACGGCCGGCAATGACGATCAAGTCCGAGGGTTGTAATCCGGCAGTCAGGTCATCCAGGTCGATATAGCCGGTCGGCACGCCCGTGACACGTTCCTTGCGCTTGGACAACTTGTCGACGACATCAAGACTCTCTTTGATGATCTGATTGACCGGAGTGAAGGAACGATCCAGCTTTCCCTGGGCAAGGCTGAACACCGAACGCTCGGCAAAATCCAACAGCTCATCGACTGCCACCGTCCCATCGTACCCGCGCGTCACGACCTCTGTCGAAGTCTGAATGAGCCCTCGCAACAGCGCTTTGTCTCGCACAATCTTGCTGTGATAACGGACATTCGCTGCCGTCGGAACTACTTGGACGAGTTCGGCCAGGTAGGCAGATCCTCCGACCGCTTCGAGCTCGGAGCGTGCTTTCAAGCATTCCGTGAGCGTAATCTGATCGATTACTTCTCCCCGATCCGACAGCTCCAGCATGGCTTGATAAATCTTGCGGTGCGCGGTGCGGTAAAATTCCTCGTCTGTCAGCACCTCCATCACTTTGGCCATCGCCGTGTTATCCAACAGAATTGCGCCAAGCACCGATTGCTCGGCCTCGACGTTCTGCGGCGGTAATTTGGGGGAGGTGAGATCAACGGCGGAGAGCGGCTTCATGGCCGGCTCCTGCGCCCTCGCCGTTCAGCAGCAATCTGCTTCGAGCCGGCGGCTGTGGAGGAGTTGGAATGAGGCGGCATCACGACACCTGAGGAATCGAGAGCTCGAAACAGACGATCGACATCCAGGCCAAATCCGGTAGAAGCGGCGGCACGACCGAACCGGCCCATTAGATGGTCGTATCGCCCCCCGCCTCCCAGTTCCGCCCCGATACCCGGCGCAAAGACATCGAAGACTATCCCGTCATAATATTCAAACCCGCGGAACTCGCCCAGATCGAGCAACACCGCCTGCTGTCCGGGCGATACCAACCGCTCGTAGACCTGCGCGAGGCGATCGAGTGGTCCCAGGAGTGTCCGGTCACGCCCCACTAATTTTCTCCCGCGCACCAAGACCTCAGGCCCACCGCACAATTCCAGCGCTTCAAGAATAACCCGCCCCGTCGACCGAGACACGCCTTCCCGCATCAGTAGTTCCTCAAGCAACGGCATGTCTTTCCGCGCAGCAGCCTGCTCCACACGCTTCTGGCCGTCATGCGATAGACCGGACTTGACCAGCAGAGCCGTAAAAAACCCAACATGGCCGACCGCAACCTTGAATGAAAACAACCCGACCTGCGCCAAACACTCCAGCAAGAGCGTCAATACCTCGGCATCTCCAGCAACCCCGTCCACGCCGATGAGTTCCGCCCCGACTTGAAAAATCTCGCGGTCGCGCCCCGCATGCTCACGCTCATATCGAAACACAGAGGTTCGATAACACAACCGTAGCGGAAGTCGCTCGCCCAGCATACCCATGGCAACCGTTCTGGCAATCTGTGCCGTGGCGTCCGGACGCAGCAGCATCAACCGGCCCGTCGTCCGATCAACCAGCTGATAACATTTCTCGATGAGTTCGGACTCCAGACCTGGCGCGAGGACGTCCAGGTACTCGAACATCGGCAGGATGATTTCTTCGTAGCCCCCGCGCGCGAGCACGGCCAGCAGCGTCTGCTCGAGCTGTCGAATACGTCGAGCGGCGTCAGGAAGAATGGTGCTCATTCCAACCGGAATGAGCGACCGTTCCCGACCTGCCATCAGAGGCGAGGAGGAAGAGGAAGCCTTCAACGAAAGAGCGCCCATGGTCGACTGCCGGGCAATCTACAACCCTTTCGACAGGTCGGCGACCTTCACGGAAAGGATGTGCTTGCTGTTCGTAATCTGATCGAGGACCGACTTAGGCAGCGGCGCATCAAGCCCGAAAATTTGCAAGGCTTTGCCGCCACGCTCTTCCCGTGAACACTGCATGCGCGCAATATTGATGTTGTGATCGCCAAGGATATGCCCCACCGTGCCGATCACCCCCGGACGATCCTCGTTTTGGATCAGCAGAAGATGGTTGTCCGGCACCACTTCCACCTTGAACTGATCGATCTCAATGATGCGCGGGTCCTTGCGGTGGTAGAGGGTCCCGGCGACTTGATGAGATTTCTTCCCGGCCTCAACCCGCACACGGATCACGCTGGCAAAGTCTCCGGCATCGCTGATCTTCACCTCTTTGACTTCGATGCCGCGTTCCTTGGCGACGACCGGCGCGTTCACGTAGTTGACCGGGTCTTCGAGAATGGGGGTCAGAAGTCCCTTCAGAACCGCGATCGTCAGCGGCGCCACGTTCAAACCCGCTACTTCTCCGCTATACTCGACAGTCAATCGCTCCAACCCGCCCTCCAACAGTTGCGCCTGCAAGAGGCCAACACGCTCCCCAAGCGAGAGATACGGCTGGAGTTTCGGCAAGAGCTCCGGCGAGACCGAGGGAATATTGACCGCACCCCGGGCAATCCCTTTGGTGAAGTATTCCACGATCTGCTCGGCAATACCGATCGCCACATTTTCCTGCGCTTCCGTAGTGGAGGCGCCGATGTGCGGGGAGCAGATAAAATTATCCAACCCCAGGAGCGGATTGTCCGGCTTCACCGGCTCATCCTCGAACACATCGAATGCCGCGGCGGCAACCTTTTTAGACTTGAGCGCCTCGCACAAATCTCCCTCATGCACGATTCCGCCACGCGCACAGTTGGCTATCATGACGCCGGTTTTCATCTTGGCAATGGCTTGCGCATTGATCAAAGCCTTGGTTTCTGGGGTCAGCGGAGTATGCACGGAAATGACGTCGGCTCGGCGGAACAGTTCGTCCAGCTCGACGATGGTCACACCCATTTTCTCCGCACGCTCCGGGGCCAGATAAGGATCGTAGGCCATCACCTGCATCCCCACTCCCTGGGCAAGCTTGGTGAGATACCCGCCGATTTGGCCGACGCCGACAATCCCGAGCACCTTGTTATACAGCTCCACGCCCATGAATTTTTCCTTTTCCCACTTCCCACCCTTCGTCGAGGCAGTAGCTTGCGGGATACGGCGCGACATCGAGAAAATCATGGCCATCGTATGCTCGGCAGTCGTCACGGTGTTGCCACCGGGTGTATTCATGACGACGATGCCGCGGCGGGTTGCGGCCGGAGTATCGACATTGTCCAAGCCGGAACCGGCTCGTCCGACGACCTTCAGCTGACTCGCTGCAGCGATGACTTCCGCGGTGACTTTCGTCCCGGAGCGGACGATCAGCCCGTCCGCATCCTTGATTTCCTTCAGCAGCTCCTCTTTCGGTAGTTTGGTTTTCACCACCACCGTAAAGCCGGCCCTTTCCAATACCTCGACACCCTGCTTCGAGAGACTATCGCTGACCAAAATTTTCATTGTCGTGACGCCTTACCTGACGGTGAGTCTAGGACTTGCCCATAATAATTTCTTGAGCCTTCGCCACCCCGCTACCGAGTTTTATGGGATAGCCCAGCCCCTTGATGACCATCTCCACAGCCGCCAGGGCTGTGATGACGTCAAAACTATCGATATACCCCATGTGCGAAATACGGAAGATCTTGCCCTTCAGATGATCCTGGCCGCCTGCCGCCGTCATTCCGTACTGGGTCCGCAAATTCTTATAGACTGCCTGCCCGTCCACGCCTTCCGGCGCTGAAATCGCGGTTAATGCATCGCTCGGACGCTCCTGAGGGAAGATGGAAAGTCCGGCGGCCTTGACGCCCTCCCGCATCGCCGTCGCCAACATCGCATGACGGGCGAAGACGGCTTCCAGTCCCTCGGCTTTCAGAATGTTCATCACTTCCTTCAGGCCGAGAATGAGGGACACGGCCGGCGTATAGGCTGTCGTACTCTTCTGTTGATTCTCCCGCTCGCGCTTAAAATTGAAATAGAACGCGGCGTTCTTGGCCTTGTCGGCCAATCGCCAGGCCTTTTCACTTACGCTGGCGAAGGCCAGCCCCGGCGGCAACATCAACGCCTTCTGCGAACCGGTAATGACCACGTCGAGGCCCCAGGCATCGGTCTTGAGATCGAGCACTCCCAGGGCAGTGATGGCATCCACGACCAAAATCGTCTCCTCATACCCTTTGATGATATCGGCGAGCGCTTTGACGTCATGCGCCACAGCGGTGGAAGTTTCGCTCGCCTGCACATAAACGGCCTTGATCGACGGATCCTTCTTCAAGGCATCAGCGACGGCCTGCGGGTCCACCGCGCGCCCCCACTCAACCTTCAGCTCAGTGACCTGCGCTCCGAACGTCTTGCACAGCTTTGTCCAGCGCTCGCCGAACTTGCCCCCGTTGATCGTGAGGGCCCTATCTCCCGGTGACAGGAAATTCGAGACGGCCCCCTCCATGCCTCCGGTGCCGGATGCCGCAAGAATCAAGACATCGTTCCTGGTTTGAAACAACCACTTCAAGTCCTCGCGGACTTCGGCAAAGAGTTTATCGAATTCAGGCGCCCGGTGATGAATCATCGGTCTGGCCATCGCCAGTAACACCTCCGGAGGAACGGGGGTGGGTCCGGGAGCTAGCAAATACCGTTTCAACATGGGACGATCCTCCTCACTGTGCAGAACGAACGATGTCAGGGATTTTGAAGGGGCGTACGCTACCATAGCCCCCCTGAGGAGTCAAGGTAACCGAGCGTGAAGATGCTTATCTTTTCAGCGACTTCACTGCATCATACAAGATTTATTTCGGGGACGCGGCGCGAGTTCCCACGCGATTATTTTTCACCGTACCCTCTACAAGAACTCAACTCCCTCAATTTCTTGACAAATTGTGACCTCCTCGATAGGCTACCCCTCGAGAGTCAGTTGTCTCACATTCCCTGAACAGTTTAGTGGGTACTCTTATGCATGCACGTTTCCTGGGCACAGGTGTTCGCGCGCTGCCGGTTCTCTCGTTCTGCCTGCTCGCTCTCTCCTGGCCGGCTCTCGCAGGGGCGGAGTTGTCGCCCCCGCCTCAAGCCGATGCACCCCCGACTGCGGCGATACCCCCGGACGACGTTCAATCTCCTATCCACGAACCGGAATACCCGCTCGACGAGGATGACCACGCCACTGCCGCGGAACTCGAGGCCGCTGAGGTACCAGCCCCCGTGGCCAGCGAACCGTCGACGGAAGTTCCTCCGGCCGAGGCGCTCCTTCAACTCAAGCCCCTCAATGGCACCACCGCTCGATTTATGGACCTACTGACACCACCCGCAGAGGTAGTTCAGGAAGTGGCTTCCGCGCAAGAGCAGGAATCGGATGAAGCCACGACTTACAACGTACCGGTTGTGCTCGACCCATCCGTTCAAGGACATATTCGTTTTTTCAACGTCTCTATTCGCAATCGATTTGAACAATGGCTCATCCGCCTGAGTCACTATCGCCCGCTGGTTGATAGCATCTTTTCCGAATTCCAGCTCCCCAGCGATCTCATCTATCTGTCTCTGGTTGAAAGCGGATTTAACCCCCACGCCTATTCCCGCGCCCGGGCAGCCGGTCCGTGGCAATTCATGAAGGGGACCGCCAAGGTGTATGGGCTGCGTGTGGACAGTTATGTGGATGAACGACGAGACCCTGTGAAATCGACCGTCGCGGCTGCGCGCTACCTGCGGGACCTGTATGACTTGTTCGGCACCTGGCCTTTGGCCATGGCCGCCTACAACGCCGGGGAGGGCAAGGTGATGCGAGCCCTCCATACGGCGCAAGCGGAAAGCTTTTCAGACATTGCAAAAACACGGCTGATCCGGCGGGAAACGAAAGAATACGTCCCCCGATTCATGGCCGCCACCATTATCGCCAAGAATCCGGACCGCTACGGCTTTCCGCAGAACGACGTGCGGCCACACCAATTCGAGGAAGTGGTCGTGAAGCGCCCCATCCACTTCAAAGCGATTGCGAATGTGACGGGCATTTCGTACCAGGAATTGAAGGTGCTCAATCCGGAGTTACGGCGCGATGCCACGCCCCCGGACGATGCCGAATATCACCTGAAGGTTCCGGTCGGCACCAGGGAGAAGGTCGAACAATTGTTGGATCGGGCCCCGACTCACAAATTCGCGCCACTCCCCGTCCCCGTCAGGGTCCGGCACGTCAAGCCTGAGCCGGAATCCGGTCACTGGTATCGGGTCCGCGTAGGCGACTCTCTGGAGAAAATCGCCAAGCGATTCAACATCTCCGTTAAGACCCTCAAGTCCAACAATAACCTCACAGGTCCCACCATCAAGGCAGGAAGCCGCCTGGTCATCACGAATTAACGCGACCACCTCTTACCGCATCATTCTAGGGAAGGTCTGATTAATTCGCGTTTGTGCTGAGCACTCTGTTTCTCGGCCGGTCAC
>JACOEL010000011.1 GCA_024998625.1 Nitrospira sp. | reverse complement strand
TTATTTTAAGTTCCCATAATTATTCTTGGTTCCCTTAATTGTTTGTTTAAAACACCACCGTCAGGGTCTCGGTTCCAATTCGATCAGCCCTTTGCGGATGGCCAGAATCGCGGCCTGGGTCCGGTCATACACCTGCAGTTTGTGAAAGATATTGCGGACGTGGTTTTTCACCGTCTTCTCGCTGAGGTCCAAGTTGTTGGCGATTTCTTTGTTGGTCTTCCCGTCTGCAACGAGGCGCAGGACCGTGATTTCGCGTTCGGTCAAATCGTGTTCAACCCAAGCCGGCTTCTTACCCTTTTTCTGTGACATAAGGGAGAACTCGGCCAGGATCTTGCTGGCGACAGAAGGATGAATGAGCGACTCGCCCCGGTAGATCGCCCGGATGGCCGCCACGATTTGTGAGGATTCAGAGTCTTTCAACAGATATCCGGTGGCGCCAGCGCGCACGAGATCGAAGATGTATTGCTGCTCTTCGTACATCGTCAACGCCACGATGCCCATGTGAGGGAATTCCCGCTTGATTTGCCGGGTGGCTTCGATGCCGCCCATGCGGGGCATACTGACATCCATGAGAATGACGTCCGGCATGAGGGTTTTGGTTTTCTCCACGGCTTCCACGCCGTCTTGCGCTTCGCCCACCACGTTGATGTCGTCTTTGGTCTTGAGGATGGCCGCTAGGCCTTCGCGCACCACGCGGTGATCATCAGCGATCAGTACCTTAATTTTTTCCATGACGAATCGTCTCCTTGTCGGCTAGTGGGATTCGCAACACGATGCGCGTGCCGCGCCCTTTCTTCGAGTCGATCGTGGCTTCCCCGCCCACCAGTCGTGCGCGCTCCAGGATGCCGCGAATGCCGAAGTGATCCCACTTTTCGGGATCTCGAAGGACCGCATCCATGTCGAATCCGATCCCGTTGTCGGAAATGGTCACTTGCAACAGATCAAACCGAATATCGAGCTGCACCGACACCCGGCCGGCCTTGGCGTGCTTTTGCACGTTGCTCAGGGCTTCTTGCACGATCCGGAACAGGAAGATCTTGGTGCGCGGGAACAAGATCGTTTCGTCTCCGGTCACGGAAAAGGCCGTCTTGATATGGTATTGGGTTTCGTAGGACTTGAGATAGTTCGTCAGTGCCGGGATGAGCTCCATTTTGTCGTAATGGAGCGGACGCAGGTTGAAGATGACCTGCCTGGCCTCCTGGATGGCCAGTTTCAACTGAGCTTTGGATTCACGGATCGTGGCGAGACTGGCTTTGGGATTTTTCCGAAGCAGCTCTTGAGAGAGTTCCAGCTTGAAGTTCACGCCCGCGAGGCTCTGCACCAACCCGTCGTGAATTTCGCAGGCAATACGCGTCCGTTCCTCCGTCACCGCTGCGCCGGTTTCTTTGACGTACAAGCGGTAGAGCGACTGGTACTTATTCAAGGCTTTTTCGATGTCGGCCGTGGCGCGAATGCGGGCCTCGATCAACTGCCACATGAATTTGGCGCTGGCCCCCCCGATGACCGAGACGCCCATGCGGCGAATGTCCTGCAGGTATTCGCCCACTTCCGGGTTGCCAGACACATCGATGACCAGATCGACCGGCCCCATTTTCAGCAGTTGGCGATAGTTGCGCGTCACGCGGATGTGCAACCGTTTGGCGAGGCCGAGGCCGGGTGCCTGATCGCTGATGTCGGCTACGCCCACGATGCGGACCAAGGGATCGTTGGCAAAAATTTCCATCAAGGCGGTGCCGCCGCGCCCCGCGCCGATGATGACCACGTGTGTGGCCCCGGGCGATCGGCGCCTGCTTGGCCGTTTGGCAGTTCGTCGGTTGCGGGTGACTTTGGTCGTTGCCATGGGTTCAGAACCTATTGGGAGGGCGCAGACCTCTCCTCTGTTGGTGCCCATCCTGCCGAGACATACATCAAGCGGACCGATCCGAAACAGCGAAGAGAAGGGGAGGGCTTAACGCTCCCGGCGCTGCTGGGCCAGGGCTTTGATCTCGTCCATGAACTGGTCGATGTCTTTAAATTCCCGATACACGGAGGCGAATCGAACATAGGCGACCTGATCGAGTTGAGACAGTTCTCGCATGACTTCCTCGCCGACGGCGGTGCTCACGATCTCGGTTTCACCTAAATCCTGGATGCGCTTTTCGATGCGGTCGGTGACGGTTTCGATGGTCGCGGTGCTGATCGGGCGTTTTTCGCAGGCTTTCTTGAGCCCGGACACGATCTTGCTCCGGTCAAACGGCTCCCGTCGTCCGTCCTTTTTGACGACGGCGGGCATGGTTTCTTCGACCCGTTCGTAGGTGGTGTACCGGCGTTTACACGACAGGCATTCGCGCCGCCGCCGGATGACCTCGCCTTCTTTGGCCATCCGCGAATCGACGACTTTGTCCTCGACATCGTCGCAGAAAGGACATTTCACTGGCGAACGTCCTGCCTAAGCGGGAGACGAATCGTAGGCATGAAAGATGGGGAAACGATTACACAACGTTTTTGCTTGTGCCCGCACCTCGGCCTGCACTTGTTGATCCTGGGGATGCTGCAACACACGATCGATGAGCGCCACGATCTCACGCATCTCCGCTTCGCGCATGCCGCGCGTCGAGACGATGGGGCTGCCGATCCGGATCCCGCTGGCCGTGGCCGGCGGTTTTTCGTCGTAGGGGACGGCGTTTTTGTTGACGATGATGCCGGCGGCGTCGAGGGCGGCGTCTGCCTCTTTGCCCGTGATGCCTTTGTTGGTGAGGTTGACCAGCATCAGGTGGGTATCGGTTCCCCCCGACACAATTTTATACCCACGGTCGACGAGTCCCTGCGCCAGCGTGCGCGCGTTGGCCAGCACCTGCTGCTGGTACCGCTTGAACGCCGGCGACAGCGCTTCTTTGAAGGCGACGGCTTTGGCGGCAATCACATGCATGAGGGGGCCGCCCTGCAGGCCGGGGAAGATAATCTTATCAACGGCCTTGGCGTATTCGGCCTTACACATCGTCACGCCACCGCGCGGGCCACGCAGCGTCTTATGTGTCGTGGTCGTGACGAAATCCGCGTAGGGGACGGGATTGGGATGCAAACCGGCCGCGATCAATCCGGCAATGTGCGCGATATCGACCAGCAGGTACGCGCCCACCGACTTGGCGATTTCCTGAAACTTGGGGAAGTCGAGGGTGCGGGCGTAGGCGCTGGCTCCCACCACCAACATACGGGGACGGCATTCCTCGGCGATCTTCTGAACCGCCGCATAATCGATGGTTTCGGTCTTGCGATCGACGCCATACGAAAACGCACGGAAGATAATGCCGGAGAAATTCACCTTGCTGCCGTGGGTGAGGTGTCCGCCCTGGGCGAGGTCCAATCCCAGGATCGTATCGCCCGGCTTGAGCACGGACAGGTACGCGGCCATATTGGCTTGCGACCCCGAATGAGGCTGCACGTTGACGTGCTCGGCGCCGAAGATTTGTTTGGCGCGTTCGATGGCGAGGCTTTCAACCGTATCGACATGCTGGCAACCGCCGTAATAGCGCTTGCCGGGATACCCTTCGGCATACTTATTCGTCATCACGCTGCCCTGGGCGGCCAAGACCGCGGGGCTGGCGAAATTTTCCGAGGCGATCAACAGCAACTTGTCCCGTTGCCGCTGCTCCTCGGCGACGATGGCCTCGTAGGTTTCGGGGTCGGTTGATTTCAAGGCGTCCAACGAACCGATCAGCTCCTGCATGCTTCCTCCGAGCGTAGCCTTCTATCCGGTGGCCACGCATGATCCCGCACGGGTTATGCGGTTGGTGCGGCTTCTTCCGGCGCTGCCTGCTCTTCCTGCTTCTTCACCACATGGACCGCGATGGTCGCGGTGACTTCGCGCGGCAGCTTGATGGCGATGGCGAAGGTGCCGAGTTCCTTGATGGGCTGGGCCAGCTGGATCTTGCGGCGATCCACGGTGAATCCTTGCTCAGCCAACCCGTCCGCAATATCCTTGGCCGTCACGGACCCGAACATCTTGTCGTCTTTTCCGACCTGGGCGGAAATGGTCAGCGAGACGGCGGAGATCTTCTTGCCGTGCGCTTCGATGTCCTGTTTTTCCTTCTTGGCCTTCTCGGCCGCGGCCCGCTTGGCATGTTCGAATTCTTTGATGTTCCGGCTATTGGCTTCAACGGCCTTCTTGCGGGGCAAGAGATAGTTCCGGGCAAACCCGTTGGAGACGTCCAAAAGGTCGCCGAGGTCGCCCACGCCTTCGAGTGTTTCTTGGAGAATCACCTTCATACTGCAACTCCTTCTGTTGGAAAGGGAAAAAGCATACTGGCGGGCTGTGCAAAAGTCAATTGATCCGGAGCCACCGGACGGTTTTCTTCATTCGGCTCGAAATGGCGGCGCGGGCGCTCAGTGCGTCTCTTTCCCTTCATTGTCGCGTTTCAGCGGTGGATTGTTTGTGCGTGCGTCGCTGCTGGACAGGATCTTTCGGAACTCTTTAAGATACGCTCCCGATTCGATGAGCGATGAGCTGACGGCTGTGCGACCGACGTCGTAGGCTGCGCCACGACGACACGCGGGGGAAGAACGGAACATGACCGCAATACCAGGCACCTTGCCCGATCTCCTCGAACACCTGGCCGCAACGCTGGAAGGTGATGCCGCGCGCGGCACGGAGCAGGGGCTCGACCAATCGATTCCGCTCACGCGAGGCCGGCTGCTTCAGACCGTTGGGAATTTGCACCTGTATGAGTTCTATCTCTCCGTCGACGTGGCGGTCGGAGCCGATCTGTCTGCGACGCTGCTCCTGGGCGAAGAAGCTGAACCCACGGAGGGCATTGTGCTGTTTCAGGACGGGGAGCGCCTCGTGCTGCAATTGTTCGATGCCATCGGCGATGTGGTGCCCAACGCCACCCTGGTGCCTGATACCGCTGGATTGGCCCTGACCACCAGCCGCCGTTTGGCCGAGATGAGCAAGGCCGGGACCTCCTATACACTGGGCCCGGCGGAGCGGCTTCTACCTGTTCTCGAAGCGGGGCAATCCGGAGACCGCGCCGCGCTGGAGGCTCTGGTTCCGACCTCCGTGCTGACGCCCTTGTGGCAAGACGACCTGAGGACGCGTCGGCAAAAGCTGGCCACGCTCGTCATTGAGCTGCTTCGAGGCAACAAACGCATTCTTCTCGTGGCCCCCGACCACCAGAGCGCTGATGCGATCACCCTTCTCATTGCCCGGGCGATGAAAGCAGCCGGACTGACGTTCAGAAGTTGGCTGAGTCGGTACGAAGTGGCGACCAGCAAGGAGAGCGGAGGCATTCCTCTTCCGGAGTTGGGATTCGAGGCGCAGATGCATCAGTTCTATGCCAAGTCTCGATCCGACAAGGCGGTCTTGCGCAAAAAGTACGATCGTTTTCGCGAGCTCACGCCGATTCTGGCCTACAAGGCTCAAAAGCAGAAGGATCTGGACGAGGTGCGGTTGTTGGAATGGCGACTCGTGACCCAGTTGACCGATTTCCTGGCCAAGATCAAGGAAATCGATCAGACCCTGACCGACTATGAACAGCTCCCCATCTGGAAGCGGTTGTCCATGCAGGCGGTAGGAAAAAACGTCGAATCGCTGCGTGAGTACAAAGCGATCTATGAGCGGCACTGTGCCGGGCTTCGCCGTGAGGTCGACATCGCCAAGGAACGGATCGCTGAATTGATCCCCGAGGCGACCGTCCCGAAGGAACTCAAGCCGGAATTTGCCGAACTCAAAGAAGACGTGATCCGGTTGGGGGGCACGAAGAAGATTCGCGAGCTGCTGGCGGCGCAGGAGGATACGAATCGGCAGGCCTTCGTGCAGAACCGGCGGGTCATCGTCACCACGGCGGCGCGGGTGGCGGCCGATCCCTTGTTTCGCAAGGTGCGGTTCGATGTGTTGGTTGCGGATGAGGCGCCGCGTATCCGCGCGGCCTTCCTGCTGGCGGCGGCGGGGTTGGTCCGCGAACGGATTGTGCTCAGCGGCGACCTGCGCGAAGTGACGGCCGGTGGCGCCTGGAATCTTACCGAGGGGGTCCTGACCGCCGGCCGAGGTTGATCCATCTCGGTCGCCCGATAATTTCGCGCCCCTCACCTTGACGGCTCGAAACCGATCAGCGATAATCCCGCTCTATTCTTCTCTTCAAGCCGAAGTGGCGGAACTGGCAGACGCACTGGTTTCAGGTACCAGCGCCCGTAAGGGTATCCGGGTTCAACTCCCGGCTTCGGCACCAAACAGAGCTTGCTCGACCCCGCGCCTCAAATGTGCGCGGGGATATTTCACTACCTCCAGTGAAGACAATTAGCCTGCTCGACCCGGAGCCTCTCTAGATCGTTCTTGGCGACTGGATAAGGCCCTCTAGCAGGCTTTCCCTCTTCTCCTCTCTATTCTCGATCGTTCGAATATTCTGCTCGACCTCAATTCCCACACGTCTTCGGTCGGGCCTGTAAGTGGCCGACGCCGTGATAGCGGCAGGCGATCGGCAGCATGCATTCCACGCCAGGCAGCCGCACCCCATGTGGTCCTGGTGGTTCGGCTCTACCACTCTTCACGCGAAGTTTGTACCATGCGGAGCAATCCTTGCGAGATCCCATGCCCGGCGCGTCCAATAATCAACCTACTCACCCCACTCAATGGCTGTCGATGTGAAGCCTTCTCATACGCTGGTCGATGTTCCCGGCGGCGAGCCTCTGTTGGGCCACCTGCGTGCGTTCCGGCGGCAACCGCTGCAGGTCATGTCACAGTGGTGGCGCCGGCACGGCGATGCGCTGCGTTTTCGACTCGGTCCTAAGACGCTCTACCTCCTCAGCCATCCCGATCTCGCCGAAGAGATTCTCGTCCATCAGGCCGATCGTTTCGTGAAAGTGTACGAGCCGCAGCGTCCCACCGGCCTTGCGTTGGTCTTGGGCAACGGATTGGTGACCAGTTCGGGCGACGTCTGGAAGCGGCACCGGCGCATCATCCAGCCGGTCGTTCATCGCGCTCGCATGGCGGCGATGGCCGAACGTATGGCGCAGGTGGGCGAGCAGCGGATCGCGGGCTGGACGGTCCACGCTGGACGGACGGTCGATATCGCCGACGAAATGATGCGGCTGGCCCTCGAAGTGATCTCTCACACGATGTTTCACACGAACGTGGCCGACCATATCGACCAGATCAGTCATGCGCTACGGGTCAGTCTGAAGTATGCGTTCGATTCGTTTCACAGCCCCCTGCGCCTGCCTCTATGGGTGCCAACCCCGCGCAACCGAGAATTTCGTCTCGCCCTGCAGTTCATGGACAAGCTGATCTATGGATTGATCGCCGAGCGGCGTCGCATCGGGGCGCAGCACGACGATCTCCTCGATCTACTCCTCAGGGCCCGCGATGAGGAGACAGGCGCCGGGTTGAGCGATCAGGACCTGCGGGATGAAGCGCTGACCATCTTTGCAGCCGGACACGAGACCACCGCCAATGCGCTGGCCTGGACCTGGTACTTGCTTGCCACCCACCCGGAGGTAAAGGCGCGCTTTCACGAAGAGGTGGATCGGGTGCTGCAGGGTCGAACGCCTCAGGCCGACGATCTGCAACAACTCCCGTACACCCGCGCGGTCTTCGATGAAGCGGTTCGTTTATATCCCCCTGTTCCGGCGGTCCAGCGAAAGGCCGCCACTCGCACAAGCATCGGCCGGTTGACCCTGCCTGCCGGGGCGCTTGTCCTGGTGGGCATCTATCACCTGCACCGACACCCGGCCTTCTGGCGCGACCCAGAGCGATTCATGCCGGAGCGATGGCTGGAGGGCGAACGGCCGGCTTCCCGATGCGCCTATCTGCCGTTCGGCGCAGGACCCCGGGCCTGCGTGGGGACACACTTCGCGACGGTGGAAGGGCCGCTGCTCCTGGCGCTGATCGGCCGCTCCTACGATCTGCAGCTTGTGCCGGAACACGTCGAACCTGAAATCATGGTGACCTTGCGTCCGAAACACGGCATCCGCATGACAATCCAACCACGACACCAGCCGGTCTCCTCCGCCGAACCCAAGTAGGGTTTCATCCGGACTGGCTGTCGCTGTTGTTCGGAGGCACCGGAATGGAAGACCGATCCGTCGGCAGTCGTCTTTCTTGCCGAAGCGGGTCAGTACCCGACCGGAGTCATCAACCAATTGGTGATGTAGACGTTCTGGACCTGTCCTGTGGGAAGCAATTTGTTGATGGCGCGTCGAATGTCCGCTCGCAAGGCCGGTCGTGGCCCGGCCGCACGCAGATCGCTGACGGCATAGGTGTGAAGGATTTCCATGACCTGTCGATCGATCGCGTCGTGGCGGGCCTGGATCAATCCAGCGGTCCCTGAGCGATCGAGTTCCAGGGATAGATTCACTTGGACGTAATAGTATCGTTGGCCGTCATCAACGGGTGCGACGACGGGCGGCAGGTTGATGGTGGCACCGGGTTGCATCTGGGAGGAATCCGGCGGAGACGTCTGCAGAGAGAAGGTGTGCGGCATGAGGTCCGGGTGGTACTTGCCTGCCAAATAGCCCGCCAGAAGTAGGAGACAACAGATACTGAGCAGGATGAGGAGGCTGAAACGTGACATCATCATGGAGTTCTGTAAACCGTAGCAGATCTTTCATGATTGTCTGTACGTAGTGCTGAATGGCGTCGGCAGACTGGGGAATTCCATAGGCTTGTAGGTGTTGACTGTCGGACGTTTCTTACGGCGTGACTTTGTGGGAGTTGCCGTTGAAGGAACGAAGGGAGACAAATAGAAACAATAGCCCACCGATCCAGTCGTAGCGGTCAGCGCGAGGACGGCCCAAGTCATCAATGACTTGAACAAACCCCTCTGATACAATCCGCCCGGCACCAAGCACAATTCACACGACACAAGTCCTATTGATGTGTCCCACTTCCGTCTCTCTCATGCGCTCGATGGTACTCGTCTAGATGGCTACTGGTTCCACTGAACGGTTCTGGCTCGAACGGCCGGTTCCTCCTGAAGTGGCCGAGGCCCATCGACGGGGTCTTGTTCTGGACATCGGGTGTGGATCGCTCAAGCAACCCGGCACGGTGGGCGTCGATCAGCGAGCGCTCCCCGGCGTGGATGTGGTGTGCGATTTCGAGCGCGGACTCCCATTCAGAGAGAGCAGCATTGCCGCGGTCTACTCGATTCACTCCGTCGAACATATGCGCGACCTGATCCTGTTCATGGTGGACCTCTATCGCGTGTGTGCTCCGGGCGCGCGGGTCTATATCAAAACGCCGTACTACACGTCGCGCAAAGCGTTTATCGATCCCACCCATGTCCGGTTCATGACGGAAGAAAGTTTCGAATACTTCAAGTCGCCCAATTACTACGGGCTGAATACCAACTTTCGCACCCTGTCGATCGAGTTTTCGATGCGGAAGCCGTTCAAGTATTTCCCCGCGTATCTCCAGAAGCGGTGCCGTCGCTATTTGTGGAACGTGTGCGAAGAAATGACGGTCATTTTGGAGGCGGTTAAACCGTAGCGCGATGCCGGAGCCGGTCGTCAGTGTCGTCATTCCCCTGTATAACGCACAGGATGTGATTCAGGACACCATCGAGAGTGCCTGTGCCCAGACCTATGGGGACTACGAGATCGTCGTCATCGACGACGGCTCGACGGATGGATCGGGGGAGGTGCTCCGTTCCTACGCCAACCGCATTCGATATATCTTCCAGCCGAACGGTGGGGTGGCTCAGGCTAGAAATCGTGGGATCGCCGCGTCGCGCGGCCGCTACATCGCGCTGTTGGATCACGATGATCTTTGGGAGCCTGAGAAATTGGCCAAGCAGGTGGCGGTCTTGGACACGCGACCTGAGGTGGGGATGGTGGTGACGGACGTGGCACACATCGATCGCACCGGCCGCCCCATGCATCAATTCGGGCCGGCCTACCAGCCGCAACATGAATTCGCCCGCCTGTTCGTGCAGGGTTTTGTGCCGACGCCCTCGGCCACGCTCATTCGTAGGTCGGTGCTCGAAGCAGTCGGCGGATTCGATGAGCAATTCAACTCCGCGGGCATGGACGATCACGAATTGTGGACCAGAATTGCCGCCGCCACGACTATCGTCGGGATCCCTGAGCCGTTGACCGCTCACCGTCATCGTGAAATCAAACCGGCCGACATTGCATTGGGTCATCGGCCGCTCCTGATCGATAGACTGATGGCGCGGTTCGGTCAGGACCGGGAACGGCGACTCTACCTCCAACGAGAAATGGCCTTTTATCTGGCTGACCAGGGAAAGTATTTGATCAAACGCGGGCAACGCCGGGAAGGGCGATCTGCTCTGGTGCAAGGGCTGAAGTTAAGTCTCGGCGAGGGCAAGAGTGTGAAGGCGGCCTGGCGGTGCGTCTCCCGACTGCTACGATCCTAATCGAGCCGGCTATGAATGCGACGGGTGCTCCGAAACACGTCGGTAGAGCTCTTCTGGCTGCGGCATCCACGGCCTTTCCGTTCGCAGTGGGGATCATAAAAAATGGTTTGCTTGAAGTCCTGCTGCTGGCGCCCGTCGTATGGTTTCTAATGGCGTCGCGGACGCGGGATCGTGCGGAGCGGGTGCTACTGTTGCTTGTCAGCCTGTGTCTCACGTTGACGGTGTGTGATGTTGCCCTGCGCCCGGTTCTCGGGTCCCGTCTCCACTATTCTCCGATGAACCAATACCAGCGACGCCTGTCGGCGTTGCCGATGCTCGGACGGTGGGACGCGCTGGTGGATGTTTCGAGATCAGTGTATGGGGACTTGGCGGCGATGACCGGAGTTCCTGCGTTCCGTGAGCCGCGGGTAGTCGAGTTTCGCACCGACTCTCTCGGGTTTCGAAACGATTCCGTGCAGACCCCGGTGGATATCATCGTGCTGGGGGATTCATTTGCTGCCGGTGTGGGCGTCACCCAGAACGGCACGTTCGCGCAGACCTTGGCTGCCCGCTACGGGCGGTCTGTCTACAATCTTTCCTATCCGGGTGGCCCCTATGATCAATACGTCAACTTTTCGATTGAGGTGCCGAAGTTGGCGATCGTTCCTGGGGCGCAACTGATTTGGACCTTGTATACCGGAAACGATTTGGACGATGCAGGAGGAGAAACGTGGGAGATCGGCGCATTGCCGTGGCGAACGGGTTTTTCGGCCATGTTGGTGGAATATCGGACATTCAGGGATCGTTCCCCCCTCAGACAGATTCAGGATGCGTTATGGAGCCGATGGCGAGGCATTTCCAAGGATGTTCTCATCCGCTCACTGCCCGATGGTCGTCCCGTGCTCTTTTATGGTCCGCAAGAAGTGTGGGGCGACCGTGTTCGTGCCGAGGCGGAGCGGCATCCCAACTTTCCAAAGCTTCTCAAGACGCTGCGTGCCATGAAGGAAGCGGTGACGCGGAATAATGTGCGGGCCACGATCATGATTTTACCGACCAAGGGTGAGGTGTATCGATGGTTGCTGAGTCCCCGATCGCCGGACGAGGGTGCGCGACCATCGGGCTTTTCGGAAGCGGTGCTCGATGCCTGTCAGCAAGTGACCATGCGTTGTCTGGACAGCGCACCGTTTTTGCGCGAGGAGGCCCGACGGCTTTTCGCCGCCTCACGCGAGTTGTTGTGGTGGCGTGATGATACCCACATGAACGAGCAGGGTCATCAGGCCCTGGCGTCGTTCGTGGTGCAGGAAATCTTGCAGCCGGCCGGCGGGGGCGATTGAAAGAACGGCATCAGAGGTCTTCGGAGGAACGTGATGATTTCATTCTGCACTTCAGCGAAGGCGCGAATATCCGGACCATCGGCGTCGCGCGAAACTCCCCTGACGGAGAACTCCTTCGGCGGTTCATGAATGCTCATCAATGGGTGGAATCGGCTTCGAACTGAACGTGCGTGACCGCCCGTCTTCGTATTCTTCCAAGGCCTTGTTACTGTCGCATGTAGCCGAGCTTCAGATGGTAGCAGGAGGCGAACTGCTGAAGGACCGTGAGCGTGAGGCGGGTGTTGCCGTCGAGGATCGATGCGGATTCGCCGACGCCATAGGGCGCCTCATAGAGATTTCCTTGTTCAGGGCTTGAACTGAAGATTTTGGGGTGCACGACGACTGGTGAATGGCCCGTGGGCACCGTTGAATCCACCGTATACATGAGCACGCCTTCGCGCCGGGGGCCGCGCGTTTCGCCTTCCATCGGTTGGGCCACTTCCACGACGAAAATTCGGCTCGGGTGTGTAGGGTCGTCGATCGGCAGGACAATCATCGAAATCCCGTACCGGCTGGAGAGGGGGCTGAGGGTGATATATCGCTCCTGCGGACTCTCGCTGAGATAGAGGCTTCTCGACGTGTCGAGCCACCCGTTCTTATGTCGATGCCAACCGAGGAATGCGGTGCAATGAAAAATGTCCGACATGATGTCCCAGCATCCCGCGCGCGACGCCGTTACCCCTGCCCCGTAGGCATACAGGTCGGGAAGGCCGATCAGGTGGCTCACCTCATGGACGAGGTTGATATAGCTGTTGCGGTAGCTGTCCTGGCCAAAGGTGACAGCGAGGCGGATTTCTCCGCTGGCCGAGGCCGCGCCCTGCCCCGGGCCTGCATTGAACGCCGGGGAGTCGGGAAAGGTGGCGGTCGGCGGCGCGACGATCAAAACAAACCGATATTGCGAAAAATCGATTTCACCGGCGAACAGCGCGGCGGCATCCGTGATGTATTGTCGATGGGATGCGAAGTCGTGGCAGTTGTACTCGATGGATGGTCGCGCGAGGCGTCGCCATCCGAATTGAGACAAGATGTCCACAATCAGGGTACAGGCGCCGTAACTTTGATCGTGAAACAGCTGCTGGGCCCGGCCATTTCCCAGCAGATGGGCCGCCTGATTGTCTGGAGAGACAGTCCCGGCCGGGGCATCCGGAAAGTCTACGAAGATCATGACGGCCCTGACTGTGCCGACAGGTCTCGCATAGAAAGTGAAGTCTGTGCAGCCCTCTGGGCAATAGACCCCTACTGCCGGCTTGAGTCCCGGAACGACTGGCTGTCCGGGGATGAGTGTCAGCTTTGTGAGCCTCCAGCGTGGATGTCGCGGGCGACCGGTATTCTGCCGCGTTGTGAACACGGCCTGCTTCTGCAGACGGAGGCAGGTGCGTGGCCCGGCGTGGTCGTTGATAAGGCAGCAGGTGGCGTCTGTGCTGAATTGGATCTTCCACGATTGGCCGGCCGAGAGCGCGGTTGTCCGGAAGGCAACTGTTCCCTGGCTGTCGAGCGTCAGACTCAATCCATCGCCCAGGTAGGCAGTTCTGAGTCCATAATGGGAGCCGCCTAGAGGGTCCAATTTCCAGTACTGCCCGCTCGATTCGGCCGGCTCAGAGAGGGTGAGTCGACCTGATCCGTCAGGGGAGACATCCAGGGCGTACTCCCTTCCGGAGCGACGCGTTGTGATGCGGTAATAGTGGTTGCTGTCGATGGTCATCGTCTTGCGTGGTTTCGATGAAGGGTGCTCCCCTACGATACAGGAAAATAGGCTGTCGAGGAATGATTGCTTGAACAGGACGAGGAGAGCGGCTGAACTATTTTGAGGTTGGCCGCAGTGCGGATAGGGTTACGACGCAGGCATTTCCCGGACAGGCGTTGTTGCGGCTGGTGAGCCAAAGCCGGTTTGCCGCAAACCAAGCATAGGCCTTCGTCGTGGAGCAACCAATGGGAGTCGGTTGAGGCGGGACAGGAGTCCCAGACCGACCGCCTCCCACATCGCACGGAAGACGTCGATTCCGGTGATGACGGTACCGTCCGCCCACTGGGCGTGAAGCACTGCGCTCAGATCGGCAGCCGCCAGGCCGGTCGGTGCGGCATCGAAGCCGGCAGGAGAAAAGTCGAGCAGGGTGAGGCGGCGTGTCCGGTCCAGGCGCTTCATCAGCGCCATTTCTCGGGCGCAAATGGGACAGGCTCCGTCATAGAACACGGTAAGTGGATAGACAGCCATCCGAACGGCGTCTCCCTGTCATCCCGGGATCGTAAATCGCCGGGTGAATCGCTCCAGCACTTCGTCCAATTCGCCGAAGGTTTCCAGGATATCGATGCGGTATTGCGCAAACTGCTCGCGCATCACGCGCGCGCCGTGGCCGCCGGCCATGACCGTGGTGACGGGTTTCAATTCCTCCGCGAGCGAGTGAATCAATTCCGCTGTGGTGCCTTCCTGCAGCACCAAAGTGAACGACAGGATGGTCAGATCCGGGGCGATCTCCCTGCAGAGCCTGCTGAGGGAGGAGATCGGCACGTTGGCTCCTAAGTAGTAGACCCGGCATCCACGCACGCGGCATCGGTAGGCGACGGCCAATGCCGCAATGTCGTGCTCCTCGCCGGGCGGGCAGGCCACGACGACTTTTGCGCCGAATTCCGCCACCGGCAATTGATTCATGGCGGCATACAGTTTTTGCTGAATTTGGCTCGTGACGTAATGTTCGACCGCGATACTGATGCGTCCGCTGTGCCACAGGTCTCCGACGCGTTCCTGTAGCGGGAGCAGAATTCCGTGGAGCGCCTCTTCAAACGGCACGACTGCGACCGCGCCGTTCAAGCGCTTCTCGAATGTGACGCGGTCGAGTGGTTCCAAGGCCGAGAGCAGTTCCCGCAAGAGCCGGTCGAACGTATTGTCTACCACGGGAGTGCGCGGCGCTTCCGCGCGCAGGCGGGTGATCAACTCCTCACGCCCCAGCTTGGCGAGATCACCGATTGAAGCTCCCGTATCCAGTTGCTGCTTCAGATAGCGCAGCAAGGCCACATCTTCATCCGAATAATTGCGATAGCGATTCGCGCCTCGTGTCGGTTTCAGTAGGCCAAATCGGCGCTCCCACACCCGAATGACATCGCGGCTCAGACCGGTGAGCTTCGCAACCCTATGAATTCTGTGCGTATTCATTGGTGAGCCCAAGTATATTGAGATGTCCAATGCTTGTCAAATATTTATGTGAATAACTATTGACACATTGGACAAAAAAGGTTAAACATTGGACATAGAGGTTGCAAACATTGGACACGAGCATGCGAGGAGTGATCATGGCCACCACAAAGACAATGGAAGGAACTGCGGCGGTGAGTGAAATCCGAAGTCAGATCCTGGCGCTTCGCCAGGAGTCGAGTTGCATGCGGTGTGGCGGGCTGATGGTTCGGGATTTCTGCACGGACCTGCTGACCGGGGCCAGTACGCTCGACTGCGCCACTTCCCGTTGTGTGCAATGCGGGGATGTCGTCGATCCGGTCATTCGATGGAACCGGCATCTGCAGCAAGTCGCCGTCGCAGTGAGGGAGATGAGGACATCGAAGCCGGCCCTGCAGGGCCAAGTCTCTGTGCAGCAACAATCGTGACCCCACTGGGGGTTGTCAGGGTTCTCAACCAAGGAGGTTTCTCATGCGGAGGCACATAGGTCTTCAAATTGGAATAGGTGCGGTGCTTGTGGCTGGATCCATGTCGATGGCGGTGTCGGCGAAGGCAGCAGGCGACCATAAAGACATGGTGCTCATCCCAAGCGGCGAATTCACCATGGGCAGTCACGAACATTCCGATGAGGTGAGGCACCAGGTGGTGCTCGATGCCTACCTGATCGACAAGTTCGAAGCGTCGAACGCACGGTACAAGGAGTTCATGCGGGCCACCGGTCATCCGGCACCGGCCTACTGGGACGATCCACGACTCAGCAAGCCCGAGCAACCGGTAGTCGGAGTGAGTTGGACGGACGCCAACGCCTTTTGCAAGTGGGACGGCAAGCGGTTGCCCACCGAGGCGGAATGGGAAAAGGCTGCCAAGGGTCCGGAGGGAGGCAACCACTACCCGTGGGGACATCATCTCGATCCGAAGAAGGCCAACTATGGCCAGAATGTGGGACGCACTACGCCGGTGGACTCCTATCCTGAAGGCGTGAGCGGCTATGGCGTGTACAACATGGCGGGCAACGTCTTCGAGTGGGTGGACGACTGGTACGACCCGAAATACTACCGCGCCAGCAACGCGCTCAATCCTCGTGGCGCGGAGAAGGGCTATAACTTCGCCAATCAAGGCCCGGTGAAGGTGTTGCGCGGCGGGTCCTGGTTAGCTCCGGAAACCTCGCTGCACACCAGCCACCGGTTCTGGAATCAGCCCGAAAACAACTCCTACGGCGTCGGGCTGGGTTTCCGTTGCGCGAAGTCGGCCAGCATGGTGTCGGATGAAGCCGCTCAAGCCGGGCGTGATGCCTTCATTCAGGCGCTCGTAGGCATGGGAGCGGAGAAGAATTCCGACGCCCTCGCCTCCATCGAGAAGGCGCTGGCGGCGGATCCCGACAATAAAGAGTATCTGGCCACTCGCGATCTCATCAAAAAAAGCATGAAGAAGTAGCACATAACCGTGGAGGGGGCGGGTGACCGTCCCCCGGCCCGGCCCTCAGGTGCAGGAGGTGTGGCATGAGGACAATGGGGAACGCCGTCAGGGCAGGGCTCATCATGACGGTCGCCGTCATGACGGCGACGGCACAGGCAGAAGAGTCCATGATTCCCGCAGATATGGCGTATGTGGGACAGGGACCGTCGATCATGGGATTAGACAAGGCCCAGCCGGCAGATTCCGGCCGCCGGCTCACGCTGTACGACAAACGGATGAAGACGCCCTTGTCTGCCGAAGCGTTCAACGATGAAGGACCGGCGCACATGGTGTTCCTGGATTCCTATCTCATCGACAAGTACGAGGTGTCGAACAAGGACTATGGCGCCTTCATCAAGGCGACCGGATATCCGGCGCCGGCCTACTGGGACGATCCGCGGTTAAATAAGCCCCAGCAGCCGGTGGTGGGAGTCAACTGGATCGATGCCAAAACCTATTGCGAATATCGCGGGAAGCGGTTGCCCACCGAAGCCGAATGGGAAAAAGCGGCCCGCGGCCCGCACGGCAACCTCTACCCCTGGGGCAACGACTTCGATTCCAACAAGGCGAATTATGACAAGCATCATGATGCGACCTTGCCGGTGGATTCTCATTCGGAGGGCGCCAGCTACTACGGCGTGTACAACATGGCGGGCAATGTCTTCGAGTGGGTCGGCGACTGGTATGACCCGAGGTATTACGGGAGACTCGAGACCATGGTGAATCCCACCGGCCCTGAAAAACCCTTGTGGATCGGTGGTTCAGGAACCTATGTCGACCGCTTGACCGTCGGGGAGAAGCGGGTCATCCGCGGCGGCTCCTGGATCGCGCCGGAAGGCACGATTCGCTCGACGCACCGGTTTTGGAATCATCCGCTCAATAACAGCTACGGCGTCGGTCTCGGTTTCCGGTGCGCCGAGGCGGCTCCGGCCGACTGGGAGCAGCGCATCAGGGACAGCTACATCACCGCGCTGGTGGAAATGGGGCGGGAACGCTTCAGCGAGGCCCAGCAGGCAGTCAGCCGGGGTTTGGCCATGGATCCGGCGAACGTTGAATTGTTGGAGCTGCGACCTCTCATCGAACAGTCGATGAAGCGGCGATGAGTGCACAGGGCGGGGCCGGCCCGCCATACACCCGACGGAGGCAGAGGCATGACGTACAGCACGATGATCACACTGGTCGGCGGATTCAGCGCGCTCTTGATGACGGCGGATCTCCAAGCCGGTCCGATTGATGCCAGCCGCCACCCCCATCCGGAGAAACTCCAGATGGTGCATGAGGCGGAACACAGCGTGGATCACGCGTGGGAGGTGTATCACCGCGCGGCCCTGGGGGGCACCGTGGCCTCGCCTGATCTGCAGGCGCAGATCGAACATCATCTGCATGAAGCCAGAACCCTTGTGACACAGGCGCAGGAGGCGGCCGACCGGGGAGACACGGGCAAGGTGGAACGGCTTGTCGGTGAGATCAAGATTCATACGGCCCAGGCAATCGCGGGGAGCAAGGAGCAGAAGAAATGACTCAAGGTTTGACCAGGAGAAGAACCAGGTGGAGATGCATGAGCCTGTTCGTGACGGCTACCTGTGCGGTCGCCCTGACACCTGTGCTCGCGGCGCCGCCTGTCAAAGAACTTGATCCGGTTCCGATGGTCACCGTGCCGGGCGGACCGTTTCTGATGGGCAGTGAGAATCCCAAGGGGCGGGCCGACGAATGGCCGCAACATTCGGTTCGTGTCGATACGTTTGCCATCGATCAGGTGGAAGTGACCAATGAGCGCTATATGGCGTTTGTCGCTGCCACCGGTCATCGCAGTCCGCCGAACCCCTACGGCACCGGGGTCTTGGTCTCTGTCAAGGGGATCGAGCAGCTGCCGGTTGTGCAGGTCACGTGGTACGACGCCAAAGCGTATTGCGCGTGGGCAAAGAAACGGCTGCCCACCGAAGCGGAGTGGGAGAAGGCCGCGCGCGGCACCGATGGCCGGATGTTCCCGTGGGGGAATGAAATCCCGAGTCCAACCCGGGCGAACTTCGACCGGGAGTGGGTCGACGACAAGACGTTGCACCCCGTCGGTTCGTTGTCCGGAGGCGACTCGCCGTACGGTATCAAGGATATGTCCGGCAACGCGCGGGAATGGGTGCAGGATTGGTACGATCCTGACTATTACGCGAATGCTCCCGACAAGAACCCGCAGGGGCCCGACAAGGGGATCGTCCGGGTTATTCGTGGAGGGTCGTGGCACAGCCCCCAGTCGGATATCACCGCGACGGCACGGGGACGAGGAGGATTCGCGCTGCAGACGCATGGCACCGGTTTCCGGTGTGTCCGGGGTGGAGAGACGGCGAAATGAGCGATGAACGGGCACGAGGGATCGGGGCCGGTCCGAAGTAGTGAACGTTAGGAGGTACCGCGACTCCGCACGCGGCCTCCCGTTGAGGAGGGCGGGTTCTTCCTTCGGAGGAATCCGTCCCCTCAGCGAACCAGCTGATAACACGGAGAGAGTACGGCGCCCCCCACGCGCCACGATCAGGGGGCATTCATGACGCAGATGTTCGTATATGGTATCGCGGCAATAGTGGTGAGCATCGGAACGGCCCTGTTCGCCAGGCAGCGGCGCGCTGCCTATGCGGTGGTACGGCCGGCTCGGCCGGCAAGGTCACGGGTGCGATAGGGCATGGGTGGGCACCGGAACGGGAGCAGTCGCATGCAGTGGGCACGGTTCAGTTCGTGGTCGTCCATTTTTTTCCCAGTCGGGGGTTCCAATGGAAACACATGGGACACCAGAATCTCTCTCCACTCCGCAGCCCGGGCATCACATCTGTCCGCGTTGCGGAGGATTGTTGTTGACACAGCACTACATCGATTTGCTTGATGATACCGGTCAGATCGATATTACGGCATGGCATTGCACGATGTGCGGCGAGGTGCTCGACCCGGTCATCCTGAAGAATCGCCGGAGCCCGCCGCCAAACCTGCTGTATGGTACAAAGCAGAGAAAGTTCAGCCAGCGCGTGACGGCCGTTTCCGACAGCAGGCCTGTGAGGCAGTCATCGGACGATCGAGCTTCGGACGAGAGTGTGAAGGAGTCGAATGATGAGGCTGACCAGGACGGGGCACCGTAGTCGTGGACTGCGTCAGACGGGAGGGCAGACAAATGAAGATCATCGTCACCGGCGGAACAGGATTCATCGGCCATGCGTTGGTCGAAGAGTTAGCGCGCCAGGGGCATGAAGTGGTGGTGCTGAGCCGCAAGACCGGTCACGCGCCACAGGCTTCCGTCCGGTGTGTCGAATGGGATGCTCGTTCTTCTGGGCCGTGGCAGTCTGAGGTGGAGTCTGCGGACGTCGTGATCAATCTGACCGGTGCGCCGATCGCCGAACGGCGATGGACGGAGGCCCGCAAGCGGCTCCTGACGGAGAGCCGGATTGTGTCGACCAGACTGCTGGTGGACGCAGTGGCCGCCCGGTCCGTCCCCCTTCCCCTGTTGATCAGCGCATCGGGGATCGGCTACTACGGCCCGAGCGATGATCGGCTTCTGGATGAGCGTTCGCCGCTCGGTCAAGGCTTCCTCGCCGAGCTTTCTGCCGCCTGGGAAACGGAGGCCTTGCGAGCCGATCAATTCGGAACACGTGTCGTACTGCTGAGGGCCGGGATGGTGCTCGAATTGGGCGGTGGCGCCTTGCCGAAGATGTTGTGGCCGTTTCAGCTCTTTGCCGGAGGGCCGGTGCTCCCCGGCACGCAATGGGTGTCATGGATTCACCGGGCGGATCTCCTGAGCCTGATCCAATGGGCCATCGCCACGCCGACCGTCTCCGGCCCTGTGAACGCAGTGGCGCCGGAGGCGGTCACGATGAAGACGTTCTGTACCACAGTCGGCAAGGTGCTCCACCGTCCTTCTTGGCTTCCGGTTCCCGGCTTCGCATTACAGTTGGGGCTAGGTGAGTTGGGGACGTTGATGACCACCGGACAACGTGTCGATCCGGCGAAGGCGAGAGCCGGGGGGTATCCCTTCCATTATCCGACCCTGGAGCCGGCCTTGCGGGCGATCGTCAACAAGGAGGACCAGACATGTCTGCCTTCCTCGACCCGGTGATGCAGTACCTGCAGGCCCTGGCTGTTGCGGTCTTGATTGGCAAGGTCGTGTTGCTGTCGTTTGTGGTGGCGCCGATTCTGGCCAAGAATCTGGACCAGGAAGCGTTTGGGAAAGTCGTCCGCCGGCTCTTTCCTGCCTACTATGTACTTGGCATGGGAGCCGCAGCGGCCGGGCTGTTGTCGGTCGCTGTGCTGGGGACTACGCGTGGGTGGAATCTGCCGGTGCTGATCGCAGGCGGGATCTGGCTGCTCATTCTCGCGGCAGAATCCTATTGCCGGTCGCCTCTCACTCCGCAGAGTAACGCGATGCGCGATCGACTGAAGGAACAGGAACAGCACGGGGTCGTCGATGCGACGTTGAAGCAGGCCTGGGATCGATTGCATCAACGGTCTCTATATCTGAACTCGCTGGTGTTGGTGGCAGGCTTGTGTTTGGTGGGCGTTACGCGTCAATTCTGATTGTCACGAAGGGAGATGGACGATGAAGAAGCAGAACAATACCTCCGTCTACTTGGTCGTAGGATTCTTGAGCATCTGCCTGAGCCACTCGCCTGCCGCAACCGGCACAGCTCGGGCGAGCGACGGGCATGAGAAGGCAGGGGCTCCGGCACCCACGTTCAGTTTGGAAGCCACGATTCCGGATGGCGTGATCGGAGTGTCGCTACATGTCGGGGCGGAGCGTGTGGGTGAGATTGCGGTGCTCTATGTGGCGCAGGTGTTGCCCGATGGACCGGCGGAGAAGGCCGGCCTGAAGCAAGGGGATGAGCTGACGACCGTAGACGGTGTTGCCGTGACCGGGAAGACGTACGAACAAGTGGCGCTCATGGTCCGAGGCGAGCCCGGGTCCGCGGTGAAGTTGGGGGTGAAAGGCGAGGGCGGTTCGCGGGAGGTCTCCGTGACCCGTGTTTCTGGCCAGACTCTGTACAAAGGACAAATGGGATCACACGGCGGGACAGGCCGATAGGTGGCATGTGAAGCGGATGTTCGCGGCGCTCGGATTGTCGATCATCGTGGCCGGACAGTTCACAGCCGAGGCGCAGGGACAGACGGTGCCCGTCTCACGGACCTCGATCATCGAGAGAACCGAGTTATTCCTGATGGCGGGCGACTATCGCCGGGCGCTGGAGGCCTGTGAACAGGCCATTTATGAACGGCCGTCAGCAGAAGCCTACCTGCAGCTCACCTATGTCTACCAGGCGATCGATGCCTACCTGGAACAGCTCTCCAAGGATGAGAGTTGGACGGCCGTGGAACAGTTGTATCTGAACCTCGCCTATCGGCACACGGAGGATCTCGTTGATCCAGCGGGCGGCTTGGCTCGCATGGCGAAGGAAATGATTCAAACCAGCGTGCGCCAGCAATCCGATGTCAGCGCCGCGATGGCGGTGCGATTGAGCAAGGCCACGGCCGACCGGCTCTGGCAGGAGCAGGCGCAGTGGCGGCAGACACATCCCACCGAATGGTGGCGGGCATTCCCGGATTCCTGGGGTCGATGAATGAGCACGGAGCCAGGGAGTCCGTCCGCGGGGAAGGAGCATGAGAACATGACCGGGCAAACGACTTCACGGGGCATCGATATCAAACTGTTCGGGGCGCTCTTTCTACTGGTGGGATTGATCGATGTGCTGATCATCGAATTTTTTCCCGCCTACGCGCTGAAACTGTTCGGCGTCACGATCACCGGTCCGTTGGCCTATGTGGTCAAGTTGCATTCGCCGGCCGTCCATTTTCTGATCGGTTACGGGTTTCTGTTTCTGCGCCCGTGGGCCTGGGGGTTGGCCATGGCCTATGGGGGCTTCGGCCTCATCAGCGAATTGATGAACCAGTTTCAATTCGGTTTCCATCAGTTGCGCACGGGCTTCATGGCTACCACGGCCCTGTTTCTCTGTTATGTGGCCTGGCGGCGAATTCTGTTCGCCGATCCTGTCCCTCCGGCGCAGCGGCTGGCCTCCTCCTCCCCCGAGGTTCCCCTATGAAGGGTCTGGTCTGGTTTCGTCGAGATCTCCGGCTCCGTGACAATCCCGCCCTGTCGGCGGCCTGTCAGGAATGTCGGGAGATCGTGCCGCTGTTCGTGTTCGATGAACCGCTGCTGCGTTCCCACGCGTTCGGTTCCACCTGCGTCGGGTTCATGTTGGGGTGTCTGGAGGAGTTGTGCCGGTCACTCGCCGAGCACGGTGCGTCCCTCGCCTGGCGGTCGGGCGATCCGGTTGAATCGGTCATGCAGGCGGCGGCTGATTTCAAGGTCGATGCGGTGTATTGGAATCGGGACTATGAACCGGCGGCGCTGGAGCGGGATCGTACGATTCAGCAGCGGTTGGCGCAGCAGGGCCGGACGGTCAAGACGTTCAAGGACCATGTCGCGTTCGAAGCAGAGGAAGTGCGCGGGCTGAGCGGAGATCCGTTTCAGCGCTACAGCGCGTATCGCGACCGCTGGTGGGCGAAGTGGCGAGCCGCTGCCCCGCCTCTGCTCGACATTCCCTCGTTTCCGCCGATCGGCAAGGCATCGGCTCCGGACTCGCGAGAATGGCCTTCGGTGACGGATCTGGGATATGAGTCGGTGCCGATGTGGATCGAGCCGGGTGAACAGGCTGCGCATGCCAGGCTGCAGTGGTTCCTGGGAGGCCCGGTCCATCAGTATGTGACCGGCAGAAATCTTCCGGCGACCGACGGCACCTCGAAGTTGTCACCCCATCTGCGCTTCGGGACGGTCTCCGCGCGCACGTTGGTGCATGCGGCGCTGAACGCGCTCGCAAAAGGCGGCGCGGTGTCGCGCGCGGACGTCTTCGCCTGGATCGATGAACTGGTCTGGCGGGAATTTTTTCAGCAAGTCCTCACGGCGTTTCCCCACGTGGCGCATGGGCCGTTCAAAGTGAAGCCGGGACTTCCCGAGTCCAGACCCGCGGGACCTGAGCGTGACCGGTTGTTTGCGGCCTGGTCTCAGGGCCGCACTGGCTACCCGATTGTGGATGCCGGCATGCGCCAATTGAACCAGACGGGATGGATGCACAATCGCGTGCGGATGGTGGTCGCCTCGTTTCTGCTGAAGGACCTCCGGATCGATTGGCAGAGCGGAGAGCGTTATTTCATGGCGCGGCTCGTAGACGGCGATCTGGCGGCCAACAACGGCAACTGGCAATGGTGCGCCTCGACGGGGACGGATGCCATGCAGGGTTACAGGATTTTTAATCCGAGGATCCAGAGCGAAAAGTTCGACGCCGAGGGGGAATATCTTCGCCGCTACATCCCGGAACTCAAGCGCGTGCCGACGAAATGGATTCATGAGCCGAGCCTGATGCCGCCGGTGGAACAAGTGCGGGCCGGATGCCGCATCGGATCGGATTATCCGGAGCCGATCGTGGACCATCGGCAAGCGCGCCAAGAATATTTGGATCTCGGAAAGGGGCAGGTGAAGCCATGGTGACCACTCCGCTTCGCCTTGGCATCAGCCGGTGTCTACTTGGCGAGGAGGTCCGTTTCGATGGAGGCCACAAGCGGGACGTGTTTCTGACCGATGTTCTGGGCCGCTACGTGGAGTGGGTGCCGGTCTGTCCGGAGGTCGAGGCCGGGCTCGGCATCCCGCGTGACGCGATGCGACTCATCGGCAATCCCCAACAGCCGCGGCTGGTCGCCATCAAAAGCGGGCGAGACCACACGCTGGCGTTGGAGACGATGGCCATGAAGCGCCTGAGTGATCTTGAGGAGCTGGACTTGTCCGGGTTTGTATTCAAGAAAGACTCGCCGAGTTGCGGGGTGGAGCGGGTTCGTACATACAACGAGCATGGCATGCCGGGTAGAAAGGGTGTGGGATTATTTGCACGCGCCTTTCTCGATCGGTTTCCGCTCATTCCGGTGGAGGAGGAGGGGCGGCTCTGCGATCCGCTCCTGCGGGAAAACTTCATCGAGCGGGTGTTCTGTTACCGTCGTTGGCAGGATCTGATGCAGAGCGGCGTCACGAGGCAGGCGTTGGTGCGGTTTCATACGATCCACAAATATCTGCTCCTGGCCCATAGCGCTCCGCATTATCGCCAGCTTGGGCGCCTTGCTGCGCAGGTGAAGGAGTATCGCCCGAAGGATCTGGCCATCCGGTACGGCGAACTGTTTATGCAGGCTCTCGCGGCGAAGGCGACGGTGCGAAAACATGTCAACGTGCTCCAACACATCCTTGGCCATTTCAAGGAACGGCTGAATGCGCAGGAAAAGGCCGAGTTGTTGAGTGTGATCGCGGACTATCACCAGGGACTCACGCCCCTGATTGTTCCGGTGACATTGATCAAACACTACGTACAATTCCTCGATGTCGAGTACATTCGCGAACAGGTGTATCTGAATCCGCATCCGAAGGAGTTGATGCTCCGTAATCATGTCTAGAAAGGAGCGGCCATGCCGCACGCGGTTATCGAATCGACCGGTGAACTCCAGGATGTGTACCAGGCTTTCGCTCCGATGTCGCAGCGAGCGGAGGGGGAGATTGTGAAGGTTCAGGAGTGCTACCTGGCGAGAAGCGGACGAGAAGTGCTGCTGGATGCGGTCGTGATCGAGCCGGGTACGGCGCGCAGTTTTTCATTCAGCTCAAACGGCACGAGACGACCATCACTGTCCGCCTTCTTCCTGCCACCGACCCCGAGAAGGCGCCGGCCGTCAAAAAGGCAATGGCGTTGGTGGCCGGACTCATCCGGAAGGTGTACCCGGCGAGCCGCTACGGCAAGACCAATCTCCAGGAGTATCTGGATTTCCCGATGTCGATGTGAGTGCAAGCAGGTGTGAATTTCAATCAGAGGAGCGATGACATGGCAACAGTGCGACAGGGTGTGATTCTCGTCGGGCATGGCGGTATCCCCAGAGGATGCCCGCAGGACTTGGTGACGAAATTGAAACGGCTGGAGGGGCAGCGGCGCGCGGCGAAACAACCGGCCTCGGCCGAAGAACTGGAATTGGATGCCAAAATCCGTCAGTGGCCGAGGAACGCCGAGACGGATCCGTATCAGGCCGGGCTTGAAGCGGTGGCGGCGCAATTGCGCGCGAACCTGGGCGATGTGTTGTTCGCCGTGGCCTATAACGAGTTTTGCGCCCCCACACTGGAAGAGTCGGTCGAGCAACTCGTCAAGCAGGGGGCAACTCACATTACGGTGGCGACTACGATGTTCACGCCGGGCGGTTCGCATTCGGAAGTCGAGATTCCTGAAATCCTCGAGCATCTTCGACCGCAGTATCCCGGGGTCGAGTTACGCTATGCCTGGCCGTTTGATTTGAGCCTGGTTGCCGGGACGCTGGCCGAGCAGGTGCGGCGATTCTCCTGACCGGAGTTCCTGGGTACGGAGAGGCGCGGCCGGGATGCCGGTCAGGGGTGACCTGGGAGTCGGATGATGCACGGACCAGGGAACATGTCAGAGTGGCTCGTCGTCATCGGGCTGGCGGTTTCGGGGCTCGTGTCCTCGCCCGTTGTCGGCGGAGCGGTTGAAATCGAAGGCGTGACGTTTGCCGAGACGTTCCACGCCGGTCCCCTGCCGATGCCGCTTCAGGGGGTGGGGGTAGCGAAGTTTCTGCGCACGATCACGGTATATGTCGGGGCACTGTATCTCGCGCCGGGGACGAAACCTGAGCGCGTGTTGGATGATGTGCCGAAGCGTTTGGAGTTGTCTTACTTCAGAGCCATCCAGGCCGGGGACTTCGGGCGGGCGGCGATGAAGGTGCTGGCCGACAATGTGTCGCCAGCCGCGATCACGCGCCTGAAGCCTCGCATCGAGCAGCTCCATCGGCTCTATCAGGACGTGAAGCCGGGGGACCGGTACGGGCTGACCTATCTCCCCGGAGTCGGAACCGAACTCGCCTTCAACGGCGAGCGGAAGGGCATTGTGGAGGGGGCCGACTTCGCCGCCGCTTACTTCGCCATCTGGCTCGGCCCGGATCCGATCAATGAAGCGTTGAAAGAGGGGCTCATGCACCGGCGGGAGGGGGGCTAACGCCGGTGATCGACGGAGAGCGCTGAAAGAATCCGTCCGTCAGGTTCCTTCGTAGAAGAGCAGGAGAGGAATCCGCTGTCGTGCAACCGGTGGTCGAACGATTCAAGCAGATCTACAGCGGACTGACGGTTCGCTCGTTGGGACTGCTGAACGAATTGTACAGCGACGACGTCGAATTTCAAGACCCCTTTCACCGGATCGCCGGACTCCCCGCCCTGCGCCACTATCTGGCTGTGCTTTATGCGCAGGTGGAGGCCTGTTCATTCCGGTTCGAGGACGATGTCCGGCAAGGCAATTGCGCCGTGTTGACCTGGACCATGCAGCTGAATCACCCGAGGCTGAATGCCGGCGCGGTGGTGACGGTTCCCGGTTCGACGCTCATTCGTTTTCGAGACAAGGTGTTCTACCACCGCGATTACTTCGATGCCGGTGCGATGGTGTACGAGCAGCTTCCGCTGATCGGCATGCTCATACGGACGATCAAAGGCCGAGTGTGATTCATGAGCCGACCCAGCCTCAATGCGCGACGGGTGTGGGTGACCGGCGCCTCGACCGGTATCGGCCGGGCGGTCACGCTGGAGCTCGTTCGTCGTGGGGCCACCGTCTTTGCCTCGGCGCGGAACGAATCGGCGCTCAACGAGCTCGTCCGTGAATGCGGAGACGATCATGTCACGGCGCTTCCGTTCGATGTGACCGACCGGACCGCCAATCACCGCGCGGTCAACGACATGCACCTCCGTGCAGGGGGCCTGGACATTGCCTTTCTCAACGCCGGCGCCTGCGAGTACGTGGATGTAGCGGCATTCGACGGTGCGCTGTTCGAGCGGACGATCCGCACCAACTTCCTGAGCATGGTCTATGGGATTGAAGCGGCGCTCCCGCTGCTGCGGCAGTCACCGGCGCCGCAGCTCGTGGGGATGAGCAGTACGGTGGCCTATCGCGGGTTGCCTCGCTCCGAAGCCTACGGGGCGTCGAAGGCGGCGATCAAAAACCTCTTCGAATCGCTGCAAGTCGATCTCGCGCGCGAGGGTATCAGCGTGTCGGTCGTGTGTCCGGGGTTCGTACGGACACCGTTGACCGACCGGAACGATTTCCCGATGCCGTTTCGGATCGAAGCCGAGGACGCAGCCCGACGCATCGTCGACGGGATCGAGGCCCGGAAGCCGGAGATTCATTTCCCGCGGCGATTCAGTCTGCTCTTCAAGTGCCTGACCCTGCTCCCGAGCCGGTGGTACATCGGCCTTTGCGCCAGGATGGTGAAGCAGCCGTGAAGCTTGCCATTGTCGGAACGGGCATTGCGGGAATGACGGCGGCGCATGTGCTCCACCGGGATCATGACCTCACCATCTTCGAGGCCGGTGCGTACATCGGGGGTCATACCAACACGGTCGATGTGGACCTGCAAGGGACGACCTATGCGATCGATACCGGTTTTATCGTATTCAACGATTGGACCTACCCGAATTTTATCGCCCTGCTGGATCGCTTGGGTGTGGCCTCGCAGCCGAGCGACATGAGCTTCAGTGTGCGTTGTGAGGAGACCGGGTTGGAGTACAACGGCACCTCGTTGAACAGTCTCTTCGCCCAGCGGCGCAATCTGCTGCGGCCTTCGTTCTATCGTATGATCCGGGACATTCTCCGCTTCAATCGGGAGTCGCTGGAACTGTTGGATGAACCGGGCCCTGGCCCTTCGCTGGGCGCGTATCTGGAGCAAAACCGTTACTCGCCGACGTTTATTCGGAACTACATCGTTCCCATGGCGGGGGCAATCTGGTCGGCCGGCCGCGCCACAATGCAGGAGTTTCCGGCGCGGTACCTCGTTCAGTTTTTCAAGAACCACGGCATGTTGTCGGTCGATGCGCGTCCGACCTGGAGGGTGGTTACCGGAGGCGCCCGGCAATATGTCGAGCGCCTGGTGCGGCCCTTCCGTGACCGCATCCGGCTTCAGTCTCCGGTGGAGTCGGTCACTCGTTACGCAGACCGTGTCGAGGTGCGGGGATGCGACCCCAGCGGGATCCAGCGGACCGAGTCATTCGACGGAATCCTTCTCGCCTGCCATAGCGATCAGGCGTTGGCGCTGTTAGCGGACCCGTCTCCCCTGGAGAAGGAGATTCTCGGGGCGATCCGTTATCAACCGAATGAAGCGGTGTTGCATGTGGACCGGTCGCTCCTTCCGAGACGCCGCCTGGCCTGGGCGGCCTGGAACTATCATCTGGTGCCGAACCCACCGGACCATGCCTTGGTGACCTATCACATGAATCGCCTTCAGGGGCTGAGTGCGCCCGTCGATTTCTGTGTGACGTTGAACCATACGGAGGCGATCGATCCGGCGACGATCCTCACGCGCATCACCTACCACCATCCGGTGTTTTCCACGGAAGCGATCGCCGCGCAGCAACGGCATGGGGAGATCAACGGACGTCGGCGGACGTGGTATTGCGGGGCCTACTGGGGATTCGGTTTCCATGAAGACGGCGTGAAGAGCGCCATGACGGCCTGCTGGGCGCTGACGGCGGGGCAGGCATGAAGAGCTGCGTCTATGAAGGAACGGTCAGGCATCGACGCTATGCGCCGGTCCGCCATTCGTTCCGCTACTCGATCTTCATGATGTATCTGGATCTGGCCGAACTGCCGGACCTCTTCCGTAAGCGCTGGTTCTGGTCTCACGGGACCCCCAATCTGGCCTGGTTCAGACAGAGTGACCACTTGGGTGATCCAAAGATACCTCTGGATCAAAATGTGCGCGGTCTCGTCGAATCGAAGACGGGTCGTCGGCCGGCCGGTCCGATCAGGCTGCTCACGCACCTGCGGTATTTCGGGTACGGCTTCAACCCGGTCAGTTTTTATTTTTGTTTCGACCCTGCCGATCGACAGGTCGACACCGTCGTGGCTGAAGTGACGAACACGCCTTGGGGAGAACAGCATTGTTATGTGCTCGGTGATTCCCTGGATGAGGGGATCGGTCGCCGACACCGGTATCGCTTCGGCAAGGAATTTCATGTCTCCCCGTTCATGGACCTGGGTGTGGACTACGATTGGCGGTTCGGCACTCCCGGCGCCGGTCTCTCCGTGCACATGGAGAATTTCCGCGGTGGAGAACGGTTCTTCGATGCCACGATGGTTCTGCGCCGGGAGGAGATGACCGGGAGGTCCCTGGCCCGTGTGTTGCTGCGGTATCCGCTGATGACGACGCAGGTCATCGGAGCGATCCATTGGCAGGCGTTGCGCCTGTGGGTGAAACGTTGTCCCGTCATGCCCCATCCCGACAGGTCCAGGCATTCCATCGATGCAAGGAGGATATCCGGATGAATGACCTCGTGCCGACCGGCTGTTCACCCGCCGTGGACCGGCAGCCAGCGCATGCCGCAGAGTCTGATCCTTCCTCCGGCCTGCTGATCCGGATCGCCAGGCGCATCGTCCGTGCCCGTCTGCGACGGCTCGTCCAGGGAACCATTACGGTGATTGAGGGGCCGCGCCGCACGGTCTTCGGCAAGCCCTTCTCCGTCTCAACGCTCAAGGCGACGATTACCGTTCTCGCGCCCGACTGTTATCTCGACATCGCGTGGAGCGGGACGGTGGGCGCGGGAGAAAGTTATGCCCGTGGCGATTGGCATTGCGACGACCTCACGGCGCTGGTCCGCATTTTCGCCTTGAATCGACCGCTCGTGGACGGCATGGAGGGGGGGATGGCGCGCTTGTCCGTAGCGTTGCTCAAGGTCGCCCACCGGCTTAGGCGGAATACCAAAACGGGAAGCCGACGGAACATTGCGGCCCATTACGATCTGAGCAATGAATTCTTTGCGCAGATGCTGGACCGGACTATGATGTACTCCTGCGCCTATTTCCAACGTCCCGACAGCACGCTGGAGGAGGCTTCACGCGCCAAGCTCGATTTGATTTGCCGCAAGCTCCATCTGACGGAAGACGACGACCTGGTGGAAATCGGATCCGGCTGGGGCGGCCTGGCCTGTCATGCCGCGAAGACCTATGGTTGTCGAGTGACGACGACCACGATTTCCCGCGCGCAGTACGAACTGGCGGTGCGCCGGGTGCGTGAGGACGGCCTGTCCGATCGCGTGCGGGTGCTGCTCACCGATTATCGAGATTTGCCCGCGCTCGGCATGCGGTTCGACAAGCTGGTCTCGGTGGAGATGATCGAAGCCGTGGGCCATGAATACTACCCCACGTTCTTCGATGTCTGCAGCCGCCTGCTGAAGCCCGACGGGCTGATGCTACTCCAGGCGATCACCATCGATGAGCGGTACTATGAACGGGCGAAGCGGTCGGTCGATTTTATCCAACGGTTCATCTTTCCCGGTAGTTGCATTCCCTCCGTGACGGCTTTGTGTAGGGCCATGGCGCAGGCCTCGGATTTCAGTCTGTTGCACCTGCAAGATATCGGCGCGCATTATCCCCCGACCTTGCGAGGATGGCGCGACAATCTCCGGGCAAATCTCGAGCATGTGGGGCGGCTCGGCTTTCGTGCTGAGTTCCTGCGACTGTGGGAGTTTTATTTGTCCTATTGCGAAGGCGGATTTCTCGAACGGTCGATTTCGACAGCCCATCTCTTGTTCGCAAAATCTGGCTGGCGCCAAGACCCCCTGGCAGGATGAGCGGCGTCATCGCCAATGCGGTGGTCTTTCAGGTCGGGTGGTGGATCGCTGTCCTCGGCGCGGGCTGGGCATATCACTGGATCGGCCCGCTCTTGGTCGCCTGTCTGGTCTGCGTGAATGTCTGCTCCTCGGCCCATCCCCACGCCACCGCTCGAATCGTCATCGTGGTCGGATTGTCCGGATCGCTGCTGGACAGCGTCCTTAGCTTCGCCGGTCTCCTCCTGTTTATCGAGAACCCCTTCGCTCCCTGGCTGTGCCCGCCTTGGTTGATCGCGCTCTGGTGCCTCTTCGCGACGACATTGAACGGATCTCTTCGTTGGTTAGCTGGGCGCGATCGGCCGGCGGCGCTTGTCGGAGGGATCTGCGGTCCGTTGAGTTATTACGCGGGACAACAACTCGGGGCGCTTCGGCTTGGCCACCATGAGATACGCTCGTTGATGCTGTTGTCCATCCTGTGGGCGGTCCTGCTACCTCTGTTGATGCACTGGGTTGTGGGGCGGAAAAGCGCGGATCAGTCCGCCGCTCGCTGATGATAGGGGCGGACGAGTGACCGGTCAATCGGCCGTGGCGTCTTCGGCGCCGGTCGGGGTGCAAGGAGGGATTTCGCGCGCAACTTGGTCTTCGCCCTGAAGACATCCATGCGCGTTCCCTCGACCACGTCTTCCGGTAAATAGGTCGAGAGAATGCTGTACCACAAGGGGTTGGCCCGGTAGTGGTGATCCTCCCGGCTGGTGCCGCTGGTGATCCCGGCGACGGAAATCTCAATGCCGCCGAGTCGGGATGAGATCGCGGCATTGCGCGACGTTGCCTCCTCCGATTCCATCCTGGTCTCCGATTAAGGCGGAGGCTGCCCAATCCGGTGGAGGATCCTGCATTGACCGTGATTGTGTTGTGGGCGCGCCGGCCGAGTGAATTGGCGCTGGACCAGGTCACGGCATTCGAGACCGTGATGTGGCCTGCGTTCGCGAAGGGGCTCGTCGTGTCGACGATTACGTTGTTGGTCGCGAGAGCGGTTTGCAGTGTGGTCACATTCAGCGTCGATGTGGCGGTTGTGCCTGTGAATGTCGGAGCGGCGCTGATATTGGCGTTGGCCGCCGATGAGATGATGATGTTGCTCGGGTCCAACAGGAGCGTTCCCGTGTTCCCGGCCGGTGCGGTTGTGTCCACGCGTCCGGTGAAATCAAGAGCCTGCTTGCCCGAGACCTCCACGAAGCCGCCGTGGCCCCCAGAGGTTCCGCCTTTCGCCGAAATGGTTCCTGCGTACTGAGTGTGGCCGTCTGCCCAGATAATGATTGTGCCACCGGAACCTTGGGTGAGGGCGTCTGCCGAGATGGCTGCTCGGTCGGCGCGAGGGGCGTGGTTGCGGTCGGTGCTGTGCCCCGTCCCGCTGAATGAAAAGCCGTTTACGGGCACAGCAGTGGGAGCGTTCGTTTGTTCGGCTGCGGGCGTCGTGGAGATCGTCCATAAACAGGTCACGATCAGGAGAGCCCGGCCGAGTCGCGAAAGAAGTCGACGCATCGTGTGGCGCATCTGCCCTTGCTTCACTTTGCCGTCGGGCTATGTCAGAATGCCACGACATCGAGCCCGTCAATGGTTCACCGCGAGGCGGTGGTGTGTTGAAGTGGTTGCTGCTTCTGCGCGTGATTGGGATGTGGTCAGGCTGCGCGAGTCCTTCGGACCATTTCGCTGAGTCAAGCCCTCGTCCGGTTGACGACGAAGCGGGGCCTCCTCCCGCGATCGAACAAACAGCAGCACCGAAGCGGCCGACGACCACGTGCCCGCCTGCGATGAGAAGATCCTGCTACGTGTCTGCCGCGCAGGGACGGTGCTATTGAATGGGGCCTTCGATCGTGCCCTGAAGGGGGGCGAGGTCCATCTGTATTCATGTTTTCGTGACGTTGAACTCATTCGACGTGGATACGTATGATGTCATTACTGCATGGAAAGAACGGTTATGCTGCACGATGATCTGATCGCCGCGTTTCACAAGACTCAGTCGTTCAAGTGGGATCCGAAGGGTGGCTTCAAACTCGCCTCGGGTCTGACGAGCCCGTTTTATGTCGATTGCCGGACCTTGATGGCCTTTCCTCACGCGCGTCACCTGATGGCACAACGGGCGTGGGAAGTGACCAAGGCGCTCGAGATCGATTGTCTGGGAGGATTGGAGATCGGAGCGATTTCGATTGCGACGACGATTTCAGACTTCGCTTATTTGGCGACGCCTCGTCGGGAGTGGCGGACATTTTTTGTCCGGAAGCAGCCGAAGGACCATGGGTTGGGCAGGTTGGTTGAAGGTGTCGTGCAAGCGGGAGATCGGGCCCTCATCGTCGATGATGTGTTGACCAGCGGGGGGTCCGTGCTGAAGGCTATCACGGCCGCGCGGGAGGCGGGGTTGAAGGTGACCGATGCATTGGTCATTGTCGATCGAAAAGAGCAGGACGGCCGTGCCCGCCTGGAGTCCACCGGAGTGAAGGTCGTGAGCCTCCTGACGATCGATGATCTCATGCAGGGGCGCAACAGTTCTTCCTAGCTCATTTGCACTGGAACTGAATGCCCCAACGGCGTTCCTCGACGATATCGTTCGAGCCCGCGATGGGGCTAGCTTGACGCAGCCGTCCCTTTGTTTCCCCTTCGCGCACCGTCACCCATCCCTCTGGGCATTTCCGCTCCATGAGTCGCACGGCTTCCTTCCGAAAGGACGAGAGTAAGTTGCCCTGTTCGGCGCGATAGGGGTAGACGACTACGCCGCCGTTGTCGACTTCTTTGACCATGATGGCCCCTTCCCCGCATCCGTAGACACCCAGAAGCATGGAAACGGCAACCACTCTTGACCAGCTTTTCATAAGGCTCCTATCATAGGACGTTCGTCAACCTTCCCGGTATGAACCAAGGAGCGGCGACCATGAGATATCTGAGTGGTCTTCTCTGCGTGGGCCTGCTGTGCGGTCTCCTCTTGGAGTGGCCGCAGTTCACCTTCGCCTATCATTCCTATACCTTGACGGTTCAGCAGTTGCGAGCCGGTCTGCTCAAGGCACCATCGACCGGGGCGAAGGGGTTCCTGTTGGTCGATGTGCGTTCGCCCGAGGAGCATGCGTCCGGCATGATTCCGGGGACCGATCGAAATATCGACTTTCGCGAGATTAAGACGCGGCATCGGGAGCTCGGCGCGGCCTTGACCGACCATATCGTGGTGTATTGCCAGTCCGGTCATCGCAGCAACATTGCCGCCGAGGCGTTGGCCGATTTAGGCTATACGCATGTCTACAATGTCGTGGGCAGCATGAATGCCTGGACCGAGGCTGGCTTTCCCGTCTCGCCTGGACGGTAGATCGGCGTTGGTCATCGGCTGTGTGATAATGGTGAGGCATCCGGGGCGGGCATGCTGCGCGGATGTGTTCGGGGGCTGATGCCGATGACGGTCGGCAGTGGAATGTGCACGCCGATATTGCCGGCCAGAAGTGATCGCCAGGTGGCTTGCGACGTGGTCTCCTGGGCGGCATGGAGAAGATCCGGACTGGCGATCACATCCGAAGAGGCGCCCCCGTCCATGGCCATGGCCTGTTGGATCGACGGGATCTGTCGATGGAGACAATCGGCCAGGTGGTGGAGCGAGACGACATCCACCGTCTTGATCACAAGAATGGCGCCTTCCCCTTCTTCGGCAACCACGGTTTGAAACGCTCGTTTCCCGCTGTCCCGGACCCGGAGTTTTCCCGTCCGGTCGAACAGCATCAGCGATTGCGCGGCCTCCCGGTAGAGAGGGGCTTCTTCTGTGAATCCCTCGAAGGCGAGGTCCAGCACACGGGCCTTCCGGAGCCTGCCGTCTGTCGGTTCGGCTGCGAATAGTCCCTGCCATGAGTGATGTTTTTTCGTGCCGAGTGACCGCCCTTCTTTCAATAAGACACCCAAGTACGAATAGTCCTCTCGAAACAAGCCCGCATTGAATAGAACGTATGCATCGGTCCGTTGTTGCCAGTCGTGGATCGAGAGCGGGGCGCGGAGACCCTCGTCGCGATATTGATAGATGGAGAACCGAAAGCGTTCCGGATCGATGTGCAGCATGAGCAGGGACGGAACCTGGGGGCAGGCTTCGATGGGGCTCCAGAGCGCCACCTGCATCCCGGTGGTCAAGCGCTCCCATGGCACCCCGGCGGGAGGCGTCGCATGGGCTTGGGGTCCGCTACTGAGGCAGAGTGTGAGCAGGCACCCGCACAGGAGCGTCAGCCGGCAAAGGGATCGTCGGTCTTTCAGGCAGCGGCCACGCATGACGAGCGTCTCTCCTTCCTCCTGTCCACCTTCGTGAGTGTGCATTCCCGGTCTCGCGCGACCTCAGTATAAAAAGGATGCGCAAAAGGGTCAAATTTCCGGTGGTGTCTGCGGTGTGCGCCGGCGCGGCGTCAGGAGGCCCGCGCAGTGCGCGGTGCCTGGTCTGGTGGAACGTGGTGCGGTGCGTTCCCCGTTGCGGGAGCGGAGGAATCAAGCAACGCGCGTACCGTGCGCAAGAGGAGGTCGGGGGTAAAAGGTTTTTGGAGGAACGTCGTTCGATGCGGGTCCATACCGCTGTTCACGGAGATATCGTCCAAATAGCCCGACATGAACAGGACCCTGAGGTTCGGCTTGATGACGGAGAGATGTTGTGCCAGTTCGCGACCGTTCATCCCCGGCATCACCACGTCGGTGAGTAGAAGGTCCACATGGTAACTCTGCTGTGTGGCCGTGAGACAGGCTTCGACGCCGTTCTTGGCCTCGATCACCTGATAGCCGGTTTTGACCAGCTCGTGACGAACCAGGTTGCGTACCCCGCTATCGTCCTCGACGAGAAGAATGGTTTCCGATCCCTGGCGCAGGCGGTCTTGCGGTGCGGTGGTATCCGCAGTCGTGGTCTGCGGGTTGACGCGCGGGAAATACAGGTCGAAGGTGGTGCCATGCCCGACCTGGCTCCATACATCGATCCCGCCTCCGCTGGTGGTCACGATGCCGAAGACCGTCGACAGACCCAGTCCGGTCCCCTTGTGCTCCTCCTTCGTCGTAAAAAACGGTTCAAATAAATGGGCAAGCACGTCGGCATTCATGCCGCATCCGGTATCGGTGACAGTGAGTTTCACATACTGTCCCAATGGCAGCGGGTGGAGATGATGCATCGGGGTACGTGCCAGTTCCGTTTGCGACGTTTCGATCGCCAGTAGGCCGCCATTGGGCATGGCATCCCGGGCATTCACGACCAGATTCATGAGGACCTGTTCCAGTTGCCCGGGGTCCGCCCTCACATGGCCGTTATAAGGATCAGGGCGGATCACGAGTTGGATGTCTTCACCGATGAGTCGCCGGAGCATGCTTTCTACATTGCCGACGACCGAATTCAAGGGCAGGATTTTCGGTTCCAACGGCTGCTTCCGACTGAAGGCCATGAGTTGGCGAATCAAGCTCGCCGCTCGATCTCCGGCCTTCTGCATCTCTTCGATCTTAGCGCGGATGGGATTACTTGAGGGCAGTTCCCCCAAGAGCACCTGGCTGTGTCCCATGATGACGGTCAACAGATTGTTGAAATCATGGGCGAGTCCTCCCGCGAGACGCCCGACGGCTTCCATCTTCTGGGCCTGACGAAACTGCTTTTCGCTCACCCGCAGGGCGTCCTCCGCCCGTCTCCGTTCCAGCCGCTCGTCCAGTTCCCGCAAGGTTCGTTTGATGGAGGGAACGAGACGCCCCAAGCGCTGCTTGGAAATGTAATCGGTGGCTCCGTGCTGCATCATGTCGATGGCAAACTCTTCTCCTTGCATGCCGGAGACAAACAGCAACGGCACGTCGGGATGCAGGGTGCGCGCGAGTGAGAGGGCGGCGGCTCCATCGAAGCCGGGGACGGCGGTATCGGCAAGGATGAGACTGAACCCCTCCTGGCGAAGTGCGGCCAGAAATTCCTCACGTGTCTGCGCCTGTTTCATCTGGCACTGAATGCCGGCGTCCCGGAGGGTCGTGGCAATCAGCGCCGCGTCGGCGGGGTTGCTCTCAAGATGGATGAAGCGCAACGGCTGAGTCATCGTGTGTATCGGGACAGAGTCCTGAACGGGGGTTCACCGGCTGGTTGCGCGGCTCGCCCCCTCAGGAGGCGGTTCGTTGATCATCCCCCAGAACACACCGAGCTCTTTGACGGCCTTGAGAAACTGATGAAACTCGACCGGCTTGACCACATAGGCGTTGGCGCCCAACGCATAACTTTCAACCAGGTCCCGCTCTTCCCTGGATGATGTCAGCATCACCACGGGGATGGGTTTCAGGGCGGCGTCGCCCTTGATGGTGCGCAGTACCTCGAGGCCGTCGACTTTCGGCATCTTCAAGTCGAGGAGTACGACCGCGGGATTACCCTGGAGGCGGGCTTTGAAGTGGCCACGGCAGTAGAGGTAATCCAGTACTTCGGCGCCGTCGTGACAGAGGATGACCTTATCCGCAAGATGATGCTCTTCCATCGCCGCCAGAGCGAGCTCGGCATCGCGTGGATTGTCTTCCGCCAGTAATATGGGTTTGGTCAGAGTCATGCCGATGTCCTCGCCAACGGGAGGCTGACGTAAAAGGTTGCGCCCTCGCCGAGCGCCCCTTCTGCCCAGGTTTTCCCGCCATGCCGGTGAATAATCCGTCTGACATTGGCCAGTCCGATACCCGTCCCCTCGAACTCATCCGCTCGGTGAAGCCGCTGAAAGACGCCGAACAGCTTGTTCGCGTAGCGCATATCAAATCCTACCCCATTGTCGCGTACGAATAACACCGCTTCCTCCTGCCCGTTGTCACGGCTTCCGATCTCGATGGTGGCCTGCGGCCGCGTACCGGTAAATTTGATTGCGTTGGCCACGAGATTCATAAACACTTGCCGCAACATCGCTGCGTCACCTGTGACATCCGGGAGTTGAGCGATTGTCCACGAGATTGTCCGATCTTGCAAGTCATGTCGCAGATCGTGCAGCACGGAGGCGATCAATTGGTTCAGGTTGACTGTTCCACGTAACATTTCCTGCCGACCCATTCGTGAAAACACCAACAGATCGTCGATGAGTTGTCCCATCCTGGTGGCGGATTCAGAAATCGTCTGTAAGTACCGCTTGGTTTTCTCGTCAAGCGAGATCGAGGCGGCCTTGGCCAGCAGCGAGGCATAGCCGTCGATATGCCGCAACGGGGCTCGTAAGTCGTGGGAGACGGAATAGCTGAACGCCTCCAGCTCTTTATTGGCGGCCTCCAGCAGTTCGCCGCGGCGTTGGAGTTCATCGGCGATCCGCCGCCGTGCCGTGATGTCATGCCGAATCAGGTAGTATACGGCAGCCAGCAGCACGAACAGCAGCAGGGCGCCGATGATCAGGAGGATAATGCTGGAGCGCGTGGTCGTGGTGGATTCGACGACGCGTTGCGCGAGGGCCTTGGTTTCATCCTGTTCCATCTGCGCTTGCAGGCGACGGGCGGAATCGAGCGCGGTTTTGGCCACACCGGCCAGGGCCATCGTCCGCACGGACTCGAACCCCGTTTCGTTTCGCAGGTCGATCGCGGCCCGCTCTTCGCGAAGTTGCTGTGTGATCAATTGTTCGAGTTGTGTAACGCGCTCGCGCTGGATGCTGTCAGGTTCAGTGAGTTCACGCAGGTAGCCGAGGTACTCCGGTGCACGTTCTCGCAGGGTGTTGTAGGCGGCGAGATAACTCTCGTCTCCGGTGACCAGGAATCGTCGATGACCATTCTCCGCATCGTCGATGGCCTCGCCGGTTGCGGCCAGGGATTGGATGAACTCATGACTTCGCTGGTCGTGATGCCCATTGCGTATGAGGACGGTCATATTGCGATAGGAAATGGCGGAAATGACCAGGATGCCGGCGAACACGAGGCCGAATCCCGCGAGCACGCGTTGTTCGATGGAGCGTTTCTGAAATGCCAGGACCAACGGCCCAAGAACAGAAAGGCGCGAAAGTATACGTGCGCCCCAAGGAAGGGCAGGAAGGACGGATTCGACGTCTGTGTTGACGGCCTGTTGGGGTTTCGGTTCGTCCATACCCATGCGAGATCCAGGCGGAGGTATTGGGAAGCGTCCGAGCAAGGTTGCAGAGCCTCGGTGAACCGCCCAGAGATCAGGAGATTGTATTGTAGCAGAAGCTATTGATAAGCGAAGGGATTTGTGGAAATCGTAAGGCGTATCCGGGCTGGCCCTTATCCGCCGAACGGCGCGACTGATACGGGAATGGAAGCGGCAGGGCCCAGCAGATTGGAAAACATCAGTGTGGCGGCCACGGCCCAATCGAGGAACGGCTGTGGGTAGATGCCGATCACGAGTGTGCCGGCCAATCCGACATAGATGACCGCCCGCAACGGACCCGTCGTCTTGATGGGAGAAGAATCGAGTGGTTCGTTGATGTACATCTTCTTGACGACGATCAGGTAGTAGTACATCGACACGACGATGTTGACGAGGCCGACCGTGATCAGGATGTAGAGCCCCTCCTTGATCGCTGCGACAAAAATATACAACTTGCCGATGAAGCCGGCGAGCGGAGGAACTCCGGCCAGCGACAGCAGGAAAATCAGCATGGCAAAGGCCAGAAACGGCGAGCGCCGGTTGAGTCCGCTGTAATCCTCAATTTCATCGCTGCCTACTGCATTGCTGATCGCCATGATAACGGCGAAGGCTCCGAGGTTTGCAAAGAGATAGGTCAGGAGGTAGAACAAAATGGAATCGGTCCCCATCTTGGTCCCGGCCGCCAGGCCGATGAGCACGTTGCCGACTTGCGCGATACCGGAATAGGCTAACAGCCGCTTCACATTTCGTTGTGCGATTGCCACGATGTTGCCGTAGGTCATCGAAAGGATGGAGGTCGCCACGATGAGCAATGCCCAGGCCGGCTTGAAGGTGGCCAATGCCACTAAGAAGAGGCGGAGCAGAATCGCAAAGGCGGCTACTTTTGGCGCGATCGACAGGAATGCGGTGACCGGCGTCGGTGCGCCGTGATACGTATCGGGGATCCATGAATGGAACGGGACCGCGCCGATTTTAAACCCCAAGGCGGCAAAAATGAGGAGGAAGCCAATAACGAGGCCGGTAGTCGGGGCTGCGCCAATCATCTCCGAGAAGACGAGCTTGCCTGTCTCCCCATAGACGAGGCTAATGCCATAGGCGAGCAGCCCCGCCGCAAAGACTCCCAGGATGAAGAACTTGAGTCCTGCCTCGTTGGATGCCATATCGTCACGGAGATAGGACACCAGGACATAAAAGCCGAAGGTCGCGAATTCCAGGGTGACGAAGAGCGACAGCAAGTCGTTGGCCGAGGTCATGAACATCATGCCTAATGCCGACATGACGACGAGGAAATAGTACTCCCCCCGGAAGAAAGAAAAGCGATGGACATAATCGATCGACAAGAGAATGACCAGGATCGTGGCGAGGAGGATCATCACTTTGAAGAAGATCGCCATCCGGTCCAGAACGAACATCTTGCCGAAAAGGGTGCCGGTGATGCCGGTCATATCAAACCAGGCCAGGCAGGCCAGCGTGATCACCAATCCAAGAATGCTCAGGTACGCGAGCTGTTCCTGAACGATCCGCTTGAACGAAAAATCGACAATCAGGACAACGCAGAGCCAGGCAGTGAGGAACAGCTCCGGTAGCAGGAGCAGGAGATCGCTGACCGACAGGGTAAGGGAAAAAGTCATCGCGGGGTCACCTTGGCAAGTGCTTCACGGGAAGCGGATGTGGGTACGGTTGGCGAGGTGGCATGTGGAAGGTTCATAGGGTGCTCCGCAACCGGGACGACCTTGGTGATACGAGCGATCAAGGGATCGACCCCGGATCGGACGACTGAGTAGAGGTGGCCCGGGAAAATTCCAAAACTGATGCTGACGGTGATCATGATCAGCAGCGGCATGCGATCAACGACGGTCACGGCATCGTGTGAGTGGCTGTATTTCTCCGCCATGGATCCGTAGAACAGGCCGCGCATCATCTTGAAGAGATAGGCCATGGTCAGCACGATACCCAGAACGGCAACGACGACCTGGAAGGGGTACTTATTCCAACTGCCGACGATGATCATGACTTCAGCGATAAAGTTCACGGTGCCGGGCATTCCGATCGAAGCCATACAGCCGATGACGAAAGCGGCGGAAATAAACGGCATCCGGTTGGAGAGGCCTCCCAGCGAGGGAATGTCGCGGGTATGGGTTTGATCGTAGACCCAGCCGGCCATGGCGAAGAGCATCCCGGTGGCCATGGCGTGAGCGAACATATAGATGACGGCTCCGCTCAGGCTGATATAGTCGAGAGCGGCCATTCCCAGGAACACGTAGCCCATATGGCTGGAGCTGGAATAGCCGATGACGTACTTGGTGTCCTTTGCGTAATAGGCGACGAGTCCTCCGTAGATGATACTAAAGATGCACAGCACCGCGGCAATGGGCATGAGTTCGCGGGTGGTCTCGGGCAGAATTTCGAAAGCGACCCGGATAATCGAGAAATGTCCCAATTTCATCAGCACGCCCGCGTGCAACATACTGGTTGCAGCCGGGGCGGCCGCGTGGCCGACCGGAGACCAGGAGTGCAGCGGCCAGATCGGTGCGATCGATGCAAAGCCGAAAAAGATCAACAGCCAGATCAGCGTGGCCAGGGGACCCGAGAAATGGGCCTGTTCGCGCAAAACCAGAATATCGAAGGTGTTGAGTCCTGAGAACTTGTAAATCAGGAGAATGCCCATTAATGCCGCGACGGCGAATGCGGACAGAAACAGGACCAACTTCATGGCCGCATATTCTTTGCTGTTCGCGCCGAAATTAAAGATAAAACCAACGGAATCCCGCTGCTTGAGGCCTTCGGCGTCCGTCATTTCGAGATACTTTTTCGTGTGACTCCCCCACATGCCTAAGAGGAGATACATGGGAATCACGGACATTTCGTAGAAGAAATACAGAAAGAACAAATCCAGCGACATGAATACGCCGATGGTCGCTGCGGCAAGAATCAGAAGCCAGATGTAAAACTCTTTGACCCGGTCTTTGATATGCCAGGAGACGAAAATACCGGCGAAGAGGAGGATGCTGGAGGCCAGGACCAGCGGGGTGCCGATTCCATCCACCCCGAGATGAAGCGAGATCCCCAGCTGTCGCGACCATTCGATCCGTTGGATAAATTGGTAGCCGCCCTTCAACGGATCGTAGGCATAGAAAAGATAGACTGAGGCGATCAATGAGACAAAGGCCGAGCCGGCTGCAATGCCGCGGACCAGCGAGAGCTGGCGGTTGGAGACGAAGATCAGAGCCAGGGCTCCGACAAACGGCGCGAACAGAATAATGAGCAGCGTGTATTCAACCATGGTCCTACTTAGCCGGCACGTGGATGACAGTGTCTACCGAAGCCACTTTGGCACGATCCAAACGATCGACGAGGGCTTGAATCGATCCATTCATCATTCTCAGGAAGGGTGACGGGTACAGGCCGATCCACAAGATCATCACCGAGAGTGAGAGTGCGATGGTGACTTCCCGCATGTGCAGGTCCTTGATCGTGGCAGAGATATTCTTGCTAAGCGGGCCGAGCATGGCTCGCTCGTAATACCACAAGAAATAGGCCGCTCCAAAGATGACGCCGGTGACCGCCACGGCTCCATACCACCATTTGGCTTTGAAGGCGCCGAGGAGGATCAGAAATTCACCCACAAAACCATTGGTCCCAGGCAGTCCGATGGAGGCCATACCGATCAACAGGAGGAACGAGGCCAGGAGCGGCACCTGTTTCGCGAATCCTCCGAAGGCGGACAATTGGGAACTCTGTTGTCTGCTTGATAAGAAGCCTGCCATGAAGAAGAGACCGGCGGTGCTGAAGCCGAGGTTGATCATGGTCAGGAGGCTCCCCTGCAAGCCCTGAAAATTCAGGGCAAAGAGCCCGACCACCACAAACCCGAGGTGGCTGATGCTGCTGAATGCGAGGAGGCGCTTGAAGTCCGATTGAATGAGGGCCACCACCGCTCCGTACAAAATTGCCGCGAGAGCCAGGACCATGACGATCGAGACGACGCCTTCGCTTTTTGATGCATCGGGCAGCAAGGGGAAGGTAAAACGAAGGAACCCATAGGTGCCCAATTTCATCCCGGCTAACATGACGGCCATACCGATGGGGCCTTCTACGAGAGCGTCAGGGAGCCAGGTGTGAAATGGGAACACCGGTGCCTTGAAGGCGAATCCCATGAACATGAGCCAGAAGATCAAAATTTGCTGGGAGAGCGGGATCGGGACCGAGAGCAACTCCAGCAGATCGAACGAGTAGACGTGGTCGAGGTGATGCGTCACGGCCCACTGGTGATAGTTGATGTCCAGCAAGGCGATGCCGACCAGCATAAAGACGCTGCCGAGGAGTGTGTAGAGCACATATTTGAGGGCTGCGTAGTGGCGCTCTGCTCCTCCGCCCCACAATTTGATCAGGAAGTAGCTGGGGATGAGCATGAGTTCCCAAAAAACAAAGAACAGAATCAGGTCGATCGACGCAAAGATGCCCATGGTGGTGGTCTCTAGGGCCAAGAGTGCCATGAAGTAGAGGCGAACCTGATTGCGCACGGTGTCCCATGAGTAGATGACGACCAGTACGGTGAGAAATGCAGTCAGCCCTACAAAGAGCACGCTGATGCCGTCGACGGCGAGATGGTAGCCGATGCCGAGCGCCGGCATCCAGCGCGCATGCTCGGCGAATTGCATGGCAGCGGAATCCGGTACGAAGCGCACCAGCACGAGGCAGGCCAGGGCCAGTTCCACCAGGGTGATGCCCAATGTCGTCGTCTTGAGAAGATCTTCGTCTTCGATCAACCAAAGCACCGCCGCGCCCGCGAGCGGGAGGAAGATCAGGTACGAGAGGATCGGGAATCCAAAACTGAACTCTTCAAGCATCGTGTGTCCAGAAATTCTGCTGCATCAGCGTAATAAATACCCGTTGGTACCGCTTCCGGTCCAAATCAAGAGAATGAGGTGCACGAGAATAAAGAGTCCCGCCACGATGATGGCCGCGTACTGATGCACCATGCCGGTCTGAAGCCGCCGCCACGAGCGGGCGAGGAGGTGGTTCGCATAGCCGATGATGTTCAAGCCGGCATAGACCACATGTTTTTCGGTCCAGGTGATGGCCGCTGAACTGACGTCTGTCCCACGATCGATAGATCGGACCAGGCCGTCGATGATCGTGCGATCAAACCAGTCGCAGAGTCTTCCGATCTGCTTGGTCGGCTCCACGAACAGCCGGTCGTACAGTTCGTCGACAAAGTATTTGTTCAGCAGGGTCGTATACACGCCCGGCATCCGTGCGGCGAGCGCATCTGCTGCGGAGGAAGGCCCGCTGTAAAAGTAATGCGCCAGTCCCCAGCCCAGGAGCGCAATGGCGGTGGCCGTGCCCATCAGCCCGAGCATCAGCGCTGGCGCGGTGGCGTGCTCCTCCCCAGCCACGCCTGCCACTGAGTGCAGGAAGTGGTGGAACCAGCCGTTTTCAGGTGGAACACCGGGGAAGCCACCGATGACGGAGAGGGTGGCCAACACGACGAGGGGACCGATCATCACCATCGGGGATTCGTGCACGTGCTCGGCGGTGTGGTGATCCAGCCGCGAGGTGCCATAGAACGTGAGATAGGTCAGGCGGAACATGTAGAACGAGGTCAGGAATGCGCCGACTGCTGCCATGCCATAGAGTACATAGTGATGATGCACGAAGGCATGGCCCATGATTTCGTCTTTGCTCCAGAAGCCCGCTAACGGCGGAATTCCGGCAATCGCTATCGTGCCGATCAGGAAGAGCGTGTGAGTCCAGGGGATCTTCGACTTCAACGCGCCCATCTTGCGGATATCCTGCTCGCCGGACAATGCGTGGATGACGGAACCGGCGGACAAGAACAAGAGCGCTTTAAAGAACGCATGGGTCATCAGATGGAAGACGGCGGCAGTATACGCTCCGAGACCGCAGCCGAGGAACATATACCCGAGCTGGCTGACGGTTGAATAGGCCAGGACGCGCTTGATGTCGGTCTGTACTAGGCCGATCGTAGCGGCGAAGAGCGCGGTGAGTCCGCCGATCCAGGCGACGGTCGTCATGGCGGTGGGCGACAGATCGAAGATGGCGTGATTCCGGACGATCATATAAACGCCTGCCGTGACCATAGTGGCCGCATGGATGAGCGCACTGACCGGGGTCGGCCCTTCCATCGCGTCGGGCAGCCAGGTATAGAGCGGAAGTTGCGCGGATTTTCCGACGGCCCCAACCAACAGGCAGAGCGCGATGGCGGTGGCCATTTCAGGCGAGAGCTGTGCGGCGTTCTGCATCACCTGGGTGTAGTCGAGAGTTCGGAAGTTCACGAACACCAGGAAGATTGCTAGGAGGAATCCGGCATCACCGATTCGATTGACCACAAAGGCTTTGGTGGCCGCTTTGGCGGCGGAGACCTTGTCGTAGTAGTACCCGATCAACAGATAGGAGCAGAGTCCGACGCCTTCCCAGCCGATAAAGAGGACAACATAGTTATTGCCCATCACCAGCAGGAGCATCGAAACCATAAACAGATTCATGTACACAAAGAATCGCGTGAAGCCGGATTCTCCGTGCATGTACCCCACGGAGTAGACGTGGATCAGGAATCCCACTCCCGTGATGACCAGCAACATGATGCAGGTCAACGGATCGATCAAATAGGCGAGATTGATTGTGAGATCGCCGCCGAAAATCCACTTGTAGGCGACCACTTCACGAGCCGCGCCTGTTCGCAGGGTCTCCGTGAAGACGGCCAGCACACAGAGGAAGGACATCAGTACCGATCCCCACGCAAACCGGTGAGCCAGGTCATGGGAATACCGATGCCCGAAGAGGCCGTTCACAATGACGGCCATCAGCGGGAACAGGGGAATCAGTTTGACGATCAGATCAATAGAGTCGGACACGTTACCACTTCAACAAATTCATTTCGTCGACGTTGGTTGAAATCTTGCCGCGGAACACCACGATGATGATGGCGAGTCCGATGGCCGCTTCCCCCGCTGCAATGGCGATAATGAAGAGCGCCACGATTTGGCCCTGCATGGCTTCCAGGTAATGGGAGAAGGCGACCAGGTTGATGGTGGCCGCGTTCAGCATGATTTCGACGGACATCAGCACAATAATAAAATTGCGACGGATCAGGACGCCGAGCAACCCGGTCGCAAACAGCACCGCACTGACAGCCACGTAGGCGGACAAAGGAATCATGCGTCACGCCTCGTTTCGATCGACTTGGGGGTCTTTGCGAGGACGATCGCGCCGACGATGGCTCCTGTCAGGAACACCCCGATGATTTCAAATTGCAGTAAATAGTCGCTGAACATTTTGATACCGATGGCATGGGCGTCTCCGTTCAGCAGAATAGCTGCCGGTGAGGCATCGCCCCTGGAGCCGCCGAAGGGGGATCGCACCAACAGGAACAGGAGATAGGCCAAACCGATTACCGCCGGGGCGAGGAGATAGGGGGCCTTGGCATGGAAATAGCGGTCGTCGGTTTTGAGGTTCAGCAACATCAGGACGAACAAATAGAGGACCAAAATGGCGCCGGCGTAGACGATCACTTGAACCGCCCACAAAAATTCCGCGTTCAGCATGACGAAGAGGCCTGAGACGTGAAGGAGCAGGGCCAGGAGCGCCAGACCGCATTGCACCGGATTCTTCAGCGCGACGGTCAGAATACCGGCGACAATACTTACCACTGCGAAATACGCGAAAAACACGAAGGCCATAACGATACGATCAGCTTAAATGTTTGGGTTGTGACTGTGTGGGTTTGAGAACCGACTGCGGAAAGTAGTAACGATATTCCCGGCTCTCGTCAGAATTCTTTTCTTGGTTATGGGCGTACAGATATTTTTTGGCGTCCTCAAGGTGACGTTCGCCGACCTCGTAGAGCCTTTTCTTGTCGAAGAGGAGGGTGCGCTTGTCGTGGGTCGAGTATTCGTACATCTTGGTCATCGCAAGCGCGTTGACGGGGCATGCCTCGACGCAGTAGCCGCAAAACACGCATTTGGTGATGTCGATATAGAACTCACTGGCAAAACGTTGCAAGGGACGCTCTGGGTCTTCTTGACTGATGACTTTGATACAACGGGACGGACATGCCGCTTCACAGAGGTCGCAGCCCACGCAGCGGTCCCGGCCGTCTTCATAACGAAGCAATCCTAATGCACCGCGGTGACCGTCGGGGATGGTGCGTTGTTCGCGGGGGTATTGGAAGGTGATGGGACGATGGAACATGTGCTTGAAGGTCACCTTCATGGCATCCCAAATTTCATAGAACAACGCCGCCTGCAGAATTTTCTTGGTCAAAGCCCCGACACTCATTCCTACCACCTCTGACGACATCCAAAAGACGGACGAGCTTACTCTTACGCACCAACCTTTTCAATCACGACACGCGTAGATTTGAAGTACGGCACTCCCGTCACTGCATCCACCTCCACGGCCATCAGGTCTTTCACAGCCGGCTCATTAAAATGCTCGGGGAAGAAACACGATCCGGGCTGGATATCGGGATCGGTTCTTACGCCGGCTTGTATGGAACCCTGCCGCGAGGTGAGGCGAATGGTGGATTGATCGTTCAGTCCGAGCCGTTCCACATCAGCCGGATTCATTCGTATACGCCCGCTGTTCGGTTCGATATTGATGAGTCCCGATGCACGCGTGGACATTTTCCCGGAGTGGTAGAGCACTTGTCCGGTCAGTAAGGTAAAGGGTTGCGTGTTGTCGTTCGACGTCGATTGTGCCATCTGACTGCGATACCGGCCCGTAACTTCAGCTGCGTAGCCGTTCGACAAATACGCGTCGGCGGATGGCGAGACGCGGCGAGGTTGGCCGAGATTGTAATAGCCCGGCAGCAGCTTCATGATTTCATTCTGCACGTCTTGCGGCGATTCATAGGTCCAATCGTATCCCAAACCGTTAGCCAGTGCGGTCATGATATGCCAGTCCGGCAGGCTTTCTCCGACCTGATCAACGGCCTGACGCACACGGAGCACCTTGCCCTCCAGATTGGTGAAGGTGCCGTCCTTTTCCGCGTAGGTGGCAGCCGGGAGGACGACGTGCGCCATTCGCCCTGTTTCTGTGAGGAAGGGGTCCTGGACGATGAGCAGTTGGAGCTTTTCGAGCGTCCCCTTCACATCCATGGAGGCGGGCAAGGTGGCCAGAGGATTCTCTCCGATCACATACAACGCCTTGATCTGGCCGTTTCGAATACGGGCGAGAATCTCCATAAAGTTGGCGCCGCTCCCGCTGGCAGGAAGGGTCACGTCCCAGGCTTTCCCGAAGCGTTCCCTTGCGCTCGGGTCATCGAATCGTGCCTGGCCGGGGAGGAATTCCGGTGCGACGCCCATATCCACTGCGCCCTGTTCATTGATTTCTTCTGTGACCGTGGTCACGCCGCACCCGGGTTGACCTAACTTGCCTGTCACCCAGGCGAGATCAATCAGCTTGAGAACATTCTGGTAACCGTTCGGCTGTCGGACAATGCCTTCGGCACACAACGCAATGGCGCGCGGGGCTTCTGCAAAAATCGCGGCGATTTCTCGGATCTGCTCGACTGCGATGCCGGTCTGTGCGGAGACCTGTTCGAGGGAGACCTGGACCATGGCTTGTTTCAATGCGGCAAAGGCCTGCGGATGCCGGGTGGTGCTCGCTTCCTCGACGAGGTCCTGCTCAATCACCGACTTCACCAACCCGTCGATCAAGAACGATTCGCTGCCTGGCTTGACCAAGAGCGGATGCGAGGCTAGTTGCGCAATGTTCGTATTGGCCGAGTCCACGACGATGACTTGCGAACGATACACGCGAATGGCTTCCTTGATGCGGACAGCCGTCAGCGGGTTGGTCTCCGTGATATTCGAGCCGATGACCAGGATGGCCTTGGCTTTGGTCAAATCTTCCCAATCATTGAGTGGACGACCGACACCGACCGCATGACGTACGGCATGAACATAGTTCAGGTGGCCGTAGCGCGCACTGCTATCGAGCTGGTTGGTTCTCAGGCCGGCGCGCATGAGTTTCTGGAAGAGATACAATTCTTCGTTCGTGCAGCGCGCGGTAATCAGCCCGGCGATCGACTCCGGTCCGTGCTTCCGATGAATGTCGGACAACCGATCGATCACAGTCTGCATTGTATCGAGCCACGGTGTTTCCGTCAGCGTCTCGCCTGTGCGGACGAGCGGCTGCCGAAGCCGCTGTTCACTGTCGATGTACTGGAATCCGAATCGGCCGCGAACGCAGAGTCCACCGTGTCCCTTGGCAGTTTCAGTCCGGTCGCCCCACTTATTTTTCCAGGAGAGTGGAGAAGTCACGCGGACGACTTCGGTGTCTTTGGTTTCGAGATGCATCTGGCAGCCATCGCCGCAATAGTTACAGGTGGTGGTGGTTTTCTTCATCTGCCAAGGCTTGTAGAGGTACTTGGAATATTTGTTCGTGATGGCGCCGACCGGACAGACGGCCAGACAGTCTCCGCAGAATTCACAGGCAAGGGGTTGGTCCCCTTTGGCCACGACCTGATTGAATCCGCCCTTCTTCATGAATTGCAACGCGTCGATCATCAGCACGTCTTTGCAGACGTTGATGCATTCGGCGCAAGCGATGCAGCGATTCATGTTGAAGTCGAGTACGAGGCTCCGCGTGTCTTCGGGAATGAACTTTTGCTTCGCATTGGCGAGATTGGTCACGCCATGCTGGAACGCCATGTCCTGGAGCTCGCAATGTCCGTCTGCGTCGCAGACCGGGCAGTCCAGCGGGTGAACCGAGAGATGTTTTTCAACGGCCTTCTTTCGTGCCGCAAAGAGGTCGTCGCCGTCTGTGCGGATCACCATGCCCGCTGCCGCCTTGGCAGTGCAGGAACGGACCGGGGCCTTCTTGCCTTCCTGCATGACCAGGCACATACCGCAGGATCCGAAGGGATCAAACGTGTAGTGGTAGCACATGGCAGGAATAATCTTCCCCGTGCTGGCAATGACATCGTACAGCGAGACGCCGTCTTTGGCCGATACCGTCCGTCCGTCGATCGACAGTTCGATCGTGGCCGCTTCGACGTCTGGATTGGTTGCTGGTTTCAAACCCATGGAGTTACCTCAAGTCAAAAGCGATGGGGCGAAAGAATGAATCAGCGCCGCTCACTTTCTCCTTCGTGCTGTATCGGTCTTCATCGATCACATTCTCCCATGACGATATCGTAGGTGCCGAAGATCGTCACGGCGTCTGCGATCATGTAGCCTTTCGACATATGATCGAACGCACCCATATGGATAAACGACGGGGCGCGTATTTTCAGCCGGTACGGCTTCCCGCCGCCCGTACTGACGATGTAGAAACCCAATTCGCCTTTATGCGCTTCAGTCCCGCAGTAGATTTCTCCGGGAGGCGCGTTAAACCCTTGCGAGAAGAGTTTGAACTGCTGAATCATGGACTCCAGGTTCGTGAACACGCGTTCTTTCGGAGGCAAGGTCACGCTCGGCACGTCCGCCATGATCGGGCCGTCCTGTATTTGCTCAAGACACTGGCGGATGATCTTGACGCTTTCGTAGAGCTCTTGCACGCGAATCCAGTACCGGTCATAGGTGTCGCCGTTCTTACCGACCGGGACGCTGAATTCACACTTGGGATAGGCGGAGTAAGGCTCGTATTTGCGAAGATCGTAATCAACGCCTGAGCCTCGTAACGTCGGTCCGCTCAAGCCAAAGCTCAGTGCATCTTCGGCCGAAATTACGGCCACGCCTTTGGTGCGCGCCAGCCAGATGCGGTTCTTTTCCAGGAAGATCACGTACTCATCGATCTTTGGAGGGAAATAGTCGAGGAATTGTTTCAGCTTGGCGAACAGGGACGGTGTGAAATCGCGCTCGACGCCGCCGATACGGTACCAGCTCGTCGTGAGGCGAGCGCCGCAGAGCTCATCGAACCAATCGAGCAGAATTTCACGGTCCCGGAAACAATAGAAGAAGACCGTCATCGCCCCGATGTCGAGGGCCTGCGTACCGAGCCAGAACTGGTGGCCGATAATGCGCTGGATTTCCGCGACGATGGTGCGCAGGTACTCGGCGCGGTCCGGCACGGTGATGTTCATCAGCTTTTCGACGGCGCGGCAATAGGCGAAGTTGTTGTACATCGCACACACATAATCGAGGCGGTCGGTGTGCGGAATGAACTGATGATACGTGCCTTCTTCAGCCAGCTTTTCGACACCGCGGTGGAGAAAACCCATCACCGGGGTGGACTTGACCAACCGCTCGCCTTCCAGCTCGAGGATGACTTTCAGCACGCCGTGCGTGCTGGGGTGCTGCGGCCCCATATTGAGGAGCAGCTCTTCCGTTCGCAGGGTTGGAAGCGTCGCGTCTTCCGGATGTTCCGGGTCGACTTTATAGACTGTAGTTCGTTGATCTTCGAACTGTGCCATGATCGGTTAGTCGTCCAAAATCACCGCCCTACCGGGTCGGCTCGTCCAAAAATTCAAACGTATCGCGCCATCCTTTGCCGCGGAGCGGAAAATCTTTGCGGAGGGGGTAGCCTTCTTCATACTCGTCCGGCATCAGAATGCGGCGAAGGTCTGGATGGTTCCGGAACCGGATGCCCATCATGTCGTACACTTCGCGTTCCATGAAATCAGCACCCTTCCAGATGTCGGTCAGGGAGTCCACAATACAATCCGACTCCGGAACCCGAGTTTTCAGGCGAATGCGCTGTCTGGTTCGAATCGAATACACCTCATAGACCACTTCGAAACGTTCCTCGTCATCCGGCCAATCGACCGAGCTCACATGAACAATGTAGTCGAACCTCAGGGCCGGGTCGTCGCGTAAAAACTTGCCGATGTCGTGCAAGGCCTCACGTTTGACGGTGACGGACACATCCCCGCGCCACTCCACCACCTTGGTGCAGGTACCTGGAAAGGTATCCTGGATATGTTTGGCCAGTTGACTCATTCGTCAGTTTCCGTGCGTCAGACCTTTAGGGCGTCTTTCACTTCTTTCGGTTGGGCGAGGAACACACGCTTTTGCATGATGCGCTCTTGCAGTTTCAGAATGCCATCGAATAAGGCCTCCGGAGTCGGGGGGCACCCCGGCACATAAATATCGACCGGTACAAATCGATCCACTCCCTGCACGACGCTGTAACTGTCGTAAATGTTTCCGGATGTTGCGCACGATCCCATGGCAATCACGTACTTCGGTTCCGGCATCTGGTCGTAAATCTTACGAATAACCGGGGCCATACGACGGCAGACGGTTCCGGCCACGATCATGAGGTCTGACTGGCGGGGGGAGGCCCGGAAGACCCCCGCACCATATCGATCCATGTCGTAACGGGACGAGACGGCGGCAATCATTTCAATGGCACAGCAAGCGAGCCCGAAGGTCATCGGCCACAAGGACCCCTTCCGGGCCCAATTCACGGCCTTCTCCACTGTAAGAGTGATGACGTCGGGAGTCCCGTCTTTGTCGTGGCCTCCCAGTTGAATTAATCCCATTCCAAAGCTCCTTTTCGCCACGCGTAGACATAGGCGACGAGGAAGAGTCCGATGAAGATCAGCATCTCTATAAGTCCGATCAGGCCGATCTTGTTGAAAACAATAGCCCAGGGATACAGAAAGATGACTTCCACATCGAAAATGACGAACAGCATGGCAAAGATGTAGTAGCGAACAGGAAACGGCATCCTGGCATCGGAAAACGGTTCAGACCCGCATTCATAAGTGGAGAGCTTTTCCGGTTCCGGGTACTTCGGCTGGACAAAGTAGCTGATGAGCAATGTGCCCGCGCCGAACGCTAGTGCGACGAACACAAATACCAGGATCGGAAAATATCGACTTAGGTACTCTAAGAGGAGCTCTGAACCGGCCATTGGCTCGAACCTCAATGGGTTTGAGGGCTTATAGGGCTAATTAGGAGGTCGGAATCTTAGCCCCTGCTTATTTTTAATAGCAAGCGCACAAAGGACCTAGGTCTTTAGTCCCGAAAGTCCTAGAAACTGAATACTGTCCAGCAGTTAGCTGGCACGGATGGTTGTTGCTATGAGCCGGGGGTGCTTGCGTTCTTCTTGGGAAGTGTCCGCGAGGTATCGGGGGCAGCTTGGTTATTCGAAGATCCCGTCCTCATCTTGTCGGCCGGGGTTCTTAGACCACTCGGTGGAGATCCGGTGCTGATGTCCCATTCGGAATCCATGGGCGTGGCGGTTCGAACCTTCAACCTGCGGGGCATTTGAGTATTGATGCGACGCTTCTCTGTTCCCACGCCATACCTCAGCTATTCAGACGCCGTGCCCTCGATGCCTGCCGAATTGTCACTCCGGTGCGAGGCTCACGATAGCACCCGTGGAGACCTGAAGCAAACCGTCCAGTGCCGTCCCGTTTCTTGACAAGCCCCTGCTCTTTGCTAAGGTTGCTACAGATAACCCTCCTTGGTGTGATCAATATGAGGACATTACCCATGCGCGCCAGCCTGATCATCCTGTCTTGCAGTCTCGCAGCTGTGACGGCCATCCCTGTTCATGCTCAGAACGCTCAAAGTGTTCGCTTGGGGGAAGCCGCCCTCACGTATGCCGCCGGCTCGATTCGACAGGAGATGCCGATCGACGGGGTTATCAATGTGATTACCGGGGACAACCAACTCTCCGGGAACCGGATGATGTTGGGCTGGTCCGGGACTGATACCCTCTATCTCAAATTGAAGAATCCCGGTGATGCGGCGCTCGGTGATCTCTACACCGTATACCGGCGCTCGCGCAAAGTGTTTCACCCCACGACCAAGCAGTACATGGGCTATATCATCAATAGAGTGGGGGTGGTGAAAGTCATTCAGATAGACGCGGCGCTGGTTGGCGTCCAGGTTGTTCGGTCCTACGCTCCCCTCTCCCCCGGCGATCCGGTCATGCGGTTTACACCGCCTTCAGCGGAAGAAGTGGGCGAGACCGCATCGGCGCATGTCGAGATCGAAGCCATGATTGTTGAACTGCAGGCCGATAAACACATGTCGCTCGTGTCGCAGGGAAACCTGGTCTATCTCGACAAGGGACAAGACGAAGGCCTCCGTTCCGGCGAGTATCTGGAAGTCTTCCGTACCGGCGGCGGGCTTCCTGAGCGGAAAATCGGGGAAGTGAAGATTCTCTCTACCGAACCCCACACGGCTACTGCGCTGTTGTCCAAGGCCACGGCCCGTGCGCTGATCGGCGACCGTGTTCGCTCCAAACACGCCTCGCCTGTTGAGGTCATGCAATATGAGAACGGGGACTCGGATGTTCCTGCTGCAACGGTTCAACCGGTGATGAATGCCAGGACGGACAGCGCTGCCGCGATGCCGAGCGCGTCCCGCTCCATGAGCAAGCCCAGGGTTGAGCGCGCTCATGGAAGTGCCAGGATCAATCTTGATGATCTTGCAGAGCAGTTGGAATATGAATCCGGTGAGGTGAAAGTGAAGCCTGCCGGTGTCCCCATTCTGGAACAACTGGTGGAGTATTTGAGGACTGTTGCGGTCTCTCAGCAGGTGCGGGTGGAAGGTCACTCCGACAATAGGGAGATAGGGCCGTCGCTCAAAGGAGTATTCCCGACCAATTGGGAGCTGTCCAAGGCTCGTGCCGCCGAGATCGTGCGGTATCTGATCGAGAAGGGCGGCATGGATTCAGCGAAGTTGTCTGCTGTGGGGTATGGAGCGAGCCGTCCTGTCGCCAGTAATGGGACCGAGGAAGGCCGCAAAAAGAACCGCCGCATCGAGGTTGTGCTCGATTCGCCGGAGGAGGGGCCCCAGACTACGAAGGCGTCGTTGAGGGAGAAAGACCCGATCCCTGCGCAGTTTACGTATAACCAACTGGACGCGGCGCCGGCATCCACCTCAGTTGTGCCACCCGCCTCAGCAACCCAGGTAGGATCGGCGTCGGTAGACGCACCGATCGCTCCCGTTCCTTCGGATGTCGCAGTGCCGGTTTCGCCTGTCGGCGGTGAGACGGCCTCGCCTCCGCCCGGTTCATAATGAGTGACGGCGACCGGTCTCTTCCGAGGAGGCCGGTTGCCCAGATGTGTTGATCCTCCCTCTCGGTAGATTGCCCCCCCGCTTCCAATACGGTGCCCCGTCAGCGCCCTTCTCGCAAGGACCGTGATTGTTGCGCTCATCCGGTGTTGTTAGAATGCCGCATGTTCGATCACCGTTCGCCTGCAACTCCACCGGTGGTTCCTGCGCCTCCCCTTACCTATGCCGATGTGGTGTTGCCGCGCCGCCTTCACCGGCCCTTCACCTATGTGATCCCGTCTTCACTCAAGGGGCAGGTCGCAATCGGGCAATCAGTGATTGTGCCGTTCGGGTCCCAGCACCTTCACGGTCTCGTCACGGCGGTGCATGACCGCCTTCCGCTCGGCGCTCCCGCGCAGGGGCTAAAAGCCGTCCGCTCCCTTGCCCCAACATCTCCAGACCACTTGCTCACCTCCAGTCAAATCGATCTGAGCCGGTGGGTGGCCGACCGGTACGCCGCACCGTGGGGGCAATGCATTAAGCTTGTGGCGCCTTTTGTCGATCAGGCCGATCGGCGGCAATTTCGGTATTGGCCGACGGAACAGGGCACGGACAATTCGTCGTTGTCTGAGGGGTTGGGAGAAGTTGAAACTCAGGTGCTCTCGCGCCTTCGTCGTCGTTCCAAGGGCATTACGGAGAATACCTTGACACAGGGCGACAAGTCTCGTGTCATGCGTGCGTTGCAGATACTGATTCGAAGAGGGCTCGTTGTGCGCTGCGATGATGCGGTTGTCCCGAGGGCGGCTCGAGCAAAAAAAACCCCCACTCCGGGGACGGAGCATGCGGTGTTCGTGAGATTGACGCTTGATGACCCGCCGCCACCACCGGAGGCGGCAGCGTGGCCTGATACCGTTGGTCGGGCGCTTTCGCAGGACGCATATGGCTCGTTTCTGGTTCTGGGGGCTCGGGCCACCAGACTCTGGTGTCTTGTGCAGGCAGCCCGTGCCGCTATCCGTCGTGGGCGTCGTGTGTTGGTCGTCACGGGTGACGTCGAGAATGCCGGTCGATTGGCTGAAGCCCTGGCGGCAGCGGGAGAGCGGCCGTTGCTCCTGCACAGTGGTCTTTCGGCAAGGAAACGTGCAGCAGTGTGGCAATCGGTACAGGATTCGTCGGCCACGATCCTGGTCGGCACCCGCATGGCGGTGTTTGCGCCCATCGATCGATTGGGATTGCTATGGGTTGAAGGTGAGGACGACGCGTCACTAAAGGAGGAGCAATCGCCCCGGTACCATGCGCGGGAGGTGGCACGGCGACGCGCCTGCTGCGATCGAGCCCTGTTGGTGCTGGCCTCAAGCCATCCGTCGCTTGAGACTTGGTCAGCGGTTCAGCAAGGGGAGATGACGGCCTGTGTCTACCGAGACTCGACCTGTTCTCCGAGGGTGCAGGTCATCGATGTGAGGGAGTACGTCAGGGAGACCCCGACGGGAACCTTGTTATCGCCACCGCTCTATGAGGGCATTCAGGAAGCCCTGCGGCAGAACGCACTGGCAATTCTCTATCTGAACCGCAAAGGATTTGCCAGCGTCTTGCACTGCGGGGATTGTGGCGCGATGCCGCAGTGCGATGCGTGCAGCGTTGCATTGACGTTTTTCCGGCGTAGTAATCATGTGCGCTGCCATTACTGCGGGCGAACGAAACCCGTGCCGGATCATTGCACTCGGTGCCAATCGCTCAAGTTGGAGCCGGTTGGGTCAGGTACGGAGCGTCTCGAGGAGGTCGTACGGCGGAAGTTCCCTCTGGCGCGCGTGGGCCGTGTGGATGGTGAGACGATTCGCCGCGCAGCTGATGCACGGGCGTTCAGTCGGCTGCTTGCGGCCGGCGAATTAGACATTGTGATCGGTACCCAGATGCTGTTCCGGTTTGGCCTGCAGGCACAGGCGGCGTTTGTCGGGGTTCCGGATGCGGATGCCGGTCTTCACGTGCCGGACTTTCGCTCGGCGGAACGGATGTACCATGGCCTGGTGGATGCCGTGGAGTTAGCTCTCCCCGCTCATGCCGGAGGCGTGGTGATGATCCAGACCCGGTTAACGGATCATCATGCGATGATGGCGGTGGCCGCTGGGGACGATTCCTTGTTTTTTCAGCAGGAGCAGGCTTTTCGACAGATGCTTCAGTATCCGCCTCTGACGTCGCTTGTGAGGTTGGATGTGTCCGGGACGCTCGAACCGGTGGTTGCCCAAGCCGCCGGTCGCTGGGCGGCGTTGCTCCGGGCGGAGGTGGTGAGTGCAGGAAGTCGGGGGACAAATGCCGGCGACGGTTCGCCTCTGCCGCAGCGTTCCACTGGTTTTGGTGGGGAGACGAGCAGCATCGTTATCCTGGGGCCGTCTCCGGCACCGCACGCCATGGCGCGAGGTCGCTATTGTTGGCAGATTCTGGTCAAGTCCCAGCCTCTTGAGGCAGGCAAGGAAATAGTGGTACGGACCCGTGACGTGCTCGATCGGGAATCACGACGAGGGGGCCTCCGGTTCGATATCGATGTCGATCCGGTTGCCATGGCGTGACGAGAGTCAACGCCTGGCCCGTTTCTTCTTGCTCCGTGTGGTGACCAGCTGGGTTCCTGGGGGTGGTACCGGCGGGGCGTTCTGTTCGCGTATACGCTTGAACAGACCGAAGGCGAAGGTGATCCAGAACACCGATGTGAACAATCCGAACAGCACGGCGTTCAGAATCGTTTCCATCTGCTCCTCGGTCGGCTGATTTTCTCCCGTCCTCATTCGAATCATCGTCACGATCGGCCAGGTCATACTTTCGATGCCGAGCCCCATGGTGGTCCAGGCCCAGACGGCTGCGATGCTGCGTCCCTGCCACCAGAGAAAGGCCGTCGATACGGCGGCGGCGAGCAGGGCCCAGGTGGTCGCCGCCTGTTCCCACATGACGGAAATCCCGATCGCGACGACGATGCCGCCGAATAGCGCATGCAGCTGCGGAGTCCACCAGGTCCTCATGATCACATCTTTCTTGTATGTATGAAGGAGACTGGAAAGCGGGCGCTAGTGTGCGGATCGATGTGCCGGAAGTCAATGTGACAGTGGGGCAGTATGACGAACGGACCAGATGAGGCAGGCGTCGGTCAGCCGGCGATCTCAGCTTGAACCGCATCCAGGAGCTGCTGCATTTCGAAGGGTTTCTGGAGCGTTCGGCGCGCGCCCAGCATACGAGCCACATCGAGGAAGTTTAAGATGCCGATCATGTCGCTTCCGCCGGTGATCGCCATAATCCTGGCCTCGGGAAATTCACGACGGAGGGTCAAAATACTCTCGAGGCCGTCCTGGTCAGGCATCAGGATATCCATGATCACGAGATCAGCCGGGGATTGGCGATAGTGGGACAACCCTGCCTTGCCGTCGGCCGCTTCGCGGACATGATAACCTGCCTGTTCCAGCGTGCTGCGAATCAGTCGGCGAATCGCTTCTTCATCATCCACGATCAGGACCGAGGGCATAACATTCCTCACAGGAGTATTCGTGTTTGAGTGTCTGCGTATTGGGTTGCGGCTCTCAGGAGACGGCCGGTGGCGGCCGTTCGACACCGTTTAACCACCACGGTGAATTTACCGCTCTTTGTCACGCTCAGCAAGAAATTCCTTCGCTTCCGTGAGGGGTGCTGCGCGCTCGCGGCTCGGTTCCTGAGCCACTGTCCGATGGGGCTGAAGCATTGCGGGCAGATAGACCTCGATGGTGGTACCTTGGCCGGCCGTGCTGGTGGCGCGGATTGTTCCGCCATGCTCGCTCACGATTCGCTGCAACTCCGCGAGCCCCGCTCCTGCTTTGCTTCCCGTCGGGGGAGGTGCGAAAAGCGGATGGATGATCGGCGCCTGGATTTCAGCGGGACTGCCTTCACCGGTATCCGAGATCATGAGGCGCACATACTGACCTGGTGGGAGCGGAAGATCGCGACCGGTCATCGAAACGTCAAGACCCATATTGTCGAGGCGGACTTCCAAGACCCCGCCGCCGATCGTCATGGCCTGTTGGGCCCGTGCCAGCAGGTTCAGGCAGAGTTCATGGATCTGGGTAGGGTCGGCAAGCACGGGGTTGGTTGCGCCGGGAATCCATTCGCGGAGGCTGATGGACTCCGGCAATTTCATTTTCAGAACTCGCAGCGTTTCTTTGAGGAGGATATCCAGGGAGAGCGGCTGTTTCGCGCCGTCCGTCTGTCGACCGACCATGAGCATTTGTGTGACGAGATCGCGAGCCCGTTTCGACGCGAGGACTACCTGCTGGATGTGGCCATGGACGCGACTGTCCGGTGCGAGTGACGGCAGCGCCAAGTCCGAGAACCCCATGATGGCGGTCAGGCAATTGTTAAATTCATGGGCGATGCCGCCGGCCAGCGTCGCCACGGTCGCCATTTTTTTTGCCCGGTGCAGTTGCCCGGCGATGACCTTTTGTTCGGTGATATCGGTGCCTAGAATTTGGATGGCCGGATGTCCATCGAACATGACCGGGGCCGCTGACAATTCGACATCAATGACCGTTCCATCGGGTCGTACCAATTGTCGCTCGACCGGCGGGATGGGCGCGGCTTCCGCCAAGGGGAGATCGTGGAGGAATTCTTTCGGGAAGAAATCCCACAACGGGTGTCCCTCGATGGGGTGTGCGGTCTCGAGTCCGAAGAGCCGGGCACCGGCTTCATTGATGAATAGGATGGCATTGTCCGCATAGACAAGGATCGCATGGGGCGATTGTTGTGCCAGCATCCGGTAGCGCTCCTCGCTTGCGTGCAGGGCTTCCAGTGCCAGTTGTCTGGGGGTAATGTCGCGCACGATACCGACGTAACCGCCGGAGGGTCTTCCGCTGCTGCGCAATGGGAAGGCTTCCGCCATGACCCAGCGCAGCGAGCCGTCCGGCCGCCGGAAGCGAAACTCACGTGAAAAACTGCGCTCGGCGCTGGTGGCGCCAGACCATTCGCTGCAGATCGGGTCATGGTCTTCGGGTGCCAGCGCATTGCGCCAGCATTCCCCGGGCGTCGGTGTGACGGGAAGTCCGGCGATGCGGCGCAGCCGCTCGTTAAGGTACAGTGTGTGGCCTTCGGGGTCCGACAGAAAGATGCCGATGGATGCTTGACCGGACAGGGTTCGGACAAGGGCTTCAACAGTGCTGGAATCTCTCAGTAGCGGGAGGGCCGTTGTCAGGTCTTGCGCAGCCACAGGTGCCTCCTTACCAAGCGTGGACGCGAGAGGGTTGGGGGGCTGCGGCGGCGGAACGCTCATTTGGCCTGAATTGTCGCACTCACCATCCAGTGAATAGGTTGCACGCCGCACATCATAGCACCAAGCCGTAGTAGGCGGTTAGAGATGATTAACAATTGGGAATGTAATTGGGCCCTAGTGGAGTAGGGCCGTTTATCTGTAGCAGAGGAGTCATCGCAGCACCGTCGATCCTGGCTGGAGGCTGCACAACGAGTCGGATAGCGTAGGAGCTCGTGCGGGGTTCACCCTGTCGGAGAGAAAAGGAGCCTGTAGGGGGATGGTGCTGAAGGGAACGTGCCGTACTTGCGGCGAGTCGCTGATGGGCCGTGAGTTCGTCAGATGGCAGTTGAGGTTGGTGCCGAAGGCGGGACTTGAACCCGCACGGCTTGCGCCACACGCCCCTCAAACGTGCGTGTCTGCCATTCCACCACTTCGGCAACCGAGAGTCTCTCCGTCGAAACGTGAAGCGCGGTACACACCAGCGAGACGGCGGCGAAACGCGCATTCTCACTATGCAGGTGCCAGACTTCAGAGGAAGCGCATTATAGAAGTGGTCCAAAATGCTTGTCAATCAACTAGTTGTCCAGTAGAATTCATGCGTGCTGCGCGGACCTGGCGCAGATCCTTCCATCACAGCGATCAACAGGCCAACAATCGAGATGACGCCTCTCTCACTCTCACATATTTCGAGCACCGGTCGGCAGACTGACATTGCCGCGTTGTTTGATGTCGACAATACCTTGCTTCCCGGTCAGGCGAGCGAAGTTCGTTTTTTTCGCTTTCTCTGGAAGCGGGGTCTTGTCGGGTGGCGCGAGCTGCGGGACAGTGTCGGCTGGGTGCTTCGCAATGCGCCCCCGGTGTCATTGCACCCCCTGCGGGAACGGAAGCTTTATCTGGCCGGGAAGGCTGAGACAGAGGTGGAGTCACTGGCTGAGGAGTTCTGTCGTGCCGAGCTGTTTCCGCGTCTCTCGGCGCAGGGGCTCGCTCGCATGGATGAACATCGCCGGGCCGGGCACCATATCGCGTTGGTGACGGGATCCCTCGACTTCCTCATTGCTCCGTTGGCCACCTTGCTGGAGGTCTCCACCTTGCTGGCCGCGAAACTGGAACGGCAACAGCGTCGTTTTACCGGCCATGTTCGCGCCCCCCTTCCCTATGGGCCCGGCAAGCGTGCCTTGATCGCCCGGCTGACACAGGAGTCACGCATTGATCTGACGCAGTCGTTTGCCTATGGCGATAGTCCCGGCGATGTTGAGTTGCTGGAAATGGTGGGGCATCCATTGGTTGTGAATCCGATTCGCGGAATGGATCGTATTGCGCGACGCAATGGATGGCCTGTGACGAGATGGAAATAAGTCCCCCGGTTCATCCATCGGTGCGACGCTGAGCCGCTGAGTCAATCGGCGATGGTCAAGATTACCGAAATTTTCCACAGCATCCAAGGAGAGTCCACCTATGCCGGCCGTCCCTGCGTATTCGTCCGGTTGACCGGCTGTCCGCTCCGTTGCTCCTGGTGCGACACGGCCTATGCCTTTTACGGGGGTCGGGATATGACGATCGACGACATCGTCAATCAGGTTCGCGCCTTCGCTTGTGATCTTGTGGAAGTGACCGGGGGGGAACCGTTGAGCCAGACGGAGTCGCTGCCCTTGCTGAGTCGCCTGTGTGACGAGGGGTTCGAGGTGCTGGTGGAAACCAGCGGGGCCATCGATACGACTGGCGTTGATCAACGCGTCCACGTGATTCTTGATGTCAAATGTCCCGGGAGCGGAATGATCGATCGCATGCATTGGCCGAACCTCGACCGGCTTGCGCCTCAGGATGAAGTGAAATTTGTGATCAAGGACCGGACGGACTATGAATGGGCGCGGGAGGTGCTCCATCGTCACGAGCTCCCGACGCGGTGCACCGTGCTCATGAGTCCGGTGTTCGGCGAAGTGGATGTGCGGCATCTGGCGGAGTGGATACTGGCCGATAGGCTGCCGGTGCGGTTCCAGCTCCAAATGCACAAATACATTTGGGCGCCGGATATGCGCGGCGTTTGAGAGGGGCGTGAGTGTTAAGGACGGGGCGGTCTGTGAGCGGCTGATGATGAACGCTGAACGGCAAGAACCGGGGGGGATTGATGAAGAAGATCCAAGTTCACGCACAGGTCGGACGGGCAGAAAACGAGGCGGTCGAGGTTCTGGTATTGCTCCATTGCGAGGGTGGTTCCGATCTCACGCAAGAGGCTGCCGCCATCGATGCTCAACTCGGGGGACAGCTTGCCGCCTTGATGCAGCGCGGAGAATTCGAAGGGAAGCTCGGCGAAGGCTTGCTGGTCCATACCCAGGGCAAGGCCAGGGCAAAACGGCTGTTATTGGAAGGATTGGGCAAGGAAAAAGATCTACGTGTGGATGCGTTTCGCCAGGCCTTGGGATCCGCCGTCAAACGTGTCCGTCAAACCAAGGTGACGTCCTTCGCCGTGGTGATGCCGGCCGCCATGCTGGAGGAGATTCCCGTCCAGGATGTGGCGCAAGCCTTGGCGGAGGGCGCCATTCTCGGCAACTATCAATTCACCGCCTATCGTAGCCCCAATGGAAGCAAGCCGATCGACGTCGAACGTCTGACCATCTACACGTCGCAAGCCCCGCTGCTTCCCCAAATGACCGAGGGAATCCGGCGCGGTGTGGCGACTGCGGAAGCGACGGTGCTGGTTCGCGACCTGTGCAACCATCCGGCCAATGTGATGACGCCGACGCGCATCGTACGCGAGGCCAAGGCGGTGGCCAAAGAATCCGGTGTGCGGCTGAAGGTGCTCGAACAGAAGGACATGGAACAACTCGGCATGGGTGCCTTGCTGGGTGTGGCGCGTGGCAGCCACGAACCGCCGAAGTTCATCATCCTGGAATACAAGGGCGCCAAAGCGAAGAAGGGAGATCCGCCAGTGGTGTTGGTGGGAAAGACCATCACCTTTGATACCGGCGGCATTTCGCTGAAGCCGGCCGAAAATATGGAACATATGAAGGCCGATATGACGGGCGGCGCTGAAGTCCTGGCGACGATGCGGGCCGCCGCGCGACTCAAGCTTCCTCTCCACCTCGTCAGCATTCTGCCTGTGGCCGAAAATATGCCGGGCGGGCGCGCGATGCGGCCAGGAGATATCGTGACGACCCTCTCCGGCAAGACCGTCGAAGTGCAGAATACTGATGCCGAAGGCCGGCTGATCCTATCGGACGCTTTGGCATACGCCACCCGGTACAAACCGGCCGTGTTGATTGATATCGCGACCCTGACCGGCGCCTGCGTGGTGGCGCTCGGCCAATTTGCCATCGGGATGTTCGGCAACAACGATCAGGTGAAAGAACAGGTCCGGAACGCCGGTCAACGCGCAGGCGAGCGCGTGTGGGAAATGCCGTTGTGGGAGGAGTATTTCGAGCAGCTCCGCAGCGATGTGGCGGATATGCGGAATATCGGCGGCCGGGGCGGAGGGATGATCACTGCCGCCTTGTTTCTGAGTAAATTTGTCGGCGATTGCCCATGGATCCATCTGGACATTGCGAGCACCGACTGGAGCGAACGTGAGCGAGCGTATCTGCCGAAGGGTCCGACCGGGATCGGCACACGCCTGCTCATTCAGTTCCTCCTGGACCGCACGTTGCCGTAGGGCCTGCTTCTCACCAGATCGTCGGAGTAGCGAGTGATGACATTACGCGAGCAGATCGGTCAGCTGTTTATGATGGGCTTCGCCGGGACCAGGGTCACCAAAGACCTGGCCTCGTTTCTGACAGCTTACAAGCCGGGCGGCGTCATCTTTTTCCGCCGCAATCTCGAGTCGGTTCAGCAGATCGTCGATCTCACCAACGGGCTGCAGAAACTGTTGCCCGTTCAGCCGCTGCTGATCGCGATTGACCAGGAGGGCGGCCGGGTATCCCGGCTGCCCTCCGAATTTACGATTTTCCCTCCCTGCGGACAGCTGGGGCAGTGCAACTCCAGTGAGCTGGCCTACTCCGCTGCCGCAACCATTGCCAAAGAGCTGCGGGCGGTGGGGATTAATATGAACATGGCTCCGGTTCTGGATGTGAACAGCAATCCGGACAATCCCGTCATCGGTGATCGAGCGTTCGGCGCGTCTCCCGAGCTTGTCGGCGAGATGGGGTTAGCGACCATCGGAGGGCTGCAGGACAATATGGTGGTTGCATGCGGGAAGCACTTCCCCGGCCATGGAGACACGGCGACGGATTCGCACAAAGAGCTTCCCGTCGTGGATGCGGGGCTCCAGCGGTTGCGCGACACGGAGTTTCCTCCCTTTCAACAGGCCATTCGTTATGGCGTAGCCAGCTTGATGACCGCCCATGTGCTGTATCGGGCCTTGGATCCGGAGGCGCCGGCGACCCTGTCCTCGGCGGTGATCCAGCGCTTGCTGCGCGAGGAGTTTCGGTATGATGGCGTGGTCTTTACCGACGATCTGGAGATGCATGCCATTATCGATCACGACGGGATCGGTGAGGCGGCCGTTCGGTCGTTTGTGGCCGGATGCGATGTTCTGTTGATCTGCAAGGATCAGGACCGCGTCATGACCGCCATGCAAGCCATGGAGCGTGCGGTGGAAGATGGCAGGATCACTCAGGAGCGACTGGACCAGTCGCTGGCGCGTGTGGCAAGGCTCAAGGCACGGTATCTTCATCCCTATAAGCCGGTTACCATCTCCGATGCGCGCTTGGTGGTCGGGTGCCGGTCGCACAAGGTGCTGCTCGATTCGTGGCATAACGCCTATGCACGCATACCTCAACCCAAGCAATGGGAGACGGCACAGGTCTCACCCTCTCATGATTCTCCGGTGACGCACATGTGACTGGCTAGTATGCGACCGCCGTCGCTTACCGCTCGATGTCCATCGCATGGCAAATCCTCACCCCCATGGATACGAGGGGTCTGTACTCTTGCCTGCCCGGCCCCTTAAGCTGGCCGGACAACACCGAAGTTGGTAGACCCTGTGCTGGCTTTTCGCCAGACGATCTGATTCACTATCAACTCATGTGACCGGTTCCTGTTTCCTTTTCATATCGAGGCGCTATGGCGATCAAAAAAGGTGACATTCTCGACGAGCGAAAACGCTTTCCAGATTCGTGCGGGTTGGTGGTCAAGGTGGCCGGGGCTGGTGAGGGCTTCCAGAAGATTCTCTGTTGCGGGCATGAGCTGACGGAAGAAGATCTGGTGCCGGATGTTATCCCGTCGAGGGGTCGGAAGAAAGGTTCCTTGCTCCCCGGAGCGATGTTGGAAGAAAAGCGACAGTTTCCCGACTCATGCGGCCTTCGCGTCATTGTGATCGACGGAGGAGCCGGCTTTCAGGGGGTCAACTGTTGTGGCCACACCTTCACAGCCAAGGCGGTCAACGGCTTGAAATTCGGTCAACCACGTGAGGACTTCCCCATGCAGACTGGTCCGGCAGGTATCGCATGACCCCGCCGGTGTCCCCTCCCGGGCCTCTTGAGAAGTCCCGCCGGGCAACCATGCAGTGGTTGCTCGGATTCATGGACCATTTAGATCGGTTGGGCTATGTCGCAGCGGGGTTCAGCTTACTGGCCTTAGGCATGGTGATTTTTGTGCATGCCTGGTATGCCTTTTTCTTGCGCTCCGCCGATGTCCCGTTGCTGCCTGCCGGACTCAAGTTGTTGAATGATCTGCTGCTGGTCATCATCCTGCTGGAATTGTTTCGTACGGTGGTGCGGTTTCTTCAGACCGAGGTGCTGGAATTGGAGCCCTATCTGGCGGTCGGCATCATCGCCTGCACGCGACGGGTGTTGACGGCCAGCGCGGAATTATCCCATCAGTTGGAGGTGGTGACGAGAGAGGCTCGGCAGGAACTCTTCCAGCAGTATGTGATGGATGTTAGTCTCAACGTGACCGTTATCATTGTCCTCATCCTGGGTGTATACCTGCTGCGCATGCGCCCGACGAGAGAGCACCCCGCTACGACCTAATCGATTCTGGACCAAATAGCGGGGGGTGACGGGGGGTGATAGGTCCATCTTGCCCTCTTCCCGCCTCTTATGGCATCATGCACCTCTTCTTGGAGGCGCGGTGGCCACATTGCTCGAATATGTGGGGTCAGTGCATATCTATCTCGGGCCATACCGGGGGAACCCGATTGCCCTCTATTTGAGGCGCACGGAGACCGGGTGCCAGATTGGTCCCCGGGCCTATCCATGGAATGATGTGGTGGGTGCGGGAGAAACCCCGAACAAAGCAGCTGCAGATTTCGAAGAAAAGTGGAAAGGCAAAGGGCTGGCCGCCGATATGTATTCAGGTCCTTCCTGGGAAGGCGGGATTAAACCAGAGCGGCCGGCTCCGCCGAAGCCCCCAGCTCCGCCAAAGCCACCGGCTGCCCAGGCCGTCGGTGCTGCCGCTCCGGCAGCAGCCGGCGTCGCGACTGTGGCGTCCGGCTCTTCTTCTCCCGCGGCGGTTGTCACAAAGCCGACGGCTCCCGCTCCTGCTGCTCCAACCGAAGCGTCGTCCTAGTTTTTCCCGTCACCCGTTATCTTGGCTCGTGATTCGACTATGCCGGTCGAGGTGCCTCGGCCTGTTCGGTCGAAGGCCTTGTGGCCAGCTTACTATGACGCATCCCATACGTAGCGTAGACCAGGATACCGATGATGGTCCACACAAAGAACCGGACCCAAGTCATCCAGGGGAGGAAATACATTAGGCCCAGGCAGGCCAGGACTCCGAGGATCGGAACGATCGGCATCAAGGGCATGCGGAAGGGCCGGTGATGGTCCGGCTTGGTGTAGCGAAGCACCATGATACCGATACAGACCAGGACGAAAGCGAACAGGGTCCCGATGTTGGTCATATCCGCCGCCTCGCCGATAGGAATCAGCGCGGCCATGATGGCGACGGCCACGCCGGTCAAATAGGTCGCGTGGTGGGGCGTGCGAAACTTCGGATGGACGCCTGAGAGCCAGGGCCCGAGGAGGCCGTCCCGCGACATGGCAAAAAAGACCCGAATCTGGCCTAACATCATCACCACCAGGACACTGGTAATTCCCGCTACTGCCCCGGTCGCCACGATGGCGGCCCCCCACTTGAATCCCACCATGCGAAGCCCTTCAGCCACCGGAGCATGGACGTCGATTTGCGAATAGGGCACTAACCCGGTCAGGACCGCGGCCACAGAAATATAGAGCACGGTGCAGATGGCCAGGGAGGCAAAGATGCCGATGGGTAAATCCCGTTGGGGATTCTTGGCTTCTTCGGCGGTGGTGGACACAGCGTCGAATCCGATATAGGCGAAGAACACGATGGCTGCGGCGGCGCCGACGCCTGTAAATCCGAACGGCATGAAGGGGGACCAATTGGTCGTGTCGACGGAGGATGTGCCGACCGCAATGAAAAAGACGATCACTGTCAGTTTCACGAGGACAATGCCGCAGGTGGCGCGCGCGCTCTCTTTGACTCCGACGATCAGGATGCCGGTGACGAGTAGCACGATGATCGCGGCTGGAATGTTCGCGATGCCGCCGTCCGCGCCGGGAGGATGAGTGGCCCAGTACGGGAGTTCAAGGCCGCAGAGTTTGAGAATGTTGTTAAAGTATCCGGACCACCCGATTGCGACGGCCACGCAGGCCACACCATATTCCAGAATCAGATTCCAGCCTGTTAGCCAGGCCAGAAATTCTCCCAGAGTTGCGTAGGAATAGGTATAGGCGCTGCCGGCCACCGGGATCATGGCGGCAAATTCGGCATAACAGAGGGCGGCGAGCGCGCAGGTAATGCCTGAAAGAATGAACGACAGCATGATGCCGGGCCCCGCGCCTGGCCGGTGCGCATCACCGACAATAGCGGTGCCGATCAGCACGAAGATGCCGGTGCCGATAATCGCGCCGATGCCGAGTCCGGTCAGATCCCAGGCCGTCAGGGTCCGTTTCAGGCGATGTTCGGGGGCGTCGGAATCAGCGAGGATTCGTTCGATAGATTTGGTGCGAAACAGCGGATTGCCCACGCAGTGTCCTCTCTCCGGCGGCGCCACGTCCATGTCTGCTGCCATGGCGGAAGGAGCACCGTGTCATGAGTTGTTCCTGCGTCTCGCAGGCGAAGGTTGGCGTGACGGGCGGCGCGAGGCCGCCCGCAAGAATGTCTGAAAGAGTCGCCGGTGCAAGAGGTGGCGTTCGAACAAAAATTCGGGGTGCCATTGCAGGCCAAGAAAGAATGGATGCGTCGGACGTTCGATCGCTTCAATGATGCCATCGGGCGCGGTTGCGCTGGCCATAAGGGCGCGCCCGACCGTTTTCACCGATTGGTGGTGCGAACTGTTGACCTGCATGCGGGCGCGCTTGACGATGCGATTGAGCAGGCTGCCGGGTACGATGGAGATGCTATGGGAGAGTCGAACCGCCGGTGTCGTCTGTCGGTGCTGTAACACGTGGTCGATCTGGGCAGGGATATCCTGGTAGAGACTCCCTCCGCAGGCGACATTCATGGTTTGCATGCCTCCACAGATGGCCAGGGTTGGAATGTGCTCGCGGATGGCGAGGCGGACCAGGTCCAGCTCAAAGCTGGAACGGCGTTCAGCGACGACTGGAAACGCGAATTGCTTTCGTTCTCGGTAGAGGGTCGGGTCTAAGTCCGGGCCGCTTCCTGTCAGGAGCAGCCCGTCGATCCCTTCCAGCAGGCGCCGGCGTGCGGATCGGTCCGCCACGAGTGGCAGAATGACCGGCACGCCGCCGAGTTCCTCAATAGCGCGGACATACCGGGCCCGCAAAAAATATGTGGGCTCCTTGCCGCCCCATTCTTGACGATCACCGGCATTGAAGTCGGGGGTGACTCCGATGACGGGTTTCATACTAGCGGATCGGTTCCAATGGCAGCGGCGCTGGTTCTTGCGGGGCGTAATCGCCGGCCTCCCGCGCAGGTTCCCCTGAGACGCCGAGGAAGCGGATGGGTTTATCGCCTTTCAGATGGTCCGGCGTGATGATGTAGGTGCCGTACATGCTAGGGATCCAGATGTTCTTGGCGGTCTGCTCACTGCCTCCTGAGAAGCCATAGGCCAATCCGCCGACGACCCCGCCGCCGATCGCGAAGGCCAGTTTGAGCGGGAAATAGACGATGGTGGCCAACGCGGAGCCCGCTTGAATGCCGACACCTGACGGACTGGCATCGTTCGACGAGACCGGCACATTGGAAGCGCCTCCCGATTCCTGAGCGGAGACGGGGGCGATGAGTAAGGCCAGAGAACAAACTGTGACCAGACTGAAGACGAGGACTTGGGCCCAGAGGCTGCGTCGTCTTTTAAGGGGCGAATAGACAGAGACGTTCACGTTGGGTGCCTCCTTCGTGCTGAAGTTCTGATGCGGTGGAAAGAAAAATGAATGCTGATGAGTCCGTTGTCGTTATAACAAATTCCCCCCCGTTTTCAAACCCCTTCCGGATTTGCTGTCGCACCGTCGCTCGTTAGATTTCGGAATTCTCCCCCCAAGTCCAGTGCGAGGCGAATTCGATCGGTCACCTGTTCCGGTTGTTCGTCGAGGAGTTGGCGCAGTTCGTCGGCGAATGTGTCGGCGTCGATCTGTTGATTCACCTGTTCAATTCCCGCCTGAAGGGCCAGGTTGAGTGTACTGGTACAGAGAGATTGAACGAAGAGGTCATCGGCGCGGCTGGTCAGTTCCTCTCGCTCCTCGTGGTTGCCGCCGGGTAAGAGTTCTGCCAGCCAGGAGAGATACCCAATTCGCTCGCGCGCCCGGTCAAGATGATGCCGGGCCACATCCACTGCCACTTGCACGCCGCCTTTCCAGCTCCGTTTCTTCACATTGAAGATGCATCGCAGATGATCCGGTCGTTCTTCAACAGCGTCAGGGCCGAAGAAGAAGGTGACGCGGTACTGAGCGGGATCGGATGAGGGAGCGATAGCCATAGCGGGTTCGGCTTATTCTAGCATTGCGTGGATGGCAGAAAACAGCGTGATTGCCTAGTGGTATCGATTGCGGAATGACGCTATGATGGCAACCATGAACGCGGCGGATCGGTCTCACGCACGGGTGCTTCGGATTCAGCAGGCTATTCGGGAGCAGTCGGGGCTTGATGGGTGGCTATTTTACGACTTTCGCCACCTCGACCCTCTCGCATATCGCGTCCTGTTGTTAGACCCCTCGCTCCATGTCACGCGGCGTTGGTACTATTGGGTTCCCGCGCAGGGTACGCCGCTGAAACTCCAGCACCGCATTGAGCCTCATGTGCTGGACGGGCTGCCCGGGGATGCGCGCGAGTACGTCTCCTGGCGCGATCAGCAGGCGGCTCTCGGGTCTCTGCTGCACTCTGCCAAGCGGATCGCGATGCAGTATTCGCCGATGAACGCGATTCCCTATCTGTCACGCGTGGATGCTGGCACGATTGATCTGGTGCGTAGTCTCGGCGCGGAGGTGGTGTCCTCTGCTGATCTGGTTCAGCAATTTGAGGCGGTGTGGGATGCTGCTCAATTGGCGTCGCATCAGGTGGCCGCCGAAGGACTCCGCGCAATTGTCGACGAGGCGTTTGGATTTGTCGGAACCTCGTTGGCTGCTCGGTCCAGCCTGACGGAATACGGATTACAGCAGTACATTCTTTCCCGCATGCAGGCGCGTGGATTGGTGACCTCGAGTCCGCCGATTGCTGCGGTGAATGCGCATAGCGCCGATCCTCACTACGCGCCGGCCTCCCAAGGATCAGCACCTATCCGGCAGGGCGACTTGGTACTGATCGACCTGTGGGCTAGACAGCCTGGACCAGGGTCGGTCTATGCGGATATCACCTGGACGGGGTTCGTCGGGGCGACTGTACCTGCCCGGCACCAGGACATTTTTCAGATTGTTCGACGGGCCCGGGATGCGGCCGTCACCTTTGTGCAGGGTCGTGTGCGAGCCGGTGAATTTCCCTATGGGTGGGAAGTGGATGATGTCTGCCGCCAGGTGATTCAGGAGGCGGGGTATGGGCAGTATTTCGTGCACCGAACCGGCCATTCCATCGGTGAGGAAGTGCATGGCAACGGTGCGAATATCGACAATCTGGAGACGCAGGATGCGCGTCGGTTGTTGCCGGGCACCTGCTTTTCGATTGAGCCTGGGATCTACCTGCCGGATGACTTCGGTATTCGGAGTGAACTGGATGTGTATCTCTCCGCCCGCGACGCGGTGGTGTATGGCCAGCCGGTTCAGGCTGACCTTGTTCCGATTCCCGTCTCTGCGAGCTAGGTTCTTCGGGTCTATTCCCAGGTCGGCTGTGGCTGCTCACCTTTCTTGACACCCTTTGCATCGGGCAGCTATCGTGAGAGTTTAGATGGCCGAAGAGGCCCTCTGGTGCTGGATTGACTCCTATCTGCCGAGGAAGGATACGAACATGTTTGGCACTATGGGATTTTCCGAGTTGATTATCATCCTGGTCATTGTGTTGATCATTTTTGGGGCCGGGAAGCTTCCGCAAATCGGCGAGGGGGTTGGCAAGGCGCTCAAAGGGTTTAAGAAGGAGGTGAATGATATTCCACCTCCTGAGAACGCTACCGAACAGAACGAGATCGCTGCAACGCCTGCTCCGATCCAGGCTCAACCAGCGACAGACATTGCGCAGGTCGTGCAACCCGTCACCGTAGCGCCGGCAGCCGCTGTTCCTAAAGCCACCTCTCCATACACGCCGGGGCCTGAGCTGACTCCAGGTACCACAGCGGCGCTGATGGCTGCGGCTGGGCCCCAGGGTCCGCAAGCGACTCAACCAGCGAAGCCGCGGGTCGCGACAGTCACGCCGGGGCAAGCGGCAGCGGGATCGGTGGTTGCGCAAAGTCACCAGCCTCCCACGATGGAAGACCGTATGGCGGCTCCCGCACCTGTGATGCGGGCGCAATATCCACCCCTTCCGCCAGGCGCCCAGAGCAAACCGGTGGCCAAGCGTCCGTCGGCGATTGTGAACAAGGACGCCGTGGCTCGGGTGCAGGCGGCTCAGGCAGCCATGCGAGCAAAAGCGGCTCAGGCTCAACCGTCGGGCTTGTCCGCCCAAGACATGCAGGGATTGGGGGAGGGATTGGGGGATGCCGTGCGTACCTTCCGTCAGGCGGTTGCGGATGTGCGGAGTTCAGTCGATCCCGAAATGCGAACAATCCGAGCCGAGATGGATTCGGCGCAAAAGGAACTGGAGCAGTCCATCGAAGCAGCCAAGCAAGCACCTGTGCCGGACGATGATGCCTCCTCAAAATCGGTCTAGAAGACGCTGGAAAAGTCTCTACCCTTGCACAGGTAATTCCGAGTCCTAGCCAGTTAGGCCTCCGACCCATTTGTTTTACCGGTGTCTCGTTAGTTGGCGTCTTGGGCAATGCACCCAAAGTGTTTCATCGCGAACCGGCTTCAATTTCGTAGTTACGCAGGGGCGTGGGTTCTCCTACGCCTGCTAGGATGAACGTTTCAATTCCGTTGAATTTCCTCACCCATATACAGTCTGTTTCTCCGATGGGTTCTTATTTTCGACTCCAATTCCTCTTCTGGCTGCTGCTGTGCTCCGTGGTGTACGGGTGTTACGTCGATGCTCCATCGGGGGAACCGGAGACGGTATCTCGACGCCTTGTTGAGTTGCTTGCCGACCCAGACCCGGACGTCCGGCGCACTGCCGCGGAGGCTTTGGGGAAGATCGGCCATAAGTCTTCCAATTCCGGTCTGACCGTGGCGCTCGATGATCCGGACGCTCAGGTCCGAGAAGCTGCGGCTCTCGCACTGGGTCGACTGGGTGACGGGAAGAGTGGGATGGCGCTCGCAGGGCATCTGGCCGATTCTGCTGAGCCGGTTCGAATGGCATCGGCGCAGGCTCTCGGCGAAATTGAGTTTTCTGCGGATCGTGAGGCTCAGACTCTTGCGGTTCTTCGGCATCCGCAGGGTTCTGCTCGTATTGCCGCAACTCGGGCGTTGCTCAGTCTGGATGCCGTGTCGCTCTCCACGGATTTAATCAATGCGCTTCGAGATCCGGATGCGCGCGTGCGTCAGGGGGTCGCGGCCGCACTAGGGGAGACCGGGAATCCTGGTGCCGTTTCTTACCTTCGCTCACTTCTCGAGACAGATATGGTTGCAAGTGTTCGCGCAGAGGCGGCGTTTCGGTTAGGAAAAATAGGTGATAATGGGGTCTTGGCAGAGCTGTCGAGGGCGGCTGAAGCGGACCCAGATATGAGGGTCCGTGGATGGGCTCGATGGGCTGTGCAACAGATTACGCTGTCGCACGAGTTCGGTTCAGAGAGGCAACCAAGTCAATGAGCCGTGCTTGGGCTTCCGGGTCGATATCAGTGAACTGAATGCCCATTCCGGGAAATAACAAGTATCGTTCGGGTTTTGAACGCGTCCATGCCACTTTCGCGTGCGTTTCGAATTTCTGACTTGGCCGGTCAGGCAAGGCAAATTCAACCTTCAATTCAGTGCCGGGTGCTAACGGCGCACTACTTTCGATAAACAGTCCCCCTCCGCCGATCCCGCCGGTCAGACTGTCGAAGTGCTTTCCATCGGCGGTGGTGCAGTGTACCTTGATTGCGAGCGGCGCTCGGGGATGCGCACGGCTATGGGCGAAGCGTCCGTCTTCGTCGACTGAGAGCATATGTTCGATCAAGGTGCCCCAGGTAAGTATGCAGAGGCGTTGCCCGGTGTCATCGAATAAAGACAGGGTTTCTTGGTCACAGTCAATGCTGAGCGTCTTCCCTTGGTGTTCGCGAGTGGCGGTAACGGGAAACTTCATCCTTGGCTCAGATTTCGTGTGTGCATTGGGGAGGTTGGGATTGCGGTGTTGTCCAGGAGTTGGTTACTTTGGCTCGTCCCGGGGGAAGCCCTTGACCGAATGAACCAGGCTGAGCACTCGATTCCGCGTTTCCGCCGCGATGTCGCTGAAGCGGACGCCCATTCCCGGGCTAAATGTATATTGGTCGGCCTTCGGACACACCCATGCGATCACGCCTTTGGCCGACAGCCACTCGCTCGGACTTTCCGGCAGTGTAAACTCCATGGCGAGCTTAGTTCCCACGGCTAAGGGTGTGAAGCTCTCGATAAATAAGCCTCCTCCGCCGATCCCGCCCGCTCGACTTTCGAATTGAGTACCCTCGGGAGTGTGGTATTTGACCCGTATGGAGAGCGAAATGCGGGGCTCAGACCGCGCCTCACGGGACTGCTGTGCTTTCCGGTAGGTCAGAATTTGATCGACGAGAAAGTCCCAGGCCATGCTTCCCATTGGTTCGCCGTTGATGCCCACCAAGGTGATCACCTCTTTGGAGGAATCAATCTCAAGCGTCTTGCCCTTATGTCTATTGCTCGATACGACTGGGAATTTCACCTGCGCCGCCCTTCGGATAAGGCACCAGTGGGGAGATATCCATCTTTCCGCAAGTATACCGCACGGAATGGCCTTGTCGACAAAAACTAAGATTTGGGGAAGTGGATTGGTGAGGGTATGCCTGAAGTGTTGATCAGGGGAAGCTTAAAAAGAGGGGGCGCGAGGCCCCCTCTGGAGGAGTAACGTTAGTGGTGAGAATAAACTGCCAGGTGTAATTTATGCGCTTTTCACGTCCTTATCCTGCTCAAAGATGCGGATCGGAGCGTGTTTTCCGCTGATGGCGTCTTCGGTTATGACGACTTCCTTAATTTGTTTCTGCGAAGGCGCATCGTACATCACGTCGAGCATGGCCTCTTCTAGAATTGAGCGTAACCCGCGTGCACCGGTCTTTTGTGTGAAGGCTTTCCGTGCAACGGCGCTCAGGGCGCCCTCCGTAAAACGGAGCTTGACCTTCTCGAAGGAAAGCAACTTTTCATATTGCTTGGTAAGCGCATTTCGGGGCTCGGTAAGGATGCGAATCAATGCCTGCTCGTCGAGCTCATCCAGGGTGGCGACGACCGGCAAGCGGCCGATGAATTCCGGGATCAATCCATACTTCAGGAGATCTTCCGGTTGGACGTGCGGCAGCAATTCACCCAATCGGATGTCGTTGCGGCCTCGGACTTCCGCTCCGAACCCCATCGATTTTCTGTTCATGCGTTGTTCGATGATATGCTCAAGCCCGACGAATGCTCCGCCGCAGATGAACAAGATGTTTGAGGTGTTGACTTGAATGAACTCTTGGTGCGGGTGCTTGCGCCCACCTTGCGGCGGCACGTTCGCGACGGTTCCTTCAATAAGTTTCAGCAGTGCCTGCTGAACCCCTTCACCGGAGACATCTCTCGTGATGGAAGGGCTATCGCTTTTCCTGCTAATCTTGTCTATTTCGTCGATGTACACAATTCCGCGCTCGGCGCGTTCGACATCGTAGTCAGCGGCCTGTAGCAGTTTTAGGATTATGTTCTCAACGTCTTCACCGACATAGCCTGCTTCTGTGAGCGTGGTGGCATCCGCAAGGGTGAACGGCACGTCAAGGAACTTGGCCAGGGTTTGAGCAAGGAGTGTTTTCCCGGTGCCGGTTGGGCCGATGACCAGAATATTGCCTTTTTGGAGTTCGACATCGTCGACGTCTTTCTCCTTGGCGGAGATGCGCTTGTAGTGGTTGTGTACGGCAACGGAGAGGATTCGCTTGGCACGATCCTGGCCGACCACATATTGATCAAGGTGGTGTTTGATTTCGGCTGGTTTCTTCAGCTTCGAAGATATTTCTTCCTTCGCCTCTTCCCAATCCTCCGCAATGATGTCGTTGCAGAGGTTGACACATTCATCGCAGATGTAGACGGTGGGGCCGGCGATGAGCTTACGCACTTCGTCACGGCTTTTCCCGCAAAACGAGCATCGCAGGTGCCGATCAATCTTTTCTTGCTTAGCCATGCTGCCTCCTGTACACCAAAGGTCAACTAGCTCTTGCCGCCGTCCTTCCCTGAGTCTGTGGACCCTACGGGCTTGAGGCTCTTCAGGGGGCGTGTGATGACTTCATCGATCAATCCATATCGCTTTGCTTCTTCGCTCGACATGAAATAGTCTCGCTCGGTGTCCTGCGAAATTTTGTCAAGTGGCTGCCCGGTGTGCTTAGCCATGATTTCGTTCAGGCGTTCGCGAATCTTCAGGATCTCGCGCGCGTGAATATCGATCTCGGTGGCTTGGCCCTGAAATCCTCCCATCGGCTGATGGATCATGACTCGGGCATTCGGCAAGGCGTAGCGTTTGCCCTTTGTGCCGGCTGTCAGGAGGAAGGCTCCCATGCTGGCAGCCTGGCCTAAGCAGATCGTATTGATGGCAGGTTTGACGTATTGCATCGTATCGTAGATGCCAAGTCCAGCCGTGACACTACCCCCGGGTGAATTGATGTACAGATTGATATCCTTTTCAGGGTCTTCGGCCTCCAGGAACAGCAATTGAGCGATAATCAGGTTTGCAAAGACGTCATCGATCGGTGCGCCGAGAAAGATGATGCGGTCTTTAAGCAGGCGCGAGTAAATGTCATAGGCACGTTCGCCGCGGTTCGTCTGTTCGATGACAATCGGAACTAGCATTCAGCTGAATCCTTTCCGCTAGAGGCCTGACAGGTGGAAACTCTTCAGTCTACCATACTCATTTAACTTGGATTTTGGTGATCCCTGCCCGGCTATGCAGTGCTGCGACTCATGGCAACAAACTATGTTACCCCTGGATCATTGCGTGCTTGTAGACAAAATCTAAGGCTTTATCGGCCAAAATCCGAGATCGAAGGTCGTCTAGGGTATCCTGCCCACCGGCCTGAATCATCCGGGTGACTTCTTCGACCGAGAGTTTGACCTCCGCAGCAAGCCTCGTGATTTCGTTACTAAGATCCTCATTTGTGACGGTGATGCTTTCCTTCGTCGCCAGTGCCTCAAGGATTAGTCCAACCTTGACGCGCCGTTCGGCTTCTGGGCGCAGTTCATCCTGGAGTTTCTTGGCATCCTCTGTTTGAGGCGCGGCAGGTGAAGTGCCGGAATTGTCGCTGGATTTCCGCTGGCGGGATTGCAATTGTTGCCGGACCATGGCGGATAGCTCTCGCTCAACCAGTGTTCCGGGAAGTTCAAAATGATGGGTTTCAGCCAGTCGCTTTAAGATGGTGTCCTTGTAGCTGTCCTCGATATCCTTCTTCAGGGCTCGTTCCATTTCGGTGCGAAGCTTTTCCCGGATTTCCTGCAATGATTGGTAGGGGCCGCAATCCTTTGCGAACTCGTCGTCTAGCGCGGGGAGCTGTTTCTGTTTTACGGACTTGATGGTACAACAAAAGTTCACGGTCTTGCCCGCGACGCGAGTATCAGGGTGTGTCGTGGGATAGGCTTGTGGAATAGTTATCGACTCACCTTCCTTTTTGCCTGGGAGGTGAGTTTCAATGTCGATGCCAAGCACGGAGGCATGTGAGCCCATTTTGTGAAGGTGCCCTTCTTTGGTCGTTCCTTCGAGCGGTTTGCCATCCAAGGTTCCCTCAATATCTAGGACCGCATAGTCGCCATCGGCCAATGTTGTTCCGGCGGGAGCAGGGTGTAATTGGGCCATTTGCTCGCGGAGAACGTCGAGGGCTTTTTCGACCTGTTCATCCGTGACGGTTCTCTGGTCCTGTTTGAGGGAGATAGGATTCGGAGCTTTGTAATCTCGAAGCTCGATGGTCGGCTTGATTTCAACGGTTGCGGTAAAGCTAAAGGGTGTGTCTTTTTTGACTTTGACCCGTTCCAGTGGCGGAATTTCTACGAGAACCGGAACGATGCCGGCCTGGCGGATGGCTCGATCATAATAATCCGGAACCAGGCTGCGAATCACGTCCTCTTCGACCGTCTTTGCATATCGCTTCTCAAGTAACTGGAGCGGAGCCTTCCCAGGTCTGAACCCTGGAATGCGAACCTGCCGGTTCAATTCAGAGTAGGCCTGAACAAAGCGCAGGTTCACTTCATCTGCCGGGACTTCAATTTTGAGGGCTCGCTTCATGGGGCCGAGTTCGGTCATTTCCATTTTCATAAAGCTGTTCACGTCCTCCGGGTCCGAAAAGTTAGTTGCGCCATGCGGATCTATGAGAGGTGGTGCGAGAGGGGGGACTTGAACCCCCACGGTTACCCACGAGATCCTAAGTCTCGCGCGTCTGCCAGTTCCGCCACTCTCGCGCGACGCTGAGTACTAGGTTGCTCACCGATGCTACATATAAAATGTGCCTGCGCGTGGAAAGGCACGATGAATAATGACATTTTGTACCGTCGATCGAGTCTGCCTGTCAACCCATACGCAGGTGGGGCCAGTGTGCTGGCGGGTCGGTCGAAGTGGAAAAAGGATGCTGATGATAAGTCGGCTGGGCGGGGGCTGTGCGTTATCGGTTCAGTTCGATGCTTGGCGCTCTCTCATAGAGTCGGGAGACCGTGGAGCGTATAATGAAGCGTCGATTCTTTGTTGCATTGACCTTCATTTAAGACCCTATTGAAAGGGAGGAAGTCCATATGACGCGGAGCACTTCCTTTGCCGCAGCTATCTTCCTTCTGCTGCTCCTTGGCATCGGCTCTTCAGCATGGGCCTATCGAGACTACTTTAGTGAAACGCAAAAGGCTCAACTGGCACATATTCAGACGGTGCTCGTTGAGGTGGTCGCGCTTACTGATACGGGCGCTGGTAGCCCCGATGGAATCAGAGAAGTTGTGATGCGACGCATGAAGGAAATGGGCTATGTAGTCATTGCAGATCCGGCCCTTCCGCACGATGTCGTCATCCGGGTAAAGTGCGAGCAACGTAAGACGTGGGAAGGTACCGCGGCGGCCGGTGGAGACAATGATTTACCGGATGCCCCTTCTCGCCTCTGGAAGGGACCGGCGTGTCAGGTGACATATGCTTTGGGAGGGATGAAGATCAAATGGCAGAAGGAGGTTCGGACGGAATTTGAAGATGCCAATCAGGCCGCTCAATCGGCTCAAGGAGGCGCGCCAGGTGCCTATGCCCTGACCGCGCTCCAGGGCGAGTTAGAGAAGTATGAATTCCCGCTCTTTTTGACGGCCGAATGGGGGCAGGCGGATCGACTGCTGAAGTTGATGGATTCTCCGGACACCAGCCAGCTCAGGAAATTGAATATTATTTCCCTCCTGGGAGAGATGGTAGCAGATGAAGCGTTGCCTCATCTGACAGAGGCGCTGAAGGATAAAGACTTGGCAAAGCAAGCGGCGGTGGCGTTGGGCAATATGGGGAAGGAGGGAATCCCAGTGCTCATCGATATTCTGAAGCACTCCAAACAGCCAGATTTGCAGGCCGCGGCGGCTAAGGGGTTGGGTGATCTTGGGAATATCCATAGTGACCCGAGAGTGGTTCCGCCGCTTCTTGAGATGTTGGACGCACCCGGCATTGACATCGCTGTTCAAACGGAGATTGCCTGGGCGTTGGGGCGGGTTCCCGACCGGCGATCGGTTGAGCCGCTGTTTGCACTCGATAGGAAACTGCAGAAGATCCGTAACGATCCCCCAGATCCTCAGATCAAGAAGCTAAAGGAGGCAGTGTTCTGGTCGATTAAGCAGGTGTACACCGAAGACCAGTACAGCTAACCCATGAGTCACACCCTCCCGTTTCTTTCTTGCCGTTCCAGCGGCGGTGGCCGGGATGGAGGCTGAGATGTGTGTTCTCAATCCCGCTTTGTCCTCTTACCGCAATCAGCGAGGGTTATTTGAATCCCTCGCACTCCAGGAAGATTCTCGCCCGGCTCTCCCAGTTGTTTTGACCACCATCATTTGCGAGGGCTCTACCTCGCCCATTGTGAGAGGAGATCGTCGTTCCAGAGGTCCAACTTCGTGCTGTGAAAACGCAGCTGACTCTGTTAAGAGAGACAGTCCCGCTCAGTGTGATCATGGCTTTACCATCGGGGTCGTGGTGCATAAGAGGGCGAATGAAAACCAGGGGGGATCAAGTGTATGAATAGGATCTCACGCAGACGTTTCTTGCAACTATCAGCCATGACCGGGGGCGCGTTGCTCTGTGGCGACTTGGTCGACCGTGTGCTCGGTGCGTCGCCTGATCAAGCGGTGCCCTCTGCCGCCGAGCCGATCAAGATCGGGATCCTCGATCCGCTCTCGAGCCCATACAAGACCTCTTCCGTTCATGATGTGCATGGGGCCAATGTGGCCGTCGATCTGTTCAATAAACGTGGCGGTGTGTTAGGGCGGCCGGTGGCGATTCTCGAGGCCGACGATGCGTCGAATTCTGAGACGGCCATCAAAGCCGCCACCAAGTTTGTGCGAGATGATCGGGTTGATGTCCTGATGGGCACGTTTAATGCGGATTGTGCGCTTGTGGTTTCGGAGTTGGCAAAGAAGGAGAACAAGCTGTTCATGGTCACGGGCTCCCTTCTCCCCGAGCTGACCGGAGCCGCGTGCAGCTCGCACACGTTCGTCTTTATGCCGAATGCTTCGATGATGGCGCAGGCCGTCGCGCCCCACTTGCTCAAGGCCTACGGCACGCGCTGGTATATGCTGACGACTAGCTCATTGGACGGCAAGGCCATGGCGCAGGCCATGGTGACGGCCGGCCAGGCTCATGGCGTTGAGTTTGTGGGGGAGACACTGGTGCCGTTCGGGGCGACGGACTTCACCGCGGCGTTCACGGCGGCCAAGGATAAACATCCGACGCTGGTGGTGCTCAACCTCTATGGGTGGGATTTGGTCCACGCATTGAAGGCGTACAGCAAACATGAGTTTGCGAAGGAGAAGATCGGCGTGGGTGGGATGATTGCGGGTGAACAAATTGGGCGGCCCCTCGGGTATGCCAACAACGCCGGCATTTGGGGGCTCATCTGGGATCCAAAGGTCAACACGGAAGGATCCAGGCAGTTTATTCGGGCCGTCGTCGACAAATACAATCACACGCCAACTTCGCGTTGTTATCTTGGGTATGCCGCCATGACGCAGATCCTTGAGGCGATTCAACGAGCTGGAACGACGGACGCCTCCGCACTCGTTAAGGCATTGGAGGGGCATGAGTTTGACGGGCTGAAAGAGGGACGGTCCTACTTCCAGGCCTCAAACCATCAGCATATGCAGGATGTGCTGGTCGGGGAAGCCTACGGGAAGGAGTTGGGACTGGGGCATTACAAGATTCTGGCGACGGTTCCAGGCGACGGTCTTACGGCGCCCGTTCAAGCAGGTGTCTGTCAGCTGTAGCGAACAGGCCGTGATGTGACGGTGGCGAGTCGTCGATACGCGGCGATTCCGCTTAGGTGACAGACTAGGGTGTTGCGCTGAGGGTCGCGAGTCGAACCTGCCCGCGCCTCGATTCCTCGACCGTCGCGGCAACGGTCGGCCCCTGGACGATGATCAATTCGAGGCGACGATTTTTCTGCCTGCCCTGCTCGGTGGCATTGGATGTGAGAGGGCGTGTATCGGCCAGCCCGACGGCCTTCGTCCTGTCGGCCGGTATCCCTCCATTGACGAGTGCCCTGCGGGCATTTTCAGCACGAGCCCATGAGAGCGCCTTGTTGTCGGGGAAGGTTTTTTGAAGCGTTTTGCTGAGTGCTTGATTGTCCGTATGTCCTGCGACCTGCACGAACTTGTCTGAAACCAGTCCCAGGACTGCCCCGATGCGTTTGAGGATGGTTGCGCCTTCCGGGCTCAGCGCAGCGTCACCCGATGTGAACAGCAAGTTGCTGTCCAGGGCGACTGTTAATCGATTTCCATCTTGCCTCATGCTGATCGATTTCTGGCTGTTGTCGCCCGGCAGGACTTTGAGAAGTTCTTCTTTCAAAGCCGCAATGCTTCCGCTCCGAGCCTCAGCCTGTGTCGGGTTTCCTGGAAATGCAGCACCGCTGCGTGTGGAGTCCTTTCCCTGGGGGGCTGATTTCCCATCGGGTATCGATTTGGCCGTGTCGCCAAACGATTGGCTGGCAGCGCCGGAGCGCTGATTCAGCTGTCCCCCATCGCGCTGACTGGGGGTGAGTTGAGTCCCCCTCTGCCGCGGCGATAGATCTCGCCCCTTCTCGTTCAGGCGCTGTTCGAGTGCTGCGATGCGGTGCCTGGCCTGGTAGATTTCTGCAATCATCGCATTGTATTGGGGGACCAGCTTGTCGCGCTCCATGAGGCGAGACCGGACTGTTTCATAGGCCTGCTCGCGGTCTTTGAGCTGCTGATCGAGTGTGCTGATACGGGCTTTTAGGGATTCGATGGTGGCGGTCGCGGTTTGTAGTTGAGCCGCCAGGCTGTCCCGTTCGGCTGACCCCGTACGCACTGTGTGAAGGTCGCGGTCTTGACGGGCAATGTGCGCTTCCAGCTCCGAGATCCTGCGTCGGGCGACTTCCAGGTCGGCGATAGCTGTTGCCCTTGTCTGGAGAGCCGCGAGGTCCTTGTCTCGCGTTGCCAACTGTTGTTCGAGGGTCCCGATTCGTTGGCGGGCTTGGATGAGCTCGTTGGTGGCGGTCGTCAATTGGCCGGTGAGTCGATCCCGTTCCGGTGCCAACCGCCTCAGTTCGACAAGCTCCGCTTCCTTCGCGCTGAGCAATTGGTCGTACGATGCTGCGGCGGGTTGACTCTGGCGATCTCCCAATTTGCTTTCGAGGTCGCGAATGCGATCGTGGAATTCACCCAGAGTGGTCAGCAGCTGTTCGCGCTCCTGTTGAAGGGCCATCAGCTTCGGTTCTACGGTCGCCGGGCTCGATGCGATGGGCTGGACGTGCGGAGCGGTTTCACAGCCTGCGGAGAGGGAACTGAGAACCATGAGTGCCCATACTGCTTGTCTCATACGATCTCTCCCCCGTCATTGATTAGGAAGACGGCGCCGGTTGCATCGGGCCGACAGTCACCCGAGAGGAGCCACCGCAGTCAAGAAAAGGAACCGACTGTGACCGAGCTGACGGATGGTGATTCGCTGGTGTGAGCCAGGCGTCACGACCGAATCTGTTGAGCGACGTGCGTGCCCCAAGAACACGACAGCAATCTATCGCGTTCCTGGGGCTGATGCAAGGCTGGTGGAGCTGCGAGGAGCCGGTTAGTGTCCGACGACGATTTCGACGCGTCGATTCTTCTGCCGTCCTTCAGCGGTCGAATTGCTCGCAATCGGCCGGCTGTCGGCATGCCCTTTGGCTTCGATCTTGTCCGGGGCCATACCCCCCTCGGTCAGCGCCTGCCGCGCACTTTCCGCGCGCGCTTGAGACAGTTCGAGATTGGTTGGATACGTCTTGGCCAGTCGTCCCTTGATGGGAACGTTATCGGTGTGGCCGGCCACATGAATCGAACGATCGGGATATTGTTTGAGTACGCCACCGATGCGGTGCAAGACATCGGCTCCTCCCGGCTTGAGCGTCGCTTCGCCGGAGTCGAACAGCAACGTGGTGGCTAGGCCAAGGGTGAGTTGGTCACCCAACTGCTTCATGGTCACGTTGCCTTTTGCCACCTCCGCCTGCAGGAGCTTCGATAAATCGTCCTTCGCTTCCGCCAGACTGGTTTTGTGTTGGTCCAACGCGCCTTTAAGGGCAGCCATTTCTTGGTCTCTGCGCGCGAGCTCACTCTCGAGGTCCGAGGCCCGCTGTCTGGCCGCTGCGAGGTCTGCAACGATCTTTTCCCGGTCGCCTGCGGCATTTTTCACCGCTGCCAGTTCGTGGTCTTTTGCGTCCAGTTGTCGCTCGAGTTCAGTGATCCGTTGTTTGGCTTGCGCGAGTTCGGACGACAAACGGTCGCGATCTCCGGCGTTCCCTTTCAGTCCGGCAAGTTCCTGCTCCTTGGTGGAGAGTTGCCCCTGGAGCGCCGCCAGTTGCGCGGCCAGGCGGTCGTTGTCTCCGGCGCTGCCCCTAAGGGCCGCGAGCTCCTGGTCTTTCGCTGACAGTTGACGTTCAGCATCCGACAACTGGCCGGCCAGTCGCTCCTTGTCGCTTGATGCGTTCCGCAGTGAGGCTAATTCCTGGTCGCGCTGGCTGAGTTGTGATTCGAGCGCGCTGGTTCTGGCTTTCGCCTGGTCCAGATCGCCGGTGAGGGAGGAACGAACCTGTGCCAGTTCCGTTTCGAGAGCCGCTTTCTGGCGCTCGAGGTCGGCAATTCGTGTATCTTTCGGGTCTGGCTTGGGCGGGAGCGGTTTGGCGACCGCCTTCATTTCATTCAAAGCTCGACTCGCCGAGTCGTTAGGGGCCGGGGCCGTTGTGCAGGCCGCGAGCAGCAGAGTGCCCAACAGTACGGGAATGGTGCGAGGTGTAGTCATGCAATCCTCCTTCAAAAATATCGGAGCCGCCGGGTCTATCCCAGGCAGCGGGGACGAGTCCCGCGCAAGCGCGAACTATTAGTGGCGCTGATTCTTTAAGAGGTCTCGGATTTCCGTCAATAATACTTCTTCCTTCGGGGGGGCAGGAGGCGGGCCGGGAGGCGGCGTTTTCTTGAAACGGTTCATTTGTTTGATCACCATGAAAATGACGAAGGCCAGAATCGTAAAATCGAGCAGGGTTTGCAGGAAGACGCCGTAGTTGATGGTGGCGGCACCGGCGGCTTTAGCTGCGGCCAGCGATTTTCCTTTGGCATCCTCGGTCAAGGGGATAAAGAGGCTGGAGAAATCCACCCTCCCCATCAGGAGACCGATGGGCGGCATCAGGATGTCGCTGACGACGGACGATACGATTTTCCCGAATGCGCCTCCGATGATGACTCCCACGGCCATATCGAGCACATTGCCCTTCACGGCGAATTCTTTAAATTCACTCATCATGCTCATCCTGCCACCTCCTTGTGTGAACCGACTCTGTGCCGAGCCCGTTTCGGCCCTTACTGTTTCCGGCTGGTGTCGAAGCTGTATCCCAGCGTGATCAGATAGAGATTGTCCGTATCCGAAACGCCCGGCGGCGGGTTTTTGTTGTACCGCATGGTCCACTGGAAGCCGCTCACGAGCCCGCCCCACACTTTAAATCGCAGGCCGGTGTCGGCCGTCAGGTACAGGTCCTTCGAGTTGGCGAGCGATTGGAATCCTTCCTGGAAGTGGTACAGGCTGACCTGGTCGCCGCCCCAGAGCGGCCAATTCCATTTCACGGCCCATCGACCTCGTGTGCTGGACCTATCGTCGGCGAGCTTAAAATCTTCGTTGAAGTAGGCCGCGCCAGCTTCCGCCCAGAGGGTCATATCTTTGAAGAAGCCCGTCAGGTCGCCTCGGTCGAGGAATTGATAGCCCGGACCGGAGGCAAGCGCGGTGCGCAACTTCAAGTCTTGGAAGGTATCTTGCTCGAAATACGCCGACGCGAACCAATACAAACGTTTCGAGAGGAAGAAGTCAAGCTTGATGGTGCCACGGCTGTTCCGTACGATCAGGTTCTGGGCAGTATCACCGTAGATGTACCGTCCCAAGATGGTCAGGCGCAGTGATTCACTGCGGGCGGACAGTTCGCCGAGCAAGCTGCCATTTCGCAGATGGCTGTTGCCGGTCGTTTGTGAAAACCCGGCCTGGAGGGCGCCCGTGTAGATCACGGCAGGCTGGTTCATGCCGATCACCGTATTGAGTGGAATGGCCATTGGTGTCCCTGTGGGGGCGGCGTTCAGGATCATGGTGCCGGGCTCGCCTGGTTGCGCGGTCCCCACCACCGTCGTGCCTTCTTTAAGACTGAAAGGGACGGGACGATTGACCACGAGCTTGGAGACGTTCGGCCACATGACTTTGACGATATCGTCACCGGCGGTCGGCCCGAAACTGGTTCTGATGTGCAGTTCGCCCGCGATCATGCCAAGGACCTGCCCGTAGATCACCGTGCCGTCCTTGAGCGTGACGGCATCGAGTGTGGGCGTCGCGGGTGTCGCATCGGCCGGTGCCGGGGCTTCGGCTCGCGCGATCGAGGCGGCGAGCGCCATGACAAGTAGTGCAAAAAAGACAGATCCGAGTCGTCGCATCGTTCAGGTCCTCCTCCTGGGGCTTGCGAACGGCAACAATGTGTCGGTTGCCTGATTAGTGAGAAATGCTCGCGATGCATAATTGATTCTGCGTAGGAGATCAACACTTGAGCACGAGAAATCCGTCGCGCTCCTGCTCGGCCTGGCTTGTGGACCGAGCGGAGGACGGCCTTTCCGCACGCATGAATGGCTCATCCCGCTGAGTATACGTAGATAACGGTGTATCATGCCGTCTGTTCAGCGCATGGACGCAGCAGGGCCCGATGGTGCGGAGGAGTGGTTCATTATCCAACAGGCTTGTGAGTCTGAGGATCCCGGCGCGGTCGCTGCCCACAGGCGCAACGGTGATCCAGTCATGGGTGCGGGAGCTGAGGGCATCATTTGACGTTCGTCAACTTCCGTGCCTCTTTGGTGCTCTGCGAGTCCGCCGAGGTCTGGGATGAACCTGTGGAATTCGATGACGGCCTGTGGAGTATGCCCTCAAGCAACGCCAGGCGAAGCAGTTGTGCCGAGTTCGTCGCGCGGAATTTTCTCAAGAGATTGGCACGGTGTGATTCCACGGTTTTGGGGGCGATCTGGAGCCGCGACGCAATTTCCTGACTCGTCAGGCCAGCCCAAATGTGATTGAGTATCTCGCGCTCTCTTGCCGTGGGCGTATCCGGTCGTGGTCGTGAGAAGGGAATGAGCTTGTCCATCGGTTCTCCTTGCGATCGCTTCGATACGTCTGCTGGGACGCCCGTCTTCAGGGTATTGCCTGCAGTGGTTTTCGCGGTTATCCTCCTATCAAGCTCTATGCCATACCCTGTGTGTGTTGCCGCGCGACGATAAAATCTGGGATCTCGGCGGAGGACCCTTAAGAATCTCCCATGATTGTCCGCGGATGAGACGAACGCCGTTGTCTCGCGCTGTATCACGCGAGACATATCGAGACAGTGAGTGAGGGCGAGTGGCTGCGGGACAGGTTAGCTGGTCGGGAGACCGAGTTCACTCAGTCGGCGGTAAAACGTGGCACGGCTCATTCCGAGGAGGCGCGCGGCCTTTGTTCGGTTGCCATGGGCTTGTCCGAGGGCGGCCATGAAACGACTGCGCTCGTCTCCGGGCAGCACAGCTTCGGGGGGAAGGTCTGTCGGCCCCTGCCGAAGCTCGGGAGGAAGATCTATGGCTTCGAGCGTGTCGCCCTTGCAATGAATCATCGCGCACTCGATCGTGCTCTTGAGTTCCCGCACATTGCCGGGCCAATGGTACTCCATCAGTGCCGCCATCGCGGCCGGGCTGGCGCGATGGATGATTTTTCCCATGCTGGCCCGCCCCTCGGTCAGGAAGGAGGCGACGAGGAGGGGAATGTCTTCCTTTCGCTCCCTCAGCGGCGGGAGCTGGATCCGTGAGACTCGAATCCGATAGAGGAGGTCGGCGCGAAAGGTTCCTTTTGCTACGTCCTGACTCAAATTGTGGTGGGTGGCGGTCAATACGCGCACGTTCACTTTTCTCGGTCTGGTTTCACCGAGCCGAGTGACTTCCTTCTCTTGCAGTACGCGAAGCAGGTTGGTTTGGACGTTGTGGGGGATATCGCCGATCTCGTCGAGGAACAAGACTCCGCCCTGCGCGGCCTCGAAGAGCCCTTGCTGGTCGTCGATGGCTCCGGTAAAGGCGCCTTTCTTGTGGCCGAAGAGTTGGCTGCCCAGCAGCGAATCCGTGAGCCCGGCGCAGTTGGCTGCAATGAAGGGTCCCTTATGTCGTGCGCTCGCCTGGTGTAACGCGCGGGCCACCAATTCTTTCCCCGTGCCGGTCTCGCCTTCGATCAAGACTGTAGAGTCGACACGAGCCAGATCCTGAATCTGTTCGTAGATCTGCGTCATCCCGCGGCTCTTGCCGACCAGATCATGATAGTGCGCCTTCAGTTCCAACAGTCGCCGCAAGTGGTGGACGTCGGTCATGTCGTGGAGAAACATGATCTTGGTTCCGGTGTCCCGTGGATCGTCTTGCAGTTCGATTTCCAGCCAGAGGTGCCGCCCGGCCTGGGTTTCGACATGGCACTGCACTCGTTCGCGCCGGGGTGCGGGTTGCTGCAACATCGATTGCAGGGCCAGGCGGTCCGGTTTCGTCAGCGGGAGCAGTGTCTCCCACAGCAGGCCGTCCGGCCCGCCGGTTGCGGGCGTATCCAACAGACGAGCTGCGGAGGCACTGAGAAACCGCACCTCCCCCTCTTGGTCGATGAGGAGGGTGGCCAGTCCGAGCTGCTGCAAAATGACGGCGACGTCGTCCCTCGACCGCTCCATATCCACCAGTTTTGTGGTGAGCTCGTGCTGGGTGCGTTGGTGTCCACGATTGTGTTCGTGCTGCTGAAGCACCTGGTCGCGGGCTCGCTGGAGGAGGGTGGCCTGTTGGTCATAGGCTGCCGTGCTTCGTTGGATTAGCAAGAGACGGCTGGAACCGTGTCGCAGCGCCATGGCATGAAAGTGCCAGGGCTCTTCGGCTGCGGGTTGCTCACTCCAAAACCCCGAGTGCGCGATGTCGTCGTCTGCCTGCCATGCATCGGCTGCGTCGACCAGGAAATTCAGAAGCACCGGTGTGCGCGCATCGATGGACAGCGGCAGATTGTGTCGGGCATCAGGGTAGAGGGTGAAGAGCCAGGCCGGCGGGTGCCCGATGACGCAAAACTCTCTATCGGTCACGTGTTCGAGGATGGCGAATTGGAGCCGGTGCAAGAGATCCGTGCAAAGCAGGTCCGGCGTAGACGGGTGCGAGTTATGAGCCATCGGGTGTTCCTGCAGGAGGCGGTTCTTGTGGCGTGCCGAGCATGGCGCGCGTGAGAGCCGTGAAGGCCTCTTCGACACCCTGCCCCGTCTTTGCGCTGGTCAAAAGCACCGTCCAACCACGTTGGGCTAACTGCACGAGGTCTTGGTCGGTCACTTCCCAATCCGGCCGGCGGTCGAGTTTATTGATGAGGACCACAAACGGAACCGGACCGAGTGCGTCCGCCGCGGTCAGTTGAATGTGCAACGCGATGTCCAGCGTGGCCCGCCGCATTCCGTCCAGGACTACCAGGTACCCGGACGATCCGCGCAGATACGAGCGGCGCAATTTTTGGAATTCGTCTTCTCCGTAGAGATCCCAGAGCACCAATGTCGCGGGTCGGCCGTCCATCGACAGGGTTTTCTTGTCGACGGTCACCCCGATGGTTGTTTGATACTCATCGGAGAAACAGCTGGCGACGAAGCGGCGCACTAGACTGGTTTTTCCCACGGCAAAGGCACCTAGCATACAGATTTTCTTTTCGATCATGTCAGGGGTGACTCACGACGCGGGGTGAACGGTGGCCTGAAAAGACACTCGCCGGTCTTGCGGCAACGTGGCGGCGCTCAGGGAAGTCGACGATTCAGATGCCGGGCCGATCCCGCGAGCGTGAAACGTGATCGCGGAAAAGGTGGCGGGATGAAGGGCATCGAGCACCGACCGGGCGCGGTTCTCGCTCAGCCGTTGGTTTCGGCTTGACCGGCCTACGACATCCGTTTGGCCGGTGATCTCTAGTATCACCGTTGCGCCGGAGAGACGCGCCAGGTCGTCCAGCTGATGCAGGAGCTCTGATATGCGACGTACCCCCTGAAGCTGGTCCGGTGATTGGATCGTGGCCGTCCCCTGTTGGAACAGAATCCAGACCCCTGCCATCCGTTGGACCAGTGCCTCAAGCGACCGAGCGACGACGTGGCGATCGTCATATTCGGTGATGCCGGGGAGCAGGCGCGCCAGCGGTCGGCTCTGCCGGATCCACTCTGCGCCGGCTGTGCCGGTGGCCGTCAGGCGCGGTCCTTCTAGGGTCAAGCGAACTGTGTCTGGGGGGGACAGGACGATTCCGGCTCGTTTCAGGGTAAACGCGGCGTCGAGGGCGTAGTAGGGACTCCATTTCGCGTCGACGTGATCGGCCGTCACCCCACTGCCCTGCAAAAGCGCGTCCGGATCAGCGGCCAACGGGTCGCGCAGCCCGGTGAGCACATATCGATTGCCTTCTGAATGTGTGGAGGTGACGACGAGGCCCGGCTCCGAGGCCAGCCGCTCCAGGTAGGCCTGCCAGTGTTGTCGGTCTTGAAAGACCGATACTCCCCACCAGATTGCTGCCAGGATGATCGCCACTAGGAAGATCCAGGTGATGGGAGCGATGGCACGCCGGCGCGTTTCAAACTGGACCCGCAGGCACTCTTCCAGGAGTGGTGTGGCCCCGGCAAAGGGTGCCGCATCACCACTGAAGCGTGTCAGCGCATCGAAATGTTCGGCGTGAATGCGATTGAGGGTGTCCTGGAGGTGAACGTGGAACGTCTCCGGCGGCGTGCCACGTATGACGGCCGCGAGGATTGCCGAGGGGCCCTGTTCGATCCAGACGGTCAGATCACCGACTTGCAAGGTGTTCAACGCCTGATCAGGTGTTGCGCCGAACGAATCCTGGACGAAGCTTCGAACCGCCGACAACATGCCCGAGACCAGGGTCTGATCCTGCACGGCGACTGCGTCGCCGGCTGCATGCGCGAGCAGCAGGCCGGTCTGAGCGTGAATGAGAAAGACCTGTTCGACTCGGTAGCAGAGGGTATGCAGCAGGACGATTTCGGCGAACGGTTTGCCGGTGCGCAAGGCCTCCAACCGCCATTGCATGCTTCGGATCGAGAGGCTGTGTTCAATGGTTTGATTGAGCGATTGCACCATGCTGCGCAAGGCATTGGCGATCGCCTGGCGGATCGCCGGCATCATGATCGGGGCGATCGCATCGACGATCATATGGGGCTGCTTGCGAACGGAGACTCCCAGTGCTTCGGAGACGTGAGGGGTGAGCGCATGAGTCAGCCGGTGGTCAGTCTCCCCACGAAGCGCGATCGCCTCGGGGAGCACACGATTCAGATTGTGGGCGTTGAGGTCGAGGTGTTCGACCTGCTCTTGCAGTTGCTCCAGACGCGATTGCTCGGGCGCCAGGAGGAGGCTCCGCAATTCAGCATAGTCGCGTTCGACTGCCGGCGTGCCGGCTTTAGGTGCATGCGCCATCCCGTCTCCGTGGCTTGAAGGAAGGAGGGCATTCTACGCGACACATCGTAGTCGGGGAAACAGCCGTACGCGCGGTCTGGAGGGCAGACCGGAACCGTTGACGAATGGGCGTGGAGTTACGCCTGTTGCGGAGGCTGGTCATGCGAGAGCCTCTGTGAGAGTTCCTGAAACAACGTCGCAAGGGACGCGCGGTCGGTCTTTTGGTGTGAGAGTTGACGGACCGCATCGTCGAGGGTGGCCGATAAGGCGGCGTGTTGCTGGGTGAAGTCACCGGAGAGGGAGGCTGCCTGATTTTGGAGTTGGGTGCGCAAATCGTGATGCGCCTGCTCGCTCTGCTCCCGCAGCTGGGTCGCCGTCTGCTGGAGCACGCCGGCCAGCGTGTGCAGTTCCGTGGTCAGGCGTCCGACGGCATCGGTGCGGTCCTGTTCTTCGGCCGTCAGGCGGCCCGTCACCGTGTCCACTTCTTTTCGAATGTATTGCTCCAGCGAAGCGAATCGTTCCTTAAGGTCATTGCGCAATTGCGCTGCTTCTGCGAGCAACTGCGCTTCGAGTTTGGCGAACCGGCGTTCATGATCACGGACCTGGGCGCCGAACAGAATGTCACGGATCTTGTCGAGGTTGGTGCCGGCTGCATGTTCGTCGGTCAGTGCGGATTCCGTGTCTGCGTCGGCGAGACTATTGCCCGAGGTTCGTTCTGAACGTCGGGGGCGATCGAGGTCCGGCTGCCTGCTCATGATGGGATCTCCTTGGTCGCGATCGTTCTGTCACGAAAGGGGCCTAGACTAGCATGTTGCGCTGGGACCAACAAGTCAGCGCCGGGTGTCGGCGGCGTGAGTGTGCAGCCTGGAGGGTGATCAGCGGTTCCGGCCTTAGGAGGGATTCAGTAGTCGTACCTCACGCTGAGGGAACGGGATCTCCACCCCATCGGCTTGTAATCGTTGAAGGATCGCCCGATTGAGTTCGATGTGCGCAGCTCCGACGGACGCGACCTGGACCCAGGGCCGAATGGACAGGGTAATAGAGGAATCGGCGAAGCCGGCAATGCCGATGATCGGGGCCGGGTCCTGAAGCACTTTCGGGTGTCGGCTCACGAGATCGCGCAGCACCCGCAGTGTGGCGTCCACATCGGTTCGGTACGATACTCCGATGGAGAGATCTAGCTGTCGGATCGAGCCGAAGTTGTGCAGAATTTCTCCGACGACTTTGCGATTGGGGATCACGATCCGGGAGTGATCCGGATGCATGAGCGTCGTCGTGAAGATATCGATTTTTGTGACATCCCCGTGCACCCCTAAGAGCGACACATGTTCGCCGACTCGATAGGGTTTGGTAAAGATGATCGACAGACCGGCTACGACATTGCTCAGGACGCCTTGCAGGGCGAGTCCGACCCCGAGGCCGGCCACACCGAGTCCGGCGACCAGCGGCGCAATTTGTAGGCCGAGTTGATCCAGCGCGATCAGAAGACCGAGGATCACCACGAGGGCCTTCACGAGTCGCAGGAGCAACAGGCGAAGCGGTGGTTCCAGGTCCTGCTCGTTCAGCCAGCGCTCGAAGAGCCGACCCACCGATTTGGCCACGAACAGGGCGGCGGCGACGACCAGGACCGCCCCCATGATTCGAAAGCCGTATTGCACGATGTATTGAGTGATCAGATTGGCCAACGGCATGCGCCCCCTCCCCGCAACTGCTATCGCCCGAAGAGCCCCTTCAAGAGGTCCTTACCTTGCTGTTTGAGGTCGTCCGGTTTCGCGGAACCTTTCAAGAGGTCTCCCACGGCGCCTTTGACCTTTTCCTTCACCTCCTCTTTGACTTTTCCCGCAAACATTTTTGTATCGAGCCCATAGGAAGGGGCCTGCGTGCTGCCGGTAATGAGCAGCGGGAGCGAGAGCCGCCCGCCGGTCAACGCGACTTTGGCGATGGGAGAGCCGGCCACAATCTTCTGGCTCAAGGCCTGGGACAGATTCAGGTTCAGTTTCATGTCGAGCGACTGATCGAGGCCGATCGTTCCTCCGCCGGTGGCCTGAAAATCATGGCTGTCGATGAGGAGTCGTTGGATGGCGATCAGACCTTGTTTGATCGCAAAGTCGCTTTCGATGGCGGAAAAAGCGGTGGCCTTGACGTTGTCTAAGGAAACGCCGACCACTTTGAGCAACATCGAGGCCTGCTGCAATAAATTGATCCCCTCGATTTTCCCATCTTTCACTGTCACTCGGCCGGTGCCTGCGAGGGCCTTGACGAGGTCCGGATGGGTAAATCCGCGCCCGTTCACTGCCAGCTCGGCGCTGGCTGTCCCGCTCATGGACACCTGGTCGGTGCCGATGGCCTGAAGGGCCGGTCCAAGTTGGAGGCCTTGAATCGAGACCGTGCTGTTGAAGGGGGGAGTTGCGGTGCCCAGGCCGAGCGTTCCCTGCGTGCGGACGAATCCGCCGAACAGTTGGAGAGAGGCGTTGGTGAGGCGTGCTTCTTGTCCCTTCATTTCGGCTGCGACCTGCAGGTCTTTGACCTCCACCGGCTTTTTCAGTGTCAGCGCGATCGGCAGGTCAGTCGTGTTGATGAGTTTTGAGTTGGCAGTGATTTTCGCCAGTCCGCCCAGCACCGATCCTTTGACCTCGATACGTGAGCTCCCCATGGCGACGGTGAGGCCCAGGTTCGGAATCTCGGCAAGTTCGAGCGGCGCGGCTCCCTCCCTAGGCGGATATTTAGCCCGGAGATTCACATGAAGGTCTTTGAATTCGACCGGCTTCGTGAGGGGGATGGCAACCGGAAGATCCGCGGAGTTGATACTGGCAGATGCTGCTGTCAGGTTGGCCAAGCCTTTGGTGGCCGTGCCTTTGACGTTGATCGCCGATCCGCCCATGACCAGGGTCAATCCCAGATCGGTCAGATCGACCTGATTGGCGGGCGGGGTGTCGGGCGGAACCGGGTACAGGGCATGGAGAGTGAGGTGCACATCCTTGATCTGTACCGGCTTCGTCAGCGGCAGTGCGATGGGGAGATCCGCCGTGTCGATCTGCAGGGCATTGACGGTTGCGTCCAGGTTCCCTCCGACCGCGCGTCCCTTGAGCCCGACGGCCATTTTCCCTAGTGTCAGGTTGAATGTGAACGACTTCACGTCTAGGGTTTCAACGAGTGGGCCGAAGGTGCCATCGAGCCGGACCGGCAAGTTATAGGGCTGCACCGTCGCACCCAGGTGGACGGTGGGGCTTTCGTCGAGGTGGACCGAGGTGAGCAGAAACTCAAGGTTATTGACGGTGTACTCGGTCGGTTTCTGGGTGAACTCGTCACGATACAAAAGTTTGCCCCCGTCGATCGAGACCCGGTCCACCGCAAGGAGCGCCAGGACTTGGAACGGATTGCCGGGTGCCTGCCCCGGCACCTCGGGTTTTGAAGGTGTGGGCGGAGCCGGTGTTTTGGCACCGAGGGTCGAGATATTGAGTTGGCCCTGGACATTTTTCAGGACCGTGATGACCGGGTCGCGCAGGGTGATCTCCTCGACATCGACTTTGCCCTTGAACAGCGGCAGCAGCTTGACGCCCACATCCAATGAGGAGAGCGATGCGAAGGGGCCTGTGCGAAAGGCCGGGTCGTCCTGGACGACGAAGCCGCCGACCCTTGCGCCGATGCGTGGCCAAATGGTGAGCCGAATGTCCCGGAGTTCGACCTTCCGGTTGAGGGCCTCTTCGATTAAGGGGCGGTACCGGTCTTGATACTTGTTCAGATCGATAAGGAATGGCAACGCGACGATCAGGACGATGAGCAGCAGGATCACGACACCGATCCCGACCAGGATTTTCATCACGTACCTCCGCTGAAATAGTCCCGCAGTATAGGAATGCGCGCAGGAGTGGTCAATGGTGACATCCCGGGGGCAGTCGCCACGGGGCCCTCGGGGGGGCTCCCGATCGAGGTCGGACTTCCCTTCACCATCGCAGTGTCATGTTTGCAGGCTCCGGCTTACCTTGCCGCACCAAAACCTGCGTGATAAGATGCGTCCCCTTGAAGTCGTCCGATTGCGGAGAGGTGCGAGAGTGGACGAATCGACATGCTTGGAAAGCATGCGTCTCGGCAACGGGACCGTGGGTTCGAATCCCACCCTCTCCGCCATCGAACGGCACCAAGCAAGGTTGAGCTGGCGTGTAAGTCGGAATTGCCATCGCGAACGGATGCGGTGGGAGTCGACGAGGGGGATCGCGTGCGCGCGACTTCGAATGTCCACCCTCTCCGCCAAACAGAGCTAGCTCGACCCCGAGCCATTCTATGCCTCTTGGCGAGCGGAGAAGATCCTTTAGTGTAACGGGGCCGGGCCCTGTGCAACAGAACCCTGTGAACCCCGCCAGGTCCGGAAGGAAGCAACGGTAAGCGGTTCGTTCTGTGTGCCGCAGGATCACCTGGCCCCACTTTTTCGATGACATCTCGCGCGGCGGGTCAAGCGCCGCCGGCAGCGGCAAGCACCACCGTCCCGACAGGGTCGAGGCAACATGGATTATCAAGTTTCCGCGAGAAAATACCGGCCGGGGACGTTTGACGACGTCATCGGACAGTCGCACGTCGTGCAGACGTTGATGAACTCGATTGCGACGAAGCGGATCGCCCATGCCTTCCTCTTTTCCGGTACCCGTGGAGTGGGAAAAACGACGGTGGCCCGTATTTTGGCCAAGGCGCTGAATTGCGAGCAGGGGCCGACCGGAACGCCGTGTAATTCCTGCGCGAATTGCCAGGAGATCACCCAGGGAACGTCGGTGGATGTGGTCGAGATCGACGGCGCGTCGAATACCAGCGTGGACGACGTTCGCGAGATTCGCGAGAATGTAAAGTTTACGCCGTTTCGCGGGCAGTATCGAGTCTACATTATCGACGAAGTCCACATGCTCTCCAACTCGGCGTTCAACGCCTTGCTGAAGACGCTGGAAGAGCCTCCGGCCCACGTCGTATTCATCTTCGCGACGACAGAAATTCATAAGATTCCCGCGACGATTCTGTCACGCTGCCAGCACTACAATTTTCGCCGAATCTCCAAAGCCGAGATCGTGCAACGGTTGCGGCATGTCGCCAATCAAGACGGGTTGACCATCGAAGACCGCAGTCTGATGGCCCTGGCGCGGGCCAGCGAAGGTAGCATGCGTGATGGGCTCAGTTTGCTGGATCAGGTCATTGCGTTCGGCGGCAACACGATTCGCCACGAGGATCTCGAAGCGTTGCTCGGCGCGGTTCCGCAGGAACGTATCCGGGCCATGGTTGAAGCGGTGATCCAGCAGGACAGCGCCAAGGCACTGCAGGTCATCGCGGCGTTGTTGGATCAAGGACATGACGTGCGCGCCTACTGCGCCGATCTAGTGGAATATGTGCGGAATATGCTGGTGGCGGCGGTCGTGCCGTCAGGGCCTGAATTGCGGAGTCTCATCGAAGCGACCGAAGAAGACTTGACACAGCTGGCTCGTGACGCCGAGCGATTCACCGTGGAGCAATTGCAGGAATTGTTTCGAATATATGCCGCCGCGGAAGACAGTTTGCGAGTCAATGCCCATCCGCGGTTTGTGCTTGAAACAGCGGCGGTTCGTGCCACCAGATTATTGCGAAATGCTGAGGTACAACCGGCATCAAGCCGCCTCGAGGTTCAGCCTGAGAAGTCGGCAGCCGACCGCCGGGTCGTGACACCGACGCCTCCGAAATCTCAGGATAAGGCGGCACCGTCTCCTGCGCCTGTGGTCAAGACTGCCGGTGTGAAAGTCAGCCAGGGCAACGTTGCAAAGGTGTCTGTTGCTGGTGGGAGTGCCCTCAAGGCCCCTTCTGTCGCACCGCCGCGTGAAGTGGCGGCTCCGCCTGCCGCTCCCTTATCGGCTCCGGTGGTTCCTCCGGCTTCCGTTGCGCCGGTTCAGCAGGAACCGAAGGCTGCCTTGTCTGCTGAGGCGTCGGCTGCCGCGGTCGAAGTGAATTGGGAGCAGTTCCAAGAGGCGGTCTCCACGAATCATCCCAATATCGCACCGTTCCTTGAAATGGGCCGTCTGGTCAAGATCGAGGGCGGGTTGATCACGTTGGGGTTTGCCAAGCAGGCCACGACCGCGCGGTCGATGTTGGAGAAGGAAGACAACCTGCAAGCTTTGGCGGCGTTGGGAGAAAGTCTCTACGGGCGTGCCGTACGAATTCGAATCGTCGAGGTGGCGGAGCAGGATCCAGGAGCCACCCCTACGATGAAACAGATCCGGGTTGCGAAGGAGCAGGAACAACGCCTGATCTTGACGCAACAGGCGAAGGCTCATCCCCTTGTTAAACAAGCCCTGGAGATGTTCGGCGGAGAGCTGGCAGAAGTTCGCGCGACGGCTCCGGTACAGGAGGTACAGGAATGAAGAGTCCATTCGGGAATATGTCCAACATCTTGAAGCAAGCCCAAGCCATGCAGGAACAGATGGCTAAGGTGCAGGAGCAGGCTGCGACCAAGACCGTTTCCGGGACTGCGGGTGGCGGGATTGTGACGGTGACGGTCAATGGGGCCATGGACCTGCTGAGCGTGAAGATCGATCCGGAAGTCGTGAAGGCCGGCGATGTCGAGATGCTGCAGGATCTGGTCGTGGCGGCCGGCAACGATGCGCTGAAAAAATCCCGTGAAATGATGGCGGAAGAAATGAAGGCCGTAACGGGCGGGATGAAGATCCCCGGTTTATTTTGATGGCGGCGGCGTGCTTCCCGGATGTGATGATTCGTTATGAGTGTTGATCAGCAAGGCCTGTTGGCGAAATTAGTGCGGGAGTTGGTGCGTCTGCCTGGGATTGGTCAGAAAAGTGCGCAACGGCTGGCCTTTCATCTTCTTAAAGCTGAGCGGGAAGATGCGATGCGCCTTTCCGAAGCGATTCAGGCGGTGAAGGACGGGCTGTCGTTCTGTCGGCAATGCAGGAATATTGCCGAAGGGGAACTCTGCGAGTTCTGCCGGGATCCCAAGCGGGATCGCAGCAAGATCCTCGTCATTGAAGAGCCCAGCACGTTGTACGCAATAGAACGGGCCGGTGGCTATCGAGGCCTGTATCACGTCCTGCTCGGGGTGTTGTCTCCGTTGGATGGCGTCGGACCATCGGACATTCGTGCCGAGGAGTTGCTGGATCGAGTGAAGGCGGGAGGAGTGGAAGAGGTTATCGTGGCGACGAATCCGACGATCGAGGGCGAAGCGACCGCCATCTACTTGACCCGGCTCCTGAAGCCGCATCAAGTTCGGGTGACCCGTATCGCCTATGGCATTCCTGTCGGGATGGATATCGAGTATGCGGACGAAGTGACGCTCGTGAAGTCGATCGAGGGTCGGAGGGATCTCTGACCGGGATCTTCCGGATCGGGCATGGTGATGCCTTGGCGAAGCCTCGAAGAACCGATTGACCCCTTTGATTTGCGGCTGCTATAGTTGCATTTCTGTATACGGTCTGAAGACAATACCGGCATCTCGATTCCGAGTATTCGATGAAGACTCCCGCGAAAAAAACCACGGTAACTCGGCGAAAGACACCCAAGGCCAACAAGGCAAACGGGGTCAAGTATCCCGATATCCTGGCAGACCTTGAGGGGCAGCGTGCGGCGATCTTGGCTGAAGCTGGCGTGGTGCTGACGAATCCAACCGGTTTGGAAGTATTCCCCGATGTGAGTGACCAGGCTTCTGCCGAAGCTGACCAGCATTTCTCGTTTCGTATTCGGGAACGAGAGCGGAAACTGCTCAAGAAAATCGATGAGGCGCTGGGACGATTTGCCACGCAAACCTACGGCATTTGCGAGGGCTGTGAAGGCGATATCCCCTATAAGCGTCTGAAAGCCCGCCCTGTGACCACGTTATGTATTGAGTGTAAGACCAGTCAAGAAGAAGCCGAAAAGTCCCCCCGCTGATCCGTCCCTACGTTTCTCACGTTCGGCTCTATGCCGGGCGAGTGGCCACCTGCAATCCGAATTGGCCTACTGATGCTTGAGAGCTTGGACGCGCTTCTGGGCGAGGGCGGCGCGGTCTGTTTCTTCGAGAATGCCTTCCACGAGGGCCAGGTATGTTTCGTATTCGGTGATGGCCCGTCGCGGGTTGTCATCAGCGATGGCCTCCGCCACGTTGAAACGGGCAATGGCGTAGTTGGGGCGCAGCAAAATGGCCTTTTCGAACGAGGCCAACGCATTCTTCTTATCGCCCAATTTCCCGTACACGGCTCCGAGGTTATTGACGACTTCCGGGGAATTGGGGCGTAGGGCTAAGGAGGCGAGGAGTTCGCTTTTGGCCTTTTCCAAGTTGCCGGCCGCTTCCCAGGAGACGCCCAACCGGTGGTGAAGCTCCGCCTGCCAGACCGTGCCGGTGAATCCCGAGACGCTGGCTTTCTGGTAGGCGTCGAGGGCGATCACCTGATTTCTTGTGCCGCAATAGGCCAGTTGCGCGGTTTGTCCACGCGCGAACTGTTGCAGCGATGCGAAGGGTTCCTTGTCCTCAGACCCCTGTGTATCGAGGTGCTGGCCGCCGGTTTGCTGAGCGGTATCGCGGAGGCGGTCCAGAAATTCCTTGCGGTAGGGAGAAAAAAGCTTCACGTAGGGATCAACCGTGAAGGAGGCTTCGAGCAGGCGTTGGTCACCGCGATCGCTCAGCACGAGATATCGAGTGGTCGTCTTTTCGTCGCCGGTGTCATAGATGGTGCTGGCTTCCATATTCTGCCGATCGGCCAACTGCGCCACGGTCAAATAGAACTCCAGGCTGGGCTTCAGGCGGGAGAGGGTGTAGCGCAGCGTCTTGTAGGGGGCCAGATCGAGTCCGGAACGAAACACGAACAGCATGCCGACCAAGGTTCCGTCTTCGTCGAAGAAATAGGACTCCTCGCTTTGGGAGCGGCTGTGCTCAGACGGGATCCGGAGTTCTTGCCCACTGCCCCAGGCGTGAGTGTGGGGGATGATTCCAGGATGTGCCGCCAGAAACGTCTGACGGGAATCGCAGAGTTTCGTGGGGCCCAGGAGGTCAAGATCACTCTCGGAGGGAGGAAGCGGAGGCCGAGCCGGTGGTGGAGTTTCGCATCCCGTCCAGAGGGCGCAGACAGCGAACAAGAACGGCAGCAGTGAGAGGTGACGATGCATGGCCTGATTCGATGCCCCGCTTTAACGTGGCGCACGATCGAAGTGGCGAGCATACCCGAACGGCAAGGGAGATGCGACTGGCAATAGGCGGGCAAGAAACGCTCACCTCACCGCCGGGAGAGGTCCCGGCCGGTAAGGTTTCGAGCAGGGTTACCGTCGCTGCGAGTCGATCATGGAATCTTCGGACGTATAACCGAAGAGATAGGGTGCGTGTTTGGCAATGGCGTAGAGGGGGCGGTTTACGGTGTAGTCAACGAGGTGGCCGACTGGATGGAGGATGAACGCAGCCCATCGATAAGGGTGGTCATTGGCTTGTGAGGCGGCCATGGGATCGGAATAGACCAGGGAGGTGCTGTCCATGGCACTATAAATACTGAGCGGCGCATTATAGTTCTGGTCTTGTGTCGCCACCTGATTGGTGGTCGAGCAGCCCGTGGTCAGAACCAGTCCCAATATGATGGTTGTTACAGTCCGGCGCATACCATGCCTCTCTTTCTTCTGTCGGAACATTCGTAAAGACGAAGTCTGTTCCTTGTGAGAAAAGTCTAGCTCAGGGTCTTGATTCTGTCCAGTTGGAGGCGCAAGCAGCTGGCTACCATAGGATGTCGAGATAAATTGAGCGGCTTGCAGGACGGTAGTAAAAGATGGATTTTTTAATCGCTCGCTGTTGCAGTGGTTTCCCCACAAAGATCTTGAATTTCAGGTGGCTCAGAGTTCCCTATCGCCTATAGTGGCTACAAGACATTTCGAGACTTCAGGCAATTCTGACACAAAAACGGCCACAGGGAGAAGGCGCTGGGAGGCATTTCGGGGGTGCCCGCAAGTTGCTGAGTAATGTCGGCAAAGGGGATTGAATCCCCCGACCGTCGCCTTACCAATTCAGAAAATAGAGATTCTCGTCTCAGCACAAAACCACACAACGCTGGTGTCCTTCGGTTTGGTCAGCCCAAGAAGCTGATTCACTGGGCCTTTCATCTAATAATGGACTAACTCCTCACAAGGTATCTCCCTAGTAGCTAAGGGTTCCTTAAAGGCCCAGCCTGGACCATAACAAAAAGAGGTCTTCAAATCTCCCAAGCGGCCGTCTGAGCACGGCCTGGCCTTCGCGCCGTTCTCGTGCCCAGATTGCGGACCGGCATCGCTGATGGCGTCCGCTGCTGCTCGAGGCAAGGTCCGTTGTCGGCGGGCACACTGCCTCCTGGCGGCAGGACGGCATGCCGGTAGAATCAGGTTTGCACCGGGTGCAGGGTTTATATGAAGCGTTACCACTATCCCCAAACGTGCGGGCATCGACCTCGATGCAATCGTACTATGGGGAGGACCAATTCGAAATCCGTGTGTCCGACGGAGGTCCCTGCGCCCTGTTTGGATCGGCGCCGCTCCATAAGCCTTTGCAAACACTCCGCAGCCTAGCCTGAAACAACGACCTCATCTCGCCACGTGATAAAATTCGGCTGTCCCGGTTTATCGCATCCGGGCTACATGAGTACTTTGAGCGCCCGCTCGAACTCGATCAGCGGACCGGCGCGGCTTATGCGCAAGGCCACGACGTCCCCCAATATCTCATCGACACAAGTTTGACCGCCTTCACCGCCGGGCCGTTTTTTCTCCCCACAGTCGGTACTCTGCCTATGCTTTCTTCGAGCATCTCGGGCCTTATCTACGCCGGTTGCTCCAATTTCTGGTAGGAGGTTTCTTGGGAGGAATGACCGAGGTGATGTGCGGTTCGCTCGCCCAAGCCATTGCCTGACGAGGGGGCAGTATTCGAACCGACGCGCCGGTGTCGCCGGTAAGAGTTTCCAACGATCGAGTCAATGGGGTTGAACTCGCATCTAGCGAGACACTTTCGGCTGATACCGTTGTGATGGCTACGTCCTTTCGAGCTGGATTGGGCCAGCCACCGTGCGTCGACGAAAGACGGCCAGCACCCGGTAACGCGTACAATCGTCAACCGCCGTGTACTGATAGCATCCCGGAGCCATCTTGCAGGTGTCGAGCTGCACGCGGTCCCCGGGAATGAGCCGAACATACCGGTGTCGGGTCTTCTGCCGCGCCGGGCGTGCCAATGGGGCGTCCTGACTGCTGACCAGGGTCTTGTGAATCGAGTCGAGCGAGAGCCTGAGATCGTGATGGCATCGTAGTTCATTCTGAATTCGTCGTGCTCCCAGCTTCCGCTCGGTCCGCAAGCTGAGAATAAGCCGTCGTTCTTTCTCGAACACACGCCGATTGGGTGACCGCACGGGGCGGCGACTGTGACTGAGGAGACCGGCCTCTCCTGCCTCATGAAACCGACGAATCCACTTCCGGAGTGTGGGGCGAGAGACCCCGAATCGTCGACAGACCAGGCCGGCATTCCCGGTTCGCTGACAGAGCTGTACCCACAGAAGTCGCCTGCGAATGTCGGAGTCCATGGTCCTACTTTAGTTGAAACGATGTGTGCGTATCACACATTTAAAGCTACAATGATGGTCCATCCGCTCGCACATTGCTCCACAGCACTCGTCGTGTTCGGAGTTCTTAGCTCTAGGTCCTCGAATAGAAGGCTTTTCCTACTTCCTTTCAAAACTCCTGCTTTATGAAAGATGGTATTCTGCCCCCTACATCATTGATGAAACAAGAGCATGGGATACCTTTCCCCTAGCCAGGATGGGCTGCTAGCCTCCAGCATGCTAGGGGTAATTCCTTGTTCCCCTAGATTGAGTTCCCAACTTGCCTCACGAAACCGGTCTACTGACATTTTTTGACGATTCTCGTCATTTTGTGACCATCTTCGCTTGTGCCCTATTCACAGAGCCTACATAAACTCAACATATACCTATGTTGAACCTAGAAAGCGTTCGATGCTGCTTTTGGCACCTCCATTGCATCAGTAAGAAGCACGCGATAAGAATCCAACCAGCCGGTACAGGCTACGATAATAGCCTGGGCGCAGAACAAGGAGTGTTTTTCATGGATATTGTAGGAATTGGAGTCGTGGGAACGTTTTTCGCCATGTTGGCCGTGAGCGTATTTGGGATGCAATCCCAGAAACCTCCATCCATCCAAGCGAGAACCCACTGTCCTGCATCTGACCAACCAGCACAAGTCTCTTTGATGTGGAATGCGGCCGACCGCAGTCTCGCTGTCGAGGCCTGCGATAGCCAGGAATTCAATCACGGCTGCAGGCAAGCGTGTTTAACTGCCCTCAGCAAATCACATCCCATAATCGCTCATAGTAGTGTCATAGGATAATTGAACTTCCAATCAGCAACCGGGTGTTATGACCATGATTCAGCGCATAATTGTCGGCCTGCTGTTCACCGCCAGTTTCTTAGTTTTCACATCTGAACGTTCACATGTGCTGGCCTTGAACGGCTGACTGTGACCATGAAAGTGACGTCGGAAGGGCTAAAGGTGTCAGGCATTGGTATGCAGGATCGACGAATGACCATTCCGCGTGGCACCCCTGTGCGACTCGTGCTCGATTACGCGGATACTAACCGAAACGCCCATAAATTTACGTTGACGGCGAAGAATACTGAAATCACATCGCTGACTATCGACGGCGAGACACGGAAGATGGTCACCATTGATTTTACGGCGGGAGACCGCGGTCAGGAATTCTATCGACTGTCCTGTGAGCTGCCCTGCGTTGCGATGGACGAACTCGTCGACTACGTCATCATGGTCGGCCCGCCCCGCCCTTCAGCTTAGACGGATACGTTTTCGTCCCTGGAAATCTCGCCAGGCTGCCCTGTTCGAGGCATTCCTATCAGATCCCTCGCCAATCAGATTGCGTGGTAAACGGTTACCACTTGGCAGCTCACTTGTTTGCGGCGTAAGTGTACCCATTGCGCAGAGGTGGAAGCTATGCGCGTGCAGTTCTCCCTCGACTCAGCAGCTTAAATTAGGCGGTAGTGACGGCCCCAGCGTCGCATATGTCGGTATCCTGTTCTGATCACAAATTTGTCTGAATTCTTGCAACTGTCGCGGAAGCGTTGATCAATGCTCTCCACCGTGTATGCCACCAAGCATGGAGCTCAGGGAGCCATCCGACCAGGTATGTGATCATAAATCCATCGAAACCCTCAAGCGACATGGGAGCGATCCGGGTCAGCCGCGTAGCAAATCGTGGTGTGAGTTTGCCGATCAACCTTTCGCGTAGTAATTACTGTATGTGGTCAGGCGGCGGGCGAAAGCTGCCCTCTGTTCCCTGCGAAACCGACTAAGCCACATTGGAGTACGCCTGATCCAGAGCTGCTGCCGGTTTTAAAGGCATCGAGTTAGGTGTATGAATGAAACCGGAGGTGGGCATGGAACGACGCAAGTTTACGCGAGAGTTTAAGCGGGAAGCGGTGAAGTTGATCGAAGACCGTGGTGTACCCGTGGCGCGATCTGCACGGGATTTGGGGGTACACGGCACGGTCTTGCGCCGATGGGTGCGGGAGGTCACCGCCGACCCGCAGCAGGCCTTCCCCAGCAGGGGCAGATGAAACCGGATCTGTTGGAGATCGAGCGCCTCCGCCGCGAGGTGACTAAGCTCAAGACGGAGCGGGACATTCTAAAAAAGCCGCGGCCTACTTTGCGAAGGAGTCGCTGTGAAGTGCGGCTTCATCGTGAAGCACCGGGGCTCTGGTCGACGGCATGGTTATGTGAGGCGCTCGGTGTCTCGCGGGTGGCTTCTATGCGTGGCTGACACGCCCACGAAGCCGCGACGAGATATTGGAGGGCAAGATCCGGACGAGTTTCCTGCAGAGTGACCGGACTTACGGCGCTCGACATTGTGAACTGTCATTTCCATGATTTCCGCCGCACCTTCGCGACGCGGCTGGTCCAAGCGGGAGTCGATCTCTACAAGGTTCAACGGCTCCTCGGACACAAGTCTCCGATGATGACGCAACGATATGCGCATCATTACCCTAAAAGCCTGTGAGATGGAGTGGAGATCCTGGACCGACACGGACACCGTGACACAAAACTGACCACAGTGTTGCGCGTGTCGGAGAGTACGGTCTGGAAGTCGTTGAAAAGATGGTGGGCGATACTGGTATCGAACCAGTGGCCTCTTCCGTGTGAAGGAAGCGCTCTCCCCCTGAGCTAATCGCCCACGCGGGAAGAGTCTAGCACGGTCTGGCGAAAGGGAGCAACAAACTCAGAGCGCCTTTTCCAGCCCGCCTTCAATTGATCGGCTTCAGATGGCGTTATGAAGCAAGGGGCACGGGAATAAGCCCTCCGTTTCTTGACATCGAGAAAAGGCGATTCCTACAATGGGCTCTCCTTCCATCTTTTCAAAGGTTTCCCATTCATGCGTGAAGACATCGTGATCATTGGGGGGGGGCTGGCCGGCACAGAAGCCGCCTGGCAAGCAGCGAATCGTGGCGCCAAGGTGATGCTCTACGAAATGCGCCCCAAAGAGATGACCAAAGCACATAAGACAGGTGATCTGGCAGAGCTCGTGTGTTCGAACTCCCTTGGATCCGCCGATTCGCTCAATGCGCCTGGCATTCTGAAGATGGAGATGCGTCGCCTGAACTCGCTCGTGATTCGTGCAGCGGAGGAGGCGCGTGTACCGGCCGGCTCGGCGTTAGCGGTCGATCGCGAGCAGTTCGCTCGGGTGATCACCCTGGCGTTAGAGGGACATCCAAACATCCGGATCATGCGTGAGGAAGTCACGGAGATCCCGCAGGACGCCTGCTGCATCATTGCGACCGGTCCGCTCACGTCGGAAAAATTATCGAAGGCCATCAGCGAATTGACGCATGAACGGCATCTCTATTTCTTTGACGCGATTTCGCCCATTATCGATGCGGAGTCGATCAATATGGACATCGTCTATCGTGCGTCACGATACGGCAAGGGAGGGGCTGATTACCTCAATTGTCCGCTGGATGAAGCTGCGTACAATGCGTTGTACGACGCGATGATGGCGGCCGAGAAGGTTCAGCCGAAAGAGTTCGAGAAAATTGCCTATTTTGAAAGTTGTATCCCGATTGAAGTCATGGCCGAGCGTGGTCGGCAGACCATGCAGTTTGGACCGCTCAAGCCGGTCGGACTGGAGCATCCGAAGACTGGCGTGCGCCCGTACGCCGTGGTGCAGCTTCGTACCGAGAACGCACATGGGACTTGTTACAACATGGTCGGGTTTCAGACCAAACTGACGTATCCGGAGCAGCGCCGGGTGTTTCGTCTCATTCCGGGGCTGGAGAATGCCGAATTTCTACGACTCGGCAGTCTTCATCGCAACACCTTCATCAACTCGCCGCAACTGCTGCGCGAGACGCTCCAGCTCAAGTCCCGTGGCACCGTATTTTTCGCCGGACAATTGGTCGGGGTTGAAGGGTACACCGAGTCGGCTGCGATGGGGGGGATTGCCGGCATCAATGCGGCGCGAGGCCTGGTGGAACAGCCGTTGGTGACTCCGCCGCCGAACAGCGCTCACGGCTGTTTGATTGCGCATGTTACCAAGAGCGATCCAGCCCATTTTCAGCCGATGAATACGAACTTCGGGCTGTTTCCACCCGTCACCGTCAAGACGCGCGACAAGGATCAGAAGCGGCGTCTCATCCAGCAACGAGCCGTTGAGGATTTTGACGCATGGATCGCGCAATCCGGACTTTCCTAGAGGTCTTGACTGTCCAGCAGAGCGCGTCCCCCCAAACCATTCGTGCTTATGCGTCCGACCTGGCTCAGTTCCACGCCTTCGCGCTGGGTGCGCAAAAGCCTGGTGGGCCGCTGGTGCCCGAATCGGTCACGCCTGCTCTGATTCGCGCATTTCTCGCCGCGCGCGATCGCAAGGGGGAAAAGAAGACCTCGTTGGCGAGAAAGCTGGCCTGTCTGCGCAGTTTCTTCCGGTATCTGGTGCGTATCGGGCAGTTGGAGGTGAACCCTGCAGAGGACGTGCGCGCCCCGAAACTTCCCAAGCATCTTCCCCAGGTCCTCACGAAGGACGATGCCGGCGCGTTGATGGAGTTCCCCGGCGGAACGGAGCGGGAAGGGTTGCGGGATCGCGCGATTCTCGAGACCTTGTATTCCACGGGGGCTCGTGTCAGCGAGTTGGTCGGTATGAATTGCGACGATATCAGCCGGAGCGAAGGACTGGTGCGTGTGCGCGGGAAGGGGCGAAAAGAACGTGTGATTCCGCTGGGCAGCATTGCTCTGGAGGCGATCGATGCCTACCACGCGCAGATCTCAATGGTGGCGGGACCGTTCTCAGGGCGCTCGTCGGACACCGTGGCCGTCTTTCGAAACCGCCGCGGAGGACGATTGACCACGAGAACTATTGCGCGCATTGTGGCCAAGTATTCGCGGCAACTGACCGGAGGCGCGGTCCATCCCCACACATTGCGCCATTCGTTTGCCACCCATTTGCTGGATGAAGGTGCCGACCTACGCGCCATTCAGGAAATGCTGGGACATGCCTCGCTCAGTACGACACAAAAATATACCCATCTTGCGACGGACCAACTACTCGCGTTATACGATCGCACTCACCCTCGCGCGGTCCGTACCGCGGAGGCCAGCGAGTCCACCAAGCAGAAGGGTTCACGATGATTATTCGATCCACCACGGTCTTGTGTGTGAGACGAGACAGTCAGGTGACGATGGGTTGCGATGGACAGGTCACGGTCGGCACTACGGTCATGAAGCACAATGCCAGGAAGATGCGTCGTATGCACAGCGATTCGGTGCTGGCGGGGTTCGCCGGCGCCACGGCCGATGCCTTCACCCTGTTCGAAAAGTTTGAGGCCAAATTGGCCGAGTATCGCGGAAACCTCACTAGAGCCGCCGTGGAACTGGCGAAGGACTGGCGGACCGATCGCGTGTTACGGCGCTTGGAGGCGTTGCTGGCCGTTGCCGATCTCGATCATTCCTTCATTATTTCCGGAACCGGAGATGTGGTCGAGCCTGAAGACGGCATCCTGGCAATCGGATCGGGTGGACCCTATGCATTGGCCGCCGCCCGTGCATTCCTAGGGCATTCCGAACTGGTCGCCGAGCAGGTTGTGCGGGAATCCCTGATGATTGCCGGTGGGATCGACATTTATACCAACCAACAGATTGTGATCGAATCGCTCTCGCGTTAGGATCTGCCTGCCATGACGACCGAATCGACGTCCCGCCCGCTCAATGTGAATAGTCTGACGCCCCGGCAAATCGTCGAAGCGCTGGACCGCTATGTGATCGGCCAGCACGATGCCAAGCGCATGGTCGCGATTGCGCTTCGTAACCGCTGGCGCCGTCAGCAGTTGGCTCCTGAGCTGCGTGATGAGGTCATGCCGAAAAACATCATCATGATCGGGCCGACCGGCGTGGGGAAAACCGAAATTGCCAGACGTCTGGCGAAACTTGCCGAAGCGCCCTTCATCAAGGTGGAGGCCTCGAAGTTTACGGAAGTCGGCTATGTCGGCCGGGATGTCGAATCCATCATTCGTGATCTCACCGAGCTGGCCATCAGTTTAGTGAAGACCAAACACTTGGAAGAGGTGCAGGGGAAGGCGTCGCGCCTTGGAGAAGAGCGGCTGCTCGATCTCCTGTTGCCCGGTGCACCGTTCCGTCCGACTTCCCCTGGATTTGAACCTTCCGGAGCGCGTGCCGATGTTTCGGAACCGACCGAATCGCCGGATGCCACGCGATCGAAGCTTCGCCTGCAACTGCGCGAGGGCAAACTCGATCAGCGATCTGTGGAAGTAGAGGTCAAGGAGCGGGCGTTGCCGCTGGGGGTGATTTCCAATGCCGCCGGCATGGAGGATCTTGAAGGGAACCTGCGTGACATGCTGGGCGGTATGTTCCAAGGGAAGAAAAAGAAACGGATGATGAAAGTGCCTGATGCACTGAAGCAACTCACCCAGGAAGAAGCGCAAAAGCTGATCAACATGGATGAAGTAGTCCGGGAGGCCATCACGAAGGTCGAACAGACCGGCATTGTCTTTTTGGATGAGATCGACAAGATCGCCGGCCGTGAACGCGCGATGGGGCCGGATGTATCCCGCGAAGGGGTGCAGCGCGACCTGCTGCCGATTGTGGAAGGCTCCACGGTCAGCACCAAACATGGCGCCGTGCAGACCGACCATATTCTGTTCATTGCCGCAGGAGCGTTTCATGTTGCGAAGCCGTCTGACTTGATTCCCGAACTTCAGGGCCGTTTCCCCATCCGAGTCGAGTTGGCGCCGCTCACCAAAGAAGACTTCGTGCGTATCCTGACCGAACCGCGAGGCGCGTTGGTTCGTCAGTATCATGCGTTGATGGCGACGGAAGGCCTCACCGTCGAGTTTACGAATGACGGACTGGCTGAGATTGCGGCAACGGCCGTGCAGGTCAACGAACGGACGGAAAATATCGGTGCCCGGCGGCTGTTTACGATTATGGAGCGGTTGCTGGAGCAGGTATCGTTCGAAGGTTCCGAGATGAAAGAAAAGACCATCGTTGTGGACGCCGGGTATGTGCGGGAGCGCTTGCAGAATATTGTGAAGGATCAAGACTTGAGCCGCTATATTCTGTAAGCGGCAGGCAGGACGGGGGAACGCATGAACAAACTGATTAAGAAAGCGGACGTGCTGATCGAGGCCCTGCCCTACATCCGCACCTTCAAGGGCAAGACGGTCGTCATCAAGTACGGGGGGCATGCGATGACCGATGCGCCCCTGAAAGAGCGATTTGCCCAGAATGTGGTGTTGCTGAAGTATGTCGGGCTCAACCCCGTGATCGTACATGGCGGCGGTCCGCAAATCGATCAGATGCTGGATCGACTGGGAATGGTCGCGAAGTTTCGGCACGGGGTTCGGGTGACCGATGCAGCGACAATGGAAATTGTGGAGATGGTACTGGCGGGTCGGATCAACATGGAGATCGTCGATCTCCTGAATCGGCACGGCGGGCAGGCGGTTGGGCTCAGCGGCAAGGACGGTGGGTTGATGTTGACCAAGCCGCTCACTGCGAAGGCCTGGGCGGAAAGCATTGAGAAGGATCTCGATTCGGATGATTCGGATGCCGATTTCGGGTTTGTGGGCGATGTGAAATCGATCGATCCCACGCTGCTCTTGAAGCTCCAGGAAGACAATTACATTCCTGTCATCGCGCCGATCGGAACGGACCGGGAAGGCAATACGTACAACATTAACGCCGACCTGGTGGCGGGCGCGATTGCCGCCGCGTTGAAGGCGGAAAAGCTCGTGATGTTGACTGATGTGAAGGGCATCCGCGATGCCAATGGCCGCCACCTGCCGACGGTCTCCCGCAAAGATGTGCAGCGGATGGTCAAGCGCGGCACCATCAGCGAGGGTATGTTGCCGAAAGTTCACGCCTGTCTGGATGCATTGGCCGGGGGTGTGGGAAAGGCGCACATCATCGACGGTCGTACACCCCATGCCATTCTGTTGGAAATCTTCACTCACAAGGGGATCGGCACAGAGATCGTCGCGTAGGCGTTCCTGACGCGGCGCCTTAACGATGCGCAGACGCGAGTCGTCGTGGAAGGGCTCTGCGGTGCTGCCATGGGGCCGTGCCGGACGGTCGTGTCCAGTCACGGCGAATCTCAGGCCTCCCACATTCTCGTTAATCAAGAGACAGGCGAGATAAGTTGACTCTCAATTGTATGCGCCCGGTGGCCGTTGGCGCCGGGAGAACGGCCACCGGTTTGGTCGGGATGGAGCGGCATGGCCCGTAAACTGATGAACGTGGGGACGGTCGCTCGGCGGGCGATGAAGGACATCTTCGCGCGCCTCGACTACGGGCGACTGGGTCCGATCTATTGCGACGAAGGCGGAGATGAATTCTGGGCGGCGAAGCGCGGGCTTTGTCAGCGGCTTGGTTTGAAGCTGGCGAAGGCGCTCCTGCCGCGGCTTCAGCCGGGCGGCACCAGTTTATATGTGGGCGCGGGGGTGGCGGAAATTCCGCTCCTTCTGATGGAAAGCCTGGATCTCGGGAGACATGTGCTGGCCTGTAATCTACGCAAGCAGGAAGTGCAGGTGCTCAATCGCGCCTGTGTTGGGTTCCCGATCCGGTTCCGTCATCAGGACGCCGGGGCCGTGAAAGACCGGGTGGATCATCTCTGGCTCGTCAGCGTGCTGAACGATCCCGAGCGGTTTCCCGAGTTATCGGCCTTGTCCTACGGTCGTGCGAATCCGGTGACGTTCGATGCGCGAAAATTTCTGCCTCAGCAGCGCACGGTTGCCACATTGGTAGATCGGTGCTTGAGTCGATTGATGATTCCGGGATCGGTGACGACGACGGTGGAGGAGGCCGTATGGGTTGCCGAGTGGTGCCATCGGCGGGGTATCCGTTACCGGATCGACCAGCGCACGTATGCCTCACCGACGGTGGGTGATCCCATTTGTCTCATGCGGCTCGGGTGAGAAGCGAACTGTCGAAGGCGGGTATGCACGTGGATCGTACTAGACCCAAAATCCGGGGCGAGGTTTATCGGGGCCTGAGAGGTATTGGCGCGAATAGCGGATATAGTTCTGGGCCGACTCTCGGATCCAGGCGAGTTCCTGCTCGGTAACGGGGCGTTTTACTTTGGCCGGTGAGCCCAGGATGAGACTCTTGGGCGGAACGACGGTGCCTTCGGTGATCAATGCCCCGGCACCGACTACCGAGTCTTCCCCGATGACCGCTCCGTCCATGATAATGGCGCCCATTCCGACCAGCACGCGGTTCTGAATGGTGCAGCCATGCAGGACCACGTGGTGCCCGATGGTGACGTCGTCGCCGATGATGAGCGGATGCGTGTCGTGTGTGACGTGCAACATGCAGAGGTCTTGCACGTTCGTGCGGTGCCCGATGCGAATGTAGTTCACATCGCCGCGAATGACGGCATGAAACCAGGCGCTGCACTCTTCGCCCATGACGACGTCGCCGATGACCACGGCGGTCTCTTCAATAAAGCAGGATTGCGGGATGGTCGGGGTGATGCCCTGAAATGTCCGGATCATGCGCTCAATTTAGGATAGCTGCAGAGGGAATAGCAAGAGAGCTCGTTTGACAGAGTTTTCCGGCGTCTCGTAGACTGCCAAATTATGGCCTCGTCATTGATTACCCCATCGCGCGCGAAACGCGACAAACCCACGATCGGTTTTGTGAACCTCGGTTGTTCAAAGAACCAGGTGGACTCCGAAGTCATGCTCGGCACCTTGGTCGCCGGCGGCTTCCAACTCACGGGGGACGCGAGCGCCGCGGAAGTCGTCATTATCAATACCTGCGGCTTCATCGAAGAGGCCAAGCAGGAATCGATCAACAGCATCATCGAACATGGACGGTTGAAGAAGTCCGGATCCTGCCGCGTCCTGATCGCCGCCGGATGTCTGGCGCAGCGGTATCAGGGCGAACTGTTGAAAGAATTGCCTGAGCTGGACGGCGTCGTGGGAACGGGCGAGTTCGGGCGCATTGCAGAGATCTGTCGCAGTTTGCTGGCGCCGAAAATTCGTCAGCAGCGACTCTGGATTGGACAACCGCCTTATCTGTACGATGCCGAGACTCCACGTATTCGCCTCGGAACTCCCCACAGCACGTATCTGAAAATTGCTGAGGGTTGTAACCGGAACTGCGCGTTTTGTGCGATTCCTATCATGCGGGGGAAGCAGCGCAGTCGCCCGATCGAATCGATTGTGGCTGAGGCGGGACGGTTGGTTCAGGAAGGGGTGAAGGAGCTCAACCTGATTTCCCAGGACACGATCAACTACGGGGTGGACCTCGGATTGAAGCAGGGGCTCACAGCGTTGCTTCGGGAACTGGTGACGGTGAAGGATGTGCGCTGGATCCGGCCCTTCTATCTGTACCCGCAACAGGTGACAGATGAGTTGCTGGATCTGTATGCCGTAGAGGCGCGTATCACCAAGTATCTCGACATGCCGTTGCAACATATCAGCGACGGCATGCTGAAGCGGATGCACCGGTTGGGAGACCGCAAACACGTCACCAAGCTGGTCGAACGTATCCGCGCCAAGATTCCCGGCGTCTTTTTCAGAACGGCGTTTATCGTCGGGTTTCCCGGTGAGACCGATGCCATGTTCGAGGAGCTGAAGCAATTCATCCTCGATATGGAATTCGATCGTGTGGCAGTGTTTCTTTATTCTGATGAAGAGGGCACGTCGGCCGTCGATCTCGACCGGAAGGTTGATCAGGCGGTGATGGAAGAACGCCGCAATGAGCTGCTGGCTCTGCAGGAATCCATTTCAGAAGCTAAGAACCGTGACTACCTTGGCCGTACGATGGAAGTCCTTGTGGATGGGATCTCTGAAGTATCGGACCGGCTGCTGGAATGCAGACACGAAGGGTTGGCGCCTGAGATTGACGGGGTGGTCTTCTGTGATCGCAGCGCGGGGAAGCCGGGAGAGTTTATTTCGGTCACCGTTACCGATGTGGCCGGCTATGATCTGATTGCCCAGCCGGTTGGGCGGGCCGACGCGCCGACTGCTGCGCCCGCTGCTCCGACTCTCCTCATGCCCAAGAAATCAGGGGCAGGCTACCGATAAGCCTGCGCTCACCAGTCGCCTGCCCCGCTCTATCCGGACGCGCTTAGATCTTGGCGCTGAGGTATAGGGACGCGCCTCTCCGATTCACCAGCACCAACACCGTTTGCCCCTTCTTGAGGTCCGATGCGGCCCGATCGAAATCTTTCATCGAGGTGACTGGTTTGCGGTTGATCTCCCGGATCACGTCGCCCGGCATCAACCCGGCGCGTTCCGCGTCGCTCTCTGGATCGACGGTCGTGACGACGACGCCGTGAATGTTGCCTTTGATCCCGAGCTCCTGGGCAGTTTCCCGGTCCAACTCCTGCACGGCCAGTCCGGCCAGCGGCTGTTCCGACGGACCGGCCTCCGCCTTAGCGACCTGCGGGTTGTCCGGCAGTTCACCGATCGTGACGGTCAGGTCCTTTTCACGACCCTCTCGCATCACGGTGACTGTCGCCTTGCTGCCGACCGAGCTTCTTGTAACGGCGCGCTGAAGGGTGACGGCATCTTCGATTGGAGTTCCCTGAAAGGACAGGATCACGTCTCCCTGCTTGAGGCCGGCCTTGTCTGCAGGGCCGTCGTCCTTCACATCCGTCACGATAGCGCCGTTGCTCCCTGTGACATTGAAGGACTTGGCCAGTTCCTGATTCAGATCCTGAATACCGACCCCCAGAAACCCACGCACGACCTTGCCGGTCTTGACCAGGCTCTCATATATCGGCTTGCTCATGCCGGTCGGAACCGCGAAACCGACGCCTTGATACCCGCCGGTCTGGGAAAAGATCGCGGTGTTGATGCCGATCAACTCCCCTCTGGTGTTCACGAGTGCCCCGCCGCTGTTGCCTGGATTGATTGCGGCATCCGTCTGGATGAAATCTTCATACTGCGTAATCCCCATGTGTCCGCGACCAAGGGCACTGACGATGCCCAGGGTGACTGTGGAGTTCAAGCCAAACGGGTTCCCGACAGCCAGGACATATTCGCCGACCTGGAGGCGGCTGGAGTCGCCCCATGGAATTGTTGGAAGCTGAGTCCCGTCGATCTTGACCACGGCGATATCGCTCTTTGGGTCGCTGCCGACGATGCGCCCTTTGAATTCCCGTTTGTCGGGCAGTGTGACGGTGACGGTTTTCGCTCCTGCAATCACGTGGTTGTTGGTCAGCACATACCCGTCCGGGGTAACGATCACGCCCGATCCCTGCCCTCCACCGCGCCGTTCACGCGGTTCCATCGGAGGTCCGAATCGCCGCGGACCGAACGGCGATCCGAAAAAGTCTTCCATCCGGCCGCGCGGGCGTGAGGAATCAGACGCTTCTTCTGCGCCGCTCGTGGTGATGTTCACGACGGCAGGTGTGACCGTCTTGGCCACATCTGCGAATCCGGCCGCGGGCAAGCTACCCGTCATCGTGGCTGGGCGCTCCTCTGCGGCCGGTGACGGATTCGAAGCGTGTGAGGTGGCAAGCGGGAGATAACTCCATAGCAAGGCAGCACCGAGGGCGGCGATGCCGGCAATGGCACTGACGGACTGCGTAGGTCGTTTCATGGGGCTCCTCCTCCTGAAGTCGGTGATCGGTGTGCGCGGGAGAGATCCCGCAGCAGACACTCTGGAAGGTAGCAACCGTGGATGAGAAACCAATTAGCGAGGGATTAAAAGTTGTTAAGCAGTCGGCGGAGCGAGGGGCAGCACGATGGTGAAGGTCGACCCTTTGCCGACTTCGCTCTGGACGTCGATGTGTCCGTGGTGCGCCTCGGCAATCCAGGCGCAGATGGCCAGGCCGAGCCCGGTTCCCTTTTTCGTGTGGGCGCGCGCGTCGTCGGTGCGGAAGAACCGGTCAAAAATTTGTTTGTGTGCGTCCTGGGGGATGCCGATCCCGTGGTCCCGCACTGACAGACGCGCCGTGCGGCCTTCCACCAGCAGATCGATATCCACCGTGCCCTGTGGGTAGGAGTATTTCACGGCATTGTCGACGATGTTCAGAATGAGTTCCCGCAGCCGGAGTTCGTCGCCACGGACGGTTGCCGGTTGAATGGTGCCCATGATTACGTCTACCCCACGCTCTTGACCGAGCAGGCAAGCCTGGCGCTGAATATCTTCCACCAAGGCCTCCAGGCGGACCGGCTCACATTCTGTTTTGACTTGGCCCAGATCCGCCCGCGAGAGGAAGAGGAGTTCCTCGACGATGCGCGACATCCGGTCGATTTCTTCCAGATTGCTTTCCAGGACCGCAATGTAATCTTCGACGGGACGAGGACGGCGGAGGACCAGCTCGCTTTCGCCTTTCATGACGGTCAGCGGGGTCCGGAGTTCATGCGAGGCATCGCTGCTGAATTGCCGGATTTGCGCGAAGGAGGTTTCCAGGCGCGCGATCATGTTGTTGAAAGTGTCGGTCAAGCGTCCGATTTCGTCCGTGGAACGTTCTGAAGTCAGGCGCTGTGTGAGGTCGCCTGCGGCAATGCGTTGCGCTGCGATGGTAATGGAATCGACGGGCCGGAGGGCGCGTCCGGCCAGAAACCATCCTCCCACCAGTGAGACCACCAGGGCGATCGGCGCCATTACCACGAGGACTAGCAAAAACCGGCGGAGGGTTTCCTCGACACCTTCCAGGGTCGTGCCGACTTGCACGATATAGAGCAGAGAGCCGCGGTAGATGATGGGAACGGAGACCAGACGGAGGGGAGGCTCGTTGGGATACCTGGCGGACTCGAAGACGGTGCTGCCCGTAAAGGCGGCTTCCAGCGCGTGACGGCTCAATGGCACGTCATGCTGCCGGATATTGGGAGAGCGGATGGTGATGGTGCCGGTGGGACTGAAGATCTGGAAGAATTTGTCGATGCGAGTCAATTCGGGGAATTGGCTCAACAACGCATCTTCGTCGATCAAGGGGAGAAATCCGCGCTTCTCCAGTGAACGCACGGCTGCCGATGCGGTTTCTTGCAGCGACTCATCGACTTGATCTCGGAGGCCGCGCGCTGTGATGGTATAGAGCACCACGGAAAAGGTCAGCAGGATCAGGGCCAGGGCCGTTCCGTACCAGAGTGTGAGCCGGACACGCAGCGGCATCAGTCCACCTTGAGCATGTACCCACTCCCTCGAATCGTATGGATCAACTTTCTCGCGCGTCCACGATCGATCTTGTTCCGCAAGTAGTTCACATAGACGTCGATCACGTTGGTGAAAGTATCGAAGTCCTGATTCCAGACATGGTCGGAAATCATGGGACGAGTCAGCACCCGCCCGGCATGGCGCATGAAATATTCCAGCAGCGCATATTCCTTGACCGTCAGATCGATGCGCTGTCCGCCGCGTGTGACCTCGCGTGTGGCCGGATTGAGCAGGAGATCGTCGATCTGGAGCGTGCCGGAGGTTTCCGCCGTGCCGCGTCGCAACAGAGCTCGCACACGCGCGAGTAATTCATCGATGGCGAAGGGCTTCGTGAGGTAATCGTCCGCCCCGGCGTCCAATCCCTTGACCCGCTGGTCCACTTTCGATTGCGCCGTCAGGATCAGCACGGGGGTCTGAATCTTTTCTTTGCGGAGGCGGGTGAGCACTTCCAGTCCGGGCAGGCTCGGCAGCATGAGATCGATCATGATGAGGTCATAACTGCCGCTCAAGGCCATGTCGAGGCCTTGTGCGCCGTCCTCGCAGAGGTCGACCGCATAACTCTCCTCCTCAAGTGCTCGCTTGATGAAGGAGCCGACCTTGGTTTCATCTTCAATGACGAGGACGCGCATACAGGGGACCCATAAGTCGGTGAATTATACCAGAGGTCGTCGGATCTGTGAGCAGCGGAATCTCGGGGTTAAGATAACTCGGGAGGGGCTGAGGCGGAACGCCCGCTGGCCTGTATGCGACAAAGCGAGCGTATGTCTTTCCAATCTTCTCCAGGGAGGAGCCGCTGGGTGTCGGACGGAGGAGGGCCGGCCAATGCGATGAGTGTGGCGAGGCGCTCGCCCATGTTCGGATGGGTAGAGAGAAAATCAGGCGGCGCGGCATGGTCTTGGGCTCCCCTCTCCATGGTTCCGTAGGCGGCAATCATGGCGGCGGGATCGAGGCGGGCGGCCTGCATCATACGAAGTGCTTCGATATCGGCCTCCATTTCATGGGTACGGCTGTAGTGTAACGAGCCCATTGCGCGCGCACCTTCGAGTCCCCAGGCGAGCCCACCGGCCATGTCGCCGGAGACGGCGCTCAACAGCAACGTGGCGGTCGTCTGTTCCAGAATGGCTTTGGTCGTATGGCGTTGATAGACATGTTGGAGTTCGTGTGCGAGCACTCCGGCCAGTTGTTCCGGGCTGGCTGTCTGTTCCAGTAGGCCGCGGAGAATCACCACCCGGCCGCCTGGTGCGGCGAATGCGTTGACGGTCGGCTCATCGACGACGGAGAGGGTGATTCGATAGGGGGATGCTGGATGCGTGGCGGCCAGAGTTTGCACGATGTGGTCGAGTTTTCGCAATCGCTCCGGATCGCGACACTGCTGTGTTTCCGGTGCAAGGTGTGCGACGACTTGCCGGCCCAATGAGTCTTCCCATGCCACGGGCACATAGGGCGTGGCGGCAGAAGCGACACCGGGGATGCCCCATCGATAGAGGGTTACGGCCATGATGGCAACTACCACTGCGGCACAGAGGGTCCAACCGATTCGTGCGTTTCGTCTGGCCGGGTTGTGGAAGTGCCGCGCGAGAGTCGGCGCCGTCTCGTGAATGTCATCCAGCAACGCGGCTGTGGAAATCACAATAGCTTCGGCTGGTTCAGGCCCGAATTCCAGGCGGACCGGTTCGCCGCGATAAGTCCCTTGCGTCTGGCGGATCTCGTCATAGGGCCATTGTTTGGCACTGCCGTTGGACATTGCGATGTGTAGGGCCGCTGGGGTGACTGTGAGGGTGACGTGATGGCGCGTGGCCGTGCGACCGTCGAGATAATGGGCGCTCCGGCCAGTGGGCATGAGGGCTAGTCCATATCGAAGCCGGTGTCGAGCAGGTTCGACAGGCCTTCGCCGGTGACGGATGTTTCGATGGTGTCTTGCAGGACGCGATCGAGATCCGTCACTCCCTGCAACGAAAGCGTGCCGGTGAAGAAGCGGGCGTTCCGGACGGTCACCCATGGCCAGGCCCACCCCAACGTGAGCAGCAAGAGGGCAAGGTTGCCGAGATAGAGGCCGAACAGTTTTTGCCAGGTGATGCTGGATGAAAATCGTGCCTCGCCGAACGTGGTGTGATCCCAGTAGTACTTCTGTTTTTGCCCGAGTAGCCACACCCACACCGGACCGAGCACGAAGGGAATCAGGAGCAGCGTGAGCCCGGCGTTCGTCAACTGGAGGGCCAGGGCGAGGCCGCACAGGCACAGTACCGCATAGGTGGTGAAGAGTGTGACGGCAAAGGGCACCATCAGGCCCGATCCGTGTCCGGTAAACTGGAACCGTTGATTGCCGAAATAGGTGTGGGAGTGGAGAAATGCCTGCCGCTGCGTCTGGAAATAGGGATAGTAGGTGCCCAGGGTCAGGAGGGTGAAGAGCCACCCTTTGAAATAGAGCTTCAGGAAGTCCACCGTTCGTCCTCGAAACGAGAATCGGATGCCTCGCCAGGAGGTGCGCGTGCAGCGATACCGCCGCGCATTGACGATGGCGACCGGGACATAGAGGAACAGCACCAGCGCAGCCATCGCTTGTAATAGGAAGTCGACCGATTGCGGGAGGGCCAGAAAGCTATGCGCTGCGCCTAACGAAAAATAGGGAATGCCGAAGACCACCATCGCATTCAGGAACCCCTGGTAAAGTTCTTTTCCGGTGCCGCGATAGACAAAGCGGTCTCCTGCGAATGCGGTTTGACTGAACAGGTACCGGCGGATCTTTGCTTTGGCCCAAAAGTGGTAAGCGCCAAGGGTGACGATGGTCAGGCAGACGTTGACGATCTGCATGCCCAGCAAGGTGCCGCCGGATCCGTGAAAAGACCCGCGTTGTATTGAGGAGGTGGATTCAGGGGGGTCGGATGCCAAAGGCTGGATGTACACCGGCGAAGGGATCTGTTCCTCCACATGCCGTTGATTTGCAGAGCGCGCGGCGACTATGACGGCGAATCGTGCACCGCAAGTCGGACAGGTGCTTCGGGATCTGTCCGTCAATCGACGTGCGTCGCGAATTTGATAGCGACCGAGGCAGCGATTGCAGGTTACGCTTGGAGTGCGGTCGCTGGTCACGGTATACGCGTCGGTGGTGGTCATGATTCAGCAGGCCGCCCGATGCCCGAAGGTGCAGGCCTGTTGCAGTTCCTGCAGGAAGCCCTTGCTGTCTCCCTTTGCCCGTCTGACGATCGCTCGTTCAAAATGGGCGCGGCCGTCCTGCGGTCGTTGTGTCAGGTATCGGTCCCACAAGGCTAAGGCCAAGTCCCACTGGCGGCGTGCGATGTGTACGGAGGCCGCCGCGCTATAGGCCTCAATGAAGGTTGAATTGAGGTCTATAGCGGCGTGAAAGGCGATGAGTGCTTCATCGGGAGACTCCTTTTCGAGCAGCGCGGTGCCGCGGTCGAAATAGGCGTACGGATCATCCGGGTCCAGGTTCAGGGATTCGGCGTACGCGAAGAGCGCCTTCTCGACCTGTCCCTTCTTCTGGAAGGCCTCGCCTTGGGCACGATGGGCCTTGGCCTGGGAGAATTCCCTCCCTCCGTGCGCGCGCAGCAGTTCGATCAGCTCCCGATCCTCGTCATGCTGCGCGATCTCAAGGGCGGTCTCTCCATGGCTCTTTTGGTTGGGGGCGATGCCCTGCTCCAGCAGGACTTGAGCGGCAGCCAGATGACCGTTGCGTACGGCCCGGTGCAGTGCCGAATCGCCACAGGTGCACAGCGCAGTGATATCGGCGCCGTTGGAAAGGAGCGCGGCAAGGGTGTCAGCATGTCCGTGCTCAGCTGCCGTCAGGAGCGCGGTCACGTTGTGCTTCGTCCTCGCGTTGGGGTTGGCTCCATATTGCAGCAGCACCGTCACCACCGGTGTCTGCCCGCGCTTTGCTGCTTCGAACAAGGCTGTTCGTCCATTGTTACTGTGTCGGTCAACCGGGCTCCCGTTCTCCAGTAGCGATGTCACTTCGGACACATCTCCTCGTGCTGCTGCGAGGTGAAGCGGTGTCCAACCGTTGGCTTTCAAGATGAGCGGGGAGAGCGTCAATTCATCGATGTCATAGGGATCATGCGTCGATTTGATCTGATTGAGCATCCAGGACGCCATGCCGGCCAGCAGGGCATAGTTCAAGACGCAGGCCAATACAGCCACGGCAAGGCCCACAAGTCGCCGCGACATGTCGGTGGCATCAGGCCCGCCGGCTGACGATTGGGCGATCATGTCCTCATCGGCTGGTTGTCCGTCCGAGTTGAGAATCAACAGATTTTCGTTGCAGGAGGGACAGGGACATTGATGCAGGGGGGCGCCGGCAACGGGCGCGTAACGGGTGAAGGTTTGGCAGAAAGGGCAGACGACCGCCGGCGTCGAATCCAGCGGCGAAGAGATGGCGGACGCAGATGTTGCTGTGCCTGGGTGAACGGTTGCCATGATGCCTAACGACCCTTCGCCCGGGCTTGTTGTGGACGGTCCCGTGAGTGGAGCGATCGGTGATTATTGAAAAGGATAGCGCAAAACGGTAGGAGCGCAACCGGCCGGCTGGGCTGAGGCCGGCCCGTTCAGGGGCTACTCATCGGACAGGGGCCGTCTGGGTCGGGAATCGAGGCGTTATGCGGGAGGGAATCGCGTAATGGTGACGGGGGCATAGCTCAACCGGGGCCCGTCCGCCTGACGCTGGCTTACCGTGTGGCGGAGCCAGGCGCTGTCGTTTCGAGTGGGAAAATCGGCCCGGTAGTGGGCCCCGCGGCTTTCTTCCCGTCCGAGGGCGCTCACGACAATGGTCTCCGCGATGTCCAGTAGGCACTGGAGCTCCAGCGCCTGGATCAGGTCGGTGTTGAAGATCCGTCCCTTGTCCTGAACGCACATCCGTTGTCCACGGATCTTGAGGGCTTGAATGGCCCCCAGGGCCTCTTGCATGGACTGCTTGGTGCGGAAGATGCCCAGATTGAGGCTCATGGTCTTGCCGAGGTCATCCCGTATCTGCCAAGCCCGTTCCGGGCCGGGATTGGTCAGCAGGGTCTTTAGTCGCTGTTCTTCACTCTTGAGGACGTCTTCGGGAACGGGAGGCAGGTTACAGTCTCGGATCGCCTCGGCGGCTCTCGTGCCGGCTCGGCGTCCGAAGACAATGGTTTCGAGGAGAGAATTCCCTCCCAGGCGATTGGCTCCATGCACACTCACGCAAGCGCATTCGCCCGCAGCGAAGAGTCCCGGCAAATCGGTCTCCCCCCAGGCGTTGGTTCTCACCCCGCCCATTTGGTAATGGGCGCCGGGCCTGATGGGAATGGGTGTTTCGATCGGATCGAGTCCGGCGAATTCCAGGGCCAGCTCTCGAATCTGCGGGAGCCGCTCCAGAATGCGGGCGCGGCCGAGGTGCCGAAGATCGAGGAGGACGCAGCCGTCGACGCCTCGTCCTTCTTGAATTTCCTGGCCAATGGCTAAGGACACCGTGGAGCGGGTCGCCAGCTCCATCTGCTCCGGCGCATATCGTTTCATGAACCGCTCGCCGAGCGTATTCAGCAAATAGCCGCCTTCCCCGCGCGCGCCTTCGGTGATCAGAATGCCGGTGTCTTTCAGGGTAGTCGGATGAAACTGGACGAACTCCATGTCTTCCAGCGGGAGCCCGGCGCGATATGCCAGGGCCATGCCGTCCCCGGTGTTGATCACGGCATTCGTGCTGGTCGCAAAGACGCGGCCACTGCCGCCGGTGGCAAGAATGACGGCCTTCGCACGCAGGGCCTGCAAGCCTCCTTGGACCAGATCCCAGGCCACCACTCCGCAACAACGGCCCTGTTCGACCAGCAATGCCGTGACGTACCATTCTTCATACACCCGGCAACGTCGCTTCATCAGCTGTTCATACATGGCGTGCAACAACGCGTGTCCGGTGCGGTCGGCGGCATAGCAGGTTCGTGGAAATCCGGCTCCCCCGAACGGCCGTTGGGCGATTCGCCCTTCGGGGGTGCGGCTGAAGATCACCCCCATGCGTTCAAGCTCCAAAATGTCTTGCGGGGCTTCCCGGCACATCGCCTCGATTGCATCCTGATCTCCCAGGTACAGTCCCCCCTTAGCGGTGTCATAGGCATGGGCTTCCCAGGAGTCCTGCTCCCCGATGGCCGCGTTAATCCCGCCTTGGGCGGCTACGGAGTGGCTGCGGACCGGATGAACCTTGGAGAGGAGGGCCACATTCAGGTCAGGGGGTGCGGCAATAGCCGCCCGCATTCCGGCGAGTCCCGCTCCGACGATCAAGATGTCATGTGTGATCATGGGGCATCGTATCCTGGCCGCAGTTCAGCCGTGCGATGTCACTATTACGCTATGGAATTTCGGAAAACAAGCGACGGCGACGGGTGCTGAACGCTTGGAAAACTCGGTTCTGCATGATAGGTTAGCTCACACCGCTTCGAATGGACGAGAGCGCCAACTTTTAGCAGGATTTCACCCCCATGCCACAACCGAATTTCTTTGAGCCGAACGATACGTTTGTGCCCCGCCATATCGGCCCGACGGATTCCGATATTCAGGAGATGCTGACCACATTGAGCCTGCCGTCGTTGGAGGCCCTCGTCGAGGCGACGGTCCCGTCCGATATTCGCTTGCAGACTTCCTTGGCGGTGCCATCTCCCCGGGGCGAGCAGCAGGTCCTGGCGGAATTGCGTGGCTTGGCCGGACAGAATCAGGTGTGGCGGTCTCTGATCGGCATGGGGTACTACGATTGCGTCACGCCGTTGGTGATCCAGCGAAACATTCTGGAGGATCCCGGATGGTATACGCAGTACACCCCGTATCAAGCCGAGATTGCGCAGGGACGTCTCGAAGCCCTGGTCAATTTTCAGACCATGGTCGCCGATCTGACCGGGTTACCGCTCGCCAACGCGTCGCTCCTCGATGAGGCGACTGCCGCAGCCGAAGCGATGACGATGTGTGCGGCCATGTCTCGAGCGGCCGGGCATGAGCGCAAGAAATTCTTCGTCTCTGAAAATTGCCATCCGCAAACGATTGCGGTGGTGCAGACTCGTGCGGAACCGTTGGGCATCGTCCTGCAGATCGGTGCGATTCAGTCGTTGGATCTTTCCCAGGACGAATTCTTCGGGCTGTTGCTCCAATACCCCTCGACGGACGGGTATGTCGGTGATTACAGCGAGTTCATCACGCGCGCGCATGCCTCGGGGGCCTACGTCGTGGTAGCGACCGACTTGCTGGCGCTTACGCTGCTGCGTTCACCGGGAGAATTCGGTGCGGACGTGGCGGTCGGCTCCAGCCAACGGTTCGGCGTCCCACTTGGATTCGGTGGGCCTCATGCGGCGTTTCTTGCCACCAAGGGGGAGTTTCGCCGGCAGATGCCCGGCCGGATCATCGGCGTCTCGAAAGATGTAACGGGCCGTGTGGCCTATCGCTTGTCGCTACAGACTCGGGAACAACATATCCGGCGCGAGAAGGCCACCAGCAATATTTGTACGGCGCAAGTGCTGTTGGCGGTCATGGCGGGTATGTATGCGGTCTATCACGGTCCTGCAGGGTTGCGTCGGATTGCAGAGCGGATTCACGGCCTGACGATGGTACTGGCTGAAGGTTTACGCCGACATGGTTGCGCCGTCGGCCTGGAGCCGGTGTTCGACACGTTGCGTGTCCCCCTGTCGCCGGCACAATCGGACACCATTCTGAACCGGGCGCGACAGCAAAAGATCAATCTCCGTCAGTACGACGATCATAGCCTGGGGCTTTCATTGGATGAATGGAGTACGGTTGAGGAAGTCCAGCAGGTGTTGGCGCTCTTCGTCGGCCACGAGATCCCCGCCGAAGAATTCCAGGCCATTCTCGCATCGGTCGATGTGCATTATCCCGCGCCGCTCGCGCGCACGAGCCCCTATCTCACGCATCCGGTGTTTCACCGGTACCATGCCGAACATGAACTCTTACGCTACATCCATCGGCTTCAGTCCCGCGACTTGTCGCTCGTGCATTCCATGATTCCCTTGGGGTCCTGTACGATGAAACTGAATGCGACGGCGGAAATGTTGCCGGTGACCTGGCCGGAGTTCGGGCGCCTTCACCCGTTTGCTCCGTCCGAACAGGCGCAGGGATACCAGGCGCTGTTCCAACAGCTCGAAGCCTGGCTGGCTGAATTGACCGGGTTTGCGGCCATTTCGCTGCAACCCAATGCCGGTTCGCAGGGGGAGTATGCAGGGCTGATGGTGATCCGTGCGCATCATCGGCATCGCGGCGAGACTCAGCGCGACGTCTGTCTGATTCCGGTGTCCGCGCACGGGACGAATCCTGCGAGCGCTTCGATGTGTGGAATGACGGTCATCGCGGTGGCCTGTGATGAGCGTGGCAATGTGGATCTGAACGATCTTGAGGCCAAAGCCACTCAGCATCGCAATCGCCTCGCGGCGTTGATGATCACCTATCCATCGACCCACGGTGTGTTCGAGGAAGGGATTCGCCGCATGTGCCAGCTCGTGCACACACATGGCGGACAGGTCTATATGGATGGGGCCAATATGAATGCCCAAGTCGGGCTCTGTCGGCCGGCCGACCTGGGAGCGGACGTCTGTCACCTGAATCTTCACAAGACGTTCTGCATCCCTCACGGCGGTGGTGGACCCGGGATGGGACCGATCGGAGTCGCTCGTCATTTGGTGCCGTTCCTCCCCGGACACCCCGTCACAAAACTGGGTGGATCGGAGTCGATCGGCCCGATTGCCGCCGCACCGTACGGGAGCCCAAGCATCCTCACGATTTCCTGGGTCTATATTGCCCTGATGGGACGAGAGGGCCTGACCAAAGCCACGCAGGTGGCCATTCTGAACGCCAACTACATGGCCAAACGATTGGAAAAGCATTACCCCGTCTTGTATACCGGCACCCGTGGCTTCGTCGCACATGAGTTCATTTTGGATCTGCGCCCGCTCAAGGAGAGCAGCGGTGTGGAAGCGATGGACGTGGCTAAGCGTCTCATGGATTACGGGTTCCACGCTCCCACGGTCTCGTTTCCCGTGGCCGGCACCTTGATGATCGAGCCGACGGAGAGCGAAGTGAAGGCGGAGTTGGATCGGTTGTGCGAAGCCTTGATCGCGATCCGGGGCGAGATTCAATCGATTGCCGAAGGCCGGCAACCGCGTGCAGGCAATGTTCTGAAAAATGCTCCTCACACGGCATTATCTGTGACCGCGGCTGAGTGGACGAAGCCGTACTCGCGTGAGCAGGCGGTGTTTCCTGCTCCGTGGGTGCGTGACAATAAATTTTGGCCGAGCGTGGGTCGTATCGATGAAGCCTATGGCGACCGCCACCTCTTTTGCACTTGTCCTCCGATGGATCCCGCTTCCTAATCGATCTGTAGGCGGTGGCTCCTCGACTGAACGGGCGATTTATCGCCTGCCGCAGGTGCCTGCCGTACTGTCGATCGCCGCCGGTTGTCTTCTGTGGCCCCTGTTCTTCTCGCTCCCGGCTTGGGCCGATTTAGAATCGGGCGCGACTGCGGAGACGCAACAGAGCAGTCCCATGCTCGATGTCGATCCCGGCGTGACGTACCGCGCCGGCGCCAGGCTCAGAATTCCCGGGACCGATTGGTCGTTCCTGGTGCCCGCCGGTTGGCAGAGTACGCGCCCCGAAGATTCGGAAATGCCCTTTCTGATGGCGGAGGAAGGGAAGGGCCTGGGGATGATGTTCCCCCTGACTGATGTGACCCGTGAGACGGTCCGTGATCACCTCAGTCAACCTCTATCGCTGTTACACGGGTTATCGTTTATTCCTGCCGGTTCTGAAGTTGAGACCGAACGCTCGATCGCCCGCTCGTATCAGGGGGAAGACCTGGCCGGTCGTGCCCTGGCAGTCCTCGGGCCCGGCAATACGTCGGTGATATATTTTCTCATGGGACCTCCCGACGAGGCGTCCGGGTATCAGTCCGTTCTGGAAGGGCTTGGACAATCTACTCGATTTGCCGGGACGGTATCCGGGCGTGACGTCGGCTTGTAATAGGGGTCGATTCCCCATCAGATTTTCTAGGGCAGGGCTGATTAATGCCCGCTTTTGATCGGTCGGCGTCTAAAACACCGAGAATTTAACCATCGTTGTCGGGAACATCGAATTAATCAGACCTTCCCTAGGCATGCAGAGCCCCTCCCCCACGAAAGTGATTCTCGATACCGATCCAGGAGTTGATGACGCCCTGGCGCTGTTGCTGGCGTTCGCCTCGCCGGAATTGGAGGTTGTCGGGGTGACCACAGTATGCGGGAATGTGCCAGTGGGACAGGCGACGAAGAATTTGTTCCGCCTGCTGAACGTTGTACAGACACCCCCGAGACTGTTGGTCGGACAGGGCGCGGCGCGGCCTTTGGCGGAGGATCTTGTGACAGCGGTCCAGGTCCACGGGAGTGACGGACTTGGCGAATTGGACTCTGTGCTGACTGCTGAGGGGGCGTCGCGATACCCTCAGGTCCGATTGCCTTCTGTGCTCCCAACCGCCCAGGATGTTTGGAATGAATGTGTCCGCCGGTATCCCGATGATGTTACGTTGATCACGTTAGGACCACTGACGAATGTGGCCGTGGCGCTTAAGGTGAATCCCCTGACGGTTCAGAAGTTTCGTTCGGTGATTGTGATGGGGGGCGCGGTCGGCGTGCCCGGCAATGTTGCGCCCGCAGCCGAATTCAATATGTATGTGGATCCGCACGCGGCTCATCGAGTCTTTCAGGCCTCGCTCCCGCTCACCCTCATTCCACTCGACGTGACGACCCGCGTCGGAGTGACAAGAGAGAGCTTGATGACTTGGGCCGCTGAATCGCGATCCCCGCTCGCCCGGATGACGACCGACATGACGCGGAAGGCATTCCAGTTCGCTGAAAAGGTTGAAGGGCATGGGCTCTTCTATTTCCACGATCCGTTGGCCGTTCTGGCCGCCGTCGATCCCTCCTTGTTGAAGGTGGAGCCATTACATGTGTCGGTTGAAATGGCCGGGCGCGCGTCCCGGGGGATTACCATCGCTGATCGTCGCCTGCGCACGCCGGAGGAGAAGGCACGTCCGAACATGCGCGTGGCCGTTGATGTCGATGTCGACCGGACGCTGCGTCTCTTACGCAACCGGCTGTGCCCATGATCCTAGTGGTCGGGTCCAGCAATATCGATTTGGTGGCGTCGGTCGATCGCTTGCCGAATCAAGGAGAAACCGTTCTCGGATACCGGTTTGCCCAATCATTCGGCGGCAAGGGCGCAAATCAGGCCGTAGCGGCAGCCCGTGCCGGAGCGGAGGTCGCATTTCTCAGCAAGCTGGGAACGGATGCCAATGGACGGTTGATCGAACAGCACCTAGCCGCGCAGGGGCTGTTGCGCCCGATCCTTCTTCGCGATGCCGCGTTCCCTACCGGAGTTGCGATAATTCTCGTCGACCAGGCTGGGGAGAATCAGATCGTGGTCGTGCCGGGGAGCAATGGGCGTTTGACGCCAGCAGATCTGCGGCAGCATCATGAGTTAATGGCCGGAGCACAAGTCCTGCTGGTTCAAATGGAAATTCCGCTGGAGACTGTTTTGGAAGCATTGAGACTTGGCCGCGAATATGGTCTCACCACGATTCTTAATCCGGCTCCGGCGGCTTCATTGCCGTCAGACCTCCTACGATTGGTCGATATCCTCACTCCCAACGAAAGCGAAGCGCAGACGTTGACCGGTTTGGCGGATCCGGCAGAGGCGGCACGGATTCTCACTGATCGTGGAGCCGGCACCGTGGTCGTGACCTGCGGCCCAGACGGGGCGTTCCTGACGCTTGGTAACGATGTGACCCATATCCCCGGCTTTCTGGTCGAGACGATTGATTCGACGGGCGCCGGAGATGCGTTTAACGGTGCTTTGGCCTGTGCTGTGGCGGAAGGGGTACCGATCAAGAATGCGATCGAGCGGGCCAATGCGGCCGGTGCGTTGGCCACCACCGGACGTGGGGCACAGGAGTCGATGCCGACTAAAGATGACATCGAGCAGTTATGTCGATCCGGGGTCAGGCAGTTGGAACCGCCGCAACGTTTGTAAGTCGGAAGACCTGATTTCAGGAGAGTGGGAGAAGCGGCTGTTCAATTACCTTTGGCCGCTTGGGCTCGCAACTGGGACAACACTTGCCGGGCTTCGGGAATGAAGTCTGCGCGTTGAAGGCTTTGCGCGAGATCCAGCGCCTTTGTCGCTATCGCGACCGCTTCTTCATGTCGCCCATTGGCGCAATAACTCTTTGCAAGGCTCAATCGGGCATTGACGGCAGCCGGTTCTCTGGCAATGACCTCACGCAGCAGCGTCTCCCCCTTTTCTTTATCCCCACCCATGAATGCCGGAATGCGAACGAGAACGGTTCCCTTGGCTGAGAGGGCGTCCAAATGGTCCGGAGCCAGTTCGAGGGTGCGGTTCAACTCCTTCATCATGCGTCGGAATCCGAAGAGCGAGGTCAGGCTTTCCCCGTCGATCCGCAGTTGCTCACCAAGGTTACAAAACAGCGAGAAGTGGGCATCAGGCGATAAGTCGTCTTTTTCGACCGCCTGTTCTCCAAACGCTTGACCTTGTGCGAAGTGTTGAACGCGCTCCGCACGGGTCTGAGCTTGACGGCCCAGCGCACATTCGTGCATCGCATCGGCCGTGAGTTGTTGAACCGAGGTGCCAGCGGAAGCCAGCTCGGCAATGAATGCCAGCGCGATAGCAAGGCTCATCGCGATGGGAAGACATTTCATGGAGTGACCGTTTCGGTGTGCCGGAATGAAATCAGCCGCAAATTCTACAGCAGATCCCCGGCGGAATTCCAGCGGAGCGCATGGTGTGAAGAGAGGATAGTCAGGGAGGACTCATGGGGCCGTTCCTGGCCCACGGTGCCAGCGTACGAAAAGCCTCCAACATGGAATGGTAGGGATAGGATGCGTTTCGCCCACTCGGGTTGGGGAGTAGCACGACACGGGAATCGTACAGTGTCGCTGCTTGCAGACCTGGTTTTTGTCCTGTCTGTTTTGGGTCGAGTGGAAAGAGGATGGGGTAGAGCGTCATGCCGAGTAGGGCGACAACACGCGGACGATACCGGAGAAGTTTCCTCATGAGCGCAAGTCGACCGGCTGCATAATCCTGCGGCGTGAGACTCTCCATGCTCGCTGTCGATCGGCTGACCAGATTGGTGAGTCCCAATCCCCATTCCGGAAGTCGCCTGTCATCTCGATAGCTCAGTGGTTCCGGCACGAGGTTCGCGTCGTAAATCAGTTTCCAGAAACGATTCGAAGGTCCCGCGTAGTGGTGACCCAGCGCGGCTGAGCGTAGCCCAGGATTGATACCCACAAATACGATGCTGAGTTCCGGGCCGAGATGATCCGGCAGGGGAGGTTGTTCTGGCATTATGGTCGTGAGAGCATGCCTGGTCGTACCTTCTAAATCGACTGATGAGGCGGTTTAGTATCGTCCAGGCTATTCTGCCACAGAATCGAGCTGGGCTTTCTGTAGCATTACAAAGTGCTATGAATGACATGTCCGAAAAAACAATAGTTTAGATCTGCGCATGTATGAGGCAAGAACTTTGCTTTATCGAAGTGCCGTCGGTCGTTGCTCATTTCAAACCTAACAGGAGGTAAGTCAGAATGAAGAAGATGATGTTGACGGTGATGGCGGCTGCATTGTTGGTTGCGTTCAGCGCTCCTTCGTTCGCCGGTGACGACAAGAAGAAGGAAGAGAAAAAGGGCGGCCATTTCTCCCAGACCCTCTTCGGTGAAGAGAAGAAGAAGGAAGAGAAGAAGGGTGGCCACCTGTCCCAGACCGTGTTCGGTGACGACAAGAAGAAGGAAGAGAAGAAGGGCGGCCACTAAACACTACACCGTTTCTGGCGAGGCTAGCTGGCTTGGGAGGTCTCCCATCCTGGAGGTGGGAGACCTCTTGAGTCGTCTACCGGTATCGCTCCTGACGAATATAGACTGCTTGTAGCCCTACGATCGTTTTTCCGTCCCGAATGGTTCCATCCTCAATTTTCGCAATAGCCTCACGGAGAGGCATTTCCACCACTTCTAGAACTTCATCCTGATCCAGATTTTGCGTGCCGATCGTCAGGCCCGTTGCAAGATAGATGTGGATGACTTCATCCGCAAATCCCGGCGCGGTGAAAATGCTGGAGAGGAGTTCGAAGCGACCGGCCTTGTAGCCGATCTCCTCTTCGAGTTCGCGGGCCGCACAGTCGAACGGGTCTTCTTTCGGATGGAGTTTCCCGGCGGGTATTTCGTAAATAAAACCGTTCGCCGCATGACGGAATTGACGGATCAGCACGACCGTTCCATCTTCTTTCAGGGGAACGACGGCGGAGGCACCGGGATGGCGGATGATTTCCAGATCGATTGTATGGCCGTTCGGCAGGCGAACCGTATCGACGTTGAGCGTGACCACCGTGCCCTTGTAGATCGGTTTCACCATGACTTACGGCGTGCCCGCGGGTTTCTTGTAAAACGGTGGTTTCACGACGGCGGCGGGGCAAGTCTTGCCTCGAATATCGATCAGAATGGACGACCCTGGTTGGGCTGCAGTGGGCGTGACATACCCCATACCGATACCTTTTTGCAGCAAGGGCGACAGGTTTCCGCTGGTGACTTCACCGATTTCAGCATGAGGTACCTGTGCACTCAGAATTTTGAATCCGTGACGCGGCACAGCCTTTTCGACGAGCTCGAACGCCACGAGCCGTCGTGCTGCTCCCTGTGATTGTTGGGCAAGCAATTCAGTCCGGCCGATGAAGTCTCCCTTATCGAATTTCACAACCCATTCCGCCCCGGCCTCGATGGGAGTTGTTTCCTCATTCATGTCGTTGCCATAGAGCAGGTAGGCCATTTCGAGCCGGAGCAAATCACGTGCGCCTAACCCTGCCGGCTTAATCCCCAGTGGACGTCCCGCTTCGAGGAGTCGATCCCAGACTGTCGGCGCCCCCGCTGCCGGAAGATACACCTCATATCCCAACTCGCCGGTATACCCGGTCCGTGTCACCAACAGTGAATGACCACAGAGCGTGGCGTCCAGGCAGTGACGAATTTTCAGCGTCGTGAGGTCTGCAAGGCCGGCGGCTGCCAGGATGTCACGTGAAGCCGGACCTTGGATCGCGATTTGCGCGAGGGACGCTGACTGGTCCTGGACTTTGCAGCCCTGGGCCTGCGCAACCTTCTCGTGCAGCCATGCCACAATCTTTTCCCGGTTCGAGGCGTTCACGCAAACCAGAAACTCATACGGCTTCACGTGGTAGACGAAGATGTCGTCTTTGATGCCGCCGTTCGGGGCACAGATCATGGAGTAATGCGATTGACGCACGGACAGTTTGGACACATCGTTCGTGGTGACGCGCTGCAAAAATGCCAACGAGCCAGGCCCGGTAACGCTGATGCGCCCCATATGACTCACATCGAACAGTCCTGCGTGCCGGCGGACGGTCTGATATTCGTCCACTACGCCGGAATATTGGATGGGCATTTCCCAGCCTGCAAAGTCGACGAGTTTGCCATGGGCTTTGCGGTGAGCGTCGATGAGGGGTGTCTGTTTCATCAGGTGCGTCTAACGTCCACGGTGGTGAGTGAATGCCTGCGCGTGTAAAACGGTCCTACTGGACTTCCAGCAGTTCCACGTCGAAGACGAGGGTCGCATTAGGCGGGATCACGCCGCCGGCTCCACGCGCGCCGTATCCAAGTTGCGAAGGAATGGTCAGCTTCCGTTTTCCGCCGACTTTCATTCCCGCGACGCCTTCATCCCATCCCTTGATGACCCTGCCGGCACCGAGTGGAAAGGAGAACGGCTCGCTGCGGTCAACGGAGCTATCGAATTTTTTCCCGTTGGTCAGCCAGCCGGTATAGTGGACGGTCACCAGGTTTCCCGCGGCAGCCTCACGGCCTGTGCCCACTACGACGTTTGTGTAGGTCAGGCCGGAAACGGTTGTGATTTCAGGCGTTGAGGCGGTTTGTTCACTCTGTGCCATGATTGGTCTCCCTATGGTCAGGAATAAGAATCCCACGATACCGCAAGTCGTCAGCCAGAAGCGAGTGTTCATAGAGGTGCCCTTGTCCAGTCTGCAGGTCCGGGGGCGTGACCTGTATACGCTGACGGTAGTCAATGATTCGAGCCTTGTGTGTCTGATCGATCCGGTTCAGAAAAGATGGCGATGCTCGCCGTATAACCGTGGAGAAAATTACGTCCGCCGACCGGTCCCAATTCGCCCTGCGCGAAAAAACCCGCCAGAGGAATAGCGCCCAATTGTTCCCCCAGGACAGAGGCGTCGTGGTTGGGAACCCCGAAGAGTCCTTTCCCGCGTCCGCAACAACTGAACAGCAGCGCCCCCAGTGGCCGTTGTGATTCCTCCAGACGGGAAGCGGCGAGTAACGCGTGGAGATCCTCGTCTGCGGACTGTGCGTCCCGAACTTGAAATTGAACGGTTTGTCCTTCCTGGATGACGTCACCGACGACGATGGCCCCCGTCTGCTGGTCTGCTCCAAGTAGATTGCGGATCAGAAAATCCCCCCGGGTAAATTGCGCGCGTTGCTCATCCATGGCGATACCGATATGGAGCGCCCGCTGAGCCTGCGCGCGTTCCTCCATGGAGAGTTGCCCGAAGACAGTTTGCAGACAATGCAAGGCCGGGATTCCGCCGAGCTCTTGAATGACGTTGTGCTCCGCCTTTGTGACAATGAACCGGTCTCCGATCGGGCGACAGCCTTGCGAAATAACGGTGCGAACCGAGATGTTTCCGGAGAGCGCGACACCGACCAAGCCGTCGCTGTACACCTCGTCATCCAGAAACAGGCGATTCTCGGCAAGATCCTGCCCGCCACCCGCCAGCCCACCGAGTGCACGAGCTTGCGGGTAACGCTCCTCGATGACGCCCAACACGTCTTGCAGCGGGGTGGAGAAGGGATCTGCGAAGAGGAGCATGACGGGGGCCGACTTGCCCTTATAGTCCAGTTCAGGCCAGTCGCGCAGTGAAAACTGATCATGGACGCTTGAAAACGACAGTCGTAACGGATGCGCGATGATTCCCGGCAAATGGGCCGCCCACAGGGTTGCGGCCGGTCCCGTTTCGACTTCTCGTCCAGTGGCAATGACTCCCTCTCCTGTACAGCCGACCAGGGTATCGGGCTCGAGTGCCGTGCGGAGTGCCTGCGAGAGCGTATCGGCCTGATCGGTATGTTGGGCGGAGATAAACAGGAAGGCGACGTCAATGCGGGAGGAGCCCAACTGCCCACGAATGGCTCGGATCAATTCATCCGCTGCAGCCTCTGCGTCAGCCTGATGGGTGAGGGCGGAGGCGAACCGCAGTGTTGATGGAGGTGTCAGAATCACAGGTCTATCTTTGCCGATAGGATCAGGGCGTCACTTGCCTGGGGCGGTCAGACGCCCGGATTCATGCGCTCAGGTCGATCCGATGCGAGTTTCTTGTAATAGCGCCACATATACGAATGGTAGTCATCGAGCTGGGCGAGCAAGTAGTGGAGTTCGGTCGGGTCTTGGGTTTCCAGTGCTTGCGTCATGCGCGTTTGTAGAAATTCTGCAAACTTCCCGTTTTTTTCAAGCGCGGTCAGAAGTGTGAGGCCACCTCCGATAGGATAATCAGTCATAGCCCTCCGGATGACATACGGACAAGCCAGGAGAATAGCCGTGGCTCCGTGCAATTGCAAGGTGCCGGAGGTTCAGCCGAGACATGCCGCGCTGTTAGGGCTCGGGCGTGGCACCGGCGGATAGAAGCTCTCGCAGGCGAGAGATGGAGATGGCTTCGGCACGAAACCCGTCGCGCCCGGTGACGGTGGTGGCTCCGGTGAGCGCATTCAGGATCGCTTCTTCTGTTGCCTCAACCGTGGCGGTCATCACCGAATTGAGATGGGTGTCGGCCAGATGGGTGAGTGAAAAGATGGGCTCCGACGGGTAATGGGGGATAACGTTTCCGGTGGAGAAGGCCAGCATGAAATCCCCGCTTCCATGGCGAGCAGTTGAGCCGGTTCTGGCGAGCCCTAGCGCGGCACGTTTCCCAAGGCGAGTCAGTTGCCGACTGTCCAACGGTGCATCGGTGGCGATGACGATGATGATCGACCCTTCGGCGTTGCCGCTGGTTCCTTCGCGGGCGTGAAGGGAGCTCGAATTCTGATTCGGCGACAGGCTGGACTGGGTTGGAGCGGCACCATACCGTTGTCCAACCGGTACCCCGCCCATGGTGAGCTCTGGTCTGCGGCCATGGTTGGCATTCACCAACACCCCGATCGTAAATCCTCCATTGGCTTCAGGGAGCCGCCGCGAGGCCGTGCCGATGCCGCCTTTGAATCCATAGGTGATCATGCCGGTTCCGGCTCCCACGCTGCCTTCCGCCACAGGGCCTGAGGAAGCCTCATCCAAGGCCCGCATGACATCGGTTTCCGAGACATGGCGGCCTTGGATGTCATTCAATCGCCCGTCGTCACATTCCGCCACGACGGGGGCCAGGGTGTCGTCGGTAATGCCGATGCCGGGATATTGCTTGAGCATCCAGCTGATCACGCCATTGGCCACCCGGGGCACGTTGAGGGTGTTGGTCAGCGCGATGGGGTATTCGAGAAAGCCCGATTCTGCGATCCAGGACAGCCCCGTCATTTCTCCAGTGCCGTTCAGGACAAAGGCTCCGGCCGGGACTTTCTTGTGCCACACATCATCTCGGGGCACGATGACCGTGACGCCGGTTCTGACCGGTCCCTGTCCGGGCTGCAGGGGGCCGTCTCCTTGCATCAGCGTCACCTGGCCGACCTTGACCCCCGGCACATCGGTGATGGCATTCAAGGGACCGGGCTGAAATTGTCCGGGGTGCAGACCCAATGCGCGCGCACGGACTCGGCCCTGGTCCACCGAATCGGGCGATCCGTCCAGGCACCAGGCCGGAGACACACAGGCAGTTAAAAGGATTACGGCGCAAGCCCGTACCGCAGTGAAAGTCGTTCTTGACGGGTTCATGACTGCTGATCTCCTCGTCAGTAGGTGTGCCCGAGCAGCGGGGCTAGATCTCGTACATGCTGTCTTTGGCCGGGACCACGACGGCCATCCCGGGGTGTTCTGTCTGAATGGCGGCTCCCAGCGACAACGCTTGTTTTTCTTCTCCGTGGACCACGAATACTTGCTGAGGGGCGGGAGAGATCGCCCGCACGTACGCAAGCAGATCGTTCCGGTCCGCATGGGCCGACAATCCGTTAAAGACGACCACCTGAGCGCGGCGCGGCGTCGGGATCCCGAAGATCGGCACGACATCCCATCCTTCAACGAGTCTGCGTCCCAGCGTATGCTCGGCCTGAAAGCCCACGATGGCGATGATGTTGGCTTCGTCCTGGATGCCATGTTTGAGATGGTGCACGACGCGCCCTCCTTCGCACATGCCGGAAGAGGCGATGATCACGCAGGGGCCTTTCATCTCATTTAATCGTTTGCTTTCTTCCGGCGAGGAGACATAGCGAATATATCGGGCCGCAAAGGGATCCCCTTCCGATGTGAACGTGCGGAAAGTCTCTTCGTCGTAACACTCGGGGTGTTTTCGGAAGACATCCGTCACTTTCGAAGCCAGAGGCGAATCGATATAGATCGGGAGCGGGTCGATTCGTCCCTCCGCCACCAATCGTTTGATCCGCATGACCAGGTCTTGGGTGCGCCCGAGCGCGAACGCGGGCACGATGATCTTGCTGTTATGTTCTTTGGCATGTGCGACCAGTTGCTCGGCTTTTTGGGTCAGTGCCTCCCCGGCTTCTTCGTGCAGTCGGTCGCCGTAGGTGGATTCAATGATCAGCACGTCGCAGCTTGGCGGCGGAGTCGGATCACGGAGGATCGGCATCTGCGACCGTCCCAGGTCGCCTGAAAAAAGCACCGTCGTACTGTTGCCACGCGCGGAATATTTGAGGCGAATGGCAGCGGATCCCAGAATGTGACCCACGTCGTGAAAGGAGGCGGTGAGGCGAGGGCTCACCTTGATCGTGTCCCCGTACCGCGCGCCGACGAAGCGACGGATGATGGCGCGGGCATCGCGGCTCTCATAGAAGGGTTGCAGGCAGCGCTTGCCCCGACGGTTTTCTTTCTTGTTCAGATAGGCGCAATCGTTCTCCTGCAGGCGGGCCGAATCCTCCAGCATCACCGCGGCAAGGTCGACGGTCGCACGGGTCATGTGCACATTCCCGCGGAACTGATGTTTGCCCAGCACGGGAAGAGCTCCGGAATGGTCGATGTGGGCATGGGACAACAACACGGCTTGGATCGAGCGCGGGTCGAATCCCAGAAACCGGTTTTGACGATCCGCTTCCTGCCGCTGTCCCTGAAAGAGGCCGCAATCCAGGAGAATTTTATTGCCGGGCATTTCGAGCAAGTGGCGGCTTCCCGTAACGGATCGCGCGGCTCCGTGGAATGAGAGTTTCATCGGGTGGGCGGGCCTCCATGGCTTCGGCTGATGAGCTCCCAGGCCTGTTGAGCCGTTTCTGCAAAGTGGAAGAGCGAGAGGTCCTCGGGTCCAACCAGGCCTTCTTCAATCAACAGCGGCCAATTGATGAGGCGTTCCCAAAAGGCTTGTCCCATCAGGATGATCGTGATGTTGCGTGTTTTGCCGGTCTGGAGAAGGGTCAGTGTCTCGAAGAGTTCGTCGAGTGTGCCGAACCCACCTGGGAACACGACCAGCGCCCGGGCTCGGAGGAGAAAATGCATCTTGCGCAGCGCGAAATACCGAAACTGAAAGCAGAGGTCTGGAGTGATGTAGGGATTGGGCCGCTGCTCGTGCGGCAGCGTGATGTTAAGCCCCATGGACTTGGCGCCTGCGTCCGCGGCTCCACGATTGGCCGCCTCCATAATGCCCGGGCCTCCACCCGTGACGATGACGTAGTCGCATTGTCCGTCGATCTGGCAGGTTGAGGACACAAGCCGGCCGAATTCCCGGGCGACATCATAGTATCGCGAGAGGGCGAGACGGCGTTCGGCTACGGCGACACGTTGCTGACAGGTTCGATCGTCGGGGGAGGCCTGCAAGGCTGCCGAGACTTGTTCCAGCGCTTGGCGTGCGCGCGACGGCTCCAGCAGCCGTGCGCTCCCGAAGACCACGATCGTCGAGCGGATACCCTGCTCTGTCTGTATCAATTCCGGCTTGAGCAACTCCAGCCCGAGGCGTAGGGGGCGCAGTTCGTCGCGCTGGAGAAAGTCGATGTCGTGATCAGCCGGGATATAGGAGGATGAGGTGCCGGGGACCTGTTGGCTCAATGACTCGTCGGAAGAACTTGCACCCATGAGCGGCATTATAACGAGATGCGCAGGGGGCGGCAATTCGCCGATGTGCGGCCTATGTGCAGAGAGGTCAGAACGGATAGGGTGTGAACGGCGGTGCCGGGCGGTGCCGCACGAAGGCATGGTGGGTGACGATCCAATTATTGTCGCAGAGGAGTTCAAAGGCGTCGGTGCCCAGGCCGGAACGCGAAAACACGAGGTCGGGATCCACGGGTGACCAGGGTTTCAGTAGCCAGCCGAAATTGACCCGCGAATATTTGGCGTTGAGGAACCGGTAGGTGACGATGGTTCCTGTTTCCGTATCGGTAATGGAATCCGGTGCTCCAAGTGTGTCGACGACATCAGCCAGTGTGGTGCGGCCTTCCGCAATGAAGGCTACCGATTCCGGCGTCAGGGGGGTGTTGATCGTGAGGCGAGCGACGTTGCAGCCGGACAATGCCAGGGCAATGACTACAGAGAGCAGCATCGTGACAGAGCGGTTCCAGCCTATCATGGCCTTACTCTCCGAATGGCCAGAAGCGGAATTCCAGCCCATCTGTTCGTTTTGACGCGATCACTTCCTCGACGGTCCCTTCGCGGTTGATCACCACAAACAGATCGTCGCTCTTGACCGACACCCGAGAAAAATTGAGCACGATCAACAGCAGGCTGCCGACCTTGGCATCGTACCGGTAGTACTGAAAGAGATCTCGTCCGTTCAGTTGAAGGAGTCGGTCCGGAGCGCCGAGTAGAGCCAGGACTTCCGACCTGGTGGTCACTCCCTTCTTGATGGAGTTGACGGTTTCGGTCTTGATCTCGTCGCCGAGGGTGCCCCGGCTGAACGCACAGGCGTTCAATGTCAGGAGCATCAGAACCAAGAGCACACTGACTCGTCGCATGCGATCCTCCTTATGCGGACGTCGATCGGACTGACTTACGTCTTTGTGCCGACGCTGTGGGGTTTGGGTAGGACAAAATCAGATTCGTACACTTGGTAACTCGATGGCGAGAGTCCGACTCGTTCATAGACGCATTTGGCAATGTGATTGTCGCCTTCGACGTACAGCCGGACGCCGCACACCCCCGGTTGTGATCGAGCGAGGTTGATGATGGCGCCATGCATCGACCGGTAGATGCCTTTGCGTCGCCAGTCAGGGTGAACGTACACACTCTGGATCCACCAGAATTGGGCGTTCCGCCAATCGCTCCACTCATACGTGATGAGCAGCTGGCCTACGGTTACTCTATCGGCTGGCGGCTCTGGCCGCAAGTCTGCCACGTAAAACCGCCCTCGGTCAGGCTGTTCGAGAACCGCCTGGGTTCCCAGGCGTAAGCGTGTGTGATCCAGTGTGCGTTGTTCAGTTTCCAGGGCCATGGCGGCGCTGAATGTCGTGAGCGCGTCGAGGTCGTCCAGTGTGGCGGGTCGCACGGTCAGGCTATCGGCTAGACTCATGATGGGTTACGTGCCGGCGACGTCAGCCAGCCTGGTAAGGGGCGATATAATCCCGCTGAAAACTCCAACTTCAACGCCTCTTCCGGCAACAGGTTCAGGGGGTGCAATTGTGTTTTTGGAATCATGGCCAAGTATCCCGTGAAGGGATGGACGGCGGTCGGGACAAAGACCATCACCAATTCCACCATCGGTGCGATTTGAAGTGCCGCCGGTGGAGAGCCCATGACAAAGCCGAGGGCCCAAAGGCCGTCGCGTGGAAACGGGAAGGCCACCACGGTGCTTTGTCCGAAGCGCGCCCGGTAGTTCAGTAAATCCGTCATGCCCTTGAGGGTCATATAGATGCTGCGAATCAAGGGAATCCGGTCCAGGACGGCCTCGGTCCAATGCACCACTCGTTGTCCGATGACTTGCGTCGCAATGGCCCCGACCGTGAGTACCATTCCAATGAGTAGCAGGAGGCCGAGGCCTGGGGCATAGGGCTGGATCTGCCGGCCGATGAGATTGAGCAAGAAGGAATCCAGTGTCTCGAACAGTGCGGCCAAAATGAGAAACGTCGTCCATGCCGGAAGGAGCACGAGGAGTCCGGTGAGGAAAATGCGTCCGAGCCGGTGTGAAGCGGTCACGTCACGTCCCGATGTTGGTGAGTGAAGAGGGAATAGATCACTGACGATATCAGAAAGGGGTGCGATTTGGTATCTTCTTGATCTGGCGATTCATTTGGACTATCTTTCCGGTAACCGTTCAGTCACCCCCATCGGGTGGGATTGTGAGAGATATTGTGAGTGATGTCGCAGGAAAAAAGGTGAATCTCGACAAGGATCTGTTAGCCATACTGTGTTGCCCCGAAACGAAGCAGGCCGTGGTTCTTGCCGACGAGCAGTTGATTCAAAAGGTGAACGGTGCGATCGAGCGCGGGGCGATAAAAAATAAAGCCCAAAAGCCGGTTACGGAAAAGCTCGATGGAGGATTGATCCGATCTGACAGCAAGATTCTGTATCCTGTACGAGAAGACATTCCTGTTATGTTGATCGACGAAGGGATCCCTCTCGATCAGGTTTCCTGATACTTCCCCGCGGTCCTCTCTTACCTAATGCGAGTGCTCCCATGCCGGACGTTGGCGCTTCGCCGTGGGCAGCGATGCCCTCGGCTTGAAGCTCGGCGTGTTATGGGTGAGCGCACGTCCTGGAGTGACCGTTTGTCAGTGAATCGCGGCACGTCTGCTCACGGGGCGAGGAGTCCACCTGCTGCCGAAGCACTTTCGGTCTTTGAGCCGGTCGAGGCTCCACAGTGAGCGCAGAAGTACTCGTAGAGATTGCCTGTCGGCAGGACGAGCAGGAGCCGTTGACGTGTAGGAGTTGCCTGGCGGCATTGTCCGCAGTACAGCAGGGAGGCGTTAAACGAGTCATACTGATCTGTCTGGCGTTGGCTCGGTTGTGCCGATGCAGGATGCGGTCGTATGGCGCGTGGAGGCCAGCTGGGAGGCGAGGATCTGTTCGAGCGTGGTTGCATGAGCGGTATTCTACTGACGGAGATAGATGTGGTGCAACAGGACGATGCCTGCCTGGTTGGAATCAAGGATGGCCGATACGTTGATCCTCGGGCGTTTCCGGCTCCTCGGCGTTCCTGCCTCGAAAAATCCACCAGAGTGAACGGACGACCTGAACCACGACATAGAGCGCAACGCCTGAGAGCAGCCCATAGAGCCAGGCTTTGCTCCATGGCCACAGATCAGGCGCGTGTAATACCACGGCCAGGGCAATATGGCCTCCCAAGCCGAGACAAACGGCGAAGATGATCCACTCACGGGCCATAGTCGCCCTCGGAGGAGGCCATGACGAAGGATAAGCCTGGAGACAATCGACAGGCGGTTACACGGAAGTTTTGGCGGATTCGATCTCAGTTGCCGTGATCAGGCTGGACAAGTAGTCCGCCACGAAGGTCAGGGCTTCCTCGCGTCCGTCGGCCCGTCGGCCTTTTTCGCGTCGCTGTACGGAGAGCTCATGATCCAAGTCCGATTTCACTTCCGTCAGGACACGTTGCAGTGTCGTGGGAGTGATATTGGCATCCATGTCCTCAAGTTCCTGACAGCGATCCAGGACCCAGTTCAGCCCTTCGATCCGCCCGGCATAGTGCTCCTGCTCGGCGGTGTCGATTCGAGACATGGTGGTCGCGAAAGTCTGGGCTTCGTACACCAGATTATAAAAACTCGTAACAGCGCGCTGTAACGTGGGATTCATAGTGCTCCTTGGCTCATTAAGAGGTTCTCGTGATTATACCTGAGAATGGGGGGCCGACAAGGTATTTTTTTACTGGGCAGTGACTTACGTAAACAGGAGGGAATGAAACTCGTTCATGAATCCATAATACAGCGGGGCAAAATCTTTTAGACTATCCGGACTATTTTCTTTCAGTCGCTTGAAGAAGAAGACCTGGGCGCGCGGATCCAGCTCCTCGAGAAGACGGCTGAGTTGTGCCATTGTGTAGCTTCCGGCAGGAACGCTTAGTACGTAATGAACCAATCGCTCAACAAACTGTTGCCCGATGTATTCACTTGTGAGAAGCCCCTCGGGGATCTTGCCCGATGCGAGATACTCGTCGAAGGGAATGGCCTGTGCTGCAAACGGAGCGGACTGCTGAGGACGTGAGGTCACGCTACGGGTACCTCGCTGATCAGGATGGGGTGCGCCGACATTGGAATCACTCTACTCAAGCCTCGCAGGTCCGTCAAGTGGACAGAAGAAGCACGCAGGTCTGAGTCGAAAGGCTGTATGTTTGCGAGAAAAGGGGCCACCCGCGCTTCGTGTGACTGGTCGGTTGTGACGGAGGCCCCGGGCAGACAGCTACGTAGAGGCGCTGTAATGACGATATTCTGCTGCCCGGCTTGACAGTCTTTACGCATGGCCGGTAGAATCCCGCTTCTTCTGTCGGTGGAAGCGGGAATAGCTCAGTGGTAGAGCATCGCCTTGCCAAGGCGAGGGTCGCGGGTTCAAATCCCGTTTCCCGCTCCAATTTTTCAATCACTTCCTTAAAACGCACTTCCCCACTTACCGCTCCATAGGCGGTTTATAGGCGGTCCGAGCACTGCTCAGGCCGCAATACCCTTGATCAATCTTGCTTTGGAACTGCCGTTTTTGCAGCTCCGAATACCTAGAAATCTACACGTAATTTGTTCCGTGCAGTGACTGCTCCTGGAAAAATGTGCGGAGTAATTTTTCGCCACGAATAGCACCATCCTCTCCTGACAACTTTTCCACCTTCCGAGGTGCACTCTGCTGAGAACAGCACACGCTGAGTTCTTTCGCCGCGCCTCTTTTGTAACGATGTGGGGAAGGCACACCCATGGTGAATCGGACGAGTCCTGTTCATCGCCACACTCAGTTTCTCGTCCGCTGGTCGGTTGTCTGAGGCGGAAAATCGACTACTTTCCGTCTACACGTGGTCTGTACGGGCGATAGGGAGAGGGTTGCAGTTTGTACGCGTTCGGCTTTGGTGGGCCGTGTAGGTGCGTATTCTGTTCAAACCGGCCACCGATCTACTCCAAACCAGCCACTCAAAATGCTGCAAATCAGCCGCCTAACTGTTCTGAACGGCTGCTTCCGACCGAGGGTGTGTGAAAACGTGCGCCGCATCCGTACGGAACAGTTTGTTCTTGTCCACGTCACATACTTCAGTGACCGAGTGGACGGTAGCAATGCATTCGGGAGTCGGTTGCCATTGCGATGCCACTCGATACGTTGTATTTTCCGCCACATGATTACGCGTCCCATGGTGACGATGCTACGACGGATCTAATCGGTACAGTCCACTAGCCTGACGAGGGGTACCTGATGAAGCGCTTCATTGCAGGGCAAGACCGGTCGCAACACACCCTGTTTCCGGAGTCACTTGAGGACTATATCGCCGAGGACAATCCCGTTCGTGTGGTTGACGTCTTCGTCGACGGGCTCGACT
>JACOEL010000010.1 GCA_024998625.1 Nitrospira sp. | reverse complement strand
ATCAGGAATACGCTACCCCTAGCACATCGCGAACGGAGAATAAATCAGAGATTCCTTAGGATACGAGGTCGTATCTCTTTTGACGGCCTGAAGCACGCCGCCCATCGCTGCAACAATCAGGCGCCCTTGAACCACCAGAGTATCCAGCCCGCCATGTCGCCCACTCCCTGAAAGCCGGTTCCTGTTGCGACTGGCACGAGGGTTGCTCAATACAACAGTACCAGTAGTTCGCTCAACCCAAATTGGAGCCTCAGCGGGAGACGTCTCATGGAGCACCTATCGGAGATTGTGATTACCGTCGTGGCCTTCGCAGCCTTGATCGGGCAGTGGATGACAGACCTCCGCACCATGCCGGACAGGAACCGCCCCACAGGCCCCGAAGAGCAATAAGACCGCGTTCCATCACCAGGCAAGGCCTCAGAGGCCAGGACGATAAACCATGCTCTTCGCCACCCCGATCTCGCCCCCTCGAAGACACGCCGGTAGGATTCTGGCTGTCATCGCCCTTGTCCTCATCCTTTTCCCTGTGAGCATCCCCCTGTCGCTGTGGCTGACAGGCCGGCGCCATTTCTCCGACAATCCTGACCTGCCACCCCCTCCTCACGACCGGACATCCTAAGAGTTTCCCCGACTCCACAGGGTACTTGGCTCAGTTTGGAGCAGTCCCGCTAAAGTTCAGGAAAAACCCTACCGAAAAGATCCATACGTCCTCAGGAACGAGGGCCAAGGCAAGGAGGCCTTATTATGGACATGGATCTTCGTTCATCCACCCGGGTTGCAGTGACCTACCCTGTTCGCCTGTCGGGCGACTCGGTGATCGGCCAGGGAACCCTTATCAATCTCTCCGGACCCGGCTGCGCGGTTGAAACCACCCTGCCCGTCCAACCGGGCGACTACCTCGAACTCCATGTGATGGCACCGGACCAGGCGCGCCCGCTCACGGTGGGCCTCGCAAAAGTGCGTTGGACCACCGAGAAAAAAGCTGGCATCGAATTTATCCGGGTGCGTCGGGATGAGCAGAACCGCCTGCAGCGCCTGATCGGCCAGGTGCTTGAGGAGTCGGCCATGGAAGCCAACACCAACGGTCGCGAACTGACCGCGGCCTAGGCAGAAGACATCGGCGCAACTCAGCAAAGAGCGCGACAGGGTAAGAAGTCGGACGAGCGGGGGTAGAGGTCAATGCCCTGCCGGATCCTTGGCGGGATTGGCCATCCGCTTGACGATAATTCTCCGGCCTACGGTCATGAGGGTGAAGGACGTCGTAAACGCGATCGGAACGAAGATCGCCGTCGCCACATTCGCATTCTTCAGCCAACCCATCTCGTAACAGGCCTTCAGCACATAACTTCCCAAGCCCGTCAGGTAGTAGGTAATCACAATCACAGACAAACTCTCGACCGTGCGCTGCAGGATCGCCTGGGCCCGCGTGGTGGAGTCCACACTGATCAGCAGCTTCATGTTCTGATCCTGCAATTGGATATTCTGTTCCTGCAGACGCAGTTCGATATGCGTCCGAAGCACGGCCACCGTCGCCTCAAAATCCTTCTCCATGGCATCGATACGCCGGAGCAACTGCTGGTACCCCTCGGTGACGCCGGTGATTTTCCAGCTCACATACTCTGAGATCTGCCGGAGCGGCGGGTAGGGTCGCTCCTGCAACGCCGCGAGGTTACTCTGCACGATGCGGTCGTACGGCACCGAAGCAGAGAGCCTGTACCGCATCGACTCCGCCAGCCGGCTCACTTGTAAAAGGTCCTGGGTCAAGACCGTCAGCCATTTCTGCATGGTCGGCGGGGTCGTTCCGCCGAGCTGCTCGATCAAGACGGCCCGCTGATAGAGATGTCGCTGCTCATAGTCGTGGATTTGATCGACGGCGCGTGAAAACGCCTTCATCGGCAACATGACGAGGTGGTAATAGTTCTCGATGGCGACGATCGTGTCCACGATTTTGGCGACCTGTTGCCGAAGCGCCTGTTCGGAGGTCGAGCAGATCAGATACCGTTCTCGGTCGAACTCGTCCGGCGTGAAACTGGTGACCGCCACGATGTCGTCGCTCAAGATACGGCTGCCGTAGACCATAGCGCCGGGAAGCCGCGCCGGGAGTTCCTGTTCGAGCGGCAGCTCCTGCGGCAGAAATAACAGGTCGAGCGCATTCACGCGGATGCCGAGCGGGCACAGCGGCATCATGTAGCCGGGAAACGTGATCGGCCCGAAATCGAGCGGGGTGGTCGCGTCACGGACGACATGCCACACCTGGTAACTGTAATACTCCGTGTGGGCTTCCCACACGACGACGAGGCGGTCACCGTTGGCCGCGACTTTAAACCCGTAGCCGAACCGGTCCTCGATGGCCCCTTCGGAAATCTCCAGGGCCTGTAACAGATGCTGGAACTCCCGGCGGCTATTGGGGCGTTCCACCGGCGGGTTGGCCATCCGATACGCCACATGGTGAATATGGGCCGGAACACCGAGCCACTGCGGGAGATACTGTTTATTGGACTGATGGATCCGGTTCAAAAATCCCGGCGGGCGGGAATCTGTTCCGGAAAGCTCCACGTGATCCGTCATAACACCTGACTTTCCGACAGCACACAGCAGAAGGCCTGACTCAAATTCAGTCTCACCAGGCCTGCGTCAAAACGGAGTGCTACCAAACCCTTGCCGCTGCGGCGACTGAGACGACGAGCGTCTCTATTCATCTTCCTCCTCAATGTCTTCGATGCCTTCGTAGCTTACATCCCCTTCATGGATGGAGGACGCCATCTTCTCACAGGCCGACTCAATGATCTCTTCAGCCTCTTCAGGCGAATCGGCCGAAATCAAAAACTTCACGGTAATTCCAAAGCGCTGGTTCACAATCGTACTCCTTCGGCGAATAAGGGGACAGAAAGTCTGTCACCTGCTGTGGCTCAATACCATAAGCTCCCGCGTATTGTCACCCTTCTGTCTCAGGTCAGCGAAACAGTACAGACTCGACCGGAATCGTCCTGCCCCAGGAAACGGTCAGATGCCTCATCACAGCGAGGCCCATAACGATCTCTAGATGTAAATAGGCGATCCGGACTGGGTGGCAAAAGAGGCGGAATCGAAAGCAGGTAGGAGAGGTGAAGTCGACACGGACGGCTGGAAACCTAGTCCCGACGCCCACTCACGGGAAGGCGCCGGGACCGCTCGATTATTTGCGCAGCAGCATGTGGCCGCGCCGATTCTGTTGATGGCAAACCTCGTCGTGGTCGGCGCAGAAGGGGCGATCCTTACCATACGAGACAATGGCCACCTGCTTCGCGTTCACGCCCAGATCGACCAGGAAACTCTTCGCCGCCTTGGCCCGTTTTTCACCCAGCACCAGGTTGTAATCGTGGGTCCCGCGCTCATCGCAGTGCCCGGAGATCTTGAGGAGCGCCTTGGGATTCTCCTTGAGCCAATGGGCATTGGTGGTCAGCGACGCCACGCTGTCATTGTCCGACACGTTGTACCGGTCGTACCCGTAAAACACATCCTTCAGCCCGGCTTCCATCGCCGCGGCTTCTTCGCGGCGAACCTCGGCATACCACTTCTCCTCACGATCGACCGGCATCAGCATATTGCCGATGTTACTCCGGCTGAGTCGCTCTTCCCCGGAAATCTGGCCGTTCACCAGCGGCGAGAAGCCACGCAATCGGCCGCCTTCCGATTCGATCACGCCGTCCTGCCGGCCCAAGGCAGGATACTGCTCTTCCTGTGTACCGTCGCGCCTGTCTCGCGCATCATCGCGCGTCGCATATTCGCTTCCGGAACGACCCTCCGCCGACATGGACTGATCGTCGGAGCCCGACTGAAACCACTTCATATTACTGCAGCCCGGTGCCGCCAACAGAACCATTGCCATTCCGCCCATCATCAATTGCGATGCGCCACGGTACTTCATGAACCTTGCTCCTTCGCGCTGGGGTGTAACGTCTGCCTGACGTTACAAATATAGCACCAGCCTCCATTTGCTCAGGATTTCGCACAGGCACACACAAAATCATCCTTATTTCAGGCAGTTACCCAGCCAGTCCCGGGTTATGAGCGCTCGGGACACCTAAACAAACCTCCATATTTTCAGGCATGTTGAAAGGCAAACGCCGGAACGTGACCTGCGACGACGGGCATGAACAGATGTGAGGAGACCTGGGAGGATTGAGTTGAATGTTGAGACGAGGATGTTTGTGCGGGAGTCGAGGCGGACAGGGAAACTCCGAACCTTATAGCGAAGTGGTGCGCCCGGAGGGACTTGAACCCCCAACCCTCGGATCCGAAGGCGCACAAAGCACTTTAGAGAAAGGCAGCGATCACGGTGGACAGATGGATATGTTCTCTTTATAGAACAAAGGCTTCGCTATCAGAAGATAGCGATCAGTGACGATTGAGGCATACCTGCAATCGTGCCTAAAATCGTGACCGAACCGTGACCAAAACCGTGACCAGATTTCCTAACAAATGAGGGACGATCTGGCACATTCACTCGAACAGATCAGCGTGGGAGCCGGTACGTTCCAAGTAAAGGAATTCATCATCCGTTCGATAAATCAGCAGCCAGTCTGGGGCAATGTGACATTCGCGGTGATGCTTCCAATTCCCAGAAAGGGCATGATCTCTGTTTCTGACAGGCAGAACTTTTTGGAATTGTAAGAGGTCAATGATGTCCTCGAGATCATCGATGTCCTGTCCTCGTTTTTTGGCTAACTTAAGGTCTTTGAGAAAACGGCTGGTGGGTTTGATGGTGAGCAAGGCTATACGCCCGTCTGGTTTCTGAGGGCGCGGAAGGTTTTAAAGGAAGGGAGTTTCTCCGGCTTGTTGGTTTCGTCAAAGGCGGCAATGGTCGTGGCATTTGGAATGGTGAGGGGGAAGGGAATACCTTGATGGAGTTCAACCTGAGCATAAAAAAGCCGTATGGCTTCTGCCTCACTAATCCCCAGGCGATCGAAGATTTTCACGGCTCTCTTTTTAAGGCCGATATCGATACGGGCATTAATACGGTCTGACATGGACAGATGCGACGCCTTCCTCATGTTTCACATTGTACGCCATTTGTCGCACAAGTCAATCATCTGTCAGAACAATCGCACCTTCCCCCAAGAAACGAGACCGTTGGCCGAGACGACGTAAAAAGTACCCTAGAGACTGACAGCGATCAGAGAAGGCAGATGGATATTTTCTCCTTATAGAAAAAAGGGTTCACCTTCAACCGATAAGGATCAGTGGTGATGGGGGCATACCCGCATTCGTACCCCAAACCCGGGACCAGATTTTCCTCGAAAACGAGACACGATACGCCTCCACGGCCCTTATTCCAGTCGCACGCTTGAATTCCATATGTCTAGAAACGTTTCCTGTTAAACCACAGACTCCAAATACCTGTGTGCTGGCAAGATCCATATGGATCACACAACAGGGATCGCAAGACAGTCGGTAGTATGATTACGATCAATCTCACCTTGTCATTTCATTGCCAGCTAATTGTTTCAACAATTCATCCGAGCAGGAGGCAGCCAGTTTAGCCAGATTGTCTTTCAGTAAGGCGCCATTGTTCGCTTCAAACTCGGTAATGTGAGGCGTGTGCTCGTTATCTTTTTCTTCTAAGTCACATACTCCTTGCCAGATAATTTTAGCTTCCGAAACCCGAATTATTCTGGCACGGCCTCGATAGGCGACGTAGTGAAAAGTCTCAAAAGGCTTCCTGAAAATCCCCCACTTGCTGGTCCCAAGATCTAGTATGTAGCCTTCGCCAAACTCTTTTTTTAGTGAGTCTAAATCGTCATCTTGACGAGGGGTTGTCTCTCCAAACATATCTACATTTAAGAGCGAACCGACTCTTGGAACAAATTTGCGTCTCACCTGAATAATGGGATCTTGCACATCATATTCTTTCACGGTCTGCTGACCTTGGGACTGCTCCATATTAGCCGCTGCGATGGCGCCGCCCACGGCACCGAACATTATCAACGGCATTGTGCCGGGGGGAACCTTAAAATCTGGAGGTTCGTAATACAGGATGCGGAGTTCCTGACCGCTGCTCAGTGAGGCCCTTTCAACGTGATCCATCGCAATTGGTTTTGGCGCACATCCTGCACTGATAGCAAGAAGTAGCAATCCCGTTGCTCTATTAAAGCCAAAGGACATTTCTTCCTCCTTAAAAAAACATCCCCCTGCTGCACTCGGACCTTTAAACAAATTACCCAGCTGAGAATTGAGGCTATAGACGGTCTGACGGCAAGAGTGAAGGTCTGTATTCAAAGATAAATGTGGAATGGCGCTTACGAAATCCCGCAGAGGTAGGGGACGGTTTAAATTTCATCGCTACCTAAATGTTGTGAAGGATGAGAGAAACTTATAGTGGCGGAAGGAGGTTCCGCGTAACAAGGAGTATATATGGCGTCCAAATCGCTCCACCCACTTTATCCGAGTCGGACGCTTGAATTTGCATTGCAACGCATATGATCGGTCGCTAGGTGGACTGCCGAGCGTACATCCCTATTCGCGACTGAGTGCTTCTATGTTTGCTATGGTATTGTCGCGTCTCCGGACAAATTGAATCGCTATCGAGTCGAGGTTAGGGAATCTCGGCACTGACGCAACTCACGATTTACAGGTGAGGTGTGACCGTCTCCGTAAATAATGTATCGTTGCTTGTCAATGGAGACTCGCTCCTGTATCGGCCTGAACCATCTGGGAGTGGTTTCCAGTCTAGATCTGGAAGTGTTTGAAAGATTTCCTCCCGCCCAATTGCGCCAAAAACTCGCAAGTATTTATTCCACTCCAAAGCCCAAAACCAACCCAATTCCCCACAGCTTTTCAGTACTGCTTTGAAATAACCCTGGGCTGCCACGATATTAGCAGGACAGGGCCAGTGGCGAACACGCTGCGTGATCTCACGCAAGTGAGAATTACCCCAGTCTTCAGAGGTGAAGTAGCCGAAATACCGGAAGTGTCTAATGGGAAGCAACCGAAGGTTTGTTGGTACAGCATAGTTCTCGGTCGTTACCAGTGAGAATAAAGCCTGGACCTGTTTCAGAGCCAAAAGTTTTACAAGGTCACCATTTGCCTGTGGACCTGAGGTTAGCTCAAACTTGAACGACCCAAAGCCATGGTTAAACTGTAAAGTCTCATGCTCCGTGGCCTTACCGATCGGAATCCCTTTCTTGTCTGGATGGAAGTCCGCCACGGCCTTCCGTTTTGCGATATTATCGACACGTTGGTCCATAAATCGAGCTGGGCTATTCACGAGTGTGACGCTTGAGATATGCCTTTCCGCATCACTTTTCTGCCTATTACAGTTAACGCATGAGCGGAATAAAAAATTGAACTCGTTGCTCCCTATAGTCTCGGGTGGCACGAAATTGCGTCCAATCAAATGCTCCCTATCTGAGGGAACCGTAGATCCTGTCCCTACTAGAACCCCGCAGTAAAGGCAGTGTTGATTTGAGCGAGAGGGATCCCTATGGAACCAACTGACAGTGTCGCCTGTGATTCGTCCGGTTACTTCGATCATGCTGAAAAAGGGTGTATTACGAACAAATTAGGCAGCCTAATAAAAACAAACCGTCTGATAACATCAAAATTTGAATCAAACTACCAATCGACTCCACAAAAATTTTAGAAGCTTAATATAAGCGGTCCCTATAGCGAGGGTTTTGAGCCAGAAGCAGAAAAGTGCGGGCCAGTTGATTGCCCGTGGTGCACGAAAGTTACTTGTTTCACTAGGGTCGGCCTTTTCTTTGACCCTGTGGTAGATTCCCCAGACCACGGTGCCAGAAATATAGTGAAACAAATCCAGAACCAGCCCTAGCACAACGAGAGCGCCTACCCATACAAGTTCGGGAGGTAATGTTTGCGTGCCGTTTGCCTCATACCTGAACACCCAAATTAGCGCAATCCCGCCGAATCCCAGTTGCCTGACTAGGTCACTGGTTTTTCCCGAGAAGTAATAATAGTTTTCTAGAGTGTCTTTAACCTTCATCTAACTATTCTCGGTCCGCCACTACCTGTCCCTTCAGACAACTTTTCTTTAATTTTTTTGCTCGCACGGAATTTAACAACTTTCTGTGTAGCGACTCCAACAAACTTGCCCGTGCTAGCGCTTCGACCAATGCGAGCCTTTCTGCTAGAAAGCACCAATTTCCCAATGCCTGGAATTTCAAAAGAATTCTTAACCTCTCGATATGCTAATGACGCTAGATCATTCAGGAATTGACTAGTCACTTTCTTAGTGAGTCCTGTTTTTTGGGACAGGTGGTTCACTATTTCAGACCTAGTCATTGCCTTTGCCATATGCATTTCCTCTTATATGGGGAGATCGCAAATTGTTCGCCGGCTCCAACCCTTATGATTGCTACTAGGATGGAAGGTAGCGTGCCAGTGTTGCTAACCTGAAATTTTGTAAAACTGTCCAACTTTACAACTACCCAAGGCCTATGAGTCGTAGCAGTTCGGGCAATTTCACTGTCAGAAAATGGGTTAGTTCCCCAGCACCACCAATCGTCGCGCCAATATTACGTATTTGTTCAAAGACTGCCCCGAGAGTATATAGATTCCTTTCCTTAGGCGACGATTCAATCTCTTTCACGATACCTTTGGTGAGTCCTAGAAGGGCCATCTGTTCATCTTTATAACGAGACTCAAGCTTTTCTACTATTTGGATAAAATCTTGGAGCAGTCGGGCGATCTCCTCATCAGTGCCCCCTTTGGAGATCATCTGGTGTACTGTGGTTTCAAGTGAACCTATGACAACGTTAACATTTTGGCTTTCGGTAACCCGAACCGAGGTTGCCGAGCTATTGAAGCCCATATTCAATTTTCGCAATTTGATTTTTCGCATCAGTCTGTCAACGACATCCTTCTGACCTGCATCTAATGAAGATAGCGCTGGGAGTAGCCAATCATCGTTTGGAAATTCACGCTTCAGGAGAGCCCGTGCTTCGGTGAAGAGTTCCTGCTCCGCTTTCATAAGGACGTCACAAATCGCAACATCATCCTGCAAGCCGATATTTTTAAGATTTTGAATAACAAGATCCGAAAACGACTCCAAAATTTCAGTTATGCAAGAAAGACAAAATGACCCTGTAATGTGGGGCACATCACTACGAGTTATGTTTCGCTGCCGACCAGGACTCTCAAGGTAGGCTTCAAAGAAATTCGCAGGAGGAAATCTGTGAGCGGTTTTTACGCTCTCAATCAAATCCTTCAATAATTCAGTTTGCATATTGTTCCCTAACCATTTTTTTATGCGAGCATAGCGTGATTTAATTAGCAAAACAATGTTGAGACATTGCCCCTGGCATCCTACTTTGACCATATAGATCAAGTGAAGCGGGGGCTGCGCCCCCGATCCCCCCGGCCGTCCGGTCCAGTGGTCCGGAACGGCCGGGCGGCCTCGTTGGGCGGAGTCTTTGCGTTCCTACTCTCCCCATGGCTTCAGTATTCCTCTTCTCTGTCTTTGGATCCAACGATCCAACAGAATGGCGGCCAAGCTGACGCATCGCCGCCTTGGACAAGGATGGATCATCGTTCCCTCTCACCCGTGACGGATAGTGGACGGGTGACAGGGACAACTTGATTTGATTGGTTCACCGTCGCGCAGAGAGCCCCGCACAGTCCACACAGAGCCAGATTTCACACGTCACGTCGTGCTGCGCATAACACAACCGTACCCACGCCCGTTCGACTTGGCAGAACTCACAGAGCCGTTCCTTCGTATGCTCCGGACAGAGCCAGGCTTTGCGCGCACGATCATAGGTGGTCGCTTCCCGTCCGCAACAGGCTGGACCGAACAGGCTTGGCAATTTGAGACTACATCGGTGCCAGATCATCTTCACACCTCCTGATAGACCAGCCCCTTCCCCAACACGAGTTGCAGAATCGTGCCGCTGAACCAAATCGGATGGCCCGAGAGCAGATCCTCCCAGGTCTTGATAAAGACGATACGCGGGATTTCGATTTCACCTCTGATCCGGCGATAAGCGTTCCTGGTGGACCATTGATGCCGCATTTCTTCCCAGAGCCGACTGATGGGAAAGCCAAGCGATCGTTTCCAGGACCAACACATATTCACGTAGCCGCATTGATCCTGGACATACTGACTGATGACGTAGCGGCTCAGACGGTTCCTTGAACGATGACTAGGCTGATAGGCCTTGATCCAGACCACCGGAGCCCCGTGGAGGGCCTGCCACTGCGCCGAGAGCCATTCCTGGGAGATCCAGAAACGCCTCGAACGTTCTCCGTCCGGCACCCGCCAGGCCCAGAAGATATGCAGCACGCCATGCCCTTCTTCCGTTCGAACCTGGTAATACTCCAAACCCTGAAACCCCAGCTGGCGTTCGATCCGTTGACGCAGCTGCTTGTGGTGATAGGTCAGTTTCTCCGCATCCCCGCCCTCCGCCGTCGAGAGCGTGACCCAGAGGACTTGGAACTGGTGGCACTCCCAGAACCAGAGGAGCGACCGGACTCGGTGATAGCCCCGTTTCTGCTTCCTGGTCCATTCCCCGGCGACGGGCTCCCGCCGGAACTCCTTCCAGCGGCTCATCGCGCACCTTCCGCCTGGGAGATAGCTGGACGAAGCCCAGCAGCCAGAATCCTCTCCAGTTCCTCGATGGGAATCCGCACGGCGCGCACCGACGGCTTCACATAGGCAATCTGCCGTTTCAGGATGTATTTCCTGATCGTGCTTTCCTTGAGCCCTAACCGGTTGGCCGCATCTCGAATGGTGATCAATTTTGTACTCGGGACCATCGGACACCTCCTTGGAAGAATGGTTGTGAAGAGGTCACGGCTAATTATTTTTAGACGTGATTGCTCTTGACAGCCATTAGCAAGGCGGAGGTACACTTGCCAAACAAATTCAGGTGGAGACGGCCCTTCAGCAGGACACTTTTTTCAGTGGTGTTGGGATCAGGAAGACGGAGAGGGTTTGGCATGAGAAAGGAACGGAAGGCATGAGCGCACAGGGGAAAGCCGAGCAGGAGTTCCAACAGGAGTACCAGAAAGCCACCGAACGCATCCGCACGATGCCGGATGGCGCAGTCGGCTGGGTGCTCCGGTTTTTACAGATCGATCTGGAGGCTTTGACGCCCACGGAATGGACGCTGGTAGCGTTTGAAGTCGCGGCCTTTGTCGACGAGACGGGAGACCGATACGGCGGGATGGTGGCCCCCGAAAGTGGCTGGAGCGTGGAAGGGGTGCCGAATGCGAAGAACTATCAGACAATACCCAGTCGCAAAGAAGCCCAGGACATTCAAGCCACCGTCCTGGAGCAGTTAGAACTCTACTGGCACGAAGGATACACGGCCTTCACCTTTCCGCAGATGACGCTGGTCGTGGTATCGCCAGGCAGCTTCTCCGACGAAACCGGGACAATCTTCGTGAGCGCGAAACGCAAGGCGAAGGAGTTTGAGTACCGCTTTGTGCACCTCTTGGCCCAGTCGGGAGACTACATTCGACGCTGCCCGGAATGCGCCAAGATCTATTTAGCGATCCGGCGGGACCAGGTATACTGCCACCCCCGCTGCCAGAACCGAGTCGCGGCGAGAAAGTGGCGCGAGGCCCAGAAGACCGGGGAGCGAAAGGAGAGCCACCGTGGCAAGAAAAGCGGGAAAGGATAGAGGAATCACCCAGCGGAAGGGCCGCGAAGGGTGGTGGGTCCGCCTCTACGAACATGGACGGCAGCGCTGGTTTCGTTGTGACACGAAATCTCAGGCCAAAGCCTTGTATGGCCGACTGAAGGCCGACATTCGAGAAGGAACCTTTTTCCCGGAAAAGTTTGCACCCCGGAAGGACATCACGCTTCGAGCCTGGATCAACCGCTACCTCGAAGGGTCTGTCAACCGCAACAAGGCTGGCGAAGTACTCTATGGACGGCGCTGGTCCCTTCTTATTGGGAGTCGCCTAGTCACCCAGATTACGGTTGATGATCTTCGGCGGATTCAAGCCAAAATGCGCGCCAAGATGAAGATGAATACGAAGGAACCGCAACGACTGTGGGCGGATGCCACGATTAACCGACATTTTGCCTTCCTTCGGCATGTGCTCATGTTAGCCGTCAAAGATGACAAGTTGACCAAGAACCCGGTGTCCAGTCTCAAGTTCTTCCCGGAAGCAAACCGGACGCGCTTCCTGACGAGTGAAGAACTGGACCGGTTGAGGGGCGTGATGAGCCCGGACGATTGGAAATTGGTGGCCTTTGCCGTTGAGACTGGGTTGAGGCGAGGAGAACAGTTCTCGCTCCGCTGGAACCAGGTCGATCTGGAGAACGAGGTCCTGACCCTGCCTATGCCGAAGGGAGGCAAAACCCGGCATGTGCCTTTGAGCGAAGGAGCCAAGACCATTCTGAGGTCATTTGACTCGTTTCTTCGGTCGGCTTGGGTGTTCCCAGGTTTAAAGGACGTGACTCACCCTATGGACAGCAGGGCCTTCCTCCGGCGTGCGTTTGAGCCTGGCTTGCGCCGAGCGGGGATCACCGGGGCGTGCTGGCACTCACTCCGGCATACCGCAGCCAGCCGCCGTGTCATGGCAGGGGTCGATCTCGTGTCGGTGAAGGAGATTCTCGGACACCGCGATATTGAAACGACCCTCCGGTATGCCCACCTTGCTCCAGGACATCTTCGGGACGCAGTGAATCGAGGGAGTCTGGCTGGAACCGTGACCAAAACCGTGACCAAACCGGAGGGGGAAGAGCGAGAAACGATGCAACCTATTGATTATATGGTGCGCCCGGAGGGACTTGAACCCCCAACCCTCGGATCCGAAGTCCGATGCTCTATCCAATTGAGCTACGGGCGCGCGCCGGTATAAGAACCATGTTACCGAGGGGATGTCAAGAAACGCGGAGCCCAACGGTGACGGTCACAACCAACAGGCTCGATACTTCAGCCAGCTGACCCATGAGATAGCAGTTGCAGAATGCGTTCGACAACCTCGGCGGTCGAGGCCCCATCGGTTGACACCACGTGGTTGGCTGCCGCCTGATACTTGGGGGTGCGCTCGGCCAACACATCCCGAATTTCCTCCGTGAAAGACTTTGTCCCCGTCAGCGAAGGCCGCTGGGTGTCACCGCCGATCCGACGCGTGATCGTCTCGACGGTCGCGGTGAGCCAGACCAGTGTCCCGGTTCGTCGTAACGCGTCCACATTTTCTGGCCGTAGGATGACACCGCCGCCGGTATCGATGATCAAGTGGTCCCGGCCGGCAACATCTCGACAGACAGCCGACTCCAAGTCACGAAAATGATCCCACCCGAACTGTTTCACGATCTCAGGCACGGACAGCTGTGCCCGCTTCACGATCTCGGCATCGGTCGACACCACGGTGCAGCCCAGCTTACGCGCCAGCACTTTTCCAACAGTGCTTTTGCCGGTCCCACGATATCCGATCAAGACGAGATTCATGCGCGGCTCCATGCCTTGAAGCAAGAATCTTGTGCGGGCCCCTGCTGCGGGAAGCCGACCGCTGTCCTAACCAAATCGAGACTCCAGGACCCGTCGCATGACATCGTCCGGGGCCGGCTGCTTCGTCCACAGCTCAAATTGCAGCGCGGCCTGGTTGAGGAACATCTCCAAACCGGAAATCGTCCGACAGCCGGCCGCCTTCGCTTCCTGCAGCAGTTTCGTTTCGCGCGGATTGTAGACAATATCCATCACCGTCAATTCGGGCCGGAAGAGATTCGTCGGCACACAGGACTCCTCCACACGAGGCGACATCCCGACCGGCGTGCAGTGAATCAAGGTGCGCACGTGCGGCACCCAGTTGCGAAGCAACTCGAGCGCGAGCGGGCCATCTTCAATAGGGATGTTCGTTTTGTCTCGCAAGTCCTTCACCAATTTCTGCCGCTCAGCTTCTTCGATCCCGAGGATCGTCAACCCGGCGATGCCCGTCCCGGTTGCCAACGCGAAGGCAATCGCCCGGGCTGCGCCACCGGAGCCCAGGATCAGGATCCGATGCCCGTCGAGCAGCGCGCCGCCTTCTTTCAACGCGCGCAACGCCCCAGACGCGTCCGTGTTGTAGCCCTTCAACTTGCCTTCTTCGACGACAATGGTATTGATCGCACCGATATGTTTGGCGGTGGGTTCAACTTCATCGAGAAACGGAATCGCCGCCACTTTGTGAGGAATCGTCACGCTGAACCCTCGCGCATTCCCCAAAGCTCGCACCCCTTTTAGCGCATCGCCGAGGGCTTCCACCCGAAACGCCAGGTAGACCAGATCCAGCCCCATCTTCTGAAAGGCCGCATTGTGAATCGCCGGCGAGAGAGAATGTTCGACCGGATTGCCGATGATGCCGCACCATTGAGTTTGAGTTGTGATGTCCATACGCCGGAGCTTTCTATTTCATGAGCCTCACGTTCAGCGCCGTGTACTGAGATCCCTGCACCTGATACAGCACCGTCACATGATCGTCTTTCTTGAGATCCTTCACGGCCTTCACCCCGCCGTCGAAATGGGTTTTTTCATTGGCGACGAAGGTGAACCGGCTTCCACCGCCGTCCTTCTTGACGGCGAATTTTCCGGATGCCGCATCCACCGACAAGACCATTCCCACGAATTCCGTGCCACCCTCCGCTCGCGCCAGCGCCAGGCTTGATTCCAGCACCCCGTACAAGACGGCAGCCAAAAAGAGGACCGGAATTACAAGCGCGTTGATACGTGGCAAGCCACTCATGATCGCCTCCTCGCTTCCTGCGACTCTGCGTCGCAGCATCCTTCCGGAGGTCGTCGTCCCAGGCCGCGACAGGCCGTCACCTTCTGTTCCTCATCCCTTACTGATGGTCATGCCGCCATCGATCGGGAACGTCCCTCCGGTCACCCAGGTGGCCTCGTCGGATGCGAGGTAGAGTGCCATCTTCGCCACTTCTTCCGGCTTGCCGGGCCGACGGATGGCATACTGGGCCATGATCGGTTCGAGGCTGGCAGGATCGGCCATCAAGGGCGCCGCCATGGGCGTGTCCACCAGGCCTGGATTCATGACGTTGCAGCGGATGTTGTCCTGCGCGTAATCGACGGCGATGGACCGAGTCAACGAGTCCAAGCCGCCCTTGGACGCGGCATAGGCCGACAGACCGCGGATCCCGACCAGGCTCGCCACGGTGGAAATGTTGAGGATCGAACCGCCCCCACCCTTCATCAGCTCCGGAAGAACTGCGCGGGTCATCCGGAAGACCCCCGTGAGATTGATGTCCAGCACCTTTGCCCAGGTGGCATCGTCCATTTCGTGAAGTCGTTTGCCGAAATCGCCAATTCCGGCGTTGTTCACCAGAATATGCAGCTTGCCGAAGGTCCGCAGGGTCTGCGCGACCACCTCCTGCACGTGGGCCTCATCCGTGACGGATCCGACCACTGCCAGCGCCCGCCCTCCGTTCACACCGATCCCCTTCACCACCCGGTCGAGCTCTTCCTTCCGGCGACCGGTTACCACGACGGAGGCACCTTCATCCGCGAACAGCTTCGCGATTGCCTCCCCGATTCCCGCATTCCCGCCGGTGATGATGGCCACTTTCCCCTGTAACCGATTCATGCCTGTGCGTCCTCCCCCTCGTGCGCTTCGTCATCCTGCTCGCCGGCTGCTTCTACCTCGACCGGTTTGCCCGGACGAGACCACCAGTCCGCTTCGACCTTTCGTGCGACGGTCAGGAAGCCCGAATGCGCCACCATGCGATGATCAGGCCGGACACTCCGCCCCTGAATCGACCAGGTCCGCAACAACGTTTCAAAGGTTTCGATCATGCCGAAGACCGACGTGCGCTCCAGCGCCTCCACGGTTTGCATTACCTGTGGGATGGTCGGCACGAAACTTAAATAAATACCGCCCGAGCGCAGAACTTTTGCCGCATGCGGCACCACCTGCCAGGGTTCTGGCAAATCCAGCACCAGGCGATCGAACAAGCGTCCGTCTTCCAGCACATCGATGCCTTCGTAGGCATTCTTGTGACAGGGCATGAGGGTGGACACGGGCCCCATATAGCGCTCGATGTTGGTCAATGCCGTACGGGCAAAATCGTCACGGGCTTCGTAGGTGACGACCAGGCCGGTCGGTCCCACGGCACGCAACAACGCCATCGTAAGCGCTCCGGACCCGGTTCCGGCCTCGAAGACCCGCGCGCCGGGATAGACATCCGCCCACATCGGGATCAACGACAGGTCTTTGGGATAGAGTACCTGGGCCCCGCGAGGCATTTTTAGGACATATTCCCCGAAGGTCGGCCGAAGCGCGAGGAACCGTCTGCCCTTCGAGAGGGTCACCACGGTACCGTCCGGCTTGCCGATGAGCTCATCGTGCGGAATCGTTTCGCCGCTGAAGTGATAGATATCTCCGGCTTTCAATGTCAGGGCATATTGCCGGCCCTTTTTGTCGACCAGATGAACACGTTCGCCGTTTTGTAGTTGTGACATAGCCCGGCATTCTAGGAGACTGCCCGCGGGTTTTCAACCGAATCACCGGTGACGCTGTTCCGGCAGGCCGCTTCGTCGCGCCTCTTGACACCGACAGGAGCGGCCCTATCTCGTCTCGTGGGCAATCCGGATTGCCCTCTGTCTCGTAATACCACTGAGCGACGGAGTCCAGAGCGGGCACGAACGAGAGTGAATCCTTTTTTACCGCCCTGCCTCTAATGATGTAGTAGAACAGGCAGCCTCTCCAAGCTGTACCATAAGCGAACCTCCCCAGGACGGGGAAGAGGGGTGACAACAATGAAAGATGCGCTCGCGATTCAAGACGATACAGAACCGACGGTTGCGGCTGAGGTGGATCCAGATGCCGATGACCCGGAAGCCAGCACGCTGCTGGACAGCATCGTGCAAGGCGACCAGGCAGATACCGAGGGGGACTCCGAGGACACGGCGACTGAGAAACCTGCGCGCTCGGCCTCTTCGCCCTTTCTCCTGGAATCCCTCTACTTCCGTTCGTTCGGCGAACGCGCGCTGCTCGAACGGGAGGAAGAGATTGCCCTGGCGAAACAACTTGATCTCGGCACACGCCAAATCCGGCAGACTCTTCAACAAGCGGTCAAAACCGGCGGACGCCTGAAACGAACCGACCGCACAACCGAGTGCCTCCAGACGCTCAATACAGTGCGCCGTCTGAGCGGGCTCTCAGCCACTGCCCTTAATCAGGCGGAACGCGCACTGGAAGATCTCCAACTGGACGCCACCACCGGTGGCAGAGTGCCCGTCTCGGTCCGCAAGGAACTGGATGCGGCCTTGACGCAACTGAAAGCCTCACGCATCACCCTGGAGACGGCGAAAGACGAGCTGGTGCGCTGTAACCTTCGCCTGGTTGTGAATGTGGCCAAGCATTACACCGGACGTGGCCTGACCCTGTTGGATCTGGTCCAGGAAGGCAATATCGGATTGATGAAGGCCGCTGAGCGGTACCAGCACCGGAAGGGGTTCAAGTTCAGTACCTATGCGACATGGTGGATCCGGCAGGGTATCACCAGATCCCTGGCCGATCAGTCACGCACCATCAGGATTCCTGTGCATCAGACGGAAGCTTCGAACCGCATTCTCCGGGCCTCGCGCCGTCTTGTCCAACAGTTAGGACGACAGCCGCGCCTGGAAGAAGTGGCCTCCACCATGCGGATGCGCCCCGATCGGCTGCATGAGACCATTCAGGCCTTCCAGGAACCGGTGGCGCTGGAGCATCGGGTCGGAGATGGCGGCACGGAGCTGGGCGAATTGCTGCCGGACCGGCAGGCGGTCCCGCCGGACGCCCATGTGAACCGCACGGAGCTCACCCGTGAAATGGACCGCATTCTCGGCACACTGACCCCCAGAGAGCAAACCGTCATCCGGTTGCGCTTCGGGATCGGGGAAGACCAGGCGCGTACACTGGAGCAGGTCGGGCAGCATCTGTCGGTCACTCGCGAACGGATCCGGCAGATCGAAGCCAAAGCCCTGAAGAAACTTAAGACCCCGATGGTCAAGGAGATGTTCGCGGCCATCAAGTAACCACGAGATGCTTCATACGGCAGCGCGATGCGGGCGAGGGTGATACCTCGCCCGTGTTGTTTTTGCCGCGCTTTCGCCATGCATCCTATTGTGAGAGAATGCGGCAACGCAGGAACGGCTCTCCCCCTATGCTGACAGTCCCCTATAGTCGCCCCTCTGCCGCCCGACCCGATCGGACACGATGGCTCGCCTGGGGACTGCTTTCCTGCTCCATCTTTAGCCTCTGCACACCGGCGAACGGCGCAGGCCACAACCCCAATGAATCGACCTCGCTCACAGAACTGTCGGTACCCGCTGTTGTGGCAAAGGTCCGTCCGTCGGTCGTCACCGTGCTCACGCGTGGCATTCCCCAGGGAGGCTCTCAACACGGGGCCCCGCCGGGCTCCGGCTCCGGCGTGATTCTTGATGCCGGCGGGCACATCCTGACCAATAATCACCTGGTGCAGGGCGTGACCAGCGTCGTGGTGGGACTCTCGACCGGCCGGCTCACACCGGGGCGAGTCGTCGCTCGTGATTTTCTGCTCGATCTCGCCCTCGTCAGAATCACCGCTCCGGATTTGGTCCCGGCCGAATTCAGCCGGCGCACCTCCTTCGAAATCGGTGAAACCGTGATCGCCATCGGGAACCCCCTCGCCCTGAAGGGAGGCTCCACCGTCACGGTCGGCGTCATCAGCGCACTCGATCGCTCGGTGCTCACGCCGGAAGGTGAAACCTTGTACGATCTGCTCCAAACAGATGCCGCCATCAACCCGGGGAACAGCGGCGGCCCCTTGGTCGATCGATACGGCCAGGTCGTGGGCATCAATGTCGCGATTGCTCCTTCCGCACAGGCCATCAGTTACGCCATTGCCATGGAGGCGGTGACACCACACCTTCACTCCATGATGGATCGCGGCTCCGTCCTGCGGCCGGACCTCGGCTTGATCCCGCTGACGATCACCCCGAGTGTCGCCGCGAGCTTCGATCTGGAGAGTGACCGGGGCATCCTCGCGCTTTCAGTGGATCCGGCTAAACCGGCCGGGCGAGCCGGATTGCAATCCGGGGATGTGGTGACCGCCATCGATAACCATCCGCTCTACAACATCGGAGATTTCTGGCACGCCGTGAGTCGCGCGAGCGACCAGATGTCGTTTCAAGTCACCACGCAAGGGAAGGCCGGCACGGGCACCATCATTGTGTCACGACCCGGTCCGGCACGGCCGTAACCCATGAAACTCGATCAGCCCCTCCAGACGGAATCCGCGCACCCGATCTCGAACGTGCCTGCGCAGACTCAGGCGTCCCGAGCGGGCATCCTGATACGCTGCAAGCCCCTCCCCTACGAGACGGCCTGGAGTCTGCAACGGGCCTGCCGGACTGAGCGGGCGGCCGACCGTTGCGAGGATCTGCTCCTACTCCTGGAACACCCTCCCGTGTTTACCGTAGGCCGCACGACCCAAGACCAGCATTGGCCTGGAGAGAACCGCCTGACGCAGGAATCAGGCATCCCCGTGATTCACACGGAGCGCGGCGGGTCGATCACCTACCACGGACCGGGCCAGTTGATCGGCTACCCCGTTCTCCGCCTTTCCGATTTCTGTGCCGGACCGAAGGCCTATGTGCATCGATTGGAAGACGTGATCATCAGCACCCTGGCTGAGTGGGGTATTACCGGACATCGCCGGGAGCGGCTGCCGGGAGTATGGGTGGGAGGGGGCGTCCCATCGAAAATCGCCTCCATCGGCGTGCGCATTTCACAAGGCGTCACGACGCATGGTTTCGCGCTGAATGTCTGTCTGGACCTGGCGCCGTTTTCTCACATTGTCCCCTGCGGAATTACCGACTGCCGAGTGACGTCCATGGCGGCACTCTTAGGAGAAGCGCCCGAGATGGGCCCAGTCCAGGAGAGGCTGGCCGCCAATTTTGCTCAACGGTTTCATCTGGACTGGACCGCACACATCGGACCGGACCGGTTCCTGGGTCTGATGGAAACATCACCGGCGACGACTCAGGAATCTTTCCCTCCGCGCGCTACTCACCAGCAAGGAGTCACGTGATGAACGAATTCGATACTCACACCTTTCGGCTCGCCGTCGCCCAGTTTAACGAAGCGGCAGAATCCATGCGCCTCGACACGAATCTGCGCGAGCGCTTAAAACTGCCGCAGCGCTCCCTGCTGGTCAGCATCCCGGTGAAGATGGATGACGGACATGTGGAAGTGTTTACCGGATACCGTGTCCAGCACGATTCCGCGCGAGGCCCCTGCAAGGGCGGCATCCGATATCATCCAGACGTGAATCTTGGCGAGGTGGCCGCGCTGGCGATGTGGATGACCTGGAAATGTGCCGTGGCGGATCTTCCCTATGGCGGCGCAAAAGGCGGCGTGAAAGTGGATCCCAAGAAGCTGTCCCGCGGGGAACTGCAACGCCTGACTCGTCGGTACGCGGCGGAAATTTTTCCGTTGATCGGGCCGGACAAAGATGTCCCGGCACCTGATGTCGGGACGGATCAGCAGGTCATGGCCTGGATCATGGATACCTACAGCCAGCAGGTCGGCTATGCCGTGCAGGGGGTCGTCACCGGCAAACCCTTATCGATCGGCGGCAGCCTGGGTCGGGAGGAAGCCACCGGTCGCGGCGTCTCCTACGTCACACTGGAAGCCCTGCAACACCTGAAGTTGGATGTCTCCAAATCGACCGTCGCCGTTCAAGGGTTCGGCAATGTCGGCTCTCATACGGCCCTCATCATGCAGCAAGCCGGAGCGAAAATCGTCGCCGTGAGCGACGTCAGCGGCGGATTATACAACCCGAAGGGTCTGGACGTTGCCGACGTGCTCCACCGCTATCGCGACAAACACGAACCGTTACGCGACATCAAGCTGGGCGAGTCGATTACCAATGAAGAGTTGCTGCAACTCGATTGCACGGTGCTGGTTCCTGCCGCGCTCTCCGAGCAAATTACCCATACCAACGCATCCAAGTTGCGCTGTCGAATTCTGGCGGAGGGCGCGAACGGTCCGACGACGCTGGAGGCCGACCGCATCCTGACCGACAAGGGCGTCTTTATCATTCCCGACATTCTGGCGAACTCGGGCGGCGTGATCGTCTCCTACTTTGAATGGGTGCAGGACGTGCAGCGATTCTTCTGGAAAGCCAAAGATATTCAAGACCGGCTGCAAGACATCATCACCAGTGCCTTCCATCGAACCCTGCGCTTCTCAGTAGAGAAGCGGACGACGATGCGCATGGCGGCGTTGATGTCGGGCATCGACAAGGTGGCCCAGGCGCATCTCCAACGCGGGCTCTACCCTTAGACGACAGGATGCCGCAGATCTCGCTCATGCCATGATACGGTACATACTCGCGGCGATCGCCGGAATCTGGATGGCCGACGGCCTCGCCTTGCTGACGGTCCCCCTGCTCGTCATCCAACGAGTTCAGGAATCCCTCCTGCACAGCCCACAACTGCTCCGATGGGAAGCCGTCGGTATCGGCCTCGGAGCCATTCTGATTCTCTGGTCTGGGCCGATTCCCTATCAGCCGCTGTGGTGGATCACCGGCGGCGCCATGATCATCAAGGGGTGTTTCCTCACATGGGGACCCGCCGCATGGCGCACGACGCTGCTGGATTGGTGTTTCTCCCGCGAAGCCATCGACTACCGGTCCTTCGGACTATGGCTGTGCATGCTTGCCGTTCTGTTGCTGCATGCGGTAGAGTTGCTCCACGGGTAATTCGTGCTTACAGCCGACCGCGATCGAGACCATCGTCATGAGTCACCACACCATCGCTTCACTCTGGGAGGAGCACAGCCGCGAGGGTTGGCCCCGTTTTTCCAGCCCGAACGAAGGACAATTGATGACACTGGATACCGTCATCGGCGGCTGTGCCGTGTTTTACCTCGACGGGCAGGATGAAATGGACAGTCAACGCATCGCGATACTCCAGGACTGCATCGCCGACCTGGATACCTTGCTCGATGACCTGACTGGAGACAGCCTGAGCTACTTTCAACGACTCCGCCGACTCGCGGCCACCCTCGTCCGCTTGAATCAAGCGACCTAACCGCGGCATCGTGAAGAGCAGCGGGGACCGACCGGTAGACCCGCCCCCGCTGTGTGTTCCCTACGGCACCTCGACGATATCTTTCTTCATCGGACCAAGGAGCTCCAATAATTCGCTTTTCTCACCGGCCGGCACGTTAAACTTGTCGAGCGCGGCGACAAGATCCTGAACCAGGGCTCCAAAATCCGCACTGCTGATCTGCATCCCCAGGTGCGTGCTTTTCATGTCGCGACCGCGATAGCTGCAGGGACCACCCGTCGCGCCGCACACTTGATCGACCAAGTGTCCCTTCAAGTTGGGGATGTCCGTCGTCGCAAAGCGGTCATTGATCCGCCCATCCGCCGCCACATTGGCTACAAATTGATCCACCACCGCCATAATGGCAGGCTTTCCCCCCAAACGGTCATAGAGGGACTTTGCTGCCGTCGCACCGGCCCCAGGACGCCCAGCTCCGTTCAGACTCCCGGTATCCGCGCAACCGGCCAGCACCGCCAGTGCACTGAGTACAATCGCTCCCATTCCAACACTCTTCGATACCATCATCGGGCCCCCTATAATAAGTGATCGGCTGCTGGCCCTCCTCGCCCCACCATGAGCCAGGGTTTTCAACCAGCCGCATCGGTTGACCCCAGACGATAGGGGAGATATGATCTATTCGTCTAATATATTATTTTCATATATTCTATAGCTTTATCCTATAGCGAGAAATAAGGACCACCATGGAATTGCGTCAAATTGAGTATTTCATGGCCGTGGCGGCCCACCAAAACTTCAGCCGGGCGGCAGAACATGTCCATGTCTCCCAACCTTCTCTCTCGATCCAAATCGGTGGGCTCGAAAGGGAATTGGGCACCCGCCTGTTCGACCGGCTCGGCCGGAAAGTCGTCCTGACTCAGGCCGGCGAATTGTTCCACGTGCATGCGGAGCGGGCTTTGCGGGAATTGGATCAGGCCGAGCAGGTGGTGCAGGAGCTGCTAGGCGCAAAACGAGGCCGTTTGGTGGTGGGCGCACTCTCGACGGTCAACTCCTACCTCATTGCCCCACTGGTATCCCGATTCAAACAACGCTTCCCCGACATTCACTTGCAAGTACATGCCCAGGCCTCGGCGGATGTCGTGAACGGCCTGCTGTCGAATCGCCTCGACATCGGGATCTGTTAACTGCCGCTGACGCATCCGCAACTGACGACCGTCCCGCTTTTTGAGGAACGATTGGCCCTCGTAGCCCCGGCAGGCATGAACATCGGGAAACGTCGGGCGCGCATGCAAGACCTCGCACGGCTGCCCCTGGTCCTCATGCCGGTCGATTATTGTCTGCGCAAAATGGTCGAAGCCGAATGTGCCAAGGCGGGTGTGCATCCGCAGGTGGTGCTGGAAATGAGTTCGCCCGAAGGAATCCTTCAGGCTGTGGCGGAGGGAACGGGAGCCACGATTCTTCCCGAGCTCTACGTCCGCTCGCGACTCCCTCGAATGGATCTACAGGTGATCGATCTCTACGATCCCACTCCCCGTCATGCCGTCGGCTTGGCATACCTGACGAAGCGACACCGCGGACTGGCCGCTGAGGAGTTTGCGACGATCTGCCAAACGACGATGCGGGACCTGCAGTCCGACCCCGAACTGCCTAAACGGAACCGGCCGAGAGAGCGCACGGCAGGATAACAATGGCATCCCCCTCTACCCTCACCACTCCAACTGAAAGACCCGCCACGACCTTGAAAGTCAGACTCCTCCTTGGATAGAATGCCATGTTTGCTGAGTCATCCCCCCGATATCCTATACCAACTGTCAGAACGATGTGAGTTCTGAGGATCTGTTCCAAGGAGGCCTTCATGATGCAGCGCAAGTGGGCGTTCACAGCCTTAATGGCGATGATGGGATCCCTGTACCTCGCTGCCATGGTGAGCGCCGGGCCTTATGAACTCAGCAAGGACGACTTGACCGACCCCAAGGGGATTGCGAGCCAGGACGTGTCCCTCTTCGGAATCAAGTTGGGGGATGATGAAGGGAAAGCGCTGGATGGGCTGGTGAACGAAAAGATTCCCGGCATCAAGACCGAACAGGAGGCGACGTTTATTTTCCTGCTCGATCAACGCAAACCGACCGGCCCGATGGCTGGGGTCAGGGTACAGGACGGGAAGGTCGATCTCATTTTCATCAACAACCGCTTTGCCTACAAAACTCGCGGAATCTTTCGCAACGTCCTCAACAGCGAGAGTCCGGATGATGTGCGCAAGTTGCTCGGCAAAGAGGATTACGGCGACGAAAACGTCATGGGCGCCATGCTCGCCTACGACAAGCAGGGCTTCCAGGTCAACTATCTCGGGAAAGATGTGAACGTGGAGTTTTCGCTCCCCCGCTAAGACAGCCCGGTCGTCTGTTCAGTTCCGCCGTTACTTGCCCCCTCACCACTGCAAGCCGTGAAGACCTGTGCCCATCTTCCGACGGGCACAACCTTGCCCCGCTTGCCATAGCAAAACCGGCCGTCGCGAACCAGCCCGGAAAAAACTAGAGGTCGTTAACGGGCAAGACCAGCCCGTCGGTCACTGAGCCGCAGACCATAGTTGATGAGGCTCGTCGCCGTGTTCCAGCGACGCTTGGAATTGAGAATGACCAGCAGCAGGTCGCTACCGTCTTGGGAGACTTTCGCAATGAGGCATCGGCCGGCTTTGGAGGTGAAGCCCGTCTTGACGCCCTGCACTCCCGGAATACGACCCAAGAGCCGGTTGGTCGTGCGCAGGACGTAGGCCCGATGCTCATTGATCGGCATGATGATCTCCCGCTCTTCACGCACCAACTCCTTGAATACGGGGTGGTGCAGAGCGATCTCGCTCAGTTTTGCCAGATCTTCCGCCGTCGAATAATGTTCCGGTGCATCAAACCCGCACGCGTTGCTGAAATGGGTATTGTGTAATTCGAGCGCCGCGGCCTTGGCATTCATGAGATCGACAAAGCGGGCTTCATCCCCGCCGACATGTTCACTGGCCGCTAGGCAGGCGTCATTCGCAGACACGATCAACATGGCCTTCAACAAATCTTCCAGCCGAAAAATCTGACCGGTTCGCAAGCGCAAATGCGTCTTGTGTGCGCGCGCGGCCTTGGGGCTGACCGTCACCTCGTCATCCAAATGGCCATACTCTAGGATCACCAGGGCCGACATGATCTTGGTCAGACTGGCCGGAGACAGCCGCTTTTCACTTTCAAATTGGTACAGAGTAGTTCCCGTCTTGAGTTCCTTGAGCAGAATGCTATGCGCCGGAACGTGCCGCCATCGCAGACTGTGATTTGCTTGTTTGGCGGACGGGACCGGCCGCGGATCGAAGGGCACCGTAATGACTTCATCGTCTACGTCGCTATCGAGGGCCCACGCCTGACCGCTCCCGATGTCGAACAACAGAGCCAGGATTCCGAAGGCACCGATCGAAAAAGTTCGACGTACACGATTCATGGAGAGGGTCGCACTTTCTTGTGACAGCCAGACCGGGTCTGATGTTCACAGGGTATAGGTTTCTCGCACCTTCGTGCCACGGAGGCTACTGGAGATCACCTTATGAAAGAATCGGAGCAAATCGGCGAGGTCGATCCAGAATCCGCAATTCAGGCAACGGGCATAGAGACGCCGATTCATGAGCGTGTAATGCCGCTCCACCATCATGAATCCTTTGCATTTCAGGCAGTGCATCGCCCAACCCTTGCCCCTTCGAATCGGTTTCGTGGTCGGCCCAGCGCATCTCAGGCCGATACCGACGTCGTCACTGTATTTAGCGGAGTCGATTGAGGATCAGGGCGAGGCAGCCGGCCAACAGCCCACCCCCGAAGACCGTGGTACTAAAGGAGAGGATCGCGCCTGAACTTCCCGCCGGGTTGGTCCCCGAAACCAGATCGCGCACCCCACCTTGAACCATCAAGACTGCCAGCGTCGTCAGGCAGCCCATGCAAAACCACCACAGAAACGATCGCACGAGCCCCCGCGGTCTAGTAGCTGAACATGGCGCGGATCCTTGTCGGCAACCTTTTCGAACTCTATCCGAGCCCTATTGAGGTGTCAAGCAAACTGCCTGTCTCCTCTTCGGTTGAACCGGCGCAAACCTGAATCCGCGGCTATTCTCCTGCGCGAACGGATGGAGCTTGCCCCTTACGCCCATGATGCAGAAACACCGACACACTGCCCGCGCCGTTATCCGCCGTCACCAGGCCAGGCTCTTCCATATTATCGGCAGAGACACGGTAACTGGCCACGGCAAAGGGTCCATTCCTCGTACGGTAGTTGCGAGGCGGATAGTGAAACGTGCCGTCGCCTCGCCCGAAGAGAATGGAGAGATCGGTCGATTGCAGATTCACGATGGCCACATCCGCAATATGATCGCCGTCAAAATCGTGAGCCGCCCCGAAATTCGGACTGGCATCGGCACCGGAATCCTTGCCGGGCTGGAAGGTGGCATCCCCATTGCCCAAGAATGTCGTGAAGCTGTCCCCCTCCCCGTTGATGACTAACAGATCGGGCAGATGATCGTTGTTAAAATCGGCGAAGCTGACGCCAAGCGGCCGGCGCCCTGTCTTATAGTCTTTGGGATCTCGAAATGTCCCATCACCGTTGCCGATCCACACGGACACGGCACTCAACATCGGCCCGCCGTTGGTCACGACCAAATCCGGTTTGCCGTCCCGGTTGAGATCTTTCAATGCCACTGACGTGGGTGTATCGCCGTATTCATATTGAACGCCGGGACGAAAGTTTCCAGCCGCACTCCCGAGAAAAATTTTCACTTTGTCGTTACGCAGCGCCACAGCCAGATCGGGATGACCGTCACCGTTCACGTCCTCGCTGGACACAGAGACCGGGGTGCGATGGACCGGATACTGCGGTCCGTCTTCAAATTTCCCGTTCCCTCGCCCGAACAGGATCGAGACCTGATCACTTCCCGAGCAGGCCAGCACGACATCGAGTTGGTCATCGTGATTAAAGTCATTGACGGCCAGGGAGCGGGGCTCCTGACAGACCTTCACCTGAACCTGATCTCGAAACGTGCCGTCGCCGTTGCCGAACAACAGCGAAATCGTATTGCTCGATATGTTGGTCGTGATAAGGTCCGTGATTTGGTCGCGATTGAAGTCGGCTGTGGTAACGGTGGTCGGATTCTTACCGACCGGGTAACTGGCAAAGTAGTAAAAGGGGTCCGGGGGAACGTAGGGATCGGCCTTCGAACAGGCGGAAACCATGATCAACCCGGCCAATAGCACCGGTCCGACACCAAATAACGACTGAATCCTGATGCCTCGACGGTCGGCAGTCATATCCATCCCGGTGAAAAAGGCATGACATTCCGGCCAAGTCCATGCTTCGCCGCTCCCGGTTCTCATCCGTTGAGCGGAGTATACAGAGGCCCCTCGAGCTTCGCAACGAATGGCCTACTCCGAGAACATGCCGCCCGAGCGAACACAACTATTTGCCGAATGGGCTGGAACATCTAGGCCTTTCGCCCCTTTGAAAACTTGGAAAGCCTTAGGCTACAATGCGGCCCAAGTGTGGAGGAGGTGCCCATGAGCAAGAAAGTCAATATCCCTTTGTCGATGTACGGTGTGGCGGAAGTGTTGAAGTGGTGTATCGATCGCAATAACGGCCGCGTCGGCGGTGTCGATACGGACGGATTTAAGAAAATGCAGGCGCTCCTGGCGGAGAAGCCGACGTCGAATGATTACCTGGCGCTCGACCAATTTTGGAAGAAGCAAGTCGTACTGGAACTCACGGAAGAAGAGGTGTCGACCATCGACCGTTGCCTGTACGACATCCCGAACTTCGACAACGAACCGCTCCCGCAGATCCGGCACAAATTCTGGCCTGACGCCGTCGGAGCTCACTAAGCCCCGGCAATCGGCCACAATCTTCCGGCAACCCACAGATCGTCATGTTCTGTGGGTTGTTCTGGGCTCGTGAGCTTCCTCGCACAGCCCATTCGCAACCGACGCTCCCGCGTTCCTTTCGGAATGAACAGGTGGAGCCGTCGCGCCAACCGACACCTCTCCTCAAGCATGTTGAGTTGATTCTTGTTCGGCAATAGCCCGTCCCGCGATGAGACGCAATGGGCCTCAGGTCGACAGGCGCGTGGGAAGACAGGGGGTAACGTTGCTTCTCTAGAGGGAGCCCTCGCCTTTGAGAAACTTCCTGAACCGACCCATGAGGTCGGCGCCAAGGGTGCCGCCTTCAGGTTTCTTGACGTCCGGGTCACTGAAGTGTGACCGGATTTCCTGCAGGCGTTTCTCCGCCTGATCGTTCCCCTGCAATCGCTTAGTTTTTTGGAGCGCGGTGTCGAAGGCATCGAACGTGAGTTCGTTATAGCCAAACGACCGGATGCGCTTCACCGCCTTCATCATGGCCTGATTGCGGAATGTCGTGAGGTGCTCGGAGTCGACCTCTTTCAACCCCAGCTTGCGTGCCCGACGTTCGGCTGCCTTGCGGATCCCGCTACGCACGAAATCCGGCGAAGTTTGCAACCGCTTCCAGGCCTCATCGCTCCAGGCGACACGTTCCTGCGGGACCTCCCACAACTGCACCGCAGTCTGCTCGTCGATCCTGGAGAACCCCTTCTCTCGCGCCAATTCTTCGGTATCATGCCGAATCATGTCGCTCACAAAATCCATGGCAATCGGCGGAGACTCCTTAATCTTCTGCTGCAAGAGCGCCAACGCGCCTTCAGACCATTCCAACGGAGCCGCCTCCCGCTCGCGAATCTCTCCCAAGGCCTCGACCTTCTCAAAGAGATCGACATTAACCTCCATGTGGCCGCCTTTGCGGGCAATCTCGTCGGCGATTTGCTTGATCATCCCGCGCATGAACTCCGGCACGGCCGCCAGGCGTTCCTTCGCGGCCGCGGTCCAAGGCAACTGCCCCTTAGCCATTTGATCGGCCGCCTCAGCCATGCCGCCCTCACCGCCCATGGTCCCCATCATCTGACCTTTGAACTGATCGAGGATTTCTTCGGTGATTTCGGGATAGCCCAACTCTCGCGCCTTTTTCTCAGCCAGGCGGCGGACCATTCCTCGCAAAAACATGGGAGCGCGCTCCATTCGCTTGAGCGCGCCGTCACTCCACCGAACCTCTGGGGCTGTTATATTTGAGGACTCTGCCACGGTATCACTCCTGTTACTTATTGAGTAATTCCTTCAGTTCCTTGCCTGCCTTGAAGAATGGCACACGCTTGGCCGGCACCGCAACAGTCGCCCCGGTTTTTGGATTACGACCTTCCTTCATCCGCCGGGCGCGGAGACGAAAACTCCCGAACCCTCGGATCTCCGTCTTATTGCCGTTCCGCAGCGAGTCGCGAATACAATCGAAAATCGTGTTCACCACGATCTCCGCCTGCCGCTTCGTCAAGGTCGTAACCTGCTCCGATACCCGTTCGATAATCTGCGCTTTGGTCATCGTCCCTCTCCTCGTGGGTGGGGCTTACGCACGGCTGAATTGCTGCGTCGCCTTACCGATGCGCTCCGGCCGCTCAGAACGCCATCAAGTATTTCAGTTTGACGCCGGTATTCAACTCCAGCTTCGGAAACACCGACGACCAACGTGATTCGATGATATCTCGAAATGAAAACCGCTTGCGAGGCTCGACCACTTTCGGCTCACCTTCCATGCCGGCGATGTCCGCCGCGATGTGGATGGCATCGTCCAGATCGCCCAGTTCGTCGACCAACCTCGCCTCTTTGGCCTGGCGGCCGGTGTAAATCCGCCCATCCGCCAGCGGCTCCACGTCCGACACCTCCAACGACCGACCGTCGGCCACGGCTTGAATGAACTGGTGGTGGACATCGTCCATCACCGACTGCAGGAGCTTGCGTTCCTCATCGCTCATCTTCCGCAACGGGGATCCGACGTCTTTGAATCGCCCGCTCTTGATGACCACCCCTTCGACCCCGACCTTTTTCATCAGGCCTTCGAAGTTGGCCATTTCCATGATCACGCCGATACTTCCGGTCAACGTGCCGGGATTGGCAATGATACGATCCGTAGCCGCGGCGATATAATAACCTCCGGAAGCAGCCACCGTCCCCATGGAGGCGATCACCGCCTTATTGCTCTTATTCTTGACCCGCTTCACCGCATCGTGAATTTCCTGAGACGGCACGACGCCGCCGCCGGGACTGTCGATGCGCAACACGATCGCCTTGACCAGCGGGTTCTCGCTGTATTGCTTCAACTCGCTGATGGTCGCTTGTGCATCAAGGATCACGCCCTCGATGCGAATGAGGGCCACACGATCCTGGGTTGAGAAATCGAGGTCTGGGAGGAGCGCGTTCAAGAGAATCAACGCTCCTCCTCCGATCACGATGGCCCAGAAGATACGGCGCAGCAGGCTCCGCTGTGGTTTCACCGCCGTGTCCGCTTGTGGCCCCATTCAGTCTCCCGTCACCTAGGCTTCGGAATCGCTCTGGTTCCGTTTCCGGCTTTGCTTGGCCGCGCGACCCAGGGTCTGATCGATCCCGCCCTGTGAGGCGTGGAACTCATCGACCTGGCGCCGATCGGAATCCATCTGGTGATCGCGCAAGCTGAGCGCAATCTTCCGCTCATCGCGATCCACCTTGATGATCTTCGCCGTGACCTCGTCACCCGGCTTGAACTTCTCTTCCATCCGAACGTTCGTATCGAGTCCGACTTCGCTGATATGAATCAGACCCTCGACATCGCCATCGAGCTCGATGAAGAGTCCGAAATCGGCGATCTTGCTGACCTTGCCGGTAATGCTATCGCCCACCCGATACTTGTTGGGAATCTGCTCTTCCCACGGATCGCGGGACAATTGCTTATACCCCAGCGAGAGGCGCTCCTTTTCTTTATCGATACGAATCACCACCGCATCCACCTTCTGGCCTTTCTTGAAGAGCTCTGACGGATGCTTGATGTGCTTCGTCCAGGACATGTCTGAAATGTGGATCAACCCGTCGATGCCTTCTTCCAATCCGACGAAGGCGCCGAAATCGGTCAGGCTCTTCACCTTTCCCTCGATTCGCGTCCCGGCCGGGTACTTCGCCTCGATCATGTCCCACGGATTCGGCGCCGTCTGTTTCATGCCGAGCGAAATCTTCCGGCTTCCCGGATCGATGTTCAACACGGCGGCTTCCACCTGATCGCCGACCGAGACGACGCGGGACGGATGCCGCACTTCGTGCGTCCAGGACATCTCGGACACGTGGACCAATCCTTCCACGCCGGGCTCCAACTCAACGAAGGCGCCATAGTCGGTCAAACTCACCACGCGACCACGAACGCGCGTGCCCACCGGGTACTTCGCCGCCACACCGGTCCAGGGATCTGCCGACTTCTGCTTGAGGCCCAGGGAGATACGGCCGGTTTCCCGGTCATACTTGAGCACGGTGACTTCCACTTTGTCGCTGACCTGGAACAGCTCGGACGGATGCCCCACACGACCCCAGGACATATCCGTGATGTGCAGCAATCCGTCGATGCCGCCGAGGTCAATAAACGCTCCGTAATCGGTGATGTTCTTCACCGTCCCCTGAATCAGCTGACCTTCTTTCAAGGTCGACAACGTCGTCTGACGGCGACGGTCGCGCGTCTCTTCCAACAAGACCCGTCGGGAAACGACCACATTGCCGCGGCGATGGTTGATCTTGATGATCTTGAGGGGAAACGTCTTGCCGACCAGCCCATCGAGATCGCGGACCGGATGCAGGTCGATCTGGGAGCCGGGCAAGAACGCCTTGACGCCGATATCGACCATCATGCCGCCCTTGATACGGGAAATGATCTTGCCTTCGATGCTCTTTTCTTCCTTATGCAGCTTCTCCAATTCCTCCCAGATTTTCATCTTGTCGGCTTTTTCTTTGGAGAGCACGAGATTGCCGTCCGCGTCTTCACACTCTTCGAGATACACTTGGAGGCGATCCCCGACCTTCAATTGGGCCAATTCTTCATGCGAGAACTGGTCGGCGGGAATCATGCCTTCAGACTTATAGCCGATATCGACCACGACTTTGTCCTTGCCGATGGCCACGACCATGCCTTCAGTGATGGTGCCTTCCTCAAAATTGCGGAAGGTTTCCTCATACATCGCCGCCAAGGCGTCGCGATCCAGCTTGGGTTCACTCTGCGGTGTGACAGTACTCATGAAAAGGTCCTCGTCCTCCGGCTCGTGCCGGGTGCTGATAGTGAGAAAAACCGAGTCTTACTCAGCGTTGCAAGACTTGGCTGTTGGTGTTGCGGCGGGATCGTGGGGCTGCCCGGCGTTGGCCGGCCATTCCCCCGGCATCGGAACCTGTCCGAGCTCCGCGATCTTCGCCATCACCGTCCGACTGACATGCTGATAAAACGCTTTTCCTTCCAACCGCGTTGCATCCGCGGAAAAATCCAGCGGCTCTCCATAGGCCACCGTTACGCGACGAAATCTCGGCCACTTGGCGCCGGGCGGCAGGACATCGAACGTGCCGCCGATATGCGCCGGCACAACCTGACAGCCCGTCTGCGACACGATCACTCCGATTCCCGGCTTGCCGGGTTTCAACGCACCGGTCATCGTCCGCCCCCCTTCGGGGAAAATAGCGACGGCCTTCCCCTCCTGAATCAACGAGACCGCCTTGCTAAACGCATCGCGGTCAAGACGGCCGACGCGTAATGGAATCCACCCCAGGGCCTGCAGCAGGCCGTTGAGCAACGGCATTGGAAACAAATCGTGCCGCCCCATATACCAGACCCGGCGGGGAATCCCGCACCCGAGCAGCGGGATATCCAGATAACTGGCATGATTCGAAGCGATCAGGACTCCGCCATGCCGCGGCACAGTCCCGACGGTGCGATACCGGAAGCATAGCCACCCGATCGTGCGAGAGATGACCCACAACAGACCATACAGTGCCGAACTCACAATCTCGCCGTGATCACGGCCAGCATGTGCTCAACGACAGCCTCTGCCGGCATACTCGACGTATCGATCCGTTCAGCATCGGGAGCGGGAATCAGCGGCGCCACGGTTCGAGATCGATCGCGATCATCCCGCCCGGTCATATCGCGCTTCGTCTGATCGAATTGAACCGAATGCCCCGCCGCCACTAGCTCACGATGTCGTCGCGTTGCCCGGACCTCCGCATCGGCCTCGAGGAAAAACTTCACATCGGCTTCCGGAAACACCCGGGTCCCGATGTCGCGCCCTTCCGCCACAACACACCCCTCGGCGCCGATCTGCCGTTGCACCGGCAGCAGCCATTCACGGACGGCCGGAATTGCCGAGACCATGGACGCCATTGCCGTCACCGCGGGCGTGCGCAATTCGCCGGTGATATCCCGTCCATCCAGTAACACATGGGATTGCTCGGGGCCACAGGCCATGTGCAGCGTCGTCTTGGGTAGCAGCGCCGTAATGGCAAGCGGTTCTTCCGGACTCAACCCCGCGTCACGCACCTTCCATGCGATGGCCCGATACAAGGCGCCTGTATCCAAATAGAGGTATCCAAGCCGCAAGGCCAGTAGTCTGGCGACCGTACTCTTGCCGACCCCAGCCGGACCATCGATGGCGATGATCAACCCGCGCTTCCCGCGGCTGGATTTGCCCGGTTCACCCACGTAATCCTCGCACTATAGACGTTTCACAGAATCAGTCAACAGTTCCAAGAGCTTACGATCGAAGTTCGGGAACGAAGTCTCGATACAATCCGTGTCCTGAATCTGAGTGGGCTGGGCAGCGGTCAGGGCTCCGATCGCGACGGACATGGCCACGCGGTGGTCGCCGTGACTCGCGCAGGTCGCCCCTGTGAGCGTGCCGTTCGCACTCTTGCACCCCAGCCCCTGTATCACCATGCCATCCGGCCGTTCTTCGATCCGCGCGCCCATCGCCCGGAGTTCAGTCGCCATCGTCGCGATACGGTCGCTTTCTTTGACGCGCAGCTCTTCAGCTCCGGTGATCACGGTTTCACCGTCGGCCACGGCCGCCGCGACACAGAGAATCGGGAACTCATCGATCGTTTGCGGAATCTGTTCCGGCCCGATCTGTACTCCCCGTAGCAGCCTTGAGCGTACGCGCAAGTCCGCGACCGGCTCTCCGGCCTCTTCACGAGGATTGAGCACCTCGATATGCGCGCCCATCTGACGCAGAATGCCTAAGAGCCCGGTCCGGGTTGGATTCATGCCGACCGACAGCACGGTCACATCGGAGTCCGGCACAATCGAGGCGCCGACGATGAAAAATGCGGCTGCGGACAGGTCGCCCGGCACCACCACGGTTTTTCCACTCCAGCGTGTGGAGGACCGCCCTTCGATCCGAACCGTACACCCATCACGATGAAACGGAATTCCGAAGTAGGCAAACATACGCTCGGTATGATCCCGCGAAAGCCGCGGCTCCGAAATGGTCGTCAGGCCATCGGCATACAGCGAGGCAAAGAGCAGCGACGATTTAATCTGCGCGCTCGCGACCGGGGACACGTACGACATGCCCTTCAACCGGGCTCCGGTGATGGCCAAAGGCGCCAGTTCCCCGCCTTTTCGTCCGGCAATCGTCGCCCCCATGGCCCGCAAAGGTTTCACGACTCGTCCCATCGGACGACGTCTAATCGATTCGTCTCCGGTCAGGACCGTGAAAAAATCCTGCCCCGCCAACAACCCCGCCATCAGACGAATGCCGGTTCCGGAATTGCCGCAATCGATCGGGCCGAACGGCTCTGTAAGGCCCCACATACCTTTGCCATGGACCGTCAACCGCTCCGCCGTCTCTTCGATCCGCACGCCCAGCGACTGGAACGCACGCATGGTATTCAAACAATCTTCCCCACGACAATAGTCGGTGACCTGGCTGAGCCCCTCGGCGAGGGCCGTCAGAATAATCGCTCGATGGGTGACGGACTTGTCGCCCGGAACCGCAATGGTGCCCTTCAGCGGACGTCCCGGCGTAATAGTTAAGGATGCCATGGCAGCCTAGCTCTTCCCCGATGGGCGAGGAATGAGTTGTTCCCGCTCATGCTTGGCCTTATTCAGTTGCTTCTCGATCCCAGCGGCGTCACCGTCAGCAATCAACCGTTTGAGTTCGCCGAGATGCCGCTCATACGTCTCGATCAACGACACCACATTCTCCCGGTTCCACAAGAAGATGTCTCGCCACATCTCTGGGGAACTGGCCGCAATTCGCGTGGTGTCGCGTAATCCGCCGCCGGAATGGCTGGCAAGATCGAGTTCCGGCAAACCATGGTCACGCACGTCGGCCAGCGCCGTCATCAACGCAAACGCGGCGACATGCGGCAGGTGACTGACGGCACCGAGAATCTTGTCGTGCAGAAAAGGGTCCATGTCCAACACAATCGAGCCCGCGAGTTCCCAGAGGACACGAATCGTTCGGAGCGCCTCAGGGTCGGTCTTGGAGGTCGGAGTTAGAATGCAGCGCGCGCCGGAGAAAAGGGTCTCCGATCCCGCGGCCACACCGGTCTTCTCCTTGCCGGCAATGGGGTGCGCACCGACGAACCGAACGGAGGGCGGCAGCAAGGCCTCCGAGCGTGTCACCAGCTCACCCTTGACGCTACCCACGTCACTCACGATCGCACCCGGTTGCAGACAACCGGCCCATTCCCGCAAATGCCGTTCGTAGGTATCCACCGGTGTCGCGAGCAGCACAAAGTCCGCCCCTTCGACGCCTTCGCGCGGGTCCGACACGTACCAGTCGATGGCGCCCACTTCGACGGCGGTCTTGAGATTTTCAATGCGTCGCCCGATGCCGACGACGGAATCCGCCAGCTTCTGTCGGCGCAGGATCATCCCCAGTGAGCCGCCGATCAGCCCAACCCCGACAATGGCTACCTGTTTGAAATGTGGTTTCATCGTTCAATAACTGCTGGACTGCTATCAGCAAGGGCGCAGGTCCTGGAGTAGCGACACGCCGTTCACAACGTCCGGTCAACAGCTGCGGCGATCTTCCGCAGATCTCCCATCAATTCTTTAAATTTCGACGGCCGAATCGACTCTTCGCCATCGCAGAGGGCACATTCAGGATTGGAATGCACTTCGATTAACAGTCCGTCGGCGCCGGCTGCGATCGCCGCCTTCGACATGGGCGCCACCAAATCCCACTTGCCCGTCGCATGACTGGGATCCACGATGACCGGCAAATGCGAGAGCCCCTTAAGGGTCGGAATGGCGGCCATATCCAACGTATTTCGATACTGGGTTTCAAACGTGCGGATGCCGCGTTCGCATAACATGACATTCCGGTTGCCACGGGACATGATGTATTCAGCGGAGAGGAGGAATTCCTTGATCGTGGCCGAGAGGCCGCGCTTCAACAGAACCGGCTTATCGTAGGCCCCGACCTCCTTGAGCAACTCGAAGTTCTGCATGTTTCGGGCGCCGATCTGGATGATGTCGGCCTTCTCCAGAAACAACTCGATATCGCGGGTGTCCAGAATCTCGCTCACCACCGGGAGGCCAGTCTGTTTTTTGGCTTCGACCAGATAGTCCAGACCTTCACGCCCCAATCCCTGAAAGGAATAGGGCGAGGTGCGCGGTTTGTATGCGCCGCCACGAAGCACAGTCGCGCCTGCCGACTTGACCTCGTGGGCGATACCGACGGTCAGCTCCAACCGCTCGACCGCGCAGGGACCGGCCATGATGGTGATTTTCTTATCGCCGATTTTGACGCCGTTCACGTCAATGATGGTGTTCTCTTTCTTGAACTCCCGGCTGACCAGCTTCCAGGGAGCCAAAATCGGCAGGACACTTTCGACCCCCGGCAATGCGGTCAACGGCTGATTGTGCAGGATGCGATCGTCCCCGATCACCCCGATAATGGTCCGCTCCTGGCCGGCAGAAATATGCGACTTCAGTCCCAACTCGCGAAGTCGGTCGATAATGTGATCGACTTCCCGCTCCGACGCGTCAGGCTTCAAGACAATAATCATGATCTCGTCTCGCTTTCCTTATCGAGCGGCGCGCGTCACGTCCGCAAGCGCGCTCAGGAACAGTTGGTTTTCTTCCGGAAGGCCGATGGTTACCCGCAGCATTCGGCCGTCGATGTGGCGGACGATGATGCCCTTCCGCAACAGCGCGTCAAATACCTCGCGACCGTCTCTCCCGACATCGAAGTAGAGAAAATTCGTTTCGCTGGGCAAGGCCTCGAAGCCCAAGGTCAACAAGCCGGCCCGGACCTTGTCCATTTCCGCATGGTTGAGGACTCGACTCGCACCCACATGTGCCTCATCGTCCAACGCTGCCAACGCGGCGCGTTGGGCCATGCTGTTTGCATTGAAGGGTGGACGGATTCGATTCAGGTAGTTCGTAATTTCCGGCGTGGTGATCCCGTATCCGATCCTAAGCCCAGCCAAACCATAGATCTTGGAGAAGGTCCGCAGCACAATGGCATTGCGACCGGCTTTCACATAGCTGAGCGACTCCGGAAATTCCGGATGCCGGACATACTCGTAATAGGCCTCATCGAACACCACCACCACATGATCGGGCACGCGCACCATCAACGCCGCCACCTCAGCCTTGGTCGCCATGGTGCCGGTGGGATTGTTCGGATTGCACACAAACAACAAGCGAGTCTTGTCGGTGATGGCTGCCGCCATGGCCGGCAAATCGTGGTGCCAATTCTTCTGCGGCACTTCCACCGCCACACCGTGCGCGGCCTTCACCTCCATCTTGTAAATTACGAAGGTGTGCTCGGCCATCACGGCCTCATCGCCGGGAGACAAAAAGGTTCGCGCAAGCAGGCCGATGATTTCGTCCGAGCCGTTTCCGAGAATGACGTGATCCGGCGTGACTTTCCACCGCTCAGCCAGGGCTCCGCGCAAACGAAACGCCCCGCCGTCCGGGTACCGATGGAGAGTCGGAGCGGTTTCACCCAAGACGGCTAGTGCTTTGGGCGACGGTCCGATCGGGTTTTCATTGGATGCTAACTTGATCGCGCGCGGGAGTCCCAACTCTCGCTGCAGCTCTTCGATAGGCTTTCCAGGAACGTACGGGACAAGGGAAGCGATATCGGGATGCACCTTCAATGGCATGGCGTAACTCGGACCTCTAGGAATAGGCGGGATACGACCCGAGAATCTTCATAAAGAGACAACGGCTCTTCACCTCTTCGGCCGCCTTCTTGACTCGTTCCTCATCGATGTGTCCCTCGATGTCGACAAAGAAAATGTATTCCCACGCCTTCCGGCGGGAGGGGCGCGATTCGATCTTGGTCATGTTGAGACCATGGGAGGCAAACGGACGCAACAAGTCGTACAGCGCGCCGACTTTATCTTTGACCGACAACATCAGCGAGGTTTTGTCGCGTCCGGTCCGTTCCGGTGCCTTCTGCGAGAGCACCAGGAACCGCGTGAAGTTGTTGATATTGTCCTCGATCCGGGCGGTGATGACCTTCAGTCCGTACAACTGGGACGCCAGTTCGGACGCAATGGCTGCAGCCGATGGATCGTCGACGGACAGTTCGGCCGCCCGGGCCGTGCTGGCCACTTCGGACACCGGCACATGGGGCAGATTCGTTTCCAACCAATTGCGGCATTGGGCAATGGCATGCGGGTGCGAATAGATTCGCTTGACCTCTCCTGCGACCCCGCTCTTGGACATCAGGTGATGTGCCACTTCCTGTAACACTTCTCCATAGATGAGCAGGCTGGAATCGACGAACATATCCAGGGTGTGATTGACCACGCCTTCGGTAGTATTTTCGATCGGCACCACACCAAAATGGGCTCGCCCACGCTCGACTTCGCTGAACACATCCTTGATGCTGTTGACGGGAATGTATTGGGCAGACGACCCGAACTTCTGCATGCAGGCCATGTGCGTAAAGGTCGCTCGCGGACCGAGATAGGCGACCTTCTGAGGCCCCTCCAGAGACAACGAGGCCGACATGATCTCTCGATACACCGCCCGAATGGCATCGGTAGGAAAGGGCCCCGTATTTTGCTTGCTGAGGCGCTCAAAAATCGCCGCCTCCCGGGCCGGCGTGTGCAGATGCGCTTCCGCGTCTTTCTGTTTCTTGAGTTTTCCAATTTCGATCACGGACTTCGAGCGCTCGTTCAAGAGGCGCAAAATCTGATCGTCGATCCGATCGATTTCCTGGCGATGCCCTTGCAGGTCATCAGACATGACGGGGGGACTCCCTCCTCGCGAAACCTGCCATTAGAGAGACGAGGCCGCGAAACGATTCCAAGCCAACGGGCTGAACTTGGACAAGTGAGTATCCTACAGGAGCCGGAGAGGGCATTGCAAGGATAGGTGTGGGGATTCAAGGAGTTGTGGTGAATGTGTCGTCATCGGAAAGCGACAGAAGGTCTTTCTGTTTTTTGAAATGGTCGAAGGCCAGCCTGGTCGCCTGCCGGCCACGACCGGTGCGTTCCAGAAACCCCGCTTGGATCAGATACGGCTCATAGACGTCCTCCAGCGTGCCCTTGTCTTCTTGCACCGCCGCGGCCAATGAATCCACCCCGACCGGTCCGCCATTGAACTTCTCAATGACGGTCAGAAGAATGCGCCGGTCCATCTCATCCAATCCGGCGGCATCGACCGCCAACCAAACCAACGCATCCTTCGCCACCTGCTTGGTGATACGTCCACCGGCCTTGATCTCGGCGTAATCCCTGATGCGCTTAATCAGCCGATTCACGATGCGCGGCGTGCCGCGAGCCCGGCGAGCAATTTCCGCGGCCCCTGCCTCATCGATCGGAATGTTCAGCAACCCCGCCGACCGTGTGACGATCGACGTGAGTTCCTGTGACGAATAAAACTCCAGCCTGTGAACCAAGCCGAATCGGTCCCGCAACGGCGACGTCAATGCCCCGGCCCTGGTCGTGGCTCCGACCAGCGTAAACCGAGGCAATTCCAGCTTCACGGTCCTCGTGGAGGCCCCTTGGCCGACGACCAAATCCAGTTGGTAGTCCTCCATGGCTGGATACAGGGCCTCCTCGACAGAGGCGGGGAGGCGGTGGATTTCATCGATGAACAACACATCCCGTTCCTGCAAATTCGTCAAAATCGCAGCCAGATCCCCGGCATGGCTCAGGACTAAGCCCGAGGTCGACCGAATCGCCGAGCCCATCTCCCGCGCAATGATATGCGCAATCGTGGTCTTCCCGAGCCCCGGCGGCCCGTAAAAAATGGCATGGTCCAGCGCTTCACCACGGCGTTTCGCCGCTTCGATACAAATCTCCAGGGATTCCTTCATCCGTGATTGGCCGACATATTCTTGCAAGCTGTGTGGGCGCAGCGCGGCCTCAAGGCCACGCTCGTCGTCGGTCAATTGATTGCTCACCGTGCGGTCAGACATGGGACGATCCAGCTGAACAATGCGTCGACGTTATCTGGCCTCGGGTGAGGGCCTGAATTTGGGCGGCGGCGGCACGACCCCTTGACCTGGTGCAGCCGTACTGCCGCAATCAGGCGGGCACCTGACTCCCCCCTGCCCGGGATCGGGCAAGGTTGATCCCATGTTCTGCAACTGACATTGCGACACCAATCCGCCATCTATAGAGCCACAACGGGAGGGGACGCTCGAGCGCCCCACTTCTACATACCCTTCGGGACAGGTCCCGCAGACGGAGAGCATGTTGCCCCCGAGCGGCACGCACTGCACCAGGGTCGGCTCGCCGTCTTTGCACAGCTCCGGCGCATGGGTCACACCGGTTGTGGCATAGCCATCCGGGCACATTCCGCAAGTCTTGCGGATGCTCTTCGGCTCCTCCACATCATCGGTCGCGCCGGCTAACTCGACTGATCCGGACGAAACCATCGCAGCCAAAATGATCAGTCTCACCGTACCGACTATCCGGCGACTACCCCACCGCCTGCGCAACGACTTCATCATGCGTCACCCCTTGGCCAAGTCTTTGAGTGCCTCACGAATCACGTCTTCCAGTCCCTGCGCCATGGCGCCGGACTTCTCGATCCTCTTCAACGCTTCTTTCACATCCGGTGGCCGATAGCCCAAATTCACAAGGGCGGACAGGGCATCCTCGTAGAGCGGATTCGCAGGCTGTCCGCCCCCCGACGTGGTCTGTTCGCCCGCCGGATGCAACCGCGCGACCTTGTCCTTCAATTCCAGCGCGATCCTTGCCGCAGACTTTTTCCCGATGCCGGACACCGTACCCAGCTTCTCAATATCACCGGCCTGGATGGCGGAAAAGAGATCGCGGACCGAGAGGGTGGACAGGACGCTCAGTCCCAATTTTGGTCCGATGCCGGAGATCCCCGTCAGCAAAAGAAAGGCTTCCTTCTCCGCGGCGGTCAGGAACCCATAAAGCTGAATCGCATCTTCACGCACATGGGTATGGATGCTGAGCGTCACCCGCTCATGCTGATTAGGAAGTGAATAGTAAGTACTGAGTGGAATCAATACTTCGTAGCCGACGCCATGCACATCGAGCGTGACTTGCGAAGGCGCCTTGAAGGCCATGAGGCCCGTCAGTAAGGCGATCATGTGAGCAACAGGGTGTGATGCGAAGAGCCTGATAGGCTGGCTGCGGGCGCGTCAATGCTTGAGGCCAGTCCTTCAGAATCAGGCGGTAGCGGCAGCCACCTTCTCCATGACCTCGTCGGAGATGTCAAAGTTTGCATGAACTTTCTGCACATCGTCGTGCTCATCCAGAATTTCCATGAGCTTCAACATTTGCTCAGCAGCCTTTTCCTCCAGCGCGATCGTATTCTGCGGGATGAAGTTCAATTCGGCAAGTGTGCACTCGATTTTCGCATCGCTGAGCGCTTTCTTGACCGCCTCAAAATCGTGGGTATCCGTGAGGACTTCAAAGGCCTTGTCGGTCACTTTCACATCTTCAGCGCCGGCTTCCAAAGCAAGACTCAGCAGCGCATCCTCTTCCACCTTGCCCTTCTCAACCACCAAGACCCCTTTTTTGTGAAACTGCCAGGCGACCGCCCCCGCCTCCGCCATGTTGCCGCCGTTCTTGGTCAGCAAACTACGGATTTCCGCCACGGTCCGATTCCGGTTATCGGAGGTGATTTCCATCAGCACGGCCGTCCCACCGGGACCGTACCCTTCAAGCGTAAACTCCTCATATGTCACACCGGGCAACTCACCCGTGCCGCGCTGGATGGCCTTCTTCATCGTATCGCCGGGCATGTTGGCTTCTTTGGCCTTCGCAATCGCCAACCGCAAGCGCGGATTGCCATCAGGATCCCCGCCTGATCGGGCCGCAATCGTCAACTCGCGGATAATACGGGTAAAGACTTTCCCCCGTTTGGCGTCGACCGCTGATTTATGCCGCTTGATTGTTGCCCAATGACTGTGGCCACCCATGGCGACTCCTCTTGGCCTGAACCGACCGCATTGCCGGTCGAGTCCCAAGCTCATTCAAAGCTGATTAAAAATGTAGAGCTAACACAGTCCTTACAGAAGTGTCAACGCGAGGTCGGCCCGTGGCCAGTGAAACATTTTACTCTGAATAGATGAGCAACTGAAGCCCAATGACGACAACGAGGCTCGCCCAGAGCAACTCCCAATACGAACCTTCGGCGATGACGGACCGCGTTCGCCATCCGGAGACCAACTTGGATGATCCCGCGGTGACCGCCATCACGCCCATGATCACATGATGGAGCGCAATTCTACTGGCGGCAGGATGGTCTCCGTGCGAATGACTGAACAACATCATTCCTCCGACGATCGCAAACAGCGGGAGGGGCACCGTCCACACCCCATGGGCGAAGCATCCGGTCCGCCGGAGGAATTCAACGACACCGACGGCAAACGCCAGCACCCCATAGGTCTTGTGCTGGAGCACTTCCTCATCGCTACCGAAAAACGTCTGTGCAAACGTCATCGACCCGATGGGCCATGAATCATGATCGCTCCAAATGAGAAGAAAAATGCCTCCCACCGTCAAGGCGCCGGGCAGTAAAAACCTCGTCCATACCAACGCCGGCCATCCGAGGGCCTGACGGGCCTCACTCAGCCCGATCAGCAACAGAAAAACACCCGCCATGTGATGATTGAATTCGGAATAGGCAATGCCCTGTTGCGACCCCTCCCACAGTTCTCCCGTAGCGGCCGCATGCTGATGCCCCGGCTCCTGAGCGGCCGCGCCATGCTCGTGACCGGCCGTCTCAGCCATCACACACGAAACACTCCATAGCAGAACGGTCAGACACAACATCCACAGGAGCGGGAACCATGGCCTCAGCAATCTCGGACAATGAATCGGTCGAGAGGGACACACCGGCAGGAATCGAAAGGCCCATCCGGACTGCCGGATGGGCCGCGCACTCGTCTCACGCATGCATTCGTCGGCTACATGAACTTCATGAACTTCTCTTTGGCTTCATCCATCACCTGGGCCGTGATCTCGACCAAGCCGCGCTCCTTGGCAATCCGCTCAATTTCCCGGCGGGCCATCGGACGAATGAAGTCAGGAATGTTATCCATGCGTTGTTCGGCATCCTTGGTCCAGGCGATACCGTTGGGCGAATCGTTCTTGGAATCGTCCATGACCTGCAGCGTAATGCTCTTATACCCATGCTTGCGCGCATAGGCTTCCACGCTGCTCTGCACCATCGGTTTCACAAAAGACGGTAGACGCTCCAACTTCTCCTTGGCGTCTGCAGTCCACGTGAATTCGCTCGTTCCATTTCCATTTTGCGGCTTGCCGCCGGAGGTCAACCCCATTTCCGCGACCATCGCCGAGAACGGGCACCCGCCGGACGTCTTCTCTCCACCGGCATCCGGCGCGCTGGGTTTCGCAGAAGCCGCCACCGGCTGTCCGCCCTGAATCTTTTCGTTGAGATAGGCGGCCATCTGCCCTGCGCCGGCCTGCGCCTCATCTTTCAGCGTCCCGCGAGTCATCTCAAACGGTTCTGCCGTCTCCGTACGGCCACCCAGCTTCACACCGAGCGAAGCAACCATTTGGGTCTCTCCCGGATTCGTCACCATGGAGAACTTCGCCTCACAGGATGGACAACCGAAGAAGACACCGAGTGAGCCCTCACCGGGTTTTTCGACCTTCTGAAACGTCATGTAGGTCTCGCAGTTCAGGCAAACGAACTTCATAGGATCCCCCCTCCGGGTCGGTGTGCTTACAGCTTTTCAGCCAGGACTTTTTTGTAATCCAGTAACGCTTGAATCCGCCCGACGATGTCTTGATATTTTTGGATCGTCGGATACTCAGGATCGAGGAGCGGCTGCCCCTTATCGAATGTTTTGGCAAATTTACGATCGAACGGGACACGGCCGAGCAAGGGCAGATCCAGCACCTCGCACATCGCCTCCGTATTCCCCTCGAATAACTCATTCTCCGCGCCGCAGGATGGACAGCGGTATTCGCTCATGTTTTCTACAATGCCCAAAACCCGAATACCCATATCGCGCGCATAGGTGACGGATTTCTGCACCACGTCGGAGGCGACTTCGGACGGAGTCGTCACGACGATCGCCCCGGCGAGATCCGGAATGAACCCGGCAATCACCGGCGGTTTATCGGCAGCCGCACCCGGCGGGAGATCGGCCAGGAGATAATCCAATTCTCCCCAAACCACATCGGCTAGGAATTCGCGAATGACGTTCATTTCCATGAGGCCGAGCCAGACCGGGCTCAAATCCATGGGACCCTTCCACCGCACCGGCGAGGCATCATCGAGGAAAAAATCCATCGAGGCCACTTTGATGCCCAAGGGACCGACGGGAGGCTGCGCCCCTTCGGGAGTCATTCTTAACGACTGACCGTGTAAGCCCATCATGCGCGGAACGCAGGGGCCGTTCAAATCGACGTCAAGCAATCCGACCCTCGCCCCCTGTCGCGCAAAGGCCAATGCGAGGTTGACGGTCGTCATGCTTTTGCCGACTCCGCCCTTACCGCTCATCACGACCAGTTTCTGCTTGATGCCGGCCATCCGAGCCTGCACCTGCTTCATCTGGGCAGTGATCTGCTGCACCACTTTCGCGTCGTCGGAATACTGAAGCTTCGTGAGGATCGACTTGAGATCCTTGCCGGCAGTCATGGTCATGAAAACCCCTCGAATTTGTTGATGAAGGACGCTACCACAGGGGTTTCAATAGAGTCAAACCGCCCAGCCCCCATCGACTAGATGGAATATTGGATGGTGGACTTCGTTCCGGAGGGCTGAATGAGCACCCCCCGCCGCTTCAACTCTTCCAGTATCCGACGGGCAGCGGCGTCAAAATCCTGGGGCCCCGCGAAATGCAGATCGGTATTCGGTGGCGGTTCTTCTCCCGCCCGGCTCATGTGCACCGCAATCACCGGAGCTGGCTGAACCAACGTCCGTATCATCTCGGCCATCCGCTGATAATTGATACCGAAGGTTTTACTCGTGGACACGACGATGAGCCCCGTATCGATCAGCAACCTGGCAACCTCACCATAGCGGCGCACTCGCTCGGCGGCGAAGGACGGGTCGGCCGCTGACAAATCCGCATCCAATCCCTGCAACAGATTCTCGCCTTCCAGCAAGTAGGCGTGACGGCTATCGGCAACGAGCAGCGCCTCCACCCTACGCGCAAGAAACGTCTTACCTGTCTGGGCTGAACCGGTGAACAGCACGATGGCGGCCCGATGCCCATATTGCGCCGCGCGGTCTTCTGCCCGGACATCGCCTGTGAGCCACGCATATTCCCGTTGCCGCGCCTCCTCGCGCAGCCCTTCCTGCTCGTCGTGCACCAACTCGGTAATGATCCCGCCCCCGGCAATGTCGTACTCATCGACCAGCACGAACCGGCCTGTGGCTTCGAATGAGGACGAGAGATCAAACGCGAGCGGCGATTTCGCACGCAGGGTCAGCTCAGCGACCTGATTCTTCGCTACCGCCTGGCTTTCCTGAAGTTGCGCGAGATCGGCGGTGTCGATAATCCGATGAATCGCGGCGACCTCGCAGGCGACTTCACGCGTGGCGAGCCGCAAGACATACTTTCGCCCCTTCTCCAGCGGCCGCCTGCCCATCCAAAACAGGTTCACGCGAATCGCCGTCGAGACGAGCGGAATGGAGTCTCGATGGGACGCGATCTCTCCACGCTCCACGAAAATCTGTTCGTCGAGCGTGATGCCGACGGACTGACCGGCCTGTGCCTCGCTCTGCGGCGGATCGACGTTGAATCCTTCAATCGATTGCACGAGCGCTGTCTTGTTGGACGGTGAAAACACCAGTTGATCACCGACTTTCAAGCGGCCCGCCGTAATGCGGCCGGCCAGAATCCGCCGCGCATCGAACTTATAGACGTCCTGCAGTGGGAATCGGAGCGGCTGTTCCGAACGCACCTGCTCCTTTTTGAAGAGCGCCAGCGTCTCCAGCACCGTGGGGCCCTGATACCAGTTCATATGGCTGCTGCGCGTCGCGATGTTGTCACCCATCTTCGCGCTGACCGGAATCATCTGTTGAGGAACCGCCCGGAACTGACCCAGAAATTCCCGATATTCCTTTTCGATCCCGTCGAACACATCCTGCCGATACCCGACCAGATCCATTTTATTGACCACCACCGCAAACTGTGTCACGCCCAGCAGCGACAGGAGGTAGCCATGCTTTTTGGATTGTTCGCGCACGCCTTCCAACGCGTCGATGAGCAACAGCGCGGCTTCCGCCCGGGCCGCGCCCGAGATCATGTTCTTCAAAAACTCTTTATGTCCCGGTGCGTCGATAATGATGTACTGCCGCCCGTTCCAGATAAAGAACGTACGCGCCGTATCGATCGTGATGCCCTGCTCCTGCTCCTCAAGAAACGCATCGAACAGGAAGGCATACTCAAACTCCTTGCCCTGCTGGCGGCAAATCGCCTGCACTTTTTCCACTTTGCCTTCCGGCAAAGAACCCGTATCGGCATAGAGTCGTCCCACCAGCGTGGACTTCCCGTGATCTACATGGCCAACGATGACGATGTTGAGACTCTCTTGCGGCTTGGTCTGGTCGTGCTGTGTCATATGATTCACTCGTTCAATGAAACCCCGGTTCATGATCGTGATCGTTCGAATGCCCGCCTGCTATCCGGCATGGACCGACTCACATGTATCCCTTCTTCCGCAGCATCTCCATGCCTCGCCCCGCGTCCTGCGCGCGCCCGGCCCGCTCGGCCACATTGGTTCCACGGAGCTCCGCGATGATCTCATCCACCGTCTTCGCCGTGGATTTGATCGGCATGGTGCAGGGCGCGCAGCCCAAACTTCGATACCGTGTGCCATCCCCCCTGTCCAGGTAGAGATCCATGAAGGGGATGTTCTCATGCTTGATGTATTCCCAGATATTAATCTCGGTCCAATCGAGGAGCGGATGAATCCGGATATGCGTGCCCGGCGGAAAGGTGGTCTTGAACTGATCCCACAGTTCCGGCGGCTGGTCGCGAAAATCCCAATCCCCGTGTTTGTCCCGCGGGGAAAAATATCGCTCCTTGGCCCTGGTGCTGTCTTCATCCGCCCGAACGCCGAGAATAATGCCGGTGTAGCCCTTTTCTTCGACCAGATTCTTCATGGCCGTCGTCTTTAAGGCGGTACAGCAGACATCCCGCCCGAGGGTGTGGTTCATCCCGGCGGCCAGGGCCTCTTTGTTCTGACCCACCACCAGATTGAGGCGCCACTCGCGGGCAATCCGGTCGCGATATTCGATCATCGCCGGAATCTTGTAACTTGTATCCACGTGGAGCAAGGGAAACGGCACATGCCCGAAAAAGGCCTTGCGGGCGAGCCACAGGAGCACGGTCGAATCCTTCCCCATCGACCAGAGCATGGCGAGGTGATTGAAATGCTTATAGGCTTCCCGAAGGATATAGACGCTTTGATCTTCGAGTTGACGCAAATGTTTCATGATTCACACTCTTCCGTTTACGCTGAAATGCCGACCTTTGGCGTGTTTCCCGCGCTTGATCCGGCGACCGCCACCAACTCAGCCAGTTTAGCCTTGGCCTGACCGGACTCCAACGCGCTTCTGGCAACCCCAAGATTTCCAGTAATCGAGGCCCCTTTGCCGGCTGCATAGAGCAACATGGCCGCATTGAGGAGGACCCAGTCCCGTTGCCCGCCCTGAATTTCGTTGGCGAGGAGCCGCCTAATCAAATCGGCCTCGCGCTCCCGCTGCTCGACCGGGAACCCGGCCATCTCGCGGAAGGTCGCCATCGACAAGCCCGCATCCTTCGGCTGGAAAGTAAACGGCGTGATGCGTTCGTCCTTCAGCTCCAAGAGCCGAGTTGAATTGCCGATCGAAAGCTCGGGATCGCCCTCGACTCCGCGGATAACGAGCGCGCGCGGACAACTCAACATACGCAGCGCCTCGATGGTCTTCTCGAAGTAAGGCGGATGTGACAGGCCGATCACCTGCGAGGTCGCGCGTGCGGGGTTGAGCATACGGGCCACGGGATGAAAGAAATTGCGCACGCCCAACTCCTGCCTCATTTCCAGAAACCGGCTCACCGGAGGGTGATACAGCGCCAGGTCAAGATAGGCGAACCCCTTCTTTTCCAATTCGGCCCCGACAAACTTGGCGGTCAGATCGACAGGAATGCCCAAGAGCTTCAGCACCGACGAGATCCCGAGCCGGTCCGGAGGCCCATCCACTCCGTGCAACAGCAAGACGGCTCCAGCGGCCACCGCAACAACGGCAGCAGGAAGAATGGCGTGAAAGGTTTCCCGTTTCCCCGCATAGACCGGCACATCGACGACTCCGAGCCCTGAACGGACCGGCACCGGCGGCACATATTGGCGCGCCGATGCCGTGAAGGCGGCGAGTTCCGTGACCGATTCCGACTTGAAACGCATGGCCGTGAGAAACGCCCCGATCTGCGCCGGCGTCGCGGTCCCCTCGATCATGAGGCGCATGGCCTGCTTGGCCTCTTCCCACGTGAGATCCTTGGATGTTTTTTGACCTTTAGCGACTTTGGCGAGCAGATGTTGCATGGATGGTAATGACCTTGTCTGATTTCAGGGTGACGATGATGTTACTTGTGCAGCCCGCACTCGGTCTTGCCGAAATTCTTCCACCGACCGGAACGCGGATCGTCTCCCGGAAGGACAGGCGCCGTACAATGGGTACAGCCGATGCTGGGGTAATTGCGGTCGTGTAACGTGTTATAGGGCACCTCATGGAGCTGCAGATACGTCCAGACATTGTCACTGCTCCATCGGGCCAGGGGATTCACTTTGACCAGGTTGAATTTCTTGTCCCACTCGATCAGCCCGGCGTTTGCCCTTGTGGGAGCCTGGTCTCGCCGGATCCCGGTGATCCAGGCCGAGTACTCGCCGAGAATACGAGTGAGCGGTTCGATTTTCCTAAGCTCGCAGCACTGATCCGGCTTGCTGGCCCACAACATGGCGCCATGCTGAGCATCCTGCTGTTCCGGCGTCAACAGGGACTTCATTTGAATGACCTGCGCCGGCTTCAATCCGTACCGCGCGATAATGCGATCACGCACATCGAAGGTTTCGGGAAACAAAAAGTCCGTATCCAGATAAAAAAGCGGTGTGTCCGGATCGATGCGATGCACCATGTCCACCAGGGCGACATCTTCCGCTCCGAAACTGCAGGCGAGCACAATGCGCTGCCGGTAGGTCTTCAACGCATACTCCAGCAGGTCCCACGGCTGCTGTGCTTCGAACGAAGCACTCAGTGCCTTCAGCTCTGCGTCGGAGGGTCGTGCAGCCGACTTCTGTGCTTCTTTCACCCTTCTTACCCCTCGACCTTTTCCACAAGAATTTTGAAATGCTTGGCTTCAGGTTCCAACGGCCCCTCGTCGAGGATCTTGTGTCCGTCGTTTCGCAAGCTCATCGGCACATTGCGAATGGGCTCTCCGGCATCGAGCCAGACTTCCAGCTGCTCGCCGTTGTCCATCATTTCCAATTTCAGTTTCGTCTTCACATAATTCATCGGGCAGGCCACGCCGCGCAGATCGTACACAGGCACCTGGGCCGCAGCAACGGGTGCAGGTGAAGCAGGCACCGCAGCAGGAGCTGCAGCCGGCAGGGCTTCTTCCTTCACCTGGGCCAACTTTAGATCCTTCCCCATTTGTTCCGTGGCCGCCCGACAGACGGCGAGAAACCGCTTCGCGAAGGCCATTTTCTCCGTCGCCGCCTCGGCAGTCGCGTCCTTAGAACCAAGGTCGCCGACTTGCGCGCCAAGATTCTTGTAGGTCGCCGGAACGATGCCTTTGCTGGCCAGCCGCAGATCGAACTCCTGGAAGGTTTCGGCATCGGTGGCCGGATCGAGGCCTTCGGTCACCAAAAGACCTTTCGCCGCTGCCAACACAGCGCGATACGATTTATTCACGGACAAGGCATACTGATGTTTCTCAACCAGTAGTTTCGCTTGATAGAGCTCCTGATCGGCCTCTAACATGCGGTCGTCGATCATCTCTAAGGCGCCACCCGCACATTCGCCGGGCCCCAAATCCTCCAGCACGAATTCCGCCTCGCCTTCCCAGTCATAATAATAGGTCGAGTCCTGCTCATACGGCGGAACGATCGTGTAGGGAATGAGTTCGTCCTTCAGCACATTCTTCCCGACACGTGTAATGAACGACTGGAGGCTCTCACCCGCCTTTCGATCCCGACGATAGACGTCGACCAGATGACGTACCGCCGCCGGGACACTCTTCGCGGGCAACTTCACCGCCAACTGTCCGATCTTCGGCGTGCCGTCCACATGCCCGCCGAGATGCAGTTCGTAATGCGGAGCGGTATGTTCGCCAAGACGTTTGCCGACTCCGTGCAACCCGATGGTGGCAATATGGTGCTGGGCGCAAGAGTTGTGGCAACCGCTGATCTTGACGCTCACATCTCTGAGATCTTCCGGGACCTGGCCGGCGGGGAACACTTCCGCCAATGCTCTGGCCATGCCCTTAGACGAGGTAATTCCCAACCCACAGGTGTCGGTGCCCGGGCAGGCGATGATGTCTTCTACGAGCTCTGCGCCAGGATCGCCCAAGCTGTGTTGCACGAGCTCTTGATAGAACTCCTCCAGCCGTCCTTCGGGAATCCACCGGATGACCATGTTCTGATTGATGGTCGTCCGAATGTTGCCGTTCGAATACCGTTCGGCCAAGTCTGCGACCACCCACATTTGCTCGCCCGTCAGATCGCCCATCGGCAACTTGACCGCCGCCGTCACAAAACCCGCTTGCCGCTGCGGCACGACATTGGTGCGCTTCCACGCCTGGAAGGCGGAGACCTGACCATTGAGTGACACAGAACCATTCCCGCTGCCGTTGCCATTGCCATGACCGTTGGACAGAGCGTCGGCCTTGGTCGGCATAATGAGCGGCGGCGCATCGGCATAATCCAGCAGCTTGATCGGCTCGTGCATCGGCACGGCATAGCCCATGGCCGCGTAAGCCGCCTCCCAACGACGCTTGAACTCGTCGAACCCGAGCTTTTCGATGACGAATTTCATGCGGGCCTTGTTGCGATTCTTACGGTTCCCAAGCGTGTCGAACACCTTGATCACCGCCTCGATGGTCGGGAGTAATTCGTCCATCGGCGTAAATTCTCGCAGCACCTGGGCCATGCGTGGCGTCGATCCCAATCCACCGCCTGCCACCATTCGGAAACCGATGGTTCCATCGGCCCGCTTCGCCGCGAGCAACCCGATGTCGTGGATGGGTGTGAGCGCGCAATCCTGCCGGCATCCGGACAGCGCAATCTTGAACTTGCGCGGGAGACTCTGATTCAGCGGATTGCGCAGGAGATGATAGGCCACCGTCTTCGCGTATGGCGTGACATCGAACACTTCGCCCTGGCACACGCCCGCCAGATGACAGGCCGTGACGTTCCGCACCGTATTCGCGCAGGCCTCGCGCGTGGTCAGCCCAACCGACGCCAACAAACGCATCATTTCGGGAACATGTTTGAGTTCCACAAAGTGCAGCTGGATATCCTGCCGTGTGGTGACATGGCCCACACCCGTGGCGTACTGATCGGCAAGGTCCGCGACCTGGCGCAATTGATTGGCGGTCAGTCCGCCGAACGGGATCTTGATGCGGAACATCTGCACCCCGGGCTGCCGCTGGCCATAGATCCCATATTGCAAACGAAACGGCTTGAAGATGTCGGTAGAGAGATCTCCGGCGAGAACCCGCTGCGCCTCCGCTTCAAACGTTTCGATTTCTTCGACTATATGATCCGGAATGGGCTCCGTTTTAATCGCTGGACGGAGAGCCACTATATTGGGACTCATCATGACGACCTCGTCGGTTGGGAAATAATGTGCATGATTCAGGCTACTTCAAATGTGGTACATCAACGTGTGCTGCTCGTCGAGGGCCCGCTGGCGCTTGGCCAACTCCTCGACCGTGACTTCCGAAAGAACACTCAATTCCGCCCGTTTCACACGATCCCAAATGTGGGCGAGCAGTGCCTCTTGCTTGGCCCCACGCGAAGCCGAATGTTTCGGACCGACCTCTCCATTTGTCGTGAGGAGCGGGCCCTCTAGTGCATCGAGAATATCAGCCACGGAGAGCTCCGAGGGCTTACGGCTCAACACATACCCGCCCTGAGCCCCGCGCTGACTTGTCACCACTCCGGCTTTTTTCATCGCATGAAGCACCTGTTCGAGGAACCGGGCCGGAATCGCCTGTCGCTTGGCGATCGACTTGGCGCAGACCGGCTGCTCGTCATGGTGGAGCGCCAGATCCACGGCGGCGATAATTCCGTAGGTCGCTCGAAGGCTCACCTTCATTTGCGAGTATTCCGATGGGGATTCATGGATCTCTATACCTTGCGCGCAACTTTCCTGTCAAGCAAGGGTAGATGCACCACAAACATTCCTGCCGTTGGGTAGCAGGCGCTCGTGACTTGCCGAGAGAGCCACCCGTGCGAGCGATTCCCGATGAACCAGCTCGCCAGTGCAGTGCCTTCGGCCGCAGTGAAATGGTGCCAGAAGCGAGTCACGGTCGCGCCGACGCACCAAGAATTCACCCCTGTTGCCCACGCGTCAGTACAATGCATTTTTCGTCATTGACATCATCTAGGGGCTGAGCAATAATCCCGCCCTCTTCTTCCTCGGTACCTTCATGACGCTGCGTTCATCGACATTTACTATTCTCTTGCTCAGCACAGACAGCGAGATCCAGGCGCACTACAAGGACCTGTTCGGCGAGCAAGCGGTCACCATCGGCCGTGACGGATTGTCGCTTCCGAAGGACCCGGCAACGCGTGCGTACGATGCCGTCATCGTGGAATCGAAAGCACAGTCTGCTGCAGACCTTGGGAAATTGTTTGGGGGGATCGACCCTGCGCGCACACTCTTGGTCGTAGGCTCGCGAACCGTGCTGAAACGGACGGCAACGTCGCTCCACGCCGCCAAATCCCCCAAGGCGGACCTGTCGCTAACCAATGGTACTGCGCCGGGGCAATCGGTCTGCCTGGAATCTTTTCTGGAGCATAAAGTCGGCGACTTCGTCAAAGGGATGCGCAACGGCTCGGGAAGAAACCTCCATCCGATGCTGATCGCCGCCGTCGAACGCCCGTTGATCCTGCTGACCCTGCGAGAGACCAAGGGGAACCAGATTCAAGCCGCAGAGCTGCTCGGACTGAATCGAAATACGCTGAGAAAAAAGATTCTCGATCTAGATATTCCGGTCAAGCGCGCCAGGGCGAGCTAGACTCGCGCGCGTCTCAGCTCATCAGCACCTCACCAGAGGCGTAGAATCTGTACGCCCATATATCCACCGGTCGCCAACCACCAACGGAGGGAAGCAATGACCAAGGAAGAATTGATCGCGAAAATGGCGAACAGCGCCGGAATCACCAAGGTCGCCGCGACAGTGGCACTCGAAGCCTTCACCGGAGCAGTCACCACGTCGCTCAAGAAGGGGAAACGTGTGACGCTGGTGAATTTCGGAACGTTCACGATTTCAAAACGCAAGGCCAGGATGGGACGCAATCCACGAACCGGCGAAGCCTTGAAGATTCCTGCCGCCCGCATTCCCAAGTTTTCGGCCGGCAAAGAACTCAAAGCAGCGGTCAAGTAGACCCTTGCCGATACACCCGATAACGCCGGACCGGCGAGACGGCTTCTCCCTCTGGAAGGCAAAGAGAACCGCCTGCCTTGCGGCCGGGTTTCCTTGACACTCCTGGTAAGGCTGTATTAGCATCGCCGGGCGATAGGCGCGTAGCTCAGGGGGAGAGCGCTACCTTGACACGGTAGAGGTCGACGGTTCAAGACCGTCCGCGCCTACCATTTTTGTTCGAGCATACAGTTCGTGATCCGACCACCGGCAGCATGGTGGTCGGCACGGCGGTGTATTTTTTGTAGGATTGACCGGAGTGGCCTCACAGCTCATTCACATTACCCTTCCTGACGGAACTCGAAAACAAGTACCAGCAGGATGCACTGTCCGAGAAGCCCTCACTCCGGAAGGTGAACGCCTCGACGCCAAGGTGTTGGCAGCCAAGATCAACGGCGAGCCAATGGACCTGTCACGGCCATTGGAGCAGGACGCCACCATCGAGCCCCTGACCTTCGAGTCTGCCGAAGGGCGCGAGGTCTATCGCCACAGCAGCACCCACATCATGGCGCAGGCCGTGAAGGAAGTATTCCCGACGGCCCAGCTCACGATCGGCCCGGCATTGGACGATGGGTTCTATTACGACTTCGCGTTCGACCGCCCGTTCACGCCTGAAGATCTTGAAAAGATCGAGGCGCGCGCCATTGAGATTATGAAACGTGGCCTGACAGTCACCCGCAGCGAAATGTCGAAGCAGGACGCTATCAAGTTTTTCCAAGAACGTGGGGAAGGCTACAAGGTCGAGCTGATTAACAGCTTCGACGATGCCTCGCCTATATCGCTCTACCGTCAGGGGGAATTCGTCGACCTCTGCCGCGGACCACACCTCCCCACCACCGGACACGTCGGTGCTTTCAAGCTCCTGTCCACGGGTGGCGCGTACTGGCGTGGCGACGAGCGAAACCCGATGTTGCAGCGGGTCTACGGCACCTCATTCCCGACCAAAAAAGAACTCGATGCCCATCTCGCGAAGCTGGAAGAGATCAAACGCCGAGACCATCGGAAACTCGGCAAGGAACTCGACCTGATTACGATTCAGGACGAGATCGGTCCCGGCCTGGTGCTGTGGCATCCCAAGGGCTCGCTGATCCGGCTCCTGATTGAAAATTTTTGGCGAGAGCAACATATCAAGGACGGCTACGATCTGGTGTATTCGCCCCATGTCGCCCGCCTGGACCTGTGGAAGACGAGCGGGCACGTCGATTACTACCGCGAAAACATGTTCGCATCGATGAAGCTGGAAGGCAGCGAGTATCAGCTCAAGCCGATGAACTGTCCATTTCATATCATGATCTACAAATCCCACATGCGGAGTTATCGGGATTTGCCGATCCGATACGGAGAATTAGGCACTGTCTATCGCTACGAGCGCACAGGCGTGTTACACGGCCTGCTGCGTGTCCGCGGGTTTACCCAGGACGATGCGCATTTGTTTTGCCGGCCCGATCAGATCGAGGCCGAAGTCAGCCGCGTCCTCGACTTCACATTTTTCGTCCTTGGCACCTTCGGCTTTACTGAATTTGAAGTGTATCTCTCGACCCGCCCGGAAAAGTCAGTCGGCTCGGAAGAGAATTGGACCATCGCCACCAATGCGCTCGAAGCTGCGCTCAAGAGTCGCGGTGTGGCCTACGACGTGGACCCCGGTGAAGGGGTCTTCTATGGCCCGAAGATCGACATCAAGATTAAAGACGTCCTGGGCCGCTCCTGGCAATGCTCGACGGTCCAAGTCGACTTCAACAATCCGGAGCGGTTCAAACTTGCGTACACCGGCGAAGACGGCAAGGCGCATCAGCCGATCATGATTCATCGGGCGCTCATGGGCTCCATTGAACGCTTTTTCGGCATCCTGATCGAGCACTATGCGGGCGCCTTCCCCACCTGGTTGGCCCCTATACAGGCGGTGGTGCTCACGATCACGGACAACCAGCAGGAATTTGCGGCGAAGATCGTCTCCACGCTCAAGAGCCACGGCTTTCGAGTTGAGGCGGACATCCGCAACGAGAAGATCGGCTTTAAGATCCGCGAGGCGGAAAAGAACAAGATTCCTTATATGCTGGTCGTGGGAGACAAGGAAGTGCAGAGCGGCATGGTGTCGGTTCGCGGCCGGAGTGGCGCGAACCACGGGAGCATGCCAATTGACGCGTTCCTGGAACTCCTTCGCACAGATGCGAATCAAACATTGCGTCAAACGGCAACCCACTCACAAACGAGGTGACCTATCGTCCCTAAATTACGTGTAAACCGGGAAATCAGGATTCGGGAAGTTCGTGTCATCGGTCCTGAAGGCGAGCAACTAGGTATACTGCCGACCGTAGAGGCCTTTAACAAGGCCCAGGAGGGGGGTTACGATCTTGTTGAGGTGGCTCCGACCTCGCAGCCGCCGGTTTGCCGCATCATGGACTATGGGAAGTATAAATTCGAGCTCAGCAAGAAAGATCACCAGAGCCGGCGTCACCAGAAATCGACGCAGGTTAAGGAGATCAAGTTGCGACCCCGCACCGATAAGCACGATCTCGAGATCAAAATCCGGCAGATCAAGGAATTCCTGGCCGACGGCAACAAGACCAAGGTGACGTTGACCTATCGCGGGCGCGAAATGGCCAATCAGGAAATGGGTCGCACGATGATGGCCAGCGTGATTCAGCAATGTACGGAAGCAGGGACCGTGGAGTTTGCGCCACGAATGGAAGGGCGGAGCCTGATCATGATTCTGGCTCCCAAATAGTGTGCCGAGCGCACACAAGGAAGGAATGAACGCATGAAAATAAAAATGAAAACCCACAGTGGCGCGAAGAAACGGTTTCGACGCACAGGAACGGGGAAGCTGGTTCGTCGAAAGGCCGGCGGTCGGCATTTGCTCACCGGGAAACCGCGCGACCGCAAGCGGAACCTGAAGGGGGCCGTTGAGGTGTCCGCTGCCTCGACCCCAGCACTGAACCGCATCCTTCCGCAATAACGACGACTGTGCCGTGAACAGGATCTGAAAAAGGAGTAGCTCCCGATGCCTCGTACAAAAGGTGGTCCCAAAACACGACAGCGGCGAAAGAAGCGCTTGAAACTGGCGAAAGGCCAGTACGGCGCGAAGAGCCGGCTGTTCCGAACAGCAACCGAGTCGGTCGACAAGGGGCAGGCCTATGCCTACGTCGGACGAAAGCATCGCAAGCGCGATTTCCGCCAGCTCTGGATCGCACGCATCAGCGCGGCGACCCGCCTGCATGGGATCGCGTATAGCCGCTTCATGAACGCCCTGAAGAAGGCGAATATCCTGCTGGATCGAAAAGTGTTGTCCGATATGGCGATCCGAGATATGGCGGGATTTGAGAAACTCGTCGGGGTGGCCAAGCAGCAACTCGCGACTGCCGCGAGCTAACGGTTACGTCCGCACGAACGTTCTGTGGCGGGAGAGTCCTGATCGAACGGATTCTCCCGTCACACCTCTTCCAGAAGTCGATCGATTTCCAACTCCAGCGCCACCGCCGGGACTCCGATTTGCCAGTGCTCCAGCACCTCGGGATGCAATTCGCCCAACAACCCAATCACCCGCCCGTTTGAGACGATCGTTCCGGCTCGACCATCGAGAAATGAGGGATGATCCACCGGCTCCAGGGTGAAGGAGCGATCCAGGTAATACAGCAGCAGATCCAGACAGGAATGAATTTCTGAGAAGTGTGCGCCGGCATGAGCAATCACGGCGCCCAACATCGTCACGGTCCGGGATCCGACATCGGCACTCGCATCAGGAATAGCCACTTCCCCGACCTCAAACATGCGGTGCGGATAGAACGCCCGGCTTGAATTGGTTTCCACTTGCAACAACGATGGCGTAATCCACTGGCGCAGACAGGAGTAGCTGAGAGACATCACGTTATCCACTTCCACCACCTTCGCCCACTCGGTGCCATCCAGACGCATGCGTGTGCAAAAGTCCTGATGAGAGCCCATGATGTTGGAAATGATTTCCTGAAATTCCAGACCCACCATGAGATGCCGAACCCGGTCGGCCATCTGTTCCAAACGCGACAGCCCCCCCACCGTAAACTGCGAGGGCATGACGGGGGCAAACCTGGCGTATCCTTGACTGATGGCCACATCCTCCACCACATCGACCGTATGCAGCAGATCGTTCCGGTAGGGCGGTAGTTGCACAGCCACCTTTTGCCCGGCCGACTTTACCGTGTACCCATAGGACTTGAGCGCCGAGGTGACTTCCTTGCCACCCAGGGCCTCCCCCAAGGCCGACTCGATGGCCTTGAGAGGAATCGTCCGGGGTGCCCCGAAATCGATCGGCGTACTCCAGCGACGACCGAAACCGGTTTTCACAGGCGAATGAATTTCGATCGGCGTGATCACCGCGCCGCGATCCGCGAGATTGGCGGCAAAAATATTCAGCGTCAATGCGACCATCGAGAGATCGGTCCCGGTCACTTCGACGAACAATTCATCATCCCCGGCCCGGACCTCGCCGATTTCCCGGCTGTTAATGATCGGGGGGAAAGACAATACCTGCCCCTTGGCGTCCCGCAGCACAGGAAGCCGGTCATGGGCACCGACGATACCACCGTACTCCACGCCTTTGGGATGGACCATGAGGATCTCCCGGAGCGTCATTAAGGTCTCCATGCCGAGCGGCGTGAATCGTACGTCGTCCGGCTTGACCAGATCATATGAGACGGGAAACACGATGGGAGCCAACCGATATAACCCGATGGACACCGTGCGTCGCTTACGCCCGAAAATATCCGCCAATTTTTCCTGGGTTTGAATGAGCTGCGTCAGACCGGATACCGTCACGCGATATCCGACCGCCGTGCAAGCGGCCACGTACGGACGAACCTGGTCCATTCCCTGCGCCACAACCAGCTTCCCCGCGACCCGCTTCGGTTTCTTGAAGAAGGGGTAGGATATCGCCGAGCCACGCTGCTTGATCCGGATCTGCCTGGCGATACCTTCACAACACCACAGGTCCGGACGATTGCTGTCTTGCAACTCGATCCGCAACTCGCCGGTGTCTGAATTGTGTCCCTTCAACTCTCCCTTTACCAACATCAGCCATTGCTCAAGCTGATCGAGCGGAATGCGCGCCGGCTTTTCGTCCGGTCCGGCAATCAAGGCTTCGAGATCGTCTCGTTGAAGGGAAATCGTGGGCATGGTGTCGTCGTCCTAAAAACTTCCCCGCATGGTGCGGATGAATTCGAGGTCGGCCGAGAACAGATCGCGAATGTCGTGAATCCCCAGCGCCACCATCGCCATACGATCGAGGCCAAGCCCCCAGGCAATGACCGGCACAGAGACACCGAGCGGGGTCGTCACTTCGGGCCGGAATAAGCCGGCGCCACCCAATTCCATCCATCCCAACTTCGGATGGCGCACATGCATCTCGACGGACGGTTCGGTGAAGGGGAAATAGGCCGGAAGAAATTTGACTTCCTTGGCTTGCGCCACTTCCCGGGCAAACAGATTCAACAACCCAAGCAGGGTCCTGAAATTGATGTCTGCCCCTAACACAATCCCTTCCACCTGAAAAAAGTCCGTGGCATGGGTCGCATCAACTTGGTCATAACGAAAGCAGCGGGCGATGGAAAAATACTTCCCCGGCACGGACGCGCCGGATGCCAGCCTTCGAGCCGACACGGCGGTCCCTTGGCTCCGCAACACCAAACGTTTTGCGCGCTCGGCATCGAAAGTATAACCCCAACCCGTCGATCCGGCCCCCGCCCCTCGTTCATGCACCTGTGTCACCTGCGTCAGGTACGGCTCCTCGATCGTACGGGCGTGCGTCGGATTTTTCACGAAATAGACATCATGAATGTCGCGGGCCGGATGAAACTGCGGCATAAACAGCGCATCCATATTCCAGAATTCAGTCTCGACAAGGGTCCCGCGCATTTCCTGGAAACCCATACTGACCAGCTTGAGTTTGACGAGATCCAGAAACTCGCGATAGGGATGGCGTTTGCCCGCCGCAATTCTCGGAGCCCGTAGACTGATCGTATACTTTCGAAACCGTTTCGTCCGCCAGACGCCTTCCTTCAACAACTCCGGTGTCAATTGCGACACTTCCTCCGCCACGCCGTCGCGGGACAGCTGCTCGGCCACCTCTTGCCCGGCAGGAGTCAGCAGGAACGATCGGGTTACCCGCTCATCGATCCGAAACGGCTCTCGCGCATTCCCGCGCTTCACCGCATGTTGCTGGAGCACGCTCCGAAGCGGTTCGGAAATAGACGTCAGCTCCCGCTGGCCGCTCCGCAACTCCTGCAGCAACGAACGCATGGCCTCGGCGGTGGCACTGTTGCGGCCGGTGCTCTCAATGCAGCCACCTTGGACAATCAGAATCGCGCCTTCTTTTTTGAGGGTACCGACTGCCTTGCTCACATCGGACGGTTCAAGTGCCTCCTTGGTCTGAATGTCCTGAATCGTGAGACGCCTACCGGTCTGGCCGGCTTCCCGCGCCGCAGAGAGCACTCGCTCAATCGGGGCATATTTCTCAAAGAACAATTCGCCGATCGGCGTCAAAGATGCGATATGCGCGACGGTTTCCGCATGCACGGCAATCAGCGATTTGGCGAGCAGCCATTCGACGGCCATGCTCAACTGCGACGGCTCCAGCCCGGTGGATTCCGCAAGGTGATCAAGCGTAGGAGGCGCGTCCGGCTGCCGGGTCAACGCCAGCAGCACTTTGCTTTCGAGGGGATGAAGATTATCCATGAACAAGGGTGTGGTCTGACGCCTCTTCTATCGCTGAGCGGTGGCAACCCTCTCGGTGCGAGCAGCAGGCTCATGTCCGGCTCTGAGCGCCGTAATGGCAGCGGCATAGTCATCCGTGGAAAATACGGCCGACCCCGCAACCAGCACTTCGGCGCCGGCGGCGAGAATCTCTTTGACGTTGTCCGGCTTCACACCTCCGTCTACCTCCAGCAGCGCCCGGCTCCCGGTGCGATCGATCAGGGCCCTGACCTCGGCGATCTTGTGTAACGACGAGGCAATAAACTTCTGCCCGCCGAATCCGGGATTCACGGACATGATGAGGATGAGATCGGCATCGCGGACGATTTCCGAAAGGGTACCGGCCGGCGTGGCCGGGTTCAACGTCACACCTGCCTTCACGCCCCTCTCTTTGATCGATTGCACCGTCCGATGCAGGTGCGGGCAGGTTTCCACATGTACGGTCAGATAATCGGCGCCCGCCTCGGCAAACTCCCCGATAAACGCATCCGGATTCGTCATCATCAGATGCACATCCAACGGCAGGCCGGTGACCTTTCTCAGGGCTTCGACGATCGGCGGTCCGACGGTCAGGTTCGGCACGAAGTGCCCGTCCATAACATCGATGTGCAACCAGTCGGCCCCGGCGTCCTCCACCCGCGCAACCTCTTCGGCCAGGCGCGCGAAATCCGCCGACAAGATGGAGGGAGCAATACGTACCGTCCGACTGGCCATTACTGGCTCCTCCGCACGCGGGCGGCGAAAAACAGATCCATTCTGTTCCTATTGGCCATCGTAGACAGATCCCCTCGAGGGGTCACGAACGGCAGTCCGGCCGGGGGTAACCAGGGCGCGATCGACTCACGCTGAAATTGATGATGAGAATGACAAAACTCGTCGATGATCGACTCGGTTTCTTCCGGTTCGATCGAGCAGGTACTATAGACTAACACCCCTCCGGGTCGCAAGAGACCGCTCGTCACCGCAAGCAATTCCATCTGCATCTGCCGATGCTGCGCGATGGACTCCGACGTCTTATACCACTTCCCTTCCGGGTGACGCCGCAATACACCGAGGCCGCTGCACGGAGCATCCAGCAAAATGCGGTCGAACGATCGGGACAACATCGGATGGGACACGATCCCTGCACCGACCAACGCGCGTAAATCACCGGCCAGGGGCACCAGGACCTTCACTCCGAGACGACGACAATTGGCCATCACAAGATCGAGTCTCGTCGAGGCCCGATCCACCGCTACGATTTCGCCTCGATTCTCCATGAGCGCCGCTATGTGGGTGGCCTTGCCGCCCGGCGCTGCGCAGGCGTCCAGCACCCGTTGCCCCGGCTGCACATCCAACAACAACGGAATTAGCTGCCCGGCCTCATCCTCCACATAAAACCGTCCCTCCGCGTATCCCGGCAAATCGAGGACCGAGCAGGAGCGAGACAGTTGAATACCGACTTCGCTGATTGACGTCGGGCCGGCCTCCACCTGCGCCGCAGCCAAGTCGGCCAACAATGCGGCGCGGGATGTTCGAAGCGTATTCACACGCAGCGTCAGCGGAGGCACTTCCACCGACGCACGGCACAAGGCCTCAGCGCGTTCGGCACCCAGGCGACGACACCAACGCTCCACAAGCCAGGCCGGACAGGAATACTGCACGGCCAAAGCCTCAACGGGATGGCTGCCCGCCTCGGGCCAAGCCGGTTCGGGGGATCGAAGCAGAGCCCTCAGCACCGCATTCACGAAGCCGCTCCAATCCCGACCCAGACGACGGCTCTGCTGCTTCGTCATCTGCACAGACTCGTTCACGGCAGCGGACTCCGGAACCCGGTCCAAGTACAGGAGTTGATAGGCGCCGAGACGCAGAATGGTCTGAACCATGGTGGGCAGTGTCGCGATCCGCCGATCCGACAACAGACCCAGTCGCCAGTCGAGAGTCCCACGATATCGTAAGACTCCCCGCACAAGTTCAACCATGAAGGCCCGATCGCGCAGATCCAACGAGTCGCGTGAAGACACCTGATCGAATAGGTCATCTCCCAACATACCCGCTTTGTCGATCGCCAGCAGGGCCCTCATGGCGGCGCGGCGCCCGACGGATACAACCCCGCCCGATTGTGATGGGGGAAGATCAGATGCCATGTTCGGAAAGGATGATCATGGCGAGAAGATAGTCGATAGGACGCAATGGCGGGCGCGCGATTAGTCCTGTGATGGGGGCATAGTTTGTAGTTTGAGGCCCTCGGCCAGTCGATGGCCGGCCAGATACTGCGCCGTCGTCATCCGTCGGCTATTGGATGGTTGAATATCGATCAGCTGGATCGTCCCTTTGCCGGTCGCTACCTCAACCCGGTCCTTGCTCACCTTCGTCACCGTCCCGGGAACCGCGCCGGAATCCTCCTGCTCCACCGCCACGCGCCAGAGCACCCACCGTTCCCCGTTCACATAGGTATAGGCGCCGGGCCAGGGAGACAGGCCGCGCACACAATTCGCAATCTCCGTGGCCGGCAAGCTCCAATCGACCGCACCGTCTTCCTTCTTAAGCAATGGCGCCATGGTCGCCCGTGCATCATCCTGCGGTTGAGGCGTCAGCGTGCCAGCCTCAAGGCGGCGTAAGGTTTCAACCAACAATCGTCCGCCGACCTCGGCTAACCGAGGGGCCAGCGTGCCGGCCGTATCCTCGGCACGGATCTCCACCGTTTCCTGTAACAACATGTCGCCGGTATCCATTCCCTCAGCCATAAACATGGTCGTGATGCCGGTTTGCTGTTCTCCCCTGATGATGGCCCATTGAATAGGTCCTGCCCCGCGGTACTTTGGGAGGAGCGATCCATGCACGTTGATGCAACCACGAGGCGGCATTGTCAGAATCGCCGGAGGCAGAATACGACCGTAGGCCGTGACGGCAATGACATCCGGTCTCCACTGACGCAGTGCGTCAAGAAAGGCCGGGTCCTTCATCTTGAGAGGCTGCAGCACCGGAATTCCCTCGCGCTGGCAGACCACTTTCACGGGCGAGAAAACCACTTCCTGACCGCGCCCCTTCGGTCGATCAGGCTGAGTGACCACGCCGACTACCTCGTGTTCCGACTTAAGCAAGGCCTCTAGGGACGGCACGGCAAAGTCAGGAGTCCCCATGAATACGATACGCATGCCCACGCTTTATCATTCTGCCCTCGCGAATGCAATTCTCCCCGGACGTTCCTTGACTCTCGTTTCACACGCCTGTTAGTATCCGGTCGCGGGGTGGAGCAGCCTGGTAGCTCGTTGGGCTCATAACCCAAAGGTCGTCGGTTCAAATCCGGCCCCCGCAACCAACCTTTCATCTTATCCTTCAAACACTTATATCGGATTGAGCCACGGCGTCGGCCCGTGCACGAGCAGACGGCAATCTCTCGCACCGGGCATCTGAAATCCCTTCCCGCCTGTTACTGACCGGCTCCTTATGGTTAGAATCCGGAACCACGCCAACGAATTGTTGTCATGCGATAACTAGACGTCAGGCTCTCGTGCGACAATTACCGCCGAACGGCCTGCATGACGCGTCCAACATTGACATCTCCACGGTCATTTGTGTCTTGGACCAGGCCCACGAAGTCCCCGCGGAGGAGTTTGAGGGCGTACCGCTCGAAAGCAATTTCGTTGGCAGTGCGAAATCCGAGTCGTCGAAATACTGGCACTGGAGGACACCATCCCTGAATGGCATGCTGTAATAAAAAACCTGCAACAATGCCTGGTAGCAAGAAGAAGCGACGGTCAACAACGGTTCCCAGCCCTAGCCCGAGCAATGCGACGGAAGCCGCATTCGCCTCAAGCGTTCGCTCCACATCCCATTCACGATCTAATTCTTCCAGTCGGCCTGCGATCTCGTGAGTGTCTTGTTTCACAAAATGTGAAATGTTTCGTTCTGTTTGCCGACGGATTCTGTCATTAACTTCATCATCCGTGGACAGTTCGATTCGGCTTGTCGTAGCTGGGATCATGCCTTCCACCCCCTGTTTTGCGGAAAAGCTCAGCTTCGTCGCGGCACACTACTGAAGCCGCCGAAAGCTGCAGTGCCGTCATCAAGAGCCCCTGGGTGCCTCGGCCGAAGTCCGGCCAGTAGATCGTACTCGCGCGCTATCCCTTACGGCACTTGCCGAACGGTTGACCTTTCGCGGGGAAATGAGCCGTAAGGTAGCCCCCTCCGACCTCCAGGCGCATCAGTACCGCAGCGTGATTAGAACCTATCTCAAAATTGAAAAACGTCGTTGCGAGCGCGCGCAGTCTCCAGCGACCAAGCGAGTGGCACGCGCATTTTCAGCCAAATGCGATCTGTTGCACGGCAAGTCCCTGCGTTGAGTGAGCCCCACCACATCGAAAATCGATTTGGAGATAGGTTCTAGTCTATCTGCCGTGATCTTCTTTGGAACTGGTAAGATCCCCTGTGAATCTTTCCTTCGTCGGTATGCCTATGCAGAGAAGTTTGCGTCGGATGGAGCGCGACGTCCCCCCGTCTTGAGTAGCAGCTACGTTTGGAGTCCGGGTGTGACTGTAACCGATTTTCTCACCAAATGCCTCGCATAGGCGGCGGGTGTCAGTCCGCCCAATGCTTTTTTCGGTCGCTCCTCGTTCTACTCGCGCCGCCACGCTTCAATGATGGCTTGGGCATGCGCGAGGGTGAGGAACCACTGCTCGTTCAGGCACTCATCACGCAGGCGCCCGTTGAATGACTCGATGTAGGCATTCTGGTTAGGCTTGCCCGGTTCGATCAGGCGCAGCGTCACGCTGTGCGCGTGGGCCCATGTCAGCATGGCACGCCCACAAAATTCCTTCCCATTGTCGGTTCGAATCACCTGGGGCACCCCGCGGGTCGCGGCCAAGTGATCCAGGATCCGCGTGACGTGCTGCCCGCTGATGGCCCGCTCCGGCACAATGGCGACCGACTCATGCGTGGCATCGTCCACGATCGTCAAACATTTGATAGCCCGGCCTTCCGCACTGCGGTCAAAGACGAAATCCATGGACCAGACTTCGTTCGCGGCCTCAGGCCTCACCAGCGGCTGACGCTCGCCCACCGGCACCTTCTTGCGGGTGCGGCGCCGCACCTGCAACTGGGCTTCGGCATAGAGCCGTTCAATCCGCTTGTGATTCACCGTGAGGCCCTGCTGCCGCACCTTCAGGTAAATCATGCCCGCCCCGTACCGCCGATAGCGATGCGCGAGTGCGACAATGGTCTGTCGCAGCTCGGCATTCCGGTCCGGCGCGGGGTGGTATCGCAAGCTGCTGGCGCTCATGCCGATCACCTGCAACGCATGGCGCTCCGTCAGGCCTCGGCCACAGATCCAGCGCACCACCTCCCGACGAGCCGGTGCGCCTACCACTTTTTTCGGAGCACCTCTCGGGTCACGGCCTGCTCCAGCAGTGCCTCCGCCAGTAACCGCTTCAGCCGGGCATTCTCCAGTTCCAACGCCTTCAGCCGCTTCGCGTCCGACACCTCCAGGCCACCGAACTTGCTCCGCCAGAGGTAGTAGCTCGCTTCTGAGAACCCATGCCGCCGACACAGATCCTTCACGGCCATCCCCGTCTCCGCCTCTCGCAAAAACCCGATAATCTGTGCCTCTGAAAACCGCTGCTTCATATCCAATCTCCTTCCTCGTGGGGGATTGGACTCTAAATCGCGGCGCTACTCAATATGGGGGTGACGTCGAGCCCACCACACATTACGATCACCCCCGGTCAAATAGGCGATTGCTCAAGGGACAGTTTCACGCCGCCACTGAGCTGGCCCTATAGACCAAAACACCTCAGGTTGGCGCACTTAGCGCCAGACGGGTGGCGAAGAAACGCGTGGGGGGGGGATTTGCAGTACCTTTCGGCAAGCCGCAGTAGAGCGGCTCACGCCATACGACGACTCACGGGGAACTCGATGTCAGCCCAGTGGACCTTGAGCGCTGACATCAGCCAGGAATCATGTTGAAGCAGCAGAAAGGGTGCGAGGCTTACCCAGGTGGATTTTCCGCTTACCCAGCGAGAACTGTCCCGATTTGCCTCCAGCGGCCTCAGGTGTTCCCGAATGTGATCCGAATAGAAGTAATTTTGAATTTCAGTGGTACTAGCGCAAGTATGTCTTTGCCAGATCCCAATAGAGGTTATATTGGAAAGGCGATCGCTGTATCAGTCTGATAAGTCGCTGTCTCGCGCTACTCAGATGACCTTCTATGCAATCCATATATGCCAATTCGCGTTCAACCTGCAGAAATCTCTGGCGTATGATGACCAAATCCGGTGAGTGGGGACGATTCTCGTATAAAGCGGGCAGCAGTACACCAAACATCTTCCCATACTCCTCCAGGAAGAGTCGCTTGTTGGACGAAACACTTCCGGGTCGCCAACGATACTTTGCTAACGGCTCATTGATGTATCCAAATTCCCATCCCTGCAGTGACACCATAATCCAATGCAAGTAATCTTCGGTCGCCATAAATTGCTCATCGAACCCGCCGACCTCCTCGATACACTCCCGTCGTTCAATGACCGAGGGAACCTGGATGTGACAGCGTCGTAGAAGGTCTTGACGACAATCGCCTGAGGGAATGGGCCTAGCGGTTTCCACATTAAAGCGCGCACGGACAACCTTACCCTGTTCATCAATGACGGTTACATCGCTGTGCACAAGGCCGCATGTGGGGTGGGCATCCAAGAACGAGATTTGACACTCGAGTTTCTGCGAATACCACATATCATCGGCGTCCAGATACGCGACAAATTCGCCGGTCGATACGCTCAGTCCTCGGTTTCTAGCGTTGGAGACACCAGCATTTGCTTGATAAATACATCGTATTTTTCTGCCGTAGGAGTCAAGAACGTCTGCCGTCCTATCGGTTGAGCCATCATCAATCACAACCACTTCGTAGTCCCGATAACCCTGGCTCAGGACGCTGTCGATGGCAGCAGAGACCCACTGCATAGAATTATAGGCGGGGATGATGACGGATACACGTGGCATGCGGGCTTTCCCTGGACAATGTCTTACAACGCACGATGCGCAGACCAGGCAAGAACTACTCTGGTCTGCACGAACGTTGCGATTGTCCCGTGGAGTGCTTGGGCACAAGCACACTCTCTCGTGTTAATTGCCCTGAACATGTCCGGGGACAGTCTGCAAGCACTGCGTAAGACTCTCTCGTCCGATGGCCTCGTTAGGTCACGCAGCTATTTCTGCGATTACCTGCCAATACCGTCGCAGAACGAAAGTTTCCCGTGGACGAAGTAAACGCATCGGACCCTTCATTCACATGTACTGTGCATTAAATTTTTGCAGACTTAATAAAACCTCATCTATGTCGCTATCAGAAAGATTTGGATGCAGTGGAAGACTTAGTATTTCCTCGTTAAGCTGCTCGCTAATGGGAAGCCTGTAAGATGTTTTATACAGAGGGTTCATGTGCAATGGATGGAACCGAACAGTTGTGTAGATATCGCGTGAATATAGGTATTTCGCTAATTGATCGCGCTTCCCCCGGCTAACCCGAATGGAGTACGTGAAATAGGAATGTTGTTCATCGGAAGCAGGGTCTCGAGGTCTTATCAACCAGTCGAAATCAGCTAATTGAGCCTGATAAGTATTCCAAATTGTTCTACGGATCGTTTGAAATTTATCGATCTTGCGCAGCTGAGCCAGTCCAATTGAAGCAGCAATGTCGTTGGGGAGAAGTTTTGGGGAAACATCTACGATGTCGTATTCCCACCAGCGCTCTTTACTTCCCACAGTCTCAACTCCGGCTTTTCCAATGCCGCAATACCGCAACTGTCGGGCCCGAGTCATCAATTCGGAATCGTTTGTAGTGATTCCTCCACCCTCACCTGTTGTGATGTTTTTGACAGGATCAAAACTATAGACGCCTATTGTCCCCAGAGAGCCGCAATATTTATTGCCTAGTTTGGAATCTACGGCTTGAGCCGCATCTTCTATCACTGGTTGCCCAATCGATAGAACTGGCTCCATACGGACCGGTTTGCCCGCATAATGTACAACCATGATAGCTCTGGTCTTTGAGGAAATATGCGGGGCGATTGTGTCAGCAGTCACGTTTTGAGTATTCATGTCTACATCGCACAATACGGGAACCGCTCCTGCGAGGATTACAGCGTGGGCGCAAGCAACCCATGTAAAAGAAGGCAGTATGACCTCCGAGCCAGGGGACAGGTTTAAGAGCTTTACAGCCATGTATAAACTATTCGAACCGTTGTCCAGAAACACGAAATCCTTAAGTCCCAACCTGTGAGCGAAGAGAGATTCAAATGATCTCGTTTTAGCGCCGATTCCGAGCCATTGGTTCTCAAAGCTGCTGCGGATTTCGTCGATTTCCTCTTGTCCTACGCATGAACCGAATACTGAGATCATAGTAAGTCCCCCATTCAAGGACATGCTGAGGGTCGAAGCTGACGCGGCTGCTGGAAATTACCGGGCCGGCCGGTAATCACGTGCCCCCCACCTCGCAATGGGCAACTTCAGATGCATCAATTATGTCGCGAAGTTCTATGGCTGGATCGCCCCGCCCCTACTCAGTCTCATCCAATGCGAATTGCATCGCTGTCGAGCACACCGTGTCGTTCTTTTCGCCGAGGGACGACATACGCATCTCTCCTTTATCACGTGTGACGAATCATAACCGAACCGGCTCATTACTTCATGGCCTACGTGACCGCGACTTAGACGCGACCACCAACCGAACGTCCCCGTTAAATCAATCCAGCCAATACCGCAAGGTCCGAGCGCCGCCTCGAAGTCGCCGCTGCCATACAGATGGAACACTCCCTGCCGGACGACGGTTCCGTGTATCAACTGCATCACTCCAACGGCCTCAGATCGTGAAATAACAGTGGGTTCATACCGACTCCGCACGAATCACCGCCAGCAGCACGGCAGGATGAAGCCGGAACTGACAGGCTAGCGCTTGACGGCCTCCTCCACTTCCTGCCCCGGTAAGCGGATGGAGAAACCGAACCGTTTCGTGCCACCATTTAGCCGGATTTGTTCTTTGGGTGGTGACGATCCGCCACCCACATGACGAGCCATCGCGGTTTACGGGTGGGACACGCGCCTGTAGATCCGAGCCGAGGAGATTTCTTCACATGAGGCAGTGTCGGTCAACACTAGGACGCGGGGCATGCCGGCCGATCACGCACGATCATCGTGAAGAAGTGCGCTCTTGTTTGAAGCTTCGGAGTGACGTGCTAGAATCGATTTCGGGCCGCTCCCTCAATCATGGATCGCCCACAGCCAGAGGGAGATTCCCGCGCTGAATACGTCTCTCGGCAGTCACCACCATTTGAGATGAGAATTCCACACCCGACAATTCCGGCGCGCAGCATCACGATGATCTGTCGGCCGTTCGCTTGTGCGGAGCACATCACCTGACCAGATTGTCCTACGGACGCGAGCACGCACCGATGATCAAACTGCTGTTGGTTGAAGACAATCCCGTCGATGCCCAACTCACCCGAGACCTCCTAGCCGAATGGCCGCTCGATCAGTTCGAGATCACCCATGCCCCCATTCTGGCGGAGGGTCTGACCAGATTGAGCCGGGACCGGTTCGATGTGGTGCTCCTCGATCTCTCGCTTCCCGACACCCATGGCTTGAGCACCGTGACCCAGGTTCTGGCGACCAGTCCGGGCGTGCCAGTGGTGGTGCTGAGCGGGCACGACGATCACCCGCTCGCCCTCAAGGCGCTTCAGCACGGAGCCCAGGATTATCTGGTGAAGGGCCAAGGCGGGACCGATTTTCTTGCACGCTCGATTCTCTATGCCATCGAGCGCAAGCGGGCACAGGAACGCCTGACCTATCTTGCCCAGCACGATCAGCTCACCGGCCTAATCAACCGCGCCCTCTTCCGCGACCGCTTAATCCATGCCATGGCGCGCAGCAAACGGAAAGATCACCCCCTGGCGATCATGCTCCTCGACCTGGATCGATTCAAAGCCGTCAATGACACGCTGGGGCACGATGTGGGCGATCAGTTGCTGAAAGTCGTGGCGACCCGACTGCTGGAGTGCGTTCGTGAAGTGGATACCGTCGCGCGCATGGGCGGCGATGAATTCACCGCCATCCTGGAAGGCATTTCCGGCGTCGCCGACGTGCTCGTGGTGGCCAAAAGAATCGTGGAGTCGATCAAGACGCCGTTCGAGATCGGGCCGCACCGGATCTCGATCGGCGTGAGCATCGGCATCACGCTCTACCCGTTGGACGACGAGAATATCGACGAACTTCTCAGACATGCCGATAAGGCCATGTATGCCGCCAAGCAGCAAGGCGGGAACCGATTCCATTTTCACTCCACGACCGGACACCCTCCCTCCGGTACCCCCACCCCGGCACGGTAGCGAGAAGCTGCTTCGAGTCCCATTCTTCCTTCACAGATCGACCTCCGCAACAAGCCCCTCCGCACGACGCCCCTGCTAGCGACCGATATCAGCGAGCGGCTGCTCGGTCACGACCAGCGACCCTCGGGGATTCGGCAGCAACACATTGGATGTAACCAGGTCCTCGCGAGGCGGAGTCGGATGGGTATCCGGGGTCATGACCAAACCCCAATGCTGGTTGTCTCGACAGGTGTTGTCGAGCAGGAGCGCCTCCGCATGGTGGAACAGGAGGATCCCGCTGAGCATGTTGCTGTGACAGACGTTGCGCACACATTCCGGATGGCTGCCGGGATCTCGCACGGCCAAACCGAAATGATGATTCCCATAGCACTGGTTTTGCGCCACACGGGGTTGTGCGCCCGCAAAGACAAAAATGCCCGATTCCCGGTTGTAACAGACCTCATTGTCAATAAAGGTCGCGCGGGCCTCAGGACCATAAATCACCACTCCGGACAGCACCCCCTCCGTCGCCCGGCATTGCGTAATCGTGCAGACTGAGTCCAGAACGTTGATTGCGGAATGTTGATCACTGCCCACATACCGGAAGGTCATCCCGCTAATCATGCCTGAGGGAACCCGCTGGAGATAGAGCGGCCCCCCGCGCCGGCTGTAAATCTGCACGTGATCACGACCGGCTCCGATGAGGAGCACGGGACGGTCCGCGACAAAGACTTTGTCTTCGTAGACTCCCGGTCGAATGAAGACCTGATCGGTCTCACCGGCGTCCTTCAGTGCCGCGCTCGGCCTGATGTACGCGTGGGGGTCGCGGGCGTCGACAATCAACGTCCGGCCCCCCTTTGGATTGGGAGGTGGCTCGCTGAGCGGCGCCCTTCGGTCACCAACCGCGCCTGACTCCTGTGATCTTTCCATACCCACTTTCTCGATCCGCTACACCCGCCGCCATGACCAATTGCATGCTAACGGACAACAAGTGAAAACATGCGATCTGTCAACCGGCCAGAGCACCGCCTCATGGCTGGCGCTTTCCGTACAATGCTGTCTGCTTTCCGCCCCTGTTGTTCCGGCACATCCGGGCCACTCCGCTTTCAATTCCACGCGAACTCTACAATTTCACAACGGGTTCCCTCGTCGAGCCTCGCTGGTGCGGTTCTTTCATATCGGAAGGCACAATGACCGCGTGAACCCAGACTCGGCCAACAGGGAAGAAAGAGGGGCATTCATGACTAGGACTCATTCCAAGCTCGGTCCGGTGCGAGGCATCTGCGTCATCTTGGCGTTGATCGGTAACCTCACGAACGTTCCAGCTCTGTTGGCAACTTCACCTCAACCGCCGGATGACGCACACCGCCTCTACGATCGCGTGATGGAAGAGTTCCGCCACAAAGACTATGCCGCAGCCCTCGCTGGGTTTCGTTTCTTCCTCGAACTCCACGGACAATCGTCCCTGTCCGCCAACGCTCAATATTGGAAAGGCGAGTGCCAATACCGTATGGGGCGCTACAAAGACGCGCTGGACTCGTTCTACAACCTCATCTCCGATTACCCGATGAGCCAGAAGCTCGCCGCCTCGACGCTCAAGATCGGGCAGATCTACACGAAGCAAGGCGACCGGGACAAAGCGCAGATGATGTTCGAGCGAGTGACGGACCAGTATCCCGATAGCGCAGAGGCCGAAGTAGCTCGCAGAGCCTTGGAAGCCGCTGCTGCAAAGGGTGAACCGGTCGCTGCCGAGCCAAGCTGATCCGGATTGCGCGCCTTATCGGCACAGGCCTGTGGACAGTCGAGCCGGCGTTATTCCGGATCGGCAAGATCCAGCACGGTAACGAGACCGGGAACCGTATAGGCATGCAGCGGACTCAGCCGCACGAGTTGCACCCCTGCCGCACGAAGCGCCGACTCAAAGAGAGAATCGTGCGACCCGTCCGAGGCATCATCCGGCCCCGACCGCTCGACTTGTACCACCTTCTCGACCAAACGGCTGCCTGGATGTACCAGCACGAAGGTGGCGCGTTTGAGCGCCAGTTCCCGCAACATCTCGGCAGGCGGCGTTCCCGAGGGAAGACGCAAATCCAACAAACTCCACAGAGGAATCTGCGCGAACAGCAGGTACCGGTCTTCCACGGCGAGGCGCAGCAGATTGTAGAGCTGCACTTCCTGGTCGGTCAGCAACGGCTTGGCCGTAAAACTCATACCGACAGGAACCTCTGCCGTGGGCGCACCGGGTGAACGGCGCCGCCCGAAACTCTCCCACGCCAGGCTTCCCAGAAACACCAGCGCCCCGATACCAAGGATAGGATACAGCAATTCCATGCCAAGCCAATCGGATCAGCGGGCGAGACGCGCCCATTTCGTCAGCATGTGAGGGGATCCCGGAATCACAGCGCCAAGGAGTACGGGGTGATGGGCACCCGTCACCTGCGGCACGTTGGTGCATTGTCCGTGATAGGTGTCATGAGCCAGCAGGGCGAACGCCGTCGCTTCAAAGGCCTTGCTGCTCCACCCACAGTCGTCAAACGTCAACACAGGCGTCGGCGAAAATATCTCTCGGAGAGAGGCCATAACGGCGCGATTGTACACACCGCCACCACCGACGATCACATCATGAATTTCTCCGGTGATCCATCGTCGGGACGAACCGATGGCCTCCGCCGTCCAAGCCGCACAGGTCGCCAGCAGATCCTCGACGGACAGGCGCGCCTGACGTTGTTTCGCGAGAAGGCTTCGAACGAACGGCGCACCGAACTCTTCCCGACCCGTCGACTTGGGCGGACGCCGCGTCAGGAATGGGTGGGCCATGAGTTCGGTAAGCAGCGCCGGGGTCACCGTCCCCTTGCGCGCGCGCCGGCCGCCGGCGTCGTAGGCACTCTGGCCCTTCGACGTTGCATGCACAATCGCATCCAGCACCATGTTCCCGGGTCCGGTGTCGAACGCGCGGAGGTCGGCGACATCGCCGCCCGGCGGCAGATAGGTCACGTTACTGATTCCGCCGATATTCACCACGAGACGCCCTCGACGCGCGTGACCGAAGGCCACCGCGTGGGCATAGGGAACCAGCGGCGCCCCCTCCCCACCAGCCGCCATATCACGCGGCCTGAAATTCGCGACGGTGGTAATACCCGTGCGTTCCGCGATCACAGCCGGCTCACCGATCTGCAGGGTGGACCGGACCAACCCGACACCAGGCTCACGTCGCCCCTTCGGCAAATGGTGAATCGTTTGGCCATGCGATCCGATCAAGTCGATATCGGCCGGGCGGTATTTCGATCGCTGAATGACCCGCAGCGCCGCCTTGGCGAATAGTTCCCCGAGATACGTGTTCAGGTGGCAGATGTCGTCCACGCGGCCATTGAGCGAGAGTTCAACAATTCGTTGCTGGAGCGAGCGCGGGTACGGCACGGAGACGAATGCCAGGGGAGTGATCCGCGGCGCCCCCTCGCGCCGGACGATGCTGACCAGCACTGCGTCCACAGCATCCGCCGATGTCCCGGACATGAGTCCGACAACTTTCATCGTGTCCCTTCTCCGGCACACAACCGGAAGATTTTTTATTCGGTTCGCTACGCTAATCGAAACCCCGGCAACGGGTCAAGCATCGCGCGTTATGTCCGCGCACAATCCACACCGGTCTTCGCGTTGACTTTGCAGAACCCGGGTGTTACCGTCCGCCGGATGTTTCGCCTGATCGTCCTGACCATGCTTCTCGCATTTGCGATGCCCTGTGAATGGGGCGCCCCCGTTATCATTCACGGTGCATCTGCTGCCGAGCCACTCAATGTGATCGTGACACTCCCGGTTCTGAAGGATTGGGTGCAACAAATCGGCGGCTCGTACGTGCAGGTGAACTCGCTCATGACCGGGTACGAGAGTGAGCATACCTATTCGCCGAAACCAAGCGATCTCGTCGCGGTTCGCAAAGCCGCGCTCTTGTTCGAAGTCGGGGCCGGACTCGAAGTCTGGGTGTCCTCACTGGTGAAGAACGCCGGCAATGGCTCGTTGCGAGTTGTGACGACCTCCAGAGACATTGAACTGATCCAGGATCACCCCGAGCCAAAGGGGACGATCCATTCGCACGAGCACGCGGCGGGCAATCCGCATGTCTGGCTGGATCCGGCGGCCGCAGCCACAATGGTCCAACACATTTCCGATGCCATGGTCGCCGCAGACCCGGCCCATGCACCCGACTATCGGACAAACACCGCGACGTACCTCCAGGCACTCACGCGCGTGCAGGACGAGTCGCTGGCCCGGCTCCGCTCGTTGCCCAGCCGTGCGGTGATCGTCCACCACCCGGCCTGGCCCTATTTTGCCCGACGGTACGATCTGCACATCGCCGGCACGATCCAGACACAACCGGGGGGAGAACCTTCCGCGCGGCATCTACATACGTTGATCGAAACCATCAAACGGGACCACATCCGCGTGATTATCTCCGAGATACAGCTGAATCAGAAGGTTCCACAGTTGTTGGCGCGGGAAACGGGCGCCCGCATCGCGGTGTTGACGACCTTGCCCGGAGGCGTACCAGGGACCGAGACCTACCTCGACATGCTCCGCTATAATGTGCTCCAATTGGCCCAGGCGCTTGAACAGACCTAACCGCCGCAGCCACTCGACATCGACTGACGAACCAGCATTTTCAACGTACACCACCGCGCATGACCCATCCCATTATTCGTTTCGACCATGCCACCTTCGGTTTCCCCGGCATCGTGGCCCTGGAGGACATCTCCCTGACCATTCCGGAATCGGAATTTGTCGGGGTGATCGGCCCCAACGGATCCGGGAAAACGACACTCTGTCGTGCTGTGCTTGGCCTGATGGCCCCGCTGAGCGGAACCCTCCGTGTCCTCGACTGTGCCTGCGAAGAACTGCGCTGTCACCACCGGGCGCTCATCGGTTATCTGCCGCAAAAAGGCATGATCGACCGGAATTTTCCCGTGACTGTGCTGGAAGCGGCGATGATGGGACGATACGGCGCGCTCGGCCTCTTCCGGCGACCATCACAACAAGATCGGGACATCGCCCGTCAGGCGCTGGCCCAGGTTGGCATGGACCATCACAGAGACTCCGCCTTAGGTGCCCTTTCCGGCGGACAGCAGCAACGCGTGTTCATCGCACGGGCGCTGGCGCAGCAGCCCAGGATTCTCTTGTTGGACGAGCCGACGACCGGGTTGGACCTCACCGCGCAGCATAGCGTGGTCGAGTTGATCCAGCAGCTCCATCAAGAGCTGAAACTGACCATTCTCATGATCACCCACGACATCAACATGATCCGGTCGCGGGTGGACCGGTTGGTGTTGCTCAAGACGAAGCTCTTTGCCGAAGGGTCGCCGCAAGAGGTTCTGAAGCCGGACATTCTGAGTCAGGTGTACGGGAAAGAACTGGTCATTACGGACAAGGACTTCGTGCTCGTTGAGGATTATCATCACCACTAACGCACACATGACGTGTCGAACCGGCGACGGGCCTGATTCGAGGGCCGAGCCCGGATTACTCACGAATGCCGTCGCGAGGCGTTCGAGACGGAAGCCCGCCGGGGCTTATCGCAAGTGAGGCCGACGCAGGCGTACTTGCAGTCCGTCGAGGAGGCCGAACGAGAAAAGCCTTGTCGGGCGAGAGGATCGGACGCCGGAGCAGGCATTCATGAATAGTCCGGGCTAGAGTCGCTGTCGACGCAGTCATCACACTCACTCATTCACGAGATCATCCGGTCACCACATACTACGATGCTCGAACTGCTCGCCTACGATTTCATGCAACGCTCACTTCTGGCCGCGGCACTGGTGGGCGCGGTCTGTTCCGTCATCGGCGTCTTCGTCGTCTTGCGGGGCCTCGCGTTCGCAGGGGCCGGAACCGCCCATGCGGCATTTGCCGGCGTCACCCTCGCCTATCTCCTCGGCCTTCCTCCGCTCAGTCTCGCCATTGTGTTCGGGCTGGCGACGGTCTGGATCACGGGTTGGGTCGAGGAGAAGGGGCGCATGAAACTGGACGTGTCCATCGGCATCCTCTACACCGCCACCATGGCGCTGGCCATTCTTTTCCTCGGGCTCATGAAGACGTACAATCCGGAGGTCTACGGCTACCTGTTCGGCAGCGTCCTTTCCGTGACCACGGAAGAACTCATGACCATCAGCGGGCTGAGCGTCGTGGTGCTGGGAACGATCCTTCTGCTCTCGAAGGAACTGTACTTCATCGCCTTCGACCAGGAGATGGCGGCAGCATCCGGCGTCCCCGCGCGGCAAATCTTCTATCTCCTTCTGACACTCGTGGCGCTCACCGTGGTGATTGCATTGAAAACCGTCGGGGCGATTCTCGTGTTCGCGATGATTCTGATCCCTGCATCTACCGCATACCAGCTCACGCACAGCCTGACCCAGATGACGCTCTACTCCATGCTCATCGGCATCTTCTGCGCCGTAAGCGGCGTGCTGCTCTCCTATGCCTTCGATCTTCCCTCCGGTCCCTCCATTGTCCTCTTGGCCACCAGCCTTTTCTTTCTCGCAGTCTGTTGTTCGCCCAAACGATTGCATCGAATTCAGCCGACGTAGCACAACCGGGCAGGACCGTACCGTTCACAGGCAAGGATAAGAGAACCTGAGATCGTCGACAGGGACTGGATGAGTGCGGAAAAAGAAAACCGTTGAGGGGGCGGATGGGCTATGAGGCTTGCGGCTCAGACTTCTTCCGAGACCAGACCATCCCGGTCTGCGCCTTCGCGCTGAACCCCAGCCGTTCATAAAACCCGGGCATGCGCGTGCAGAGCCAGAACAGTTCAACCTGCTGAAGGGTGGGATGGTCGAGAATCCGCCGAACAATCTCGGTGCCGATTTTACGTCCCTGATATTCGCGATCGACGATCACGTCCCAAATCGACGCCCGGAATACGTAGTCGGTCAGCACGCGGCCGAAGCCCACCAGGCGAGTGCCATCCCAGGCCGAAATGACCACGTCCGTCTTTGCCAACATCGCCTGCGCCTGCTCAAGCGCACGATGCTTCGCCCAGGGGGCCTGCCGGTACAAATGAATCAGTTGTGCAGCGTCGAAATCGTTGCGGTCGGAGAATGTGATGGGATGCTGATCGGTCTTGAGAGCGGGAGGCATCTTGTACTAAATTAATCTCTCCGAACGGGGTGAGTCGGTTAACCGTAGTGTAAGGGGAAGACCATGGGAACGCAAGTGCGAAGCTGTCCGAAGTGTTTTCAATTGATGTGGCTAAAGCAGGATCATTATGACGTCCTCGACGAGGAGACGGTCCGCGCGAAATGTCCGCACTGTGGATCAACGGTCCGCTTCCAGCTGATCACCGCCGGCGCCAACGCGGCTGGCCCGAAGATGGGACATTGACCGTTCCTACCCTGCTCAACGAATGATCATATTTCATTGAACATGGCCACTCTGAGCGTCACATGCCCCGTCCTGCGCCCTCCAACTCCGGTTGACTGCCCGGCAGGATCTTGACCAGCGCCGCTCGATACTCCCCCAGCCGCTTCTCCTCGGCCGGACCGACTTTGATCTCCTTGTCCCGATGCATGCGCTCCACCTGATCAAGGACAGCCAGAAGCGGCTGAACCACGCCCAGCACATTGCCGACCTCGAACGCTTCGAGCGACTCGATCAGATAATCCTGCAGACCCTTAAATGGAGAACGGCCGCTTTGCTCCCGAAACCGCAGGAGGGCCTGCTCGAACACTTCCACCGCCTCGGGTTTCGGCTTGACCCCGGTTGGCACCGACGCGAGATGTACCACCGGTGGCAGTTTTGAGGCATACCCTTTCAGCTGCGCGATTAGCTCGCCGATTCGATCAAGCACGGCACTGGTTTCCATCGTTCGTCTCTCCTCCCTCTCGCCGGCCGTCATGTTCGGCAGGTTCTTCAATCTTGCCCAGACCGATCGCCCGGGGCTCCTAGTGCGCCGTGGCTGCGCGAAGGAGATCCTGCACCTGCTCCATATCAGGCGGGCAGGGCACATCGAAGCGATGGTACTCCCCGCCGGTAGGATGCGTAAATCCCAGCGTGCGCGCGTGGAGCATAACTCGAGGAATCGGCACCCCCGCCACCGACATCACTTTCGCCCCGCCGTATGTCTTATCCCCCAGGATGGGATGATCGATCGACGTGAGATGGACCCGCAGCTGATGGGTCCGTCCCGTTCTGGGGGAGAGGCGCACATGAGCCGCGATCTTGCCGTACCGCTCATCGACCTGATAGTCGGTCGCCGATGGTTTCGGTTTGGTCGTCCGTGCCGAAAACTTCTTCCGCTCTTTGGTATCGCGCCCGATCGCCAGCTCAATGAGGCCATGCCCCTTTTTGGGCACGCCCCAAATCAAGGCTTCGTACACTCTGCTGATCGTGTGGAGCTTGAACTGCGCGGCCAGCGCGCGATGCGCCTGATCCGTTTTCGCAATCACCATGACGCCCGAGGTCTCTTTGTCCAATCGGTGAACGAGTCCTGGGCGCTCCTTACCCCCGATATGCGATGGAGTGACACCCGAGGTCGCAAAGTGATGCAGGAGCGCGTTCACTAGCGTCCCGGACCAATTCCCCGGCGCCGGGTGCACCACGAGGCCGGCCGGCTTATGGAGCACTAACAAGTCCGCATCTTCGTGGAGAATCTCAAACGGGATGGCTTCGGGCTTGAGATCCAGCGGTTCGGGCCGCGGCACCTCCAGCCTGATGCGGTCACCCGGCTTGATCTTCTGGCTTGGCCGGATCGTCTGGCCATTGATGAGAATACGCCCTTCCCCGATCAAACGCTGCAATGCCGAGCGAGAAAAGGTCGGGTCGCGATTGGCAAGGAAGACATCGATCCGCTTGGACGATTCTCCTCCGGTCACGACAATTTCAACCGGAGTGGTGCTGACCCTATTCACGTGGTGACTGCCTGACATCCTGCGACATGCGTGGGCATAGGCTGCCACAGAGGCTGGTCAAACACAAGGCACCCGCTCCGTCCCCATCCTCTACACACTTCACACACATGTCGTCCACAATTCATCCACATGTTGCGCTGCATAGTCGCGTCTTTTAACGCCGGCACGAAGGTACGTTTGGCCGTTCATTTCTGTCAGTGGTGCGTTGGATTTGACACCATGTTTCTGCGCATCCCCATGGTGTCGCATGATGGCACACTCGCATCCCAGAAAAAATTCATGTTGTTAGCGTGATGCCTGTCCCTCTCGCTACAGGCACCTGACTTGCTTATTTATAGAGTAGGTTTGGCGCTTCAACATTTGGAGATTGTGACGATCCAATGGCTGCTGATTTTATCCACAGAATCCTCAGGTCGCTGCAGGACACGTTCATTCAAACAGCTGAAGCTCTGCCCCCCATTGTGGACAACCGGACAGAGCAGCCCATGCCGCCCTCCGTACGCGAACGGCGCATCGACACTCGATTTGCTGTGAGGACTCCTTGCCTTTACGAGCTGGTGAAGGGACATGGCTCCGACGCCTCCACAAAACTCGGGAAGGCCTATTCGTTGAATGTCAGCTCAGACGGCATTCTCCTCTTGCTTGACCAGAAGCCTCAGGGCAGACAATTACTCAGTCTTCAGAATCCGGCACTGCAACGACAGCGCTCACTGACGTTGTTCGAGGTGCGCTGGTCCACTCTCCTCCCGGTGGGCACCACCCACCCGCGCTACCTGGTCGGTTGCCGACTCGCCTTCGGCCGGTTCCCCTACTTCCTTGTCCAGCGCCAACACTTGGATCGCGACATCTCAGGCCTTTCGCTCTAATTGCCCGTCGCATAGCACTCCCTGTACCCTGGCAAAATCGGACGGAGTATCAGCCGTCCACTCGCCGTACATCCCGGTGACAGGATGTGTGAACCCCAGCGTACGCGCATGCAACATCACTCGGGGAATCTCATACCCCGCTATCGCACCGACCCGCTCACCGCCATAAGCTCGGTCACCGAGAATGGGATGGCCGATGGTGTGAAGATGCGCCCGTATCTGGTGCGTACGTCCGGTGTGAGGACTGAGCACGATGCGCGCCGCCGCTTCGCCAAAGGCTGCTTCGACTCGATAGTCTGTGATTGCAGGCTTCGGGTGAGCCGTCTGGTTGGACGTGCGTTTGGGATTGTGTCGATCCGGACCAAGTGTCGCATCGATCCGGCCTTCCGATTCAACCGGCACGCCCGCGACGAGCGCTTCATAGTGACGGGTGATGGTATGACGTTCGAACTGCACCGACAGTTTTCGATGCGCCTCCTCTGTCTTGGCCACCACCATCACTCCGGATGTCTCTTTATCCAAACGATGCACCATGCCTGGCGTCGCCACCGCACCTCCGCGGGCGCAATGGTCCAGCAATGCATTCAGCAGCGTGTTGGACCAATGCCCCGGCGACGGGTGCACCACGATTCCTGCAGGCTTATTCAGCACCAGGCACACCTGATCCTCAAGCAGAATCTCCAACTGTCTTGTCTCGCCATCGATCCGCAGCGGTGCCGCCTGAGGAGCATCAAAGACGATGACATCTCCCACCTTGATTCTCTGACTCGATTTGGCGATCTGCCGATTAACCCGCACCCAGCCCGCGGTAATCATCCGCTGCAAGGCCGCGCGCGAGAGCTTCGGCTCGCGGTGCGCGAGGAACACATCCAACCGTTTGGGGTGCTCCCCTGCGGAGATGACAAATTGCGTTTGCATAGCGCTGTTACGCTACGGCAGCGCGGCCCTCGAATGCAATCGCAGAAGGCCGACTGATTTGCCTCTCGATGACAATCGGCCTATGCTGAACGTTGCGAGGCCGGTTCGACTTATGAGAAGGAGGGTGAACCATGGGAGGGAAGCTCGCGCTCGTCGCAACGTGCCTGATCCTGGTGAGCGGACTCGCGAAGACAGGACTAGCAGCAGACCTGCCGGGAATCCCCCCCGAAGTAGTCGCTGACTACCTGCATGCCGTGATTGAAGCGGACCGAACGTTTTACACCATCCATGTTGTCGAGCGAATGCAGAAACAGGGCGGCGCCCCCGCATCGGAAACCTGGCGAAAGGACAAGACCACGTTGCCGCTGCCTGCCCAATTTCTGCGGGAGGCCAGTGAATTGGCGACCTTAACCGGGACCAGGGTGCGCTACCGCCTCATGAGCTTGTGGCCCATCAACCCTCAGAACGCACCGGCGAGCAACTCGGAGCGGAACAGCCTGGAAGCTGTGCGACTCCACCCCGAACGGTCTGTTTCCGGCACCCTCACCATCGGCAGTGAGTCTTATTTCCAAGCCATCTACGCCGACCGCGCCGTAACACAGGCCTGCATCGCTTGCCACAATGCGCACCCGCAGAGCCCGAAACACGATTTCAAGATCGACGACGTCATGGGCGGGATGGTGATAGAGATTCCCCTAAACAAGGAGTAGGTTCAGACGGCAGCGACAAGGAGCACGAGCAGCCGTCAACCAAGCTCATGCAGCGGCCCCGCCACGCATCTTTTCTGAGCCCGAAGGTGGATGTCACCGGGAAGGAGCGTCACTGCGCTTCAATCAAGCGATTTCCACTGGAGTCGACCGAGCATACGGGCATGATCGAGCCCCCACTGACCAACAACTGGTGGACCGTATGACGCGACCTCGCCGATCGCCCACCTTACCCTGCTCTCGTGCGCACCGAAGCCGTGCTTCACATCACGCCCCAAGTCATTGCGGTCTACGCGACAGGATGACTGGCGATGAAATGGACGTATTTCCCCTCGTGGCCTCCGATTGTGTCGGGCCCTCGTCATAAGATGATTAGACAGCGCATAGATCGACGCGTATTATGATGAGTGACCGTATGATCTGGTGGGCACGCTGGTTCGTACAGGCAGGGGACTGGGACTATGTCTTCGGTACCTTTCCACGACCGGTTCTTCCTCCAGGAGGCTAACCATGACACCGCTCTGCTGATCCCGACGCGCACGCCCGGCCGCCTCGCCTCTCATCACCTGCCACTCTCCGTTCCGGCATTTCGTTCGGTCCTTCCACTGTCGACCAAACGACTCTCCGTCCGGCCCTTATCGCACTTCATCCGCTCGTCGGGTGTGACTCGCTCACGCCGGCACATCCACGCGCACAACCAAGGAGGTTTCTATGACATCCTCCAGCAAATTGCTGCGTGCCGCGACCCTGATGGGATTCGCATTGGGAAGCGCGACTCTGTTATGGCCAATTCACGCCATACCTGAGAACGCACCGATCAGCGTCCCGATTGAGACGGTGGCCAATTACATCCACGCCGTCATTGAGGCCGACCGGGATGTATACACCAGGCATGTCGTGGAACGTATGCAGACGAAAGGCGTCGTCGTCGCGTCGGAAAACTGGGAGCAAAAGAATACACTGCCCCTACCGGCTCAATTTTTAATGGAATCGGGTCGGTATATCGCCAAGAAGGGGTTAGGAATTCAGTATCGGCTGATCAGTTTGTGGCCGATCAACAAACGCAACATGGCGTCGAATGAACTCGAAAAGTCCGGGCTCGGAACCATCCTGACGCAACCCACTCGCCCGCACACCGGATTCATGAAGATCGGGGAGACTCGTTATTTTCAAGCGGTGTATGCGGATCTCGCAGCAACCCAGGCTTGTATCGGTTGCCACAATGCACACCCCGACAGCCCAAAGCGAGATTTCAAACTCAACGATGTGATGGGTGCCATCGTCATTACGATCCCGGTCGGGCCATAACCCAGCGGCCTGCGTGCGTAGCCAGTGAGCGCCGGATCGGCTACCGGCAGGACGGACCAGAGTCCTGCCGGGGGAACAGAACAGGCCCTGCACTTAGAATCATTTCGAGTCGGTTTCAGGGAGGGGTACGAATCACGGAGCGGGTGTGCGGTGGGTTTCGCGACGCTTCAATCGATCAACCTCGAAAGCCTTGTCTGCCAGTTGCTGCTTCAGTACTTCGATCTCTTCGCGAAGTCGAAGAATGATCTGTTCCGAATCCACCTGCACGGAGCGGGATGGTCCCGGCCGAGATGCATCAGATTCAGGTGCCGAGGCTAACACGTGCGATCCACTGATATGCACGGAAGCCGCCGTCGATCCCGTGCGCTGGAGAGAGGAAAGAAATGCAGCATGATCGAGGATCAGTTCGCTGGCTGACGCCCGATGCCCACCTGACCAATTGGCTTGGGTCCCGATCACAAATCGAGGTGAGTCAAAGGCCAAGATGCCGCCGCTCCCTTGAACGGAATGGAGAGGATTCGCCCACACCTGTGCAAGCTCTTGGGAACTCCCCGCGAGCACAAGACGGTGATTGGCGATCACCAGATGGAGCTTGCCGCCTTCGACAAACATACCGCCGGAGGTGGTCTCAGTACCTGGTCCTTCTTGCCCAACAAGCGTAAAGACGATCCATTCATGGGGTGTCGCTTCTTGAAATGACTTGCGAACAGCGGGAATAAGGAGGTGGATCTCTTCCAACGAGAACACCGAACGCGGCGGTCGGGCGTTATCCATTAGGCCGACTCGTTCTTGGAGCAACAACCGACTCAGGATGGCAGAGAGCTCTTCATCCCTCCAAACAATCGGATGGCCATATCGTGAGGGCGCACGGCCAACATCGTGAAAGGAATCGAGCCGGACAAACCAGGAAGCATCCTGTTCAATGACACGACTTGTTAACGTCGGCCCGGCACAGCCGAGACAAAGGAGGAGCAGTATACTGAGAAAGAGGTGACTAGGCGACTTGGTTCGTAACACCTTATGTGCTCAGACTGTCTGATCAGGGAGGTGCAGAAACGATGGGCCACACTGAAATATGAGGGAAAACGGTTAGGCGTGCCCGGATTTCTTGGCACGGTCCGCGATCTTTTTTCGGAGACGAGCCTTTTCGAGACTGATCTGCGCCTCTTTCACTTCGGAAGGGAGCCCACCGGCCTGCAGTTTCTGTTCAGCCTTTTCGACGGCCTGTTGCGCACGATCAACATCGATGTCTTCTGCCTTCTCGGCAATCTCCGCCATCACAGTCACTTTGGAGGGCGTGACCTCGGCGTAGCCCCACAAGATCGACATGTAACGCCACGAGTCCTGAGTCTTGTACCGCAACTCTCCGATGCGCAGGCTGGAGAGAAGATGGCAGTGTCCAGGCAGGACGCCGAATTCTCCCTCGCTACCCGGAGCGATGACTTCATCGACCTCCTGACTCAAGAGCAACTTTTCCGGCGTCACGACTTCTAAGAGAATCTTTCCAGCCATTGTCCTTTTCCTGCTCTCTAACAAAAGGGCTAGCGGTCAGGATGCCCTTTCGTGCGCGCATCGGCCGAGCACCTTCTGAGCGTGCGCGGTCTGCGAGCACAAGGGCACCTGGCTGCTAGACCTTGACTCCCATCTTTTCCGCCTTCGCCACTGCTTCCTCGATCGGACCGACCATGTAGAAGGCCTGCTCGGGCAGGTGGTCGTACTTCCCTTCAAGGATTTCCTTGAAGCTCCGGACCGTATCCTTCAGCTTGACGTATTTACCCGGCGCGCCGGTGAACGCTTCGGCCACATGGAACGGCTGAGAAAGGAAGCGCTGAATTTTGCGCGCGCGCGCCACGGCCATCTTGTCGTCTTCGGACAACTCATCCATACCGAGAATGGCGATGATGTCCTGCAAGTCTTTATACCGCTGCAACACGGACTGGACGCCGCGGGCCACCTTGTAGTGCTCTTCTCCGATGACCTGCGGATCGAGAATGCGTGACGTAGAATCGAGCGGATCGACCGCCGGGTAAATACCCAACTCAGCCAGCTGCCGAGACAACACGGTCGTCGCATCCAAGTGTGCGAAGGCTGTCGCCGGAGCCGGGTCAGTCAAGTCGTCGGCGGGCACGTAAATCGCTTGCACAGACGTGATGGACCCCTTCTTGGTGGACGTAATCCGCTCCTGTAGCGCGCCCATTTCGGTGGACAGGTTCGGCTGATAACCGACCGCTGACGGCATACGGCCAAGCAACGCGGAGACTTCCGATCCTGCCTGCGTGAACCGGAAGATATTGTCGACGAACAACAACACGTCCTGGTTCTCTTCGTCGCGGAAAAATTCGGCAACAGCGAGACCGGTCAACGCGACCCGTAGACGGGCCCCGGGTGGCTCATTCATCTGCCCATAGACCAGTGCCGCCTTAGACTTCGTATGGTCGTCGGGATCGATGACCTTAGATTCCTGCATTTCATGCCAAAGGTCGTTACCCTCACGGGTACGCTCGCCGACGCCGGCGAACACCGAGAACCCACCGTGGTGGAGCGCGATGTTATTGATGAGCTCCATGATGATGACGGTCTTGCCGACTCCGGCTCCGCCAAAGAGCCCGACCTTGCCACCCTTGCTGTACGGCTCCAACAGATCGACCACCTTGATACCGGTCTCGAGCACCTCGGTCTTCGTGTCCTGATCTTCCAATCGCGGAGCGGGCCGGTGAATGGGGTAGGTTTTCTTCGTTTTGATCGGACCCTTTTCATCGACTGGCTCACCCAACACGTTGATCAGCCGTCCTAGGGTTTCACGACCGACGGGAACAGAAATCGGGGCGCCGGTATCCTGCACATCCATACCGCGCGTCAAACCATCCGTCGTCGACATCGCGATGCCGCGGACGCGGTTCTCACCGAGATGCGAGGCGACTTCGAGCGTGATCCGCACGGCCGGCTTCCCGGCTGCCTTGTTCTCCTCCTGCGTCACTTTGAGCGCATTGTAGATGTTCGGCAATTGACCGGGGGGAAATTCCACGTCGACCACGGGGCCGATGACTTGAATAACTTTTCCTGTGCTCATAAGGCTCCTCTTGTCGTCAATGATGCACCCGGCACATTACCGTGATGCAGCATTCCTCATTCCACATTTTTATTTCAGGGCTTCTGCGCCGCCCACGATGTCCATGAGTTCTTTGGTGATAGCCGCCTGGCGAGTCTTGTTGTAATACAAGGTGACTTTTTTGATGAGTTGCCCTGCATTGCGAGTCGCACCGTCCATGGCTGCCATGCGTGCCCCGTGTTCCGCCGCCGCCGACTCCAGAAGGATGCGATAGGCCTGAATCTGAAAATGCTTCGGCACCAAGGCATTCAGAAGCTCTCCCTCGTCCGGCTCATACAAGTAACTACCGCCGACTGTGGAATTCTCTGTTGCATTAGGCGCCGCACCGAATTCGGCGGCCGCATCGATGGGAAATAACTTCTCGACGATCACCCGTTGCTGGATCGCGGACTTGAACTCATTGTAGACGACATAGAGTTCGTCGAAGGTGCCCTTCACAAAATTTTCCGTCAAGTCGCCACCGATATCGATGGCATGTTCGAAGGTCAACTTGTCGAAGATTCCGGTCCACTCCTGTCGGATCGGCCAGGAGCGACGACGGAAATAATCACGCCCTTTGCGGCCGATCAGGCTGAGGTTGACCGAAAGCCCCTGCGCTTCGCACTGCCGGACGAACTCTGAACTCTTCCGCACGATATTGCCGTTGAATCCACCGCACAGCCCGCGATCGCTCGTGACGACGAGAATTTCGATTTTCCTCCCCTCGCGCTTTTGAAGCAGGGGATGGGATGTACGGTTGACGCGCTGACTGAGATTGCTCAGCACCCCACGCATTTTATGGGCGTAAGGCCTCGCAGCCAGAATGCGATCCTGCGAACGCTTGAGCTTCGCGGCCGCGACCATTTTCATAGCCTTGGTGATTTTCTGCGTATTCTTGAAGGCGGCGATTTTCCGCCGGAGAGATTGTAAGCTCGGCATTCTTGTACGCTCTCAGCAGTCGGCGCTCGGACCTCAGCTCAATGCTGAAGGTGAAGGCAGATCGCTATTTTGCTCCGTAGCCCATTTTCTGCTTAAAGGTCGCGATGATTTCCTTCAGCTTGCCGCCGACCTTGTCATCGATCTTTCCAACCGTGGCGATATCTTTCCGCATGTCTTGGTGATTCTGCGCCACGTAATGGAGTAGGTCCGCCTCGAATTGCAGCACCTTATCCACGGGGACATCGTCCAGGAATCCGTTGACACCCGCGTAAATCGACAAGACTTGATCGGCAACCGGCATCGGCTTGTATTGCCCTTGCTTGAGCAATTCCACCATGCGTACGCCACGGGCAAGCTGCATCTGAGTCGCCTTGTCGAGTTCGCTCCCGAACTGCGAGAAGGCGGCCATTTCACGATACTGCGCGAGGTCCAACCGGAGAGTACCTGCGACCTGCTTCATGGTCTTGATCTGTGCGGATCCGCCGACGCGGGAGACCGACAATCCGACGTTAATCGCCGGACGAATACCGGAGTAGAACAGGTCGCTGCCCAGGTAAATCTGACCATCAGTAATCGAAATGACGTTGGTCGGAATGTACGCTGACACGTCGCCGGCTTGCGTCTCGATGATCGGAAGGGCCGTGAGGCTACCTCCGCCCAACTTATCGCTCAACTTCGCCGCGCGCTCCAGCAAGCGGGAGTGAAGATAGAACACGTCGCCCGGATAGGCTTCACGGCCCGGCGGACGGCGCAATAGCAAGGACAGCTGGCGATAGGCCACCGCGTGCTTGGACAAATCGTCGTACACAATCAACGCATGCTTACCGTTGTCACGGAAATATTCACCGATCGCGGCGCCTGAGAAAGGGGCTAAGAACTGCATCGGCGCAGGATCGCTGGCCGTCGCCGCCACGACCATGCTGTATTCCATGGCGTGATTCTCTTCGAGGGTCTTGACCACACGCGCAACCGTCGAACGTTTCTGACCAACGGCGACGTAGATACAGAAGACGCCGAGTCCCTTCTGGTTGATGATGGTATCGACGGCGATGGCGGTTTTTCCGGTCTGCCGGTCTCCGATGATCAACTCACGCTGACCACGACCGATGGGGATCATGGCGTCGATGGCCTTGATGCCCGTTTGCAGCGGCTCACGTACCGACTGTCTCGTGTTCACACCGGGCGCCACGACTTCGATACGGGAGGAATGCTGGGAGTTGATCGGGCCCTTGCCGTCGATTGGCTGACCGATCGCGTTCACCACCCGTCCGATCAATGCTTCACCGACCGGGATTTCCGCAATACGACCGGTGCGCTTGACCGGATCACCTTCCTTGATCCCGACATCGTCACCCATCAACACGGCGCCGACATTGTCTTCTTCGAGGTTCAACGCGATACCGTACAGGCCGCCCGGGAACTCGAGCATTTCTCCGGCCATCGCTCCGTCTAATCCATAGATTTTCGCGATGCCGTCTCCGACCTGAATGACGGAACCGGTCTGGCTGACATCGACCTGTTGATCGAAGCCCTTGATCTTCTCTTTAATGATGGAGCTGATCTCTTCTGCCTTGATCTGCATGGCTACTCCTTGGTCAACACACGCTGCATGGCGCTCAGTCGGCCCCGGACCGTGCTGTCTACGACGGTGCTGCCCAGGCGGATGTGGAGGCCGGCGACATGTTCAGGTTCTGTATGAAAGGTGACATCAACGTCGCGCTGTAAGAGATCGCGCAATCGGGTGGTGATCCGATCCTGCTCGGCCGCGGGCAAGGCATTCGCGGATGACACGAGCACTTGCTGCGTCCCCTTGGATTGATCCACGAGTTTGGCGAAGGCCTCGGCGATGTCCGGCAGGAAACTGACCCGATTCTTTTTAACCAAGAGTTCGAGAAATCTCTGGCCGACCGGCGGGCATCCAAGTCGAGTGGCCAATTCAATCAGCGCACCCAATTTGGTCTCTTCCGGGAACACAGGAGAAGCGATGGCATGGCGTAACGCAGCGGACTGCGTGAAGGCCTCTCCCAGCCCATTCAACGCCGAGCGGGCGGGCTCGATGCTTGGGGTATCAAGAAGTTCGAACAGAGCTTTTGCGTATCGACGTGCGACGGCTGTCTTAATCACAATGGACTATCCGCTACGGTTAACCGTGTTTTGATCAAACGGGAAGCTTGCGTGCGGTGGGCACGACAAAAAGCGCGCCAAGTTAGCATTCAAAAGCGGGTACTGTCAAGAAGTGATGCGTGGGGAGATTGAAACGGAAACATTGCAACAAGCATGAGACTCGCGCCAGTGCCGCACGCACAAGGGTTCCACTGAGCCCCCGATTCCCACAATTGATTTACTGGGAAAAATCTGGAGAGTGGGCACGGGCTATGACCGCTGAATGATGCCGCCACCGAGTACTCGGGCACCATGATAGAAGACGGCGGACTGCCCGGGACTGAGCGCGCGCTGCGGTTGGTGAAATCGAACCTGAAGCGTGCCGCTTTCAGACGGCAGAAGGGTCGCCTGGCAGGGAGGCGTGGCGTAACGAACCTTCACGTCCGCCACGACCGGCTGCCGGCCGAGGGTGTGATCAAACAGACTGAGATCGGCGACCTGACACTCCGACTGCAGGAGTTGATCTTCCGCACATAACACCACGTGGCCCGACTCAGGTACCACTTTCTGCACGTACAACCGCTGCCCCACGGCAATACCCAGGCCGCGGCGTTGCCCGGGTGTATAGAACGCGATGCCCTCGTGTTGCCCGAGGACTTCGCCATCCACGCCCACAAAGGACCCGGGATTCTTGGCCTCCGGCATTTCCTGCTCGATGAACGTTCGATAGTCGCCGTGGCTCACAAAACAAATCTCTTGGCTTTCCTTGAGTTCCTCCACGGGCAATCCAAGCGATTCTGCCTCCTGCCACACGTCGCACTTCTGCATATGGCCCACCGGAAAGAGTAGCCGCGGCAACCAGGCGGGATTGATCCGATAGAGAAAGTAACTTTGGTCCTTGCGCGCATCGAGTGCCCGATGCAGCGACCACTGTCCATCGATCTGCCGCACGCGGGCATAGTGCCCTGTCGCCACATAGTCCATGCCTCGCTCTTGCGCCAAGGCATACAGGGAACGCAATTTCACCCGCTCATTACACCGCACGCAGGGGTTGGGGGTGGTGCCGGAGGCATACCCGGCGACGAAATCATCGATCACGCCCTGCCGAAAGACTTCGCGCCGATCGACAACCTCGTATGGAATACGTAGACGCTGCGCGACATACTTTGCGATCCCGATCTTGCAGCATCCCCGCTCTTCCCAGCGCTTGGAGACGGCGACCTGGTCATCCTCATGCTCCCACACCTGGAGCGTGACGCCGTGGACATCGTATCCCTGCTGCACGAGGAGTGAAGCAGCGACGGAGCTGTCCACTCCGCCGCTCATACCTAGCAGTACGGTCTGACGTGACATAAATCTACCGGGGAAAGAATGCGCCGAGCACTTACGGCTCTTGCGTTTTGACTTTGCCGCGATGGGCTACGAGGTCGCGTACGCCGGGATCCTGCGGAGCACCGAACTCAGAGGACTCGTCCTCCGTCCACTTCTCAGCGCCCATATTGCTCATGCCGTGAAAATGCGCGCCCTCCTCGATCGTGATCACCGGGCTCTGGATATCCCCGATGAGAATCCCCGGTTTTTGAATCTCGACCTTCTGCAGAGCCGTCACCGACCCCTTCACGCGCCCGCTGATCGAGACGGACCCGGCGGCAATCACGCCCTTGATCACGGCGCTTTCGCCGACGATGACCGCTCCGCCCGTATGCACTTCTCCCTCGACCCGACCATCGATTCGGACGGTGCCATCAAACGTGACAATGCCCTTAAAGCTGGTCCCCTTGCCAAGAAAGGTAAATTTATCGTCTTCCACGACCGGCTGCTTTTTGGTCTCACCCCACATCGGCGTCCTCCTTCACACACCCCACACATCCTCGAGACCGGGGCGCGGGCTGAATGGAACCTTGCTCTGCCTACCTCTTGTTTACAAGGCAAGCCAGACCCTGTCCAACGAATTCGTCGTTGAACCGAGTTATCCGTTGACCAACTTAACGCCCTGGCCGCGCGTGGATCCCTGCCCCTGCGGCTCACGCGTTCCCGACTGGCTCATCTCCAAGGTGCCGTTGAAGACCACCCCTTCTTCCATGGCCAACAGCGGCGCCTTTACGCCGGCATTGACTACGGCAGGGGCGCGCAACTTCACCTTCTCCCGGGCGCTGATGTCGCCGGTGATCTTCCCCTTGCACACCACGGTGCCGGCCGTGATCTTTGCCGTCAGGACGGCATCCTCACCGACCAGCAACACCCCCTCGGTATGAATTTCTCCGTCAAGATTGCCATCGATGCGCACGGTGCCGTTATAGGAGATGACGCCCTTGAAGCTGACGCCCTTCCCGACAAAGGCATTGATCTCTTCGTTTCCCTCGCGTGGTGCCGTAGACTCCAAATTTTCCATTTCAGTTCCCTCGCTTTGTCCTGCCTGACGCTTCCCGTCCTGTTTGTCCTTATTGATCCACGCCATTTGTTACACCTCCCACAAATAACAACAACTCACGCACTGACCGAAGGACATGCCTGCTACAGTCGCCCGATGTCACTCCCGATTCAAAAATTCTGACGGCATTCTACTCCGGTCAATTGGAGAAAATCTGCCCTGAAAATGTCTCGACTATGAATTGAGCAACCGCTCGACCACGCCGTCCAATTCTTCAGGTGAAAAGTAATGGATGACGATCTTGCCGCCGCGCCGCCCCCGCTGCACATCCACCCTGGTGCCCAGACGTTTCTGCAATCGCTCTTCGAGATCCGACCGCAATGGCGCACGAACCGGCCGCTTACCCGGCTTCCTGGCTTCAGCATGTTCCTGCACCAACCGCTCAGCTTCGCGAACGGACAGTTGCCCGCTCACAATCTGTGTCGCCATACTGATCTGCGCGGCCGGTGTCATCAGCCCGAGAATGACCTTGGCATGACCTGGAGAGAGCTGATCGGTTTCGATCATATGCTGAACCTCGGAAGGGAGCGACAACAACCGCAGCAGGTTCGCCACGGAGGACCGATCGCACGCCACTTTCTGAGCGATCGCTTCCTGAGTGAGCCCAAATTCATTCAGCATGCGGTGGTACGCCCGCGCGGTCTCCATGGGATTCAGGTCATCCCGCTGGAGATTCTCCACCAACGCCAGCACCATCGACTCCTGATCGGACACGTTTCGGACAAGAGCTTGAATCTTCTGCATTCCCGCTAACTTAGCAGCTCTCAAGCGTCTCTCGCCAGCAATCAACTCATAGATACCATCACCTTTCCTGCGCACTAGAATCGGTTGCAGCAAGCCATTTTGCTTCAACGAGGCGGTCAACTCGGCTAGTTCGACCTCGGAGAATTGCTGCCTTGGTTGAAAGCGATTTGGGACAATGGCTTCGAGCCGCAATTCCTGCACATCGCCACGTTCCGGGTCGACCGTGGTTCGGCCAGTCGGCAACAGTGCGTCCAGTCCTCTACCGAGGGCTTTTTTCTCCATGGACCACAAACTCCTTGGCTAGGGAAAGATAGGCTTGGGCACCGGCTGATGCCATATTGTATAGCAGGGCCGGGCGACCATAGCTGGGCGCCTCGGCCAACGTCACGTTGCGCGGAATCATCGTCTGGTACACGCTGGCCCCAAAATGCCCACGAATCTGTTCGACCACCTGGCGGGCCAGGGAATTGCGCGCATCGTACATCGTGAGGACAATGCCCTCGATTTCCAATCCTGGGTTCAGTGATTGTCGGAGACGCTGAATGCTCTCCATCAGCCGCCCGAGACCTTCCATCGCATAGTATTCGCATTGCACCGGGATCAGCACTGAATGCGCCGCGACCATCGCGTTGATGGTCAGGAGGCCAAGGGCAGGCGGACAATCCAACAGAATGATATCGTAGCGATCTGACACCTCAGCCAGGGCCTCTTTGAGGCGCTGCTCACGGCCCTCCATATTCACCAACTCGACCTCTGCACCGGCGAGATGGGAATTTGCCGGGACGATCGATAGGCCATTCACCCCGGTCTGCATGGCCAGAGAATCAATACTCTCTTTACTAATCAATACATTGTAGATCGTCTTCGTGAGCGACATGGCGTCGACGCCAAGCCCGCTTGTCGCGTTTCCCTGCGGGTCAATATCGACCAAGAGAACCGATCCGCCCTCGATTGCCAACGCTGCGGCAAGGTTCACAGAGGTGGTCGTTTTCCCCACTCCACCCTTTTGATTCGCAACAGCAATGATTCGAGCCATGCAGTTCCCCTATCCACTCAACTAAAGATATACGCGCCCCCAATGTTCCACGTGGAACACCATCTCATCCCGGTGACTTTGAAAACACCGACAACACTCGATGCCCGTACTTAGCTGGAAGCTCATACTCGACTTCCTTAATCAATGCAAGGCCGGAAAGCTCAAAACTTCCAGGGACCTTCTCCGCACGGTATAAAACAAGCCTTCCTTCCGGCCTCAGAAGAGTCGAGAGCGCTAATCCACACTCATCAACCTTAAAGGCCCTGACCACGATGTAGTCAAATCGCCCGTGAACATTTTCTCGGCTGGCATAATCTTCCAATTTGGCCGTCGCAACCGTCACACCTACCAGACCAAGCGATCCCACAACGTACCGCAAGAATGCCCCTTTCTTTTCGCTCGGCTCGAGCAGTTCAACCAACAGCTCAGGCCGCACAAACTTGAGAGGAAGGGCCGGAAATCCAGCCCCAGCGCCAACATCAAGCAACTCAGTTCCATCATTAATATCAATGACTTTAAGGCCAGCGATTGAGTCAATAAAATGCTTCGCCAGGATCTCGCGATCATCGTCGATGGCCGTGAGATTGATGACCTTATTCCACTTCTTCAGCTCGCCGAGATAGCGAAAGAAATAAGGGAGAGAGAGATCAGGAATGGAGATGGAGAGATCTTCAGCAAGGGATTGAATGGATTTTGCGAACTGAATTTCGTGCTGTTCCACGTGGAACACTTACGCGAAAACAACCTGGGCGGTCAAGCAGGTTCTTCCCCACGAGAGGAACAAAGACCACCGTACCTCTATTCACGCGATCCGGTACGTCCCTTCATACCAATGGTTGTCGGCGATGCCTCTCGATTGCAACCAGCAGAAGCGAAATGGCGGCAGGGGTTACACCGGAAATACGCGAAGCCTGCCCTACGGATGCAGGCTTCACACGCTTGAGTTTCTCTCTGACTTCGCTTGAGAAACCGGTGATCCCGTCATAATCAAACTGATCGGGGATGGCGCGGTGCTCTAACTTCTCTGACCGCTGAATTTGCTGCAGCTGCCGCTTAATATAGCCTTCGTATTTCACTTCGAGCTGAATCGCTTCGGTGATGTCAGGATCATCGATATCAGCGCCACCGAATACTGCGACGATCTTGCCGTAGCTCATCTCCTGCCGCCGGAGGATTTCAGCCAAGGATTGGGTTGGACCTACAGCTCCTATCTCCGCCTTCTCCATGAGCCGCCTCACCTCAGACGTTATTTTCGGCCTGGTTTCCTTGAGACGCTGAACTTCTCGTTCAATGGCCGACCGCTTCGCCTCCAGCTTTCCGTGCACCTCATCAGATACCAACCCGATCCGGTGTCCGAGATCCATCAGGCGGAGATCCGCATTGTCATGGCGGAGCAACAGTCGGTATTCCGCGCGCGAGGTGAACATGCGATAGGGTTCCCTGGCGTCTTTCGTGATTAAATCGTCAATTAACACGCCAATATAGGCCTGCGACCGATCTAGCACGAGAGGCGCTTCATCGCGCAACCTCAGGGCGGCATTTATTCCGGCCATGATTCCCTGGGCACCGGCCTCTTCATATCCGGAAGTCCCGTTGATTTGGCCGGCGTGGTAGAGCCCGGCAACCAATTTCGTCTCGAGAGAATTGTGCAGTTGGCGGGGAGGAAAATAATCGTACTCGACCGCATACCCGGGCTTCAGCATTCTCGCCTGCTCAAGTCCGGGAATAGTTTTCAGGATGGCTGCCTGCACATCGACTGGGAGACTGGTTGAAATTCCATTCGGGTAAAATTCATTGGTATCCAACCCTTCCGGCTCGATGAAGATCTGATGCCGGTCTTTGTCGGCAAACCTCACGACCTTATCCTCGATCGACGGGCAATACCGGGGACCGACAGAATCAATCACCCCGCTGAACAGCGGCGATCTATCTATGTTTTTCGAAATAATATCATGTGTTTGTGAGTTCGTATACGTCAAATGGCAGGGTATCTGCGGCAAGCACACACGCAGCGTTCGGTAAGAAAACGGTGGTGGAGGATCATCTCCCGGCTGCAGCTCCATCACAGAAAAATCGATAGAATCCCGATCGAGGCGGGGCGGAGTCCCGGTCTTCAACCGACCAATCTCAAAGCCAAAATCACGCATGCAATCGGAAAGGTGCTCCGCAGAGGCCTCCCCGGCACGACCGGCGGGAAAATGATTGAGACCGATATGGATCAACCCCTTCAAAAATGTGCCCGACGTAAGCACTACTGCCCGCGCATGAATAGAGGCACCGGCATCCGTGACGATACCGGTCACAGCCCCACCCCGTGTGAGAATGCGATCAACCGTCCCGCCCCTGATCTCAAGTGCCGGCTGCACACGGAGCGTGCGCTGCATGACTTCGCGATAGACCTTCTTATCGCATTGCGCGCGCAAGGCACGGACCGCCGGCCCCTTACTGGTGTTGATCATCCGAAACTGGATGCCGGCCTGGTCGGTATTCCGCCCCATTTCTCCGCCCAACGCATCGATCTCCTTGACGAGATGTCCCTTGGCAATGCCGCCGATCGCAGGATTGCAGGACATCTGAGCGATCCGGTCCGGATCCATCGTGAGCAGGATCGTACGCGCCCCCATGCGGGCTGCGGCCAGCGCCGCTTCACACCCGGCATGGCCTCCCCCGACGACGATGACGTCACACTGTTCACTCACGACAAGAGTCCTTTCATTTCCCGATGCAAAACTCGGAGAAAATCCGCTCCAGAATCTCGTCGGTCGTGATGGCCCCGGTGATTTCACCCAAGGCATCGGCGGCAATGCGTAGATCCATGGCCACCAATTCGCCCGCACGTCCCGCGTCTACCGACTGCCTGGCCTGCTCCACACCTTGCAGGGCGCGCTCGAAGGCGGCGGCATGCCGGAGATTGGTCACCAGCACCCCGTCCCGAGGCTCCAACCGACGAGGCATCAGCCTGTGGCTGATCGCCTCTCGCAATCCATCCAGCCCGATCTGCATTTTCGCAGAGATTTCGAGCACACCGGCGTTCACGGGGCAGACACGGACAAGGTCTTCTTTCGAGATGCCAGATGGCAAGTCACACTTATTCACAACCAGCAATGCCTGCGCGGCCTCCTGACGACGAAGCAAAATCCGATCACTCTCCAGTAACGGTTGCGAGCCGTCCAGAAGAATCAGCGCCAGATCCGCGTCTTCCCATGCGAGATGGCTCCGACGAATACCTTCGGCTTCGACGGGGTCATCCGTTGCGCGGATGCCGGCGGTGTCGAAGAGCCGTACCGGAATGCCATGGATAGTGACGATCTCTTCCAACGTATCTCGCGTCGTGCCGGGAATCGGCGTGACAATTGCGCGGTCGCTCCGTAACAACGCATTCATCAAACTCGACTTGCCGACGTTCGGACGTCCGAGAATCGCCACTGCGGCGCCTTCTCTCCAGATCCGGCCTTCCTGACCGGACTGAACCAATCGCCGCAGCTTAATCACGGTCTCATCAAGGAGCCGCAAAAGTTCGTCCTGCCGAACGAATGCAATATCCTCCTCCGCAAAATCGAGCGCAGCCTCGATATGCGCCAAGGCCACGACTAACGCCGACCTCGCCTTCTCCACTTCACAGGACAACTCGCCGCGCCGTTGCGATTGGGCAATCGCCAGGCTACGCGCAGTCTTCGCGCGAATCGTATCGAGCACGGCCTCGGCCTGCGCCAGATCCAGTCGGCCATTGAGGAACGCGCGCTTGGTAAACTCCCCCGGTTCAGCCAGTCTGGCCCCTCCGGATATCAAGCCCCTGCACAACTGATCCAGCACGACCGGCCCCCCATGGCACTGCACCTCGACGACATCTTCGCCTGTGTACGAATGCGGCCCCTTCATCACGACGACGAGCGCTTCATCGAGCACCGCATGCGGACGTGATTCCGTGCTGCACGGAACCGCGCGTGCCGTATCGGGCGAACCTACGTCCGCCAGCGCCATGATATGAGTTCGAAGTTCGTGCAGGGATTTGCCGGACCGGAGGCGGACAACTTGAGAAGCGACATCACAGGCGTGAAGCCCGCTGATACGGACGACCCCGATACCCCCTTCGCCGGGAGGGGTGGCGATAGCACAGATCGTATCGTCCAGCGCGCCATGCATGACGCACCCAATCGTGTGGAATTACTCGGATGGACCGTTGCGCCGCTTGCCGCTGCTCTTCGGCTCTTTCGGTTCGTCGCCGGTCACAGCGTCGGCGTCCGCCGCGGCCACTTGCCACTTTTTCCCGAACAGCCGCTCGGTCACCACCTGCTGGGTGATCGTGAGCGTATTGTTCGTCAGCCAATAGAGCACCAAGCCGGCAGGGAAGTTCACGAACAGGAACGTCATGAACACCGGCAGAAACAGCATGATTTTCGCCTGAGTCGGATCCATCGTGGTCGGAGTGATCTTTTGCTGAATGACCATGGTGGCGCCCATGACGATCGGTAGCACGTAGTAGGGATCCTGCACAGAGAGGTCTTTGATCCAGAGCATGAACGGGGCCTGCCGAAGATCAATTGTCATATACAGAATATTGAACAGCGCCACGAAGACCGGCATCTGCAGCACCATCGGCAGGCAGCCGCCGACCGGATTCACCCGATGATCCTTATAGAGCTTGATCAGCTCTTTATTCAGCCGTTCACGATCATCCTTGAGCTTCGTCTGCAGGGCCAGCACTTTCGGCTGAATGACCTGCATCTGCTTCATCGACTTGTAGCTCTTGTACTGCAACGGCACGAACATCAGCTTGATCAACATGGTCAAGAGAATGATCGTGATCCCGTAATTGTGCGAAAATTCGTAGAGGAATCGCAGCACATAGAAAATCGGCTTGGCCACCGCCTTGACCAAGCCCCAACTCCCGAAGACAAACCAGCCGAAATCGATCGTATCTTCCAGCCCGACGTTTAAGCGTTTCAGCGTGTCGTACTCTTTGGGCCCGGCGTAGAGTTGCATCACCATCGTTGCCCCGCTCTCGGGCGTGGCGAAGCGGACACCGGCCGACACCAGCTTGTCCCCCTCCTTCTTCGCGAGGGCAGCCGACGCCTTCTGCGGCATCAACACACTTAAGAAATACTTATCCTGAATGGCCGACCACTTCACGTCGCCTTTGCGTTCAGCCTCGCCGTCCGGTGTTTCTTTCAATACCTTGTCGTCGACCAATGACGCCGACCCCATGAGCCCGATGAAACCTTCGCCCCACTCCACAATGCCGAAATTGGTGCCAAGGGTCACATCCACCGGAGTCGTCAGCCCTTGAGTACGAATCGCAATGTCCACCACGTAGGATCCATGGTGGAAGGTCAGCTCCTTCTCCACGTCAACATTCTTCTGGGCATCGTGGTACCGGAAGGTGAGGTGACCGACAGGATGCGCGCTATCGAGATGTGAGAGATCCTGGGTGACCTGATAGAGGGCAGAACCGAGATCGCTGGTCACGGCTTGATCCCCGGTCACCAGGCCCAGAGGTCCCTTGAACCGTCCTCCGCTATACACCAATTGCACCGGCGGTGAGCCCTGCTCGACCGCCGCACTGTATTGCTTCAACTCCCAGGACTTAAGCACGGCTCCGCGATTGCTGAATTTGGCACGAAACAGTTCCGTGTCCACTTCAACCGTCTGCTCCTCACTTGCTGCTCCGGTCGCATTGCCGGAAGAAGCGGGCGCACGATTCATGGAGGAGACCGGATCACCACTCGCAGCCTTTGCGGAATCTCCCGCTCCCCCCGCTAGCTTGCCTGTCCCGGCTGCAGGGCTTGGATTTGTAGCCACCTGCACCGGCTCAGAGGGCGGCAACAGCCCCATACCCTTGAGCAGGTAGTCGTAACCGATAATCACGGCCAGGGAGACGATAAGGAAGACGATGACGCGTTTTTCCATGGAATTTATGTACTGAACTGAAGCTGAAGGGTTATTGCCACGACAGTTACCGTACCGGGTCCACTCCGCCAGGATGGAAGGGATGACATTTCAACAACCGCCTACCCGCCATGAGAAGCCCCTTGAGAACGCCATACCGCTCGATGGCATCCTGGGCATACACGGAACACGTGGGATGGAACCGGCACGCAGGCCCGAGCAATGGGGACAGACAAGCTCGATAGACCATCAAGAGGACAATGCACAGCCGCCTCAGAGCGCGGGTTCCCCAAAACGGGCCAACCGCTGCCTTTGTAATGTGCCTCGCCATAGGTTTTGCAGCTCCGCAAACGGCAGATTCAGGCACTCTCGTTTCGGAAACACGAGAAATATGTGACCTGGGACTAATGCCGGGCGCACCGCGCGGCCCAATTCCCGAAACAGGCGCTTTGCCCGATTCCGACGCACTGCTGTCCCGAACCGTCGCCCGATCACAATCCCCAACATCGCATCCTGGGGCAAGCCCGGACAAATCTGGAGATTGAATAGTCCTGTTGAAACCCGTCGGCCGTTTTTCTTGATGTGCTGGATGTCCCGGCTACGCTTCAAGAAAAACGGAACAGCTCTTTGCCCTGCCGACATAACACACCTGCCTGTGGGTCACCAGTCCAGACCAGGCCTCAAAGACCAGAGGCCGCGTGCCGAGACCGTGCGTCGCCGCATTTTTACTACGACCAGGCTAAGACGACAGGACCCACCCCAGGTGTACCATCCCCCACCTGAATGTTGCCTACTTGCAGATTGCCTAGCGGCAGGAAAGAATCAGACGGTGAGACGAGCGCGGCCTTTGGCTCTACGACGAGCGATAACTTTTCGGCCGTTCTTGGTGCTCATGCGCTTCCGAAATCCATGTTCCCGCTTGCGCTTGAGATTCGAAGGTTGTTTAAAAGTGAACGACATTGCGCACTCCTTGTCGAGAGATCATTCTTCAATGAAGAGGCCGCATTATAGGGGCGGGATTGGAGGGTGTCAATCAACCTGCTCGCTTCAATCAGCCATGCATAGGCCCGTGGAAGGAGACTCAGAGCTAGAATCGGGGAAGGTTTCTGACCGCGCGATCGTTATTCAATCTCGAACTCTTGAGGCACTCTTGCCAGAACGTGACAAACATGCCACAGAAACAGACAGCGGGCTCGTCCTGCTGCATTGACCTAACTAATTGTTCTGGAAAGATTATCGCTCCAGTCCTCAACAATTTCCACCCTGGCATCCAGCTTGCGTTGGTAGACCCCGGAGCCATAGGCCTTAACGAATCGGATGTATTCCTAGCAGCCTTCGGACGCCCCTGCAGAAACCAGATATACGCATTCTGAAATGGCCCTGCTTGCCCGTACGCGTCCGTGACAAAAACGAGAAGAGCTCGCGAGAACCGCTCAGTGCGAGATAGAATGAACTGATGAGACACCTGGACCACATTTGCCGCACCTTCTGCGGCCTAGCTCTTGCCGGACTCCTGGCAATGAGCGTGGGTGGGTGCGTCGAAACGGTCCCCGACGAGCTGGTCGAAGCCATTGAGAGCATCGACCGCGATCTCGTCACGCTACGGGCATCCGACATCAGCCCCGAAGCCTATTCAAAATTCTCCCGCCAATGGATCTCCCTACGAGCCCGCATTCAATCCGAGGAAAATATCGTCCGTTGGCCGTGGGAAGAAAATGAGCTGGAAACCGACCTGGAAAGCCTGCAAATCGAAGGGTCGCAGCTCGTGGCCGACGTGAACACACGCCTCCAAGCACAACGCACCGCCGCCGAAACAAAACTTGCCAAGATCGAGCAACGGCTCCGCTTCTTGAACACCCGCGTAGGAGATATCGGCAGCCGCGTGGTACTCGGCGAACATCCGGTTGAAACCGAACTGCTTGTACGACAAGCTCGCCTGTTCATTGAACAGGGACAGTTCGACCATGCTATCCAGGCTTCGGATCGTGCGGGGAAAATACTTCTCACCCAAACCGCCTTGCTGACAAACGAGTTGGGCCGGTATACCGATGACGACCTCATCGCAGCCTGGCGAGAATCAGCCCAACGAACCATTGAATGGTCCCGCACCCATCGTGCGCAAGCTATTGTCATCAGCAAGGCCGACCGAGTGCTGTCTCTGTACAAAAACGGCAAGAAAGTATTGACCTATCCCATCCGCCTGGGGTCGAGAGGCATCCGGGCAAAACAGCACTACGGCGACGGCGCGACGCCCGAAGGCGAATATCGCATTCACCGCAAACGCGGATCGGGACAGACCCCCTATTTCCGCGCCCTGATTCTCGACTATCCCAATGCCGACGATCGACGCCGCTTTGAAGAAGCACAGCAATCAGGCTTGATTCCCAAGAGTCAGCATATGCCCGGCCTGATCCAGCTCCATGGCATCGCACAAGGCATCACGGATCAACCATACGGCAGCATCCTGTTGGATAATCCTCAGATTGCTGCGCTCTTTGACCAAGTTTCTGTTGGAACACCTGTCACTATTGTCGGCGCACTGGAATCTCAGAATTCCATTTCTCTCGTACTGGCCGATCTAGGTGATCAAGAAGAAGAAACCTAACTCCCCGTCCTTCCGCGCGACTGCTCCAACCGCACAGCACCACGCCCACTCATTCAAGAAACTCCTGTGCGGCCTCTGGCCTCTCTTTGTTTGCCTTTTTACACGCTCGAACCTAAGATACGAACGAGCCGAGGTCCATCGATTCGTTTCTCCACTAACGGAAGAGAGCGTGTTATGCCGACCCGCCCCACTGCATCGCTCCTGCTCGACAACCCGACCATCAGCAAAACGCTGGACGACCTGGCGAGCAGCCATACGATCGAGCGTATCTGGACACGAGACCATACCCTCTGGAAGCCCAGTCCGACTGACATCGATAATCGGCTCGGCTGGCTGACGGTGCTCGACCACATGCAGGACGGGCTCACCGAGTTACGGAGCTTCGCCCAGGCCGCCCGGGAAGCTCGCATTACCGACGTCGTGCTTCTCGGAATGGGTGGAAGCAGCTTGGGGCCCGAAGTCCTCCGCTGCACATTTGGTTCTGCCAAATGGTCCCCCAAACTCTGGGTGCTGGACTCCACCGTCCCGGGTTGGGTTCGTCAGGTGACGAAAGCGATTCAACCGGCGCGAACCCTCTTTCTCGTGGCCAGCAAGTCCGGAGGAACGATTGAAGTGATGTCACTCTTCGCTCACTTCTGGGAACTTGTCCGGCGGACCAAAGGCAATCGCGGCGGAGCCCAGTTTGCCGCCATCACGGACCCCGGCACCGGACTCGAACAGCTGGCGCGCGAGCGCGGGTTTTGGCGCACGTTCACCAATCAACCAGACATCGGCGGGCGGTACTCCGTCCTCTCCTACTTTGGCCTGGTGCCCGCGGCACTGCTGGGACTCGACGTGGGCAAACTCCTCAGCCGGGCCCTGACCATGCGTGAATCCTGCAGGAACACGTCATCGCCGAAGGACAACCCGGGAGCAGCCCTGGGAGGGATGATGGCCGCGATGGCCATGGCAGGGCGAGACAAGGTTACTCTACTGACCTCCCCCGCCCTCAATTCGTTTGGACTCTGGGTGGAACAACTTCTCGCGGAAAGCACCGGGAAGGAGGGAACCGGTCTCGTTCCCGTGGCAGGCGAGCCCCTCGCCTCCCCAACTGCCTATGGAGCCGATCGGCTCTTCGTTGCGCTTCGACTCAAAAGCGACCGTAATGCTGCGTTGGATCGATCCATCATCGCGCTGCAACGGGCCGGGCATCCGGTATTTCGATTGAACCTGGCGGACCGCTACGACCTCGGCGTGGAATTCTTCCGTTGGGAGTTCGCCACAGCGGTCGCAGGACACGCGCTCGGCATCCATCCGTTCGATCAACCGAATGTGCAGGAGAGCAAAGACAACACCAGTCGCGTCTTAAAAGACTTTGAGACGCAGGGACGATTCCCCTCACTGCCGACGCTCACGCCCAAGCAGGCACTGACTCAATTGCTCCAACAAGCGACGCCCAATCGCTACCTGGCCATTCTGGCATACACCACTCCCAGCCCTCAGCTGGACGCCTCAATACGAGCGTTACGCAAGGTGGTGATGCTGCGCCACCACATCGCCACCACGGCGGGCTATGGTCCCCGGTACCTGCATTCCACAGGCCAACTCCACAAAGGTGGCCCGAACAGCGGCCTGTTCCTCGAATTCGTGGACAGCATGAAACCCGACCTTCCGGTCCCCGAAAAGTTCTATTCCTTCGGCACGCTGGCACAGGCGCAAGCTGTCGGGGATCTTCAATCGTTGCAGACGCATCAGCGCCCGGCCGTCCGTATCGCCCTCGGCCCCAATCCCGTCCGCACCATCCGAAGCCTCATTGCCATGCTCACACCGGCCAAAGCCAGTCGTCGTAAACCCGCTGCAAAAAAACGTCCTCTGCCCAAACGCCGCACTCACCGTTGACATGTCCCAGGCTCCAGAAATCCACCGCTTCCCTGACACCCAGGAACTGACCCGTGCCGCTGCAGGCCTCTTCCTGGAAGTGGGCAGGCAGGCGATCACCCAGCGGAATCGTTTCCTCGTGGCTCTCTCGGGCGGCTCAACTCCGAAGACCCTGTATTCGATCCTGGCCAGCGAGGAGTACGCACAGCAACTCGACTGGAGCAAGGTGCACTTTCTGTTCGGCGACGAGCGGAGCGTACCGCCTACACATGCCGACAGCAATTTCGCCATGGCGAACGCCATGTTGTTCAGCCCCTTGCACATACCCCCCGCACAGATTCACAGGATACGCGGCGAAGACCCGCCTGAAGCGGCGGCAGCTCACTACGAAACCACCCTGCGTCACCTCACTGCAGCCGTCCCCGGACAATGGCCACGATTGGATCTTGTCCTTCTGGGCATGGGCGACGATGGCCACACCGCGTCCCTCTTTCCCGGTGCGGCATCACTGACCGAGGGGACTCGTTGGGTGGTTCCCGGCACTTCCCCCCAGGGAACGCGGGCACGGGTGACGCTCACCCTAGGTGTGATCAATCACGCGAGTGTGGTACTGTTCCTCGTCGCCGGAAGGAACAAAGCCGCAGTCGTGCGACGTGTACTGGAGCAGCGGCTCGGTGATCCAGGCCCGTATCCCGCAGCTTTGATTCGGCCTGAGACCGGACGACTGTTGTGGTATCTTGACCGCGCCGCGGCATCCGAATTGACCGCAACCACAGACGATTAGTCAACGCAAGAGGCACCATGATCCTGGCAGGCGATATCGGAGGCACAAAAACCAATCTGGCGCTCTACGACTGGACGACTGAACGGGTCGAGCCGGTGCGGGAAGATAGCTTCCATAGCGCGGACTATAAGACCCTCGAAGAAATCATCGAAGAATTTCTCAGTGCACCGTTGCCCAAGCCCCCAGCAGAAGACGAGCCGGGAAGCGAGCCCGTCGAAGCGCCGGCAGAAGGAACTACGGAGGCACCGGAGCTTCTCCCAGAGCCCATCACATTAACGGCGGCGTGCTTCGGCGTGGCAGGGCCGGTGATCGATAACCGTTGCCGCACCACCAATCTTCCCTGGCTCATTGATGGGACGACACTCGCGGAACGATTCGCCATCCCCCAGGTGCGCCTGCTCAACGACCTCGAAGCAACGGCCCATGGCCTCATCCTCCTGAACCCCGATGAAATCGTGGTGTTGAACGCCGGCGCCCCGCCGAAGAAAAAACAGGCCCTCGCCTTGATCGCGGCCGGTACCGGGCTCGGTGAATGCATTCTCTATTGGGATGGCACTCGCTACCGCCCCATGCCGTCAGAAGGTGGGCACACGGACTTTGCCCCCAACAGCGACAGCGAAATCGACTTGCTTCGCCATCTGCGGGGGAGCTACCTCCACGTGAGTTACGAACGCATCGTATCCGGACCGGGCCTCCATGCGATTTACGAATATCTCCGCGACACCAAGAAAAATGAGCCGACCTGGTTGGCGGAGAAGATCAAAGTCGGCAATCCTGCCGCCGAGATTGCCGACGCCGGACTCAAGGGACAAGCCGAAATCGCCAAACAAGCCCTGGATTTATTTGCGTCCATTTATGGCGCGGAAGCCGGCAACCTGGCGCTCAAGGCGCTCACACTCGACGGAGTCTATGTCGCCGGCGGAATCGCGCCCAAATTGCTGAAGAAGCTGCAAGACGGCTCGTTTATGCGCGGGTTCACCAACAAGGGCCGTTACAAACGGATCATGAGCCAGATTCCGGTGAAGGTCGTGATGAACGACAAAACCGCCCTGCTCGGCGCCGCCTCGACGGCGGCACAACTCTCATCATCGACTCCAGCATGACACCATCCAGCATGAAACCATCATCTAATCTCGATTCCGAAAAGCAGCGGGCGGCGCTGAAAGCCGCCGAATATGTACACGACGGCATGGTCGTCGGGTTGGGAACGGGCAGTACCTCGAAGCATCTGATTATCGCCCTCGGTGAACGCGTGCGCACAGGGCTCCGAATCCACGCCGTACCGACGTCCCACGACACAGCGGCTCTGGCCAGGCAATCCGGCATTCCCCTCATCGAATCCGACAACGCATGGATGATCGATGTGGCCATCGACGGAGCCGACCAGGTCGATCCCGCCCTGAACCTTGTGAAAGGCGGCGGAGGCGCGTTGCTCAAGGAAAAAATTGTGGCAGCCGCAGCCAAACAGTTCATTGTGATGGTCGACCACACGAAACTCGTGCCGGCGCTCGGCGGCAGTTTTCCGTTGCCGATCGAAGTCGTGCCGTTCGGATGGGGCAGCACGGCACGGAACATCGAACAGGCATCAGGAGGCAACGCGGTCTTGCGCGAGCGAAACGGCGCTGTGTTCCAGACGGAAGCAGGCCACGTGATCCTCGATCTGCACATGCCGAAGATCAACGATCCGGCCACCCTCGAAATCGAACTCAACCAGATTCCCGGCATCGTAGAAACCGGACTGTTCATTGGACGGACCAGCATCCTGATCGTCGGCCATGCACAGGGCGCCGATGTCACCCTTGCAGCGGAGTCATGAAGGGCGACCAGACCGATCGTCCCGTCACTCGACGACATGCGGCGCTACTGACCACACGAGTCCTCACCAACGCAGTAGTGTGGTTGGGTGCTTGGCACGGCGCCACCTCATTGTTCTTCATGCCCGCGGCCTGGAGCCGTCCGAATCCACCGCACAACTATCGACAGTCAAAAAAACACACCATGGATTCAACTATGACGACTCACGATCCATACAGACTCCCACGCCATGTCATCCCATCTCATTACGATTTGCGTATCGAGCCCGACCTTCAAGGACACTCGTTCACTGGCCACGAAGTCGTCACACTGACAGTGACCGAACCGACTACTGAGATCCTCCTGAATGCAACAGAATTGGACGTCTCGACGGCGACATTGTCCGGCGAAGGGACGCTGCCGCGCACCGGGACCGTGCGGATGGAAGAGGAGCACCAGCGATGTCACATCACCTTCCCGTCGGTCATTCAACCCGGTGCCTGGAAATTGAGCCTGGCATTTCGCGGCACACTGAATGACAAATTGCGCGGCTTCTATCGCAGCAGTTACAAGGATGAGCAAGGCATCGCGCACAGTCTGGCCGCGACGCAGTTCGAGGCGACCGATGCGCGGCGGGCATTTCCTTGTTGGGACGAACCCCAGTTCAAGGCCGTCTTCGCCGTCACCCTGGCAATCGATCCCGCTCTCACCGCCATCTCGAATACCCGGATTGTGGACGATCGACCAGAGGGCGGGAAGCGAGTGCTGCGCTTCGCGGAATCCATGAAGATGTCCACGTATCTCGTGGCCTTCATCGTCGGGAAACTCGAAGCCACAGCTCCCACCATGGCCCAGCAGACCCCGGTCCGACTCTGGTCCGTGCCCGGCAAGCAACACCTGACTCCATTTGGCCAGGACATCGCCGTCTACTCGCTCAATTTTCTCGCCGACTACTACGGCATCCCCTATCCGGGCGACAAACTGGATCTCATCGCCATCCCCGACTTCGCGTCCGGAGCGATGGAAAATCTTGGCGCGATCACGTTCCGTGAAACAGCCTTGCTGCTGGACCAGCGCACGGCCACACATACGGAGCAGGGACGAATTGCGGATGTGGTTGCGCACGAGAATGCCCACATGTGGTTCGGCGACCTCGTGACCATGGCCTGGTGGAACGGGCTCTGGCTCAATGAGGCCTTCGCCACATTCATGGAAATGCTGGTGGTCGATGCCTGGAAACCGGAGTGGGAACGCTGGACAGCCTTTGGTGTCTCACGCGCTGCCGCTCTGTCTGTCGACGGCCTGCTGAGTACGAGACCGATTGAGTTCCCCGTGCGCGCGCCTAAAGAAGCCGAAGCCATGTTCGACGTGCTGACCTATGAAAAGGGAGCCTCGGTCCTGCGCATGCTGGAACAGCATGTCGGTCCGACAGTGTTCAGAGACGGCGTCCGCCACTATCTGGCGACGCATGCCTACGGGAACGCAGAGACCACCGACCTGTGGGTCTCGCTCGCACATGCGTCACAACAGAATGTTCCGGCACTCATGAACGAATGGATCTTTTCACCTGGATACCCCTTGCTCTCGCTCGCCGTCGACTCTTCCTCCAACCTGACACTCACGCAACGTCGCTTCACCTACGCCGAAGGCTCTGCAGCGACATCGTCCGAGGCACCTGCGCAACTCTGGCAGGTTCCCGTCCTGTTGCGCATCAACACCAAGCGGGGCGCTGAAACCCGGCGCATGCTGCTCAGCGATCGGGAAAGCCGCATCCCGTTACCGAAGGATTGGACATCGGTACTGGCGAACGAGGGCGGGCACGGATTCTACCGCGTTCGATACAGCACAGCGCTACTCAATGGCCTGCAACAGACCGGCCTCAAAACCCTGGCTCCCGTGGAACGGTTCAATCTCCTGAACGACACGTGGGCCTCCACCATCGCCGGCATGGTGTCACCTGTCGACTATCTCAGCTTGACGGAACATTTCCGTGGCGAACAGGATCCGCACGTCTGGGCCGTGATATTGGGATCGTTCTCCACCATGAATCACCTGCTCAGCGAGGAGGATCGACCGCTGCTAGCCGCAGTTGTGCGCAATCGACTCACCCCGACATTCCAGGATCTGGGATGGACACCGCATGCCGATGAACGCGATCTTGTGAAAGAACTGCGCGGTGACGTGATTCGCGCCTTGGGCACATTGGGTCGCGACCAGACGGTGCAAGCCCAGGCGCTGGAAGCCTACACCGCTCTGCAGCAGCAGACTCGACCGATCGACCCCAATGTGATCCCGGCGCTCGTTTCCATCCTGGCCTTTACAGGTGATGACACTCGCTATGAGGAATTTCTCAACCGCTTCCACAAGGCCTCCACCCCGCAGGAAGAGCGCCGCTATCTCTTTTCACTCGCGGCCTTCCGGATACCCGAACTGCTGGAGCGCACCCTTGCGAAAACCCTGACCGACGAGATCCGCACTCAAGATGCGCCCTTCCTCGTCAGCAGCCTGTTGCACAATGTGTACATTCGCGAAAAAGCCTGGGAGTTTGTGAAGACGAATTGGGAGCGCATGGACCGGCAGTTTCCCAAGAGCGGCCTGCGCCGCATGTGCGGAGGGATCACCGGTCTTTCGACTCCGGAATTGGAGCAGGACGTCAGAGCGTTTTTCACATCCCGGAAGATCGACCTGGGCGGGAAGACTCTGGAGCAGTATCTGGAGCAGCTGCACATCGCCGTGCGATTCCGTGCACGCGACCGCGACGCCATTCGTGCCGCGCTAGCAAGCGTCGCGATGTAATGGGAACGACCGAACACATCCAGCAGGCGATCACTCGTGCCGAAGCACAGTCAACGGAGGCTGCCCAAGCAGACGGTACGTACTGAGGAATCCCACGACCAGGGTGAGCAACACAGTGCAGCCCAGCCCGATGCCCAGCAACGACGGTTCCAGCGACCAGGGCAACTCCAGAATATAGCGCAGAATCGCCCACGAAAAGACGCTGGCCAGGACGACGCCGATCACCCCCGCCACGCATCCCAGCACTGCATATTCCGCGGCAAACGACCGGGCAATTAACGCACGGGGCGCGCCGAGGGCCTTGAGAATCACGGCCTCATAGAGACGACGATACCGAGTCGCCGCCAGTGCCGCCGCCATGACGAGTGCCCCGGCCAACAGGCAAAACAGCGCCACCGCTCGGATGGCCAGGGACAGACGGTCGAGAACCCGCGCGAAGCTGCTTAACACCTCACCGATGTTGATTGCCGTCACGTTGGGAAACGCGGCGACCACGGCCGACTGCAGCGCCACCTCATCCTGCGGGGACACGCGCACCGTCGCGACATAAGTCATCGGGGCCCCGTCCAATGCTCCCGGTGAAAAGATCATATAGAAATTCGTAGAAAAATTTCCCCACTCGACCTTTCTGATACTGCTCACCTCAGCCCGCATGATCGTCCCCTGGATATTGAGGTCCAGAGTGGTGCCCACATCAATGCCAAGACTCTTTGCCGCTTCTTCTTCGACAGACACCTGCGGTCGCGCAAAGACCTGCCCCGGCTTCCACCAGGTGCCTTTGACAATTCTATTGTCTTTAGGCAGCTGATCGAGAAAGGTCAGCACATATTCACGATTCACATACCAGTTCTTCCGCTTCTCCTCTCGTGACTGGCTGGGTTGGTCTTCCTGCTCGGACTCCCGCTCAGCCGTGACCGCTTGGCCATTAATCGCATGCAATCGAGACCGCACGAGCGGAGTCAAATCAGGAGCCATATCGCCGGTGCGCCGATGAATCAAGGCGGAGAAGCCCTCCGCCTGATCCGGCTGGATATCGACAAAAAAGAAGGTCGGTGAATCGTTCGGTCGGTTCTCGCCGACTTGACGGACCAAGGCCTGTTCCAGCAATGCAATCGCGAGAATCACCATGACCCCGACACCAATGGAGACCATCACCCCCAGGGTTTGGCCTCCGGGACGTTGAATGTTGCCGAGTGCCTGGCGCAGAGAAAGCGCGCGCGGGCTGGGCAACGCACCTATCCCGAGAAGGAGTGCTTTCGCGGTGGCGGTTAACGCCACTGCAGCGACTAGGAGGCCGCCGATAAAAAGCCCTCCGATCGTCAGAGATCCGGCCTGCCACACCGAGAGGCCCGCCAAACCAAGCCCAATGCCGGCCGCCGTGACGGCACGAACAGGATCCGCCGTGACTACCCGTATCCCGCGGCGCCACACCGATGTCTCAGGCCGAACCCCGGGACGGATTGCCCCCTCCACTTCACGCCTGAAAATGACCGCAGGCTTGATGGCTCGAATCGTCAGGAGCGGCCACAGACTGAACAAGAGTGTGGTCAGCACCCCCAGGCCCAAGCCCTTCGAGAGCGGCGCCAGCGCCGTCCAAGACAGCACCGACGTAAACTCAACCTGCTGCAGAACATCCGTCGCAAGCAAGGTGGAGACGGCCTGCGGCAACACGGCCTGCAACAGGAGCCCTATTCCAATGCCGACCGCGCTGCCCAGCAATCCCAATCCGACTGCTTGTCCCAGATACGAATAGATGATGGTCTTCGTGTCGGCGCCCAATGTCTTGAGGATCGCAATCGACTGGAGTTTTTCCCGAACGAATGCTTGAATCGACAAGGCCACGCCAATCCCACCGACAAACAACCCCGTCAATCCCACTAGCCCCAAGTACCGAGCCAGCTGGTCGAGAAACTGCTTGAGTTGTGGCTGAGCATCCCGATAGGAAGACAGCCGTGCGGACTCCGCGGAAAGGCGCCCCCTGAGCTCATGGAGCAGCGGGGACAGGGCCATGGCAGCGGGTAACTTGAGGAGATGCCGTTCGCGAAGGCGACTTCCGGGTTTGACGAGGTCGGCTGCCACGAGACCGTCTTGGGAAATCAGCACGCGCGGTCCCAGGCTGAACATATTCGCCATTCGATCCGGCTCGGTGTGAATAACCCCGGTAATCAGGAATGACGCTTGTCCGATTTTGATCGCATCGCCCACGACCAACCCCAATCGAAGCAGGAGGCTTTCCTGAACCACTGCCCCGTGGCAGGTCTCCCGACAACTATTTCCGGTCGGCCGAAGCAGTTCCATCAGCGGCCGGGCAGGCTCAACCCGGACAGTTCCATAGAGTGGATAGCCCGATTCGATGGCTTTCAATTCGACCAGTTGCGTCACATCTGCCGCGCCTTGTGCGCGATCAACTCGTGCCACCATCGCAACCAATTCACTCACTCGTGTGCGCAGAATCCCGCGCTCTGTGAGCCCTTGAAGCACGGCCGCGCCTGCTGCACCCACAGGTCTGGAAAGGCGAATCTCCAGGTCTCCGCCCAGCAAGCCGCGCGCTTCCTTCAGGACGGCCCGCTCAACATTGGCTGAAAAGAGTGAGACCCCGACCACTGCCCCGACTCCTATGGCAATGCAGCCGAGAAAGTACAGAAAGTGCCGCCAGGCTGAACGGAGTTCCCGCCAAGCCATCATGAGCCAGAAGGGAATCATGGTTCGAGGTCAGGTATCCTATGGTGAAGTGAGGCGAGTTGATCTGACGCCACTCGCCCGTCCCGGAGCGTGATCACCCGTTCCATGGAAGCGGCCAGGTGCTGGTCGTGAGTCACCAAGACCAGGGTCGTCCCGGCATCACGATGCAGGGCCATGATCAGTTCGATCACCTGCCGGCCTGTGGAGGAATCCAGATTGCCGGTCGGCTCATCGGCCAGCAGAATCGGCGGGCAACAGGCAAACGCACGCGCCACTGCGACCCGCTGTTGCTCTCCTCCCGAAAGCTGGACCGGATAGTGCGACATCCGATATCCTAACCCGACAGCGTGCAGCAATTCCTCCGCTCGCCTCGGGGACTGAGAGTCACCCGCGAGTTCAAGCGGTATCGACACATTCTCCAGAGCCGTGAGCGTTGGAATGAGGTGAAACGATTGAAAGATATACCCGACATTGGCCAAGCGCAGTCGCGCCATCGCCTGTTCACCGAGCGCCGTGATCTCGACCCCGTTTAACCAAATGGTTCCAGAGGTGGGTCGGTCGAGCCCAGCAATCAGACCTAAGAGCGTGGACTTACCGCTCCCGGAAGGCCCGATAATCGCCACCGTTTGCTTTTCTGGAATGTCTATCGTGACATCCTCAAGTATGGTCACCGTCCGACCGCCTGCGGCCAGCTGCATTGTCACATGCTGAGTGGTAATCATTGCTTGGATGATTCCTCGATGGAGTACCCGCAAAACGATTTCATATTATACTGTACAGATGCTAACCTGCTCGGAGCTTCTGAAGTTTATCGCCCGCCTAGGAACTGCCTGCCTCCTGACATGGGTCCTCAGCGGACTATCAGGATGCGACCAATCGAATACGTCCACTGTCCCTTCCTCACCCGACAGCCTTGCATCTACAACGCCTCCATCCGCCGAACACACGCCCCCCCGCGAATCGATTCCGGCCACGCCGACTCCTCCTGACGATCGACCTCGCATCATCGCGTTTGGAGACAGCTTGACTGCCGGACTTGGAGTCGCTCCGGAACAGTCTTACCCCACACAGCTTCAGAAGCAACTCGACGCGTTAGGCTATCGCTACCAAGTGCTCAATGCAGGGGTCAGCGGGGACACGTCAGCAGGAGGACTCCGCCGTGTTTCCTGGGTCCTTGCCGGAAAGCCGCGGGTGGTGATTCTTGAGTTGGGTGGGAATGACGGACTGCGGGGCCTCGGGTTGCCTGAAACCCAGTCGCACCTCGACGCGATCATCCGACAGTTAAAGGATGCGCACGTGCGAGTAATCTTAGCGGGAATGAAGCTTCCCCCAAATTACGGCGAAGAGTACACCGCTCGATTCGAAGCCATGTATCGGGATCTCGCGCAGCTTTATGAGCTTCCACTCATCCCATTTCTGCTGGAGGGAGTCGGAGGAGAAAAAACCCTCAATCAAGCTGATGGCATTCACCCGACGGCGGAAGGGTATCGCATCGTAGTCGAGAACGTGCTCCGGAGCCTGCTCCCCGTGCTGAAAGACACATCAACCAACAACTCGTCAGCGAAAAAGAAGAAGGCGTGAAACATCCACCCCGCGACATCATGCGGAGGAACATTTCACGCCACAAGGTCCTGAAAGCTGGTTAGCTCTTCTTGAAAAACGTGTCGTAGACTCCGAAACCCAAGATCAGAGCGATCAAGGTGTAATACAGGCCCGTGATTCCACTGTAGTCCGGTGGACCTTCACTGACATTGGCAAACGCACTGGTTGCCTGAAGCGCCCCGATACCGGCAATCAATCCTGCTATCAGCTTGTTCATGATCCCCCCTTGTAATCAAGGAATACCCAAAGAGGCCCACATTGTACTGAAGTGACCATGGATGACGCAAGGGGGTTTCACAGAGAGGGAATTAGAGGGAAATTGGGGTGAGAGCTTCCAGTACCACCGACTGGCGAATCAGGCCTTTCCCAAAGACTTGAGCATCAAAGACACCTCTCGGCAGGTATCCGAAAGACCTTCCAAGCGCCGCCCCTTGTCCGTCAACAGGGAGGCCATCGCTTTTACCTCGACTTCGACCTGCTCAACCTGCCGGGCAAGATCGGTCGTCTTGCTTGCCGCAGCCTTCTGCGCCTCAATCTCCCGTTGAAGGTCTCGACAAATGACCTGTAGGGATTTGGATTCTTTGACTGAAGCCTCCAGATCCTGAGTGAGGCGAGCCACGACAGCTTCTCGATTGCGAATGTCCGCATCAAGCTCAACCTGAGCGCCTTCGCTTTCTCGCCTGCGCTCATCCATCTGTTGAATCATCTGCGTCCAGGTCGACACGAGGCCCGGTCCGATATTGGGTTGATCTGGAACGGGATGGCCGGCTTGAATCGCCTGAACCACTCGCTGCATCCACTCCGTAAACTGGTTCAATTCGCTCAACTTCACATCACCGGAAGGCACGGCAGGAGCGACTGGTTTTTCTGCTTCGAGGCGGGGAGCGGCGACTCTGGGCTTGGGGACGATGCGAGCCTTTGACCACCGCTGATACTCAAGCAGTGCGGCCACCCCGTGCCGACAGATCGGCTGCTCGGATAACGTGCACGAACACCTGGCCTCCAGATGACCATCAATGAGACGAATCGTCTGCTCGTACAACCCGGAATTGCCCATGACCGAAGACGTCACTTCCGTATCCGACGCATCCGTCATTTGCACGCGGCGTTCCGACTGATACTGCTTTCCGATTTGAAACGCGTTGGGCTCCACCACCGAGCTAATCATGGACGCTTCCAACAAACTCAGACGATCGGCCGAACACGCGATTCTGCCCTTCATAATGCCACCTGTGGAATGATTAGTACCGCTGAGTCGTCCTTGCAGCCTACCGAGTGATCGCCGCAGTGTCATGGAATCACCACCTTTGACGTCCACCCGTCCGGCGAGACCTGAGTGTATGACAGGCTCTCCTGAACGGCCATCCCGCAGGCGGGGGGAATTGTGGGGAATGGATCGAGGCCAAGCAGAATGTTCGCGCCGCCACTAGAGATTCTTATCGGCAGCGTCGAGGAGGTCCTTGAGCCCCCTGGGGAGTCAGCCACACATAGTCGGCAATTCCTTCTTGCATGGCCTGATGGAGCTCCGCAGCCCGCTCTCGCTCGAATGTGGCCATATAAACCGTGACCTGCTTAAGCCCTTCCGGAACCCGTCGAGCCACCCGATCCGGGACCGGTAGCCGATATTGCACATGGCCGCCGCCCGTATAACTAAGCAGGGGGCCCTGACCGGAGCTGGCCTCGACACGTAGTTGCTTCATCGCCGAGGCCAGGATCTTCGCCATCCCCTCGTCTCTGACCAAGGAGGCTTCGTACATGGTCTGATAGTTCTCGGGGGACCCACCGCCGTGGCAGTCCTGGAGTTGAGATAAAATCCGGGACCGGTAGGCAGGCGCATCGACGATGTCCTCCCCCTCCATGCCCCATTGACGCCACTCCGGCTGTTCCTTGGCTTGGATCAAGCCCTGCTTGCCCACCTGCCGGATCAGACTCTTCGGGGGATTCATTGCCAGAAGTGGAAGATGTTGATCTTTCGCGAACTGCGCCAATGGTTCGTAATCTTCAAACGCGCCGCCCCAATTCTGCTTCCACAAGACTTGCTCCAGGAACTCGGAGCGAACACTCTTCTCCGAACGCAGATAGCGATCGAGCGCCGGCTGACCGTCCCACCCGAACATTTCCATCGCAAGCCACGGCCGACGCCCCTGGCTCATAAGGGAGCGCAACACCGTCAACGCCGCGTCAATATGCGATCGATTGTGATGCTCTTCTCCCAGGTAGATCACATCGTATGTGGCCAGTCCGTCCAACCACGGCTGCATCGGTACCGCGAGACCGGTCCTGGCATCCACCACCTGGCCCAGCGCCCATTCGTCCCAGGCCTGATGGGTGACAATCGCTGAGCGATCTTTCGCCTGGCAACCAAACATCATCAGGATAAGACCAAGCAGGATAAGCAACCGTCCCGAGACTGGGCGAATATTCCGGGAAAACGATGGAGTGAATGTAGTCATATGGTCTACCTAACATACGGACCCGGTAGCCGCAAGGCGGCTCCCTTGACTCCCTCACAATGCGCCCGATACTCTGCCCGCACGCACAACAGCTCTTAACCCCACGCGACACAGAAATCCGTACACCACTGATCGCATCATGCACGTTGACTCTGACAACCTGGCGGCCTTTCGGAAACAGATCACGTCGGCGCGGTCACTGGATGCACAAGCCTGGGAGGCCTCGCGTCACCTGGTGAATGCCGCGCACTGGCCGATGACCCTTCAAGCGCTGGTCAACGCGATCGAAACCTCGACTGTCCCGGATACGATCAAACGCAACCTTGTTGAAGCCCTGCCGCCGCAGCACGAGAGCACGAACCGCACCGCCTCCGCGGAGTCGCTCAAGCACCTGACGGGACTTCCGACCTCCAAAGCCTTACGAGCTCTGTGCATTTTTTTTGGAGTGCGATCGAAACCATCCCCGAAATGGCCGTTACCGGCAGTCACGGCAGACACCATCGACCTGTTTATCCGCCGACACCACAACCCCTTCGACCTGCTGACACAAGAGACTCCGGCTTCCGTCTTTGATCTGGGCGCCGGTGACCTTTCGTTTGCCGAAGAGCTGGCCACCCAGTACGAACCTCAGCTCGCCGCCCAAAACAGGCCCCTCATTTTACACTGCCTTGACCGGTTGGATCCCGGCTCGCAACTGGGCGGTCCCCTGCACGCCCATCCGCTTCGCCTGAACCGTTTGCGCTCCAGGCCCGGACTGCAATTTCGCTTTTACGGCGATCAAGACATGTTTACACTCGACCCGCTCGAACAGGATCAACGTCTTGCCGAGCGCTATCTGATCGTCACGTGCTGGGCGCCGGCCACCCCGACCTTTGCCTACGAACCCACGCGCCTCTCTCCAGCCTGCCTCGCTGAAGAACTGCGACGCACAAAGGGCGAGTCTCGACAAGTCAGGCACGGCAAAGAGTTCGCTCTCGAAGTCCAACACGGGGGACGGAGTCTCCTCTTTCCACCCTGGAAATTCGATATCCGCGGCCCGCTTGCCCTCCTGGAGTTGATGGCCATGCGCGGAGCACTCTGCGTCTTGGGAGCCGTGGATTCCCAAGTGTTTTGGGAGATCCTGTCGCAATTGATCGAAGAGCCGCGGGTCAGACCCCGGGATCTCATCCTATCTGCTCAGAATTTGCCCGAGGTCTTCGGGGATACCTACCACAAGCTCTCCGCCCTCCCAATCGGCGGCTCCTGTCTGTTATCCGACCTCGCGCCGTTGCGCCGGGCCTTTCCTTCGGTGCTTTGCACCCCTGCCGGCCGGACCGCAGCTTACCGATTCCGACAAGTGACCATTCAGCGCGGCGCCCTGTTCGAAGGTCGTCCCGCCAGCAGCACGGCCCGACGGTTTCAGGGAATGGCGGAAGAAACTCCCCCCTGGTTTCTTACTCTCGTTCCTGAACCAGTCCAGACCGCGTGACCGGCCCGCAAAAGTCGCGTCAACGTAGCAGCCCCCACAACCTTCGCATGTCCCCCCGCATGAAAGTCCGTATAAATTGACGGTCTCCAGACCCTTTGTTAGACTTCGGGCATCACGTCCCTGGTGCCGACCCTAACCCACGTCAGACACATCCCATCGTGAATTCTTCTCAATCTATCAAATCGTTACAGGACAATATCGCGCAGGTCATCAAAGGGAAACCACGGGTGATCGAGATGGCCGTTGTCTGCCTGCTGGCACGCGGACACCTCCTGATCGAGGACGTCCCTGGGGTCGGGAAGACCACGTTGGCCCATAGCCTCGCGCGCTCCCTCGATTGTTCCTTCAAACGTATTCAGTTCACCAGCGACCTGTTGCCCTCCGATATCGTCGGCATTTCCATGTTCAACCGTCAAAAACAAGCGTTTGAGTTCATGCCGGGCCCGCTGTTTGCCAACATCGTCCTGGCCGACGAAATCAACCGCACCACGCCGAAGACTCAAAGCAGCCTCCTCGAAGCGATGAGCGAATCCCAGATTTCCGTCGACAACCAAACCTATCCGCTCCAGCAGCCGTTCATGGTCATCGCCACACAAAACCCGGCGGAATATCACGGCACCTTCCCGCTTCCCGAATCGCAGCTCGACCGATTCCTGATGCGACTTCGCATCGGCTATCCGACTCCGGATGAGGAAAAGAAAGTGCTGGATCGCCCCCAGCTGCTGCACCCGGCCGACGAAATTCAACCGGTCCTCAGCGCGCAGCATATCGTCGATCTTCAAGCGCAGGCAGAAAAGGTCCGGATGGAAGAGAGCCTGATGGACTATCTCCTCGCCATCGTGTTCGCCACCAGGCACAACGAACTGCTGTCATTAGGCGTAAGTACCCGGGGCGCCCTGGCGCTGTGCAGAGCGGCGAAAGCCCTAGCTCTGGTGCGCGACCGGACCTATTGCCTCCCCGAAGACATTAAAGAGCTTGCGCCGACCGTCCTCTCGCACCGTGTCATGCTCAGTCGGTCCCAGGGGATGCGCACGAACACCGTCGAACACACGGAACGGGTCATTCAAGACATTCTTGAAACTGTCCCGGTGCCCGTGTAGCAACCGCCAGGGGTCGAACACCGCATCACGCGAAATGTCGCAAGAATGCGGTCTGGCTGGCAGTAGTCCATCAGCGTGGCAACCAACAATCTCCAGGCTCTATTCCGCCGGCTGTTCCGGGACCGCACCATCCGGGTGACAACGGAAGGCGTCCGCTTCCTGTTGCTGACCCTGGCCGTCGGGATCGCCGCCGTCAACACTGGCAATAATCTGTTCTACCTCCTGCTGGCCATGATGCTGAGCCTGGTCGTGCTGTCCGGGTTGCTGTCGGAACAATGTGTGCGACGGCTGGATCTCCATCGGCACCTCCCGGACTACCTCTTCGTCAATCAGATGGCCACCGCAACGCTCCGGGTCGTCAATCACAAATCACGTATCCCGAGTGTCTCGTTACGCCTCCTCGATGTCGTTGCCGGAAAAGATCTCGACCGGGGGATTCATGTCTCGCACCTCGCGCCTGCAACCTCCACCCTCTGCTCGTACCCGCTACTGGTTCGGCAGCGTGGACCCTACCGGCTCGACGGAATTCGTATCGTGACCCCGTTTCCTTTCGGTTTGTTTTACAAGAAATCCTTCCATCCACTCGAAGCCACGCTGATCGTCTGTCCGGAAATCATTCCCCTTCCGCCACTGCAACTGCTGGAACTGAATGCCCTGGGGCAGGATTTCGCGCGGGCTCACTGCGGGCCGGGTAACTCACTGTACAACTTGCGCGAATTCAGGCCGGGGGACGATTCCCGCGCCATTCATTGGATGACCACAGCCCGCACCTCGAAGTTAATGCTCAAGGAAACCGAGGCGGAAGAGAGACGATCGATCACGTTGGCGATCTCGACCGTTGCGCCGGACGAGGCAGAGCACAGCTTCGAGCGGGCGCTCTCAATCGGCGCCTCCCTCATTGATCACTTTTTGAAAGACGGATACCAGGTTCGGTTGCTACTGGGCGATCAACAGGACCTGCTCGCCTGCGGCACCGACCAGGCGCTGCATCTATTTCACGCCCTGGCGCTCTGCGAGCGGCGCCCGATGGCAACGGGAGCTGCGATCCGACATTCCATGGCCCGGGCGCTTGCAGAAGTGCATGAAGGCCCGACGATCCTGCTCTCACCCTGGACCGATCCCGCTCGAAATGAGGAATTTCCACCGGTCGATTACATCGTGTCTCCTCAGTCACACAGAGAGCTTTTCAATGACGCTGGATCGAGCCTTCCGGCTTAGCTCAATTCTGCTGGCGGCAACCGGCTTCGCGAGCCTGACGCTCGCGATTGCCTTGCCATTCTGGCTTCTCGTCTTGTCCGGAGCAGCCTTCGCCGTGGCACTCCTGAGAGTGAATCTCCCCTCAGGCCTGTCCGGAGTCTTGCAACAGATCCGCCTCTCTGCTCTGACATGGAATATTTTCCTCCTCCTCGCCTTCGCGGGCTTCTGGATCGATCTGTTACTCGTCTCGCAGGAACTTCTCCCGGCCGGAATCCATTTCCTCGTGCTGCTCCTGGTGAATAAACTCTCGAACCTCGACCAGCGGCGGGATTTTCTTCACCTCTATGCCATTAGCCTCATCACGCTTCTGGCCTCCGCCGCGCTGACCACGCAAATCTGGTACGCCCCCTTCTTCTTTGTCTATCTGGTGGCCGGAGTCTGGACGCTGCTCCTGTATCACCTGCTGCAGGAACACGAAGAGAGTACCGGTCATCAGATGCTCGGCAGCCACGCGGCACCGCTCGACTCGACACTGCCGCACATGACGGCCCGCTTTTTCTGGACGACCAATGCGATGGCAGCCGGCGCATTCGGCCTCACGTTGCTCTTTTTCTTTTCGATCCCACGGGTAGGGGTTGGCCTGTTGCAACACTCCCATGGGGAAAGCCTGCGAACGACGGGGTTTTCAGAGCAGGTCGATCTGGGCGTCATGGCCCCGGTGAAGCAGGATCCCAGCATCGTCATGCGCGTGGAGCTGCCGGACAGTCCCGGAACTCCCTCGGCACGGGGGCCGCTGTATCTCCGTGGCGTCGCCTACAATCGGTATGACGGAAAATCCTGGAGCAACAACCTGCTGCACCGCCGTATGCTCACGGAACTTCCCCAAGGCACCTTCACGTTCCGAACACCGGGCGCCAAACTGCCACCCCAGGCACGCGCACTCCGACAAGATATTCTGCTGGAACCGCTCGATACGGCCGTGCTGTTCGGCGCCCCCCTTGCCTTCGCCGTCAGAGGTGATTTCCACTCGCTCCAATCCGATCTGACGGGATCTCTGCACCTGGCTTTCCCTTCTCACACCCGCATCCAGTACACGGTTTACTCCGTACCGACCAACCTCAATCCGGCGGAGCAGGCCGCCGCCGCGCTGCTGTACCCTGACTTTATCCTTCAGCAGTATCTGCAAATTCCCTCCGTCAGTCCGCAGATCGTTGATCTCGCCCATCGGGTCACTCAACCGGCCACCAGTGTCTCCCAGGCCGTCGCCCTGATCCACACACACTTGCTGACCAACTATCGCTACAACCTGGACGTGCCCTCCCTCCAATCGGCTCACCCGCTTGAAGACTTTCTCCTGACCCGGAAAACAGGATATTGCGAACATTACGCCACCGCGATGGTGGTGCTGCTCCGCGCCACCGGGATCCCGGCCCGACTGGTCACGGGATTCCTTGCAACTGAATGGAATGAGTTCGGCGGGTACTATACGGTTCGACAACGGGATGCGCATGCCTGGGTGGAGGTTTATTTCCCACAGTCAGGATGGATTACGATGGATCCAACGCCTCCTGCTCCGGAGAACACCGGGCAAACCTGGTGGCAATCCGCCGAGCGTGTGACGGATTCGGTCCGGCTTCAATGGGATCGCCTCTTCGTCCACTTCAGCGCGAACGATCAACTCACTGTCGTGCAAGGCATTCGAGAGAGCGGGGAAGCCGTTCGGGCAAAACTCTCCGAATCTCTCAATTCCCTCTCCGCTCGGAGCTCCGCGATGTTCCGGCGCTTCTTGTCCTCGTTCACATCGACCGGTATTCCGGAAATTGTACTCTTGGTCATTCTGGCCATCGGCTCGACGTATGCGGGTCGGCTGCTGCTACGGTCGTCCAGAAGCGCAACATCACCCCCGGATGCGCTTTCAGCCCATCAACGCACCGTCATCACCCTCTACACCAATATGTTGCACTGCCTTGCGCAACGCGGCATCGTGAAGTCAGCGAGCACGACACCCATGGAGTTGCTTCGCCATGTTCAAGAAGAATGGGCTGAAGCCTGGCCCTTCGCTGATGCCCTTACACAACTCTATACTCGAGTCCGGTTCGGTCACGCTTCCCTCACGCCCGAAGACCATAGCACCGCCGAAAACCTGCTGCGCAGGCTCCACGCACTGGAACGAGCGACCACCCGCTCACAACAGTAGGACCGACTGAGGCCAGGCGTCAGACATCAACTGAGACAACAGAGGATAACCAGGAGCGAAAGAAAGCGGCGTGCCCGACTGGAAAGCCCACGCGCTAAGACAGGACCTGTTGGGCCGAACAAACCTACAGACGAAGGATTTCACCGGGCAAAGGGACGAACCGTGGTTGTTCAGAACGATATGGGTACTAAGCGTGCCGAGGAGGAGTGTGATTTGGAGCGGGAAACGGGATTTGAACCCGCGACCCTCGCCTTGGCAAGGCACCTTAAATGTAATAATTCCAATGACTTATATATTTCTTGCCTTGCATCAACTCGTAGGTTTTTCCAGCACTTAGCAAACAGACCGTCTATATAGACAGTAGGGCTTTTACTACTACATAGCTTCCGTAGCACGCTGAAGTGATCCTGCCGTGTAACGATGATTTATGCCGCTGATTACACCTCACATAACTACACCCAACAATGCAGCCTCTGGCAAGGTGAATGCTTATCCAGCAAACTGACTTTCTAGGAATGTAAGCCCCCTCACAGATTGCTGTGGGCGCTCAATCTAGAATGGCCCAATGTCTCGTCTTGATATTCTCGTTCATGGGGGATGCCTGTCCGAGCACTCAGCTCGAAGTCTAGCGGAGGAGATCCGGCACGAACTGCCGAATTGGGACATCACCGTCAAGACTGCAGTACCAGGTGATCCGGACCTCTCCGGAGTCATAGTCTTTCCAGCCTTCTTGCTGGACGGACGCGTCCTCGCCACAGGGGTCCCGAGGAAGGACTGGCTGGTGGAACGGTTGCGCGCCTGGGAACGGGGAAGCGATGAGTGATCGGTCTTCTGTTCTCCAGACCAGGACAGTTAGGGCTGCACACCCCTTAGCGGAAAGGGATGAGCCATCGCCGGTCGATTCCGACATCACCCGCCCTATCGCTGTTCAGACCGTCTTTCAGGACATCGCCAAGACGTTCGAGATCTCGTTCGTACCCGAACTGTTTGAGGACATGCGCCATCGGCCGTCGTATCTCAACACGGCATGGACGCTCTTCAAAGACGAGATGAACCTGGAATGTCTGGATCGGAGAACCAAGCGTGTCATCGCCTTAGCGGTCTCGACGAACGAGGCCGGAAACTTTTTCATCGCGGCCATGCCCGACGCATTCTGTCGGAGCGCGCTCGACCCAGCCACAGGCGAAAAACTCTTGTCGACCATTCGCTTTTTCAAGGCATTCGACCGATACCTGTCCGGAATCATGCCGGCCATCGCTTTCGGACGCCGTCACGGTCGTGAACAACTATTTGCGCGAAGAATATCTGAGTTATGAAGCGACGCGAGTCAGCCAACTCGCGCTCTCCGGAGAAGAACACCGAGAGGCGGGCGCTGGGATCCTGGGCAGGATCACCGTGATCGTCCTGCTCTCGTGTGCGATAGCCATCTATTGGTTCATCCGATGAATGGGCCACAACCGAACCCCTTCCCCGCAGCGGTCTCCCGCGAGACGGTTTATCGGCGGCCGATGTCTCCGGACCGACGCTGGACGGTGTTCCTGGCAATCGGCGCACTCTTGATTCTTGCGGCCTGGCTGGGACTCGAGAAACGTCCGACAACCACATTCGACCTCACCCGCCACAACGTGCCGCTCGACCAGATTGTGGACGGCGGACCGGGCAAGGATGGCATCCCCGCCATTCTTGAGCCGCGTTTCGTGCCGGCCGGAGATGCGTCGTTTCTTCTCGACGGCGATCGTGTGCTCGGTCTTACGCTCGGACAAGTTGCCAAGGCCTACCCGATCAAGATTCTGAATTGGCATGAAATTGTGAACGACTCGCTGGGAGAGACACCCATTGTCGTCACCTACTGCCCCCTCTGCGGAACCGGCATCGCGTTCGATGCCACCCTCCAGGGACGGCGACACACATTCGGCGTCTCCGGCCTGTTGTATCAAAGCGACCTCCTTATGTACGACCATCAGACGGAAAGCCTCTGGTCGCAAGTCGGCATGCACGCGGTGGCCGGTCCTCTGACCGGGGAGACGCTCGCGCCCCTCTTCCTCGAACATACGACGTGGGCGGAATGGCGCGCCGCCCATCCTGCCACCCTCGTCCTGTCTACACGAACCGGCTCCTTCCGCAACTACGATGACGATCCGTATCTGGGATATGGCGAGCGTCGGGACCTGATGTTCGACACCACGCACTTTGATCCCAGCTACCATCCCAAGGAATGGGTCGTCGGAGTGGAGATCGACGGAGTCGCCAAAGCCTACCCATTTTCAGAACTCAAGAAGGCCGGCACGCCCGTCGGCGATCAAGTCGGCGGCAGGAGCATCACGGTACGGTTCAATCAGAAATCCCGCAGCGCCTCCGTCATCGATGCCGACGGCACACCGCTCCCCTCCGTCATGGCCTTCTGGTTCGCCTGGTATGCGTTTCATCCGGACACGCACGTATTTACGCAACCGACGGGGAACTCCCCATGATTTCCGTGACGCGTTGGTTCGGGGAGAAGCGCCTGCGTGCCATCGAACACGACCAAGGCAGCCCATTGTCCTACCTACGCCAGATGCTTCGTGTGTCGCCCACCCACTTTTTCACGTTCATCAAGATCATGCCGCTGGCGAGGTTTCGGCGCGCTCTGCCCCCGGAGGCGTATCACCTGGCCCGCATCGTGACGGCTCGGCATGAGCACGGTGGAACCTGCCTTCAGATGGAGATAGGGCTCGCGCAACTGGCCGGTCTCAGACTTCCACTCCTGCATGCAGTGCTCGACGAATCTCCTGGCGTATTGCCGCCGGAGCTGGCGGAAGTCTATTTCTTTGCCGAAACGGTCGCGAGGGGAAGCGGTGAAGAGGACCATTGGCGCGAAGCCATCATGCGTCGCTACGGCGAGGTGGGCATCATCGAGCTGGCCCAAGCCATCTCCATCGCACGCCTGTTTCCCACCGTCATACGTGTCATGGGCTGTGCTGCTCCTGGTGCGTCACACCACAGGCAGGACGGCGGGCCGGATCGCTGACCGGCAAGCACCAAGTCCTCCTTCCGAAGATGGGCTGCTCCCATCACACTCCGACCAAGACATTCGAGGTCGTCCCAATGGGGGATGCTCTGCAAGCGACGATCGCCGAATAGGCCTGCGAGTGGTTCTCTCTCAACTCTCTGCTCCCCAAACATTGTCCGCCGTTTGTAAGAACCGTCACAGATCTTCGGGGTGCCTGCGCGATAGCCTGTCATCATCCATTGCCGGATAGAAAGGACCGTGTGAGGCATCATGGGGAGAACGGAGACACGAAAGGACGGGCAACGAAGGGCCACAATGAGCGAGCAGCACCGCCTTACGCAGGCTGGGCTCCTCGTTGCCATGTTCCTCGGCATTGTGCTGTGGACTTCACCCGGGGTCGCGGGGGAAAGATCGTCGATTGACGCTCGCGAGGTCATGCGGAAAGGCGTCTTCGAACTCGGCGGGACGGTGGGATACGCACAAGGTACCACGGCGATCGGTGCCGCTGAGTCGGCGAACAGGAGCGCGGTCTTTGTGATGCCGCGCGCGGGAATGATCTTGACTGAACCGTTGGGAAGGAACTGGTGGCAGGGCAATGTCGAACTGATGATTGAGCCGGTGGTTGCGCGGTTTACCAAACCGTTTGCCGCCGAGGCGGTCGGAGGGTCGTTCGTCCTGAAATACAATTTTCTCTCGTTCGGACGGTGGATGCCTTTCTGGGACGTGGGCGCCGGGATGGTCTGGACTAATCTGGCGCCGCGGATTCCTGAACAAAGTACCCAGTTCGAGTTCGTACTGGAGACCGGTCCCGGCCTGCAGTATTTTGTGACGGACCGGATGACATGGCTAATGGGCGTGCGGTTCCATCACATTTCCAACTCGAATCTCGGCGACAGAAATACCGGAATCAATGGAGTGCTGCCGTACATTGGCCTATCATTCTTCACACCCGGACTTTTCTGAGACCACAGGCGCAAGGTCATGAAACTCAACACCCTCTGGCTAAAGCTCGGAGCCCTTTTCACCCTGGCATTCGCCGCCTTAGCCATGGTCTTCTGGTTCGATCTCCAGGAAATCCTCCAGCCGCATCTGGTTGCCGACTGGCTGAGAGAGGCTGGCCCGTTCGGACCGCTTGTCTTCATCGCCCTCATGGCCGCTGCCGTGGTGATCAGTCCGATCCCGAGCTTACCGCTAGACATCGCGGCCGGCGCCACCTTCGGCCCGATGTTGGGAACGGCCTATGCAGTTATCGGCGCAGAAATCGGCGCGATTGCGAGTTTTCTCATCGGCCGGGCGCTGGGCCGGGACGTTCTGACCCGGCTCCTGCGTACCAACGTCGCCTTTTGTGAACGTTGCTCGGATCGCCATTTGGCAATCTTCGTATTTCTAGCCAGGCTGGTTCCGCTTTTTTCGTTCGATATCATCAGCTACGGCGCCGGCCTGACGAACATGTCCCTCCGGACATTCGCCGCAGTCACGTTTGCCGGCATGATTCCGCCGACCCTGGCGCTGACCTATGCGGGCAGTCAGGTGGTATCGGGCGCATGGCTGCTGATCCTCTCCGGTCTGGCGATGGTGGGCATGATGCTGCTCATTCCCAAGCTGGTGCTCCGCTACCCGACCGCACGGTGGGTTCGTCTGCTACGCGGCGAGATGCCGGCGGAAGCTCCTGTGCCGGTTCCGGCCCTCCAACCTGCTGTTGCAGTTGAACGCCTCGTCTCCCGATGCGATTCCTGCGGCGGACCGTTGCGCTGACGACGACGGACTCTCCCTCACCGAGCTGCATCTCTGACCAGCAGCCTCCTGTGCCTACCCGGCATCGCCGACAGGCGCCAGGTCCTACTTCGCTTCCGAGGCCGTAAGACACCCTCTGCTTCGGGCCCTGGAACAGAATCTCCTGAACAGACCGTCCATCACATTAAAAAACCTTCAAAGTGTGAACCAGGTAACAGAGTGAAAGAGGCACGAGTGATAGCCTGAGGCACGCTCGAACAAACCATGGCCCAGTCAATGGGATCACACTTCATGAAGGGAGGTCAGACAATGGCAGCCACCCATAAGAAATCTGCGGCGGTGCAGCCGGTACAAGCGAATCAGGCTCCTTTGGAGGAGGAGATTCAGAAGTTGGCGTACGAACTCTACTGCCTGTGCGGCTACGAGCACGGCCACGATCTCGAACATTGGGCCGAGGCCGAACGGCGGGTGCTCGAGCGCGTCGAAGGACGATCCAAGCGATGAGGATCGTGCATGGCGTTCGTGGGTGGCTGGTCGCAAGATGGGAGCTCTCCCTTGTTGTAGCGATCAGCCTGGGGATCACAGGCTGCAGCACGACTCCTGCGGCTCTTCAACCCAGTGATCAGGCGAACCGGTCCGCCGTCTCGGAGACGCGGCCTGCTTCGATCAAAAAAGCAGACTCGTCGGCGGGCGCAGCATCGGACCGCGATGAGTTTTTCGATCCCTTTGCCAAGTCGGAGGAACCCTCGGATGGCGAGTACGACCCGTGGGAATCGTTCAACAGCACGATGTTCGAATTCAACCGCAAGGCGGACCGCTTCGTGTTGAAACCGGCCGCTCAAGGCTACAATCTTCTCGTGCCCGATGCGGTCCAAATCGGAGTCAGCAACTTCTTCTACAATCTTCGTTTCGTGCCTCGCTTCGTGAACAATGTCTTTCAGGGCAAAGTCACGGGGGCCGGTATGGAAACCGGACGATTCCTTGTGAACTCCACACTCGGCGCGGGCGGGTTCCTGGATATCGCCACCCGGATGAATTTGCGGACGCCAGAAGAGGATACCGGTCAGACGCTCGGCTACTATGGTGTCCCACCGGGTCCGTACCTCGTACTTCCCCTTCTGCCGCCTCTCACGCTCCGCGACGGGGTTGGATACCTCGCGGACATCTTTCTCGACCCCATCAACTGGCTCGTCTTGCCGCTCATCGAGATCCAGGGGGTGCCCTCGGCCATCGCCCATAAAAATCGGACCACGACCTCCGTGATCCAGCTGGGCAGGCGTGTCGGAGAAATTACCAATGACCGAGCCCTCAATCTGGAGAAATTCCAAGGCGTGGAGGAAGCGACGCTCGATCTCTATGCGGCGGTGCGTAACGCGTATTTGCAGAAGCGGGCGAAGGCGATTCGGGAATGACTGAGGCAGCTGGCATGAGCGGAGGACCTCACGTCGCCCTGGAGGAGAGTCGCCTGAGGGAAACCATATCAACCAAGCAGTCTGGACAACCCTTTGAGGTCCAGAATCGTCATGGTCCGGCCATCGAGTTGAAGAAGCCCCTCATCGCGGAACTGTCCAAGCGTGCTACTCACCGTCTCCCGGCTACAACCGATGAGGTTGGCCATTTCCTGGTGGGTCAACTTCACCTTGAGTCGAATACCTTGCTTCTCAGCAACCCCCTCGGTTTTGCTCAGCTCTACAAGTAGATGGGCGAGGCGGGCCGGCACATCGCGGAAAACCAGATCCTCGACGCGGCTCTGGATTTTTTTGAGCCGCAGACCGATGAGCTTAGTCAGCTTGAACATCACGGTCGGGTGCATGGCTAAGTATTGATCGAAATCTTTTCGTGGAATGACGCAGATGAGCGCGTCATCGAGAGTTTCCGCCGAAGTCGAGCGGGGGGCATCTTCCAATACATCAAGCTCACCAAAGATTTCTCCTGGATCCAAGATGTCGAAGGTGACTTCCTTCCCGCTTGAGGCCGTATTGGCGATTTTGACGCGCCCCTTTTTGAGGAGATACACATTGCTGCTCGGATCGCCAGGGAGGTACAAGGGCTGCCGCTTCTTAACCTCTTCCATGCGGGTAATCTTCTCCATTTCCTGCATTTCGGAAGGAGAAATCCCGTCGAAAAGTCGAATGTGCTTGAGGAACCAAAGTTTGTTGGGAGCGGTGTCTGGTTGGTTCATCAGAATTGGCTCACTGAGATGGTATGAGCCTACTCGGTTGCCTGCATGAAGGCAACCGCTGAATCATCCAATCAAGATTGTCTTCGATCTGGCCCGGAACAAACTGTGAGGTAGCTTACAGTTCCAGCCGACCGGCAACGCCAGGGCACAAGGCTATCTGCCACTCTGGACTGGCCTGGTGCCTCCACGGTCCCATCTCGCAACCGAGGCTTCAATCCCGCTATAGTCAGCCACTCTGTCCGTCGGTGCTGTATGCGACCTCACCTTGGAGCATAAGGGCCATGGCCTCACCAGCCGCTCGCGGCAAGAGACGAGCGACGATTGCGTCGCTGGCCTGCCTCGCGATCGTCGCAATTGCGGGATCTGCCTGGTTCGCCCTTCGCTATGACGACCGGCCTCAGCAAACTGTTGCCCTGACGGCATTCTCGAAAGACGCCTATCCAGAAAATCCGGAGAAGACGAGTCCGGTCTTCGGCACGTATTCTCACCGGCAAATGATCGTCGAGCAACTGGACGGCACTCGTTTCCGCTTCCTCCTCGAACCCGCTTCGCCGAAATCCGCAGCCATCGAACTGACCGATGTCGACCTCGCGCATGTCGTTGCAGCCGTTCCCCCCTGGGCGAAGATCGATCCGGATTTAACGACAATCGGGTTGATCGACCGGGAATGGAACCGGCAACAGGTCCGATTTGATCGCCCCTCACCCCTTCTTGACGTACGCGAAGGCGGAGACGGGTTCGAGCAACGAGCGCTGACCCGTGTGGATCTCGCGCGTAACTGTTTGAACGCGGGTTTGTGGGAATTGTTGTTGTTCACGACGGAAGATGGCGAAGAGCGCGTCTATGAACATGTGTGGTTCACGTTCCCCCTCGGATTGTACAAGCAGCTATTTGAACAGGTGAACGGACTATCGTATTGGTCCTACTGGTGGTCGCTCGAGCACTGGGTCGATCCGTCAGGGACGCCGGTTCGACTGGATCGGCTCAGGACGGTTGAGCGGGAATGGCCAATCCTGGCCACAGCACGGTGGAATGAACCAGTGGCTGCGAATGGCGAACAACGTCGGAAGCGAACAAACATTCTCACGCCGGTCGCCGCCACCTATCGCGATTGGTACAGCGGACCGGTGCGGTTCGCGAGTTTTATTCCGCCTGGACGCTACTCCCGCGCCCATCCACGAGAGACTCAATTGCATTATCTTGCCGAGTTGACTGGGACCTTGATACGGCAGGTGAAACTATCCGGAGGAACACCCTCTCTCTTTGAGATCGAACTCGACTTTCGCAGCTCACAGACCGGCGAACCGACGCGCCTGATTCTCGGCGGGCTCGATTGGGCCACGATTCCGGTCGCGTCCCCGGAACAGTACGACCGTGGCTGGCAGGTTCCCCTTGGTATCGGCAACCCCGGCTTCTTTGAGTCGTATGAACAGGTCGTGGCAAGTCCTCCGATCCACCGTACGTTCTATGGATTCCATCTCGACGCACAAGACCGTTGGCTCGACCACCATGCCATCGGCCTGGATGGGCCGCTGCTCCATTGGGATGCCGATGATTTTTCGATTCTCCATCTCTATCTGCTCAGCTACGAACGGCATGCCTTGCTGAATCATTTCGTCCTCGCACTGCCACAACGTTCATAGAACCCATCGCCCGGCGCCTGAGCCGGGCGATAGGGCGGGAACTCCGCTCCGTGAGTGGCGCGCCGTCTTGACCTCCCTTCCGTTCTGCATTGTGAATTAGCTCACAGAATCTCATCCCGAAGTCCGGTACTGTGGAGGCATGACGAAGTCACCTATCCCTCATGAAAACCGAGCTAAAACAGAACCGGCGCCACGCTTCAGTCCGTCAATAGAAGGGAGCCTCATGAAGGACATATCGTGTGCAGGAGAACATTCGTGCACGTGCGAGACGGCACAGCCGACATCACCATCTCATCCGGCCTCGTTGCCATCCACATCAGCGAATGGGGCACGCTTCGGAAAAATTATCTTCGCCGCAGCGATCGGACTCGCGATCGGCGCATTCTTCTGGTTTGACCTGGATGCGTATCTCACACTGGAGACGGTGAAGACGAACCGAGACCGGCTCTTGGCCTTCACTGACGAACATCGCGCCGCCGCCGTGGCGAGCTTCATCGCCACCTACAGCCTGGTGACCGGTTTGTCTCTTCCCGGCGCCACGATTCTGACCCTCACGGGAGGCTTTCTGTTCGGGAGTCTGTTGGGAACCGTCTTCGTCAATCTCGGGGCGACCAGCGGGGCCACGCTCGCGTTCTTGACGGCCCGCTATCTCTTACGCGGGTGGGTCGAGCAGAGGTTCGGCCAGAAGCTGGGTCCGATTCAAGAGGGGTTTGCAAAAAATGCGTTCAGCTACCTCGTGACGCTCCGGCTCGTTCCCCTATTTCCGTTCTTCCTGGTCAACTTGGTGTCGGGCCTGACCCGGGTTCGCCTCGGTACCTATGTACTCGCGACGGCCCTGGGCATTGTGCCCGGCAGCTTCGTCTATGCCTACGCCGGGCGTCAGTTGGGCACGATCAATTCACTCAAGGAAATTGCCTCACCCCACGTGATCCTGGCGTTCACCTTGCTGGGACTACTCGCCCTGGTGCAGATGCTGTACCGGCGATTCGCCGGCAAGCCGGTTGAACCGGTGAATCGTACAGAGGCTCCCTCTCACCCATGAACGAGACTCGATGCCCCCTCATCAACCCGAAAGGACCCCGCCCATGAGCGCGCCTGAAAAGACTGTTCCTTCCAACGTGATGCTACCCGACGATGAACAAAATCAACGCTTGATCAACTACGTCCATCCGCCTCATTGGGTGAACCCGACACCGACCGGTCAATATAACCTGGTGGTCATTGGAGGCGGAGCGGCCGGGCTGGTGACAGCGGCCATCGCGGCCGGGTTGGGTGCGAAAGTCGCGCTGATCGAACGGCACCTGATGGGCGGGGATTGCTTGAATGTCGGCTGCGTACCGTCCAAAGCCTTGATCCGGGCCTCGCGGGCCTGGGCGGATGTGCGGCGAGGTGAAGAGTTCGGCCTCCGCTTCTCCGGCGAGGCGAAGGAGGATTTCCCCGCCGTCATGACGCGCATGCGGACATTGCGCGCCCAACTCGGCCGGACAGATTCGGCCCAGCGGTTTACCGGCCTGGGTGTCGATGTGTACCTGGGCCAGGCCCAATTCACGAGCGCGCAGACCGTTCAAGTCGGCAGCGCGACGTTAGACTTTGCCAAAGCCGCCATCTGCACCGGCGCGCGGGCCTCTGCTCCACCCATCTCAGGGTTACAGGAAGCTGGCTATCTGACCAACGAAACCGTCTTTTCGCTGACCGAGTTGCCGGCGAGACTGGCGATCATCGGCGCGGGACCCATCGGCTGTGAGCTGGCGCAAGCCTTCGCCCGGTTCGGCAGTCAGGTGTATCTGATTGAGGCGTTGCACGGGATCATGCCGAACGAAGATCGCGATGCGGCGGACATTGTTGAGAAAGCCCTGGTTCGCGACGGTGTGACCTTATTCTGTTGCGGCAAGGAGTTGACGATCCAGAAGACGGAGACCGGCAAGCGGCTGACGGGTGGCTCGCATGGCCGGGCGTACGATATTACGGTCGACGAGATTCTCGTGGGCGCCGGGCGTACGCCGAACGTGGACGGGCTTGGCTTGGAAGCCGCCGGTGTCGGCTATGACAAGGCGGGCGTCACGGTCGACGACCACCTCCGCACGACCAATCCGAATATCTATGCGGCCGGCGACATTTGCTCCCGCTACAAGTTCACGCATGCGGCGGACGCCATGGCCCAGATCGTCATTCAGAACGCGCTCTTTCCCCATCCCTTCGGGCTCGGCACAGCGCGGGTCAGTTCGCTGGTCATTCCCTGGGCGACCTACACCGATCCGGAGATCGCCCACGTCGGTCTGTACGAAGCTGAGGCGAAGGAGAAGGGGCACAAGGTAGAGACATTCACCCATCGCTTAGACGAGGTGGACCGGGCGGTGCTCGACGGAGACACAGAGGGCTTTGCAAAGGTCCATGTGGAGGCAGGGACGGATCGCATTTGGGGGGCCACGATCGTCGCGGCCCATGCCGGCGATTTGATCAATGAGTTCACGCTTGCCATGAAAGCGGGGCTGGGCCTGAAGACGTTGGCATCCACCATCCACCCGTATCCGACACAAGGTGAAGTCGTGAAGAAGGTCGCCAACGCGTGGCGAAAAACCACCTTCACCGCTGGCCAACAGCACATCTTGGGTAAGTGGTTTTCATGGATGAGGAAGTAGGAGCTGCCGCCGTATCAAAACATCTCACACCGTGACTAAAGGACGTGGCGCATGACACGACAGAGAACACCCGTGATAGTCAGCATCGCATTGTTCGCCCTCCTCGGACTCGACCTCGGCCAGCCGCCCCGGTTGCAGGCCGAACCTCCGATCGCCATCGAGATCGGTTCGTTTACTTCGAAAACCCCTGATGGCCCCTGGCCTGACGGCTGGAAGCCGCTTACCTTTCCCAAGATTCCCCAGCACACGACCTATCGCCTCGTGAAGGACGGCGACCGCGTCGCCGTCAAAGCAACCAGCCAGGCCGCCTCTTCAGGATTGACAAAAGAAGTCCTGATCGATCCGAAGGACTATCCGATCATTCAATGGCAGTGGAAGGTCTCGAACGTCTTGAACGGCGGCGATGTGGCCAAGAAAGAGGGAGACGATTATCCAGCCCGTATTTATGTCACGTTTCAATACGACAGTCGGAAAGTCGGCCTCTTCGGGAAGGCGAAGTACGAAGCCGCCAAACTGATCTATGGCCAATATCCGCCGCTGGGCGCCATCAACTATATCTGGGAAAGCCGGGCGCCGGTAGGCGCCGTCGTGCCGAATCCCTTTACCGATCAGGTGCAGATGATCGTGGTGGAAAGCGGTTCGACCAAGCTCAATACCTGGATCACGGAAACACGCAACGTCTATGAAGACTACAAGCGGGCCTTCGGCCAAGACCCTCCCATGATTTCCGGCGTGGCGATCATGACGGATACGGACAACACGGGCGAATCAGCTGAGGCCTATTACGGGGATATTGCGTTCAAGAAAAGGTTGGAATAACGAGGGGCAACAACCAGGTGGAGCCTCGGGCCATCAACGAGACGGGACATCCGGACGCGGGTCGGAGACAAACCCTCCTCGATTCGGGATCTTCACAGCGGGAAGCGTCTGCGCATCGATAATCATGTCGGCGGGAATGATGCCGTTCTGATGCAACAGCCAGGCGACGACGGCATAGACCTCGTCCGGCGTGAGCGATTGCGGAGCGTTCCACGGCATGGCGCGACGAATGTAGTCGTACAGAGTGGTCGCGTAGGGCCAGAAGCTGCCGATGGTTTTGACCGGATGATCGGTGGCCAACGAACCCTGACCACCGATAAGTTGCGTCTGTAGCCCTTCAATCCCGGTGGCGCCGTGGCAGGATGCACACTTGCCGGCATAGGTGATCGCCCCCTGTGGCACGGTCCCTCGACCAGGCGGCAGCCCCGAACCGGTCGGACCGATGTCGATGTCCCAGGCTTGAACCTCGACCACTGTCGCCGGTCTTCCGAAACCGTACGATGCCGACTCCTCGGCGAAGCCCACCCCGCCGCCGAACAGCGTCATGCTGACGACGGCCAGCGCTGCGTTATATGTGTACATTCGTCACCTGCCCGTCACGAGCAATCTTCCACGTCTGAATGGCGTTGTAGTGGTAGGACGAGTGGGCGCCGCGCGCGGCCACCAGCGCGGCTCTGGTCGGTTGAACGTATCCGGTCTCATCGGCGCAGCGGCTCTGGAGCAGCACGTCGTCTCCCTTCCACCACCATCCGAACCGAAAACGAGTGTGGCACATGGGCAGGATCGGCACCTGAAGTTGCGCCGGCTTCCAGCTCCCGCCCCCGTCCGTGCTGACCTCGACCGTGGCAATCTTGCCGCGACCACTCCACGCGAGGCCGCGAATCTCAACGAAGCCCGGCTCGATCCGCTGGCCGCCGGAGGGACTCGTAATCACCGACTTGGCCTCCATGACGAAGGTAAACTGTCTGGCCGTGCCGTCCGGCATCAGGTCGGTATAGCGAGACGTTTCTTCGCGTGTCATGAACGGCGCCGTGCCGAGCTTCAAACGCCGCAGCCATTTGATGCAGGCGTTGCCCTCCCAGCCGGGGATCACCAGCCGGAGCGGATGGCCCTGTTCGGGTCTGAGCCTCTCGCCGTTCTGGGCATAACACAGCAGCACGTCTTTGATGACATCCTTAAGCGGCAGGCTACGTGTCATGGCCGCGGCATCGCTGCCCTCGGCCAATACCCAAGCAGTCTCACTTCTGATGCCTGCCTCCGCCAAGACCGTCGCGAGCGGCACGCCGGTCCATTCGCTCGTGCTCATCAACCCATGCGTCTCCTGGACCGTCTTGCCCGTCGGGCCGCTCCATTCTTTTCCCGAATTGCCGGAGCATTCGATGAACAGCGTCCGGGTGACGGAAGGGAACCGCATCATCTCGTTCATGGAGAATGTCAGCGGCCGTTCGACCAGACCATGAATCAGCAGCCGATGCTGGTCGGGGTCGATCGTCGGCACACCATTATGATGGCATTCGAAGTGCAAGGCCGACGGCGTGATGATGCCGTGCAGGACTTGATGAGGCGTCAGTGAATGGGTCGCGGTTGTCAGGCGCTGGGCGGTTTCTCCCGGTGCGCGAGTGCCATAAGGACTGGGAATGCGGCCTGGGACTCGTGTGGGATCGCTGTGGTGCTGTTCTGCGGCCGGCAGAAGTGACGGGACGATCAAGCCAGCGGCCGTAAGGCCCATTGCCGACACTGCGCTAGTCAGCCATGTCCGCCGGCCAACATGTTCCTCTTCTGGTGTTTCTCGATTCGAATGAACGGACTTCTCTTGATCGGGTGAGCTCATGTGTCCACCGGTTCGGTCACGGTTCTCGCATCAATCAGTCTGACCTCTTTGGCTGCGTTGAAGCACAAGTCTGCAAGCCGAAATGTCATGAGTGCCGGCATGTCCTCGTCAGGCACTGTGAGAGACAGGCTGTGTGTAGACCGGCTCACAGGCACGACTCATGGCCTGCCTTCGCCGATAGACGCGATCCAACAAGGCGTCCATCGAGATCAACCCCGGTCCGTGCAACACAAAATACAGGAAAAGGATACCCCAATAAAATGCCTCTTGGGTCGCGGCTTCGGACAGTTGTCCGTAGGAGAGCACGGCAACGATATTGAGGCCGAAGAGCGAGAGGGCCGCCCAACGACCGGCCAGACCGATCGCCAGCAGAAATGAGCCGCCGAGTTCAACGGCCGTCGACAGATAGGCCGCGATCTCCGGCGGCAGAACCGGCACATCGTAGACCATGGTGAACAGCATCACCGTGGACATCCAGTTGGACAGTTTCACCATCCCGCCTTTCCAAAAGATGTTCGCGAGGTACAGCCGCACGGAGAGATCGAACAAGGGAGTCAGCGCTTCCAGCCCGTGGATCAGCCAGAGATACACAGGAACGGCGCGATTAACGGCACGTGTCAGCAAACCAGCTGGCTGCGTCATACGCCCTCCTTCAGGGAGATTCCGGCTATGACCTGCGCCTGCAGCAGGGTCGTCATCAACCGGGTGAAATCGACACCGGCTTCAGCTTCTCGCACCTGTTGCTCAATCGACGCCACGCTGGCTCCCTGTGAGAGGGCCTCCAGCAAGCGGTACTCCAGCCAGGCCAGCGGTATGACCTGCACCGCGCCGCAGCTTCGGACCACGATGAGGCCGGTCTGTTCCTCCGGGAGTGGCAGGCTGATGGCCACGTCCGGCGTGGCATCCGGCTGGAGCGCCTGCCAGACGCGATGGACTGGGAGAGAACAGGCCAGAAACCGCACCGTCTGATGGAATTGGATGGTAACGCGCGAGGGATCCGCCGAGGCCATGGCCTGAAACCGGTCCGGCGGAAACGGCACCGAATCCGCCGCCTGATAGACCTCGTGACAGGCCCATTCGAGCCTGGCCAGTTCAACAAGGAGCGGGGACGCCTCGATGCGTTGCAGCCAGGCCGGGAGATGGCGTCCATACAGAAACAGATCGCCGCTGGTCGAGGGATATTTCTTGATGTACCCGCGCGCCAATACACCGAAGTAGTTGTCGTCGACCAGCCGATGCAACGCGGGATAGGTAATCCGCAGCACCTGCACAAAGTTGTTGCGAATCAATCGGCGGTAGAGCGCCAGGCTTCGCAGCGCCGATCCATCCGCTGCCATCGCTGCCGTGGCCGTCTGGCATGTCCCTTCGACAATGGCCTCGGCGAAGGCCTGTTGGATGTCACACAACTTCGGCATGGCAGCCTCCAAGAATGGCATCAGCCTGCGCGGCCTGCTCCACCAATACCGACAGCGGCGGCATATTAGTATCCCATTCAATGAGCGTCGGGCGTGGCCCAATATGGTGAACTGCCCATTGGTACAGGCCCCAGACTTCCGGACAGATCGCCTCGCCATGGGTATCGATCAGCATGCTCCCGAAACGATGGAAGCCTGCCAGGTGGATTTCCTGCACTGCTTCAACCGGAATCGCATCCAGAAAATCAAACGGGTCTAGGTGAAAGTTGACGGCATTGACATAGACGTTGTTGAGATCGAGCAGAATTCCGCACCCTGTGCTTCGCGCGACCTTGGCCATAAACGCCCCTTCCGGGATCGTGGACTCGCGCCACGTCAGATACCGGGTGATATTTTCGACAAGGAGGGGCCGTTGCAAAACCGTCTGGATTTCGTCGATCCGTGAACAGACATGTTTGAGGCTTTCCTCGGTCGAGGGCAACGGGAGCAGCTCATTGAGGAAACGACCGCCGACGGAACTCCACGAAAGATGTTCCGACACCAATGCCGGGTCGAAACGATCGACCAGCGTTTTCAGTTTCCGGAGATGAACGCGATCAAGTGGATCGGTAGAGCCGAGCGACAATCCGACCCCGTGAAAACTCAAGGGGTACCGGCCCCTGATCCGCTCTAGGATACGGAGCGTGGCGCCGCCCTCGCCGAAGTAATTCTCCGGATGGGTCTCCATCCAGGCGACCGAAGGCGGCGCGTCGAGGATTTCGCGAAAATGATGGGATCGCAATCCGATCCCGGCCAGTGCCGGGATCGGGGTGGAATGTTGAACAGACATGGCTGGCCGTCCTACATTTTCTTCATCATCATTTCTTTCATCTTCGCCAGGTCGTCCTTCGTGATAGGCAGAACCGTTCCTTTGGCGACTTTGGCGCACAAGCCTTTCGGCAGAAACACATACGAATCGGCCTCATTGTCGGTCTTCGACATACCCACGCAGGAATGGAGGCTGGTCTTCACCGCGCAATCGTTCATCCCCGCCTTGGCCACGCCTCCGCAGGCCTCCCATCCCGCCGGCAATTCAGCCATCTTCGGTGCGGCGCTCGCCGCCTGGGCGCCGGCAAAACTCAACGCAACCAACAAGGCGGAATGGATGACGGCATGTTTCTTCGTATTGGCGTTCATTGGAACCTCCTTAGGGAACGGTTGTAAGTTGGGACACAGCCTTCCGAGCACAGACGAACGACTCAGGATCTCACGACATGATCGTCGGTAATCCCCTGTTTCACAGAGGGCGCGAAGTGCCCGGGGTCTCATCATGAGACACTCACATGGTACCGGGCTCGCGCTTACGTCGCTGTGAGGCAGCTTACAGTTGGAAGAATGAATGGCGCGTGGCCGATGCCGTCACGAGCGGCTGGGAACGGCGAGCCGGCCCAGCCGCGGGTGATTCCCGACAGGCAATCAGGTCCGTCCTGCCTTGCCTGGAACACGGAAGGGGAGTGTCCACGAAATCCCTCGACCGTAGCGGTTCATGACGGATCGTGACAGGCGAGGAGTTCCGCGCGACTCTCCTCGGATGCCGGTGCGTTCTCGTTGGAAGTCTGGTGAGAATCGAGAAATCGCTCGATGGGGCTGGCCAAGTAGACCGGGGTCTCAACCATCGGAAAGTGGCCGCTATCCGTGATGAAGGTGAACGCCGCGTTCTGGAACCAGGTCCCAAGAGTCCGTCTCAGATGGTCTTCCTGGAAACCGGGAAGATCCTGCCGTCCACCGATCACGAGGATCGGCGTCTCGACCGTGGTCCGACGGACATCCTCAGAAAAATCGGTTTCCAGCCACATGCGGTAGTACCCCTTGAGCGCCTCCGCCGTAGAGGTCTGGAAGTGCCGGGTCGTTTGCTCGCGCGCCCAGAGAGCCGAGAGCCGCTGCCCCGTCAACATCGAGAAGCCCTGCTCCGAGAGGGCTTGCTGGTGGATCAAGTCCCACAGGAATTGCTTCGTCCCGTCGTCGGCGGGATACCCGTCGGCCGACACCGGCGTGATGGCGACCACGCTTTTCAGTCGCTTCGCACCTGAGACCCAGTCATCGACCGCTAGACGCTGCGCGACCATGCCTGTCATCGAGTGGCCGACGACATGGAATCGTTCCCACCCGAGGCTGTCGGCTAACCGCAAGGCATCGGCCGATACCTCTTCCACGGAGTACGCTCCCGTGAGGTGCCGGGACATGCCATAACCGCGTAGGTCTGCGAACACATACGTGTAGGTGCGTGGATCGAGGTACGGCATCAGCGGATCGTAACTGGAAGCGTCTCCCATCCAATGATGCAGCAGCAGAACTTTTTCGCGGCCTTGTCCGAAGACACGATGGCCCAAGATCGGTGCCTGCGGCGTCGACAGTGAACGCTGAGATGTCGTCATGGCGGTTACACTCCTTTCTGTAGGCGCGGCACCCATCGACTCAGTGCCGCGCCCGTTTGGTTGACACGTAGTTCCACACGTCGCGAACATCGAACAGCAACGAAATGCCGATACAGAGAACCAGCACGATGAGATAGCCGGCGAATGCGCCGGCGGCCTGCGGCAGGTGCATCAACAGCACGACCAACAAGGGAATCCACAAGACATGGCCCAAGCCGAGAATGCGCTCGAACCCGTATACCGCGTACAGCCCCATCATCAACATGGCTGAGAGCAGGAAGACCGCCACAATGGCCAGAGCCAACGGCTCGCTCCAAAACACCATGCCGGCCAGATTGACCACCATCAAGGCGAACACCCACACGGCCACGCCTCTCGGTTGACGCAGGAGCTCGCTAAAAAACATCAGGGGATTTCGTAGTTGATGCCGAGTTCCCATTTCCGTTCCTCCTTCGCGAATGGCTATGACGATCACACCGACAGGCGTCCCATCTCCGTCGAATGCTGAAATGACCGGAGTTGCCCTTCCAACTCGGCGATGCGGGATTTCAACGGTCCCACAACCTCCTCCACCTCATCGAAGACATAACGTGGCGTGATGTACTTCGGGCAGTTCCAATCGAATGACACCACATCGATAAACACGATCCGTTCCACCTTCGCGTGTATGTCGGGAGCAGACCACTGCGCCACGAGTTCCGGTTGGGTTCGTGCATCTTCGACCCGGGCATGGCCGAACAACTTCAGTCGCGTCCGGTTCGCGTAGTCCATCAGAAACAGCGCCACGCGATCGTTCACCAGAAGGTTGCCCGTGCTCAGCAGTTGGCGATTGCCCCTGAAATCCGCAAACGCCAGCCTGGATGGGCTCAGCACCCGCAGGAAGCCCGCAGACCCGCCGCGATGTTGAACGTACGGCCATCCGCTTTCGCTGACCGTGCCCAGGTAGAAGCTGTCTCGAGTCGTGATGAACTCGACCTCCGCCTCACCGAGCGGATCACGGTCAGGCGGATCGACGATTTCCGCGGCATGGCCGTAATAGTGCTTCTGCGCTCGGCGCACGGACTCCGTCAGCGCCAGATCTAAGTATTTCGTCGCCATCGTGTCGTCCTCCGTTCAACCGGCGCGCAACCCAACAGCGTTGCACGCCGGTGTCCACACCATCTCTCTTAGAACACCACCACATGCCATCCGTCGGCCAGGTATCGCCGGAGGCTCAAGAGGCCGGCAGTGCCAGATACGGCGTTATCGTTCACGGTCTTGACGCCACAGGACCGCACGCCGTCCGTTGCCCCGAAGACCTCGGCACAGGCGCAGGATGCGCCCTGAACCACATCGCGCACGGATTGATAGAGCGCGTGGGCGGGATGCGTCAATTTGGTCAGCTCCGCCGGCCATCGCGTCCCCGGGCCGTTGAACACCACGGCGACCTCGTCGCCCTGTTGCTTGGATTCAGCAGCCAGGGCGAGGGCATTGAACACTCGTCCCAAGGCTTCTTCCGCGCCGGCCTTGGGATCAGACAAAATGACAATCGCTGTTTTCATAGTTCCTCCTGTGTCCTGATCGGTTCGTTCCATCGCTCTACTTTCGCTACTGAATCGTCGAAAGCGTCTGTACCGTCTGGGCCGTGCTCCACACATCGCTCGCTATCAAACGGAAGTTCACAAACGCCGCCTCATAACCATCGAACCCCGGCAGCTTGGCGGCCGCCGTCGCATCCGTCACCACGACCACCTCGAAACCCTGCTCGAGCAGTTCGCGCAGGTGCGATTCCGTGCAGAGATTGGCGGACATCCCGGCGAGGATGACCTGGGTGATGTCGGCCTTGCGAAGTTGCAAGATGAGATCGTTCGACTCGGGACCGAACACCTTGTGCGGGCTGGTCACGACTGTCCGGCCATCTTCGATATAGGGTTTGTAGCGGTCGAGCCAATCGGCACCCGACCCGGCAAACCCCTCCTGGGTCAACGCCCCCTTGCGGTCGAACATGCCGATCTTGTGCATCAGGGCTTCGAGCGCACCGCCGAATTTCCACTGGTGGTCGCGCGGATAGTAATAGTGCGGGCTGACGAAGACCGGCACACCAGCGGAATTGGCGGCCTTGAACAGGTCTTCGATATGTTCGACCGTATGGTTTTCCTGCACGCTCTGTCCGACCACACCCCAAGCCACGCCCTTCGAGCTCAGAAAGTCGTTCTGCGGATCCGTCACGACCACCGCTACCCGGCCTTTCTTGGGTCGTAACCCAGGCCGGGGAATCGGCGCATCCTCTCGCGGTCCGGCATAATGCGACACCGTCGGTTTCTGCTCCTGTGCCTCCGCCGATGAGATGATCGGGTGGCTGAGGGTCACGATTGCCAGCGAGGCAACGATTGATCGAATGATGATCTTCATGATGGCACCCTTTCTCCTGAATTGATGACGAGAGTCTTGTGAACCGACGCAGCCCCTCCCCGCCTACCGGCAGCCGCACGAAGACGTGCCGCACTCTTGCGCAAGCGTGACCTCAGGAAAGTCAATGACCGTCCCAGCGATGTGATTGATGTAGTTACTGAAGGTGTTCAGCGCGACATGCGCCACCGTCTCGACGATGTCTCCGTCGGTCAGCCCCGCACGGCGCGCATCCTCGAGGCCTGCCGCCCCCAACTCACCCCGCTGCGTCACAATGCTCTGTGCCAGCTTGAGGATGGCCTCCGTGCGCGGATCGGTCGCATGGGCCTGGCGAGCTTCGGCGAGATCCTGCTGGGTCAGCCCCAATTTGCCGCCAATGAACGAGTGCGCGCTGAGGCAGTAGGCGCATTGGTTGGTCTGGGCGACCGTGAGAGCAATCTGCTCGCGAACCTTCGGGTTGAACTGTCCATCCGCGAGCGCGGCACTGAACGTGAGATACCCCTTAAGCGCAGCGGGGGCGTTGCCCAGTACGCGAATCAGGTTTGGGACGACGCCGAGTTTTCCCTGCACGCCATCGAAGAGGGTTTTCGTCTGACCCGTTGCGGCCTGGGGGGTCGAGTTGTGCAATGCGATTCATGTTGTCTCCTTGAGTTGTTAGGGTGACCCGCGCCGAATACGCGATTGCGCACCTGCCTGAGCAGATGCCGTGCCATGTAGCCAAGAATCTCCAAGTAGTTGAAAAATCAATACTGTTTAGGACTTCATCTCATCCCAAACACTACGAATATTCGTGACTTACGACTTCCCGTTGAAATTGCGGACGATATTTCGTAGCATGCCCCGCATGAATCCACATCAGCTCCCGCAGGTCATGGTGGTCACGGCTCGGCAAGGCACGCTGCAAGAGGTCCTGCGAACGATCACCGAGGGCATCGCGCAATGCCCGAACACCGTCCTGACCCGTATCTGGCTGACGATCCCCAACCAATCCTGCCCTGTGTGCCGGGGAGAAGAAGACCCTGCGGACAGCGCGAAGGCTCTGCACCTCGTCGCCAGCGCCGGCGTGCCGCAGGACACACACGTCGATTACAGCCGCATCGACGGCAGCTTTCACCGCTGCCCGATCGGTGAGCGTAAGATCGGTCGTGTCGCCTTGAACGGAGAAGCGCTCTGGCTCGCCGGCGTCCGGGGCGATGAAGAATGGATCGCCGACTCTGCCTGGTTTGCGCGCGAGGGCATTCAGACATTTGCGGCCCAGCCGTTGATCTTTCATGGAGAGATGCTTGGAGTCTTGGCCCTCTTCGATCGCGGTCGGTTGGATGCGGAGGCGTTCGAATGGCTGCGGGTGTTTGCCGACTACGCCGCAGTGAGCATTGCGAACGCCCGCGCTCGCGAGGAGATCGACCTCCTCCGCGCCCGCCTGGAGGAAGAAAATCTGTATCTCCGCGAGGAAGTCACGGCGGCGCTCGGCATGGGAGAATTCGTCGGAGAGAGTCAGGCGCTCCAGCACGTGCTGCGACAGGTGCAGCTCGTGGCCCCGACCGACGCGGCGGTCCTGATCACCGGAGAGAGCGGCACAGGCAAGGAGTTGGTGGCCCGCGCCATCCATGACCGGAGTCCGCGCAAAAGCCGGGCTATGATCAAAGTGAATTGCAGCGCCGTACCGGACGCGCTGTTCGAAAGCGAATTCTTCGGCCACGCGAAAGGCGCCTTCACCGGCGCCCTGTCCGACCGGCCCGGCCGCTTCGAGCTGGCGGACCGCGGCACGCTGTTCCTCGACGAAATCGGAGAAGTGCCGCTGCCGATGCAAGCCAAATTACTGCGCGTGCTGCAAGAAGGCGAATTCGAGCGCGTCGGGGAAACCAGGACACGCAAGGTGGACGTGCGGATCGTCGCCGCGACAAATCGGGACTTGAAGCGCGAGGTGGAGGCCGGCCGCTTCCGGGAAGATCTGTTCTACCGCCTCAGCGTGTTCCCGATCCACATTCCCCCGCTACGGGAGCGGCGCGAAGACATTCCCGCGCTGGCGCGGCATTTCATCGCCAGGAGCGCCCAACGGCTGAATCGGCGGACGCCGCGCTTGACGCCGGCCGTCTCAAGCCTCTTGGTCGGCCACGATTGGCCGGGCAACGTCCGCGAACTTCAGAACGTGGTGGAACGCGCGGTGATTCTCGCCCAGGGCGGGCCATTGCACATCCAGCTCCAACCATCTCAGCGGTCGATGCCGATCGCCGTCTCTCACCCAACGCCGGAATCGCCAAGGCCGGCGACCAGGGATGAGTTGAGACGCCAGGAACGGGAGAGTATCGTCCATGCGCTCGGATTGACCAAGGGGAAGATCTTCGGCGCAGATGGCGCGGCGGCATTGCTAGGCATGAAACCGACGACGCTCGCGTCACGCATCAAGGCGCTGGGGATCAAACGGCCGTAGGCGGATGTGTGTGTGCAATGGAGTCGCACGGCCGAACGATCGGGCGTGTCGCCGCAAGTGAACGCGGAAGACGACAGGCGCCAGAACGTCGAGAAACCGCCGCTGGCATGGTCATTCTGGAAGAGGCTAGGTCCGGCAGTGACGTGATCCACGCGCCGCTGGATCGATCTCAGCGCCATGCACTAGACAAGACTTGAGCCCGATAGCTTTGCGCCCGCCCGAAGCTCTAGTGACGGTGTTCAGCTCGTCCCTCCGATCGAAAGTTCGGAAACTTCGTCTTGGCATAGGTCGAATGACAGGCGACGCAGGTATCCAGCAGCCGGGAGAAGTGAAACGAGACGGCCTCGGCATCCTTAGCCTTGGCCGCGTGCACTAGCTTCTCGGCTCTGAGATGAAACGCTTCGTCGAAGGCCTTGAATTGTTCGGGTAGCTGTTCGAGGTCGTGCCTCTGGGTCGTCGTGAGTTTCTGTTCAAGGACGTAGCTGTTTCGCATGGCCATGGCGGAGTCGGCGATGCCGTCCCAATTCGCGATCGGTAGAGCCCCCGCAATGTGCTGCGTGCCAAGCAGAAGCTCCCTCATCTCTGCCTGGAACAGTTGCTGAAGGTCCGGGGACATGTTGAGGCTGGGGATCGGGGCCAACAGCTCGGCCGGCAAAAGCCTCGGCGTCACAAAGGTCACCATGGCGAGGCCGAGAGTGAGAGCGACTGTTCCTAATTTCATGTCCTATTCTCCCTTGGGTGGGCCAAACGGATGGCCGCTAATCTGCGGCCGCGCGTGACCCTACCATGGCCGTGTCGAGCGCGGGTATCCGCGCGACTGAAGCCCGCGGCCGTCAGCTTCAGCGGCGTGTTGGGCGGCGACGCGCCGGTGTCGATTCACAGTAGGCGTCCGCGCCGACCAGCAAGGACGGCGAGTATGTTGACAACTGAGGACGTAGCCTCCGCGCACAGTGCTGCCATCCGAAAGTCAGCGGTTCGCTTGTGTTGCAATGCCAGCGCGAGGCGCAGAGCGGCCTTTGCGTGAGCGCGAGACTCCTCGTTAGAGCTGCCGGCGAGCTCTGCAGAAAAGAACGCCTCGAGCATTCGCGCCGCGTCCGTCTCACTTGGAGCTACCGTGCCCTGATGTGGGTGGCGGGAGGGGTCATACACCTCCTGAGCGACGGAGATAAGGACCTCGCGGCAGAGCAAGCCGACGGCCTGGTATTGCTCTTCGGACGCAGCTGTGTCGATCCGAAGGCGGACCTCTTGGAGCTGGCGATCAACTTTCTGCCAGCCTGTAGGCTCCTCAAAAACCTGCGTGCGCTGACCAATCTTCTGCGACGCGTAGACGGGCTTCCCCGAGATCTGCTTCGCCTCGACCAGAGACCAGCCGTCTGCAGCCAACTCCCTGTTATAGGCACCGACGAGCTCTCGGGCTGCGTCGGAATCCGGGCGAACGACTGGATGGACTGTCTCGCAGAGGAAGCGCAAGAACTCGTCGTCCGATGCCCAAAGCAGGTTGAAGCGCGGGTCGTAGAAAACCCAATCCGCGGTCCAGTCGAAATTCATGATCCGATGCTTCCAGATGTCACCCGCCGCGTTCTCGAACCGGTGGTCGGTCGAAGGCATCGAGGTCAAGTCGTACAGGCGGGCCAAGAAGTCGTCTTCGCCGAGCCGACCCGCCCAGTCGATTTCAGACGCGACGATGAAGTCGACGATTGCTCGGCGAGTGACTTCAGAGAGTTCGTTCGCCAATGGGTCCTCTTTTGGATTCTCGCGTCGTCATCCGTACTAGTGCACCACGCCTCGTTTCGTGAACTGCTCGTACAACTGCCTGAGGGTCTCCTCGTTTCCGTCTGCCACTTGAAGAAGCAAATCGAGCACCGCCATCCGCATTGAGAAGGTCGCATCGAGATCGGTCTCGTCCGGAGCGGTCGAGTCGAGGTCTGGATTTGTGGGAATCTCCACTTCGCGAATCCACCAGATGTCGATCTTGCGAACGATGTCGGCGATGGCGCGTAGCAGGTCCGGACGGACCTCTGCTTCGACGCTCCCAAGGATCTCCGGGATGTGGTGAGCGACGAAGTTCCGATGCTCTCGAATCTCGCGGAGTCGGCCGAGGTCGTCGTCGCTGAGTGCACCGGAGTTTCGGAACCAGATCGCCGACGCAAAGAACGGCATCTGATGAAGTGACAACACCTTGCAGCGGTAGTCCTCACCGAGGATCGGCCCATTGACGTCCCACCCGTCAGAAAAGAAGCCTTCAAGATGCTCAATCAGCGCCTGTCGCAGAAATTCATAGGCAGTAAGGAAGATCGAGGCACGGACGAGGTTCGTGCGAAGCTCGTCCGGATTGAGGAGCTTCGCCCATCCGCGGAACGCCTTGTCGCGTTCATCGCTCATCTCTTCGTCGCCGCCCAACAACGTTTCGGCCGATCCGCATAAGAACCGGATGAACCGCTTCCTGTCCGTATAACACGCCGCTGCCGTTTTCGAACCATACGCCATAGCTGCCCTCGTTTCAACGAATTGCGACTACGGAAGCATTGAGCACGGGGGCTTATACGGATCCGCACAACAGTCTTCCCGTATCCTGAAATCGCCGCACCACGTTCCCCACCGGCCCACCGCTCATGCCTCTGTGATGATCTCGTCTTGCAGCTGCTCGAGCGCATCCAGAATGCGGATGAATTTCCTGCCGAACGGGGTGACGGCATATTCCACACGCGGCGGGCTCTCGTTGTAGGTAGTCCGGGCGATGATCCCGAATGCCATGTTTCGGCGCAGGCACTCATTGAGCACTTTGGCCGTCAGCCCCTCGACGCTGCGCACCATCTCACCCGGCCGATTGATCCCGTTCGCCAACAGTCGATAGACCGTCAGCGACCATTTGCACCCGTAGATCGTTTCGACCATTCTGGCGCTCCGCTCCGGAGCCGATTGTCGAGAGATTTTTTTCGCGCGTGAGCTCTTCAAGATAGACCGATTCGTACCTACCACACCGGATTGTACCTGCTGTCGTCACGCCGCACATCTTTGTAGACTGCGTCGGGATATTGAGCCCTTTTACCATAACCCAAGAAGGAGGTCATTCGATGCAACCAGTCGACCAACCCATAGCATTGATTGTCGGAGGGTCCAGCGGAATCGGTCTTGCCACGGCGAAGCTGTTGCTCGAGCGAACCATTCCAACGGTGATTGTGGGCAACCGATCGGACAAACTCGACCAGGCGAGGAGCGAACTGGCCTCGTACGGTCCAGTGGAATTCTTTCAAGCGAACCTGTATGAGCCGAATGATGTGCAGCGCTTGATCGCATTCATTGGCCATCACGCCCGTCACATTAAGTATTTGGTGAATGCGGCGGGTTATTTCAAGCCGACGCCGTTTCTCGATCATACAGGTGAAGAGTACGATACGTATCTGGACCTCAACCGGGCGCTCTTCTTCATTTCGCAAGCCGTGGCCAAGAACATGGCGGCCAATGGCGGAGGTTCCATCGTGCATATCGGGTCGATGTGGGCACAACAGGCCATCAAGGCAACCCCTTCGTCGGCCTATTCGATGGCGAAGGCTGGCTTGCACGCGCTTACGCAGCATATGGCGATCGAACTGGCCACCCACAAGATTCGTGTCAACGCGGTGTCGCCGGCGGTGGTCAAAACCCCGATTTATGGGGCCTTCATCGACCCACACCAGATCGACGCCACGCTCGCCACCTTCGACAGCTTTCACCCGATCGGCCGGATCGGCACGGCAGCGGATGTCGCTCGAACCATCGACTTCCTGCTCAGCGACAACGCGCAATGGGTGACCGGGGCTATTTGGGATGTCGATGGCGGTGTCATGGCTGGTCGGAACTAGGACATCCACCCAGACCGATGTTCGCGGGAACGTGCACGAACGCCATTACGGCTCCGGTTTGCGAGCGACCGTTGATTCTAAAGTGCGGCAGAATCTCTTCCGGCACACGGATAATGTCACCTCCTTTCTTTATAGGCATGCGCCTGAGTGGGATACTGAGTAGGAACACCATCACAAGCAGCCGACGGCTGCTCATCGGGCGAGACTTTGATTTATTCGTCCGCTCATGACTCTACCTCACATCCTCCGCGTGCGAAGAAGAGCCCGCGGTGAATGTCCCCGATGCTGACCATACCGACGAGCTTTCCATGATCAGCGACGGGGAGGCGGCGAAAGTTCTTGAGCCCCATATAGGAAGCGGCTTCGAGGATGGGCGTCTGCGGTGAGACCGTCAACGGGTTGCGCACCATGATCTCCTCGGCCTTCTTCCCCAGCACCTCGGGATAATTGTGCTCCATTTTCAGAAAGTCCCGGCTGTGCACGGCGTCGTGAATGTAATCGCCATAGTTGGGGGTACATCGGCAGCATCACGTCGCGCAGCGTCACGATCCCGAGTAGTTCCCTATTGGCGCTGACGATCGGAATGGCCCCGCAATGCCGGCCCAGCATTTTGACGACAACATTCCGCACTGTTTCTATCGGTGTACCTATGACGACTCCCGTAGACATCACATCATGGATTCGCATGAGAACCTCCCTTAGTTTCGCTCATATCACTCGTGACTCCGTCCCCGATGACCGCGCCGCGCCGATGCTGTCCCCTGTCTGGCACAGTCCGATGGTCCAGGTGGTACTGCGTCTGGCAGCCTCCACAGCACACAAACCAGAGACAGCCATCAGGATAGTAATCGCACTGCAGTTTTGGCATCAGTTCGTGGGCTCCACAAGCCGGACAGGGGAATTGGCCAAGCTGAACACGTAAAGCCATCACTGGGTCGTCTGGGCGCGTCATGGCTGCCTCCCTCTCGAACAGGGTGTATGGTCTTCGGTTAGATCGCTCTCGGCTTAGGCCGGCACCAGTCGCGGTATACGGGGACTGGTGAACAGAATGGGTTCGACTGAGGCTATGGACCGCCTTCGGTTCTCAAGAATCAGCGCATCGACCAGGTCGCCGCAGAGCAGACAGCGGTAGCCATCCACGCACAGGCTGCTCCGTCCCTGAAGATCACAAATCTGCTCCCGTACCATCAGTCCGTTGCATCGTTCACAGGTCACGGTTCACCTCCTTGTGGATGGGAAATAGTTCGCTACCATGCGCGCATCCTATCGAGTATCTCACTGAGGATCTGTAAGGCGGTTCACACGTGCTTCATTCTGTCGTCGCGACTTTCTTCGTGCACTTGTAATCCAGCCCACAGAACTTCCGTGTGCCGCGCAGTAGAGTGCGTAGACTGTTTCGGCAGCGCGCCGCGACCGGTCCGCCGATGAGACGGAGAAAATCTCTCACTCTTCACCTGTTCGTTATGAAAGGAGTGCCGTATGCCCAAGGTTGCAATCGTGGTATTAGCCGACACAGACACGCATGAAGGGTTGGGGCGTGTGGTGAACGCAATGGAAGCCGTCAAAGAGTTCAAAGACGCCCATGACGACGTCCAACTCATTTTCGACGGCGCCGGGCCCAAGTGGATCCCGGAGCTGGAGAAGCCCGATCACATGGCTCACGGGCTCTACGTGGCGGTGAAGGATCGAATCAGCGGGGCGTGCGACTTTTGCGCGGGCGCGTTTGGGGTGAAGGATCAGGTCGTGGCCTGCGGCGTGAAGCTGACGGGAGAATACGACGGTCATCCGAGCTTCAAGAAGCTCGTGTCCCAGGGGTATCAGGTCATCACATTCTAACGCCGTGAACCTTTGGGCATCCGGCCGGCGCTACCACCACGGTCGGGTGCCCGTCCCTTTCACTGACCCTCAGCGCAGGGCTGATCGCTCACGTCGAAAAAATCCCGTCCATGAGAAGCCCCTTACGATTTTTCATCGAATTGACGGAGCAGCCCCTCTGGGTATCGTTGTGGGTGCTGTTTCTCATGCTCGTCAACATGGCGAGTCTCGCCTTCTGGCAGGAAGCCCTCGCCAGGCTCATCCTCATGAACTTTCTCGCGAGCGCGATGCTCATGATGGGACTCTATGCGCGATTTGGATTCGCCAAGATCCTTGGGCTTGGCCACCTTCCATGGGTCCCGTTGCTGGCATATCTGATGATTCAGATTCCAGCCGCTGAGGCGTCGTTTAAACACTACTTGCAGGTCTTGTCGGTCTCCATGGCCCTCTCCCTGGTGCTCGATACGATCGACGTGTGGACCTACTTCAGCAAGCGGACGCGCATCTAATCGCTACTGATGATCCACCCGGCTGACCCGAGTACAGCCCACTGCCCACCCGACATGCCAGGCTACCGGTCAATAGACCACAATCCGCTCCGCCGCCTCGAACAACTGGACCATCCTGGGCAACGGAATCGGCGTGATTGAGGCAGCCACCCGCGCCGGATCGATCTTGTAGAGCAGCATCATGGTCTGATTCCCGTAGATTTCAACGCCCAGCTTGTTCTTGAGCAAATCGAAGTACTCGCCGTAATTGTGCGGGACTTGCTCCAGCGGGACGTCCATCTGTTCGGAGAGGCTCTGTCGTTCTCGCTCCGGCAAGCCAGCTCGATCCAGCGCGGTGGATTCAGCCCCGATCAGCATCCTGAACCACCCGAAGCCTTTCGTCACCGACGTGACGGCGCTCGCATCCACCAGGATCGTCACCTTATGCCCAGCCTTCACGGCTGCCCAGGCAACGTTTGGTACCGCGCAGATTTGTGCATCGTCCACGGCAAGCGATGTTTTCATATGGATCAAGATGTTGGCCGCGGATGCTGCAGGAATCCAAAGTCCCGTGCTCAAGACGAGGGCTGTGAAGGTCATGAGCAGGGGAGCGAATCGTCGTTTCATGGTGCCTCCTCTTCATCGGTATCGCTTGGCGTTTGGTGATCGCAGCAACCTGCGGCATCCGAAGTCGTCTCAGGACCGATAGATTCCTTATAGGCAGCATAGGCCTTCAGCGCCCATTCCTCGCCGGGACAACCTTGCATGGTCATGGCCACCTCAAGGAATTCGATCAGTTCTTCTTGTGTGCTGCCTTTCTCGTGCGCCATCCGGACATAGGCGCGAATGCAGGGTTCGCATCGGATCGCGATGGAGATCGCCATCGCGGTGAGGAGCTTATGTTTGGCGGGAACCGCCCCATCGCGATAGGCTGCCTGGCGCATGCGAAGCAACCCGCCTGTTACTTGCGGACTGAGGCGACGCAATTCCGTAAACCGTGTGTCGTTCGGACGTGTCACGATGTCCTCCGTTTCTGTGATTGTTGTGAGGCGGGTTGTTCTCTTTCCATCTGGCGCAGAATCTGACAACGATCGATGGGCTGACCAGCCTGACACATGCGGATCAATCCGCGCAGCGCGCGGGCCAAAGCCTGGAGGTCTGTCAGCTTCGCTTCAACGCCATGCAATTTAGCTTCTGCCTTCCGCTGCACGTCGCCACAACGCGCCCGGCCATTCACTCGGAGGCTGAGTAATTCACCGATCTCTCGAAGCGTGAATCCCAGTGCCTTCGCGTTTCTGATGAATCGGAGTCGTGCCACTGCCTCGTGGTCATAGACACGATATCCGGACGGCCGACGGCCGACAGGCGAGAGGAGCTGTTGCCGCTCGTAGTACCGAACTGTTTGGACATGAACGCCAGCCGACTTTGCGAGCCAGCCAATCGTACGTTGGGATGTCATAGTCGCTCCGTGGGAAGAGGCTACACCTGATACTATGGTACCGAGTCAAGGGGACGAGGAATCTACCTGATCCATGCTCCGCCCTGTCAGAAGTACTCTGTGCTGGTGACGGATTCCTCGCGCGGCGATGCTCTCACTTACAGGGTACGACTCAATGTAAGCCAGCTTACAGAACCTTCGTCCTCCTCGCTGTATCCTTCCCCTCTGACGCATTCATCTTGGTGCCCGGCTGGAGATTGAAGGCAACTCGGTCAGTTTCATACATAGACGTCTCTTCATATGTTCATGACTTAGCGGGGGAGCCATGCCAGGAGAGAACATTACTCAGGCCGTCAGCGATCGATACGCCCGGGCGGCCAGCTCGGGTGAACACATGTGTTGTCCGACCAGCTATGACATGAGCCACCTCAAGACCTTCATTCCCGAAGAAGTCCTCAAAATTTCCTATGGCTGCGGCACGCCCGCAGGGCTGAAAACCGTGAGCGCCGGCGAAACCGTCCTGGACATCGGATCTGGAGGCGGGATCGATTGCTTCGAGGCGTCGCGCCTTGTCAGCCCGACGGGCCGCGTGATCGGCATCGACATGACCGATACGATGTTGGAGATCGCGCGCAGGAACGCCGTGATCGTGGCCGGCAATCTCGGCTACCCCTCTTCCAATGTCGAGTTTCGCAAAGGCATGGCCGATTCCATGCCGGTAGAAGAGGGCACGGTTGATTTGATCATCTCCAACTGCGTGATCAACTTGGCCCCGGACAAGCGCAAGGTCTTCCGTGAAATGTTCCGCGTTTCTAAGCCGGGCGGACGGTTTACTATTTCGGACATCGTCGCGGATCAGCCCGTACCTCAGTATCTGGTTCATGATGCGGAGAAATGGGGCGATTGCCTGTCTGGCGCCCTCACACTCACCGACTATATGGCTGGCATGACGGAGGCGGGGTTTATCGGCATCCATCTGATCAAGTCGTCCCCCTGGCAGCGGATCGAGGGTATTCACTTCTTCTCGGTGACGTTGACCGGCTACAAACTCCCGGCCAATGCACCGGCATTAAGCCCACGCTATGCCACGCTCCGCGGCCCCTTCAGCCGCGTGGTAGATGAACGGGGCACAAGCTACCGACGCGGAGCTCCTCAAACACTCACACCGGACTCAGCTCTCGTGCTGAGCCAGCCGCCGTTTGCACTGCTGTTTATCTTGTCACAAGACCCGGTGACGCTCGAACAGACAGATCCGAGATGGGTGGCGGTGCTTCCTGAACAAACACCCTGTGTGTGGAAAGGTGATTTTGCGCTGCTGGCCGGACCCTTCCTGGAAGCGCACGACGATGACCATCATGTCTACCGCCGGGGTGAGCCATTGGAGATCTGCTCCAAGACGCGTGGCGTATTAGAAACTGACGGCTACGCGCCTCATTTTGCGATGATCAATCGCGCAGGCCAGATGGTCAGCGGTGAAGCCGTGAGTTGCTCCCCTGATGGAGCCTGTTGTTGATGAAGCGTGCCTCGATAGGCGATGTCCTGACCACGGGCCAATGTGCCACGGTGCTGAAAGCGCTGGCGGATAAGACCCGACTGCGTCTTCTGGAGTCCCTGCTGGTCGAAGAGAAATGCGTGATGGAGCTTGCGCGGGAATTACGCTGCCCGCAGCCGCACATCTCCCATCATCTTCGCATTCTTCGCGATGCCGGGTTAGTCGAAGGACTCCGGGAGGGCAAGCAAGTCTGCTATCGCATTGCTCCGACCGTCAAACGGGCGTTAGCGAATCGGCAAGGGCAGGCCCTGAATTTTGGGTGTTGTGAGGTGCGATTCCCTGAAACGGTTTTGACCGCGGTGACACATGCACGCTGAGGTGGCTGGGCTCGTGAGATCGACTGTTGTGTGTGTGAGGACCCCGACATGCCGCTGACCCTGCTGGGGGGACAGCATCCGCTGGCCTCCGCATCTGAACAGCTCAAGCTGCTCGCCGACACGCACGGCTATTCGTCATTTAAGACCCGGCTCGATCAAGCCGGTCTCTTCCCGCTTCGAGCGACCGGGATGACGGTGTTTCAGATCAACGTGGGGAAACTCTGCAACCAGACCTGCAAGCACTGTCATGTAGACGCAGGCCCGGATCGGACCGAACGCATGTCGCGAGACACGGCAGCGCTGTGCATGCAGGCGCTCGCCACAACCGACATTCCCACGGTCGATCTCACGGGGGGCGCACCGGAACTGAATCCCAATTTCCGATGGTTGGTCGAACAAGCTCGCGGACTCGGACGACATGTGATGGATCGCTGTAATTTGTCCGTGCTCCTGATCCCTTCACAGGCAGACTTGGCCGAGTTTCTGGCGATGCATCGAGTTGAAATTATTGCCTCACTGCCTTCCTACCGTGCCAGCCAGACCGACGCGCAGCGGGGCAACGGCATTTTCGAGAAGTCGATCGAGGCACTGCGCCTGTTGAATGGGCTGGGCTACGGCCGCCCCGAGAGCGGCCTGCTCTTGAATCTCGTGCACAATCCGGTCGGCGCCTTTCTCCCTCCCAAGCAAGAGGCCATCGAAGCGCAGTTTCGGAAAGAACTTCGGGTTCGCCATGGCATCGAGTTCACCCATCTCTATACGATCACCAACATGCCAGTGAGCCGATATCTCGAGTTTCTCGTGGAGAGCGGCAACTACGAGCAGTATATGGAGCGGTTGGCCAACGCCTTCAACCCTGCAGCGGCCACCGGCGTGATGTGTCGGTCGATGATTTCCATCGGGTGGGAGGGTACGCTTTATGACTGCGACTTCAATCAGATGCTCGAACTGCCGATAGATCTCGGCCTGCCCTCCCATATTCGTGACTTTGATCCAGTGAAACTGAATCAACGCCAGATTGTCACACGCAACCATTGCTACGGCTGCACGGCAGGCGCGGGTTCTTCCTGTGGCGGGGCGGTCGCTGGAACAGCATCGAGAGGATAGGACGAATCCATGGATGTCTCGATCGTCGCTTTCGTGCTGCTGCTGGCATTGGCGTTTGCCAACGGAGCTAATGATGTCTCCAAGGCCATCGCCACCCTTGTTGGAAGCGGGGTGACGGGGTATCGCACGGCCATTCTCTGGGGGACAGTCTGGACGGTCCTTGGTGCTGTTCTTTCAGGAGTGATCGCCACGGCCATGGTCAAGACCTTCAGTCAAGGATTGCTGGCACCTGGCGTCTCTGCTTCGCCCAATCTCGTTGTGGCCGTGCTCATTGGCGCCATGCTCTGGGTCCTCGTCGCTTCGCGGACAGGACTGCCCGTTTCGACCACTCATGCGCTGACTGGGGCCATCGTCGGGGCGGGCCTCCTCGCATTTGGAAGAGAGGGACTGCTCTGGGAGGGGATTGGAAAGAAAATTGTTCTGCCGCTCATTCTGAGCCCTCTCTTGGCGTTGGCGCTCTCTCTCGTGCTGCATCCACTCACGCGAAGGCTGGCGGCTCGTTGGGAAGGAACTTGCCTGTGTGTGATGCCGACGGCTCGGGCGCTGGTTATGATCGATGGACAGGGGGCGACGCGGACGCTTTTTCAAAGTACGACTCTGGGGCGACCGGTGATGGCTGTTCCGGCTCAGTGCGACCGGGCTGGACTGAACGGGCTCACGGTTGGACTGGACAGCATCCATTGGTGTTCGAGCGGGTTAGCTTCCTTGGCGCGCGGGACGAATGACGCGCCCAAGATTGCCGCGATGTTATTGCTCGGGAGCGCCATCGCATCATGGCCCAGCGTCGCAGCGCAGAGTGCCGCGATCATCGGCGTCGCAGTGGCCATGGGGCTCGGCAGCTACCTCGGAGGACTCCGCGTTACGAAAGTGCTGGCTGAAAAGGTCACTCAGATGAATCACAGCGAGGGATTGTCTGCAAATCTCACAACCTCGTCTCTCGTGTTCGTCTCGGCATTGATGGGATTGCCTGTCTCAACGACGCACGTCAGCAGTTCGGCCATTATCGGAATCGGGTTGTTGAAAGGCGTGAGTGCCGTACGTTGGACGACCGTCCGAGACATGGTCCTTGCCTGGGTGGTGACACTGCCTGCTGCTGCATTCCTCTCAGCACTCGCCTACCTCCTGCTCCCCTGATTGTGTAAGCAGCCTTACAGTCTCCTCTCGATGTGACCTGGTAGTTACAGCGGCGTTCAGCCGTTGGTCGTTTCATACATGGACTCATGCAGATATCTCTACGATTTACTGGAGGAGTGAATGGCAAGACACTCGTTTGTGCTTCAGGAGCAGCCGCGAGGAAAGACGTTCAACCGGTCCAGGATAATAGGTCGCGTAGCCTGCTTACTCTGGATCAAACTTGGGTTGGCGGTATCAGTACCAGCCAAGGCCCTTGCTCTCGATTGGGTTCCGACCGATCAAGAAATTCAGAATTACCGCCAAAGCTGGAACCCGCTTTCGAACGGGCCGATTTTCATCAGTGGTGTCGATGTCCATCCGCAAGGGCAGTTTACGGTTCATCCATTCATCTTCTCTCAAATCAGTGAAAAGCAGTTCGGCAATGATCTGACGACGAACAGCACGTCGTCACCCGTCCATTCGTATCAAATCGCCCCGGTTGTGACGATGGCGTATGGCCTGACGAATCATTTGGAGCTCAACGTCGGTCTTTCCGGTTCATTCTGGTGGGCCAATTCCAGTGCGCAGTTCAATCAGGGGAAAGGGGGACCGTGGACGACTGACTCAGGGGTTGGTGATACCCAGATTTACCTCAAATACCGCCCGATTGTGCAGGATCCCTGGAACCCCTCGCGCCCGCCATCATGACGGATGGAACGCCTGTTCGTCTGTGCCCGACCGTGTACACCGGCGTGATGCCGCTCACGACACCCGCTGACGCACACGCCCGGCCACGAACCGCTGAAGGCGGCTGTGATCCACCGGCTGCACGCTGAGCAAACACAGCCCAAACTCTCGTCCGCGTGTCCAGGCCACCCGGGCCATGCTCCGGCAGGATGCAGAATTGGTGGGTCCCGGGTAAGACGGGATGCGTCGCCACCTCGCGGTCGCGATGGAAGATGTGCACGGTGTCACCCCGTCGCAGCACCTCGACCCGCTGGCCGATGAGCCGGAAGGGGACGGAATACCGGTTGGTCGCCAGACTGACCAAATAGTCCTCGGCCACGATGCGCGAGACCCGGGCCTCTTGCTGGAAGCCGCGCTGGCCCGCCAGCGGCACCAGCTGCCCGCGTTCTCGCTCAAAGCGCGCGATCGGCAGCTCGTGCGTCGTGCCGTGGAGCCGACAGTCCGCGATGGTCGCGTTCCATTCATCGAGCTGGGCTTGGAAGTCCACCACATCGACAAACGTCCGCCCGGGCAGGAAGTTCCGCTTCACATACTTCACGCCCGATTCGACCTTGCCCTTGGTCTGCGCCCGATAGGGCCGACAGACCCGCGGCTCGAAGCCCCAGTAGTCGGCAAACGCTTTGAAGGTGGGATTCCAGATCCGCCGCCCGGTCTCATCCGCATAACACACCGTCCGTGGCCGGTCATAGAGATGTTCGCGGGTGTGGCCCCCGAAATGGGCAAAGGCCCGTTCATGCGCCTCAAGAAACTGGGCCAGCCGCTCATCGGCACAGGCGTAATAGAACCCGCGGCGGCTGAACCCCAACGTGAGCACGAACACGTGCATGACAACAGGGCCGGCGCGGAACGGCACAGTGGCTTGGCCCCAATCAATCTGACTTTGCTGTCCCGGCGGCGTCTCAAAGCGCAGGAGCGCGCGCTCCGCTTGGAGCTGGACCTCGCGCAAGGGCGCCACACACCGCTTCACGGTCTCATAACTGCCGGTGTAGCCACGACTCGCCCGCAACTCCTGATAGAGAATCCGCGCGGAATACCCGACCTGCGGGGCACGGTCCCGCACAAACTCGGCATGGGCCGTCAGCAGGGTCTCCGCCACGACGGCCCGGCGGTACGGGTGCCACGTCGTCTGCCGCAGACTGCGGCGCACCGTCTTGCGATCCACGTCCAACCGCCGCCCGATCTCCGAAATAGATACCCGCTCCTCGTGAAACAACCGTCGGATCTCCGCCCATCGCCCCTGATCCACCATGCGCGCCTCCCCAGATTGGTCCACCTGGGCACGCATGATCGTCGACGCGCTCGTCTCGTCAAGTCCCATCTCCCTCCTCCTTCTGATAGAGGGTGGGGAAAATTCAATGACCACACCTGGGGATTATTGGATGACCGCTGACACCGAGGCGACCTGGACGCAAACGCTGCCCGATTGGACCGGGTCCCATGTCCGGGCCTTCGCCTATTTCGGTGGCGTCCCGCAGATCGTCGTGCCCGACAACTTGCGGAGCGGTGTCACCACGGCCTGTCGGTATGAACCGGAGCTGAACCCCACCTACGCGGATCTGGCCCGGCACTATGGGGTCGCGGTGATTCCGGCCCGCGTCCGCAAACCGCGGGACAAGGCCAAGGTCGAAGCAGGCGTGCTACTCGTGGAGCGCTGGATCCTGGCCCGGCTGCGCCATCAGTCCTTCTTTAGTCTGGCGGAGCTCAACACGGCGATCGCCGCCTGCTTGGACCAACTGAATCGCCGTCCCTTCAAGACACTCACCGGCTGTCGGCAGTCTAAATTTGAGGCCGTCGATCGTCCGGCCCTGCAGCCGCTCCCGCTCGAGCCGTACGTCTTTGCCGAGTGGCGGACGGCGCGGGTCAATCTCGATTCGCATCTCGAGGTCGAGGGCCACTACTACAGCGTCCCGTCGCCGTTGGTCCATACGGCCCTCGACGTGCGGCTGACCGTGACCACGGTCGAGTGCTTCCACAAGAGCCAGCGGGTGGCGAGCCATGTGCGGAGCGCCGAGCGTGGCCGGCACACCACGGTCGCCGCGCATCTCCCGTCGTCGCACCAACGGTATCTGGCGTGGTCGCCGTCACGGCTGATTCAGTGGGCGGAGACCATTGGGCCCGCCACGGCGGCGGTGGTGAATACGCTCTTGACCCGCCGCCGGCATCCCGAACAAGGCTATCGCTCGTGCCTCGGGGTCTTGCGGCTGGAACGCCTCTACGGCCCAGCGCGGGTGGAGGCCGCGTGTCGCCGCGCCCAGGCGATTGACGCCATCGCCTACAAGAGTGTCCAGTCGATCCTCAAGACCGGACTCGATCAGCAGCCGCTCCCCGAGTCGGTTCCGACGGTCCCCCTCCCAATTGCACACGACCATCTCCGCGGCACCACCTATTACCAACACCACGAAGGAGGAATCTGATGTTACGCCATCCCACACTCGCGACACTGGAGGCCCTGAAGCTCACCGGCATGGCCACCGCCCTGACGGAACAACTGGAGATGCCCGACGTGCAGCGGCTGAGCTTCGAGGAACGGCTGGGGTTGTTAGTCGATCGGGAGCGGACGATGCAAGAGAATCGCCGTCTGACCCGCCGCCTCGCTCAGGCCCGGCTCCCAGGCAGCGCCACGTTGGAAGATCTCGATTATCGCCACCCGCGTGGCCTCGACAAAACGGTGATCACCGCGCTGGCGACCGGCCAGTGGATTCGCAGTCACGACAATGTGTTGATCGTGGGCCCCACGGGTGCGGGCAAGACGTACCTGGCCAGTGCGCTGGCCCAGATGGCCTGTCGGCTGGGCTGCTCCGCCTTGTATCTGCGACTCCCGCGGTTCTTCCGGGAACTCGCGATCGCCAAAGGCGATGGCCGCTATGGGCGCGTGCTCCGGAGTCTCGCCAAGACCGACCTCGTGGTCCTCGATGACTGGGGCTTGGCTCCCTTAACCGACGAGCATCGCCGCGATCTCTTGGAACTCCTCGATGATCGCCATGGACGTCGGGCCACCCTCGTGGCCAGTCAACTCCCGATCGATCACTGGCATGCGGCGATCGGGGAGCCGACGCTCGCCGATGCCATTCTTGACCGGCTCGTACACAATGCCTATAAGATCACGCTCAAGGGAGAATCGATGCGCAAACGGCTGGCAAAATCGGACGGAAGTCGGCCACTCAAGACAGATCACTGAGGCCCTGCGTCGCGGGGCTCCGAGGGGTGGCCGGATTCGCTCGGAATCGGCGGCCGGATTCAGCGGAATATGCAGTGTACAGAATCGTGTTCGTTTCGGCCAGGTCGCCCAGTACGCCGAGCAAATCCTTGTGTCCGTCATAGTGAAGGTGGATTCCGGGCTCTTCAAGGATCAGCACTGTGTTCCTGTAGGCCCCTTTGGTAGCGTGGGTGAACTTCCAGGCGAAAGCCACATACCAGCGGAACCCGGTGGACCGTTTGTCCAGCCGCACGGGCATTCCGAGGCCAGCGTCTTCCACAAAAATATTCAAGGTCGTGGCGTCCACGTCGATGTCGAAGCGCACTTCCTTCTGCTTCCATAGCTTCGAAAACTGCTGCGTGAGGTAGGCGGATGCCTGGCGCTTATCGAACGATCGCAATGTCCGTCCGTCCGGGGTTCCGCCTTTCGAGATGAAGTCATCCACGGCGATCCGGGCAAGCTCCAACACGATCAAGATGGTTTGCTCGCCTGGGTTGAGCTTATCCCAGCCTTGGTCGGTCCGCTTTTTCACAAGCTCGTTGAGTTCGGCGCGCGACGAAGGAAAATCGTACTCGCGGATGTATACGTGCTTCAGAAGGTTGCTACTGGCCCATGCTTCCAACTTTGCACCGTCCAACGTCCGAGCAGGGGCCTCACCTACTTCAATCGAAAACACGCGGCGGTTGTCGTAGTACTTCCCCACGCGCAGAACAAGATTCACCGGCGGCTGCGAGGCCGGCTCAGGCACGGGCTCTGCTTCTGCTGCCGGAGCCGGCGGCGTCCACAACAGTCCGGCAGCCGTGATCAGGGCTCTTGTCTCGTCGACGCCATCCAGAGCGTAGCGCGCCTCGCACACGAGCGCCTTGCCGTCCTTGTTTCCCCAATCATCGACGGGCCAGTCCTCATCGACTTTGAACTGGTCAGGCAGCGCGGGATTCACACGGTACAAAGCTTCACAGAGGTTGCTCTTACCGGCCTCGTTCTGGCCGACGAATGCCGTGATAGACATGACGTCGATCCAGTCCGTCGACTGTACGCTCCGGAAGTTCTGAACGCGAAACTGAATAAGACGCATCCCTTGTACCCCCAATATGGCCAGTTTGCTACGCGTAGACGAATACCGACTGCGTAAGGATACGGCGAATCACCGCTCCACTTTGAAAACACAGGCTGCCCGCGCTTGACGCCCACAATGTTTAGACGGATCCATATAAGAACCGGATCTGCCATGTGCTATCCGCATCACACACCTTCAATGATCGTGGACAATATCCCATCATAGACGGTGGTGCAATGAGTGATGGTCCATCGGCCATGTATCACAGGTTCTTATACGGATCGGCGTAAGTCCCTCTTTCTCATAGCCGTCGGTCGTGGACTTCGGCTAAGGGGCGAGGACTGCCATCGGCCAGAATCGGTCGGTCGCCACTGTCTGGTTCAAGGCAATCCAGTGCATCGG
>JACOEL010000034.1 GCA_024998625.1 Nitrospira sp. | reverse complement strand
TTCGAGAGGGCGGCAAGACCGTCGGCTCGGGCGTCGTCACGGAAATTTTAGCGTAAGAATGCGCGATCGGCGATCAGCAGTCAGCTCGTGAAGTGGGGCTGACGGCTGAGAGTTGACGGCTCAGGGGATGGCAAATGCGAGATATCATCGATTTGGCCTGTACGGTCTGTAAGCAGCGAAATTATACGACCCGCAAGAACAAGAAGAACGATCCGGATCGCTTGGAGCGGAACAAGTTCTGTAAGTTCTGCCGGAAGCACATCGCTCATAAGGAAGTGAAGTAGGCTTCTTCTGCTGGGTTTGGCATGGCCATTGGCTCGGCAGCGCTCATGTTCCAGATGAAGGGGCATGGTGTCAACGGCAGCACATCGGTCTCCAAAACCGAGAGTCTAGGTTCAAATCCTAGTGCCCCTGCCAAGCCCTTGTGGGTGAATGAGCGCGTGACCGGTGCCGGCTGGTTCTGGTCAATCAAGTGCCTGTGAAGTTCCGGAAGTTCTAAGAGAGGATTGTAGCCGTGTTTCAGCGATTGATCGCCTCTATTCGAGAATTCATCGATGGTGTGCGCGGTGAGCTCAAGAAGGTCTCTTTTCCGACGAGGGCGGAAACGGTCGGTGCCACCACGGTCGTGATCGTGTTCTGTATCCTCATGTCCCTTTATCTATCGATGATGGATTCCGTGCTGGGCTGGCTGATGCGCAAAGTCATTTAGTTGCGTGGTGCGGCTGGACAGGTCCGGCGTTGCCCGGACGATACGATGCTGGATGTTCAGCTGAGAGGAGATGATGAGCAATAAGAACTGGTACGTCATCCATACCTATGCGGGGTTTGAGGGGCGCGTAAAGACCAGTCTCCTTGAGCGCGCAAGTCAAATGGGGCTTACCGAACGACTTGGGCAGGTCTTGGTTCCCACGGAAGATGTAATCGAAATCAAGGACGGAAAGCGACGTACTTCCCGGAGGAAATTTTTCCCGGGGTATGTCTTGATCGAGCTGGAAGCACCGCTCGCCGACGAAACCTTGCAGATGATCAAGGAGACTCCCAAGGTCACCGGGTTCGTCGGTGGAGGGGCTCAGCCCACCCCGCTGTCTTCCGAAGAGGTCGACTCCTTGCTGAAGCAGGTGGATGCCGGTGCGGCGGGGCCACGCGAGCAGGTCCGGTTTATCAAGGGCGACAATGTTCGCATTGTGGATGGTCCGTTCCTTGGCTTTAATGGCGCGGTCGATGATGTGGATGCCGATCATAGCCGGGTAAAAGTTTTTGTGAGTATTTTTGGCCGGTCTACGCCGGTCGAGCTTGGTTTCTTGCAGGTCGAACGTATTTGAGGTCACTGGATTCGAGATGGTGGACTGAGAGCCGTTCTCAGCCCTCGTGCTCAGTCCGCAGTTCGCAGGGAGTAACTCATGGCCAAGGAAGTATCAGCGCAGATTAAGTTGCAGATTCCGGCCGGCAAGGCCAATCCTGCTCCACCTGTTGGTCCGTCATTGGGTCAGCACGGTGTGAACATTATGGAGTTTTGCAAGCAGTTCAACGCCAAGACGCAGAAGGATGGGGATAGCATTATCCCGGTGATCATTACGGTCTATAAGGACCGGAGTTTTACCTTCATCATGAAGACGCCTCCGGCATCGGACCTACTGAAGAAGGCCGCCGGGATCATCAAGGGGTCGGGCGTGCCGCATAAGGACAAGGTGGGAAAGGTGAGTCAGGCCCAGGTCCGTGAAATTGCTCAGAAGAAGTTGTCCGATCTGAATGCGGCTGATCTTGAGGGCGCCATCAAGATTATCCAGGGGACCGCGCGTAGCATGGGCATCACCGTCCAGTAAGTGTCTGCAGAGTGAACCTCCGGCGGATGTGAAGGAGCAGCAGTATGGGAAAGAAGATGACCGCGGCTCAGGAGAAGATAGAGCCCAGGTTTTATGGGTTGAAAGAGGCCGTCGAGGCCGTCAAGCAGGCGGCTTTTGCCAAGTACGATGAATCCGTCGATCTGGCGATACGGCTGGGGATTGATCCGAAGCGGTCGGATCAGATGGTGCGCGGCACCACGGCGTTGCCGCATGGGACGGGTAAGAAGCTCCGCGTGCTCGTATTTGCCAAAGGCGAAAAAGAGCAAGAGGCTCGCCAGGCGGGCGCAGATCATGTGGGGTCGGATGACCTGATGGAAAAGATCAAGGGTGGGTGGATGGAGTTTGATTGCGCAATCTCCACGCCTGATCTGATGGCCTCTGTCGGCAAGCTGGGAAAGGTGCTCGGTCCCCGCGGACTGATGCCCAATCCGAAGACCGGCACGGTCACGTTTGAGGTCGGCAAGGCCGTCAGTGAAATTCGCAAGGGCCGTGTTGAGTTCAAGGTCGAGAAAGCCGGAATCGTGCAAGTGCCTGTCGGTAAGGTCTCGTTTGACGTTCAGAAGCTGTATGACAATGCGCAGGCCGTGCTGGAGTCGGTGGTGAAGGCGAAGCCCTCATCCTGCAAGGGCCGATACATCAAGAGCGTGACCATGTCGAGTACCATGGGGCCCGGCGTGAAGCTGGATCCTGTGGCGCTGTCGAAGTTGTGGAGTTGAGAACAGGCAGGTTCTCAGTAAGGGGAGAGGCATGAAGAAAGAAGAGAAGGCAACAGCGATCGCAGAGTTGACGGAAAAATTCGGCCGCGCCCGCTTGGCGATTCTGACGGAGTGCGCCGGGATGCCTGTCAATCAGATGACCGAGTTGCGTAGACAGTTGCGCGGCGCGAAGGCGGAGTATTGCGTCATCAAGAATACCCTGGCCGTACGCGCCTCGACCGGCACGATTCTCGCGGACGCTAAAGACCATTTCAAGGGACCGACCGGCCTGGTGATCGGATATGACGATCCGGTTCTGCCGGCGAAAATCTTGCGCGATTTCATTCAGGCTGAAAAGCGCTCCGAGAAAATCAAGGTCACGGTCGGAGTGCTGGAAGGCCGGCTGGTGCAGGCTGCGGATCTGAACGCCATTGCGCAGCTACCGAAAAAAGAAGTGTTGATTGCGATGCTGCTATCGGCCATGCAGGGCCCGATTCGCGGTGTGGTGTACGCGTTGAGCGGAGTGTTAAGCAAGTTTGTGCGAGTCATTGCAGCCATTCAGGATAAAAAGAAAGGGGAGGGCGACATGTCAGCAGCAGGAACCAAGTTGTCACAAGATGAATTGATCAAGGCAATCGAGGGCATGAGCGTGTTGGAATTGGCCGATCTGGTCAAGGGACTAGAAACGCGCTTTGGCGTGACGGCGGCGGCGCCTGTGGCCGTGGCGGCAGTGGGTGGCGGCGGGGCGGCAGCGGCTCCGGCTGAAGAGAAGACGGCATTTGATGTGATCCTGGTCAGTGCTCCGGCAGACAAGAAGATCCAGGTCATTAAGGTGGTGCGTGAGCTCACCAGTCTCGGACTCAAGGAAGCGAAGGACCTGGTCGAGGGCGCTCCGAAGCCCATCAAGGCCGGCGCCACGAAGGAAGAGGCCGACACGATGAAGAAGAAGCTCGAAGAGAGCGGCGCGAAAGTCGAAGTTAAGTAACGGTTTATTGGGCGGCAGTGTGAGTTGTCCGTTGGGATGGCGCGGGGCGTTCATCTCCTTATGAGCTTGGAGGGCTAACGAATGTCGGAATCGACTCTTTCGGAGTTTGTCGAACGTAAGGATTTTTCTCGGATTCGTACGAGCATCGATATTCCTGATCTCATCGAAATCCAGAAGCGGTCCTACGAAGAGTTCCTCCAGATGGAAGTCGAGCCGGACCGTCGCAAGGATCAGGGGTTGCAGGCGGCGTTAGCCAGCGTCTTTCCCATTACCGACTACAACAACACGGCGGCCTTGGAGTTCTCCAATTATTCATTGGGGACCCCGAAGTACGACGAACGGGAGTGTCTTGAACAGGGCATGACGTTTGCCGTTCCTTTGAAGCTGCGTGTGCGGTTGATTGTCTTCGATAAGGAGGACAAGGGGCCGAAGAAGAAGGTGCTCGACGTTCGGGAGCAAGAAGTCTATGTCGGCGAACTTCCGCTCATGACCGAGCGTGGTACGTTTCTCATCAACGGGACCGAGCGAGTGGTGGTCAGCCAGTTGCACCGCTCGCCGGGCGCGTCGTTCACGCACGATAAGGGGCGCACCCATGCCAGCGGCAAGGTGTTGTACTCTGCTCGGATTATTCCCTATCGCGGATCTTGGCTCGATTTTGAGTTCGACGCGCGGGACATTCTGTACGTTCGCATCGATCGCCGTCGTAAAATGCCTGCCACGATCCTGTTGAAGGCGTTCGGGTATAGCACCGACGATCTGTTGCGGATGTATTACCCCGTGGAGGAGATTCGTGTTTCTAAGGGAAAGCTCTATCGGAAGCTCGATCCTGAAATCCATCACGGTTTGAAGTGTTCGACCGAAGTGATGGAGAAGGGCGGTAAGGACCCGCTCGTTCGCGAAGGAGCGAAGCTGACGAAGGTCTTGATCGCCAAGCTGAAGGCGGCAGGCATCAAGGAAATTCCTGTCACCCCCGCCGAGTTGGTGGGGCGCGCGGTGCTGACGGAGTTGGTCGACAGCGGTAAGAAGCAGTCGCTGGCCGAGAAGAATCAACGTCTGACCGAAGAGATTCTGGAGAAGATCCTTGATAGCGATATCGAGGAATTCAAGGTCATTTATCTGGATACGACCAATGCCACACTGGTAATCCTCGATACGCTCGACATGGAACGCACCGGGTCGAAGGAGGAGGCGATGGTCGAGATCTATCGCCGTCTCAGGCCAGGTGAGACCCCGTCTGTCGAAACTGCGCGAGCCTTGTTCGATAATTTGTTCTTGAGTCCAAAGCGGTATGATCTGTCGCCCGTTGGACGGCTTAAGCTCAATAAGAAACTCGGCCTTGATTTCGCCCTTGAACAGCGGACTCTTACGGCGCAGGACATTGTCGAGGTGGTGCGCTATCTAGTCAATCTCAAGATCGGTCGCGGTGAGATCGACGACATCGACCACTTGGGCAATCGTCGCGTGCGGTCTGTCGGCGAGCTGTTGGAAAACCAGTTCCGACTGGGCCTCGTGCGGATGGAGCGCAGCATTAAAGAGCGCATGAATCTCCTGGACATGGAGACGGTGCTGCCGCATGACTTGATCAACGCTAAGCCCGTGGTGGCAGCGGTGAAAGAGTTTTTCAGCAGTAGCCAGCTCTCCCAATTTATGGACCAAACGAATCCCCTTGCGGAGATTACGCACAAGCGCCGCCTGTCGGCTCTTGGTCCGGGCGGTTTGACGCGCGAGCGGGCGGGCTTCGAAGTGCGCGACGTACATCCGTCTCACTACAGCCGCATTTGTCCGATCGAGACGCCGGAAGGTCCGAACATCGGCTTGATTACTTCCCTGGCGACCTACGCGCGCATCAATGAATTTGGATTTATTGAGGCACCATATCGGAAGGTTGTGAAAGGTCGGGTCAGTGATGAGTTGGAGTATCTCTCTGCGATTGAGGGAGACAAGTACATTATCGCCCAGGCTAATTCGAAGGTTGATACGGCGGGGCGCCTCGTGTCCGAGACGGTGTCAGCACGTTCAGCCGGGGACTTTATTACCGCATCCCCTGACAAGATTGAATACATGGACGTGTCTCCGAAGCAGGTCGTCAGCGTCGCGACGGCGTTGGTGCCGTTTCTCGAGCACGACGATGCGAACCGCGCCTTGATGGGGTCGAACATGCAGCGCCAGGCGGTGCCTCTGCTCAAGGCTGAATCACCGCTGGTCGGCACCGGCATGGAGGCCGTGGTTGCGCGTGACTCAGGCTATGTTGTTCAGGCTAAGCGTGAAGGTGTCGTGGAAAGTGTCGATGCCACCCGAATCGTGGTGCGGGCTGATGCTAAAGAGGGCCGCAAGCGCAACGATTCCGGCCTTGATGTGTATGAAATGATCAAGTTCCAGCGCTCGAACCAGAACACCTGTATCACCCAGACCCCGGTGGTGCGGATCGGTGAGCCGGTCAAGCGTGGTCAGGTGCTGGCCGACGGTCCCGCGATCGATCATGGAGAGCTTGCACTCGGGAAGAATGTGCTCGTCGCGTTCATGCCCTGGGGGGGGTATAACTTCGAGGACGCTATTTTGTTGAGTGAGAAGTTGGTGCGGGAAGATGCCTTCACCTCCATCCATATCGAAGAGTTCGAGGTAGAAGCCCGCGATACGAAGTTGGGCAAGGAAGATATTACCCGCGACATTCCGAATGTGGGCGAAGAAGCGCTTCGGGATCTCGATGAGAGCGGGATCATCCGGATCGGCGCGGAAGTGAAGCCTGGCGACATTCTTGTCGGGAAGGTGACTCCGAAGGGCGAAACCCAACTGACGCCGGAAGAGAAGCTGTTGCGCGCAATTTTCGGTGAGAAGGCCGGGGACGTCAAAGATACGTCTCTCACCGTGCCGCCTGGCGTGGAAGGCATCGTCGTCGATGTGAAGATCTTCTCACGCAAGGGCTTGGATAAGGATGAACGCTCCAAGAGTATCGAGAGCGAAGATCACATGAAGTTGCAGCGCGACCACCAGGAAGAGCTGCGGATCATTGAAGATGAAAAGACCAAGAAGGTCCGCAAGCTGCTACTCGGGAAGGTGGTCGGACGGGATCTGATGGATCCTGAGACGGGCGATGTCATTCTGAAAAAGAAGGGTAAGCTCACTGCGGAAATTTTGAAGCGTCTCCCGGACGACATGGTGCGACACATTATTCTCAGCGATCCAGACGAGCAGAAGGAGCTTGAAGATGTTGAGCGCCGCGCCAAGGAGCAGATTGAAATCCTGCAGACCCTGTACGATGAAAAAGTCGGCCGATTGAGACGCGGCGATGAACTTCCGCCCGGTGTGATCAAGTTGGTCAAGGTCTACATCGCGATGAAACGGAAGATCCAGGTCGGCGACAAGATGGCGGGACGACACGGGAACAAGGGCGTCGTTTCACGCGTCTTGCCGGAAGAAGATATGCCCTATTTGCCGGACGGAACTCCAGTGGAAATCGTTCTGAATCCGTTGGGCGTACCGTCCCGTATGAACGTTGGGCAAATCTTGGAGACGCACTTGGGATGGGCCGCCAGAGCGTTGGGCATCAAGGTGGCGAGCCCGGTGTTCGACGGGGCTTCGGAGAAAGAGATCAAGGAACTGCTCAAGAAGGCGAAGTTGTCGCCAAGCGGTCAAACGATATTGATGGACGGGCGTACCGGTGAATCCTTCAGCAGCCCCGTCACGGTTGGATATATGTATGTCTTGAAGCTCCACCACCTGGTGGACGACAAAATTCACGCCCGGTCGATCGGCCCGTACTCCCTCGTGACACAACAGCCACTCGGAGGAAAGGCGCAGTTCGGTGGTCAGCGTTTGGGGGAGATGGAAGTCTGGGCACTTCAGGCCTATGGGGCCGCGTCCATTCTCCAGGAATTCCTGACTGTGAAATCCGACGACGTGCCAGGCCGGTCCCGCATGTATGAGGCAATTGTGAAGGGCGAGCCGTTCCTGGAGCCTGGATTGCCGGAATCGTTCAACGTGTTAGTCAAAGAGCTGCAAAGTCTTGGGCTCGATGTCGAGCTGGTTAAATCAAAGGACTGATTCTAGTGCTGAGTCTTGAGATCGGAAGCCGGATAGCTCACCACTCAGAACTGCGCTCAGGCGGCCGTTAAGGAGGGATCAACCTTGGAAGGTGTATACACATTATTCGAAAAGCCGCGCGACTCGGTGTCGTTCGACTCGATGCGGATTCGCATTGCGTCGCCCGAAAAAATCCGGTCGTGGTCATATGGCGAAGTCAAGAAGCCAGAAACGATCAATTACCGGTCGTTCAAGCCTGAAAAGGACGGGTTGTTCTGCGCCAAGATTTTCGGTCCGATCAAGGACTGGGAATGCAATTGCGGCAAGTACAAGCGGATGAAACACCGCGGTATCGTCTGCGACAAATGCGGCGTCGAAGTCATTCAATCGAAAGTGCGCCGTGAACGCATGGGGCATATTGAGCTGGCGGCACCGGTCGCGCATATCTGGTTCCTGAAGGGTGTGCCGAGCCGGATCGGGACGTTGCTCGATATGAGTCTCAAGCAACTTGAGAAGATTCTCTATTTCGAGAGCTACGTCATGGTTGACCCAGGCTCGACCAGCATGAGCGAGCAGGAGTTGGTCTCGGAAGAGCAGCTGCGCTCCTTGCAGTCTGAGTACGGGAGCGGTGCGTTCAAGGTTGGCATCGGCGCCGAGGCGATTCGCGAACTTCTCAGGAAAGTCGACATCAACACGCAATGGGATGAGTTGCATGTGAAGGCGAAGGCCTCTGCCTCCGCTGCGCTCAAGAAAAAGTATGCCAAGCGGTTGAAGGTCTTGGAGGCGTTCCGCCGTTCCGGCAATAAGCCGGAGTGGATGATTATGGATGTCATCCCGGTGCTGCCGCCTGAATTGCGCCCGCTCGTCCCGCTGGACGGGGGCCGTTTTGCGACGTCAGATCTCAATGACCTCTATCGTCGCGTGATTAACCGGAACAATCGCTTGAAGCGTTTGATCGAATTGAAGGCTCCGGGTGTCATCATCCGCAATGAAATGCGGATGTTGCAAGAGGCCGTGGACGCGCTGTTCGATAACGGCCGGCGCGGCCGGGCGATTCGCGGGCCGAACAAGCGTCCATTGAAGTCGTTGAGCGACATGCTCAAGGGCAAGCAAGGGCGTTTCCGACAGAATTTGCTGGGCAAGCGTGTGGACTATTCAGGCCGAACCGTTATCGTCGTCGGGCCGGAACTGCGTCTGCACCAGTGTGGATTGCCGAAAAAAATGGCCCTGGAATTGTTCAAGCCGTTTATCTTCCACAAGCTGGAAGAGCGTGGCGCGGCCACGACCATTAAGAGTGCCAAGCGGCTGGTTGAAAAAGAGCGACCTGAAGTGTGGGATGTGCTGGATGAAGTCATCCGGGAGCACCCGGTGCTGCTCAATCGCGCTCCAACCCTGCACCGATTGGGTATTCAGGCCTTTGATCCGGTTCTGGTTGAGGGCAAGGCGATCCGCCTTCACCCCCTGGTTTGCGCGGCATTCAACGCCGACTTCGACGGAGACCAAATGGCGGTCCACGTGCCGTTGTCCGTGGAGGCACAGGTTGAAGCTCGTGTGTTGATGATGTCGATCAATAACATTCTGTCTCCAGCTAACGGGAAGCCGATTGCCGTTCCCTCGCAAGACATGGTGCTTGGTTGTTACTGGTTGACCAAGGAGCGGGTCGGCGCAAAGGGTGAGGGCAAGTTATTCGGCTCACCTGAAGAAGCGCGGATTGCGTACGATGCCGGAGCGCTGGACGAGCATGCGCGGATTAAGGTCCGGGTCAACGGAACGATGGTGCAGACGACCGCCGGCCGCGTCATCCTGGCTGAAATTCTGCCTCCGATGATGCCGTTCGCCGACGCCAATAAGCTGATGACTAAGAAGGAAATGTCGAAGCTTATCGACGCGGTCTATCGGCAGGCGGGGCATCGCGAGACGGTGACATTCCTGGACAAGATCAAGGATCTCGGGTTCCACTATGCAACCCGGGCTGGAATGTCCATCTGTATCGATAACATGCACATCCCATCCCGTAAGGAAGACCTCATCGGGAAGGCCCAGCATGAAGTCAACGAAATCGAAAAACAGTATTCCGAAGGTTTGATCACCAACGGTGAGCGATACAATAAAGTCATCGACATTTGGGCGCACGTCACCGAACAGGTGGCCAATGAAATGATGAAGGAATTGGGCGCCGGAGGTGATCCAGCGAAGATCGAGTCCTTCAATCCGATCTTCATGATGGCCGATTCTGGTGCGAGAGGTAGTTCGCAGCAGATTCGTCAGCTCGGCGGTATGCGCGGACTGATGGCCAAACCATCCGGCGAAATCATCGAAACCCCGATCACGGCGAACTTCCGTGAAGGGTTGACGGTGTTGCAATACTTCATTTCGACACACGGTGCCCGAAAAGGTTTGGCGGACACGGCGCTCAAGACGGCCAATTCAGGTTATCTGACGCGTCGATTGGTCGACATCGCCCAGGACGTCATCGTGACCGAGGAGGATTGCGGCACGACGGACGGTATCTTGGTTAGTGCCCTCCTTGAAGGCGGAGAAATCATTCAGCCCTTGGAAGAGCGCCTCCTTGGCCGGCTTGCCGGCGAGGACATTCGCGACCCGGTGACGGGTGAGATCATCGTTTCCTTCAACGAAGAAATCGACGAAGAGCAGGCGAGGGCGGTGGTGGAAGCCGGCGTCGATCGGGTCAAAATTCGATCAGTGCTAACTTGCCAATCTGCCCGTGGCGTCTGCCGACTCTGCTACGGACGTGATCTCTCGCGTGGACGTCTTGTCGAAAAAGGCGAGCCTGTTGGGGTCATTGCCGCGCAATCCATCGGTGAGCCTGGTACTCAGTTGACGATGCGTACATTCCATATCGGTGGTACGGCCAGTAAAGTGGTCGAGCAGACGGTGTTGGAGGCCAAGCATGCGGGTCATCTGAAATACATGAGTTTGGATGCGAAGAAAAATGCCGATGTGCACAATGCGGGCATTGCGGTTCGGAACAAAGAGGGCGAATGGGTCGTCATGAACCGCAACGCAAAAATCGCGATCGTTGACGACAGCGGTCGGGAACGCGAGAAATATCCGGTTGTCTATGGCGCCAAGATCAAGGTGAAGGATGGAGATCGGGTTGACGTTGGTCAGAAATTGGTCGAATGGGATCCTTATTCACTGACCATCCTGACCGAGACGGGGGGGAAGGTCGCCTATGGCGACATTCTCGAAGGCGTCACCATGAAGGAAGAGTTCGACGAAGTGACCGGACTCTCACGCAAGGTCATCATTGAACAGAGCGGGGCCACCCTTCGACCGCGCGTCTCGATCAAGGATGACAGCGGAAAGACAGCCAAAGTGTCCGGTTCCGGAGGAGCGCCGGTTGCCCGCTATCTCCTGCCGGTCGGTGCTCACATTTTCGTCGAGAAGGGTGCGATGGTGCATCCCGGCGACGTCCTAGCCAAAATTCCACGTGAAACGACCAAGACCAAGGACATCACCGGAGGTCTCCCGCGCGTTGCCGAGCTTTTTGAGGCACGCAAGCCCAAAGAGCAGGCGGTGATCAGTGAGATCGACGGCGAAGTCTCGTATGGCGGCTTTGTGAAGGGCATGCGAAAGGTTTTGGTCGACAATAAGATGGGCGACGTCAAGGAGTACTTCATTCCAAAGGGTAAGCACGTCAACGTTCATGAGGGCGATTGGGTTCGGGCCGGTGAGCCGTTGATGGACGGTTCGGCCAATCCTCACGACATCTTGGACGTGCTCGGGCCAAAGGAGCTCCAGAAGTACCTGGTGGATGAAGTGCAAGATGTCTATCGCTTGCAAGGTGTGTCGATCAACGACAAGCATATTGAGATCATCGTGCGGCAGATGCTGCGCAAGGTCAGGATTGAGGACCCAGGGGATACGTCTTTCTTGCCCGGCAGCCAAGTGAGCAAGGGGCTCTTCGATGTAGAGAATCAACGGGTCTTGGAGAAGGACGGGAAGCCGGCTCTCGGTAAGCCGGTCTTGCTGGGCATCACCAAAGCAGCCTTGACCACGGATAGCTTCATTTCTGCGGCGTCATTCCAAGAGACGACTCGTGTGCTGACCGAGGCCGCGATCAACGGGCGAGAGGATAATCTCCTCGGCTTGAAGGAAAACGTGATCGTGGGTCGCCTTATCCCTGCCGGAAGCGGATTCGAGGAGTATCGGGAAACCTTCGTGGCCAGTGCCAAGGCCCCTGGGGAGTTGTCTGGTGGGCAACCTCAGCCGGTTGCCGTGGGTCAACCTGCAACCGGTTCCACTGGGGCTGATTCAGAAAATAATGGATGAAAAGAAAAAGAACGTTCTTGACATAAGTAGTACACATCTCTATAATCCGACGGCTTCGCTCACGAGCATTTTGAGCAACTGTCTGTTTTTTAAGAAAGAGTATAGTGCATGCCAACGATTAATCAGCTGGTGCGAAAAGGTCGGACGCTCGTAAAGTCAAAGACGAAAAGTCCAGCGCTCAAACGCTGTCCGCAAAAGCGAGGCGTGTGTCTCCGTGTCTACACTACGACTCCGAAGAAGCCTAACTCCGCGCTTCGGAAGGTGGCTCGCGTCCGTCTGACTAACGGTATGGAGGTTACGACTTATATTCCAGGTGTCGGGCACAACCTTCAGGAGCACTCGATTGTGTTGGTTCGAGGTGGTCGCGTAAAGGACTTGCCTGGTGTGCGTTATCACATCGTTCGTGGTTCTCTGGATGCGGTCGGTGTGGCTGATCGGAAGCAGGCGCGTTCGAAGTATGGGGCGAAGCGGCCCAAGTAGTAATTGATTGTGTCATTGCGTGATTGCGCAGTGAAAACCGATTTCAATTTATAGGACAACGATGCCACGCGGACAATTTTTCGGTCATCGAGAGGCGCAGCCGGACTCTAAGTATCGCGATAAGCTTGTCGGGAAGTTTTTGAATGTCCTGATGGGCGGCGGAAAGAAGAGTACTGCCGAGCGGATCTGTTATGGGGCGTTTGATTTGATTCAGGAGAAAACCAATGGTGGCGATCCGATGAAGATTTTCAAGTCTGCCATTGATAACGTGAAGCCGGTGGTTGAGGTGAAGTCGCGTCGGGTTGGTGGTGCTTCTTATCAGGTTCCTGTTGAGATACGCCCGTCTCGTCGTGTTTCGCTGGCTCTTCGATGGATTACTGAATACTCCCGTTCGCGTGGCGGGAAGAGTATGCAGGATCGGCTTGCCGCTGAATTGTTGGATGCCTCCAATAACACCGGTGCGTCGGTAAAGAAGCGCGAGGATGTTCATCGGATGGCTGAAGCCAATAAGGCTTTTGCCCATTATCGTTGGTAGCGTTGTGTCGTGCTGCTGGTGAGCCGGGCTGCAATGTGGCCGGATAAGATCCGGCATTGCGGTGGAAGGTTTGCGGCTCGGATGGCAGCACGATCGTTTTTTTGGGGGAGTTGTGGCTAGGCAGACACCGCTAGAGCGAACAAGAAATATTGGCATCATGGCGCACATTGATGCCGGCAAGACTACGACCACAGAGCGAATTCTCTACTATACGGGAATGACGCATAAGATGGGCGAGGTTCATGAGGGCGCCGCCACCATGGATTGGATGGAGCAGGAGCGTGAGCGTGGTATTACGATCACGGCTGCTGCTACGACATGTTTCTGGCGTGAGCATCGTATCAATATTATCGATACGCCTGGTCACGTAGATTTTACGATCGAAGTGGAGCGGTCTCTGCGCGTGTTGGATGGTGCCGTCGCCGCTTTTGACTCCGTTCAGGGTGTTGAGCCTCAGTCTGAAACGGTTTGGCGCCAGGCTGATAAGTATGAAGTCCCGCGTATCGCTTTCATGAATAAGATGGATCGAATTGGTGCGGATTTTTATGCCAGTGTGCAGTCGATTATCGATCGGCTGGGCGCTAATCCTGTGCCCATTCAAATTCCGATTGGGCGGGAGGCTGAGTTCCGCGGGTCAGTCGATCTCATTTCGATGAAGGGTTATTTTTACGATGACGAGACGTTAGGAGCTAAATATAAGATTGGTGAGATTCCGGCTGATATGGCTGATCAGGCCAATGAGTATCGTCAGAAGATGCTCGATGCAGTGGCTGAGTTCGACGATCAAGTTATGGAGAAATATATCAACGGTCAGCCCTTGAGTGAGGAGGAGGTGCGAAGGGTGGTTCGCGCTGGGACCATTGCCATGAAGGTGGTGCCTGTTTTGTGCGGATCCGCGTTTAAGAATAAGGGCGTTCAGCAGCTCCTTGATGGCGTGGTCGATTTCCTTCCCTCTCCGGTGGATATTCCGCCTGTGATTGGTATCGATCCTAATGCTTCCAAGGAGGTCGAAAGGCGTCCCTCTGATTCTGAGCCATTTTCGGCGTTGGCCTTCAAGATCATGACGGACCCGTTCGCTGGTCAGCTTACATTTTTCCGTGTCTACTCGGGTACGTTAAAGACTGGTACGCCGGTCCTGAATGTGACCAAGGGGACGAAGGATCGTGTTGGTCGCCTGTTGAAGATGCACGCCAATAAGCGTGAGGAGATCGATATCGTCTATGCTGGTGATATTGCTGCTGCGGTCGGTCTCAAGAATGCGACTACCGGTGATACGCTGGCCGATGAGAAGCAGCCTGTGTTGCTCGAAATTATGAAGTTCCCTGAGCCGGTTATTGCTATGGCGATTGAGCCAAAGACCAAGCCAGACCAGGAGAAGATGGGTTTCGCCTTGCAGAAGTTGGCCCAGGAAGATCCTTCCTTCCGGGTGCGAACCGATGAGGAAACTGCCCAGACGATTATTGCTGGTATGGGTGAGTTGCATCTCGAGATCATTGTTGATCGGCTGATGCGTGAATTTAAGGTCGAGGCCAATGTCGGCAAGCCGGAAGTCGCATTTCGGGAAACCATCCGTCGAAAGGCTGAAGCGGAGTCAAAGTACATCAAGCAAACTGGTGGTCGTGGCCAGTATGGTCACGTAGTTTTGACTGTCGAGCCTTCTGAGCCAGGTAAGGGGCTCGAGTTTATTAATAAGACCGTTGGTGGGTCCATTCCGAAGGAATATATTCCCGCCATTGAGAAGGGTGTCAAGGAGCGCATGGAGACCGGCGTTGTGGCTGGTTTCCCGTTGCGAGACGTCAAGGTCACCGTTATTGATGGTTCCTACCACGATGTCGACTCGAATGAAATGGCATTTAAGATCGCCGCTTCGATGGGATTTGCTGACGCCTGCAAGAAGGCTGATCCTGTATTGCTTGAGCCGATCATGAAGGTTGAGGTGCTCGTGCCTCAAGATTTCATGGGCGATGTCATTGGTAACTTGAACGGTCGCAGAGGGAAGGTTCAGGGCATGAAGGTGCGCGCCGGTGCTCAAGCTATCGAGGCGACCGTGCCGCTCATGGAAATGTTCGGCTACGCGACCGATTTGCGTTCCAGAACGCAGGGGCGCGCAACATACAGCATGGAATTCGACCGCTATGACCAGGTGCCGCGTCAAATTGCGGAAGCAATTACCGCAAAGCATCGGGGCGAGTAAAGTTTTGGTTTTGTGAATTAGGGGAGGATTTGGGGATGGCGAAGGCGAAATTTGAGCGACGGAAGCCCCACGTGAACATCGGGACGATCG
>JACOEL010000009.1 GCA_024998625.1 Nitrospira sp. | reverse complement strand
GTGATATCAATTGGTTAGAAAATTGAAAGTTTCTCTAAATTTTGTAATGCCACAGGTGGGGGTGGCGCAGCCACCAATACAGAGCGCAGGCACTGATCTCGACGCTGATGCCGAATACATTGTTCCCGCTCGATACTAGTCGGATACAATCTGTTAACCCATTGAAAACCAAACACTTCCGTGCTTCGCCTCTTCCAGCAAAAGATACAATTGTGTGAATTTCACCACAGTGAGTACTTTCAACAAATCAATACAATTCCATACATATCAATGCCTTATGATTAATTTCATGCTTGGCACAAACATTGCTCACCTGGGAGTACACATTACGGAGGAGATACCGTGCGGTTTCAGCAAACGATCGGATCACCAGTTTCATGTTCGGGCGTCGGGCTCCACTCAGGCCAACCGGTCACGCTGACACTCCGCCCAGCTCCCCCCAATACCGGCATCGTGTTTGTCTATCGCAACGGATCGGAGGAAACTCTCCTCCCGGCTGCGGTCTCCAATAAAGTACCGACCGAGCTCTGCACGGCCATCAGCGTCAACGGCCGTCAAGTGAAGACCATCGAACACCTCCTGTCGGCTTTGGTCGGCTTGGAAGTGGACAACGTGTACGCAGAAGTCGATGCAGGGGAAGTCCCCGTGTTGGATGGCAGCGCGAGCCCCTTCGTGCGATTAATTCGTACGGCCGGCGTGATCCCCCAGACCCGTCGCCAATCGTATGTGAAAATCACGCAACCCATTGAGGTTGTCGATGGAGCGCGCCGAGTTAGAATCGAGCCGTCTTCCACGCCGAAGATCACGTACTCCATTCACTACGATCATCCATTGATCCAAACTCAGTCCTACACCTACGCCTGTTCGGCCTCGGCTTTTGAGCAGGATATTGCAACGGCTCGCACGTTTGGATTTTTGCACGAGGTCGAAGCCTTGTGGGCCAGAGGCCTCGGAAAAGGCGGGACACTGGACAACACCGTCATTCTGTCCAAAGACGGTGTCGTGAATGAGTCGGGCCTGCGCTTCCAGAACGAGTTCGTCCGTCACAAGGTCCTGGACTTGATCGGCGATATCGCGCTTCTCGGCTTCCCGTTCATCGGCCATATCGTTGCGGAACGATCAGGCCATGCCATGCACACCAGACTCGTTGAACAAATCCTGGCTCAGCGCGACAAATGGGCCCTCATCACCGGGGAACATGCGGTCGCGGCACCCGAATCCCGCTCTTCACTCGGGCTCCTTCGCCCCGCGCCATCCCTCGCGATCTAACCGCTGCTTCTAAGCACCCGCATACGCGGATATGCTCCCATGCCTATGCCCATAAGGCCATAGCTGCTTTTAGGCATAAAAAACGCCGGGGGTAAGTGGCCTTACCCCCGGCGTGCAAATCCTGGCAGGACTTACTTCTTCTTCGCTGCCTTCTTCGCTGGTTTCTTCGCTGCCTTCTTCGTTGCCAAGACTCTCACCTCCCTTCACACATTTAGAGTTGATATGAACTTCTCCCGCCCGCTTACACTACTGCCGTTAACTCCTGAGTCATCACCGCGAACGTGTTCGGTCCGACTTTCTGGAATCGCTTATCCCGCTTCAATGATGTCGCCACAGACGTCAATGGCGTCTTGCCCTTGATCTGCAAACCGCCCTCCAGCAAGCGCTGCAGGAGCTCCTTGGCATGCATCGGCCGGCTGGCTTCGCGGAGAATTTGATAGGCGGCCTCCGGGACGCTCTTTCCGACGTATTTGCTTTTGCCAAGCAGGATTTCACGCGATTGGTCCGTGACATCGGTCACAGGGAGAGGTCGAATACCTTTTTCATCGGTAATAATCTGACTGGAGAGGCTCGCCAGCTTGGCCTTGTCGGCTTCAACGCGATACAGCGTTTCTGCCAGCTCCAAGTATTTCTTGATCATCGCGATTTCGTCGTCGAGCCGACGCCGCTTTTTCTCAAGCTCCTGGTAGCGATTCCGATAGGCGCTGATCCGCTGCTCCAGGCCCACCAGAATGTCGGTCAATTCTTCCACAAGCAAGTCCTCAATAAAGCATACTTGCTTTATAGCAAGTGATTCATTTTCTGTCAAGTGATTCAAAACAACTATTTGATCGCATTCTACGCGTGTGCGAGCCGAATGCATACAATGCCTAACCAAGCCTTGCCATACAAGAACAAGCGTTTCATGTATCATTATTTATCAATGTCTTACGATGAATTAACGGCACGAGAAGAAGTCTTGGGAGGCGCTCGGGCGTGAGTCGTGGTAGGATGCGGCTTCTATGCAGACGTCTAATGGTCCCTCTCCAGAAGACCATTCCTCATTTCTTGCGACCGCGATTCGAGCGGCCGAAGCAGCCGGAACCGTGCTCCTGGAACATGCCCGCTCCGGATTTCGGATCGACTATAAGGCGGCTATCAACCTTGTGACCGATGCGGATCGAGGCGCCGAGGAAAGTATCGTGCGCACCATTCTCTCCGCGCACCCATCCCACCAGATCCTTGCCGAGGAACGCGGGGAGGACGGGGCCACGGACTCGCCATATCGATGGATAATCGATCCCCTGGACGGCACCACCAACTTCACCCACGGCTTCCCGTTTTACTCCGTCTCGATCGGCCTGGAATGTCACGGGGAATGCATCGTGGGTGTCGTGCTGGACCCGGTTCGCCGGGAGTTATTCACCGCCGTCCTGGGCCAGGGCGCCTACCTCAACGGCGAGCGCCTTCACGTGTCGACGATAGAGACGCTCGAGCACTCGCTGCTGGTGACCGGCTTCGCGTACAACATCCGCGAGACCACCAACAATAATCTCGACCACTTTTCCCGCATCTCACTTCGCGCACAGGGCGTGCGCCGCACCGGCTCAGCTGCATTGGATCTCAGTTATGTCGCGGCCGGCCGATTCGACGGGTATTGGGAAGTGAAACTGAGTCCATGGGACATGGCCGCCGGTGTTGTCATTCTCCGGGAAGCCGGGGGTGTGGTGTCAGGCTTCAGCAGGGACCGATTTTCATTATACGGACAGGAGCTTGTCGCCACCAACGGGCACATTCACGAGCATTTGCTTCGCGCCATCAATCAGCACCCCGATCCTCACTGAGCAGCATCGATTCCAGCCGGCGCCCCCGAGCAATTCATCTCCGACGGCGGACGTACCACGCCGCCGGCCGTCCCATGTACAGTGCAATCTTCGATGCGGTATCATGCCGCTCTCACATCTCAGACCGAAGGAGTGCACGCACCATGGCAAGCCAAGTCCCTCCGCAAAAACCAGTCGTCCCAGCGGCGAATCCGCAGGATGTCTGGGACGTCGAACTCTTACACGTCCACGTGTCACGCAAAGGACAACTCGTCAATGCCGAGTGGGCGCTGCACCCTCAGATCAAGGCAGACTTGAGCGCGGAAGAATGGAAAGAACTCGGGGAACTGATGAGCAAGGTCACGACCATCGTCGGACACCGTTTTTCTCAGGCCCTCGGCGAGGCCGATCCCACCCCTCCGGGTAACGCCTAACGCATCGGGCACTGAAAATCCGCTGATCGCTCACCGACGCCATGTCGTGTTCGGAGCGAACCACACCTACTCACCCTGCGAGGTTATCCATGGACTGTTATTACCATTCGAAGGATCTCGGCAAATTCGGAGACATGGGAAAGGGCAACCCGGTGCTGTGGGAAAAGTTCATGAGTTATTACAGCGCCGTCTTTGCCGAAGGCGCGCTGACAGAGCGCGAAAAGGCACTGATCGCCCTCGGCGTGGCCCATGCCGTGCAATGCCCGTACTGCATCGATGCGTACACACAGGCCTGTTTGGAAAAGGGATCGAATACCGAAGAAATGACCGAAGCCGTCCACGTCGCTTGTGCGATCCGCGGCGGGGCCTCGCTCGTACACGGCGTGCAAATGCGAAACGTCGCTGAGAAGCTGTCGATGTAGGGGAGGCGGAGAGGATGATCGAAGCAGTAGCGCCCGCTCAGTAGTAGGGGTGCTCAGGAATCGCCAGCGTGAAATACTTCCCGCGCTCTTCATACAGAATGCGACGACTCGTCAAGATACCAAGCACCTCGGCCAGCTCGTCTTCCGAACACACCATGTCAGGCTTTGCGTCGTTCAGCGCCGCGCGAATTTGATCCCGACTCTTCGCAGCCTCGTTGCAGACCTCGATGATGCCCGCCGCAGGCCAGTCGTACCGTCGTCTCATGGGCATCTGTGGATTACGCCCATCATAGATCGTGACGTACTCCATGGCCTTGGAGTAATACAAGAACGGCCGGTCGCTGCTGCGCGCCAGCCGCTGCCATTCCTCCACCAAGCCGATCAATTCCTGATAGACGTGGGGATCCACCGGCCAGTCGTCGAGTTCATACTCGAAATCATAGGCGATCTTGCGCAGATCGACGCGCGCCGCATCATACACATATTCATAGGCTGTCCCCGGACCCGTGATGCGCACGCCGTATTCATGCGGTCTCGTAAAATAGGGACTGAACCGTTGCAACCAGAACTTCCCGGTCGCCTCCGGCGCTTGCAAATGGAACAGGGACGGCAGGAGATCGATCTGCCGCCGATAGTCCTCATTCGTCTCGCCGGGAAAGCCGAGCAGAATATTCCAGGATACCGACACTCGATAGTAACAGCTCCACTTGAGGCAAATGATGTTCTGCATGGGCGTCACGCCCTTGTCCATCGCCTTCAGCTGTGACAGGCTGAGGCTTTCCAACCCGGGCTGCATGCACTTCACGCCCCCCACGGCCAGCGTTCGGATCTGGCTCTTTTGCAGATTGCTCTTGGTCTCGATAAACACGTCCAGATCGCAATGCTCGGCGGCAAACCGGCCGAACAGGTTCTCGACATATTTCATGTCGATGATGTTGTCCACCAGCCGGAACCGCGTCGTGTCGTAGCGACTCGACAGATACGCCATCTCGCGAGCGACCTGTTCGGACGACTTGGCGCGGAATTTCATGCTCTGCGCATTCAGCCCGCAGAAGGTACAATGGTGCTTCTCACCCCACCAGCAACCGCGTGAGCCTTCGTACAACAGAATACGATCCAGGCCGCGCGACGCCTCGGTGCCGAGTTCGGCCAGCAGATGATAATAGTCGTCGTAGTCCGGCGGGCCGGTCTGCGCGAACTCTGTGAAGAGGGCGGTATTCGGCTCACATCGTATGTCGCCCTGCTCCCGATATGTCACCCCTTTCGGGAGGGGTCCGGTCGATCCGCTCAAGACATGGGTCACCAGAGCAGGGAACGTCACCTCACCTTCACCCACGACCACATGGTCGATGAACGGAAAGGCGCGAAAATATTCCAGCCCCATCTCGCCGTCGTAGTTGGCGCCGCCGAACACGATCTTCACGTCCGGATACAAATCCTTGATGAGCTTCGCCATGGTCAGGCTGGCCACGTTTTGATCGAAGGTGGACGTGAACCCCACGATCTTGTACTGGCCCCAATCGATGCCGGTCATGGCTCCGGTCAGGAATTGCGGCGCGGTCCGCGTGGCCATCTCCTCGAAGAACGACATTGGCTGGCCGCTCTCCCGGGCCATCTGCTCGAACACCGGCTTGAACACCTGCGGATACTCGGCCCGTTTGGGATTGTCGCGAAACAGCAGATAGGAGAAGAGCCATTCGCCGAACAGCGCGCGTTTCTCGCAAATCGATTCGTAGAGAGGAATCCCGATCTTGTGCGCGAATCGCACATTGAGGTGATGGCAATCGACCCCGATGCCCTTCGCTTTCAACAGCGCCGACAACGTGCCCAACTGAATGGAGGGATACTTCGAAAAACTGAAGGGCATGTTGACGAGCGCCACCTGGGCCCTGTCACTCATGGCACACCCCAATGGTCATGGCAGAAAGCATAGGCAGTTCAACCGGCAATCGACCGGAACGGTTCAAACTCTCGATCCGCTTTGGCAGCCAGATAAAAATCGCTCTCCGTGAGCCCATGGATCTTGTGTGTCCAGATTTCGACTGTGCATTTGCCCCAAGCCACATACAGATCCGGGTGATGGCCCTCGGCTTCAGCCACTGCGCCGACCTTGTTCGCAAATGCCAGCGACTGCGCAAAATCCTTGAACGTATACAGCCGCTCGAGATGGCCTTTGGCATTCAGCGACCACCCACGCCCCAACTCTTGCAACAAGGTCTGTGTACGATCGGCGGGGAGGGGAGGGACTCCGCCTCGACACGGAATGCATTTATTGTCGGCCAGACTCATGACATCTCCTTCGCAGACGGTGACAGTCGTCGATAGTTTCAACAAGGGGGCTATTCTACGAGCTGCCCGTTCAGTCCCGCAACCGCTCTATCGCCCTGACGGTTGTGCGACCCTGTGCTCATCCATCACGGCATGCCCTCGTTCGAAAAAGAGCCCTCGATTGATGTCGCCCAGGCTGACCATCCCGACCAATGTCCCCTTTTCGACCACCGGAATCCGGCGAAAATTCTTCAAGCCCATGTAGGACGCGGCTTCAAGCACCGGGGTCCGTGGCGTCACCGTCAGCGGATTCAGACTCATGACCTCCTCGACTCGTTGAGTGAGGACGTCCGCATAACCTTCCTCCATCTCCACAAAATCTCGGCTGTGCACGTTGTCATGAATATACTCGCCGTAATTGGGATAGAGCGGAATCAAGACATCGCGCAACGTCACCATGCCGATCAATCGCTCGCCGTCTTCCACAACCGGAATGGCGCCGCAATGACGACTGAGCATCTTCGTCACCACGGAACGGACGGATTCGTTTCGCCTGGCTGTGACCACACCGGTGGACATCACATCTTGAACAAGCATGGCAGCCTCCTTTCGCACAGGGCGACTCGCAGAGGAGTCACCGGAAGGGGAATGGAATAGTGAGGGCGGCCCCTCGGCATTCTTTGCAGACTGACGCGAAATATGGTAGGGAAGTGGCATTCGAAAAGAAAGCCCCTCCCTGCAACCGGTCGACGCAGAATCGGGGAGGGCCCTCCCAGGGGCATCTCACGCGAGGTCGCTATCGCCACCGTCCTTCGCATCGGTCATCGGGGAGCTGCGGGCCACGCCCCCGAAAACACTCTCGCCGCTATCTGGAAAGCCCGCTCGTTTCACGCAGACCTCATCGAAATCGACCTCCGCGCAACGAGCGACGGCCATCTTGTGTTGTTGCACGACGACACTATCGACCGCACCACCAATAAGAGCGGACACGTGTCCGAGATGTCGCTCGAGCAAATACAACGGCTCGATGCGGGGAACTGGCAGCGTGTCCCCACGCTGGAGGAAGCCTTGGACGTTGCAGGGCGCGCCGTCGGTATGATTCTCGAACTAAAAGTGGAGGGAATCGGCAACGAGGCCTGCGCGATCGTCAAGCGCACCGGCTTCCCCGGACCGCTGATCTACGCGTCGTTTCTGATGTCGGAGCTGCAGCGCGTGCGGCACACCGATCCCGACGCGAAGCTCATGGTGTTGCAGCACCGCCGGCTGCCGCCGGACCCTGTGGCGGATGTCGTCGCTTTGGATGCCACCCATGTCGGCCTCCATTTTTCGACGGTTACACCCATGCTGCTGCAGGCGTATCACAACCTTGGACGACAGGTCTTCGTCTACACCGTGAATGAACCGCAAGACATCCAACGCATGCGCAACCTGGGCGTAGACGGCATCATCTCCGACTTCCCGGACCGTATTTGATCACCTCCCGTCTCTTCTCACGATACCTCCACCAACGGCAGCGTAAATCCTTCACGCCGCTTTGAGCTTCACCACGATCTGCTGGGCAGCGACGCTATTCGGTACCACGATATGGCGGTCATCGACCGTCTTCACCAAAATATAGCCCATGGTCATCTCATCGATCACACCGGTTTCAAGTCCGGTCGGCGCAGACAGTTGCACACGATCGCCCACCTCGAACGGCTGATAGAACAGCAAGGCAAAGCCGGACACCAGGTTACTAAGTGTGGTCTGCGCCGCCAAGCCGAAGAGGATCGACGCCACACCGGCACTCGCCAGCAACGCCGTCCCCACGGAGTGGAGTTGTGGGATCGCGTTGAAGTAGAGAATGACCGCCAGCGTATAGACCACCACTTGCCCCAGCCTGATGAGCAGCGTCGATGCCGCCTGATCGCTCAGAAGATACGCAACCCGGCGCACGCCCAACCTGATCATACGAGCGAGGAACCAGGCAATCAGAATAAATAGGAACGCGTAAAACGCAGCCCCGACCAAGGTAGCAGGGTCGATGAAATCTCCGCGAACAAACACGTCAAGAAAAGACATAGGGACCTCCCATGGCACGGCACGTGATTCAGGATCAGCAACTCTCGGGACTGTATGCCATGAAAGAAGGAAGGAACAAGGGCGGAAGACCGAGTCGCATAAAATGCCACGGGCGACCCTACACTACGGTGGGAGGTCGCCCGTGGATGGCGCTTGGGACGCCGAAAATCGATTATGTTGTCGGAAACACAGGACCCGGTCGAGAAGACGGGGTATCAGGATGTCCGTCGGGGGATACTCTATCCCAGGAAACTTGTGTGCCTCGTGTTTGGATCGAATCCTTCTCTTTTTCAGTGGCTGTTATCCGGTTATCGGATAGTGCCGAGAGGCACCAGCCAGCGAAGGATCGTCAAACCCGACCGACGATCAGCCCACCCTCAACTCTGCGGGCCGTCCTAGTCCGGTGGCGTAAGTTCTTCCATCTGTGAACCTCCCCGGTTGAGGAGTGGCGAGGTCTCCCGAACAGGCGCGCACTGTCCATCGCCTCGTCACGGTTAACACAGCCCTTGGAATACACAATTCTCTATTACGCTCCTTAGAAAATCCTGTCAATAGGAAAATCGGCCCTAGTCATATTTCCCGACCCGAATCCGATCGGTCGGTTCGAGGCCTCGATACGGCAAGGGCCCCTGCTTGAACAGGAGCCCTTGGGTGGCGCTTAGGACGCCGAGTGTTGTCCGTGATGTAGCGGCCCGTGAGACCCGCCGAGTCGAACAAGAGGGAAGAACATCTCGCCGGAGAAAAATAGCCTGTCATCAACAGACGACGCGTAGAAACCGAAACCAGCTCTCCGCTTAGGGGCATGACGCGATGATAAAGATCGTTGCGTCTTCGATGCCGCGAGGCATAGCCGAGAGAGAACCGGCCGGCAGTACCGGCGAGCCGCTTGCCTTCAATTCGGCAGGCCGTACGGGCCAGGTGGAGTCGTATCGTTCATCGTCCACCCTCCTTTCCGTTGCAGGACTCAGTGGGAGATCTAGACGGCAGCCGCGCGGTCTGTCCGGTCTCCCAGCTACCACGATGGAATCGGGCCGCAAATCCTATCTACGCTCCTCGAAAAATTCTGTCAATACGGGTGTCGTTGGTATCCCGGTGAGGACCCGACCGACCGCCATCACCCGATGGTCCGACAGCGCGCAGCCTTACCGGTCCGCCGGCGACCGCCGCTCCTGCATCGCGTCGCCGGGCTGCTGCCTGATCACGGCCATGTCCTGCTTCTTGTAGTCGGCGGGAGGGAGAAACAACCTGTCGTCGAGGCTCTTCTTTTCGATGGTCACAACTTCCCAACGAGCCTCCTCATTCCCCTTGGCGTCACGATCCACACCTTTGATCGGAAACCCGCCGTCCTTGAACAGCTCGCGCATCCACCCCGGCAGCAACGAAGCACCGCCCGCTTGCGCGCTCATCATCCCGAACATGGCCGCATTCCCGATCCCCCTCGCGATACAAAGCTCGCCGGTGCTGCCGTCCGACTTGTCTTTCGTGTGATAGATCTCGCAGGAATACCCTGCGGCCTGGTCGCGTTTCCCAGTCTTGGCGACCACAACGTCGTCCGACTTGTCCGGCGCAGCCTTGGACGTCTCCCCCGTGGGGATCTCCATATAAATCTTTTCGTCGTGTTGAAGGCTGTACATTACCTTCTTCTTTGCATCGAAGATCATGGCGCCCTTGTCCGCATCCGGCCCCATTTCCTCAAACCGCAGTTTGTCGCCCTTCAGAAACCACTGCTGCTGCACGGTCATCCCGTCGCTCGTCTCATTCAGGACCATGAGGCCCTCAAAATCACTCGCCGACACGACTGCCGCAACAGCCGTCAGCAAGACGCCTCCCGCCAGACCCAGCATGACCGTACGCATGTCGCTCTCCTTTCCGTCCGGATACGCGGAGCTACTGACCGCCCTGCGGTTGTCCCTGCTGTGTTTTCATCGCCGCGCCGAGCTGCTTCATGATCTCTTGCATCTCCGGTTGCTGCCCGCCCCCACCGGCCGGCTCACTCGCACCGCGGCGCGCGGCTTTGCGCTGTTTCATATCCTCCAGCATCTTGGAGAGATCCACCGCACCCTGTCCCTTTTGCTCGCGCATCGCCTTCGTCCGTTCCTGCATCGCCGACATGTCCTGCTTCGCCCAGTCGGCCGGAAAGGCAAAGAGGTCGGCCCCCAAGCTCTTTTTGTCGATGCTGGTCACTTCCGTGCGCATGAACTCCTTGCCCGCTTCGTCATACTGAATGCTCCGGATGGCGAACCCTCCCTCCTCGGCGAGTTGCTTCATCCAGCCGGGCTGCGAAGACCGTCGGGCATCCTTCGGATCAACCCAGAACGTCGCGACTTTTCCGAATCCCTTGGCCACACAGACGTGATTCTTCAGTCGATACTGTTCCTTGTCGGTGATGCGCCAGGTCTCGCAGGAATATCCCGCAATCGTCTCGGTCTTGCCCGTCCGCTCGACGATCTGATTTTCAAACTTCTCCGAGAGAGACCCTCCACGCTCGCCCGCCAGGCTGAATTCCATATAAGACTTCTGTCCGGGCATCGCCATCTGCATCGTTCTGGTCGTGGCGTCGAAGATCATGACGCTCGTGCGCCCTTTGCCGCGCGACATTTCCATGCGGCCCTTGTCACCCTTAAGGTACCAGTCCATTGCGCTCTTCATACCGGTGTCGGCATGACTGGTCGTCATGTGGAGCACGCCTTCAAACTCACCGGCGCGGGCAGAAAGGGGAGCAAGACCCAGCGCAACGGTCGCGACAACCATCGGCCATCTTCGCTGCATCATTCACACTCCTGGGTAGACGAGCGTCTGCAAGACAAGCGGCAGTGTAGCCGAGTGTAGTAGCCGGCACCAGCCTGGACCATAGGGGTCGGCCCATGCGAACACCCCCCGAGGGAAAGGGCTGATTGATTCAATGTTCCCGACAACGAGGCGGTAGATTCCCTGTGTTCTACACGCCGACTGATCAAAAGCGGGAATTAATCAGACCTTCCCTAGATAATCTTCAGCGTTTTGAAGTTCACTCCCTTCGGAGCGGGAGGGGTCGAGAGCTTCATCGCGGTCAACGCCTGAACGACCAGTTCCGCCACCACGAGATTGCGATACCATTTCCGATTGGCCGGCACGATGTACCAGGGTGCCTGATCGATGCTGGTCGCCGCGATGACCTCTTCGAACGCCGTCATATACTCGTCCCACAGTTTGCGCTCTTCCAGATCCCCGGAGTTCCATTTCCACCGCTTTTCAGGATCGTGAATGCGGGCCTCCAGCCGGGCTTTCTGTTCATCCTTCGAAATATGGAGAAAAAATTTCAGAATGGCCGTCCCGTTCTCGGCAAGGAGTTCCTCGAATTCCTTGATCTGATTGAATCGGCGCTTCGCCACCTTGTCCGAGACCCAGCCATGCACCCGCGTGATCAACACGTCTTCATAATGCGAGCGGTTGAAGATCCCGATCTGGCCCTTGGGAGGCGCTTTCTGGTGCACACGCCAGAGAAAGTCGTGGGACAACTCTTCGGCGGAGGGTGGTTTAAACGACACCACCTTGCAGCCTTGCGGATTGATCCCGGACATGACGTGCTTGATCGTGCCGTCCTTGCCGCTGGTGTCCATGCCCTGCAGCACGATCAAGAGGGCGCGCGTGCCGTTGGCATAGAGCCGCTCCTGCAACTGATCGAGTGTCGCGATGAGTTCGTCCGCTGCGGCCTTGGCCCTTGCCTTCCCATCTTCGTTCTTCTTGTACGCCCCGGTATCGTCAGGATCGAACCGTTTCAATGCCAGTCGGCAACCGGGCTCGATGCGATAGGCCTTCATCTCATCCTGCTTCACAATGGCATCTCCCTTCAATGATCAGGACGCGCTGTTACGCCATATGGTCTCGTTCCCCAGACATGATGCTCGCGCACCGGGAACGACAACCGGTACAACCGCATGACACCCCCCACGGCGAGCGACTTCATCGGCGATGAAAGGAGTCGCGCTCTCGGTTGCGAAGAAAATTTCTGCCGCCCCTCCATTGATTGAACCGAGCACGGCCTTATGTGATAAAAAGCGACTTATTCTCAATCAAGGAGGCGTCAGTCATGCTCAAGGAAGTGACCGGAGACATCCTTTTATCCACCGCCGGCGCGATCGCACACGGCATTGCCCCCCACGACAATTTTAAGCAGGGCTTAGCCTTGTCACTTCGTGAGCAGTGGCCTGGCATGTACAAGGATTTTCGCCACTATTGCCAAACATACCATCCCAAACCAGGCGGCGCCTGGTCGTGGAAAGGACCGAATTCGCCGGTCATTATCAACCTGTTTACGCAAGAGCCGCCGGCCAGCGATCAGGATCGTCCCGGCAAGGCCACCCTGCCCAACGTCAATCATGCGCTCCAAGCCTTGAAGAAGGAACTGCAGGAGCATCAGGTGAAGAGCCTGGCGTTACCCCGGTTGGCAACGGGAGTCGGCGGACTGGAATGGGAGAAAGTCTATCCCGTGCTCCAGCAGGCCTTGAAAGACCTGAATATTCCTGTGTACGTCTACGGTCAGTACAAAAAAGGGGTGGCCGCGCAGGAAGCCTAGGCCGATAGGGTCCGGCTTCGCGCCCGGACGAGATACTGCAGCAACAGTCCGATCTGCGACTGCCGCGCAAGATACCATTGTGCGGCAGACGCAGCTTTCTTTCCAATGCGCACCGTGACGATGCGCTCATCCGGCAACGAAAACACATCTTCGTCGGTATCGTCATCACCCACGTACAAGGCCCCCGACGTCTTCAGCTGGTGCATCAATTCCAACATCGCCGACCCCTTGTGGAGATTGCCGGAAGGGATGGCATTCACCACAGCTTTGCCCAACACAAGCCTGGGCGCAGGTGCCAACATCGACACGGTATGAAAGATCGCCTCCCGCGCGAGCTGCGGTGAGCATGCCTGCCGATAATGAAACGTGACCGAATAGGTCTTGTCCTCCACCACCACTCCCGCGCGCGTCAGATTACGCTCGTCTTTGGACACCGTCTTCAACCAGGCCCGGCAGCACTCTTGAGCCTGGTGCATGACTCGCTCCGACGTATGCAACCCTTCGAGCCCGTGATTGCCGATGAGATGGGCGGGAATGCCGTCCACGCGCGGACTAAGGTCGGCAAGTGAGCGTCCCGAAATGACCGCCGTCGGCGCCGTCACGGCCAGGGCATGCAAGGCATCGCGAATGGGGTGGGTAAGAACGGCTGCATGCCGGTCCTGAACGATTCGCGCCAGCGTGCCGTCGAAATCGAAGGCAAACAACGCCTCGGCCTGGCCGACCAGCCGATCGAGGACACGCCTGCCTGGAGTGCTGAGCACGTCCTGCATCGGTGCGATTACCGCCCCCGTCCCGAAGCTTGTCCCACCTGCTTCATCACGCGGATGCGACGGCGCATCCGGGCCGCGTCCATGAGCATACGGCCGGCCCACCGGTACACATTAAACTCCTGAATCAGTCCGCGCATGCTTCGCATACGGGCGCGCTGCTCCTTCGGGGTCATGGAGAGCGCCATGTGCAACGCCGCCGCGCACTGGTCGATATCGTAGGGATTCACCACCAACGCTTCCGGCAGCTCCTGCGCCGCTCCAGTGAACTGACTGAGGATCAGCACACCTTGCTCGTCGTCGCGGGCCGCGATGAATTCCTTCGCCACCAGATTCATGCCGTCATGCAGACTCGTGACAAAACAGAGCTCGGAGGCCCGGTAATACTCATACACATCCGGCGGCTCGTGATGCTTCACCTTCAACACGATCGGTTCATACCCTTCGCGCCCGAACCGCTTATTGATGCGCTCAGCCAGCGCATAGACCTGATCGTGGAAATGCTGGTACTGATCGATGATCGTCCTGCTCGGTGCCGCGATCTGAATGAAGGAAAACTTGCCGACCCACTCGGGCTGCAGCTCGAACAATCGTTCCACGGCGAGAAATCGCTCAATGATGCCCTTGGTATAGTCCAGGCGGTCGACACCGATCCCGACCAGCCGATCGGGTCCCATCGCATGACGCTCGCGGATATGCACGCGGCAGTCCGGCACCGGCCGTTGATTCTCCAACCAGCGCGACGGCCACTCGATGGAAATCGGGTAGGGGTTCACTGCCGTGAGGCGCCCGCCGTAGGACACCGTGGAGCTGTCACGGTCGATGCGCGCTTCCAGGATGCGATCGATGCAGGACAGGAAATGGTTACCATGCTCACGGGTGTGGAATCCGACGATACTGCTGCCGAGCAAGCCCTCCAGAATCTCCTGCCGCCAGGGGCAAATGCCGTAGCTCTCGGAGTTGGGCCAGGGAATATGCCAAAACATGATGATGGTGGCGTTCGGCAGCTTCTCACGCACCATCTTCGGGAGCAGCGCAAAATGGTAGTCCTGCACGAGGACCACCGGATCATCCGTCTTCGCCTCTTCCACGACCGCTTGGGCGAACCGCGCGTTCACGGCCACATACTGTTCCCAGTCGGACGTCCGGAACGTCGGACGGACGTGCGCGTTGTGGCAAAGCGGCCAGAGGCCTTCGTTGGAAAAGCCGTAGTAAAACCCGGATTCCTCATCGGGCGACAACCAGATGCGACGAATGTCGTAGGACGGATGATCGGGCGGCACACGCACGTGATCGCGGCTGTCCACTACTTCCCGGTCGGCCGATCCGTTGCCGTGGGCGATCCACACCCCTGAACAGGCCCGCATCACCGGCTCCAGGGCGGACACCAGCCCGCTCGCCGGCAGCTGCACCTCGATCTTCTGTCCCCGTCGATTGTGGATGTAGGGTTGTCGATTCGAGACGATGAGGATTTCATCACCCGACAGATGTTCGTGGAGAATCGTCTTCAGGCTGGCGGGACTCCAGGTGATCTGGCTTTCATCGCGCATCCGGCGATCGGCTTCCAACTCCCGCACCAGCGCATGGAGATCCTGGGCCACCGGATGCAGTTCGGGCGAATGGGTTCCGGCGGATTCAGCCGGCAACCCCTTGCTGGTCAACATGGCCCGCACTCCGGCCACCCAACCGCGCCAGCTGAGCTGCGCCACGAGCACCGTCACTGCGGAAATCAGTCCGGCGAGTCCGACGAAGAGATAAAAGATGTACCACTTCGTATCGGTGCTGCGCTGGTGCACAAAGCTCATGTCATGGACCAGCATCAGCCGGCCCTGCGCTTTGCCCCCGGACTGAATGGTCGCGACCACCACGTGCAGTGGCCCCTGAGCGAACTCCACCACTTCCGAGGAACCGGGCGCCAGGTGCGCCAGACTTTCGCAGGACAGCTGGTCGGGATAGGTCAGCGTCTGGTAAAGCAGGCGCTGCTGAGTATCGCAGAAACCCAGCGCATAGAGCCGCTCGTCCTGAATGACTTTGTGAAAGTAGGCGAAGATCTTGGTGCGTGAACGCGAAACGACCAGGTCCGCCAACGGCACTTCCATCGTGCTGGCGAGTAGCTTGGATCGGCTTTCGAGGTCGCGCGTGAACCACTTCAGCGTGAGCGAATCGACGAGGGGCACGACGCTATAGGCCACGACCCCCAAAACCAGCAAGAGGGGAAGGATAAAGCGGAGAGACAGCCGCATTTTTGCTCCTGCAGTTTACTTTGAGATCAAAATCTCTTATGGTCGGAGCCATGTACCCTTACGGACTCATCGGCAATTGCCACGTCTCCGCCCATATCCATGAAAGCGGGTCTGTGGACTGGCTCTGCCTGCCCAGACCGGACAGTGATCCGGTCTTTGGACGAATCCTTGATCTGGAAGGAGGGCACTTCTCAATATCAAGCCCTACCAGCTCCGCTCAAGTCAAGACAACGCAACGCTACCTTCCTAATACAAATATCCTGGTGACCGAGGTCTCCACGTCAAAGGGCGACACGTTCCGGATCACGGACTTCTGCCCGCGCTTCGAACAGTACGGCCGCGTGTACCGCCCCGCCGCCCTCTTTCGAATTGTCGAACCCCTGGCCGGCACGCCCTCCATCCACGTGAGCTGCCGCCCGGTCACGGGGTGGGGAAAAGACTATGCCCGCGGCATGCGCGGCAACAGTCACGTCCGGTACGACATCCGCGGGGAGTACCTCCGGCTGTTGACCAACATGCCCCTGACCTACTTGTACGAGGAACGCCCCTTCGCCCTCACCGAGAAAACGTACTTTGCGCTCACCTGGGGTTTGGGCATCGAGGACGATCTCGCCAAGGTCAGCCACGAATTCCTCGACCAGACGACCCGCTACTGGCGCATGTGGGTGAAACATTGCTCGATTCCGGTGCTGCACCAGGAAGAAGTCATTCGTTCCGCGCTCGCGCTCAAACTCCATTGTTATGAAGACACGGGCGCCATCCTCGCCGCCTTGACCACCAGCCTCCCGGAGGAACCGGGCGGCCCGCGGAATTGGGACTATCGGTACTGCTGGCTGCGTGACGCCTATTTTTCTCTGACCGCCTTCCACAATCTCGGGCACTTTGAAGAGATGGAAGGGTTTCTCAAGTTCCTGCTCAACATCGCCTATACACATGAACATTCCCATGAGCGACTCGCGCCGGTCTATACGCTCAGCCAGGATCTCCCGCTGCCGGAAACCGAACACCGGAACTGGGCCGGCTTCTGTGGCAGCGCGCCGGTGCGCAATCACAATCAGGCCGCCGAACATATCCAAAACGATGTCTACGGCGAGCTGGTCCTCGCGCTGACCCCGATCTTCTCCGACAATCGTTTCTACGATCTGCGGACTAAAGATCAGGAACAACTCGTCGCCAATCTGGCTCGGCTGTGCGACCGAACCATCGCCCAACCGGATGCGGGGCTATGGGAAATTCGCAACGGCTGGCAGGAACATTCCTTTTCAAATTTGATGTGCTGGGCCGGACTCGACCGGGCGCACCGCATGCACAAAGCAGGATTTTTGCCCTCGTTGACGTTCGACCTCGATGCGGCCCGCGCGCGCGCCGCACAGGCACTCTTGTACGCCACGAAAGACGGCTCTCTGCGCAACGGCCCCAAGGACGAGACCTACGATGCCTCGCTGGCGCAAGCGGCGATCCTCGGCTTTCCCAACCGCGACGTGTGCGAAGCGACCATGCAGAGCATTGCACGGGCCCTCGCCGTGCAAGCCGGCGGGAAAGAGACGGGCTTTTATTTTCGCTACCTTCGCCCCGATGATTTCGGCCGGCCGCAATCCAGCTTCGTCATCTGCTCCTTCTGGGTCGTTCAAGGCCTTGCGCGCCTGGGTCGTATGGCGGAAGCGCAGCAGATCATGGCTCAGGTCCTCACCGGCGCGAATCACCTCGGGCTCTTCTCCGAACATTTTGTCCCGGAAACCCGCACCCAGCTCGGCAATTTCCCCCAAGCCTACTCCCACGTCGGCCTGATCAACGCCGCGTTCGCCGTCAGTCCGCCCTGGACGACGGTGCTGTAACAGGATGCGGAAAAAGTCCGTCACCTGCGAAGCAGTGCTCTGGCGCGACCGGCCGCGGCAGCATTCCTCTTGCACAGCAGCTTGCTTCAGCAGCACCCATCCGCCGCACGACTGCAACGACATCTTTTTCAAGCAGACATGTCGATCTTGAGAGTTCGACTCCGACCCCGGAGCCACGCAGGCGACTCCGGGGAGAACGGAGGGAGGGAGCGGTCGGGCACAACCAACGGGCCGGCCGCCTGCCCAGTCACTACTGCGCGGGAGCAACGACCCGAATGGTTCCCGGCTCGATCTGCATACCGCCCGGTGCGGCCGATCGCATACGCGCGTTGTAGCTAATCACAATGGCCTTGTTGAAACAGAGGCTCGCGCTCTTATTCGGGGCCAATTCAAAGAGCTCTTGCGCCCGCCCGAACATGTTCGAGAACTCACGTTCACAGGACAACATGTCCCCATCGAGGCCGGGAATATCGATCAATACCGGAAGTGTGCGGTGGTTCGCCCAGCGCACTTCATCCCCGACATGTACCGTCAGCTCAGCAGGCATCATGTGCTCTTCGAATTTGACCTCGTGGATCACCGCTGTCCTTGTCGTTTGCGGCAATCCCGCACAACCGGCAAGCAAGAGCAATCCTGTCAATGCGATCAATGATTTTGTCATATATGACCCCCTTTCAGAGATTAATACACCAGTCAGAGATTAATACTTCAGATGGCCCTCCGGCTCTGACGCCCCGAGGAACTGCCTCGATTCACTATAGCAGGCTGACAAGTTGAGAGCGAATGTCGAAGGTGGCGTGTGTTCGGGTCTCGGACGACCGGCTACCTGACCCGGGTCACCCGATTGGTATCGGTGTGGTGAAACAAGTCGCTCCGCCCCTTCATCTTCAGTTGCGTATCTTCGTGGTAGCTGAAACTGTCGGGGCCGTGCAGGGTCACCGTGAGTTCATATCGCACGGTCTTAAACTCCCGATCCAGAAACTTGTTCGAGCAGATGCCATAGGTATCCGATCCGGCATCCGCCGAAATCTGAAACGAGATGGCGTCCGGTTCCACGGTGCCGCCGGCCAGCACCGTGACACCGCGCGGCACGATGAAACAGCGCAGCACCTGCTTCGCCGCCGCATCCCACAGCCAGTAGCCGGTCTCCTCGTGAAACGGCGCGTCCTCGCCCAAGCGCCAGGCCACGGTCGCATAACGAAGTCCATAGAGCTGTTGTTCATGATTGTTGACCGGACCGAACGGCTCGAAGGTCAACCGTTCACGATAGGCATTCTGTTCTGTCCCCCGGTTGTCATCAGGCGCCACATCAGCGCCCTTGTCGCCCTCCCACACGCCCGCCAGCGCAGCCAACGGACCAAGATACTTGATCAGATCGTCACTCATCTCACATTCCTCCTCGGTGTTTGTTGGAGCCCCGCAGCCACATCTTTGAACGACGCTAAGGCTGCCTCCAGGTGATCAATAATTTCTTGCTGCAACACGTCAGGCGGCGGGAGGTCATCTAAGTTGTCCAAGCTGTCATCCTTGAGCCAAAAGATATCCAAATTGGCTTTGTCCCGGGCGATCAGCTCTTGATAACTGAAGTACTTGAAACGCTCTGTTTCTTTTCGCTCATGGCGGTTCTCGGGGTGGTAGCAGACAACAAACTCTTGCAGATCATCACGCTTTAACGGCCTGGTCTTCAGTGTGAAATGCTTGTTGGTCCGCAGATCGTAGAACCACACCCCTGCTGTGTGAATACGACCGTCCTTCGGTTTAGCGGAAAAAAACACCACGTTTGCCTTCACTCCTTGCGCATAAAACATGCCGGTAGGGAGGCGGAGTATGGTATGGACATCACACGTTTCCAGCAGCTTACGGCGGATTTTTTCACCGGCGCCGCCTTCGAACAGCACATTATCCGGCAACACCACTGCGGCTTGGCCGTCCACTCGCAACATGCTCACAATGTGCTGCAAGAAGTTGAGCTGCTTGTTGGACGTCGTTTCCCAGAAATCCTGCCGCTCGTAGGTGAGGGCCTCTTTGTCTTCCTCGCCCTCCTCATTGGTGATGGTCATACTGCTTTTCTTGCCGAAGGGGGGATTGGCCAACACATAATCCACCCGCTGTTTCGGTTCCGTGATCAGGGCGTCCGATCGTTCAACCGAGGGCTCGCCGTCAAGCTCGCCGATGTTGTGCAAGAACAGATTCATCAAGCACAACCGCCGCGTACCGGGCACAATCTCGTTGCCATGAAAGGTCTTGTTGCGGAGAAACTCCTTCTGGCGCTTATCTAACTTGGCACCGGGCCGATTCAGCCAGTTGTAGACGCCAAGAAAAAAACCGCCGGTGCCACAGGCCGGATCGGCAATCGTCTTCATGGGTTCTGGCCGGATACAAGCCACCATGGCTTCGATCAAGGCGCGGGGCGTGAAGTACTGGCCGGCCCCGCTCTTCGTGTCTTCGGCGTTCTTCTGCAGCAGCCCCTCATACAAATCCCCCTTGGTATCGGCATCGAGGCTGATCCAACTTTCGGCATCGATCATCTGCACCAAACGTGACAGCTTGGCCGGATCCTGAATCTTGTTTTGCGCCTTGAAAAAAATCGCGCCGAGCATCCCCGGCTCCTGACCCAGCCTATGGAGCGTGGCCAGGTACTGCGCTTCCAGCGGTTCGCCGGTTTTTGATGTGAGCGCCGTCCAGTCAAATCCATTGGGAATGTGGGTATCGCGACAATAGGGCTCCTGGGCATATTCGTGCGCCAGTTTTAAGAACAGCAGATACGTGAGTTGCTCCAAATAGTCGCCGTATCCCACGCCGTCATCGCGCAGGGTGTGGCAGAAGTTCCAGACTTTTTGGACAAGGGTGGAAGTATTCATGAATGTCGTGGGGGATGCCGAGTTACGCCCAACACAGCGGACTTAAACTATTCCAGATAATGACTGACCCATTAAGCCACTGTTGTAAAAGGGTTTTTCAGTATTTCTCAATTCATTTTCCAGCGCAGGAGATAATAAAACCATCTGTCAAGCATCCTATAGCCGATAGATTTGAGTCCGATCCACTCCACACAAATATAATTTGAGTCCCGCAATTTGAGTATTTTGGGACTCAAAAACCCTTGTGTGTACCAGGCCGGACTCAAAGTACCTTCCTGCCTTCAGCACAATTGAGCAAATCTCGAAAGGCAAGCACCCCCGACCGGCGTCCACTGCTTTCACGAAGCACTTGCAAGATACCGGCTTCACGCAAACTGCGGAGGGATGGAAGGGCCGACTGTTTAGGAATCCGGGAGCGTTGCACAAAATCATTCGATTGGAAAATAGGCCGATCGAACAACGTATCAAGAACCGCAATCGCATGCTGGGAGCGCGTGAGTTCCGCAATGCGGCGCTTCATCTCCTCATAGAGGGCCAAGGTCGCACGCACACGTTCGGCATTCGTCAACGCCTGGCTAGCCACGGCATCCAGAAAAAATGCAATCCAGCCACTCCAATCACCGTCGCGACTGATGGCTTGTAACCGCGCATAGTATTCCTCGCGATGGCGTTCGAGATAGTCGCTCAGATAGAACATCGGGCTACCCAAGGCGCGCTTTTGATACAAAAACAGCGGGATCAACAGGCGGCCGATACGGCCATTGCTGTCCTTAAAGGGGTGAATCAATTCAAACTGCGCATGCACAACAGCGCACTGCACGAGCACATCAACATCGTTGACCGTGAGATACGCTTCCCAGGCCTGCAGATAATCCAACAGTTGCAGGGGTGATGGCGGCACGAAGCTAGCCTGCTCAATGGGGCACCCAGCGCTGCCGATCCAGTTTTGTTCGCGACGAAACTCGCCCGGCGTACGATTGGCCCCCCGCACACCATCCATGAGCACGGCATGCATCTGACGCAAGAGATTCAAACTGAGGGGGCGCTGCGCCACGGCCTCGGTCGCCATGATCAAGGTCTTCCGGTAGTTGACGATCTCTTGAATGTCTTTGGTTTTCTCGGCATCGAAATCCAACCCGGCTTCATACTCCAACACCTCATCCACCGTGGCCTGGGTGCCTTCGATTTTTGACGACAACACCGCTTCGCGCTGGGTGAGCGGGGAGAGCATGACGCCTGGATTGACAACCGATTGGAGGAGCCCATCATAACGCGCGAGCGCCGCATTCGCGGGCCCACCTTGGGCAGCAACCGCGCCAAATCCAGATCACGCAAGGGCAAGTCACTCGGAACGTAGGGATTCATATGGTCTCCGTTCTAGTCGAATGAGCACCTGTCCTTTTCTTCCGCTCGGCGCGAATGCGCGCCAACAATGCGCTGGCCGGTTCGTCGCTCGGGTCTTGCGGCACCAGCTGGCCGGAGAAGGCGGCTTTAAGAATGTTTTTGCGCTGGGCGGCAGATTGCTTGAAAGCCAATTCAATGGCGATTGTTTGTTCGGTCAACGCCTTTACCTGTCCCGTCATAGAATCGACTAGAGCTGGTATTTCTGCCGAGCTGGGCAATGGCACGGTGAGGGCTCCCACTTGCTGCAAATTCAGGCCAGGTTTTCCTGCCCCGTAGGCTTCCTTATTCAAGTGCCCTCGGCCCCCCGCAGACGCGATGAGGAACATGTGCAGAAATGGAGCAAGGGTCGTTTCGATCGGCCTGATTAATGCCACATGTTGACTGACGTATGCCTCGCCAATGCTACCCTCGACCCACGCAGCCTTACCGACATTTGCTCCAGTGATGGTCAGCAAGAGATCGTGAGACCGCACTCTTGTCCGCATGCCCTCCATACTGACGGGCGGTCTCACAAACGCGATGTCTGACAAATCCAGCCGGTCCTTATTGATGTTCTGTGACCGGATGAATGTTGCTCCCGATTCAGCATAGTACTCGGCCCACCCACGCGACCCACTCGTGATAAATTCCGAGAGCTGTTCCAGGGTCGCCCACACCCACCCATCCGGCAGTCTGAGCAGGTTGGTAGTATCCGGCTGGACAGGCTCGGGATATTTCTTCTGCCAGTCCTTAGGCGGGGTCTTGCCTTGCTCCTTGAACTTGGCGAGTTGCTTCGCTTCCCAGCGCGCGCGGCGTTCGGTGAGGATGCGCTCGAGCAGTTGCGCGCCGGTTTCTCGCGGCCTGTTGTGCTTGCGCCATTCGGCGGTAAGTGCGCCTTCAACGGCAGCCTTCAGCAGCGATTGACGGTATCGCCCAAGCTTCTTCTGCGCCGCCCTGAGCTCAGCCACCCCCGCATCAAGATCGGACAGCAGTTCTTCGAGTTTTTCGACAATGCGGGTTTGCTGCTCCGGGGTCTGAAATTGAAAGCAGTAACCGCTGATATCCCTTGGCCGCACAGCAGGGTACAGAGCGCCCTGCACGACCCCCGACATGGCATCGATGAAGTCTTGCGTTTGGACTAGTCCATGCAGGAATTTCGGCCGCAACCAACGCGAGCGAAGTACGTGAAAGGCGGTTGAACCGATAGCACCATCAAGTTGTTCGGACACTACAGCAACGGCGTTTAGGTTGGGGCGCGTCATCGAGACCAATACATCACCAGCCCTCAGAACTTGTTTTGCCCGGCTGGGAGCTTGGTCAAGCGACAACGTCTTAGCTGCAACGATATGCTTGCTTTCTCGGTCAATGCTACTAATGTCAACATAGATGAAAGAGCCCTGATGGGGGCCTGATTGATCGACAGCTTCGTCAACCAACTCTCCAAGCGTTGCCCTCAGTTCCAGCTGCTCTTGGCTCACGCCACCAACTCCTCATTCATCTCCTGCAGCAAGCCGTCCAGCTCCTGGCCGAACAGGCCCCAAGCCTTCTGCAGCCCGCCCTTGTCCGCCAGCTCGGCATAGTCGAAATCCTCGCGGGTGATGCTGCAGGAGTTGGCGATATGGTCCTTCATCAGCCGTAACCATTCCGTTTGGTCGGGGCTGAAGGCCGTGGCGCGTTGAGCATTGTGGCGAAAGATCCATTCCTGAAAGCGCTTGTCCACTTGATCGCTGAAGGGTTTGAGTTCGCTATCGAGCCCCAAGGCAAAGCGAACCAACGAGACGAGGTCGGTGAGCTGCCGCCGGCTCGACACGCCCCTCACCTGATCGGTCCGCACCCGCGCATAGGCGTTCCACAGCCGTTCGGTAGTCACCATCAGGGGTGGCCTGCATAACCGCTCGTGCAGGTCTTCGATCATCTCGAAAGTCAATTGTCGCCGCTGGTAGGGCTGCTGGTAGAAGAAACTCAGCGCCGCAATCTCGTCCTTGTGGGCGGCCAGGTAGTCGGAAAAACTTGTGATCACGGCCTGGGCTTGGGCTTCGGCCTGCTCGCAGAAACCCGCGAACGTGACTTGATCCGGGTTGAGGTGGTCGATGATTTGCTCGCGCTCCCGCCGGGCGGCTTCGACTTCGTTGCGCAACTCCGGGTTGTCGAACGGTGCACAGGCGGCGGCCACCCGTGTCGCGCGGGCGGTCTCGATCTCCTGGGGCAGGAGCGTGTCTTCGGCACGGGTAAAGCCATTGGCTTTGGCCGTGGCGAGAGCGGCGGCGACGATGGCATCGGGATCGAGCGCGGTGATCAAGCCCTTGCCGAGTTCGGCGACGGACAGACCACCGGAGACTTTCAGGATACGCGCCTGGGCCTTGTCATCCAGTTGCTTAGCCAACCGTATCAGGCGGTTCGCGAGGGAGAGGACGGTGTCGTCGTCCCGGTGTCCGACCGCCACGCCCTGCAGGAGGTCCTTGAGAGGAACCGCGGGCTTCCTCTCCAAGGGGCGGCTTTCGGTCTTGAGGGATTTTTCCACGCCCACGGCATCGATCAGGACGAAACGCGTTTTCGCGCCGTCGGCGCTGTTGCTGACACGTTTGAGGCTCTCGCCGTCGAGGGCGCGCACGCCGCGTCCTTTCATCTGCTCGTAATAGCCCTTGCTGCGCACATCGCGCATGAACAGCAGCACCTCCAGCGGTTTGACATCGGTGCCCGTCGCGATCATGTCCACCGTGACAGCGATGCGCGGATGGTAGTCGTTACGGAAGCTGGAGAGGATGCCGTCGGCCTCTTTTTCGCTGTAGGTCACTTTGCGGCAGAAGGCGTTGCCCTGGCTGTACACCTCGCGCACGATGTGAATGATGTCGTCGGCATGGCTGTCTGTCTTGGCGAAGATCAGAGTCTTCGGCGTCTCCTTGCGAGTCGGGAAGATCTGCGTTTCCACGGCAGTTTTCATGGCCTGGATGACATGACGAATCTGGCTGGGATTGACCACGGAGCGATCCAGCTCCTTGCCGGTATAAACGGTATCTTCCTCGACCTCGGCCCAGCGTTTCTTGCGGGTCTGGCGGTCGCGATGGTCCACCCACTCCTTGGCCTTGAGCTTAGCGCCCTTCTGGGTGACCTCGGTTTCGATCTCGTACACGTCGTAACCCACGTTCACGCCATCGGCGACCGATTGCTCGTAGGTATATTGAGCCACGATGTTTTCGTTGAAGAAGCCGAACGTGCGGTTGTCCGGCGTGGCGGTCAGGCCGATCAGGTAGGCGTCGAAGTAATCGAGCACCTGTTTCCAGACGTTGTAGATACTGCGATGGCATTCGTCGATGATGATGGCATCGAAAGTCTCCACCGGCACCGCCGGATTGTAGCGGACGACCTTTGCCTGCTTGGCGGTCTGCTGCAGTTCGTTCAGGGAGATGTCCTCAGCCGATTCGTCGATCGGCTCGCCGGATAAAATCGAATACATACGTTGGATGGTGCTGATGCAGACCTGTGCGTGCGGATCGATGGTGGACGAGGCCAGTCGCTGCACATTGTAGAGCTCGGTGAACTTACGCGCGTCATCGGGCGGGGTGTAGGCCATGAATTCTTGATGAGCCTGCTTCCCGAGATTGCGGGTATCGACGAGAAACAGGATGCGCGTGGCGCCGCCGAATTTGAGCAGCCGGTACACCGAGGTAATGGCGGTGAAGGTCTTACCCGCGCCGGTAGCCATGTGAACGAGGGCGCGCGGCTTGTTCAGGCGCAGGGATTGTTCCAGCCCGGTCACGGCGCTGATCTGACAGGTGCGTAGATTCTGTTCGTGCAGCGGCGGCATCTGCTCGGCCAGCCGACGGCGCAAGGTCTGCGGTTGAGCCTGCCTGGCGCCTAATGTTTCGGGCGTGAAGAAGTGGAAGAGTTCACGTGAACGCGGGGCTGGGTCCGTTCCGTCGGTGAAGCGGATAATTTGACCGGTGGCTTCAAACAGAAACCGCAACGGGCTGTTGTCTTTGCGCCATTTGAGCTGGGCATGGGCGTAACGTTCGGTTTGGCTTTCGGTCACCGTGATCTTCTCGCCCTCACTGTCTTTCTTGGCTTCGATGACCCCGACGGCTTGGCGGTTCACAAACAGCACATAATCGGCCGGGCCCGTATCGGTGGGATATTCTCGTACCGCCACACCCACGCCGGCCGACAGATTGAGCTGGTTCATATCCTGTACGACCCAGCCGGCTTGTTCGAGCTTACGATCGATCTGCTGACGGGCTTTGGTTTCCGGCGTCACAGAACAACGCGCTCCTTGAATGGCATTCAACCGTCTCGTGAGAAAGTCACCTTAAGACGGGCGCCAGTCTACCAAAAGGAGCCTTCAGCAGCCAGCGAACAAAGCGACCACACGCAGATCACGCCCCGCCGAAAGGCTTCTTCTTGAGCGAATAGACGCTCTCTGTGGCCGGGCAGCGTCCCTTGAGGCCGCCGGGGACATCGAGGCTGGCCAGGACCGTGATGTCATACCCCTGACCATAGTGTTTGCGGATCTCTTCTTCACTGACGGAGAAGGGTGGGCCCTCCATCGCTTGTTGGTCATACTCAAAGGAGATCAGCAGTTGCGGTGCGTGCGCGGTGAGTGTCGCGAGATGCGCGGCGTATCGAGCGCGCATGTCCGGCGGCAACGCGACCAGAGCCGCTCGGTCGTAGATCGCCTCGACCTGGCCCAGCAGCTCAGGCGTCAGCGTGAAGACGTCGCCAACGAAGAGGTCGAGCTGCGGGGCGCGGTAGTGATCGAGCGTGCCGACTTTGGTGATCGTCGGCGTCACGCCGAGTTCCGCAAACAACTGCGTGATGGCAATGGCACTCAATTCGGCCCCGGCCACCCGAAAGCCCCGAGACAGCAACCACCCGATATCGAGCGTCTTCCCGCAGAGCGGCAGAAATACACGGCTGCCTTTCGCCAGCGACAACTCGTCGAGGTACTTCACCAGCAAGGGGTTCGCGTCATTCTTGTGAAAGCCGATTTCATTGCTGGCCCACCGGTCATGCCAAAACTGTGTGTCCATGCGCTCCGACCTCCTTAAAAAGTATCAACGACAATGTGGCCATCTTACGCTGCTTCAAGACCTGGCGGAACACGCAGCGGTTGCATGGTATTCGTGCGTCTGACGCCATCTCACGAGTGAACCGTGCTATCATCGCGCCATGGCGAGGCCCGATCTCAATCTCCTCATAACTCTCGATGTGTTGCTGGCGGAAGGCAGCGTGGCGCGCGCCAGCCACCGGTTGCGACTCAGCCCGTCGGCGATGAGCCGAGCGCTTGCCCGATTGCGCGCGACAACCGGCGACCCCCTGTTGGTCAGAGCCGGTCGCGGGCTCGTGCCGACACCACGAGCGTTGGCCTTGCGCGAACGCGTGGGGCAGCTGGTGCAGGACGCCGAAGCGGTGCTTCGCCCGGCGGAACGACTTGATCTCACCACGCTCGTGAGAACCTTCACCCTGCGGACCAGCGAAGGTTTTGTGGAGAACTTCGGGCCGCCGCTGCTGGCCCGCCTGAGTGAAGTGGCACCGGGCGTGCGGCTGCGCTTCGTGCAGAAGTCACAGAAGGACAGCGCGCCGCTTCGTGAAGGCACTGTCGAGTTGGAGACCGGAGTGGTCGATAAGACGACGGCTCAGGAGTTGCGCGTGCAGGCCCTGTTCAATGACCGATACATCGGTGTCGTGCGAGCCGGACATGCGCTCACGAAGAATAGGATCACGCCCTCCCGCTACGCCGCCGGGAAACACATCTGTGTCTCGCGCCAGGGACCTGAAAAGGGCCCGATCGATGATGCCTTAGCAGCGTTCGGATTGGAGCGGGAGCTGGCCACGATTGTCGGGGGCTTTGCGACAGCCCTCGCGCTGGCTCGCGCCTCCGACCTCATCGCCACCGTTCCAGAACGACATACCGGGATCTTGCGGGCAGGCCTGTTTAGCTTTGCCCTCCCGATCTCCACGCCGGAGTTTACGGTGTCGTTGCTCTGGCATCCGCGGTTGGATAGCGATCTCGCCCATCGCTGGTTACGCGGCTGTGTGCGGGAGGTCTGCACGCAGCACCTGGCCCGCCAGAGGGGTGCGAGCAAGAAAAAAGGGCTCGGAGAGTCTCCGAGCCCTTCATGAATGATCCCGCCAGCGCATCGAAAACAAACCACTGGGGGAGTGTCTCCCGTCGCCCGGAACCATTGAAATGGCTCCGGGTCGAGCGAGCTGAAAAAGGCACCTACTTGAGGGGAAGTATCCCCGCGCACATTTGAGGCGCGGGGTCGCACAAAGTGCGGTTTGGTGGAGGCGAGGGGAGTTGAACCCCTGTCCGAAGATCGTCGGCACATCGCGTCTACATGTGTAGCCGATTCTTTACGCTTCGCAGCGACCCACGCCTATCGGCCGGCTTAGAATCACCGCTAGCCCAGTATTGTCTCGCCCCTCGCCGCTGAGCACCGGCGTGAGACCAGCCCGCTGCATCGCGCCATTCCACCCCCGCGGGCCTCAGATGGAACGACGTCTCAGCCTAAATTAGGCTGCGAGTGCCAGTTCTTGGTTGGCAGTTGCGTTTTTCCCGGAATTTTACGAGTTCCCGAGATCTCGACATGCGACGATGGCGTCAATATCCCCGTCGAAACCGGTCGCCCCCTTTCTTGGTGATCGTGAAACGTCAGACGTAAAAGGTGAGAGGCCATTCGCTCATGAAAGGATTCGACGTACTTCTCCGCGTCCATTCGCATTTCACTTTTCACGTCTCATTACGTCTTAGATGTTCATCATACAGCACAGGTCAAGGGGATGCCAGCTTCCATGCTTATCGGGCTTGATGATATTCTTCGCATTCGTCACGTAATCTGCTGAGCTCTACCATGGGTAAAGTGACAGGCGATTCTCCGCAGCCAGAATTCGACTTAGAATGTCAGGGAGATTCAGTCCGCATAAGGTTGTTGAGGCCTGATTTCATCGCCCGGTCTGAGGCACGACGCCTCCTTGCAAATTTGGAGAACGTTCGCGAGATCGTAGTGGATTTTCGTGACGTACGCTCCGTGGGACAGGGATTTTCCGACGAAGTCTTTCGAGTCTTTGCGAATCGCCATTCCGGCATCGTCATCCACCCCGAACACGCCAGCCCCGCCGTTCTGGCCATGATCAAACACGTCCGCCCCACAGCTCCTCGCGAAACTCCGGCGCACTGACGTTGAGAAATATCGCACAGGTCAAGGGGGGTGCTCGGTGAACCAACACTAGCACGTCCTACGGTATTACATGAACTTGCGCCGTTTGAATGCTCTGACATCTTCTGCTGTCAACTCAAATCATTCGCCGTTTCCGCGTTTGGCCTCGAACCGTTTATGCCAATAGGCCTCAATGCCGAGCGGATCATCAGTTTTGATCTCGTGCACAACGTTGGCTTTTTCTGGAAGCTGGATAGCCAATTCGTAATGCCTTCTTCCGACCGCATTGGTCCTTCCGATCTTGTAATACCTCTCTGACTTTATCAGGTACACATATCCTAAAATCTCTTGGTCTCTCGATTCTTGCTCCTTTATTGATGGGGCCGGATTAGCCTTGATGACCTCCTCGCACGCTCCTATCACATCTTCGAAACCGCTCCGCGCTCGACAGTGTTCAAGGATAGCCGCGGCTATTTGCCCCTTTCCTCCAAATTGCTGACGAAAGGCTTGCGCGTGAGGAAAGTCAGCAGTCCTCTTTCTTTCAGCAAGCATCTCTCCCTCTACAGGAAACCGTACCTTGTCTCGGTCTTTCGTCCTGCGAATTAGATCTATGAACTTTTCTATAAGGAAGTCTCTTTCGAAGGCTTCCTGAAATTTATTCCGAGCAAATCCGGCCTCTTCCTGGGCATCTCCCCATCGCACCCAATAATGCGGGAACCAGTCGTACTTGTTGATTCCTGCCTGGTTCTTGAATTCATTTTGACCAGGGGGCTTTCCCGCATTGACCTTAGCTATTCGTTGGATCTCATCGAGGATATGCTGCTTATCGATTGCCATCGCTCTCCCAAGGCCTCATCCCTCAAAGGAGCAGCCCGATTCGGCGGGGCCGCTCGCGCGAAACCATGACGAGAAACCCTCAGCCTGTCAACTCCACTCCACCCGAATGTTGATGGATCTGGCTGTAGCCCTGCAAAAGCCGTCTGAAATTAATCCTAGTGATCAAGGGAACCTCTGATTAATTCCCGATTTGGATCAGTCGGTGTCCAAAAAATAGAGAATTTAACTCGTCGCTGTCTGAGATTTCGAATTAATCAGATATTCCCAAGGTCAAACACGGACAATGAACCGGCTGGAGTGAGGCGAGCGATAAATGGAGGCCTGTTTTTCCGAATGAGTCTTTTGATCTGTGGAAGGGCGTTCACGAAGATTTGTCCCATTTCTTCAGCCTTGAGGTTTCCTTTGGTGAGGATGATCGCCACTACACCCGACGCTTGAATAGCCTGTTTCTCAAGAGGGTGATAGCGGATGTTTGCGTCTTTTGTCAGAACTACCCACCCCCTTCGACCGATCTCTTGAAGCCACACTTCGTCCGGTGTGCCTGATGGGAAGTGGGCATCGTGAATTTCTACTCGCTCACCCACCTGACGAAGCATATCGGCGACGGTGCCTCTTCCAAGGGACGCATCCAGGAAAAAGGTCGAAGGATCAGGCGGCTTCGCGTCTTGGCTCGCAACGGATGGCTTCTTCAATCTCTTGGGGGCTCCGGCCGTAGTCTATCGCCAGCTCATGAACCGATTCGCCAGCATGAAACCGTTCTGCCACGATGGCGGCCGCGATATTCGTTCCGGCCACGGTAGGCCGCCCAAAGCAAACGCGGGGATCAATGACGATCACTCTGGGATCATGAGGATCGCCCTTGCGGGTGAAGGGATACAATCGAATAGGCAGTCCAGTGTCGTCACGTTCGATACGTTGAAGGTATATGGCCAAGATTTCCTGCATGGCGATTTGGCCTGCCTTAGAGGCATCGATCAAGCTTCCATACTTCTCCACAAAGAGACTCACTCCGTCAGTTTGGAAATCTTCCTCCGCTAGAGGATGCTTCGAACGATAGTGTTTCCTCAAAAATTCTAGCGTGGCACGCACTTTTGGAAGTAGGATGCCGTGGTTACGACGAATGGAGTCCAGTACGTGGGCTTCCACCAGGTTCATGAAAGACAAGAGTAGGGTATCCGAATCTGGAGGCTCAATGACCGGCTTGACAGTCCGCGCCCCCGTTGTGATCCGATAGTACCGTCCCGTGACCCACCACCGAAGAGTCGATTCAGGGATACGCAGGTAGTTTGCGGCCTCAGTAACGGGATAGGCGGGGCGTTCTCTGATGTCTACTTTTACTGAAGTTGAATGACGCACGGTCTTAGAACCTCTTTGGACTCCGCCATCGAGTCGATGATTATCTACATGCTTCAATCCTGTCAAGTCCTTGACCCGAACAAGCGACAGTATTCACGGGTGGATTACCTTCACAAGAAAGAATCCATCAACCGCTTAGCTGGCGGCTATTGCCTCGCTGTCCCCCCGCCGTTCCACCGGATACTGCCGCTCTCGCCAAGCATCGAGGCCGCCTTCGAGCGGGCGCACACGGTGGATGCCTTTCTTCTTCAACAGGAACGCCGTCCTGGCGCTGGACACTTCGTTGGGGCAGGTGCAGTAAAGCACGATGTCGCGGTCGCGCGGGATTTCCTGATGGCGATGTTCGATATCTTCCAACGTGAAATTGATGGCGCCGGGAATGCTCTCCGGATCGAGCTGAACCGACAGGGGGTGCCGCACATCCACCACACTGATCGCCTCGCCTGCGTCCAGTCGCTGCTTGAGTTCCTCCACGGAGATCTTCGACATGCGTAGATGCCACAAGAACTTCTGCCGGTGATAAAACTTATAGCCGATGAATCCCGCCAGCCCGACGACCGACAACATGAGCAACAGCCCACCGCCCTGGTCGAACAGGCCGACGAGTTGTTCGAGTTGATTGCTGAAAAGAGCCCCGACTCCCGCACTCACCCCGGCCCAGATGAGGGTGCCGGCCAGGTCGTACAGGATAAACGTGAGCGCACTCATGCCGACGATCCCGGCCAGCGGGGGCGCCACGGTACTGAAGCCGGGGATGAACTTGGCCAGCAACAGTCCACCTGGCCCATACCGGTGAAACAGATTTTCCGTATCCCTGACGCAGGAGTCCGGCTCAAGCGACAGGCGACAGAGGAAACCCAGCACCTTGCCGCCCTTGATGCGACCAAGATAGTACCAAGCGAGGTCCGGGGGGAGCGCAGCGGCAACCGGCACAAGCAGCGCCGTGACGAGGCTCATTTTTCCGGCCCCGACGAGCGCACCTACCGCAATGAGAAGTGGAATCGCCGGAATCGGAAATCCGATCTGCTCAACGAAGATCACCCAGAACAGCACTGAGGCGCCGTGATCGGCGAGAAATTGGAAGGTGTTCATGACAATCTCCTTCCGGTCACTCAGGCGCTGCGATACCGCGAGAATCGCGCAAATAGAATCGCGGCGAAGGGGAGGGCCAGGCCGAGCAGGGCCTGCACGATCAGCAAGATTCCCAATTGACTATAGTCCTCCGGCGTCTGCAGCGCGTTGGTAGCCGGATCGCGCACCTCCCGGGTCACCACAAACAGGTCGTTGAGATACTTCGTCCCCAGTTGGCCGAGCGACAGCGCGAGGTTCGTGAAGGACGCCATCACGGCAAAATAAGTCGCCTTGAGATTCGCCGGCGCAGAGTTCGCGATCCAGGCCAGCATGGGGATCATGGAAATCTGGCCGAGCGGCGATTCCAACGCCGTGTTCACGAGGGCAATGAACCTCGCATCGACCAGGCCGCCGGTCAAGGCCGCCGTCCACTCATGAAGCCCGTAATACATGCTGACGATGGGCAAGCCTAAGCAAAAGGCCGCCACGGTGAGAAAGCCGACCACGTAGGCAATGGACCGCTCTGCCATGAATCGTCGGAACAGAAACATGCCCGCGAGCGTGAGGGCGCTGCCGATGAGCGACAGCACCGACAGGAACTGTTGATCGAACTTCAACTGATCGATCATCCACCAGGTCGCACCTTCGCCGGGGCCCGGAACCGCACGAAACACGAAGACTACCAGCGCGGTGCCCACGAGCACATGTCTCGCGTCGGGAGCCAACTCACGGGTGAGGCGCACCATCAACAACGCCACAATGGCCATCGACCCGGCGAACACGATTTCTTCACTGTAAGCAAAATCTGCCACTCCAACCGTCAAGGTAAAGAGCACGAAGGCCAGACTGCCCCCTAGAATCCACCAATTGGGCTTGGTGGGTTCGACAGCACGGTCCGTCAGCGAGGCAACCTCTTCGAGCGTCATACCCTGGCTGAGAAGCCGCCGCTTGGTTCGCACCCGAAGAACCGACGCGGTGATGACCCCAAGCACCGATACGGCCGGGATCACCAACGCCATCAGATACACCTGTTCATAGATCGCAGCCACCTGCTCCTTCGGCATACTTTCCACGCCGTTGAACAGGTACAGATTAATCAGGGCAACCAGAATGCCCCCGCTGATAATGGCGACACGCCCGAGCGTCTGCATCGTGGTGTGCATGAGTTTCAGTCTGGCTTCATCGATGGGCACCCCTCGTTCATCGACCCTGGGCACGGCCTCGACCGTCATGGCATCCGCCACCGTGTCTTGAATCACATAGCCGATCGGCGACAACAACACGCTGAGCACGTACCACACTTCGGCGGGCATCACGGCGACCATCGCCTCGCGGTGGCCGATCAGGCCGACCATGATCAACAGACTGGCCGCAATCACCCCGGCGCCAAAATAAACAAGGAGACTTTTCCAGCGCCACAATAAATCGACCAGATGGCCGAACGGCATCTTGAGCGCCCAGGGAATGCCCGCCCAGAATCCCAACGCGGCAAGAAAGGCCGCGGACAGGCCCAGATAATCTTTGACGAAGAAGGTGCCGACGATCCCGGTCAGACCGGAAATCCCGGCGGCCATGTAGACCATGAGGGGAGGCAGATAGGAGAGTTGGAACTCGCGTGCGAGTTCCAGAATATTGCGGTCGATCCAGCGGAAGGCAGCAGCAATCACGAAGCGTATCCAGGGACGGCAGTGAACGGCTCTTCTTCTCCCTCTCTGTTACCCGTACGTGGCCACCATTTGCAAGCAGCCCGGAGAACCGACGGGAAGGGACGAAGCCTCAGGACCCGACCCTTCCAATCAGCGAACGTACGACTTACTTCGGAAACTCTACGGGCACAACCACCTGTTGCCACCCTTCGCCGTTGAGCGACCGTAAGAACGCGACCAGATCCTGCTGCTCCGGTTCGGTCAGTTCGAGCGGGATCACGGTATTATCGAGATGCGGATTCTTGATGCCGCCCTGGTTGTAGAACCGGACCACATCGTCGAGCGTCGCAAACCGGCCGTCGTGCATGTACGGCGCCGTGCGCGCGATCTCCCGCAACGTGGGCGTTTTAAACGCGCCGATATCCTCGGCATTCTTCGTCACCATGTAGCGCCCCAAATCGACGGTGTTCGTATCCCATCCGATACCGAGGTTATGAAATTTCTCGTCGGAGAAGTTGAACCCCGAGTGGCAACGGGTGCAGCGGGCCTTCCCTCGAAACAGTTCGAGCCCTCGCGTCGCCGAATCGCTCAAGGCCTGCTCATCGCCGCCCATATCGAACCGGTCCACCGGGCTGTTGCCCGACAACAGTGTGCGCTGGAAAGCGGCGATCGCGCGACCTACATCGCCGATGGTCACCTCGCGACCGAACACCTCCTGAAAGAGCGCCCGATAACCCTCGATGCTCTTGATCTTGCCCACCAACTCATTGTGGTCGAGAAACCCGTGCTCAACCGGGCTGACGAACGGACCAACCGATTGATCCTCCAACGTGTCGGCTCGACCGTCCCAGAATTGCGCCTTGCTATACAGCCGGTTGATCGCCGTCGGGGCACTGCGTCCGCCCTGCAACCGGTAAATACCCGTCGAGACCGGCTGTCCATCGGTGAATGCCAGGCCCGGCATGTGACAGGTTGCGCAAGCCACGGTTCCGTTCTTCGAGAGCCGCGTGTCGAAAAAGAGCCAACGCCCCAGCTCGATCTTCCGCGCCGTCTGCGGATTGTCGGCGGGAATGTACCCGCTGGGATCCTCTAAGCCCAGCGGCACCTCCTGAGCCACAGGAGCGGCGCCTGGTTGCGCCACCGACGGCGCACCCATGACCCTGGTGGTCGCCAAGCTGATCGCCCCGACCATCGCCCCCACCACCGTACCGACCACCCACTTGATCCTAATCTTGCCCATGGTCTCCTCCCTTTCTGCTTCTTCCTTCGGTGCTCGTCCCGTACGGATCATCGAAACCGCAGAGTCGTTCCAGGCCGATCCTGGCGCTCCCTATGTCGTTCGACCTTTTGAACGAATTCTTCATCCGACAGGGGCGTTTGCTGCCCCTCCGAGAGGGCCACGGTCTGATGACCGGTTCGCTTCGACGGCGTCGCGCACGGCTGCGACATGATCACGGCGAACCCCATAACCCAGGGCTCTCACAATCTGTCGCATATACCACCTGCTTGTTTCATGGCTGCATTGTTGCGAGAGCATACAGAGACGATACCGGTTGCCGATGAATCAGTCCAATTGATAGTCTATGGCATCACGATAAACTGAGCTTATCAATGGAGGAGAGGTGCCATGACTCTGACGGAACTGCAGTACATCGTGGCGGTTTCTCGCGAGCGTCATTTCGGACGTGCGGCGGATCGCGTGTTCGTCACCCAACCGGCCCTCAGCCTGGCCATTAAAAAACTGGAAGATGAATTGGGGGTGGCGATTTTCGAGCGGCGGAAGAATCACGTCGAGCTCACGCCGCTCGGAGAGCAAATCGTCCATCAGGCTCAACGCGTGCTGGAGGAGGCGGATCAGATCAAACTGCTCGCCGCGCAGGGGAAGAACCAACTCGTCGGTGCATTACGACTCGGGGTGATTGCGACAGTAGGGCCCTATCTCTTACCCGACCTGATCCCACTGCTGCACAAGCGCGCACCGGGCATGCCGCTCGAAATCGAGGAAAATCTGACCGTCAATCTGACCGCCATGCTGAAGAGCGGAAAACTGGACGTGATCATGATTGCGCTGCCGTTCGAAGAACCGGGCATTCTCAGCCAAGCTCTCTACGACGAACCATTCAAGGCCGTGGTGCCGGCCGACCACCGCCTGGCCAAACGGTCGAAAATCGACTCGACCCTCTTGAGCACGGAGCGTGTGCTCTTACCGCACGCAGGACATTGTTTCCGGCAACAGGTCCTGGAGAGCTGCCCGGAACTCAGCCGGTCGGACACGGAAAGTTTGCAGGGCAATTCGCTGGAGACGATCCGTCAGATGGTGGCCTCCGGACTGGGCATCACCGTCATGCCCTGCAGCGCGGTCACGGCTAAACATCAGAACAAACGGCTGGCTGTCTTGGAGTTCATGAAGCCGGTGCCGGAACGCAGGATTGCGCTGGCGTGGCGGAAGGGCTTTACAAGACCGGCGGTGATTCCTGTGATTCAGGATGCGGTCGGCGCGTTGAAGCTCCCCGGACTGATGGCCATTGCCTCAGGACAATGAGCGTCCCACGATGATTTTCAGCCTGCGCGAGGTCACGCAGCCGTATCACAGTCCACTACTGCTGAGCCCCTTCGGCTACAGCACCTATCGAGGGAGTGGAGCGAAGATCGGCGATCCCCTCTGCCGGTTATTCCCGCGCCCCCGCCGAGGAGAGAATGTCGGCGATGACCCTGTAGCCCTTCTGTCTGGCATGCCGGAGCGGCGTCACCCCGTCTCCGTCGGCAAGGTTGAGATCGGCCCCTGCAGCCGCCAGCAATCCGACGATGGTCTGATATGTCGGTCCACCGTCACCGAGAATGATCGCTTCCAATAAAGCCGTCCAGCCCAACCGATTCACGTGATTCACGTCGATCTTCGTCTTCAGCAGTTCTTTCACCACTTCCAGGTGGCCCCGCTCGCAGGCAGGGATCAAGGCGGTGCCTCCGTAGCGATTGTAGATCGTGAAGTCTGGATCGGCGGCCAACGTCATCCGCAGAATGTCGAGATACCCGCTGGCCCCGGCCAACAGCAGGGGACTGTTTTGTATGGCATCCTGCGCATTCACATCGGAACCGGCCTGAATCAACATCTTGGCGACCTCGACATGGTTCCGATAGGTTGCAGCCAGCAAGGCCGTACGTCCCTGCGGATCACGCGCCCGGACGCTGGCTCCTTCAATCAACAGCTGCCGCACGGTCTCGACATCGTTGCGTTCTGCCGCCGCAATTAACGACTGATCGCCAGGCCGATGACTCGGTTCAGCGGCGGCCAGGCTGACGCTCACCATGAAGAGCAGACCGGTCCATGATAGAGCCAGCATCCAACCCATCTGATTCCACCTCATTTCCGTCGCTCGACCAGATCGCGCAACGCCGCCCGCATTTCTCGTTGTGGCAGCCAGACACGGCCGCCATGACCGGCCAGCACCCATTCGAATGGATACTCCGTCAATTGCTCGATGGAGCGGTGCAAGGCTGCGGCATTCCACACCAACTGCCGTGGCGAGGCCAGCTCCCGGACCTCAGAGTCCCACCAGAGGTGATCGCCGGTGAAGAGGAACCGGTCCCGATACAGCAGACAGAGACTACCGGCCGTGTGACCGGGAACAGGGATGATGCGGAAGTCTTCACCGAATGCGCACGCTTCCTCTCCTTCAATAATCACCTCCGCGTCAGGCATCGCATGGACATCCGCACGGTGGATGATTCGACGGGCCCCGAACCGGCGCGCATACCTGGCGGCATCCGCCACATCGTCTTCATGAGTGAGAAAGATATGGGCGATGCCTCCCATCCGATCGAAGGCTTCGACAAGCGGTTTGAGATACCGCGGCGAATCGATCAGCCAGTTGCCGTCCGGATGCCGCACGAAAAAACTGTTCGCCCCGAACGACTTTTCCGAATTGAAGCCGCAGTAGTAGACGTTGCCTTCAATGGGGAGCGGGAAGTCGGCTTTCGCGGCACTTAAGAGGGTGTGGTTCGTATGCTCGGCCCCGATCGACCCGGTCGGGCAGGCGAGCAACGCGCGATAGGCCTGCCTGGTTTCCGATTCCGCGGCCGGCTGATGAATCACCGCAGAATAGTCTCCCACCTCTTCGAAACTCGACGGAGCCAATTGTCGGCAGGCATCACAATTGATGCACGTGGAATCGACATAGAAGTTGCCGGCTCGATTCGCATCCAATCGTTTACGCGCGTCAGCCATTCGGAGCTCGCTTCCCCGCACCCGTCACCACGGGCAGAGTTGTTCGCACCACTTTCGCCCGATCCGCCGCGCGCCAGAGATACCAGGCTGCGGCCGTGCGATAGGGCCTCCAGCGTTCTCCATACAATAACAGCTCTTTTGGAGTCGGCATCGCCTTTCGTTTGTACGCGATCCGGAATCCATTTCGCACGCCGAAGTCATCCACCGGCAGGACATCGGGTCGGCCGAGCTGAAAGATCAGCAGCATCTCCACGGTCCACCGCCCGATGCCGCGCACCGCGATCAGCCGTTCGACAATGGCATCATCCTCGAGCCGCTGGATCACGGCCGTGGTCGGCACGGTTCCATCCATCGCCTTGGCCGCGAGATCATGCAACGCGGCAATCTTGGCGCGAGAAAACCCTGTGCCGCGAATCATCTCCGGCGCCATCGCCAGCAAGTCAGCCGGACGGGGAAACCGCCGGCCGGGAAACAGCGCGATGAACCGCTTGAGAATGCTCTCCGCCGCCTTGTCATGCAATTGCTGATAGGCAATGGCGCGGGCCAGCGACTCAAACGGGGAACGCCTCGCTTGAAGCGACAACGCATACGGGCCGACTTCGCCGATGACCCGCCTCATCACCGGATCGATCTTACACAGGTGAGCAATTTCCGGTGACGGCTGGTTCATGCAACTTCACCGATCCAAGCTGCAGACGGTGGAGAAAGGCCATCCAGTAATTCGTGAGGCGTGACACGCAAACAGGTCGCACGTCGCCTGACATTTCACCTTTCACGACTCACGTTTTCCGGTTCCTGAAACCGCTGCTGGCGGACATTTTCTGCATCCGGTTATGACACGATCGCGTCCGCTTCAATTTCGATCAACATATCCGGATCGATCAACCGCTTCACTTCCACCATCGTGGTCGCCGGCCGGACCGAGCCGAAGACCTCTCCATGCGCGCGTCCGACCTCCTGCCACTGATCGATATTCGCCATGTAGATGCGCGTGCGCACGACATCCGCTATCGACGCGCCGGCCTGTACGAGCGCTGCTTCGATCGTCTTCAACGCCTGGATCGTCTGCGCGTAGGGATCACCCTTGCCGACCAGCCCCGTGGCGGTCATCGCGGTCGTTCCGGAGACCTGCACCGACTGACCGACTCGCACCGCGCGTGAATACCCGATTTTCGCTTCCCATGGTCCCCCGGTCGAAACGTTCTGCCTTGCCATCAATCCTCCTTTGATCGTTACATCACCAACCCGCCACCGGCCTGAATGACCTGACCGGTCAGCCACCGTGCCTGCTCACTCACCAAAAACGCCACCACATCGGCCACGTCGGACGGAAGCCCGAGCCTTTTGAACGGCGACATCTGTTCACCCATGCTGCGATACTGCTCCGTCAACACACCAGTATCGGTAAAGCCCGGCAACACGGTATTGACGGTAATGCCGCGTGGCGCCAGTTCCTGCGCGAGGCCCTTGCCGTACTGCTCCAGCGCCGCCTTGCTTCCCAGGTGCGCCGTGGCGCCGGGAAACTTCAGGTGGGTGAGCGCCGACGAAATATTCACAATGCGTCCGCCGTCACTGAGCACCTTGGCCGCCGCCTGCATCGCAAAGTACGGCCCCTTCGCATTCAGCGCAAGAATGGCATCGAACTCCGCCTCCGTCGTCTCCACCAACTTCTTGGGAATGAAGCGACCGGCATTGTTGACCAGAATATCGAGACGATGGAACTGGTGTACCGTCTCCTGCACCAGGCGTTGCGCGTCCGCCACCCGGCTCATGTCCGCCTGGATGACGGCGGCGACCCCACCCTTGGCCTGAATCGCTGCAGCCACCTCCCGGGCTTTTTCCGCATGCGCATGGTAATTCACCACCACCGTCGCGCCGTCCTGCGCCAGGCGTTCGGCGATGGCGCGGCCGATCCCGCTGGACGATCCGGTCACAATGGCCACTTTGCCCTTCAACAGCCCCATGCCCGCGCCTCCATTCCCGTCCTGCCACTCGCCATCGGTCGGCTCATCCACAAATCACTCTCCGTAGGCCGATGGTCTCGTACAGACCACGTCTGATACAGTGCGCCCATGAGCATCCGTCTTGACCAGACCGTGCCCTTCGGACGGTCGCTGCGCGAATATGAGTCGATGTTTTCACTCAGCGCGGCCGATCGCCGGAGCCGCATTCTGGACTGTGCCGCCGGACCATCCAGCTTCAATGCCGAACTCACGGCGGCCGGTGGTGACGTCCGGTCGATCGACCCACTGTATCAATTCGGCGGAGCGGAGATCCAACGGCAATTCTTCTCCACCCTTGATCGCGTCATTGAGCAGGTGCGGGCGACACCGCAGAATTGGATCTGGAGTTATCATCGCGACCCGGATGATCTACGACGGAACCGGATCGCGGTGATGGAACAATTTGTCGCCGATTACAGCGGGGGAGCGGGAACAGGTCGGTATGTCTGTGGCGCCTTACCGAACCTCCCGTTCGGAGCAGACCGGTTCGACCTCGCACTGTCGTCGCACTTTCTCTTTCTCTACTCGGACCACTTCGATGCAGCGTTTCACCTCGAAGCCATTCGAGCCCTGTTGCGGGTCGCGCGGGAAGTGAGGATCTTCCCTCTGCTCGCGCTCCGCGCAGAGCGGTCACAGCACCTGGACCCGGTGTGTGAGCAACTCCGTCGAGAGGGCCATCACTGCTCAATCGAACGGGTCGGGTATGAGCTTCAACGGGGTGGCAACGAGATGCTGCGCCTCCGGCGCGCCTGAGCAAGGACGCCTACCGGGTGAGCCACTCGGGTGGGCCATTCCACGTTCCGTGAGACACGAACTCGGTCACAGCCTTCCGCTCCCGCGGTTTCAATTCCCGCTCGCGCAGATAGTCCGGCAACGATGCCGGGTCGCCCGGGTATCCGACGGCAATCATCGCCACCGATTCATACCCGGCGGGAATGCCGAGATCGGTGCGGGCCTTCTCGATCTCAAATCCTGCCATCTGGTGCGCGATTAATCCCAACGCCGTCGCTTGCAGGCACAGGCTGAGTGCCGCCATCCCCGTGTCGTGCCAGGCATGCCGGTTTGGGGTGCCTTCGTCCTCAAAATTCAGCCGTGCGACGGACAATATCAATACCGGCGCGCGACACGCCCACTTCCTGTTGCCCTCCTTGAGGCAGGCCACGAGACGGTCGTGCGCGGACGGGTCCGCTTTCGTCCCGACAATGAAGTGCCAGGGCTGCTCGTTATTCGACGACGGCGCCCACCTCGCTGCCTCGAACAGGCTCTGCAGTTGTTCCGGCTCCACCATCCGGTCCGCAAACGCGCGCGGACTCCACCGCCGCTGCAACAGAGCATGAATGGGGTGGGTCACATCAGCAGGTTTTTCCATGAATGAATCCTTCTCCAGATCGGAATTTACACCAACGTTCGCACAATGCAGGCTGGATTGCTGACGACAAGGCTATCCGGAGGCACGTTGTGCACGACCACGCTGCCTGCGCCCACGATGTTGCGATCTCCGATCGTGACGCTCGGCAGCACCAGCGCCCCGCCGCCGATCCACACATCGTTGCCGATCCGAATCGGGATTGCGGATTCCAGGCCGGAGCGACGCACCTTGGCATCGAGGGGATGCTGCGCCGTATAGAGTTGCATGGCGTCGCTCATCGAGCAACTCCTGGTCGCTTGCACGGTAGAGTTCTCCGCCCAGCATCTTGTTGTTTTCGGTCTTCTGGGCCATCAACTCGATGCGTTCGACAGGTTACACGGGCGGGTCCGGCCGTACGCCACATTCGTCCAGGTGGCGCAAGAGGTCCGCTGGATCATCATAGGTGCGATAGGCGCCTGCTCGTTCCAGTTCTTCCCTCCCATAACCTCCCGACAACAACCCCACCCCGAGCGCGGAAGCACGACGAGCCGCCAAGAGATCCCACACGCTGTCACCGACGACGATGCACTTCGCAATCGGAACGTGAAGTTGTTCAGCGGCAGCCAAAAACAAATCAGGATCGGGTTTGGCGCGCTTCACCTGATCACGAGTCACCACGGGAGTTCCGGGAGGAAGCTTCAGCAGTTTCAACGTATGTTGCGCACTTTGCAGTCGCCCGCTGGTGGCGATGGCATAGGGGACGTGAGCCGTCGTCAATGCGTTCAATAATTCTTGCGCCCCGGGCAGCACTCGGAGTGATGGGGCCTGTTTCGCAAAGGCGTCGGCATGCACCCGCTGAATGCGCTCCGCCTCCTCTTTTGAAACGGGCCGTCCGGTTTCCCGCCAGAGCGCATGTAACATGAGGCCACCGCTCATGCCGATTTGACGGTGAATCCTCCAAACCGGCAGTTCAATTCCTGCCGCCTGGGTGGCCTCACGCCAAGCCAGCACATGCTGGTACACGCTGTCCACCAGAGTCCCGTCCAGATCGAAGAGAAAGGCCAACGAGTTAGGATCCTGTGAAACGGTCATGAGGTCTAGTTCTCCAACTTCGCATCCATCGTGATCGTCGTGTTCAGCAGCCGGGAGATCGGACAGCCGCTCTTGGCGGCCGCAGTGGCCTTCTCCCAAGCGGCGGCATCGGCCTTGGGCACCTTGCCCGTGACAGACAAATGGACGCCGGTCACGGTCCAGCCCGCCTCCACCTTTTCCATCGTGACGGTGGCAGTGGTCGCCAGTTGCTCGGCGACCAGGTTCGCCGCACCCAATTGGCCCGAGAGCGCCATGGTAAAACAGCCGGCATGGGCCGCCGCGACCAACTCTTCCGGGTTCGTCCCTTTTCCATTCTCGAATCTCGTGCTGAACGAATATTGTGTCTCACTCAAGACACCACTGTCCGTCGAGACTGTCCCTTTGCCGGTTTTGAGATCTCCCTGCCATTTTGCTGACGCATTCCGTTTCATGTTGTCTCCTTGGTTTCATGTGACTGGTCCTAGCCGCACCGCCTGTTTGCGCGATGCAGCCATGGGCTCATGCACCACTCTCCGAGTCTAGCGGCTGATCCTGCCTACCACAAGCGCTTCATGAACCGGTTGGCGGAAACGTCGATACCTCTCCGGCTGCTGAAGTTTCATCACCAGTGGGCTGTCTCATCTCTTTTTCCTACTCTCCATATCGTTCCATCCACCGCCGGATATGTTCAACGGCTTCTGCCCTCTGCTCAGGCCGCAGGGTCGCACGCTACCAGCGTTCCAACGACCACCCTGAATGTGTTCTGCATCCTCATACGATCCTCCCTTTGGGGTGATCTCACACAGTCAATATTCGAAGGCCACGCGATAGAGCGCCGGAGTCATTTCAACCCCCAGTTCCCCGAGTTTGGCCTTCATCGGAGTGACGCTCTTCTCGTAGGCCTTTGGGTACAGGTTTACGTTCTTCCAGATGGCTACGTTGATGGAGTTAAATTTGCCGTCCGGCTTGATGCTTGTATGGAATTTTCGCTGATGAACCCCTCTTGCTTCGTGATGTGTTCCTTGACGTCTTTCCACCACTGCACAAACTCAGCTTCCTTGGCAGCGGGGACCGAAAACACATTGATCAATGTCACCGGCATCATGCACCTCCATGAGTAGGTTCGATGTTGACGTCCACCTTCACCTGACACTTTTTGAGACGCAGGATTTGATCGCGACCCACCTGCGGTCTGGCGAGAGCAGGACACTCGCCAGACCTATTCAGGTTACTGCGCCTTCCTCAGGTCGATCACGGTTCCTTCTTCGTTCAGCTCGACGACGATATGGTCTCCGTCGGCGATCGGCTTGGTCTTGATTTCCATCCGCTCCAGTGAGAACACTTTCTCACCCTCCGGAGTGGCGAGCTTGATCTGGTCCTTGTTTGGCCCGGTACGGATCAACTTGCCGAAGATCAGGCGATGGGTCCCGGCCTTGGCCTTATCTTTTCCATGCACATCGATCACCATGCCCTCTTCATTGATCCAGAGGGACACGTGATCGCCGACCGCCGCATCGGCCGGGGCATACTTCTTCAAGAGCGTGGACTGTCCGGCCGGCGTCTTCACGTAGGCAAGGCTCGCATCAAACTTGACGACCGTGCCGTCCACCTGAATGACATAGCCGGGCTTCGTGCGCGGGTGCTCGTCAAAGCTCAGCTCTACCGTGAAGCGATGGATGCCGATCATCTTTCCCGCTTCGTTCAACTCGATGGTCACCGGTGCCCCTTCTTCCAAGGCGGACAACTTGGACTTTCCGGTCTGGACATCGATGGCCTTCTCTCCTTCCGGCGTCCACACTTTGATTTCCTTCTTATCCGGCGAGGCATAGGCCAGGTTGCCGGTCACGAAGCGATGGCTATGGGCCTTGTCTCCCTTGCGATGGACGTCGATCACGGCATTGTTTTCATTGACCTGCATATTCACTTCTACCCCGACCTCAAGGTTCTTGGGCGTGAGCGGCGACGCGATCTTCATCGTTCCCCAGGGGGTCTTCACGGTGGTGATGCCTGACTGCACATTCGGCATCACCCCGCTGACCTTCATGTGCGTCGCGCTCTTCCCCCCACTTCTGCGGCTTGTCCATAGGGCACCGCCATCGACAAGCTGAGAACCATTGAACCGAGAATAACCATTGTGCGTGTCATCGTTTGGCTCCTTTCATCCGTGATTGTGAACGCCTGTCTTGCCTAAATTCTGCACGATGGCCCTGGTCAGGCAGCCTGATGCCTGAATCGTGACCCCCACGCGGTACATCTGGGACAGCAGCGTCGTGCCCGCCTCATCGATAAAGGTCACTTCCCGGAGGTCGACGTGGCATGGAGCCGGCCCGTCAACCTCCTGCTTCAACCAACAAGTCAGCAACTCATCGACCCAGGGACCAGTCAGCCGGCCGGAAAGAACGAAGGTGGTTCCCCGGCTTGTATTCGACACCGTAATCTTCAGCATGATCCGAAACCCCTGCGTCCCCTGAGTCCGGCCGGGCCGACGCCCGGCCTTACCATGACGCTCAGAACATGCGCAGAGCGAAACTCGTTTCCCGCGCCTTCGGAGCCGGCAACGTCGTCCGCTCACCCAGCCATCCGGCAATCAGACTGTCGAGCGCCCACTTGCCGCCGCCGACGACCAGCAACGCCAAGCTCATGCCAATCACCAGGAGATGGAACTCAAAGCCCTCGCCTTGCTGCTGTCCGAACCAGTTCATGAAAAACCCCTGCGGCAGGTGCACCGTCATGATCGCGCCGAGCATGATCACGATGAAGCTGGCCGCCGTGAAGCGCGTCAGCAATCCCGCCATCAAGGCTAGACTCCCGATGGATTCGCCGATGATGACCAGGAACGCCACGATCCATGGCAAGTGCATGACATCGGTAAAGAAGCCCATCGTGCCGTCGAAGCCATTCCCACCGAACCAGCCCAACAATTTTTGGGCACCGTGGGCGAAGATCACTCCACCCAACACCACCCGAAGAATCAAACCCGCCCAGGACTCATCCGTTCTCAACAATGCCTGCATGGTGCACCTCCATTAGAAATGATGACCGACCCGTTGTACGTAGGGTATGGCAAGGGCCGTTCCCGATCATTGCCACTAAGGACGGCCGGCTCTAACAGGCTGAAATCACGGGCAAGATGGAGGGAAAAGACCAGCAGAGGCACAGGGGACGTGACATGAGTGACGAGGGGCGGACGACGAATCCTCGTCAGGTGACGAAGCCCATCGTCACGGTGTCACAGGACGATGCATGCGAGTGGCGGAGCGCACCATGACGTTCCGATGTGTGCTCATTGGAATTGCCGTCGGAATCGCCACATTCCAAACCCGAACAACGCGCCTCCCAATAGGAGCATGGCGACGACGGGCTTCCAGAGCAGGTCCAGGCCTGCTCCCTTCAGCATCACGCCGTAGGTGATGTCGATGTAGTACCGCAACGGGGAGAACGTCATGATCGTCTGCACCCACTGAGGCATCGATTCGTACGGCGAGGTGATGCCCGACAGCAACAGCATCGGGCCCACGACGAAGAGCGTCATCATGCCCACTTGCGCCTGGTTCTTCGCAATGGTCGCCGCCACCAACCCGAATCCAGCCGTCGTGAACACATGCAAGGTGGTCAGCAGAAAAAAGAGCGCGGTCGAACCTTTCATCGGCACGTGAAAGACGGGGTGCAACACGCCATACAGGGCGAGACTGAGCGCGATGAGGATGACCCCGGACATCGCGAGCACCTTCGAAAACATGATCTGAAAGGGGGACAGCGGCGACACCAGCAACTGTTCCACGGTGCCTCGTTCTTTTTCACGAACCAGCGCAGCAGCCGGCAATAACACCGCAAAGATGGTCGTCATGCGGAGCACATGGGCGATGGACTGAAACCATCGTTCATCCTGCGTGGGATTGAACCAGACGCGATGGGCGCTGGAGACCAGCGGCAAGGTGACCGGCGCTCCGGAAAGACCCGCCGAGGCCAGGCCCGTCTCGGTCCCGAACAGGCCGGCGATTCGCACGCTATACCCGGCTGCCGAAAGGCCCTGGGGTGCATTGGTGGTATCGACGAGGAGTTGCACCGCCGTCCGTTCCCCGCTCATCAAGGCCTCGTGAAATCGCGGCGGAATCTCCAACAGCACCATGACCTTCCCCTGGTCCAGCTGCCGGAGCCCCTCGCGCGGATCGCTGATCTCCCCGGCAAATTTGAAATAGGGGGGCTGAAACCGATGGATCAGCTCGCGGGACGAGTGGCTATGATCCGCATCGTGCACCAGCAACTCCGCATTGGTGAGCTGCATCGTGATCCCGGCTCCGCTGACCACCACCGAGAGTGAAAACGAATACAACAGAAACAACAGCAGCGGCACGTCGCGCGACAGTTGCAGGACTTCCTTCCACGTCATCGCCGCGAGCCGACGCCCCCACGTGACTGCCTGCTGCCTGGCCGTCATGCCTCATCCCTCATGTCTTCGGCCTCTTGGTGAAGAGCCGATACGTCACCCCGCTCAAAGCGACGGCAAACATCGCCAGCGCCAGCAGGTCGGTCCACAGCACGTCCGCGCCCACGCCCTTCAGAAAACTTCCCCGCACGATATTGGTGTAATACATGGCGGGGTACAGATGTGCCTGCACCTTCGCGCCTCTTGTTAACGAGGCCACCGGCACCAAGAGACCGGAAAAGAGAATGGTCGGGATCATCGCCACGACCATCGTGATAATCAGCGCCGCCATTTGCGTCTGCACGAGTAGAGAAATCAGCAGGCCGATCCCCGTGGTACAGCACACGAACAGAACCGACGCCGAAAAGAACAGAAGGAAGCTTCCCTTAAAGGGCACCTGAAAGAGGCCGACGGCCATCAGCCATAACACGCAGACGTTCACGAGTGAGATGACGATATAGGGAAGCAGCTTGCCGGTCAGGAATTCGGCGCGGCTCACGGTGGAGCTATAGATATTGTAAATCGAACCCGTTTCTTTCTCCCGCACGACCCCCAGCGCCGTCAGCAGGGGCGAGGCCAGCATCAGCGTGAACATGACCAGCGCCGGCACCATGGACCAGGTACTCCGGACTTCCTCGTTGTACAGATATCGCACCTCGACGGTCAGCGGACGCACCAGCGCACCGGCCTGCTCCTGGGAGAGACCACGGGTTCGGCGCAGGTACTCGATCAATCGCTCCTCGGTAAACGCCTGGTTGATGGCGATGACATAGCCTTTGGCGATATCCGTATGGAGAGGAAAGGTCCCGTCGAGCAAGGTCTGCACGGAGGCCGGTTCCCCCGCCGCCAACTGCTCCTGGAACCGCTCGGGGACGATGATGGCCGCACGGATCTTCGTCTCGGTCAACAGGCGATCAAGGGCACGTTCATCGTCGGCATACCCCTGAAACGAAAAATATCGCGACTGCATGAACCGGTGGAGATACTCCCGGCTCAACTCACTGTGATCCCGATCCAGGACCGCGAACGGAATGTCCTCGACATCCAGGTTCAACCCGTACCCGAACACCACCAGCCACAGGGCCGGTAGCAAAAAAGCCAACAGCAGGAACAGCCGGTCTCTGGTGGTCTCCTTCCATTCCTTGAGCGCCACGGCGCTGATCCGTTGCAGATTCAGGGTTGCCCCTCCTTCCGCGCCGCCTGTTCCAGGGCCATCACCCGTGACACAAAGACGTCCTCCAAGCTGAGCGTCCGCGTCCGCACCGCTCCAACCGCAATCCCGGAGCGGGCCAGGACATCCCGAAGACGCCCCTCGTCGCGGCCCGGATTACGCGAAAGTACATGGATCTTGGTGCCGAAGAGCGCCGCGCCGGCGAAGCCGGCTGTCACCACATGCGTGAGTGCGACTCCCGGCTTGTCGACGACCACTTCCAGGAGTTGCCCGATGTCCCGCTCGACCTGTCTTTTCAGGTCCGCCGGCGTTCCTTCAGCCACGATGCGTCCGGCATACATGAGGGCCAGGCGATCGCAATGCTCCGCTTCGCTGAGATAGTGCGTAGTAATGAGAATCGCGACCCCTTCCTCGCGGGCCAACCGTGACAGCAGTTCCCAGAACCGCCGACGGCCGATGGGGTCCACTCCTGACGTCGGTTCATCCAAGAACAGCACGCGTGGGCTGTGAACGAGTGCGCAACCCAACGCCAGACGTTGCCGCACCCCCATGGGAAGGCGTCCTGTCCGATCATCTTCATAGCCGGTCAGGCCGGCCATCTCCACGATCCACTTCATCCGCTGCTGCGCCTGTCGTCGAGCCAACCCGTAGATACCGGCAAAGAGTCGGATATTCTCGATGACGGTCAGGTCCAGATAGAGGGAGAACGCCTGCGACATGTAGCCGATGCGCTCCTTAATCGCGCCGCCCGCCGTGCGCATATCCGCGCCGGCCACACGCCCTTCTCCGGCCGTCGGAGGCACAATCCCGTTCAACATCTTGATGACGGTCGTCTTGCCTGCGCCGTTCGCGCCCAGCAACCCGAAGATTTCACCTTGCTTCATGTCGAAGCTGACCCGATCCACGGCTCGAAACGAACCGAAGTCACGAATGAGCCCCTTGGCCTCGACGGCCAGTCCGTCGAGCTGCTGCCTGCCCGCGAGGCGAGCGGAGTGGTCCGATCCTGCCGACTCTCCCAGCTGTTCTTCTCGCTCCTTCAAGAGCAGCGCCACCACGACATCTTCCAACTCCGGCTCATCCGCGTGGACCTGCTCAACCGGTAAATGTTCCAGCGCCTGCCGGATCCCCGCGACGGCGGCTTCCGGCTCCCGTTCCGGTGTGAACACGTGCAGCAAGGGGCCCAAGGATTCAACTTGGGCATACCGGCGTTTCAGGCGGGCCACCGCTTCCAATTGCGGGCTCGATTCGAAGGTGACGACCAGGCCCGGGACCAGCGATTGGACGTCTGCAGGAGTTCCCGATGCCAGTACCCGCCCATGAGAAAGAAACGAGAGCCGGTGAAAGCGAGCCGCTTCATCCATGTAGGCGGTCGACACCAGCGCGGTCATGCCCTTGTCCGCCTGCCACTCAGCGAGAATGGCCCAGAAGTCCCGCCGGGAGACAGGATCGACACCGGTCGTCGGCTCGTCCAGAATGGCCAGCTCCGGCTCATGAATCAGCGTACAGATCAAGCCGAGTTTTTGTTTCATTCCGCCCGATAGCTGCTTCATCAGCCGGCCGCGAAAGCGATCCAGGCGGGTGATCGCCAACAGCCGGGACTTGCGCTCGTGAAGCTCAGGTTTCGGGACCAGCCGCAGTCTGGCGAAGAAGTCGATGTTTTCTTCAACGGAGAGCTCAGGGTAGAGGTTGAGCCCCAGTCCTTGCGGGAGAAATCCAATCCGCGGTTTCACCCGTTCCGCCGCCCGCTCGGAATCCACGAGGGTCCCGAACACTTCGGCGGATCCCCCGTCATACCGCAATACCCCGGCGATTGCTTTCATCACGCTGCTCTTGCCCGCACCATCCGGTCCGATGAGGCCGTAGATCTCTCCCCTCTGCACGGTAAGGTCCAGGCTGTCGACCGCAAGATGCTGTTTGTAACGCTTGACGAAGCCGGACAATCGGACGACCACCTCCGGTGGGGATGCAGCAGGCCTCGTCATCGGGGCTTCGACCAGGCTACATCGTCCTTCCAGCGGATCACCGCGTCGGCCGGCAGACCCGGCGTCAGCCGATGGTCGGGATTCTCGGTGAGATAGAGCCGAACGGCATAGATCAGTTTGACCCGTTCGTCCGGGGTCTGGACTTCTTTCGGCGTGAATTCCGCTTTTGAGGCGATGTACCGGACCGTTGCTTCGAACGACCGGTCGGGAAACGCATCCGTATGGATGCGGGCGGGCAAATCGAGGCGGACTTTGCCGACTTGGAGTTCCGGAACATAGACCTGCAGGTAGAGGCGGTCGAGATCCACCAATTCAAGCAGGGGCGCGCCGGTCGCCACAACCTCTCCGACGTCCACCATCCGAGTGGTCACCGTGCCGTTCGTCGGAGCCACGATCGTCAGGTCGTCGAGTACGCTACGGGCCTCTGCAAACGTGGCATCTGCTTGGTCGCGCTGCCGTTCGAGCGCCGCGACCTCCGCTTCTTTCGATCGTATTCGTTCCCACCCCAATTCGGCCTGCGCGAGTTCCTTGCTCGCCTGATCAAGAGCGGCTTTCGCCACGGCAATCTCCGTGACGGCCACCTTCCAGCGCGCCTCAGCCTGATCCACCTGCTGCTGCGACACCGCCTGCTCGGGAAGCAGGGCGCGGATGCGGTCGGTGTCCCGGCGGGCTTCATATTCGACCGCCTGTGCCTTCCGGATGACGGCGCGCATGCTTGCGACCTTGGCGGCCGCCGCTTCGATGCTCAGAGGCACTTCAAGATTCAGGACCGCGAGCCCCGTATGGGCCGCTTCCACCTGCGCCATCAAGCTGTCCACCAGCCGTGCTGCCTGATCAACCTTTGCTCTGGTTTGGGCGTCGTCCAGCCGAATCAGCACGTCGCCTTTGTGAACCTGGCTCCCTTCCCGTACCGCCAGGTCTACGACACGCCCGGGAAACTTGCTGGAAACGGTGACATGGTCTCCCTCAATACGCCCATTGGCCTGGATCAGTCCCTCCGGAAGGCCGTCCAGCCACACCAGGCGATCGAGGATCACGTATCCGGCGATCAGCACCGATGCGAGGACGGCCGCCGCAATGGTCGAGGTGCGAAGGGTCACGACTCAGTGGTCTCCGTAACGCTCCATCCACTTGCGAAGGTGCTCCACGGCTTCAGCCTTCTGTTCGGGCCGCAGGGTCGCGTGCCATTCCGCCAGCCTGGGCAACAGGCGCTGCATCAGGCGGGTCTGTCCCGCTTGGTGCTGCTCAAACAGACGGGCCAGCTTGGCCTGATCCAGCCGGTCACTCTGGACCTGAGCGATGACCTCTTCCATGGTCGCCTTGCGCTCCTTCTCCGACTCCGCGCGCACGGCCAACGCTTCGTCCTTCACGGCGGCCAACTTGGCCTTCTGCTGTTCATCCAGGTCCAGATGTTTGGCAATCTTGCCCGTCATCCAGTCGGCTCGCTCCGTCGGCGTATGGTGTCGGTGACAACCGGCACCGACCAGCGCCCCGGCAATGACCAACGTCCCGATCGCCCCCCTGACCGTGCTCCGCATCTTCATGCTGCCCTCCTTGGTGATTTGTGATATCCGAGCGACGCTTCTCCTCACATTGAATCAGGAGTCGGAGGGAAGAGGGTAGGGGTCCCCATCGTTATTCTCTGGGGCGAGAGATGCCCAGTTTCTTGATTTTCGAGGTGAGGGTGGTGCGCTTCAAGCCGAGACGAGCCGCTGCGCCCTCCGGGCCACCAATCACCCAATGCGTGTCGCGCAAGACGCGCAGGATCTGATCGCGCTCGGCATCGTGGAGTGTGGCCTTGGGAGCCGGAGGTTGCCGCGCCTCAATTTTGAGCTCCGAGAGCGGCGCCTGCAAGTGGGTTCCCTGGGTCAGAATGACCGCACGCTCGACCAGGTTCTCCAGCTCCCGGATGTTTCCCGGCCAGTGATAACGGGAGAGGGCCTCCAACGTCGGCCCGGGAATCGTTTCGATGTTTTTCTTCATGCGAGCGGCATAATGCTGCGTGAAATAGCGCACGAGCACCGGGATATCCTCACGACGCTCGCGAAGCGGCGGCAGGGTAATCGGAAACACGTTCAGCCGGTAGTACAAATCGCTTCGGAATTCATGGTCCTCCACCAGCTTGGCCAGATCCCGGTTCGTGGCCGCGATCAACCGGATATCCACGTGAACGGTGCGTGTGCTCCCGAGCCGTTCGAATTCCTGTTCCTGAAGGACACGGAGCAGCTTGGACTGCAGCTCCAACGGGATTTCTCCCACCTCGTCCAGAAAGATCGTCCCGCCATGCGCCAATTCGAACCGGCCCACTTTCTGGGCGATGGCCCCGGTGAATGCCCCCCGTTCATGCCCGAACAACTCACTTTCCAGCAGCCCGGTCGGAATCGCGGCACAGTTGAGCTTCACGAAGGTCCGCTGGTTCCGTCCGCTAAGCCGGTGAATCGCCCTGGCAATCAGTTCTTTCCCCGTGCCGGTTTCGCCCTGAATCAACACGGTCGCCTGGGTCGGCGCCACGATCTCGACTTGCCCCAGCACCTGCTTCAGCGCGCGACTGTCGCCGATGATGTCGCCGAATTTATGCTCCAGGCGAATTTCTTCTTCCAGATAGGACTTCTCTTCGGCCAGTCGATCTTTGAGTGCGGTAATCTCCTGATAGGCTAGGGCATTGTCCACGGCGAGGGCAATCTGTCCGGCCACCTGACTCAGAAACGCGACGTCCTGTTCGCCGAACGCCTGCTCCTGCCGGCTGGCCAGATTGAGACAACCGATCACGCGGTCATGCGACAAGAGGGGCAGGGCGCACATGGAATGGAAGCCTTTCATGACCAGGAGCTGAGGCACGGCGTGCGAAAACGCCTTCAGGTCCAGCCGACTGTTGGCGACCTCGGGGCGCCTCCGCTCCAACGCCAGGCCGGCCAGAGAACCGGCCACATCCGACACCGCCCCCTCGGTCAACGCGCCCTGGTTTTCAGGAAAATCCAAGGCATGGAGGCGGACGCGGCCGCTCTTGCCGTCGCACAAAATCAGGCTGGCATACTCTTGCGGCACCATCTCGCGCAAGCAGACACTCACGGCGCTGAATACTTCCCGCAGATCGAGTTTGGACGCCATCGTATTGGTCATGCGAAGCAGCAGACTGAATCGATCCCGCTGCCATTCCACATCCCGCCTGGCCGCAGCCGCCGCTTCCCGGTTCAGCACATTTTCCACGGCCACGGCCACCTGCCGACCGACCTGTTGCATCAGTTCACGATCGGAGACTTTGTACGCATCTTTCTCCAGGCTTGAAAATGCCAATGCGCCCAATCGGCGAACGGCGGAGGTCAAGGGCACCAGACAGCAGGACTGCACGCCATCTTCACGCATCAACGCGATGAGCTTCGGCCAGCGATGTTCTTCGGCCAGATCGCTCAGGATCACCGGCTGCTGAGTCTGCCACACCAGACCTGCCGGCGTGTCGGCGGGATGGAATTCCTGACCACCGATAATGTCGGCCGGGACGTTCGCCCGCAATACATGCAGCCGCATCATGTCGCGTTGCGCATCGTGGAGGGAGAGTCCTACGAAATTGACGGGCACGAGCAGCGGCAGCAGGCGGGCGAGAGCCTGCACCAACCCCTGCAAGTCAGCATGGCTCGCAATGGCTTCCACCACCTGCAGCAGTGCGCCATATCGCTCACTGTCTACCTGAATGGTCTCTTGGGGTACCCGGTTGTCCATCGGGATTACTATGCCTTCCGCGATATCGGTACGCAACGCCCGCCTCCGAACCCGACTCTAGACCCGCACCACCGGGCCGGGTTCCGCTCCGCCATAGACGCCTGATTTTTCCGTCACCCTCAATTCACGCCACGAACTCAGAAAAGAGGATTATGACGACAGCGATACGCAACCGCACGGATGTCCACGGGGTGAGGCGCGAGGGTAGGGCCGGCCCTGGAAACCACCACGCACGGTGCCCGAATCAGTAGCCCACGAATTTTTCAGTGCGAATATCGCTGTCTTCGATGCGGGCCTCTTTGAGCATCGTCCGCAGTGCGCCGACCATACCCGGCGGACCGACCACGTAATAGATCGGCTTCTCCACATTCACGAGATGTCTGGAGAGCAACGCCGCATTGAGGAATCCCGTCTCGCCCTGCCAGGATCGGGAAGATGTCGCGGGTTCGGTCATGGTGCCCACGAAGCGATAGTGGGGATTCTTGTCTTGCAAGGCCTGCAGCTCCTCCAGGAACGGCGCATCCTCCGGTCGCCGGTTGGAGTAAAACAGCACCATGGGGTGCGGCGACCGCTGCATCGCCGCCTGCACCACCATGCTGCGAAACGGGGTAATGCCGATCCCGCCTGCCAGGAAGACGGCAGGGCGGGTCTGGTCGGCATGCAGGACCAATTTTCCGAACGGTCCTTCCATCTGAACAGTGGAACCGAGCGGCATACGCTGCAGTTCGCGCTTGAAGGCGGTATCGCGGAGCCGGGTCGCCACCATCAACGTGGATTCCTGCGGTGCGCTCGCGATGGAAAAGGCTCTGGTGTTGCCCGCTGCATCGGTCTCAGAGGGGTGGGGCAGCGTCAGATCGACGAACTGACCCGGCGTGAATACAAACTGCGTCGGCTTGTCGAAGTAGAACGCCATCGTCCCTTCCGCCACCAACCGCCGCTCTGTCAGCCTGATCGAATACCCGTTCTCGCTCGCCGCCTCACCCATGATTCACCTCTTGTGTCACACACTGCACGCCGGTCAACCGGGAACTCAGAGCGATTTGTGGGTCCCGTCGCAAAACGGAGGATTCTTGGTGTGCTTACATTGGCACAAGGCCACGGTTTTCTTTTCGGTTGTCGTGAACTCCAGAGGCGTGAAACTGGTTCCCTTGTGAGACCCATCACAAAACGGTTGCTTCTTCGAGCGCCCGCACCGGCACCAATAGTGCGTGCCTGCTTCCAACTCCAACACGGCCGGCTGCTTCGCTGCAATGACTGGTTCTTCCATGCTCCGCCCTCCTGTTTAACCGGATGATTGTACTTTCGCACACATTCTTGCCCCGCCGGGCTCCGATTGCTTCCACGCATGAGACGCAAATCCCCTGCCATCTCCAGCAGGCGAACGGCTCGCTCTGCCACTTGCCGGTACAACCAGTATCGACCCCGTTGCGGAGAAATGCGCCAGCCTCCGCCTGCATCCTGCCGCAGAAAGGGACACAGATGATCCACCCCGGCAGGTCTTGGTTGGGTTTAGCAGGCCTCGGTGAGCCTCGACGCGAGAACGCCGCTGGCGGTCTTTTTCCGCACCCTGCTAGAGCGACAGCGGCTTGATGGGCGTAAGGACGGCCGACGGATTGCTTTTCCACAAGCCTTCGTCCGCATCCACATACACCTCGACCTCATTGCCGTCCGGATCCCGCAAGTACAAGCTCTGACTCACCGTGTGGTCGCTCATCCCGTCGATGGAGACGCCGGCGGATTCCAGCTCCCGCTTCGCCGCCCTCAGCTCATCGAGGCTGTCGCCCACTTTGATACCGATATGGTAGAGGCCTCGACGTCGCCCTAATGGCGGCCCCGGCGCATCGCCGACTTGAATCAGCAGCAGTTCATGATGCGTACGGCCGGATGTGAGCGCCGCCGCCGCGCCATTGAAAATTCTCCCCACTTCCTGGAATCCAAGCAGATCGCGATAAAATGCCAGCGACCGTCCAAGATCTTTCACATAAAATACGACATGGCCGAGATAGTGCGCTTTCATGTGATCGACTCCTTCCCGGGCGACGATGTCCGGAGCAGCGCCCTGACCGCCGCATGCGCCAGCACCACATCCGGCGCGCGCTGCAACGCGTCGTAATAGTGCCTGCCGAATCCATTGCCTTCTTCGGACGGCGTCAACATGGTCCGCACCGAGTCGATTGCCAGGGTCATCTCCGTCCGGTCCTCGATTTCCTCTTCCTCGGACAGCTCATCGATCTTCACCATCAATTGAGAGAGCGGGCGCAACCAGGCGAACCACGCGTCACCCAAGACAAGTTGAAAGAACGCACCATTCGTCTCGATGCGCCCATGCACCCGCTCATAGGAGACCCGTTCGCTGTCCAGCAACGCCTTGTGCAGGCGCAGCAATGACCGCGACAGATTGCCCAGATGCGCGCGCATGTGATCCTCACCTGACATGATCTCGCCTCCTTGCGAATCGATCCCGCTCATCCCGTCGGTTCACTATCCAGTTGATGCGCCTTGCGGCCACCCCGGGTGAGCGGATGCATCGCCAGCTGCCCCTCCACCATGAGCCGCGCCATCTCCGCGGCGCGTACGACAAGCGCCTGAGCCCCCTCGCGCAACTCCCGGCTGTTCTGCACCTCGCTGTTGTTCCGCTCCATGTCCTCCGCGCTCCATCCGCGCGAATGGGCGATAAAGGGAAACTGCGGGAACTGGCAACCGACTTCGGCGAAAAAGGTCATCAGTTGACCGGCGACACCTTGCACATTGTCCTGTCCGCCCATAATGATGAAGGCCGCGACTTTATTCTTGAGGAGATGCCTGTTGGCGATGGTCTCCTGATTCTGAATGCAGTTCATCCGTTCGACCATTTTGTAATAGAGGCTGCTGGCGCCGCCCCATCGGATCGGTGTCGAGACGAGAATCACATCCGCCCAATGCACCACGGCTTCGTACACCTGGTCCATTTGATCGGTCGGATCCATCTGCGTGATCGAGCAGGGCCAGGTGCAGGCTTCCGCCGACTTGGAATAAAACCCTTCACAGGCCCGGAACGAGAGGTCACGGAGCTTGATCAGTTGCGTGTCGAGCTGCAGATGCTCGCGCGCATGCGCAAGTGCTTCCTCCAGCAGGGCATCGGAGGCGCTGAAACGCGGCTGATCCGCCGTCATCGCGGTCGTGGCGAGGCCCAGCACACGAATGGGACCGTCGGCTCGTACGATCAGGCGCGCGAGCGGGTGCGTTTGTTTCGGGAGCTTGCGCCGCTTCGTGACCGGTGTCAGATCGACAAAGACGCGTCCATCCTCCACCTTCACGGCATAGGTCGCAACCTGATCACCTTCATACCCAGGCTCGCCCCGGCCGGTTTGATGGTGAAACTTCCAGTAATGCCAGGGACAGACGACGTAGTCACCCTCAAGCCGTCCTTCGCCCAATGGCCCGCCGATATGATTGCAGACCCCTGAAATCGCCGTGAACCGGCCGTCCTTGTACGACAGGGCCAGCTTCGTCTGGCCGCAGACAATCTGCCGGAGGGGGCGCTGCTTGAGGTCATCGACCGAACCGATCTCAGTCCATGTCGCATCCGGCATGTCGAGTTCCTTCAAGTGTTAGCTCTAGGTTTGCCCGTCACAAACGCTTCTCTTCCAAATCGTACACATCGAAATACACGTAGACGGGGCGGTGACTCGGCACATACTTCGGGATGTAGTCTTCCATATAGGCCTGCACCGACGGCGCCATCTCGGATAGTCGCAGGTCCCGCATCTTGTTGTTCCACTCAGTAATCGCCTGCTGGTCCTGTACCTTGCTGTGCGCCTTGAGCCAAGCGGCCAGCTCCTCGTCGCTTGCCCCAGTGGCCACGACCTCCTTGAATTGCTCCGGCGTGATGCCCGTGAACGAGAACAGCAGGCCGGCTAACGAGCAGGGCCAATAGTTATAGTCTCCGTTGATGCCCAGGAGAAACGCCCGGCACTTGTCCGCGCAACGCGCGCCGATAACATAGCCCCCCAGCATTTCCCGCGGGCTGCGAGGATAGGTCTTGGTGAGATCTTTCGCAAGCGTTCGGACCTTCTCCAGATCAGGCATTCTGTCACTTCCTTCCTTGTCGAGCATTCGAGGGCTTGGAGAACGTGATTCCCGCCTTCTGGACTTCTTGATAGGGGAGGAGCCAGACCAGAGACTCGTCCGACAGATCACCGACCTGAATGCGGTTCCCCCAGGGGTCGCGGAAATCACAGCGGAAATGCGGCTCCATCTTCAGCTTGTACTTCCTGGTGAGCTTGCGCCGGACTTCTTTGATCTGCTCCGCATCACGCACCATTAATCCGAAATGCTTCACGCGATCCGGCTGCAGCTGCTCCACTTCAAAAATCGCCATGAATTGATGTTCGCCGAGCTTGCACCAGGCCGCGCCTTCTCCACCTCGCAACATCGTGAGCCCGAACACGTCCGAATAAAACTTCACGGCTTTCTTGGCGTCGGTGACTTCAATGACGATGTGGTTGCATCCATACACTTGAACCGCCATCGCAGGACCTCCTTACCCCGTAACCTGTTTGATCGCAGAAATGAACGTCTCCACCGGCTGGGCACCGGAGAGCGCAGCCTTTCCATTCAGCACGAAATAGGGAACCCCTCTGATGCCCAGTTGATGGCCGTGGGCCTCCTCTTGCCGCACGGCAGCGACGCCCTCCTGAGCCTGCAGCAGACGGCCGACCGCTTCTCCATTCAATCCGGCCCGGACGGCGAGGGAGGCCAGGATTTCGGCCTGGCCTATATGCAGTCCCTCCGTGAAGTACCCGTGAAACAGTTCTTCAACTACCTCGTCCTGACGGCCCTGTTGCTGGGCGAACCAGATCAGTCGATGGGCATCGAACGTGTTTGGTGTCCGCGCAATCCGATCGAGCCCGAACTCGATGCCCACACTCGTTCCCACTGCGGCAACGCGATCCTGGACCGACTTCATTTCGCCGGGCCCGCCGAACTTCGCTTCAAGATACACCCGGCGATCCATGCCGGCCTTGGGCATGGTCGGATTGAGCTGAAACGGGCGCCAGAATACGCGCGTCGTCGCCTGCGCCTGGACCGATTCCAGCGCCTGTTCCAGTCGCCGTTTGCCGATGTAACACCAGGGGCACACCACGTCCGAATACACATCGACCGTGAGCGCCTGGCCGGTCATGACAAATGACCCATCTTTCCCGCCTGGTAGTCGTGCACGGCCTGAATAATTTCGTCGCGCGTGTTCATCACGAACGGACCGTACCGGGCGATCGGCTCGGCAATCGGCTCGCCGCTCAGCACGAGGATGGTCGCATCCTGCTTCGCCTCCACGACGACCCGCTCGCCTCGCTGACCGAACAGCGCGATTTCCACTTCCTGCACAGGCTGCGACCCATTCACCACAACTTGTCCATGCAGCACGAACAGGGACGAATTATATCCCTCGGGCAAGTCGAGTTCAGTCCGGTGGCCCGCCTTCAACCGCAGGTCGTAGAGGTGGACCGGACTAAAGGTCTTTGCCGGACCTTTCACCGTGCGAAACTCTCCGGCGATCACACGCACCCGGCCGGCTCCTCCATCGAGCTCGACCACAGGAATCTCGGCATCGACCAGCGTCTGATATCTCGGCGCGGTCATCTTGAACGCCTTCGGCAGATTGACCCACAGCTGGATCCCCTCCAACAGGCCACCCTGCTTCGCGAATGCCTTCTCATGCAACTCTTCGTGCACGACACCCGAGGCTGCCGTCATCCACTGCACATCGCCGGGGCCGATAACGCCGCCGCTGCCTGTCGAATCACGATGCGCCACCTTGCCGTGATACATGATGGTGACCGTCTCAAAGCCCCGATGGGGATGCTCGCCGACCCCGAGCTGCCGGTCAGTCGGCGGGAACTGCTGCGGGCCCAGATAGTCGAGCATTAAAAACGGCGACAGCCGCTCTTCGACTCCGGCGCCGGGAATCATGTTACGGACCGGAAACCCATCCCCGACCATATGATGGGACCCGGCCTGATACACTCCGACAAGGTCTTTCGCAACGGATGTGTCTGTTCGCATAGTGCCTCCTTCCTTACGCCATTCCGCGCAGTGCCTCCGCGAGGGGAATGGTCCCCCGCACCAGCGAGGCGGGGTGTTCATACCCGATCGCACCGGTTGAGAACGCGGTGTACATTTCCTCGAACAAGCCGGCTGCCTCTCCGGAAAAGCCGAACGAGGTGAATGTCGGCACCACTGCGCTGAGCGGCGCCGGTTGCGCGACGACCGCCCGGCCAAGAATCCGGCCGAGCGCCTCGGCCACCTGTTCCGGACTGTACTCCTCCGGGCCCGCAAGCTCCACCACCCTGTGGCCCCTTCCGCCGGCCATCAATCGCTCCGCTGCGGCGCGGCCGATATCCCTGGTCGCAATCATCGGCACCTTCGCCTGCGGCGCCATGAATGTGGGCAGCAAGCCCTGGCCCTTTGCCATACCGATACTCGGCGCCCAGTTCTCCATGAAGTAACAGGGGCGCAAGATCGTCAGATTACCAGCCACCGCACTCAATTTCTGCTCACCGTATCGGACGGCGCGTATAGGGCCGGTGCCCTCCGGGATCTGACCGCCGACGGACGACAGGAACACCACATGCGGAATCCCGCTCGCTTTGACGGCTTCCGCCACGCGATCCAACCGCTGCCGCTGCTCCGCAAGCCACGCGGCGGCGCCATAGTTCGGCGGCATCAGCATGTAGGTACCCAAGGCCCCTTGTAAGGCCTTCGTCAAGGCCGGCACATCATCCAGCGAGGCGATGGCCACCTCGGCCCCTTTTGCCTTCCAGACTGCCCCCTTGTCGGCAGAACGAACGACCACACGCACCGGCTGTTTGCGAGCGAGCAGCATCTCTGCGACCACAGCTCCGGTATGTCCTGTGGCTCCCAATACGACGAACATCTTTCGCTCTCCTTTCCTGCGTCAGGCGACTCGTTCCGCCACAACCCGATCAATCGACCATCGACCGCCTCCCGTCACCAACAATGCGGCGGCCAGCCCGATCACCAGGAGATGGTACTCATAGCCCTCCCCCTGTTGTTGCCCGAACCAATTCATGAAAAACCCGACCGGCAGATGCACCGTCAGAATGGCTCCCAGCATGATCACCATGAAGCTGGCGGCGGTGAATCGCGTGAACAGGCCGGCGAGCAACCCCAGGCTGCCAAAAAACTCCCCCATGATAACCAGAAACGCGATGATCCAGGGTAGCCCCATTTTCTGGGTGAAAAAACCCATCGTCCCGTCGAACCCGAATCCACCGAACCAACCCAGCAACTTTTGAGCCCCGTGCGGCAGCATCACCAACCCCAAGGTCAGCCGCAAAATCAGGCCGGACCAACTGTCGTCTGTATTGAATAGTGCTTTCATTTTAGTACCCTCCCGTGATCGACCATTGACCGCCCGACTCTGCCCACCGCTCAGATCGCCGGCGAAACGCCGCTCTGCCCGTGAGCCAGTATAATAGTTCTAATTAGAACTAAGTCAAGGGCAAATATTCTCCCTCAACAGGAAGGAAACAGATTCTTACAGATCAATCAGTTGTGTTCTAGGGAGATACGCGACGGGCCATAGGCCTATCAATGATCTGCTCGACGGGGGATGGGATCGAAAACTCCGAGGAACAACCGAGACCTCGCGGGTTCTCTCGGACAGGGAGGAAGGAAGGGACGTGTGAGGGACGAAGCCGATTATTTCCTCTGCTTGATGGCGCGCTCGACTTCACGGCCGGCTTCGCGGGCTTTGATCGATTCGCGACGATCGTATTGTTTCTTGCCCTTCGCCAGGGCTAACTCCACTTTGGCGTGGCCGCGCTTCGAAAAGTAAATGCGCAAGGGGACGAGCGTGAGGCCCTTCAGTTGGGTTTTCCCGATCAGCTTGTTGATCTCTTTGCGATGCAACAGCAGCTTTCGCTTGCGGAGCGGGTCGTGATTCATCAAATTGCCGTGCGAGTAGGGACTGATGTGACAATGCTGCAAGTAGACCTCGCCGTCATCCACCGAGGCATAACTATCCTGGAGGTTGACACGCCCTTCCCGCAACGACTTCACCTCAGTCCCCTGTAGGATGACCCCGGCTTCGAACTTCTCTTCGATGAAGTAGTCGTGATACGCCTTGCGATTGGTGGCGACGACTTTGTACTGGTCTTCTTTGTCGTGCGTTTTCGTCATCTCATACTAGCCCACATGATGCATGAGCACTTCTGCTGCAATCGCGGGTTCGCGGCTGCGACAGGCCTGTCGGCGGGCGGGCTCGCCGCTCGGTCGGTCGACATCCTGTTCAAGGATGCCTCCCTTCCTCACGGCTCCACACGCCCGTCTCGCTTCGCGACTCCGCCATTTCGCGACGAACCACCATGCATCATGTGGGCTCGCGCGCGCTATTTCCATCGGGCACATTTTGTTATCATACCACCATGCGTGGACAGAGCAGACTCGACTCATTCAGTTCTATCTTAGCCGGTGTCGCCCACAGGTTGGGCCTGGAGAGCAAGCTATTCGAAGCGCGCCTGCGACGTCAGTGGCCCGACATCGTGGGCGAGCCGATCGCGGCCCACACGCATCCCGATCAAATCCGATTCAAAAAGTTGTACGTCCTGGTGCACAACTCGGTGTGGCTACAGCAGCTCACCTTCCTCAAGCCGGTCCTGTTGGAGAAGGTGAATGCGATGGCGGGCCAGCCGTTGGTCACGGAAATCGTCTTGCGCATCGGAGAGTTCACTGCAGACCAATCGCCGACTGCCGAAGCAACGACTGACCCCGACCCGTTGACGATTCAACCGTCGCCCCAGTTACTCCAGGAAGTCACGCTCCACGCGCAGGGCATTCAGGACCAGGCCCTGCGTGAACACCTGGTGACCATCATGGCGCAGGCGTTGAGTCAGCCGGAGAGGCCCCCGCGTTCCGCACGACGGTCCCCTTAAACAACTGCCGCGAATAGGCCGCGGTGGCCGCGCTGTCTTTTCCCCTGGGAACCGGCCCGATACGGCCTTCTTCTTCCTGTCCATCAAGCCGGTAAAATCCGCGCACCGACCCCTCAAACCCGTCCCGCACCGTGGCATCGTCACCCGTCACGTACTTGTGCAGCACCTCCGGTTCCGTCCAGCCCTCATCGGTGAAGATGTAAATCGCAATATGCTGATAACGCCCCTTGGGATCATCCACAGTGGTGGGCTGGATCTTCATACTGCCGAAGTTCCGGCTTTCCGCGCCGACTTTCCGGAATCGCTCGATCAGAGTTTCAATCTCGGTGTCGCTGGTCCAGGACGGCACATGCACCGCCACCACCGTGCGCTCCTGGGAGCCGATGCTATAGGGAGGAATCGAACGATCCGGACGGCTGAGAAACATTCCGCCCCAGATCAAGGCAAAGGAACCGAACAGGACGCCCAGCGCCATTTTGACCACGGTGTCCAGCGGACGCTTGGCCGGAGTTGTGGCCTGAGCCCCGACCGATGGCGGAGTTGGGTGGTTCATAACCATGGTGGGGGGAGCCGCTTGAAACGGGGGCGGCTTCCAGGAGTCATGACTCGCCCTCTTCCGGCACTCCTTCTTCGCGTTCGACCAGTCTCACGACGGCGACCACACGATCCTCATCTCCATCCATATCGAGCAGGCGAACACCTTGGGTGTTGCGCCCGATTTCACGGATGTCGTCCACCTTACAGCGCAACACTTTGCCTTGCGCCGCCATCAACATGATCTCATCCTCGTCGCGAACCTGGAGGAATCCCACAGCCGGCCCGTTCCGCTCGGTCGTCTTGACGCTGATGATGCCTTTGCCGCCGCGGCCTTGCACGCGATATTCGTTCACCGGTGTCCGTTTGCCGTACCCGCCTTCCGTCACGGTGAGGATCGCAGTGGTCGAATCGGGCGTAATCGTCTCCATGCCGATGACTTCGTCGCCGGTCTCAAGAGTGATCCCGCGCACCCCGTGGGCCGTGCGTCCCATCGCGCGCACATCTTCTTCCTTGAACCGGATGGTGATGCCCTGCTTCGTGCCCAACAAAATCTCACGCTGGCCGTCGGTCAGGTCCACACCGATCAGCTTATCGCCCGCATCCAGCGAGAGCGCAATGATGCCGCCCTGCCGAGGATTGCTGTAGGCAGCCAGCTCCGTTTTCTTAATGACACCCTGCTTGGTCCCCATGATGATAAAGCGATCGGCCCGGAATTCCTTTACCGGTAACGACGCCGTGACCTTCTCATCCTTCGACAGCGCCAGAAGGTTCACCAGTGCCTTGCCCTTCGCGGCCCGGCTGGCTTCCGGAATTTCATGCACCTTGAGCCAGTAGACCTTGCCGGCATCGGTAAAGAAGAGTAGCGAGTCGTGGGTGGACGCCGTAAAGAGGGTTTCGACGAAATCCTCTTCCTTGATCCCCATCGCAATCTTGCCCTTGCCGCCGCGCCGCTGCGCGCGATAGAGGGTGACGGCGTTCCGCTTGATATAGCCGGCATGGGAAATCGTCACGACGACTTCTTCTTCGGCGATCAGGTCTTCGAGCGTCAGCTCGGCCTCTTCCTTGACGATCTTGGTGCGCCGTTCGTCCTGATACTTGTCCTTGATCTCGATCAGTTCGTCTCGGATGATCTGCCGCACCAGGGCCTCGCTGCCGAGGACCGACCGCAGGTACTCGATGGTCTTCAGCACTTCGCGATACTCTTCCACGAGTTTGTCTCGCTCCAGTTGCGTGAGCCGCTGGAGGCGCATTTCGAGGATGGCATTCGCTTGGATTTCCGACAGCCGGAATTGCTGCATCAAACCCGTGCGCGCCACATCCGGTGATTGCGAACGACGGATCAGGGCGATCACGGCATCCAGATTATCCAGCGCGATCTTGAGGCCTTCGAGGATATGGGCGCGTTCTTCCGCCTTCCGCAAGTCGTAGGCCGTGCGTCGCACCACCACTTCGCGCCGGTGCTCAACAAAGGCCTCCAGAATACGCTTGAGGTTCAGCACCTCCGGACGGTTGTTGACGAGCGCCAGCATGTTGACGCCGAAGGTGGTCTGCAGCTGACTGTGTTTATAGAGGTTGTTCAGCACCACGAGCGGAATCTCGTTGCGCTTCAGCTCGATGACGACACGCACGCCCTCGCGATCCGACTCGTCGCGGATATCGGAAATGCCCGTGACGCGGTCCTCCTGCGCCAGGTCGGCGATCTTTTCGATGAGTTTCGACTTGTTCACCTGGTAGGGAATTTCGGTAATGATCAATCGTTCCCGGTCGGTCCGTTCATCAGTTTCAATCGCCACCTTCGCGCGAACCGTCAGCAGCCCGCGTCCCGTCTCGTAGGCATCCTTGATCCCGGCCGTGCCGTAAATGAACCCGGCGGTCGGGAAGTCGGGCCCGGGAATCTTCTTCATCAACTGCGCGATGGTGACGTCGGGGTTCTCCAGCAACAGGAGCAGTCCCTCGATCACTTCGCCTAAATTGTGCGTGGGAATGTTAGTCGCATACCCGACAGCGATTCCGCCGGCGCCGTTGACCAGGAGATTTGGTACTCGGGAGGGCAGGACAAGCGGTTCGACACGGGACTCGTCATAGTTGGGGCCGAAATCGACCGTTTCCTTTTCGATATCCGCCAGCAGCTCCTCGGCCAATTTGGTCAGGCGGGCTTCGGTGTACCGCATGGCGGCAGCGGCATCACCGTCCATCGAGCCGTAGTTGCCTTGGCCATCCACCAGCATGTAGCGCATATTGAAATTCTGCGCCATGCGCACGAGGGTATCGTAAATCGCGGAGTCTCCGTGGGGATGGTAGTTACCCATGATCTCGCCCACGATCTTGGCCGACTTCCGGTAGGGACGGTTGGCGGCTAGCCCCATTTCGTTCATGCCGTGCAGAATGCGCCGGTGCACCGGCTTCAACCCGTCCCGCACGTCGGGGAGCGCGCGACCGACGATCACGCTCATGGCGTAGTCGAGGTACGACGAGCGCATCTCATCTTCGATCGCAATCTGTCCTAGTCGTTCATCTGGCGGCATCTACCCTCCACGGATGCTGAACATGTCCCTCGGCTTCGTTCTCGGCTCGAGAAGGTCCTCAACGTACCCGGAGGGTACGCCTCCGGTCCTCTCTCGCCTGCGGCCTTGCCGAAGCGCCATGTTGAGCATCCTACGAATTCACAGAACCACGTTGTCGTCTTCTCAATCAGGACCGGCTATACATCGAGATTCCGGACTTCCAACGCATGTTGCTGAATGAAATTGCGCCGGGGTTCCACTTCGTCGCCCATCAGGATCGTGAAAATCTCATCCACGCCGGTCATGTCTTCCAGTTTGACTCGCAGCAGTGTCCGCTTTTCCGGATCCATTGTGGTCTCCCACAATTGACCGGGATTCATCTCACCGAGACCTTTGTACCGCTGGATGTTCAACCCCTGCTTGCCTTCTTCCAGGATTGCCTGCACCAGCTCGGCCGAGCCGTTCTTATGGACTTCGGCTCCCTTGATCTTGATCTTATACGGCGGCTTGCCGAGTCCCATGGCCGAGGGCGCCTGTTTCTGGAGCTCACGGAAGTCGGCGGACCCGACCAGCTCATGCGTCACATCCAGTTGGTAGGCGATCCCGCCCGTGGCAACCTTGCACACCAACTTGCTGGATTGATGTTCTTCGTCTTCCAGGATGTCGATGGTCGGTTCTGCCTTCGGGTAGACGAGCGCCAGCGTGGCCTTCGCATTGGCGACGATCGCGGCCAACGCGGCCTGATCCTTCAACGCTTCCCGCGTCAACCCCGGCTCGTCGACAAATACCCGCAACATATTGGCTTCGTGATGTTTCTTATTCACCTTGTGCAACAGGCTTTCGAAGGCGATCAACTTCTTGAGCGTGGGCAGCAGGCGGCGGCCCGACAGGTACTCCCGCCCATTCTCGAAGGCCACTTCGACCTCTTCGACCGCCAAGTCCGCGAGGTATTCGTTCATCGCCGGTTCGTCCTTGAGATACCGCTCCGTCTTGCCCTTCTTGACCTTAAAGAGGGGAGGCTGGGCGATGTAGATGTAGCCCCGTTCCAGCAGCTCCGGCATCTGTCGGAAGAAAAAGGTCAGCAAGAGCGTGCGGATGTGGCTGCCGTCCACGTCGGCGTCGGTCATGAGCACGATCTTGTGATACCGCGTCCGCGCAATGTCGAAGGCTTCCTTGTCCGGCTTGTCGGAATCCTCTTTCTTGCGGCCGATTCCGGTCCCGAGCGCCAGGATCAACGTGCGGATTTCGTCGCTCGTGAGCATCTTGTCGAAGCGGGCTTTCTCGACGTTGAGGATTTTTCCTTTGAGAGGAAGAATCGCCTGAAACTTCCGGTCGCGGCCCTGCTTGGCCGACCCGCCGGCGGAATCACCCTCGACGATGAAGAGTTCGCTCAACGCCGGATCCTTCTCCGAACAGTCGGCCAACTTGCCGGGCAACGACCCGCCATCCAGGGCGCTCTTCCGGCGAATGAGATCCTTGGCTTTACGGGCCGCTTCACGGGCGCGCGCGGCATCGATCGCCTTGCCGATGATTTTGCGGGCGACCGGCGGGTTCTCTTCGAAATAGGTGCCGAGGGCGTCATTCACGGCCGCCTCGACGATGCCCTTCACTTCGCTGTTGCCGAGCTTTGCCTTGGTCTGCCCTTCGAACTGCGGATTCCGCACCTTCACACTAACGACCGCGGTCAAACCTTCCCGCACGTCGTCGCCGCTCAACGATTCGGTATCCTTTTTCAGCAGATCGTTGGCGTTGGCGTAACTGTTGATGGTGCGGGTCAGCGCGGCCTTGAAGCCCACCAGATGGGTACCGCCCTCTTTGGTGTTGATGTTGTTCGCGAATGAAAAGAGGTTCTCGGCATACCCGTCGTTGTATTGCAGCGCTACCTCAAGAATCAGGTCCGCACGCTCAGTCTGCACGTAGATGGGCTTATGCAGCGGAGTCTTGGCTTCGTTGAGATGATCGACGAACGAGACGATCCCGCCCTTGTAATGAAAGACCTGTTCCTTTTCCTTGCGATCGTCCTTGAGCGTGATGGACAGACCCTTGTTGAGAAAGGCCAGCTCGCGGAGCCGCTGCGCCAACACGTCGAAACTGAATTCCAGCGTTTCGAAAATCTGGCCGTCCGGCATGAATCGCACCTTCGTGCCCCGGCGTTTGGTTTTTCCGGTGACGGCTAACGGCGCCTGGGGTTTTCCACGCTCATACCGCTGCTCGAAGACTTGTCCGTCTTGCCAGATTTCCAACTCAAGCCACTCGGACAACGCATTGACGACGGAGATACCGACTCCGTGCAACCCGCCGGACACCGTGTAGGCGCCTTGCTCGAACTTGCCGCCGGCGTGCAGGACGGTGAGGGCCACTTCAGCGGCGGACTTTTTCTGCGTGGAATGCATGCCGGTGGGAATGCCGCGGCCGTTGTCCACGACCGTGACGCTGCCGTCGATGTGGATCGTGACTTCGATCGCTTCACCGAATCCGGCCATGTGCTCGTCGACACTATTGTCGACGACTTCATAAACCAGATGGTGCAACCCATCGACACCGGTGCTGCCGATGTACATGGCCGGCCGTTTCCGGACGGCGTCGAGTCCTTCGAGAACTTTGATTTGATCCGCGCTGTAACTGTCGGATTTCGATTTGGCAGAAGTGTCCTGCTGGTCGTCTTTGGCCATTCAACTCCTCTGTGACTCGGTCATTCGTCAGCCGTCATCGGTCAACCGCTGACCACCGGTTCAGGCACGTTTGACGAGTGACGTTTAACGGCTAACCTTAGATCTTGATCGGCATCACGACGCATTTGAATCCGGGACTCTCAGCTTCCTGAATCAGGCAGGGGCTCAAAGCCGTGTCCATCTGCAACGAGACCGATTCTCCATCCATGACGCTCAATGCATCCAAGAGGTAGCGGGCGTTGAATCCTGTATTGAGCGCCTCCCCCTCATATCGGGCTACCAGTTCTTCCGTGGCTTCTCCATAATCCGGATTGCTGGAAAACAGGGTCATGCCGCCGGGGGCAAACGAGACCTTCACGGCATTCGCCTTGTCTTTCGACAACACCGAGACCCGTCGCAACGCGCTTTCCAGCAGCCCACGATTGACCGCAATGCGCTTGCCGCTCTCTTTCGGGACCACCTGCTGGTAATTGGGGTAGTTCCCCTCCATGAGGCGGGAGGTGAGGAGCAGGCCGCTCTTGCGGAAAATCATGAGATTCTTGGTGAACCCGATCAAGGGCTCTTCGTCGCCCCCCTCTTCCAGCAGACGCCGCATTTCCTGCGCCGCCTTCTTCGGGATGATCGCTTTGATGTCCTGGGCCGGCTGCTTCGCATTCGGGGCGCCGACTTCGCGCTCCGCCACGGCCAGTCGATGGCCGTCGGTGCCGACCAGTCGCAAGAGCGTGGTTTTCTTTTCAGTCGTCGTCAAGCTCACGAGCAGGCCGTTCAGGATGTACCGCGCATCATTGTCGCCCGCGGCAAACAAGGTCTTGCGAATCAATTCCAACAGACCCGCCCCGGCCAGCGGCGTCAGCCCCTCGCGTTCGATGGAGGGCAGCGCCGGATAGTCGCCGCTCGGAAGGCCGACAACTTTGAACTGACTCTTCCCGGAGTGGATCGTCGTCCAGTTGTTGTCGCCGGACGTCAGCTCGATCTCCCCGCTCGGCAACTCCTTGATGATTTCGTACAACTTGCGCGCGGAAATCGTCACGCCGCCGGCTTCGAGGACCGTCGCCTTGTACAGACCCCGCATGCCGATCTCGAGATCGGTGGCGACAATTTCAGCGCCGTCATGTTTGGCTTCCAACAGAATATTCGAGAGGATGGGCATGGTGTTTCGTTTTTCCACGACACCCTGCACCCGCTGCAATCCCGTCAACAATTCCTCTCGTCCGATGCGTACCTTCATGGTCGGTCTCCCTCAGCGGGCCTACGCCCTCAAGATCTGTTCTTTCAGGCCTTCCAGCGTCGTGTGCAAAGTGTTGTCGATTTCTTTTGCTTTGGTGATCTGGCGGCAGGCGTGAATAATCGTCGTATGGTCCTTGCCCCCGAACTGGCGCCCGATTTCAGGAAAGGAGGCGTCGGTGAGTTCCCGGCAGAGGTACATGGCGATCTGGCGCGGATGCACCAGCGTTTTGCTCCGACGTCGCGATTTCAAATCGGCAATCTTCAAATGATACTTCGACCCCACCGCCTCTTGAATATCTTCGATGGAGACAATTTTCTTCTTGTCCCCGATGAGATCGCGCAACACGTTCTTGGCCATGTCGAGCGTGATCGTTTGCCCGGTCAGCGAGGAATAGGCCCCGACGCGCACGAGTGAGCCTTCCAACTCACGAATGTTGTTCTTCATCGTGGTGGCGAGGAAGTGAATCACATCCTCGGGCAGCGCAATGCGTTCGTCCTCGGATTTCTTCCGCAAGATGGCGATGCGGGTCTCCACGTCCGGCGGCTGAAGGTCGGCAATAAGCCCCCATTCGAACCGGGAACGAAGCCGCTCTTCGATGTCCGGCATATCCTTCGGAAAACGGTCGCTCGACAGGACGATCTGTTTATGAGCTTCGTAGAGGGTATTGAACGTATGAAAAAACTCTTCCTGCGTCCGCTCTTTGCCAGCCAGAAATTGGATGTCGTCGATCATCAACATGTCGACATTGCGATACCGCTTACGCAGATCGATCATCTTGTCATAACGAATGGAGTTGATGACCTCGTTCGTAAATTGCTCGGTGGTCAGGTAGGCGATGCGGAGGTCACTCCGCTCGGCCAGGTAGTTGCCGATCGCATTCAGCAAATGGGTCTTGCCCAATCCCACACCGCCATAGAGAAACAGCGGGTTGTAGGCTTTAGCCGGTTGTTCGGCCACGGCCATACAGGCCGCGTGGGCGAACTGGTTTCCTGCCCCGACCACGAAACTCTTGAAGGTGTATTTCGGATTCAATTGCACGCCGCGTTTTGATCGAGACGCGACGAATCCACGCCCGGCCGTATCCGTCGGCCCACTTTCCAGCTGAACAGCCGAAGTGGAAGGAGCCTGCTTGTGGTTGACGACAAAGGACACGTCCAAGTGGCCGCCCCCTTGCGCAGCGGAGACCGCTTCCGCCAGGAGATCGCGGTAATGTTCCCCTAACCACTCGCCGAAAAACTTGTTCGGGACTGCAAGATACGCCGTCGTATCTTCAATCCGGTCGAGTACAACAGGAGTGAACCAGGTTTCAAAGACCTGCTTCGGGACCTTTTCCTGAATGTACATCAGCGCGTCATTCCACATCTAATAATCCTATAAAATCAATGACCTATAAATACTCACAGCCTTATACACAGGTGTGGATAAATACATAGGAAGCCCTGGTTTTGTTGATCGCTCAATGAGGAGAGGCCCTCGCTTCTTGTGGACATCCGCGAGATGGGCCGACTGTTCATCTTTCCCGTGCACAGGTACCCTCACCTTATCCCTGAACACCCCCTGCCTTATACACCATCTCATCAACATGGGCTAGGCTCTTCGATCGTCAACGCCCATGGACCTCTTCGCATTCATCCACAGAACCCACATAGCCTACTCCGACTCCGACGGCTCCGGTTCTTCTCTTTATTAGGAAGATAACTAAGAGAAGAGAGCCGGATCACAGCACAATGGTTGAATCATGCTCCGCAATCAAGCCGACAAGATCTCGATAGGAGATGATCTTTCCGGAAACGGGGGTTGCCGCAATACCCGATGCAGATGGAAGCACGTAAATCGAGCCGGGGAACGCCGGCAAAGACTCCACCGCTTCTTCCAAGAGAACCAGCGAATAGGCGCCTGGCGACACATCCGCCGATGCGGAAGGCAAGAGGGATTGTGCCGGATCCGAAACCGGCCGTCGGAGGAAATACAACGTTTTACGAGCAGCCATGAAATCCCATAGGAGCTAAAAGACCAAAACGCGGTCGGCTGCGGCCATAGCCTGCCGGGCCGATTCACAAGAACCGACGGTGACTGCGAATCCCTCTTGAAGCTCAGGGGCCGGGCCGGAAGGAAACACCAGGAGAAACGGGATCTGGAGATGCTCGAAAGAGGGAAGATACTTTTCGAGAATCTCGATATCGACGATCTCATCCGTCTCTTCCGCCAACAGCTGAACGGCCTGTCCTATGAGAATCACCGTAATCGGGTTCTCTCCGGCCGCCAATCCCAATGCGATGCGCAAGGCCTCGACCGGACGAGCAGACGTCCGCGGGTCTTCCCGAATAATCAGCACGATGGATGCAGTGGCTGCCACAGTCGTCCCTTCAGACGATCATCTTATGTAAATGCCAGAAACCGGTCGCAGCCGTTCACAATATTCGACAGCACGACCAGGCCACAGAGAGAAATGCGGGAATCGAGAGCATCGGTCGAGACTCCATGCTGCTGGCATCCATAGGCACAGACAAACAGTTTCATACCTCGGCCGACGAGTTCGGTATAACGAGGGTCGCGAAGATTCTTCACTCCCTCATCAATGAAATACAGATAGAGATCCACACCGTCGGCGAGTGCCTCTGAAGCGAGCTGTGCCACCGTCTCGACACTGGGGTGTGAGGGGGGTGTGGATAACAGGATGCCGAACTTCTTGGCGCTCATTGAAAATTTATCTGTGGATAATCTTTAAGAGTGATTAAGAATCAATAGCTTATAGATGCAAAACAGAATGCGGAGCGTACGAATTCTAGGAAGGAAAGTCAACTACAAAAAGGAGTCTGAACTACCTGTTGACGAGTCTGGTGCGGAGGGCTGATGCGAGGTCTGGAATCGGGACATCTTCCTGTGCCTTTGTCTGCATATTCCGGACGGTGGCGACACCTTTGGTCACTTCATCATCACCGAGGAGGATCGTATAGAGGGCATTGAGACGATCAGCCTGACGCAAGTGGGCCTTGAGTGACGCCGAACGGAAGTCCATGTCGGCCGGCACTCCGTTTCGACGGAGTTCATCGAGCAGCGTAAATCCGACACCGACAGCCTGAGTGCCAAAGGCAGCAACATAGACCCGGGGAATGCCCGGCACCATCACGGTCTCCGGCACCATCAGGGCAATCCGTTCCAACCCGACGGCGAATCCGACCGCCGGCACGGCGGCTCCACCAAGTTGTTCAACGAGACCGTCATAACGTCCACCGGCTCCGACGGCATTCTGCGCACCCAAATGGGAGCAGGTGACCTCGAATGCGGTGAGACAGTAATAATCCAGGCCACGGACGAGCCGGGGATTCATGTGAAACGGGATGCCCACCGATTGAAGGCCAGTCGTCACGCGCTCGAAATGGTCCCGCGCTGCGGGTGACAAGGAATCGGCCAGGCGGGGAGCATCCTCGGTAGCCGATCGGCATTCCGGAACTTTGCAGTCCAGAACGCGTAACGGGTTCGTCTCGATCCGGCGCTGGCAATTTCCGCAGAGGCGGCTTTCCACACCCTGTAGGAACGCCACCAAGAGCGGTTTGTACCGGGCCCGGTCCTCTGTATATCCCAGATTATTGATTTCCAAGGTCAATCCCGGCAGCGTAAGATCGGACAAGAGTCGCCACAGCAGCGACATGACTTCGACGTCGGCCCGCGGGTCGGACACACCGAAGGATTCGACACCAAACTGGTGAAATTGCCGCAAACGCCCGGCTTGAGGACGCTCGTGGCGGAACATCGGCCCAGCGTAATAATATTTTTGCGGCCGCGGATCGGCGGCGCGGTTGTGCTCGATGAACGCGCGGACCGTCCCGGCTGTCCCTTCAGGACGCAGGGTCAGCGACGACCCATCGCGGTCCGCGAAGGTGTACATTTCCTTCTCCACGATGTCGGTCGAGGCGCCGATGCTGCGCGCGAACAACGTCGTGGTCTCGAAAATCGGGACGCGGATCTCTTGAAAGCCGTAACGGAGGGCCCACTGCCTGGCGGTATCCTCGATGAATCGCCAACGCGGGGACTCTTCAGGCAGGAGATCTTTGACGCCCTTAATCGCTTTAATCATGGCTCTGCTAGTGGGTCTCCCGACAGGTCGAGCGGGACTATAGCGGCGGTCCCGCGGGCAAGTCAACGCGGCGAGCTCCGTACCTCGCTCTGCACTTCACGAGTGAGGAGATACGAGAGACGACCGTGTTGCACCGGCCTTCTCTGCGAGAGTATAGTGCCCACCTTGTAAGAATGGGCGCCCACAAGTACTCTGCTCAATCACAAGCCGTTGGGCTCGCTTCTCTAAAACTATGACCACTCAAGGCCGCCGTGTGATCGCCCTCGCTCCGATGCCACCGGAAAAATCCGCCTATGCCCTCGCGCGGTACAGCCGGTCCCCGGACTCCATCGAGGAGAGCATCAAATGGGTCCATGGGCATTCTTCTGAAAAATTCTGGGAACAGTTTTATTTCGACTACGGCCATGGTTCGATCGCGGACCTCGGCCATGTGATCATTTGCTTTGAACAGATTTCCGAGTTGGCCGCCATCCGCCTGGAGGATGAACCGGTGTGGGACGGTCAGGCCAAGTCGAGCCGGTATCAGAACTTTGCCTCGACCAGCTGGTTTGTGCCGGACACCATTCGCGGGCAAGAGACCGAAGCAACCTATCTCGGCATTCTCCGAAGTCTCGCGACGGTCTACCGTGCGCTCCATGACCCCTTGAGCCAGTTTCTCACCGAACGGGAGCCTCGACCCGAGCACATGACCCCCGCAGCCTATCAGCGGGCGATCACCGCACGGGCATTCGATGTGACCCGGTATCTGCTACCGCTGGCGGCACAGACGAACGTGGGACAGGTCGTCAGCATTCGCACCCTCGAAAAGCAGATGACGCGGTTGCTCTCGTCCCAACTGCCGGAACTTCGACTGCTGGGAGAAGAGTTGCAGGAAGCCTGTCGGAAGGCGCCGATGAATCTCTGGGGAGAACTGTGCGGTCAGGCGGCCGGGCTGGGGGAACCCATGGCCCCGACCCTGGCGCGATATGCCAAACCGAATGTGTATCAGTCGGAGGTGTACCTCGACCTCGCCCGGTATGCGAAAGAAGTACTGAAGGGCACCGGGTTGGATCAACCAACCGCCTGGGGCGCCGCGGAACCGGTGGAGTTGATCGAGCCCCACCATCCGGTCGACGAAGTCGTCACCACGCTGCTCTATCGCGCCTCGCAGGCTCCGTATCGAAAGATCCTCGCGGTCGTGCGGGACTGGACGGAGAAACAGAAGCAGGACACCATCGAAATCGCCTTTCAGAAACGCGGACCGCATGACGAATTGATCAAGGAGTTCCGCAGCGGCTATGCCTTTGTGTTCGATGTGATGATGGACATCGGCGGGTGGCGCGACATGCACCGGCACCGGCGCTGCCAGCAGGTGCAGCAGAACTTCACCACTGTGCACGGGTTTGAGACACCGCCCATTCTGGCGGAAGCGGGGCTCGACCACGAGTACCGCGAAGCCATGGGGCATGTAAAATCCGATATCGAACAACTCCGGAAATCGAGCCAGGAAGCGGCCATGTATGCCATTCCCTTTGGCTTCTCCGTGCGCTGCCTCTTCAAGATGGACTATGCGGAAGCGGAGTACATTGCGAAATTGCGTTCCGGGGTGAAGGGGCACTGGTCCTATCGCACCATTGCCTGGCTCATGAAACAGAAATTGACCGAACGATATCCCATTCTCGGCGCGCGCATGCAGGCAACGCCGCCGGATGTGCAGGACGTTCTGTCGCGCTGAGCGGCGCGCTTCTTTCATCATGAGCACGCATCAAGACAGAATCGAAACGGCCCTCTTGGCAGGCGACTGGGACCGGGCCGGGTATGAGGCATCGGAATGGGCCCGCGCGGTGGAGACCGCCGGTGAAAGGGATCCTCGCCCGTACTTCGCCTTAAACGTCACCCACCTGATTCGCGGGGAATTTGCCGATGCCTGGCGGGCGCATGCCCGCGCGCTGCAGGAGGCGGAGGATATCGATCGGGTGCGGGAGTGGGTGCACTCCATCGTGGAACGGAATTCCGGCAATGCGCAGTCGCATCTGGTGCAGGGGTTGTTTCTGGCCCAGTCCGGTCAATCCGAACGATCGATGGCCTCGTATAAAGAAGCCGCCAAGCTGGCTCCGCAGTCTGCATATCCCCATTATTTTCTGGCCCAGATCCACGAGCGAGCCGACCATCTTGAAATGGCGATCAAGGAGTATCGCGAAGCGGTCAAGCTGGCTCCGACATTTGCGCCGGCGCGCACCAATCTTGGCGTGGCCTACCAGGAGCAGGGCCGGCTTGAGATGGCCATTCCCCAATACCGCGAAGTGATCAAGCTGAATCCCAGCGACGCATTGGCCCATGCCAATCTCGGCTGCGCGCTCGCGGAGCAGGGCAAATTCGAACCGGCGCTGCAAGCCTACAAAGAAGCCTTACGGCTCAACCCGAGTGACGCGGAAATCCATTTCGCGCTCGGCGGAGTCTACGAAACCAAGGGGCGAATGGATCTCGCCTTGAGGGAATATCGTGAAGCGACGCAGCTCAATCCCGAGCTCGCCTCGGCCCACACGGCGCTCGGCTGGTTGTTGATGGAGCAATCCAGAGCCTCGGAGGCTATGGAATCCTTCAGCAAAGCCGTGAAGGCCAACCCGGAGGAAGCTCAGGCCCTCTATGGCATCGGGAGGATTTACGCCGCCAAGGGCAAGCGGGAAAGCGCCGCCGAAAACTTCTCCAAAGCCATCCGCTTCGAAAAAGATCCCACCAAAAAAAACGCCATCATGAACGCCCTCTTCGCCAGCGGCCAGACAGGGGACTGAGGCCGTGAAGGCTTCCCTTCTGGGCTCGCGCAACGCGCGGTCGAATCAGATTGGGGCTCTTTTGATGGAAGGCAGTCGTTGAGTGCACGTACGTCATTCTCGCTTGGGGGTAATCATTGACGAAGCCCTCGACTCGGCGGAAAAACTATGACAATGCTGGCTGGATTCATGGAGTCGATATGCCAGGTTATAGAATGACTATTTGGGCTCCTTCTACGAACCATGGGCCCGGTGAGTCGGGAGTAGTCATGGCATGCGCCCACTGATTGAGGATGTGTTGGATGTTCTTCGAGAAATCCTCACGGCTTACTCTGCGAGCGGGTCAGGGTGTTCTGTATCGGACGTTCGGCTGGAGGCGGTACGGAAAGTGGCTACCCGAGAGCTCGCCGGGCGCCGGTTTAAGAATCGTGATTCAGCAGAAAGATCCATCCACGACGCATGCACTCGACGCCTGAAGTTGAGCGCACCCGCGTTCGACGCGCGGGTCAACCGTTGGCTTTCCGGTGATCCAGGTGAACTGCATCCCTTTTAAGGTCAGTGGGTGGGTACGTCAAGAACCGATCTGCAGTGGAGTCGCTACTCAGCGAACGAGTCCGTGAACATTCCATTGTATCCAGGGAGGTGACACCGGCTCCTCCATATCCAGCAGAATTCATTGCAAGCGACGTCATTGACGTAGCGTATCCCGAGCGGCGGGAGACAATTCTGCAGAGACTCATTCGGGATACAGCAACGGCGCGAGAGCTCAAGCTACGCCATCATAACCATTGCCAGATCTGCGGTCTTGCCGTCCCCCTGTGGGACGGTGTGACCTACGCGGAAGCACATCACATCCGGCCCCTTGGCCATCCTCACAATGGTCTCGATTCACCCAACAACATGCTCATACTTTGCCCGAATCATCACGCTCAATGTGACCTGGGTGCGATACGGTTGGATCTCGCGTCGCTCCGTCAACTTCCCGACCATATCATCGACACAGAGCACAGCCGGTATCACAATACGACCATCGCTAAGTGATAGTTACCCAACAATGGATTAGAACCGCGGTTGTTGAGCCGTGCCTTAAGCGGCATGCCACAGTGAGCATGCATTAGGTTGCGGCTTCTTCAAATGTTCGTCAACAAGTCCGCACAGAGCATTACGATGCCGATGTTGTTCAAAAAGATCGGTCAGCGTTGGCCATAGCAAACGAACAAACGAGACATACGTTCTGTCGTATGTCTCATCTCTAGTCATCGTCTTATTACGCCGCCGTGCCGATTAGGCTTTCGAGTGGAATGTGGAGCGTGCGATGGATTCGACGAATCATAGTCAGTGAGAGGCCGCGCTTTTTAGAGAGAATTTCAGAGACTCGGCCTCGCCCGCCGAGCAATGCCTCCAAATCCTTCCGGCTCATGCCTAATTGTTCCATCCGAAATCGAATCGCTTCAACGGGATCAGGTGGACTGACTGCATGATGCTTGGCCTCGTAGGCTTCCACGAGGGTGGTGAGAATGTCCAACTCATCTCCGGCTTTGGTGCCGAGCTTTGCATCCATCAGATGTTCGATGCGGAGCAACGCACGCTCATGATCCCGCTTGGTTTTGATAGGAGAAATATTCATGGCTTCTGCACCTTGTCAGACGGTGTGTACATCGATCTGGTCATACTCTTGATGGGTGCCGACGAAACGAATGTAGACAATCCGATAGGCGTAGTTAATTTTCACCACCAATCGGTACTGGTTCCCTGCAATATTGAACACCGCGCGGCTGCCTTGTAGCACACTCGCTGAGCGAAACTGAGCTTTAAGCTCCGATGGGCTTGTCCAGTCTGCATGAATTACTTCCTGATGCCAGGCTTCTAAAGGTCCTCGCGCGCGCGGGTACCGATTCCAGAATGTGCCTAGAGTCCGTTTCGCGATGATGCGCACGGAGCAGTCTACCATGATCCCAATTTGGGATCAATCCACGATGGCGGAATGGATGCCTCCCAGAGGCTGCTCAAAATTTTCTCCGGCAAGGCCGCAGGGAGTTCGGATGCCGAGGCGTACTGGTCCTGTACGTCGAGATGGACGGACGACTGAGAACGAAGTTGGAGGGAATTTTCAGCAGCCGGTTACAGCTCCCGGATCACGCCCTGGAGGACGGTCATCTGGGTCATGGGATCGCCGGCGGCTTGTAGCTCCGCGCGGATCTGGTCCTTGAGGTAACTGGTGTACCCGATTTTGTCGAGGAGGAGGTCGAGGAAACGCTCGGAGGACAGCAGGGTCTGGGCTTTCAGTTCTTCGATGGTCTCGTCGCTTACCGGCACATAGCTGCTGCCGATGTGGAAGATAATGTTGTAGTGGCGATCTCGCCCGAGCCGTTCAAACCGTAGTCCCTTCACGTGCCGTCCTTCCTCTTACAGGCCAACGGGGGCACATTGTAGACAATCACCGGTGAGAAGACAAGGTCGGCCGCGCGCCTTGCGGGCTCATCAGCCGCGGGTTCTCGGTCTCCCGGTCAGGACTTGGGGCTCTTCTTGCCGAAATATTCTCGCCGGCTGACAGCGACATCAGAGACGAACATGACGCCCGAATGCCGCTCGAACAGCGGCCGCAACCCGGCCAGCACCGGTTCCACCTTCTCCTCCGGCACCACCGCCATAATCATGACCAGGCTCTCCTGCTCGCTGAACATGAAATGGGCTTCACGCACGCCATGATGGCCCTTCCCCGAGATATTGCCGATGATGGTGTAACCGGTCGCCTCCACTTTGTCCAATAACTCGGTGACAAAGGGCCGGTGCTCACCTGATACGATGACGCGAATTTCTTTCATGGGATGCAACGTGAGTGCGGCCATGTCTCTACTCCTTTGAAAAGAGGTCTTCTCCGAGGTGATGCCGGTTGCGATCTATGTGTCACTGGGATTCCTCACGCGGCGCCAGACACCCGAGGGCATGTAGCGGTACCAGATTCCGTCCTCAGGGTCCAGCGCAGCCAGGTGCACCCATTCGTTGTGATAGAAATGTTGCAGCACTTCGTGCCGCGCAATGAGCTTCTCGATCCGCGGGCGCGAGGCTTCTACCAGCGTCAGGAGGCGCATGGATTCATGATAGGGCAGGTCGTCGTTCATCACGGTCTGCCAGGCTAGGCCGAGCCGGAGATCGCTCCAGGGGCCGGACATGATGCCGATGCGGCCGACGACGTTGTGATAGATCTTGCTTCCGCTTCCATAGACCTCGTTGTCCACGGCCGAGAAATAATGCTCCATGTTGATCCACTGCGCCACCACCTGCGGCGCGGTCAGCAGCACTTCCAGCCAGCGGTCCGTCGGATCTTCCCGATAGTCGTACGAGTGAAGGAAGACGCGCCCGGCCAGGTTCAATCCCTTGGTCAGCTCCCGGCGGCCGATAATGAAGGTTGTGTTGCCCGACAGGCCCCATTCCGGCCGTACCTGGCTCCAATCCGCGCTCCGTCCGGCCACATGCGCCGAGGCCTGGTCGAGGGGCAGGACGGTCCCCACATCGGGAAACCGGCTGCAGCGTTCCTGGCTGGTCAGTTGCGCAGCTTCGCGTAAATCGTCGTACAATCGGGCCACGTCCTTGCGGTGGGTCGGCGGCGCATCTTCGAGATCGAACAGGTGCACCTCGTCGGTGGTGGTATCGACCTGCCCGGCGAGGAAGTGAGTGTCGGAGGGAATTTCGATGCCGCGTTTTGCCAGCCGTTCACGCACCGGCGGGCGATTGGCCATTGCCGCCAGCACCCGCGCGTTCGGTTTGCCTTCGTTCCCGCCGCAGGCGCCGCAGTCCAGCGCCGACTCGAACGGGTTATTCTCGGTGGTGCTGCCATGGGCGCAGAAGAGCACCAGGCGGGCGAAATTTCTCACCAGACCCATCATGCGCAGGGCGGTTTCCACCGTCATGACCTGTTCTTCGAGCGTGAAGCCGGTCCGCGTGATCCGCTCTTTCTGGCGGGAAGCCGCGCGGCGATTGATGCGGTAGTGCCGCCGGAGTTCTTCGAGGAAGGTGGTGAGTTGGTCGGTGGTGAGATCGACCGATTTGGCCGCGTTGCTGAGGAACGGTTCCACCGGGGCATCGTCGTCCAGCGCGCGTCGCCGCAGGGCCTCGACGAATTCGGCCTCGACCCGCGATCCATGCAGGCCGAGCCGATCGCGCAGCGCCTTCCAGATCAAGGCCCGTTGTTCAGAGACCACCATTTCCTCGGTTTCAGCCGGTGCCAGTTTGTCCACCGTGAGAATCGTGGCGATGGGGGGGACAAATAACCGCCGCACCCAATTGGTCAGCCGGTTGTAGAGGGCCGGCAACATCGTCTTGCCCATCATGGGCAGCGCGTAGAACCAGCCCAGCGATTCCACCATGACATAGGGGGTGACGACGTTCTCCTTGAGATCGTGCAGCAGCGTATGTCCGGCGTGGACCAGTTTCGCGCGCGACAGGTGTTTGGATACGTAGTGGTCCAGATAGCTGCGGGGGATCTCCCGCACCTCGTTCTTCGCGCGCATGATGACCGGGAACTGTTCGGTCTCGTGTTCTTTGCCCCAGGCCCGATACCGGATGAAGACCGCGAAGAAACCGGCAAACCCATAGGTGTCGTGTGCGCCGGTGGATTCCAGATGGCGGCGGAACGGCTCGGATCGCACATCGATGCAAAAGACCGATTGGGAATGGGGCCGCACCGACGGATGGTGCTCCGAGGCGGCCGGTTGAGGTTTGACCGGCGCGCGTAGCAACATGCCGAAGAGGTGATCCTGATACCCGGCCTCGAAGGCCTTGAGCCACACCGGACCATGCGCGGACTCCGGGAAGGCGTCGATCCAAGCCAGCAAGGTGCGAAGGGCCGCCAGTGGACTGTCCATCAGCAGGGCCGGAACGATCTCAAGCGCCTGGGCCAGCGTGAGCAGGCGTCGCGCCATGAGCCGCTGCGCAGCCCGTTCGCGGCGCGGTCCGAATTCGATCTGATAGTGGTGGGTGAGTGGCTCCCATTCATGGGCGAGGGCCAGCGCTCCCTGCTGCCGGTGGCTAGCTTTGGCGTGGAGGCGGGCGACCCGGTCGGCCATGGAAGCGGGGAGTCGTCCGGCGGCCCATTCCTTGTGCATGAAGTACGCATGAGGCTGCTGCGTCATGTAGTCCGTCACCGCGGGATAGTTCCCTTCGATGCCCAATTCTTGCCGACACACTTTCTGAACCAGTTCACGCACATACCACAAACGGACGGCGAGGAACTTCACCAGCCCGACGGGGTAGGCTTGCTGCCAGGCATAGCCGGTTTCTTCCGCGCGCCATTTGATGAAGCCGGCCCAACCCGGAAGGGCCGCAAGTTGGAGCGACAGGTAGTCCTGCCGGAATTTCACGGGGATCGCCAGCGCTTCCAGACATCCCAATACGGCGTCTTCGGGATGCTCCGGCAGCGCCGCAATTTTCCGGCGGCTGTCCGCAATGCCGCACGTTGTCCATTCTTTCCCGGCCACCTGCTTCCAGGCGGCGTAGAGTCCCTGGTCCCGACCCGGCATCGGCCAGGTGGCGTGGCCTTCGTCCAGAAACGCTTCGCACCATTTGACCAGTTCGCTGTTGATCTGTTCGACGATCCGGGTACCCACTGTCTGGTCGCACCAGTTGGAGAGGGTGAGATGGTGTCCGAGCGCATCCGAGTCCGCCCGAACCGTGGCAGCCATCCGTTCCGCTACCGTCGGCGTGGAGAACGAGCTCAGTCGTTCGGCCAGCGCCTCGACCTGTTCCTCGTTCGGCTCACGTTCCATCAATCGAGTGAGCGGTTCGTCGGTCGCTGCAGAGAGCCCATGGGTCAGGCAGGCTCGCAACACGTCGCGATGGGCAATGCGGCAGGGGCCGAGATCGACTTCCTGCTCGAGCGCGAGGGGCCCCAGGGCTTCGTCGATATGGCGGATCAAAATCCTGCCTGATTTGAGATAGCGCCGATACATGTCACCGGGCAGATACCCGGTGCCGCCCAGGAACTGGTGACCGCGTCGCACCGTTTCGGTAAACGGAAGATACTCCAGACTGTGGAGCGGATTGTGATGGACGAAGGTTCGCATCGGCCAATACTGCGCGATGACTTCGCTGGCGAGGCGGATCATGCCTCGCAGTTCCATGCGGCGGGCTTCGAGGTCTGCCGGGTCGTCGGTGCGGATCACCGGATCCATGTGCCCTCCTGCATGGCGACAGTGGCCGGAGGTGTCGGTATGTATGAGTGGAAGAAGCGCGAGGGAGCCGTCCCGAGGGCGAGCAGCAACAACAGCAGCAACACCAATGAGGCGAACTCCGTCCGGCGTAAGTCGTCGTATCGTATATCCACGCGTTGCCGGCCGAAGATGAGTTGTTGCACGAGATCGGTGTAATACCAGGAAGCTGTGAACCAGACGATCATGACGACGGCAAACGGTTCGGAGGGTGCAAAGGTGGGCATCAGCAGCATGCCCAGGAATCCGGAAAACACACCGAAGGGCGGCATGCCCAACGCGGCAAGCGCCAGGAGCGCCAACAGGGTACTGAAGCGCGGCATGGGATAGGCGAGCCCGCCGAGTGCGCGGAGATCGATATCGCCATACCGGGCCCGGATGGCATACCAGGCCAGGAGCAGTCCGCTGGCCGCGAGGCCCACGGCGCTGAGATAGACCGTCGCTTGCATGGGGGCGGTGCCGGTGTCGGCGATATACCACCAGAGCAGGCCGAGAAACGCGAGGGCGGCGTAGGCAAGCCGGGGCAGCGGGCGCGCCTGAATCAGTGCCCGCAGGGAACCGTACAGGGCACCCGCCAACGCCAGAATCGAGACGGTGTGGAGTGTGGCGACGGTCAGGTTCGGGAGCAACGTCAGCAGGGTATGGAACCCGACTGTCGGCAGCAGCAAGGCGAGAAACGCGGGGAGATTGCCCGGTAATCCGGTCAAGGTCGCAATGAACCCGCTGTGCACGGGCAGGAGCGGCAGCAGCGTGGCACAGGTGACCAATAGCGCCACCGTCGAGGCCGGTGTCGGGAGCAGCAGGGCCAGCGCGGCCGACACCATGCTCAGTCCATAGGCCGACAGTCCTCGCCAGGTCTCCGGCGTGGCGCCGGATTGATACCGATAGAGCAGGATGCAGAGTAAGCCGGGCAGTATCAGGAGCATGACGTCGTGCGCCGGCGCTTGAGTGGTGAGGATGCCCAGTCCCAGTCCCAGCAGCACCAGCGTGGTCGTCCAGGCCGAAGTATTGTCCCGGTGCAACGGTTGGCCGAGGAGCGAAAGAAACGCCGTCAGCGGGAGCAGGCAGAGAAACGGCACACCGGCCAGCGTGTCGCCCAGCGCCCAGGGCGTTCCGATGACGACGAGCATACTGGCGACGGTCGTCAGGAGGGCTGAGGTCTTCATCCGCTGGAGCGACGCGCGGAGGAGCAGGCTGAGCGCCGCGCCGAGGAAGGGAACGGCCATGAGCAGCCACGGTGTCATCCGGGTCTGGATCATCACCGGCCTCCGACAACCTGGGCCGCGCCGTTGTTCACGTGGCTGCGTTGAATGGTCACGACAACCGCTTTTCCAGGTGATGGGCGACGAGCGTCACGATTCGGCCGAATTTGAGATACAGCTGATCCAGGTAGAGGCGGTTCATGAACAGGACATAGAGGCGGACGAGGAACACGTCGACCCATCCGGGAATGGTGACCGTGCGCCCATGCGCATGCGCATAGAGATAGACCCAGCTGAGAATCGTCAGCACCGTTGTGCCGACCACCAGACTGTCGAAGAGCCGGCCCGGCAGCGCAGCGGCCTTGAAATACGACGCCACCTCTTCAGGATTCGGATACAGAAAATGCGTAAAACTCTCCACCGCAAAGAGGTACGTGAAGACCACGATGATGAGCGTGACCAGCATGGCGGCGGAAACCTTCCAGGAGGCCACGGCGCGAATACGTGTCAGGGAGAGAATCGCCTGCGAGGAAGTGACCCAGATGAAGAACAGGAAAATCACCGTGCCTTGTGAGTCGATCAGTGGAATTCGCAAGACACCATGTGTGACGAGCAGGATCACGAGCGGCAAGAGCAGCGTCGTCAGGAATCCGGTGGACCAGGTCAGATTGGAGAATTCGCTTTCCTCCGCCTCACGGTCGATCGGCGGAAACGAAGGTTCCTGGCGGGCCTTATGGATCACATTGCCGCAATTCAGGAACACCGTGCCCTTGAACAGACCGTGGGCGATCAGATGGAACACGGCGAGGGAAAACGCACCCAGCCCGCATTCCATAATCATGTAGCCCATCTGGCCGATCGTCGAAAAGCCGAGCGTCTTCTTGATGTCGTTCTGCGTCAACATCATGGTGGCGCCCAGAATCGCCGTGAGCATGCCGATCACGAACACCACATGCAGGGTGGTGGGGCTCAGACCGTAGAGCGGGGCCAGACGGTTCAACAGGAATCCTCCGGCGTTGATGATGCCGGCGTGCAGAAGCGCGTGGATCGGCGTCGGCGCATAGAGCGAGCGTGGCAGCCAGGTATGGATAGGGAATTGTGCCGACTTGCCCATGGCGCCGACGAAAATCAGCAGGGTCACCGCCGTCGCGCCGTTCATCTCCCAGCCGAGCTCCGGCCAGATGGACAGGGTGACGGGCGTGTCTGCGGCGCGGGCGAACAAGGCCTGAAACTCGAACGTGCCGTAGAGCGAATAAGCCAGGACGATACCGGCCAGAAACGCCGCATCACTGAGCCGCAACATCGTAAACGTGTTCGCCGCGCCGGACAGTGTGGCGGCATGCCCGTGATTGTGCGCGAGCAGAAACAGCAGCCAGGAGAGAATCTGCCAGAAGACAAACAACATCACCAGATTGGCGCTGGAGACCATGCAGAGGAGCACCGAGGTGGTGATGCCGAGCATCCCGAGATACCGGCGATAGCCGCGATCCTGATACATGTAGCCCATCGAGTAGCGGTAGATCAGCATGGTCACGCCGGTGATAAGAACCATCATGACCGCGCTGAGCCGGTCGATAGAGAACCCGATAGGGAAGGCAAGGTTGGGGGTGGAGGCGGTATCGTAGAACTGGATGGTGATCGGATCCCCGGAGGTCACCACCCACAGGGCGACGAGAGATCCGAGAAATGCCGCCGCAACGGGGAGTAACCCGGCCCTGGCATTCTGGTCCTGTTCCGCACGATCGCCGGTCATCACGATGAAGGCCGTCAAGAACGGCAACAGCGGGACGAGCGCTAGAAACGACATGCCGACCCCATGGCACTCATGTAAAGAAAAAGGCCAGCCGACGGTCCTTGAGACAAGGAACCAACGACTGGCCTGCACTGTCCCCGGCCTTTCCCTGAAGGGAAACACCGGCAAGACCCTACTGCCTGTCTCATCACATCCCTGTGGTGGGTCCGGGCCACGCTCGATTCACGGCCTCTCGGCGGCACCACCGGAAAACCACGGTAGATGTAGCGGCGCGCCTTTGCAATTGCAAGTAAAAAGTCGGCGCGGCAGGGCGCAGTAGGAAGGCCGATAGACCTCGTTTTCCTCGCCGCGCCGGCCCGTTTGCGGACAGCGGTTGAAGGGGGTTGGAGTCTGCACATGGCGGTGACTATAATCGGCCGCGTGTTGACGGTATCAACCATTGGGAAGGGTCGCATTGTCTGTGGCGAGCAAGGGAGAGAAGGAAGCTGCCGTCCGGACGGCCATCATCAAGTTCGAACAGGAGTTTCTGGGCCGCGGCCCGGACGAGGTCCGGGTCTTCATCGTGCGGGACATGCTTGTCGTGCGGTTGAAGGGGGTGCTGACGCCGGCCGAACGGCAACTGGCCAAAACCGCCGAAGGCATCGACATGGTCAAACGGCTTCGCCAGAACCTCATCGCGCAGGGTCGGGAACGGCTCTGTGAGCAGGTGGCGGATTTGATCGGTGCAAAAGTGACGGCGTTGTTTACCGACATCGACACCGTGGTCGGGGAGCGCATTTTTGTCTTCACGTTGGAATCCGACATCGAAGCCAACTTCCGCTAGCCTCAAGGTTACGAAGCGCGATGACAGCTCATAGTCTTGAAACCCTCACGTTCGATAACAGCTACGCGCGTCTGCCGGAGGTATTCTACGCCAAGGTGAACCCGACGCCGTTTTCGGCCGCGCCGTTTCTCATCAGCGCGAACCGGGCCGCGATGGAGTTGCTCGATCTCGACGCGGCCGAGGCGATGCGCCCGGAGTTCGCCGGGGTGTTCGGCGGGAGCCTGCTGATACCCGGCATGGAGCCGTTGGCCATGCTCTACTCCGGCCACCAGTTCGGCGTCTATGTGCCGCAACTCGGCGACGGCCGGGCAATCCTGCTTGGGGAAGTGAAGAACGGGCGCGGAGAACGCTGGGATCTGCACCTCAAAGGCGCGGGCATGACGCCCTTCTCGCGCGACGGGGATGGGCGTTCGGTGCTGCGTTCGGCCATCCGTGAATATCTCTGCTGCGAAGCGATGCATGGACTCGGCATTCCGACGACGCGCGCGCTCTGCCTGGTCGGCAGCGACGACAAGGTCTATCGGGAACAGGTCGAAACCGGGGCGACGATCGTCCGGATGGCTCCGTCGCATGTGCGCTTCGGCACGTTCGAAATTTTCTACTACCGGAAGCAGCATGAGCATCTGCAGCGGCTGGCCGATTACACCATCGAGATGCATTTCCCGGAACTCGCGCGGGCCACCGACAAATATGCCCGTTTCTTTGCCGAGGTGGTCGAGCGCACGGCGAAACTGATTGCGCATTGGCAAGCGGTCGGCTGGTCGCATGGCGTGTTGAATACCGACAACATGTCGATTTTCGGCCTGACGCTGGACTATGGACCCTATGGATTTATGGACGACTACGACCCCGGTTTTATCTGTAACCACTCGGACTATAACGGGCGTTATGCCTTCAACCAGCAGCCGTACATCGGGCTCTGGAATCTGAGCTGCCTGGCGCAAACCCTGCTGCCGTTCGTGCCCAAGGAAGAGCTGAAAGCCGCGCTCGATGGTTACCAGACCAGCGTGGATCGGCACTATCACAACCACATGCGCGCCAAGATGGGGTTGGTAGAGGACCGCGCGGAAGATGACGTCCTCCTGCAAGACTTGAAATCGCTCATGGTCGGCAGCCGAGTCGATTACACGATCTTCTGGCGCGAATTAGGCACGTTTTCATCCGACGCCGGCGCGAAGAACGAACGGCTGCGCGAGCATTTTCTCAATCCGGAACGGTTCGATGCCTGGGGCGTTCAATATCGCGACCGGTTGAAGAGCGAGCAGAGCCGCGACGAGGAGCGGCGAAGTCGTATGGATCGGGTGAATCCCAAATACGTCCTGCGCAACTATCTCGCCCAAGGGGCCATCGAAAAGGCTCAGCAGAAGGATTATTCCGAGATCGAACGGTTATTGACCCTGCTTCAACAGCCGTACACGGAACAACCTGGCATGAATTCCTACGCGGCCGCACCTCCGAATTGGGGCAAACATCTCAGCGTGAGCTGCTCGTCCTAGGCCGGACCATCCATGAATGCCTGCTCCGGCGTCCGATTTTCTTGCCCGGCGGGGCTTTTCTCGTTCGGCCGCCCGGCCGGCTCACCGGCGCTCACAGACCTGGCGCTCTTTAGTCATCGCGCCGTGCGAGAAGACCCGGCGGGCTTCGGTTTCGAACGACTCGCGAAAACATTCGTGAATAATCCGGGTTAGCCATCCTCCCGCTTCCAATCCTTTCATTTCCTTCATGCGCGTTATCCATTTGGATACGCAACTGTATCCAGGCCGATACAGTGTCCTACGTACAGAGCCCCTCGCTGTGTCAAATACGGTCGCTTTCGCTTGGCTACGACCATCCTGGAACTGGCATAGTCCATGCTGAATCACCTTAGTGGTAACGGGGTATGCCAACGAACCCAACGCCTGATGACAGGGATTGCGCATGGCGTTCAAGGGCGACGATTCCACTTTATCCTTAGCTACGACGGTCACCCTCGCCTTGGCAGTGGCGGCCATGGTGTTCGTCAAAAACCCTCTACAAAGTTCACGACCGCCCGGCACTGGCTCGGGACCGCACCAAGCGACAGGAGAACTGAAAGTCCCAGCCAGGCTTTGGGAAGATCCCTTCGGAGCAGTCGAACGAGTCCTAGAGACGAGCAAGCAACTCTCCGTCCAAGTGGCTATTGAGGGAAAAAACGTGGCTGTAACTACTGGTACGGTCGGTCCTCAACTGCCGAATATCGATGGTCTGAGCAGTCTATACCAAAAGATCGAAGAAATTGACGAGCCCGAGGAACAAACCCTGGCGCTTGTTGTCATGACTCAGGGCGAATCCTCAGTCGAGGCTAGCGAGGTGCGTATTCGGGACCGCTACGCAGTAGGCGCCGCGCTGGAGGTAGCCTGTTTTGCGCCGGATAAGGGTGAGTGGCTGGCCTACTTCACGTGGATGTTTCCCGAAAAAAGTGATGAGCTGGTTCGTCAATATACGCCCTACGAATGGTATAGCCGAAACGAGATCACTACCTGCGGCAAGCACGCCGATCCCATCAGTCGGGTATTGGTCCTGTGGGTGAAATCGCCGGAGTCAGACGAGAAGATCCTTGCTCGTCTCGGTGCCTTGCTGGAAAAGGTTCACCCATCTAAGTGGGAAAAAACCAAGAGCCTGCGGGTGAAACTCCTGGGACCGCGCACTTCATCGGAATTTCGTAGCGTGCTCGAGGAAATCGATTCAGGCCTGTCAAGAACCCCACAGGCTCAGCACAAGTGGCGTGCAGCAGATGGCCGCGTGGGACTCTATTCCCCCTGGGCAACTGCCCCACCTGTTCTTCTGGCCTCTGGGTTGAAAGACGTCCAGGGAAAAGCTTGCAATACCTACCATGAATGCCGGTCGGAATTTGAGCGGTTGCTTACGGCGGGTGGTCTCGATTCTTCTTATCGCGTCACCAGCGACGACGTTCTGTTTGAATCCCTCCTGATGGAACTTGATCGGCGAAAGGTTCGGATTGGAAAGGACCGGATTGTATTGATTGGGGAATGGGACTCGTTCTATGCCAGGGCTCTTCCGCCGACCTTTACCGCTGCGGCCTGTCAGCACGTGACCAAATACTCGAAAGATGTACTGGAAATTCCATGTAACGACTTACAAGTAGGGCTCGACAACATCCTTAGCTCTAAGCTATCGCCTCAGGATTTCAATATTGATCAATACAGCTACCTGAGTGGTTTGGACGGCGAAACTGCAGAGGATCACGCCAAACGAACCAAGTCCAAAGAGGACGACAAAACGAAGGATTGGGACAAGGCCGATGGCAAGGGGCGATTCCGGGACATGGATTCCTATGAACGACCGGAAGGCCAGGCGCAGCTCGATTACGTGCGCCGTTTAGTGACCCGCATCAAAGCCGAGTGCCAAACTAAGGAGGAGGAACAGGGAAAAGAGAAGCAACAGGGAAAGGTCAAGGCTATCGGGATTCTCGGCCGAGACCCGTATGACGCGCTGCTGATTCTCCAGGCTCTCCGTGAGCAGTTTCCGAATGTCCTGTTCTTTGCAACGGATCTTGATGCGCGATACTTCCACGAGGATGAGCAGAAGTGGACGCGCAACCTCATCGTGGCCTCCCAATTCGGTCTCCAATTGGCCCCTTCACTGCAACAGAGCATCCCCCCATTCCGCAGCTCGCTTCAAACGTCCGCGTTCTTTGCCGTGCTCCAAGCGATTGGGTGGGTTCCGCCACAGGGCCCGGATGGAAAGATTCCGCCCCGCCTCTTCGAAATCGGGCGTCACGGAGCCGTTGATTTGAGTGTGGAAGATACGACGGAAAAGCAGAAGAGCATCCATCCGAAGCGAACCGATGTGAAAGACGATAACGTACACCTCAAACTGCCGCAGAGAATCGGATTACTCTGGATCGTCGGACTAACCCTGGGCTTCCTGATGCTCTGGGGTTATGGGCGCCTCTGGAATTGGATGACGGCACGAGAGGAACTGGATCCGACGAAGCGGCGCCTTGAAGTGATCCCGCGCTCGGCCTGGATCCTTATTCCCATCATCCTGATCTTGTGGTTTGTGTGTCAGATCGTGCATCTCCCTTCCTATGCGGAAGATGAACCGTTTTCCTGGTCAGACGGCGTGAGTATTTGGCCAACGGAAGCCCTACGATTTGTCGCTATTTGCCTCTGCCTGTTGTTTCTCATAAAGGCCCGAGCCGATTCCGTTCACAACATCGTTGAAATCTCTCGGTCCTTTTTCCCCGAACTCGCCAATCGGCCGAGAGCCAAGGGTTGGCGGAATACCTTGAAGGGATTCGGGAGTGACCTGCACTGGATGTTTCACGGCTCCAAGCAAGACCGTCCGGGGGAAGCGAGCAATATCTGGATGCGCTACTGCCGCGCCCATGGGTTGCTGCCGCGCGCGGGGCGAATTGCGCTTGGATTGACGATCTATGTCCTCCTTCTCCTGCCGTTGGTACTGGTCATGAACGACGGTGGGTTTCGTCTCTCCGTGCCCTGTCGTGGCACATTCAGTTGCACGGCTGACGCGATATTCGTCTCTATGAGCGTCGTTTCATTCCTCGTTTTAAACCTGGCCTCGCTGGATGCGGTGATCCTCTGCACCAAATGGATTCAAGAGCTGCCGGCGGCCGTCACGAACAAGCCTCCAATCTGGAAGATCCGCCTTTTAGTCGAGCGCAGCAAGGTGGTAAATAGACGGATTCTCCATCCCTTCGTGATCCTCTTCCTGCTTATCGCCGCTCGAAGCCACTATTTCGACAATTGGGATTTCCCGCCCGTACTGATCCTGGCCCTGACGGTGAATAGCCTTGTGGCCATCGCAAGTGCGACCATGTTATATCTGGCGGCGGTCGGGGCCAAACGGCGTATTCTCGAACCCCTGCAGCAACAACTTGATGATCTCGTTTCGTCGGCCCAGGTAGGTACCACCGATCAGCGCGCACGGGATGAAGCGCTCCGCCGAGTCATCAGCGACATCGACGGCGTGCAACAGGGGGCGTTCGTCCCCTTCTATCAGCAGCCGATGGTGCAAGCGACGCTGGTCGCTTTACTCGCCTTCCTTCAGTACTGGTATCTCGGCCAATAATCCCATTAGACTGAATGCCATGCCCTACGATCGTTCCAGGACATTGACCCCGACACCGGTCTGACAAGGGAGTTCTAGCCACATGCGTCTCGAAAAACTCGGCGGCCTCACGGTTCGCCTGACCGGTGGTACCGACGGCAAGGGCAACGGCGACGGTCCATTGGTGGTGCTGTTCCATGGTTTCGGTGCGCCGGGCGACGATCTCGTGCCCCTCAGTGAATATCTCGATGCGCCCACCGGGACACGTTTTCTCTTTCCTGAAGCGTCGATTTCAATTCCAATGGGGTTCGGCGATTCGCGAGCCTGGTGGATGATCGACATGGCTCGCATCCAGGCGGACCGGGCGGCGGGGAAAATCCGGGACATGTCCGGTGAGATCCCGCGTGGGCTTCTTGAAGCGCGGGAGCGCATCACAGTGCTGCTGGAGGAGATACGCACAAAACTCGGCGCCGATCCCAAGCGCACGGTGTTAGGCGGCTTTTCACAGGGGGCGATGCTGTCCTGTGATGCATTGCTCCACAGCAACCAGCCCTATGCCGGACTCATCCAGCTCTCCGGGACCCTGGTGGCGAAACAGGAGTGGGCGCCGTTGCTGACGAAACGCAAAGGTCTCCCGCTGTTTCAGAGCCACGGCACTCAGGATCCGATCCTGCCCTATGCGATGGCAGAACGGTTGCGGGATGAATTTCTGCAGGCCGGTGTGTCGGTCGATTGGCAGCCGTTTCGGGGCGGCCATGAAATTCCGGAGCCGGTGTTGCGCAAGCTGGGCAGCTTTCTCTTGAAGGCCGTGAGATAGGCCTGGGATGGATCCGTTCACACTCACCGGTGCCGACGGCGCCCTTCTCCGCGGCGATCGCCTCGAAGGCAAGGATCGCCAGATTCTGTTCATCACTGGATTTTTGTCCAAGCGGTGGGGCAACAAGAGCAAGGCGTTGGCGCAATGGTGTCAGGAGCGGGGCTGGGGATTCTGCTGCTTCGACTTTCGTGGCTGGGGAGATTCGGACGGTACGTGGGGCGAGTATCGTCTGCTGCAATGGCTGGAAGATGCCGAATCCGTTACGAATCTGTTGGCGGATGGGCCGCCGGTGACGATCGTCGGCAACTCTCTCGGCGGATGGCTGGCCTGGCTGGTCGCGCAGGAGCAACCGGCGGTGGAAGAATTGATTCTCATCGCCCCGGCGTTCAATATGATGGATCTGCGCGCGGCTCAGATTTCCGACGAGCGGCGTGAACAGTGGCAGGCGACCGGCTCCATGCCATGGGACGACGAGCCCATGCATCGAGAGGCGCCGATTCCCTGGCATTGGGTTGAAGACAGCCAGGCACTCTGGAGCCGTCGTTTCACCATGCCGCGTCGCGTCAAGACGACCATCCTGCATGGACTACAGGATGCGGTGATCAAGCCCGACGGCAGCTGGGCCTTCGTGCAGCAGGTGCTGTCACAGGATCCTGAATTTCCCATTGAAGTCCTATTCAAAACCGGCGATCACCGCCTGAGCAGTCCCGACCATTTGGAGACGTTCAGGCAGCTGGTGACCCGATCACGATAGTGGGGCGCCCATGCTGGTCCTGATCCATAAAGAATGCGGTGGTCCGGCGCTGGAGGAATCTCCTGTCGGGGAAGTGTGCGCGATTCCGGTCGATCGGTTTCCGTTTCCCTGCTTCACCTGTCTGGAAGAAATTGTGGACGAATCAGAATTACGGCTCACCCAGGATCTGGGGATTTGATCGGGCCGAGAAAGCAGAGGTTTCGTGTCGTCATCGTTAGGAGCACACAACAGCGGACCGGACTCGGAAGGTCCTGACGTTCCCGAACCGTCCCATGCCGAAAAGGCCAGAACGTTGGTCTATCTGCAGCAGACGGGCGGTCTCTCGACCCTGTCGCGGAAGCAACCGGGCTGGCCCTTCGGGTCGGTGATGCCGTACGGGTTGGACGAGCAGGGGCAGCCGAGTTTTCTGATCAGTTCCATGGCGATGCACACGCAAAACCTCCTCGGCGATCCGCGTGCGAGCCTGCTGATTACTCCACCGGAGAGTCAGCGCGATCCGCTGGGCGCAGCCAGAGTGACCTTGATGGGGTCGGTGACGAAGGTGCCGAGGGACGAAGCCGCACCGGTTCGCGAACGGTATCTGGCGCGTCATCCCAACGCGGCCTATTGGGTCGACTTCGACGACTTTCACTTTTTCCATATGGCCTTGGCGGATATCTATTTTGTCGGCGGGTTCGGGTCGATGGGCTGGGTGGCCCCGGCCGACTACCTGGCAGCGGCAGTGGATCCGCTCGCAGAGACCGCTGCGGACCTTATTCGTGAGATCAATACGCAGCAGCAGGAGACGCTGCTCCAGCTTGCCCGCTTGTGTGGCAATCTGGACGCGCAGCAGGCCAGCCTCACGACCATGGACCGACTGGGATTTCACCTGCGGGTGAAAACGCCAGACCGGATGCAGGGTGGGCGATTCGCCTTCACTGCTTCGGTCCGCAATGCGGAAGAGGCCCGCGCCGGTCTCGCCGAATTGGCCGCGAAGGCAAAGGCAGGCGGCCAGGTGCTGCACTCGTTGTAGCTACCAGCGAGTGCGAACTGGATATTGGCTTATCAATGGGTCAGGCGTGAGCAACAGGCAATCATGTTCAATCGCTTGGCAGATCAACATGCGGTCAAAGGGGTCTCGATGTAATTGGGGAAGCTTATGCAGATGCAAGACCGCGCCCTCATGAAGCGGCAGCATCGCGATTCCATGTTGCTCCCGTTGCTCGACAAGAAACTGATCGAGCGGACTCGGCAGCGACAACCGTCCAAGCCCATGCTTCACAGAAATTTCCCAGACCGACACGACGCTCAGCCACATCTCGTTGGCTGGGTCGGTGAAGAGCTCTCGCGCGGTTCCTGACAGCTCCTTAGCCCCCGAGATAATCCACAGAAAGGTACAGCTATCGAGGAGGCACTTCACTCGTGCGTTCCCTCGAACGCCTCGAGGAGGACATCCGGGAGTGGTGCGAAGAAACTACCTGGGACGGTAAAGCGGCCTTTCGCCAGCCCAATGGGGCGAGGGTGGGTGGGTGGTTCCGGCAACGCCGTGATCTCGGCAATCGGATGATTGCGTTTGCACAGCAGAATTCGCTCGCCGGCCTTGAGCTTGGCCAAGTATTTGGAGAGGTGTGTCTTGGCTTCATGAACATTGAGCTTAATCATGACCACACAGTAGACTAACTTCTCAACTACGTCAAGCGAGGCTCCCTCTAACCCGCATTTTTCATGACGGTTCGTCGCGAAATCGCCAAGCCGCGTCGGCGATGCCCTACGGATTGGATGAGCAGGGGCAGCCGAGTTTTCTGATCGGCACCATGGCGATGCACACGCACAACCTGCTGGGCGATCCCCGCGCGAGCCTGCTGGTTACGCCGCCGGAAAGCAGAACTGATCCTCTGGGTGCCGCCCGGGTGACGTTGATGGGATCGGTGACGCGCGTCTCGAAGGAAGACAGCGTTCCGGTTCGCGAACGGTATCTGGCGCGTCATGCCAACGTCGCCTATTGGGTCGACTTCGACGACTTTCACTTTTTCCATGTGGCCTTGGCGGACATTTATTTTGTCGGCGGATTTGGGTCGATGGGATGGGTGGCCCCGGCCGACTACACGGCGGCGGCGGTTGACCCGCTCGCAGAAACGGCGGCGGACCTGATCCGCGAGATCAACACACAGCAACAGGAGACGCTTCTGTTGCTCTCCCGTGAATGCGGCGATCTGGACGCGCAGCAGGCCAGCCTCACGACCATGGACCGATTGGGATTTCACCTGCGGGTGAAAACACCAGACCGGATGCAGGGTGGGCGATTCGCCTTCACTGCTTCTGTCCGCGATGCTAATGAGGTCAATGTTTCGAACATCTGTGGTGTCGCCTTCTCGAAAATTCGATGGAAGATCTTCATAGTTGCTTAGGGCGCGCGCGGCGGACCCATTCTTCAACTTTCGTGGGCCGAGCCAATTGTTACTTCCCGTCGATTGCCTTCTTAATCTCCGCGCGCAGCACCTCGGAGTGAGGGTTCTTCACGGTATGGCCGGTGATGATGTCGGTCGGGGTGACCGGCTTGCCGTAGTACGCGCGGCTCCATTCATCGCGTGAAATCAGCGCCGCGCCTTCCAGCGACACCCCCGCGAAGAGGCCCTTGGCCCGGATGAATGACAACAGGTCCGCACTGAGGTTGGGCGTCGTCGCACCTGACACACCGGCGCCCACCGGTCCGACCGCGACTGATCCATCCGCGCCCAGTTTGAAATTGCCCAGCAGCAGCGAATCGACCCCGCGTTGCGTCAGCACGAGCAAGACCACTTCCGACATCTGCGCGCCGAACTGAAATCCGAAACTCGCGGCTCCCATCGTAAAGAACGCCGGCTCGCTCCATTCGCCGGTCTTCTCGTCCTTGGCGACGAACACGCCGCTGCCGCCGGCTGCGCCATAGATTAGTGCGCCTTTCATGTATTGCGGGACAATGAAGAGACCCCTGGCCTCTTGGATGTGGTCGCGAAACCAGGACATATTGGAATCGGCGAGAAAGTTGGCAAGGGTCATGCGGGACTGATCCACCAGATCCCGCTGTTCGCGGTCGTCCGCGAGGGCGGGGCCGGAGTTGATCCAAGCGAAGAAAAGGAGCAGTGCCAGGATGAAATGGCTGGATCGTCTCTGAGTCTGGGTGTCGCGAAGCATGAGCGCACTCCCTTGCGCGGTTGTGAATAATCCCGCGCTTTGTTATGGTCATCGATTGCACGATCGAACAAACGGATCACACTCTACCGAGGATGGCTATGGCGACGAACGATAAGCAAGTCATATTTTCACTGGTCGGTGTCGGCAAGGTCTATCCGCCGAAGAAGCAGGTGCTGCGCGATATCTACCTGGGTTTTTATTACGGCGCCAAGATCGGCGTGTTGGGGTTGAACGGGTCGGGAAAAAGCTCGCTGTTGAAAATCATCGCCGGTGTGGATCCGAACTATGTGGGGGAGATCACACGGTCCAAGGGCTATAGCGTGGGCTTGCTCGAACAAGAACCGCAGCTCGACCCCAACAAGACCGTCAAGGAAGTCGTGGAGGAAGGCAAGAAGGAACTGGTCGCCTTGCTGCACGAATACGAAGCGGTCAGCAACAGCATGGGCGAGGCCGGCCCCGATGAGATGGAAAAGCTCATCGACAAACAGGCCCAGTTACAGGAAAAAATCGAGGCCGCGAACGGCTGGGAGCTGGAAAGCGAACTTGAAATCGCCATGGATGCGCTGCGCTGCCCCCCCGCCGATCAGAAAGTGAACGTGCTATCAGGCGGTGAGAAACGCCGCGTGGCGCTGTGCCGACTGATGATTCAGGAGCCCGACATTTTGCTGCTCGACGAGCCGACCAATCACCTCGATGCGGAATCCGTCCAATGGCTGGAGCAGCACCTGCAACAGTACAAGGGCACGGTCATCGCCGTCACCCACGACCGGTATTTCCTCGACAACGTGGCGGGCTGGATTCTGGAACTCGATCGTGGCTCCGGCATTCCCTTCCAAGGCAACTACACGGCGTGGCTCGAACAGAAGCAGGATCGGTTGGAGAAGGAAGAGAAGGCCGAATCCAAGCGCAAGAAAACACTCGAGCACGAGTTGGAATGGATTCGCATGTCGCCGAAGGCCCGGCAATCGAAGGGCAAGGCGCGTCTCAACCGGTATGAGGAATTGGTCAATCAAAAGCAGGACCAGCTGGCCGCTGATCTGGAAATCTATATTCCGCCGGGACCGCGGCTCGGGGACCTGGTGGTCGAGGCTAAGGGTATCAGCAAGGCATTCGGCGACAACGTGCTCTATGAAAATGTCGAATTCAGCCTGCCGAAGGGTGGCATTGTCGGCGTCGTCGGTCCCAACGGCGCAGGCAAGACGACCATGTTCCGCATGATCATCGGCAAGGAGAAGCCGGATACGGGCACCATCCGCATCGGCGAGACGGTCAAGCTCGGCTATGTCGATCAGGATCGTACGCTCGATCCCAACAAGACGGTGTACGAAGTCATTTCCGAGGGACAAGACACGATCATGCTGGGTAAGGCCGAAGTGAATGCCCGCGGCTATTGCGCGCGCTTCAATTTCGCCGGCACCGATCAGCAGAAGAAGGTCAAGGATCTGTCAGGCGGCGAGCGGAACCGCGTGCATCTCGCGCGCATGTTGAAGGAAGGGGCCAACCTGATCATCCTCGACGAGCCGACGAACGATCTGGATGTGAATACGTTGCGCGCATTGGAAGAAGGACTGGAAGGATTCGCCGGCTGCGCGGTCATCAGCAGTCACGATCGCTGGTTCTTGGACCGCGTCGCCACGCATATCATGGCCTTCGAAGGCGACAGCAAAGTGGTCTGGTACGAGGGCAACTACAGCGAATACGAAGCCGATCGCAAGAAACGGCTCGGCAAAGAAGCCGACCAGCCGCATCGCATACGCTATCGAAAACTGACCAGGAATTAGCAGGCTGTTGAAGGGGGGCGGGCGGGGCTCTCGGTCCTCGCCTCCCTACAAGACACATCCGTTTTCCCGATTCGGCCGTAGATTCACACATGAACATGTTCGGAAGCTGGTTCCTACGCTGTTGGTTATTTCCGCTTACTCTGATCGCTGTCTCTTGCACATCGCTCGCTCCACCCTCGTCTCAACCCCCTGAGCCTCGCGCCTCCCGCACCAGAGCCACGCTGCACCTGGGAGAAAAAGAACTGGCGGATGGGCGCTTCGTCGGGCTGGCGTTCTCCGGGGGAGGGAGCCGAGCAGCGGTGTTCGGCGCTGCGGTGATGAAAGAACTGGACCGCCTGGGTCTGCTGCAGCAGGTCGATGTGCTCTCGGCGGTGTCGGGGGGTGCCTTGCCTGCTACGGCCTATGCGCTGGAGGGGTATCGCGATTTCAGTTTTCAAAACGGCTTCGTGGAGCTGGTGGGCCGCGATTTTCAGGGGGCCATCATGGGCCCCTGGTATACCCTGCCTCAGAATGCGCTCCGGTATGCGTTGACCGATCGGATTCCTGCCGAACAGGTCATTCGAGTCCTGGACGACCGGCTCTTTCGCGGCGCGACCTTTGCCGATCTCAATCCGTCGCAACCGATTCTCCTGCTGAATGCCACCGATGCCCTCACCGGTGATCCGCTGATCATTTCCAATGAACGGTTTACTGCGCTGGGCCAGCCCCTCGCTCCCTTCAGCATCGCGCGAGCGGTGTATATGTCCGCTGCGTATCCCGGCGTGCTGGAGCCGCTGGCGATTCCCTACGGGCAGGCAGAGGGCAGGCCATCCGGGGAGCCTCCGCTGCTGGCATACGACGGCGGGGCTGCAGACAATCTCGGTATCCGGACGGTGATGCAGGTGGTGAACGACGCGCTGTCGGAGCAATCGATGGCGGACAGGTTTCCCCGCGGGTGTCTGGTCGTTTCTATCGATGCCACAGGTCGTCAGCTCAATGAGGAGCGCAAACCGCTGTCCGCAGCTGCGGCTCTGCTCAGAGGCCATCGGCGCAACGTGCTGGAGCTGGCCGGGATCCCTGCCTCGGAGCAGGATGCGACAATGTTCGGCACGTTTCAGGTGGGCATGAACGGAAACGGCGGGACCTGCCGCTTCTGGCACATTGCGTTACGCCAGCTGCCGGACGGCGATCCATTGGGCGATCGCGTGACCCACATCAAGACGAATCTCGGGTTGTCGGCAGAAGATCAGGCGGCACTCGTGACCGCAGCGGCCCGGCTCGTGGCGAAGGGCCGCGAGGAGATGCATCAAGCGGACGGGTGGGCCGAGTTGATGAGCGCCCGGCCCGCATTTCTCACGCATCCATGACGACGCCCCTCAAAACCCGGCGCGTGTTTGTGACCGGTGCGACCGGCTATCTCGGCGCGCGGCTCATTCCGTTGTTGCTTGAACGGGGCCATCAAGTCACTGCCCTGGCTCGGCCGGAATCAGTCCGCAAGGTTCCGACCGGATGCCAGATCGCCGTCGGCAATCCACTGGAGAGCGGCACGTTCGTCGAGCAGGTGCGAGGCGCCGATACCCTCGTGCAATTGGTGGGTGTGCCGAAACCTGCGCCCTGGAAAGGCCCGCAGTTCCGCGCCATCGACGGGCCTTCGGCCATGGCGGCGATCCGTGCAGCCCGCGAAGCGGGCGTGCGACATATGGTCTATGTCGGTGTGGCGCATCCGGCTCCCATCATGCGGGACTACATCGCCGTGCGCAACGAATGCGAAGCGGCGATTGCGGCCGCGGGGTTGGTCGCGACGATCCTCAGGCCCTGGTATATTCTCGGCCCCGGTCATTGGTGGCCATTGGCGCTGCAACCGGTCTATCGGCTGATGGAGCAGTTTCCGGGAACGAGAGCCGCCGCTCTGAGACTTGGTTTGGTCACCATTCAGGAGATGCTCATGACGATGCTGTGGGTGATTGAACAGCCACCGCGCGAGAGGCGGGTGATGGAGGTGCCGGAGATCCGTCGTCTGGGACGGAGTGATGCATGAAACCCACCGCGTTGATTACCGGAGCCGGTGGACTGATCGGCGGGTACCTCTTCAGGACGGCCGCCCGGTGGGTTCCGCAATGGGACGTGTGCGGCGTCACCAGGGCGGAGGCGGATCTGACCGATCCGGCGCAGGTGCAGGAACTCTGGCGTTACTCTCGTCCCGCGCTGGTGATCCACTGCGCGGCCCTGAGCCGAACCGGCGCCTGTGAGCAGGACCCGGCGCTGGCCAGGCGCATCAATGTAGAGGCGACGAAACTGCTGGCGGACTGGGCGCGCGACATTCCATTCCTCTTTCTCTCCACCGATCAAGTGTTCGACGGGTCGAAGGGCCAGTATGTCGAAACGGATCCGGTGCATCCCCTGAATGTCTACGGGCAGACCAAGGCCGAAGCGGAACAGGTGGTGCTTCAGAATCCCGCCCACTCAGTGGTGCGCATCGCGCTGACGGCCGGGCTGTCGCCCACCCGCGATCGGAGTTTCGTCGAAGACATGATAGAGAAAGCGGCCAAGGGGACGAAATTGACGCTCTTCACGGACGAGTTTCGCTGCCCCATTCCGGCCGGACCGCTGGTGCGCGCCTTGTGGGAGTGTGCCGTGCGGTCCAAGACGGGCCTCTATCATCTGGGCGGAAGCGAGCGCCTGTCTCGTTGGGAAATCGGTCAGGTGCTGGCGAGTCGTTTCCCGGAACTCCGGCCATGGATTCAGCCCGGGTCAGTCGCTGACTATCAGGACCCGCCTCGCCCGCCGGACCTGTCCATGCGAAGCGACAAGCTGCAGGCGCTGCTCTCGTTTCGGCTGCCCGGGTTTCGCGAGTGGCTCAACAGCGAGGCGTCGGCCGGTGACGATCCGTGGGACCACAGTCTCCTGTGACCGATCGGTCACTGCGGCAACGTGCGGATGTAGGCCAGCACATTCTGGATGTCGCGATCGGTGAGGCGGCCCTTCCAGGACGGCATGTTCGGCTTGCCCTCGTGGATGGTGGCCAGCAGGTCGCTGTCGGATTTGTTTTTGGTTGCCGGGGCCGTGAGATTTGCCGGATTGGGTCCGAGGAGTTTGTATCCGTCCCCGTTGCCCTCCGCTCCGTGACATCCGGCGCAGTATTTGATGAAGAGCGTCTTCCCCTTTGCAGAGCGAGCCGCTTTCGGGGACGCATTCTCACCGGCCTCGGATTGCATCGGGAGTGCAGCCGCGAAGGCTATCGCAAGGATCAGCACATTGACGAACCCCATGTTCATAACGGTCCCTCCGGTGTGATGTGACGGTGCGTGCCGCAGTGCATGTCCGGAATCATACCCGCCTCTGAATCGCAAATCCATTCGCTGCCTGTGGCCCTGTCTTGAGGCTGACCGCCATAGTACAATTGCAGACTCTGTGCGGTAAATCCGGTTCGTGTGCGGTTCATGTCCGGTAGCTGATCGCATGACAGCGAGAGATCCCCTGTCCCTCCTCATCACCGCCTGGGCTGCTTCCGCAGCCTTGATGGCCCTGCTCTGGTTCATCGAACGCCGTAAACGTAACGCGTCCATTGCCGATGTGGGATGGTGCTACGGGCTGACGTTAGTGATGTGGTGGTACGCAGGCTCCGTCGCGGGAGAACCGGCCAGGCGTTTACTGGTGGCTTTGATGATCTCCCTCTATGCCGTCCGCCTCGGCACACATGTCCTCATCGACCGGGTGTGGCACAAACAGGAAGATAGGCGATACCGCGCGCTGCGTCGTCAATGGGGCGCGCACGAATCCTCGCGCATGTTCTGGTATTTCCAGCTCCAGGCCGCTGCGATGGCGTTTTTTTCTCTCCCGCCGCTCGTGGTCATGCAGAACCCCCATCCGCCGTTTCATTTTTGGGACCTGATTGGATTTCTCTGGTGGGCCGCGGCGGTCACGGGCGAGGCGGTGGCCGATTGGCAGTTGGCCGAGTTCCGGAACAAACCCTGGAATAAGGATCGCGTATGCAGGATCGGCCTGTGGCGCTATTCACGCCATCCCAACTATTTTTTTGAATGGCTGCACTGGTGGAGTTATGTGTGGATGGCGCTGGCGATTCCTACCGGAGGCTGGGGTCTGACGCTGATTAGTCCGGTGGCTATGGGCGTAGCTCTGCTGAAGGTCACCGGCATTCCCTGGACGGAAGCGCAGAGCATGACGAGCCGTGGGGAGGAATATGCCGAGTATCAGCGAACGACCAACGCGTTCCTTCCCTGGTTTCCGCGCCTGGGAAGCGTAAAACGTGAAAGGTGAAAGGCGCCTCGCGGCGACTCCAGAAGAAATCCTTAAGAGGCTACGGTTTGTCGGCCAGTTCAGTCAGACGTGTCCGGGCGATCTTGGCGGCGGGGCTGTCTGGGTAATGACGGAGGATCTCTTCATAGAGTTCTTTGGCGTGCACTCGATTGGTTTGGCGCTCTTCGAACTGAGCCGTCTCGAGCAGCTGCGCAGCCTGGTCGGGACCACAGGCGGAGATTGCCACTAGCAGAGTCGGGATGATCCACGTAGCGACTCTGTTCATGCGATGGTCCTTTCGGCTGACGTGTCGTGATGAGTTGCGGTGTTTGTGTAGTGTCCCCCAAGAAGCCGGGAGTTGCAAGAAGGCAGTCTCGCCTCCATGCCCTGACTATGGTCGATTGTGCTCGCGAATGCCGAAGCGCGGGGACGTAATGGCCTCGCTGCGGCAATGCGGGCAGCGGCTGGGACGGGTGAGTCTGGTTCGCTCGCGGAAGGCGTACGTGCAATTCTGACATTCCGACGGTTCGAGCAGGAATGTCCGCGCGGGATCGCGAGACAGGGTTTTCACGATATGCATCAAATGGTCTTCCACCTGGCGCTCCGGCATGCCGAGGAGTTGGGCCAGTTGGTGAGAAGACAGCAGGGTGCCGGTCAACAGCTCGATGATCCGCCGTCGCGGTGTCAGCCCGGGTGACAGCATCAGCCGTTATCTTAGGTGAACGGCCCGCCGATGAAAAGGCAGGAATCGGCCCCCGCGATCTTGTTATACTACGCAAGACTTCGCGGGCCTCCTTCCGCAACGAGAGATGCTGCTATGAGTGGACCGCTGTGGGACGAGTTGGCCGAGCTGGCGTTGTCTCGCGTCCGCACGGCCGGGGTCGAGTACGCGGACATCCGACTGCTCGATACGACGACGCGAACGATCGGCGGTGAAGACCGTCGCATCGCCCACATTCACGAGAGCACCGATCGCGGGTTCGGCATTCGGGTGCTGCATCGCGGCGCCTGGGGATTTGCGGCCAGCTCCATCATTTCCCTCGAAGAAATTCCACGAGTGGCGGACCTTGCCGTAGACATTGCCAAAGGATCGGCCTCGCTCGCCATCACGAAGGTACATCTGGCGCCTGAGCCCGCGCATCGCGATCGTGTCGTCACTCCCTGTCGGCTGGACCCCTTCGCGGTTTCTCTGGAAGAACAAACGTCGTTGCTGCTGAACACGATGGATGTCATTCAGCGACACCCGGGCGTCGTCAGAAGCCACGCCAGTTTCTGGGCCCAACGTGACCGTAAACTCTTTGTCTCCACCGAAGGCTCCCATCTTGAGTTCACCCTGCTGGCGGTGCAGGGCGAGTGCAGGGCTACGGCGGTTCAGGACGGACGTTTTGCCACGCGGTCGTTCAACAGCCCGCATTTACGCATGGGGTATGAGTTGATCCACGACACCGACTTTGCCCGCGAAGGGGCCCGTATTGCCGAGCAGGCCGTGGAGAAGGTGCGGGCGCCGGTGATCGAGGCCGGGCGATACGATCTGGTGCTCGATCCGGAGCATCTGTCGTTGACGATGCACGAGTCCTGTGGACATCCGAGTGAATTGGATCGCGCGCTCGGCTACGAAGCGAATTATGCCGGTACGAGTTTTCTGACACCGGATAAACGCGGCACCTACCGCTATGGCTCGTCTCACGTGAATCTGGTGGCCGACAACACCGAACCGCAGACGCTGGCGGCGACGGGGTACGACGACGACGGAGTGAGTTGCCAGAAGTGGGACATCGTGCGAGAGGGACTCTTCGTCGGATACTGCACGAACCGCGAGGTGGCGCCGCGTATCAACGAGGCACGTTCTCGTGGCTCCAACCGGGCCGATAGTTGGGGGAGCGTGCCGATGGTGCGTATCGCGAACATCGGGCTGGAGCCGGGCACCGCGACTCTCGATGAACTGCTGGCCGATGTGAAGCGGGGCATCTACATCGAAGGCCACGGGTCCTACAGCATCGATCAGCGGCGGTACAATTTTCAGTTCGGGGGCGATGCGTTCTGGCTGATTGAAAACGGTCGCCGCACGCACATGGTGCGGGACGTGATCTATCACGGTATTACCCCGGAGTTTTGGGGGCGGTGCGACGGTGTTGCCGATCGCAGCCATCGACGCCGGTATGGATTTATTACCTGCGGCAAAGGCCAGCCGGGCCAATCCGGCTGGATGACCCATGCCGCTTCCCACGCACGGTTTAGGCGTGTGGATGTCATAGCCGGAGAAGCGAAGGCCAACGAATGACGTCGTCGATCCCTCCATCCTGGCCCAAGTTGACGGGACGGCAGGAATTCGAGTTTCTAGCCGATCTGGTGATGAGTCATTCGACCGGTGACCACACCTGCCTGTCGTTGCGCGATGTCCATGGTGGCACGACTCGCTTTGCGAACAATCAGGTCATTCAAAATGTGAATCAGCGGCGCGGCGCGCTGTCGATAACGGTAGCCTTCGGGCGACAACATGGCACGGCGAGCACGACGGATTTTACCGCCGGCGCGGTGCGGGAAACACTCAAGCAGGCCGAGTGCATCGCCGGCATCTCTCCCGAAGATCCCGAATATCTTCCTCCCGTCGGGCCGCAGACCTACCTGTCGCTGCCGACCTCGCGTCCCGAAACGAGTGCAGCCGGACCGGCGCGGCGGCTCGATTATGCGCGTGAGGCCATCGGCCAATGCAAGATGGAGAATCTGAACGCGGCCGGGACGGTGTCGTCCAGCACGGCTATCGTGGGGCTGGCGGCCGATACGGGATTGCGGGCCTACGAGGAACGCACCGAGGCACGGTTCAGCCTGACGGTGCAGGCCGGCGACGCCACCGGTTGGTCGGCGGCGGCCCATCGGTCCATCGATCGTTTGCATGTGCAGGAGCGCACGCTGTCGGCCATCATCAAGGCGAAACGAGGGGCGGACGAACCGCAGGAATTGCCGCCCGGCCGGTACACCGTCATCCTGGAGCCAGCGGCCGTCGCCGGGCTGCTGAGCTGGATGATCTGGATGTTGGATGCGAAATCCTTCTACAAGGGCACGAGTCCGTTCAGCAGAAAACTGAACACCCGGATCCTCGACCGTCGGCTGTCCCTGTTCAATCAGCCGGCTCATGCCGACCTTCTTGGCCATGGATTTACGAGTGAGGGGCTGCCGGTCATCGAATCCAGCTGGATTGAAGCGGGCGTGCTGAACCAGTTGTTGCACGACCGGTATACCGCGCTGGAACATGGGATCGATCCGCTGACGACGCTGGAGTCGCCATACTTATCCGGTGAACGTCCCGTCGGTACAAGGGTGGACGACCTCATCCGCACGACCCAGCGAGGCATCCTGGTGACGAATTTCTGGTATATCCGCCCCGTCAATCCGTCCGATCTAACACTCACCGGCATGACGCGGGATGGCACCTTCCTCATTGAAAACGGGGAGATCACCTCGGCCGTCCGGAACTTCCGGTTTCACGAGAGCCCCCTGCGGGCCTTCAACCAGGTGGAAATCTATACCGCTCCGGTCGAAGCGGTCACGTCGGAAACCGGCAAGGCCCTGGTGCCTGCCATGCGGATCCACGACTTTAACTTTTCAAGCGTCACTCGATTCTAAGCCTGGTCGGGGTAACGGGGATCCGGAGGGCAAAAAACCTATTCCGGCCATTGACTCAGACTAGTGGAAAGAGTAATGAATAAATAAGTATCGACCGATAAGATGCCGGTGTCCCTATGAAGCGTAAACAGCAACGTTTGGCCGAAAAACCGATTCATCTCCTCACCTTCGCCCCGGACAAATCCGAGAAGGGCGGCGTGAATCCGTTCGCGCCTTCGCCGTTGCGCGCGACCATCAGCAAAGTTTTCGTGAAATTGGAAGATATGACCGAACGGTTCGAGGATTGGTGCCAATATGGCCGGTCCGATGAGCGAGCGGTGCAACCGTTGGGACAGCGTGTGTCCAAGTGGTTGGGAGCGCCGGTGGCCCGGCATGCCGAACAGGCGGCCGAGGCTGAAACCGGGCTGGTTCCGGTTCGCCGCTGGGAAGGCTCGGTCGGGGACGTGATCTTCCGGCTTCGTGACCGGGCGGGTTTTGTGCAACGCGCCTTGACCGCGCAGGCTCGTGAACTCAAGGCGTGGGTGATCGAACATACTCGGTCCACCCAGGCGGAAGTCGATCAACTGCGGGAACAGGTGTCGACTCAACAGGCCCAGGTCGAGGAGTTAACGGCGCAGCTGCAAGATTTGCGCGCTCTGGTGACCTCCCAGCAAAAGGTCTTGATGTACATGGGCAAGGACATGGAGCTGGCGCAGCCTGCTGAGCTGGAGCTCTCCCTCGTGCCGTCACGCGCAATTCCGTATCGTGAACGTGACAAGAAATCTTCGAGAGAACGACGGGAGGCTTCTGCTGAAGCCTCCCAGGCTCCCTATCTCAACGCCTGATTCCTGCCGATCGCGCAGGACGCTGAAAACAACCGCCAGCTGTGTTCTCGCATCGTTCGGAACCTCAACGTACCCCAGAGGGTACGCCTTCGGCCCTTCACCCGCTGCAGCCTCGCAGGACGACCGCTTTGAGCGTCCTGCAGTCGAGCTATTCCAGCCGATCTTCTCTTGTCAACGTGCTCCGACTAGCAACTTCTCGACGGGACTGCTAATTTGTGCCGTTCTATGGGGTGGTGGAGTCGTCGCGGGATGATGGCGCTGTCCGTCTCACGCATGAAGAATCGAGCAGGAGAGTGGGCCATGGTAAAGGGGCGATATGTGAGGGCGCTGGTTCACGGCTTGATGGTCGCGGGGTTGGCACTACCTGTTTCGGGTGGAGTCGCGCGGGCGGAGGTCACGTTGTTCGAGAATCTTGGATCCCTGCATCATAAGATCACGACCAACTCAGACCTCGCTCAAAACTTTTTCGATCAAGGGCTCCGGCTGGTCTATGCTTTCAATCACGAGGAGGCGATTGCGGCCTTCACCGAGGCCTCCCGTCTCGATCCTGATGCGCCCATGCCCTATTGGGGTGTGGCAGTGAGCCTGGGGCCGAACATCAACGCGGCCATGGATCCCAAGGTGGAGCCTCGTGCCGTGGAGGCGGTTCAGAAGGCTACTGCGCGTCTGTCGCAAGCCACCACCAGGGAGCGAGCCTACGTGGAAGCCCTTGCCGCTCGCTACTCGACCAAGAAATCTGTCACCCGCAAGGCGAAGGACGACGCCTATGCCAAAGCGATGCGTCAGGTCGCGCGGGATGTCCCCGATGATGCCGATGCCGCGACCCTGGCGGCTGAAGCCATGATGGTACTCCGGCCATGGGACTACTGGCGCGCCGATGGGCGGCCTCAACCGGGGACGGAGGAGATCGTGGCAACGTTGGAAGCGGCCTTGCGGCATCATCCGGATCATCCGGGTGCCTGTCACTATTACATTCATGCGGTCGAAGCTTCACCCGACCCTCAGCGCGCGCTCGACTGTGCGAAGCGGTTGCCCTCGTTGATGCCGGGTGCCGGACATCTGGTGCATATGCCGGCGCATATCTACATGCGGCTGGGGCGTTATCGGGAGGCCTCGGAGCGTAATGCGACCGCCGCGATGGTGGATCATGAGTATTTGTCCCATCACCCCCTTCAGGGCAACTACGCATCGGGATATTATGCGCACAATCTCCATTTCCTGAATGCCTCCTTGATGATGGAAGGCCGAAGCGCGGAAGCGCTGCAAGTCGCGCGGGATCTCCTGGCGAAGGTTCCGGCTGACGAGATTGCCAAGGAGCCGTCGCTGGAATGGTATGCGCCGACCGTGCTGCTGACCATGGCCCGCTTCGGTCAGTGGGGGGATTTGATCAGGCATCCGCCGCCGTCCAAGAGTCTGCGGCTCACTACGGGTCTCTGGCATTTTTCGCGCGGGTTGGCCTTTGCCGCGACGACACGATTCGGAAGCGCCGAGGGGGAATTGTCGAATCTCCGGAAGGCGATGAAGTCATTCGCTCGCGCCAAGACGGCGGAAGGCAGGATCAGTCGCACGATGTTGAAGGTGGCCGAACGGATCCTGGTCGGGGAAATGGCCGCGCGACGCGGGCAATACGAGGCGGGAATTCAGGCCTTGCGCGAGGCGCTGCAGTTGGAGGCGTCATTGCCCTACAGCGAGCCGCCGTTCTGGGTTCAGCCGGTTCGCCACAACCTGGGCGCGGTGCTGCTGTTGGCGGAACGTCCAGCCGAGGCCGAAGCTGTGTACCGGGAAGACTTGCGCCTCAACCCCGAGAATGGATGGGCGCTGCACGGATTGATGCAGAGCCTGCGGGCTCAGAACAAGGATGCGACCCAGGAAGAAGCCCGGTTTCGTGCCGCATGGGCACAGGCCGACGTGACATTGACGGGGTCTCGATTTTAGAGTCGTGCGACGGATCGGCCTCGGAGCCCATCGATGTGCCGGACAAAGGATACGAGATGCTGAAGACGGATTACGTGTTTCATGCCAGTGAAGAGACACGTGAATTGGAACGGTTGCAGATGCTGGAGCGGATCTTTGATCCGGGCACGCAACGACGAATGTTAGCCACCGGACTGACGACCGGGTGGCACTGCCTGGAAGTGGGAGCGGGCGCCGGCTCCATCGTGCGTTGGCTGGAGCAGCGGGTCGGGCCATCCGGCAAAGTGGTTGCTGTCGACACGAACCCGAGGTTCCTGCGCGGGAGCGGCAGTTCGACCATCGAAATCTTGCAAGGGGATATCTGTCACTTGGAGCTTCCGCCCGCCGCGTTCGATCTGGTGCATGCGCGATATGTGATGATTCATATTGCGGGTTATCAGGCGGCGTTCGAGCGGATGCTGCGGTGCGTCAAACCGGGCGGTTGGGTCGTGATCGAAGAACCGGATTTTCAAGCGGCTCGCGCTGTGGCCGGACCGGATGAGGCCCGGGCGGCATTCGAGCGAGTGAGCGATGCGATCGAACGGATGTTCACGTCCCTCGGAATGGACCACGCCTTAGGTGCGAAGTTGCCTGTGTTGTTCCGGCGCCACCATCTGGACCAGGTGACGGTGGAACACGAGGGGCATTTATCCGCAGGAGGCGACCGGATTCCGCAGATGATGAAATTGTCTGCCCAGCAGCTTCAAGCGAAGTATGTAGCGACAGGATTAGTGACGGAGTCCGATATTGAGCAGTATGGGAAGCTTGCCGACGATCCGGACTTCTGGGCCATTTATTACGCGACGGTGGCGGTGACCGGCTGGTGGCAGCCGCAATGCGGCGGGCGAACCCAAGGATAGGCATGCGATACATTGTAGGGGTCATGGGGCCGGCCAAGGCCAGGAAAAAAGATGTCGACAATGCTCGCGTGCTGGGCGAATTGATTGCGCGACGCGAGTGGGTGGTGCTGACCGGCGGTCGTGACGTTGGCGTGATGGATGCGGCCTGTCAAGGCGCCAAGAAGGTTCCCGGCAGCCTGACGATCGGGGTGCTGCCGTCGGCTCGTGAACGCGTGTCTAAGTATGTTGATCTGGCCATCATCACCGAAATGGGCAATGCCCGCAACAACGTCAACGTCATGTCCAGCAATGTGGTCGTGGTCTGCGGCCTGATGGGGGCCGGCACCGTGTCGGAGGTGGCGCTCGCGCTCAAGGCGGGAAAGCCGGTGATTCTGGTCGGGGCCACGCCGGCCGAAGAGAAATTTTTCAAGAAACTCGGCGGGCGGCTCATCGCTTCCGTAGACAGCCCGGAAGAAGCCATCGGGCTCATGCTGAAGCAGTTCGAACAGCAGCAACCGGATTTGGTGCAGGGGGCGCGTTCCTGGGGCGGAGTCTAGCAGGCGGCTGAAAAACCTGCCAGCTTCGTTCTCGCGGGACACTGCCGCCTCACTATCTCGGCGGCGTTCACAAACGTGACGCGCTTTATTCAGCGCGTCGTGAACCTCCGAGGCTCAACGTACCGCAAGGGTACGCCTCGCCTCCTTGCATCGCTGCGGCCTTGCCGGACAGCCTTTTGCACATCCAGCAGAATATCGGGATGCCCCGACATCGCATGTCAGCTGAACGTGCGGGTTATCCAACCCTAGAGTTGTTCTGCCGCCTACACCGGGGAAATAACCGGCGCTGCAATCGCAGCGGGTTGAACGCTTTGGTAAGATGAACGGCGAAACGCCGACACAGTTGCAGGGAGGATTCATCCGATGAACATTGTCACACGCAGGGGAATGCGTGCGTTGCTGGTCCTGCCGATGGTGCTGGCAGGTTCACTGGTCTCGGTCGGGCAGGCCGCTGGTCCTGCCGGTCCGGCGAAGGCGTATTTTGCCGGAGGGTGTTTCTGGTGCATGGAGGAAGTGTTCGAGAAAGTGCCGGGCGTCACATCCGTGACCAGCGGATATATGGGCGGACGGGTCGAACACCCCAGCTATGAACAGGTCTCTGCCGGTGGAACGGGTCATGCCGAGTCGGTGGAGGTCGTCTACGATCCAGCCAAGGTAAGTTATACCGCCTTGCTCGATGCCTTTTGGCACAATGTGGACCCGGTCACGGCGAATGCACAGTTCTGCGACCATGGCACCCAATATCGGGCCGTGATCTTTTACCAGGGCGACGAAGAGAAGCGCCTGGCTGAGGAGTCGAAAGGCGCGATCGAACAATCCGGGCGGCTCCCCGGGCGGATTGTCACGGAACTCACCATGGCTTCGATGTTTTATCCGGCCGAGGACTATCACCAGGATTTTTATAAGAAGAATCCGATCCGGTACAAATTCTACAAATATAACTGCGGGCGTGCGCAGCGACTGGAAGATCTCTGGGGGGCTCCATGACAGGTGAGGACTCTCAGGAGTGGCTGGCGCGGCTGATCCGCGAATGCCGGACGATTGCCGTGGTGGGATTGTCGTCGAATCCGGCCCGACCCTCATACCGCGTGGCCGCCTACATGCAGCGGCAGGGCAAGGTGGTGGTTCCGGTCACTCCGCGAGAGCCGGCCGTGTTGGGGGAGCGGGCTTATCCGGCACTCTCTGCTGTGTCCGGTCCGGTCGATATGGTGAATATTTTCCGACGATCTGAAGAGGCGGGTGCGGTCGTCGATGAGGCCATCCGGATCAAGGCCAAGGCCGTCTGGCTCCAGGAGGGCGTCATCGACGAGGCGGCGGCTGAACGTGCGCGTCGGGCCGGGCTGCAAGTGGTGATGGATCGTTGCTGGCTGAAGGAGCATATTCGTTGCGTCAGCGAGAACGGCTCGGATGTCATGCCCGCGAACGCATGAACGTGGATCGTTCCCTGCTCCGCCTGATCCTGGTCATTGCTTGGCTGAATGGGATGCATACGCTCGACCACGTGATTCGGGGAGACTTCCACTGGCCGCTTGATGGGCAATCGATTGGTTTTGTGCTCGCCGCCGCCGTCTACCTCGTGATTGGAATGGGATCAGGGCTGTCCCGCAGATCTACCTGCGGCATCACCTACATCACTTCACCGTGCCTCGTCCTGTTTCCCGGTAACCTCGTTCGCAGACCTTCCATTGATTTCCCCTCGAGCCGATTTGTGTCATTTTCTTGAGCATTCCGCATCTCCATGGAATAGTGACGTGACGGTGCCCCGTACCTCTCTTGCACCGGCTTCCATACTATTCATCCTTGGAGGTTACAGCCAGCCATGATGCCCTTGCTCACGGTGTGTCGTCGTTTGTTGCTCGTCCTTCCCCTGGGGTTCTTTGTCGTAGGTTGTACACAGTCGGCTCTGCAGGCACCTTCTCCGCAGGAAAATCTTGGCATGGGCATCGTGACGGGAACGCTCGGAGCGCAAATCCCGGTTGCGGCCACGGCCGGTGACCAGCTCGGCGGGTCGTTGGTCGGACAGGTGCAAGCCGTGGAAGGGGGAGCGTATCTGGTCCGCGATGTTCGCGGGCAAGAATATCGTATCCCCCATGATCAAAACACGAGGATCGATCGGCCGGCCCATGTGGGCGATCGTATCCAATCCTGGTTCGATCGGCAGGGGCGAGCCGTGCTCATCAGAAGCCTTGATGAGGAGGCCCGGTAGGACGAGCCCGGCACATGCCGCTCGAGTCCTTGCACGATCATGCAAGAGCCGGAATGGAATTCCCGTTGGGAGCGTGTGGCCCGCGTGCTCTGCCCGTTCGTGGTGGTAGGGTGCCTCGTGGTGATGATGCCTCCGGTGAGCCGGGTTGCGATCGATCCCGGCATACGGGATGTCCCGTTTCCTCGCGGGTCCGAATCGATCACCTCGCTTATTGCCCACTCCGCCGCGCAGTACGGGCTCGACCCGGCCCTCCTGCGGGCCGTGATCAAGGTCGAATCGAATTTCAATTCGGAAGCCGTGTCGTCAAAAGGGGCCATCGGGTTGATGCAACTCATGCCGCTGACCGCGGCGGCGCTCCATGTGCTGGACCCGTTCGATCCGAAAGACAATATCCATGCGGGTGCAGCTCTGCTCCGACGACTCTTGAACCGCTTCGACGGGGACCTTTCGTTGGCGCTGGCTGCGTACCATGTCGGTGAGACGCGAGTCAGGCAGACGCTCGGTACGCCGGCGCTTCCCGCGACGCAGTTCTATGTCGATCGCGTGCTGGGTCATTACCATCGATTCCGTGCGGAGTCCAATCAGGCGGCGCATTCTAGGACGCATGAATCAGGCGGCGAGGTGTTTCCGGCTTCTCCTCGGGAGCGTGAATGAAGCGGTCTGTGCATCGACTTGCCCCGTTGCAGGCAGGCGGAGACGGTTGCATTTTCCGGTAGGAACGGGTACGGGATTCTGACTCGCGCCATCGAGGCGAGACAGCCTCCGGCCGCGTAGCCGGTGAAAACCAGACCACGATATTTGAGGATAGTGATGAAGAAAAGCGATCGGACCGCTCGTTTGGCTCAATCGGATATCCGCGCGATGACCCTTGCCTGCGCAAAGGTGAACGGGATCAATATGTCTCAGGGAGTCTGCGATACCCCCGTTCCTTCCGTTGTGGTGCAGGGCGCGCAACAGGCCATGGCGCAAGGGCATAACATCTATTCACGCTTTGACGGCATTGTGGAACTGCGGCAGGCCATTGCCGACAAACTGGCTGCGTACAATCGAATCACGGCGGACCCGGACATCAATATTACCGTGAGCGCAGGAGCCACCGGATCGTTTCAGGCCACCTGCATGGCGTTGCTCAATCCGGGCGACGAAGTGATTCTCTTTGAACCCTTCTACGCCTATCACATTCAGGCAATTCTTGCGGTCGAGGCCGTTCCCCGCTGTGTGTCGATGCGACTGCCGGATTGGACGGTCGATTTCAAAGGCCTCGAGCAGGCCATGACATCCAGGACCAAGGCCATCGTGGTGAACACTCCGGGAAACCCTTCCGGCAAGGTCTTCACACGACGGGAGTTGGAACAGATTGCGGAGATTGCCTGTCGTTATGACGTGATGGTGATCACAGACGAGATCTATGAATATTTCGTGTTCGATGGACGGGAGCATGTGAGCATGGCCTCCCTCCCCGGTATGGCCGACCGAACCATTACCATCGGGGGTTACTCGAAAACGTTCAGTATCACCGGTTGGCGCATCGGCTATAGCGTGGCGGAGGCCACGTGGGCGAAGGCCATCGGCGCGATGAGCGATGTGTTATACGTCTGCGCGCCCACCCCGCTGCAGCATGGTGTCGTCGCCGGCATTCGTGCGCTCGGTCCCTCGTTTTACAGCGACCTGACAAAGGAGCATCAGCAGAAGCGCGATCGGTTCTGCGGCGCGTTAGCCAAAGCGGGACTGCCTCCTGCCGTGCCGCAAGGTGCCTATTACGTGCTGGCGGATGTGTCCCGGCTTCCAGGAGAGACGAGTCGCGAACGCGCGTTGTATCTGTTGGACAAGACCGGCGTGGCGGGCGTGCCGGGTGAAGCGTTCTTCGACGGGCCGGAGGGGCGTCGGTTTATGCGGTTTTGTATGGCGAAGACCGACCAGGATCTGGAGCGAGCCAGTCAGGCGATCGAACGCTTCAAGTCATGACGCAGCCGCAGCAGGCCCGGGGGTTCATCGTGCCTGCCAGGAGGCGGTTCTCGTCATGGCGCCCCAGGTGGCCTTCTTTCCGCGTACCCATCGATACAGGCCGATTAGTTTCCACACGGAATTCAGCTGACGAAAGCCGAAATTTTCCAGGATGGCGGCCAAGAGTAGTTTTAGCACATCGCGTTGATCGGGATAGACGTGAAATGACATCTCCTCAAGCAGCAGCGCGCTCACCGAGAGCAGCACCCCGAGCCCGATGGCTGCGATCAACAGAACCAGCCAGACCTGCACGGAGACAAATCCCATCGTAAATCCCAGCGTCAGGAAACAGTAGCCGAATACCTCGATCGCCGGCCCGATCCACTCGAAAACGGCCATAAAGGGAAACGCGAACCAGCCGATCGTGCCGCCCTTTGGGTGGCAGAGGAGGTCGAGGTTCTTTGTCAGACTCTCGCACAACCCCCGCTGCCAGCGAATGCGTTGATTCTTGAGCGTGTGAAGATCTTCCGGGGCTTCGGTCCAGCAGACCGAGTCGGGCACGAACGTGATGCGATAGGGTTTGTCGCTCAGGCGTAGATGGCGGTGTAGGCGGACGACCAGTTCCATGTCTTCTCCGATCGTATCCGACCGGTATCCACCCACGGTGACCACGGCCTCTTTGCGGAAGATGCCGAACGCGCCGGAGATGATCAGCATGGCATTCATCGGCGACCAGCCCAACCGCCCGAAGAGAAATGCGCGGAGATATTCGACGATCTGAAACAGCGCCAGAAGATTCGTCGGGAGGCCGATCTTTGTCAGAAACCCGTTTTCCACTCGGCAGCCGTTGGCGATACGGACGGTCCCTCCGCTCGCGACCGTGCGATGGTCGTCCAGGAAGGGCTGGACCGCCCGTCGCAGACTGTCCGGCTGGAGAATCGAGTCCGCATCGATACAGCAAAACAGGGGATAGAGCGACAGGTTGATCCCGGCATTCAGAGAATCGGCTTTGCCGCCGTTTTCCTTGTCGATCACGCGCAAGTTCGCATGATGCGTCGAATGATAGATCGCGCGGATCTCCGCCGTGGGCAGTTGCGTGTTGTAGGGCTCCGGAAAAGGAAAGAGCTCGAACTCCTTTCGGAGCACCTCAATCGTGGCGTCTTTCGAGCCGTCGTTGATCACGACGATTTCGTATTCCGAGTAGCTGAGTTGCAGCAGCGAGCGGATGGAGCCGGCGATCGTGGCGGCTTCGTTATAGGCCGGGACCAGGATACTGATTTGCGGTTCGAAGCCCGTATAGCATTGCGGTAGGCTTTCGAGCACGCGCTCTTGCAGGTATCGCCGCAGATGGAAGATGGCGATGAGGTCCAGCATCAAGTATCCGGCAGTCAGGCCGAGAAAGTAGAGCAGGAACAGCCATTCGGAAATTGAAATGAGCGCCTCCAACGACATGGGTCAGAGTCTTTCCATCGGTAATAGCGTCAGTCCGAACAGGATTCTCCGGGGCTCGGCGAGATTTGCCGGCGACACATTCCGGCGTCCAAGTGTGCCGACCTTGATGTTGCTGCAGGCTGTGTTCGGATTGATGGCCATGTTCCCTGTTGCACAGGCCGGTGACATTCCCCTGTCCGGGCCCATTCCGTCCTTCGTCTATGAAATTGAGCTTACCTATATCGGCGAGCGCACGACTCCAACTGCGACCTTGAGCGGTCCTCCGCAGACTGTTCCCCCTCTTCCTTATCGACCGTTTGTGCCTATTCTTGAACTGTCCTCAGAACTCGGGGAGGCCAGACCGTTCGGCGCTTGCCAGGGGCAGGTGACCAAGCGCGACCAGGGCATCGATGTGCAGTGGACCGCTCAGGGTCGGGTGCGTTGTGGACAACGCATCGCGCTGCATCAGGCTGGATTGCCGATGGACCTCCTGTCCTACCAGTGGGTGCGGCTGCGTGGTCAAGCAGATGGCCAGGTGGTGGTGGCGCTGGACGATCTGGCTGGTCACCGGCGGGAGGACAATGTACCGCTCGCGACGGTAACCGGTCCGTTCGATCTGACCATTCCCTTGAAGGAGGTCGGGCGCCGCATGGATCTCCGGTATGTGACGGCCCTCGTGATTTCCACGGAGGCGGAGAGCACTCGCATCCTGTTCGACCGTATAGAGGTTGTCCGGGAGCCGTTAGGGAGTCGGCAGCCCGGTGGGATCGGGTTCTGGGTGTGGAACTACCGGGCGGCCCTAGAAAACCCGGAGACGATGTTGGCGACATGCCGGTCCCAGGGCTGTTCCAGAGTTTTGATTCAAATGCCCTCTCAATCCGACGATGAGGCACTGTGGCGTGGGTATGCACGACTGCTGAGAGCGGTGCGTGACCGCGGGATCGATGCGCTGGCGTTGGACGGGTACCCCGAAGCCATTCAGGAACCTCTTGTTTTAGCCGATAAAATACGGAGATTGCTCGATCTCGTGGGGCCTGGCGTGCTGTTCGGAGTGCAGCTCGACATCGAGCCCTATCTTCTGCCGGGGTTCCTTGAGGATGACAGGCAGCTTCGTCGTTATCTCGAAACCATCGAGGTGCTGAAGGGCGCCATCGCGGGGCGAACGAGGCTATCGATAGTGATTCCCTTCTGGTTGACCGGTCCGACGATCGACGGCCGGCCCCTGGCTTGTGCCGTCATGGACCGTGTCGATGAAGTGGCGGTGATGAGTTATCGCACCGATCTCGACGAAGTGCAGGACATCGCGGAAGATATTCTGCGGTATGGCGAGGTGAGTGGAACGCCGGTGTGGTTGGCAGTCGAAACGACGGCGTTACCGCTGGAACAACATGTGGTGTTGCGGCGTGAGACGCGCCCAGGGCGGGCCGACGCGCTGCTGGATTACGACCACCGGCTGCTCCGACTGACGCCGACTTCTGAGGCGCAGGCGACGTCATCTCGTCAGGAGCGGTTCCGCATTCATCATCGATTTACCGTCAGGCCGGAGCGCCTGACCTTTGCCGGTCGCCCTCGGGCGGATGTGTCCATGGCCGTCAGGAGGATGTTAGACAGCACTTCTCATCGCAGTTTTGCCGGGGTGATTATTCACGATCTCGATGGATTCCGAGCCCTCGCCGAGTAGCGTCACGCTGCAGCTAAGCCCGGACCGTCACGGATGAGCGATCCCATCATGCGGAGCAGTCCATTCAGTCCCCTTGCGGGTCTCCTCCTGCTGACCCTGTTCTCCACGATCTGGTTTCATGCCTTCGGCATGACGGGTCCGGCCAACGCCCAGGAACCCTCTCCTCGTCAGCTGCTGGAACGGGCCAAGGTTCTGGAAGAGCAGAAGGAATACGCTAAAGCTCTCGACGCCTATCACCAATACCTGGTGGTACGACCGGACAATGATGAGGTCCGCGCCACCACCGCCAAGCTCCTGTCCTGGCAGGGACAGTGGGACGACGCCGTTGTCCTGTACCGGGAAGTCCTCGCCCATCAACCGCTCGACCACGACAGTCGAGCGGGACTCGCCCGAGTGCTGTCATGGCAAAAGAAGTTTGATGAGGCGCAGGAACAGTACGAACAGATTCTTCGTGACGAGCCGAGCCATGTCGAAGCCTTAACTGGACTCGGCGATGTGCTGTTGTGGGGCGGCCACCAGGAACAGGCGATCCTCTACTATGAGCGCATTGTGGCGGTCACAGGCGATGCAGAAGTCGCGGCCCGTTTTCATGCCATGAAAGGCGAGGTTGTTCAGCCTGTTCCAGTTCCTGCCCCGACGGCCGACCCGGTATCACCCGATAGCAAGCAGGTGCTGGAACGGGGACGACGACTGGAGACCATACGTGACTATGTCGAGGCCGCAGCTCTCTATAGGGAAGCATTGCAACGGTCTCCCGGAAATGACGAGTTGCGAACTGCGTTGGCGCGAGTGCTGTCCTGGCAGGGCGCCCATGTGGAGGCCACGACACTCTATCGAGACCTGTTGGTGCGCCATCCCGAGGATCGGGACATTCGTGTGGCGCTCGCACAAGTGCTCTCCTGGCAGCAGCAGTTCGACGAAGCCCACCTTCTCTATGAACAGGTTTTGGAAGCTGATCCCAGACAGATCGAAGCCCGGCGTGGGCTTGCCGAGGTGGCCCATTGGCGCGGCGATCGGTCGGAAGCATTGCAACGGTACGAAGCCTTGCTCTCGGAAACCCACGATCCTCAGATCGAGGCACAGCTGAATGCCGTGAAGGTTGAACTGCTGGCCGATTCGAAGCCGACTCGTGCCGCCGCGCCCGACCCGAATACTTCCACGCAGGAAGTGGAGGTGCGAGCCATCACGAGCGCGATGGAGCGAGCCACCAGGTTTGAGGTCGCCAAACAGTATCGCGAGGCGGAGGCCGTTTACCGTGAGGTACTCCAGCAGTATCCCAGGAACGATGAAGTTCGCAGTGCATTGGCGCGAGTGCTGTCCTGGCAGGGTGCCCACGCGGAAGCCGCCATGTTCTATCGAGAGGTATTAGCGCATCATCCTGCGGATCAGGACGTTCGTGTGGCGCTCGCACAAGTGCTCTCCTGGCAGCAGCAGTTCGACGAAGCCCACCTTCTCTATGAACAGGTTTTGGAAGCTGATCCCAGACAGATCGAAGCCCGGCGTGGGCTTGCCGAGGTGGCCCATTGGCGCGGCGAGCGGTCTCAAGCCCTGCAGCGGTACGAAGCGCTGCTCGCCGAGACACAGGATCCGGATATCGAACAACGATTACGCGCCGTGAAATCCGAATTGTTGGTATCGCCGCGGGCGGCGGTGGGACAAGGACTGATCGGGTTGCGCCTGCCCTATCGGGACTATGCCAAGATCGGGTATGGCCATTATTCCTATACCAAGAACCAGCCGGACGAGCGCGATTTGCTCTTTGAGATTGCCAAACCCTTCGGCAATCAGACACTGGTGTTGCGGGCTGAGCCGATCAATCGGTTCGGGTTTCACGACACCCCTCTGTCGGCCGAGTTGTATAGTCCGCTGTGGCAGCGGGCCTGGGGGTATATTGCAGCGCAAGGGACGATCAACCCCCGTTTCTCCCCCAACTACTCATTCATCGGCGAAGTGGCGCAAGGGTTGGGAGGGCTGCATGCTTCGTTGGCGCCGCTCGAAGTGTCGTTCGGTTATCGCCGGCTGAATTACAAGCAGGACGATATCGATCTGTTGATGCCGGGATTGACGATTTTTCTGCCGTTCAATCTGTGGTTGACGGAAAAGGTCTATCTGATTCCGAACACGGGCGCCGTTACGCTTTCCTCACAACTCACTTGGCGACCGACGGATCGACTGCAATTCTTCGCGTCCGGTTCGTTCGGGACGTCCGGTGAACGCATCGTGGCCGCGCAGGACTTTACCCGGGTGGCGAGTCGCACCATTCAGGGGGGCGCGACTTTCCCGATCACCGAGCGATTCTCGGCAGAAGCCGCTGGTTACTATGAAGACCGCGGATTTCTCTATATCCGCCGTGGCGGCAACCTCAGCCTGATTTATCACTGGTAACCTATGGAACGAGCCACAGTTGTTCGGCTTACCGGGATCGCCGTTCTCTTCCTCTCGATGGTGATCGGAGTTGCGATCTTTTTCGAGCCACGCGCGGATCGGCCACTCACCATTCCCGAACAGGATTTTCATCGGTTTTCCGGGGTCGCGGGCCCCAGTCATGTGACGGTCGTGCCGCCTCGGGTGCCGGCCTCATGGACGACCTATGGACAGGGCTCCAAGAGTCGCATGGCGATTTTGCTGACCGATCCGGACTCCTCCTGGCTCGGCCTGGCACATGGATTGAAGTCAATCGGTATCCCCTTTCGCATCACCCGCGATGTGCGTGAGGCCCTCACCCACCAGGTTGTGTTGGTTTATCCGATGATCTCCGGGAAGGTGTTGTCTCCGGCAGAACTTCAGGCGCTGGGGGATTTCCCAAAGACGGGTGGCACGCTGATCGGAGTGCAGGTATTAGGCGGCGGATTGAACCGGGTGTTCGGCTTTCGCGACGCCGTTGCTTCCCGTCAGCGGTATGGCCTGAGATTGGCGGCGTCTGATCCCCTGCTGGTGGAATTGACCGACCCGCGTGAACAGCGGCTGAGGATCGGTATTCGAGAGAAGGGGCTCGATGTGATGGGGACGTATGGCTACACCGAAAGCGCCGCTCCGCTCGCGGTGTTCGATGATGGGACCGCCGCTGTCACTCAGGCTCTGTACGGGAGTGGTCGGGCCTATGCCATCGGATTGGATCTCGGGTTTCTGCTACTGAAGGGATACAACAATCGGGGAGAGGAACTCGTTCGGACCTACGATAATCAGTTCGATCCGACGCTTGATGTCTGGTTGCGCCTGCTCAAATCCATCTATCGTACGGCGCAAGAGGGGGCGGTGACGGTGGGGACGGTGCCGTTCGGAAAGTCGCTCTCCGTGATGCTCACGCACGATGTGGATTTCACCCAGTCGATCAAAAACGCCGTCGACTACGCGGAGTATGAAAAGAGTCAGGGGCTGGTCGGCACCTATTTCATCCAGGTGAAATACATTCGAGATTACAACGACGATATTTTCTTCAACGACGAAGGGGTGCGGTATCTTGGCCGGCTTGCGGAACTCGGGATGGAGTTGGGGAGTCACACGATCGCCCATTCGAAGGTCTTCAATCAGTTTCCGATGGGGACGGGGCTGGAGGCCTATCCGTCCTACGCTCCATTCGTCAAAGATCGCATGACGGCCGTCAATGCGAGTGTGCTCGGTGAATTGCGCGTCAGCAAGTTTCTGATCGATCACTTTTCCGGCCAGGAGATCGTCTCCTTCCGTCCCGGCGAGCTGTCCAATCCATTCGGGCTCCCGCAAGCGCTTCTGGCGACGGGGTTTCGCTACAGTTCGACGGCCACGGCGAACAATTCGCTCACGCATCTGCCCTATCAATTGACCTACGACCGGTTGACCGAGAGTGAAGTGGATATCTTTGAATTTCCGGTCACGATCGAGGACGAAGAGCTGCCGAAAATGGGTGACCGGCTCCCGCAGGCTCTGGAGGTCGCAAGACAGATCAGTCGTTACGGCGGTTCGCTCGTCGTGCTGATACACCCGAACATTCTCGATCACAAACTCGCCTTCGAGAGGGGATTTGTGGAAGGCGTGCGGCCGTATGCCTGGTTCGGCTCGGTGCGTGAATTCGGTCACTGGTGGGCCGCGCGCAATCTGGTCGAGACCGATGTAGCGCGTGACGCTGCGAGTTTGCGCGTTACACTGACGATGCCACAATCGATAGCCGGCTTGACGATCGAGCTACCTGAAGGATGGATTCTCCGACAAGCTGATTCCGTGCATAAAGGCGTCACGCAGCGGGGGCGAGTGGTCATCTTCCCGGAATTAAAGGGTACGCACGTATTCCGGTTCGAGCAGCTTTCCGGGTCGGTAGCGTCTCCTCATTCATCGCCTATCCCTCACTCATAATCAGATCACACAGACAGCGAGCAGACTTGTCATTACATTCTGGCGAGACCTTGGCCGGCCGATGATTAGGAAGTCTAGAGGCGAGGAGAAGCAGTCGGCTGGGATCCGGCTTTCCTGACATTCGATTGGGCGATGAAGGGAAGCATGTGTTCATGCGACTCGATGGTGGCAAGCGAGCCGCAGAGTCGGGTCATTCGTTCGGCGGTCATCCACGGGAGATTCGACAAGGCTTCGGCGGCCCGATGGCGCACCCACCAGTGCTCGTCATCGAGCAATGTGATCAGCAACGGCTCGTCCTCCTCGATACCCATCTTGCCCAATGCCGATGCCGCCTGAAGGCGCACGTACCATGTTGGATGGGAGAGATGCGCCCGAACCGTTGCCGCATCCCTCGGGTCGCTGCATTCCCCGAACAAAAATAGGCAGGCGGCGAGGATGTCATCGGACGGCGAATCTTCTCGAAGGAGGGCCCGGAGCGGAGGCAATCCTTGCTGGCTCTGGGTTGCGGCCAGGTGTCGTATCAGTCGAGAGCCGATTTCCGGCGAGGCCTGGCAGGCGGCTTTGGCAATGGTGTCTGCGGCGATGTCCGCTCCCACGGCCGCGAACATGGCGACGACCTTGAGCGGTGACCAGTCCGTTCGCCGGCTGATGACCGGGATCAGGAGCGGGACCGCTGCCTGCGCATCGATGGTGAGCAGCGCTTTCGCTGCGACCAGGGAGAGGAACGCGTTGTCCGCGCGTAACATGGGGACGAGCTCGTTCCAAATTGACCGTTCCTGGAGGTGCCCCAACGTGACGATGGCCAGGAGGCGTCGACGCAGGCGTCTGGCGTGCAGGAGTTGTTTGGCAAACTGGTCGCTTTTTGTCCGCCGCGCGAGTTCGTTCAATTGCGTCCGTGCGTCTCCGCGGATCGATTCGTAACAATGGTTCCAGAGATACAGAAAGACGAGATGGTCGCGAGGCTTGAGCTGGGGAAGTGTCTCGGGAACCTCGACGACACATTGGGCGAGGAGCGGGCGCCAGATTGCTGTGACGTTCCGGCGTCGGCGTTCCTTCACGAGGCGTATGAGCCTGAGGAGGAGAATGCCTGATAAGAGGAGGATAACGGCGGAATAGATGCATAAGATCGCGAGGCTACCCAGCCGGAGTGTCACATTGGAATCGTGCAAAACAGGCATGCGGACATCCTTTTCGGAACCGCTTAAGCCGATGGGCCCAGGAAGCGCTTCAGCCGGCTGGCCAGCTCGCGAGGGTTGAACGGCTTGAGTATGTAATCGTTCGCTCCATTTTCGAGCGCGCGGGTGATATCGTGCTCGCTGCCGTCGGCCGTCAACATGACGATGGGTACCTTCTCCCATGCCCTGTTACTTCGGATGTAGGCGAGCACCTGTAGGCCGGTGAAAAAGGGGAGCATCACATCCAACAGAATGATGTCAGGCGGTGACAGGGTATCGACCAATTCCCGAGCCTGCCGTCCGTCTTTGGCATGGACGACTGCGTAACTCGCCCGCTCCAGCAGAAATTTCAGCAGACTCGCGGTATCTTCCTCATCCTCCACCATGAGCACTGCGGGTTTGTGGTTCGTGGTGGGTTCCATGCTAGCGCTCCTTTATTGCGGGATCGTGAGAGGGTATGCCCTCAGGCCACCCGAGTCCATTTCCTTCCCGAATGCTTCAACAGACGGTTCAATCGAGTTGCCAACCGCGTCGGGCTCACGGGTTTGAGAATATAGTCGTCAACTCCAAGGAGTGCTGCCTGTCCCGGATCGAGGCTCTCGGCATTGGTCGTGAGCATGGCTACCGGGGTTGTCTGCCAGTGTGCCTGTATCCGCAGGTAGGCGAGAAGGCTCAGGCCCGTCGTATCGGGTAAGATCGTGTCTATGAGGACGGCATCCGGAGGATCCATGGCGGACATCAGGCGTGTGGCGTGTGCTCCATTGTTGGAATGAATCACACGGTACCCGTTCTCTTGTAGCACGAATTCCAAAAGACACGCGGTAACTTCTTCATTTTCGACCATGAGAATCGTGAGTCCTGGCGAGCCCTTGATGCTGGTCATGTGGTCCTTCCCGCTGGCTCAGTAGGTATTGGGTGATGAGCCCTAACTTGAATAAGGTTCACGATTCCTCATAGATGATTTGGACCCGGTCAAGGTACGAGGCCAGCGCCGTGAGCTGCCGGTTGATTGATTCTCCGTCGGCACTCTTGGCCGCCTGTTCGAGCAGGGCCGCAGCGGCGGTCAGCGCGGGAAAGCCATAGCTCCCGCTGACGCCCTTCATGCCATGGGCTATTTTCAGAATCGTGTCAAAGTCGTCCTGGGTCACGGCTTCCGCCATGATCGTGATCTCTTTCTTCCGGTTGGTCATGAATTTGTGAATCAGCGGCTCGAAGGAGGCGTCAACGTGAGCCACCGGAGGCCAGGATTCGAGGTCCGGAGGCGCTGGCGACGTATCACGCATCAGATGGCCTTCTCCAGCGGCGGGATGACGGCATAGCGAGGAATAGCCTCCAGCAACGTTGTCTTTTTGATGGGCTTCGTCAGGTGGGAGGTGAATCCGGCCGCCTGGCATTTCTCGACGTCTTCTGTGAGCGCACTGGCCGTGAGGGCGATGATCGGTGTGGGGAATCGCCCCTGCTCTCGTTCCCACGCCCGGATGGTGAGTGTGGCCTGGTAGCCGTCCATGACCGGCATCTGAATATCCATCAAGACGAGGTCGTACGTGCCGGACTGGAATTTGTCCACCGCGATGGCTCCGTTTTCAGCCGTGTCGAGTCGGTATGTCGTTCCTTTCAGGAACAGGGTGATTAGGAGGCGATTGTCCTCCATATCGTCGACGAGCAGGATGGCAACCAAAGTAGGGGTTGAGGCCTCGAAGTGGTTCGGCACCGGTTTTCGCGCCGCGGCTGGTGTCTTGAGCGCGTCGACTGGCTGGGGTTCTTTGTCTGAAAATGGGACCTTATGCATTGTGCGATCACGTGCTTTCGTCGCCCGATCCTTGCCAGCTATGGTTCGTAACGGGGGAGGCGAACCATAGCTCTCCGAGGTAGGCCAGACGAAGCCGCGCGGCCATGCCTACCGGACCAGCCTTTCCTCCCTTTTCCTTATCGGTTGAGGGGGGCCGCCCTTGAGGCACTGGATTGAGGGCGGGATGATGGCAGGAAACAGAGTCTGGCTTCACTGGTGGCCTCGAAACGGTTGCGCGGCCGGCTGGCGGCGCAATATGAGACAATTGTTGGAGTTGGTTGAAATGAGCCAAAATTCGCAGGAACCTTGAGGCAGGCGGGCATGCATGGTATGTAAATAATTTCGAGCAAACATGGAGAGAAGAGTGCGTACGGAAACACCAGGGATATACACGATGAAGTTGAAGCGTCTGTCGTTCTTGTCGATCTGCTTCGGTGCGGTCGTGTTGCAGGCCTGCAGTCATGCGCCACGCCTACAGGAAGCTTCCTGGGCGGAGCCTGTGTCGGGGGAAATTTCCCTCCACCGGGCTGAACACTCGGTCCTTGCGGGCGAATGGGAATATGAGGAAAGCGGGATGGTGGTGCCGTTGAGATTGGATCAATTCGGCAACGGCTCGTATGACTTTAAGGATGGACGGTTTCGGACGGATGTCCTCTCCGATCACCGTTGGGCCGGGGCCTGGGCTCAACGGGAAAACGATCGGGAAGGCGGATTCGAGATCACCCTGTCGCCCGATTACTCGGAAGGCGAGGGTCGTTGGTGGTATACACGCATCGAGAGTGATGCCGCTCCGACCAAGGCCGGTGGAACGTTCCACGTGATGAAGGTGCAATCGATCGTCGAGAATCAGGGTCTGCCTGCCGAGCACGCCTCACAGTAGTTATCGCGGTCACCCGCCTGTTGCAGGATCGATCTGTTCATAGAGCGCTGAGTAGTCCACATCTCCCAGCCCCAGGGCAATCGTATCGATGAGCAGTGATCGGACGCTCGGAAGTCCGCCGGGAGAGAGCTGGGCGTTGCCTGCAGCGGCGAGGGTCAACTCCACATCTTTCAGCAAGTGGCGGGTCGAAAAATTCGGCCGGGCATAGTTGCGTTCCGCCAGTCGAGGCAATTTCTTATCGAACGTCGGCGCATACAGGGCACTCTTGCGTAACACCGCCATAAAATTCTCCACATCGACCCCGCCACGGCGAATGAGTCCCAGACTGAGGGAGAACGCTGCCGTTTCTGCGGCAATGAGCTGATTCAGCGCGAGCTTCATCACGGCGGCCTTGCCGACCGGCCCGATCAGGCGCACGTCCGAACTGAGGGCCTGCAGGAGCGGTGACCATGTGGCATAACGCTCCGGAGTCGCCCCGACCATGATCAGCAGGGCACCCGCTTTGGCTTCGGCGATACTTCCCAACACCGGCGCTTCCAGGTACTGTCCGCCCAGGCGCTCGATTTCTTCTCCGATCGAGCAACTTTCCGACGGGCCGATCGTGCCCATTTGAATGATGGTGCGTCCGCGAAGCGCCTCGGGGGTGGGGGGCGTAAGCAGCACGGTACGAATGGCCGTCGCGTCTGCCAGCAAGAGGATGACCACATCTGCAGCGGCGATGGCTTCTACTGCAGTCGAGGCGATGTGAATACCCTGTTGCCGCAGCGCCAGGGTCTTTTCAGGGGTACGATTATAGGCCGACAGGTGATGACCGGTGGCATGCAGCCGCTCCGCCACCGCCTGCCCCAGCAACCCAGTGCCTAACAAGGCCACGTTCATGGGTAACCTCCATCTTGTACGCGAGACGGACATCGTACAGAGAAGCGGCGGCGGTTGAAAGGGTCAAGGGAGAGGGGCGCGAAGGTCTCGACATGCGGCACTGAGTTGAATGAGGTGTGTGCGCGTCGGTGTGCTCAGGTCTGTGCCGATGGCCAAGGTGCCCTTCACTCTGGGATCGGCGCGGTTGAACGTAAACGGATGGCCCGCGGCCGTGGTGGCGCGCCCTCCGCTTTCTTCGATCAACAGGACGCCGGCGGCGATGTCCCACTCATTGCCTCCTTCCAACGTTACGACGGCATCGGCCTGGCCGGCTGCGACCAGTGCAAGGGCGTAAGCAATCGATCCGATCGGACGGCAATGGAGATGAGGCTCGAGGGTCTGAAAGCGGCCGACCCGGAGTTCCCATGGATTCACCAACGCGAGTGGACGCTCAGTTGGGGTAAACGGCGGCTGGTCCGCATCGGACAAGCGGTCGACGCGCATCCCCTGTCCGCGAATGGCCGAGAAGAATTCGCCGGTCGCGGGATTGAAGATGGCTGCAACGGCCGGCTTGCCCTGCTCGACGAGCGCCACTGAGAGGCAGAATTCCGGCAGGCCTCGCACGAATGAGCGCGTCCCATCAATCGGATCGACGATCCAGACTCGTGATCTGGTCAGGCGCTGGTGATTGTCTTCGGTTTCCTCCGACAGCCAGCCGTCCTCCGGAAATGCCGCCGACAAATGGCCCTGAAGGATTTGATTGACCAACAGGTCGGCAGAGGTAACGGGTGACTGATCTGGTTTGGTGTAGGTGTCGAATCCGACGGCCGCCAATCGGAGCGCTTCACGCCCGGCTCGCCTCATGGCTTCCGATACGATGCTGAGTTCATGATCCATCGTCACGCAGGCTCCCGGTTCGTAGGGGCAGGTGATGGCTGCATGTCTTCACCGTACCAGGTCTTGGCTCGGGAACAAAGCCTGGAGTGGCGTGGCACCGCCCCCGGCTCTTGACCCTCCTGCCGGTTCCGCGTACAAGCTGGAATGACGATGAAGTTGAAGCATAAACATTCCCGCAAGGCGGGGTTGCCGCCTGGCACCCTGGTCCATATCGGCGAAAAAAAGTCCGAGACGGTCACGATCTCGGTGTACGAATACGGCGAGGGACAGTTTCAAGAGCGACCGGTGTCGAAGCCGGACGAGATCGCGATGACCGGGGAGCCGACGGTCCGATGGGTGGACGTCGGCGGCATTCACAAGATGGAGGTGCTGGAGAGTTTCGGGAAAATGTTCGGCCTCCATCCCTTGCTGCTGGAAGATATCGCGAATACCGACCAACGTCCGAAACTCGACGACTACGGCTCGTACGGCTATGTGGTGCTCAAGATGCTGTATGAAGGGGATCGGGAGGGCGACATCAACGTCGAGCAGGTGAGCCTGGTATTCGGTGAGAACTTTCTCCTGTCGTTTCAAGAGAACGGCGGGGATGTCTTTCAAGGTGTGAAGGAACGGCTGCGGAACGGGAAAGGCCGATTACGTCATGCCGGCGCGGATTATCTCTTGTACGCCCTGATGGACTCGATTGTGGACCGGTATTTCGTCATTCTGGAGACGCTGGGAGAAAGAATTGAAGCGCTCCAGGATGTGTGCGTCACGAACCCCGGTCCGGAGACATTGCGCGATATCCACGGCCTCAAGCGGCAACTGCTGTTTCTGCGTCGCTCCGTCTGGCCGCTCCGGGATGTGATGAACAACCTGTCGCGCTCGGACGGCCAATTTTTGCAGGGTTCGACGAAGGTTTTTTTCCGCGATGTCTATGACCACATCATTCAGATCGGCGATACGATCGAGACCTTACGCGAAATGGTGTCGTCCATGATGGAAGTGTATCTCTCCAGCGTGAGTTATCGCTTGAACGGCGTCATGAAAGTGTTGACGATCATCACGACCATTTTCATGCCGCTCAGCTTTATCGCCAGTATCTACGGGATGAATTTCGAGCACATGCCGGAATTGAAATCGCCCTGGGGATACCCGGCCGTGCTCGGTGTCATGGCCGCAACCGGGCTGGCCATGCTGTACTTTTTTAAGAAAAAGAAGTGGCTGTGATGGCGTGCAGAATGGGGCCGTCAATCCAAGACTTCGGCGCGATCCACAAAGTAGGCGGTCTCCCCGAAGCAGGTGGTGGGGATGTAGCGGAATTCCTTATAATGGAGGACCACTCGTTTTCCCATCTGCCCGTCGAGTTTCTTGGCCACGGCATCATCCCACACGCTGAAACTCCATAATACCGGTGCGACGCCGGGCACAGTCGTCATCGCGAGTTCGCCTTCCTGGGTCTTGCAAATCCACCCTTTCCGAGAAAGCTTCTGGAGATAGCCCACGCGGTCTCCGTCGGAATAACTCCAGTTGAAGATGATCAGCAAATAAGCGGCCCCGCCGAAAAAGAGCAACGTGAAGAGAAGTTTCGGTCTCCACAGCCAGGCTACCGGAAACAGAATGGTTTCCCACCACGTCATAGGGCGTTCCTTTCCCGACGGTTAGCGCACGTCTTGAAACAGCCAGGGGGTTTGTGTGCGGCGGCGTTGTTCGTATTCCGTGATCCGATCAGCATGTTGGAGCGTGAGGCCGATCGCGTCCAATCCTCGATACAAACAATCTTTTCGGAACGGATCGATCTCGAAATGGTAGGTGGCGCCGTCCGGCGTGATGACTAGCTGCGCTGCCAGGTCCACCGTCAGTTGATAGCCTTCGCGGGCCGTCACGCCCTCGAAGAGGGCGTGGATTTCTGGCCCTGTCAGTACCACCGGGAGAATGCCGTTTTGAAAGCAGTTGTTGTAGAAAATGTCCGCGAAGCTGGGGGCGAGGACGCAACGAAACCCTTGATCGAGCAGCGCCCATGGCGCATGTTCGCGCGACGATCCGCAGCCGAAGTTGTCCCGCGCCAACAGAATCGTGGCCTTCTGATAACGAGGCTGGTTCAGAAAGAAGGAGGGATCCTGCGAGCCATCCTTCAGCCGCCGCCAATCGTAGAACAGTCCTTCGCGCAGGCCCGTCCGCTTGATGGTCTTCAAGAACTGTTTTGGAATGATCTGATCGGTATCGACATTGAGCCGGTCCAACGGAGCGACCAGTCCTGTGAGTGTTGTGAATGCGTCCATATATGTCCTCTTCTGCTTCGTGCCTGACGGGCGTCGATTCAATCGCCCCGCCGTCAGTCTCGGAATGTGTCCTGGCTTACGACCAGTGACGGATATCGACGAAATGTCCTTCGACAGCGGCGGCGACGGCCATTGCCGGCGATACCAGATGAGTCCGCCCGCCGGCTCCCTGACGCCCTTCGAAGTTCCGGTTGCTGGTTGACGCGCACCGTTCCCCCGGCTGGAGAACGTCAGCGTTCATCGCCAGGCACATGCTGCAGCCCGCTTCCCGCCATTCGAATCCCGATTCCTTGAAAATACGATCTAGTCCCTCTTGTTCCGCCTGCTGCTTCACGAGTCCCGATCCGGGGACCACCATGGCATGTACGGTGCTGGCGACTTTTTTCCCCTTGGCGAACGAGGCGGCCAGGCGGAGGTCTTCAATCCTGGAATTGGTACAGGACCCGATGAAGACCTTGTCGATCTTGATGTCGCGGATCGGCATGCCGGGCAGCAACGCCATGTATTCGATGGCCCGTTCCGTCGCCTGGCGGAGTTTGTCGTCCCCCATGGTGCGAGGGTCCGGAACGTTCCCGTCCACTCCAGTGACCATCCCCGGGCTGGTGCCCCAGGTGACTTGCGGGGCGATCGCCTCGGCTTGTAACTCTACGACGGCGTCATACTTCGCGCCGGGATCGGTGGCGAGTTGCCGCCAGGCCGTCACGGCCTGATCCCAGAGGATACCCTTCGGAGCCATCGGGCGGCCTTTGATATAGACAAAGGTGGTCTCGTCCGGTGCCACCATGCCGGCGCGGGCTCCACCCTCGATCGACATGTTGCAGAGGGTCATGCGGCCTTCCATGCTGAGCGCGCGAATAGCCGATCCGGTGTACTCAATCACGTACCCGGTTCCGCCGGCCGTGCCGATTTTTCCAATGATGGCCAGAATGACATCCTTGGCGGAACAACGGGGCGACAGTTGGCCGTCGACGCGGACTTCCATCGTCTTGGGGCGTTTCTGCACCAGACATTGCGTGGCCAGGACATGTTCGACCTCGCTGGTGCCGATGCCGAACGCTAGCGCGCCGAAGGCTCCATGGGTCGAGGTGTGTGAGTCCCCGCAGACGATCGTCATACCCGGCAGCGTGAACCCCTGCTCAGGGCCGATAACGTGGACGACGCCTTGCCGAATGTCGTTCATGCCGAACATCGTGATGCCGAACGTTTTGCAGTTATCGTCCAGCGTCTGAATTTGTTTGGCGCTGATCGGGTCGGCGATGGCCACGCGGCGGTCGGTTGTCGGGACATTATGGTCAGGAACGGCCAGTGCGGCACCCGGTCTGCGGGGTGTCCGGCCTGCCACGGCCAACCCTTCGAAGGCCTGCGGTGAGGTCACTTCATGCACTAAGTGGCGGTCAATATAGAGCAACGTGGTCCCGTCCGGTTCCGCCCGAACCACGTGGTCGTTCCAAATTTTTTCGAATAATGTCTGTGCAGCCATAGCGATCTCCTTGTAGACCCGCGCCGTTGCAAGTGATTGAAGGCGCAGGTGCGATGCGTGCCTATTATATATGCGAGCAGGCCTATAGCATCAAGGGCAAAGGCGGGACGGAAGAAATTGCCTCTTTAGATTTTACAACCGGGGACCGATAAAGTCTGCATGGAACAGAAATCGGTCGACGCCGAACGCATCACGATTCCCCGCTGGACGATCAAGCGCGATCCCCGGGCGCTGGGCTGCACGATCTGTGGATCAGCGATCGTGAAAATTACCGCCGAATGGCGGCAAGTTTCGTTCTGTACTTGCCGGTTGATCGAGTATCGTGTGCTGCCTCGCGCTCCTAAAGCGCTTCCCGCCCCGTCCACGGCGGCAGACGTACGAAAAGAACCCTAATCTCGCTGAGTGTCTGACAATCTCCGATCCCTGCCAGGTTTGTCTTCGGGCAGGCTCCGGGCATGGGGCTGGAGAGATCATATCTGAAACGGAGGACCGTATGGCACGATGGCTCGGAGCATTCGTGGTGGCGGGCTGCCTGGGTGTGGCCGGTTGGTGTCCGGCCGAGGCGAAGGACCATCCAGTGGCGAAGTCGATGACGCGAACAGGACTTGCCGCCCACGGGCACTCTTCCCGGGCCTGTGCGGGAGACGATCTGCCAGGAATTTGGCAACTGATTGCCTTCGACTCATCGTATCGGTTCAGAAACCCACAGGCTCCGTATCTGTTTCCTCACCAAGCCTTTCAATACTCGCATCGGGGCGACGCCAAATCGGCCCACTCGCTCCACCCCCTCTTCGGCGATCCAGACCAGCTGTTTGAGGCGGTTCCGTTGGATATGACCTATCGAGTTGATGGAAAAGGCCGCGTCGTGCTCAAGACGAGGGGGCACGATGAGACGGTGGAAACCTGGACCTGCAGGGTCGTCACGCAAGATGCTGAGGCGATGGGAGATGGAACCAGGCTGCAACGCGGCGATCTGGTCATGACCTTGATAGGCAGCAACGGGCAGGGGTTGTTTGTCCGTCATTTGAGAAAGCGTGCCGCATAACCTGCTTGGCATGGAGCGGGGAGGCGTGCTACTACCGGCAAGTCAGTCATGCGTCGGGCGCAACGCATCGACCTATTACGCCGAGGAAGTCATGGACGATCCGAATCAGGTGTGGAGTCAGCCGTCGGTCGTCGAATGGTCCCGGCTGCTCTTGAACAGTTATCGCCACTGGGTCGGACGGGATTTGATGCCACGGACCGGCGGGCCCGAGGAGCAGGCCCATGCGTTGTTCATGGCGCCCTTTGTCGTGGTGTCGCACGGGTTGCAGGAGGACCCGATCCTTAATTACGGGTCGCATCTCGCCCTCACCTTGTGGGAGACAACGTGGGAGCAGCTCTTGCAGACTCCATCACGCTTGACGGCAGAAGCCGTGAATCGTGCCGAGCGAGAGTGGATGCTTGAACAGGCTCGCGCGCAGGGGTATGTGGATAATTACCGCGGGGTGAGAATTTCAAACAGCGGGCGACGGTTCCTGATCGAAAGCGCGATTGTTTGGAGTGTCATCGACCAAGCCGGGCGTCGTCAGGGACAGGCCGCGACCTTCTCACGCTGGACCTTCCTCTAACCATCGGAATCGGGGGACGACGGTTTCGCCGATGCTCACCGATTCGAGAAACATTCCCAGCGGTCTGATCCACAGTCCGCCTGCCCCATAGAGCTGCCGATAGACGACATACTCCTCCTCGGTCTCGGAATGCCGAGCCACGCCCAATACTTCATAGTCGTTCCCTTTGTAGTGACGATAGCGGCCAGGTTTCATCATAGTGTATCCTTGCAGGTTCATACCTGCGAGACAGTCTATCGGACCGGGAATGTCATCACAACTCTCTCACATGCCTGAACGGCGGCACGATGTCGTGGTGATCGGCGGCGGATCGGCGGGTTATGCCGCCGCACGGACGGCTCGCGACGCGGGCGCCGATGTGGCCATCGTGGATCAGGGTCCGCTCGGGGGGTTGTGCATCCTGCGGGGTTGCATGCCGACCAAAACGATTCTGCGGTCGGCTGAGATCATGACGCTGATGAAGCGCGCGCGCGAGTTCGGGCTGAGTCCGGTCACTGCCCAAGCGGATCTGTCGGCTATCGTCGATCGCAAGAACCGATTGGTTCGAGAGTTCGCCGACTACCGCATCGCCGCACTGCGAGACCCGCGGTTTACCTTGTATGAGTCCCGCGCCGAGTTTCTCTCACCTCACGAACTTCGTGCCGGAGATGTTCGGATTCGCGGCGGCGCATTCGTCATTGCCACCGGGTCGAGTGCGGCCGAGGTGGCCATTCCGGGGCTGGATGAAGCCGGTTATCTGACCAGCGATGAGATGCTCGATGTTCGCCGCCAACCGGCGTCGCTCCTGGTGTTGGGGGGCGGCCTGGTCGCCGTCGAGTTCGCGCAATTTTTTGCCCGAATCGGCACAAAGGTCACCATGCTACAGCGTGGCACGACCTTGTTGTCCGACATGGATGAAGACATCGGTCAGGCACTGGCGGCGGCCTTTCAGGATGAGGGGATCGAGGTGATGACCGGCGTCTCGTTCCAACGTGTGACCTCAACCCCGTCTGAGAAGACCATGCATTTTGTGCAGGGGGGGATCACGCACGCACGCTCTGCCGAAGTCATTTTTCAAGCCCTCGGTCGTCGTCCCAACCTGAATGGGCTCAATCTGGAAGCGGCTGGTGTGCAAGTCATCGACGGTCGGCTGGTGGTCGGCGGGGATATGCGGACTGCTCAGCCGCACATCTTTGCCGTGGGTGACGTCAACGATCTCACTCCCATTGTGCATCTGGCGATTCAACAAGGCGAGACGGCTGGGTTTAATGCGACACACCCGGATGAACCTTCGCGGGTGATCGATCACCGGTTGGATGCCGAAGTCGTGTTCACCGAACCTCAGGTTGCGGTCGCGGGAATGAGTGAACGGCAGTGTCGCGAAGAGGCGATTCCTTATCTGACGGCGTCATACCCGTTTGCCGACCATGGAAAGGCCATGTGTCTGGGCGCCGTGCATGGATTTGTGAAGCTGCTCTGTCGCCCGGACGACGGCGCCTTGCTGGGCGCCCAGATTGTGGGGCCGGAGGCGGGGGAACTGATTCATGAGCTGATCGCGGTGATGTATTTTCATGGCACCGCACAGGACCTGCTGCGCATTCCCCACTATCATCCGACGCTCGCGGAGATTGTGACCTATCCGGCGGAGTCCATCGTCGAGCAGATGGGTCGAGCATGAAACGAACCGTTGTCGCCGGTGCGTCAGCGTTTCTGCTGCTGGTGACTCTGGCCTGCGGGCAACAGACGTGGGATGCTGCGATGCAGGCAGGCGAAACGGCATTACAGCAAGGGCAGTATGAGCAGGCCGAAAAAATTTTCTCGGCCGCCGTGCCTAAGGCAGAAGAGTTCGGCCTACATGATCGGCGGGTGGCGGTGACCTTGGCCCATTTGGCCCAAGCCTATAGCGCGCAGGGGAAATTCGTCGAGGCTGAGCCGGTGTATCTGGAAGCGCTTAAGATTTACCAGGACGTGCACGGCGAGAACCACCTCGATGTGGCAGCTATGTTGAATAACCTTGGTGTTTTGCATCGCAAGCACGGACAATATGCCGATGCGCAACGCCTCCTGACGCGGGCGCTCTCGATCAAGGAGAAGCTCCTGGGACCGGAGCATCCGGAGGTGGCGCTGGCCCTGAGCAATTTGGCCGCGATGTATTTGGCGCAAGGTGACGGGGAGCAAGCAGGGGCGTTATTTGCGCGGGCCTTGGCGGTGCGGGAGAAGCATTTGGGGCCTGACCATCCGGACGTGGCCAAAAATCTTGAAGACTATGCGATTGCGTTGCGCAAGGTAGGTCGGGTCGCAGAGGCGGAGGGGCTCGAGCGGAGGGCAGGCGCGATTCGGGGAAAACCGAAATCGTGATGACGGAGAGGTGCAGAGTTGAACCGATGGGATGCGCCGGTGTAGCGTACAGATTCGTAAGGGCTCGAGGACGAATGATGTCTGATTGGCGAACCAATGCATTGATTGCGCGCGGCATGGGCATTGTCTTCATTGCCGGGGGCTTCATGCTTGGTATTTACGGGTTGGAATTCCCCAACAGCATGTGGCTTCAAACTGCGTTGGGGCTGCTCGTCACCGGGATGATGGCTCAGGGCTATGCGATGTATTGCTCCATTCGGCGGATTCGGGAGCAGCGTGATTCGGAACGGTAGCCAGTTGAGACGCGAGACGGAGAAGACGATGGTGTGCCCTGGTCGATGGAGTACCCTCCTGCTCCTTTTCTGTGTCGTGGTGCTATCCGGTTGCGGCGGGCCTTGGCGTGACCGGTATTTGGATAAGGGAGTGAAGAAGCTCACGCAGGACGATATTGCAGAAAAATTCGGTCCTCCAAGTACCGCGAAGACACCGGTGCTGGGTGGTGACACAGTCTGGACGTATCGCGTGCCTATGGGGGATCGAGAAGTGCATCCATGGGATCCCGGTAGCCTGACTGCCGGTAAGAAAACCAAAGCCCCACCTTCGCCCTCGCCGTTCGGAAAGAGTCTGGCCGGTAATGACGAACCCTACCGGGAGCCGCTCTATTGTTATCGATATACGCTGTCGTTTGATGAGGCCAAGCTGCTGAAAGACTGGAAACGGGAAGAATGTGTTCCTCGCGCCAGTGAGGATGAGAACGCATCCCAATAAGGCGGACACACGACGTTATGCGCGAACTGTTGCCGGTGATCGGGTCGAGTGTTTTTTTCGATCTACTGAAGTCCATCCTCCTCCTCCTCATTCTGCTCATCGCACGCACGGTTTTGGTCCGCTGGATCAAAGGCAATCAGACGCTGACCATCGATGCGAAGCGACGATGGATCGTCACGGCTCGGAACAGCATGGTGCTGGGGCTCTTCGTGGGGCTCGTCGTGATCTGGGCCCACGAGTTGGAAGCGTTTGCCGTGTCTCTGGTCGCGTTGGCGGCTACCGTGGTGTTGGCGACAAAGGAATTGATTCTCTGCTGGAGCGGAGCGGCGTTGCGTGTGGGCGGGGGCGTGTACGGTGTGGGTGATCGTATCCAGCTGGGCACTTATCGGGGTGTTGTCCTGGAATACGACGTCTTTGCGACGAAGCTGTTGGAAATCGGGCCTGGTCAGACGTCGCATCTCTACACCGGTCGCACCGTAGTCTTTCCCAACAGTCTTCTGTTTGGAAACCCCTTGATCAAAGAGAGCCCGTCGCAGGAATACGGCCTCTATGTGTTGTCGGTTCCGCTTCAGAGCACGGACGATTGGCAAGCCGCCGAACAGGCTCTGCTCAATGCCGCAAAAGTCGAGTGCGCCTCCTTCATGGATCAAATGGGCCGGCAGATGAAATTGTTGGAACAGCGAAACCTGCTGGAAGCGCCGTCTCCAGAGCCGCGTATTACCATCCAACTTCCTGAGGCAGGACGTATTCATCTGGTGCTCAGGTTTCCGGCCCCCGACCGTGGTCGTTCACGGGTCGAACAAGCCATTCTCAGGCGCTATCTCATCGCCGTGCGGCCGTAAAGTCTCGCGACGATCCTTTCCATCACTTGCCGACTTCTGTCAAGCCTCTGCCAGCGGCTTGTCCTGCTTGGATTCGCCGTCCCGGTAGAAACGGCAAAACAATTGGCAAACTCGCTCCTTCACGGTATTGATGAATCCTGCAAGCCGGCCGATTCGCCATAAAGCCGGGCACCATATTTATTTCAACCAAGGGGGGAGTTGTTGATGAGAAGGTCAATTGCTGTGTTGGTCGCCGTCGCATTTGTGGGAATGAGTTCGTTGGCTGTGGCCGATGATATGGGGCTGGGTCAGATGTCCGAGGGGATGAAGCAGGACATGAGCGGGCTGTCGAGCGACCTGAACGCCCAAAAGGAAGATCTGGCGAGTGACCTGAAAGCCAAGAAAGAATCGGTGAAGAGCGAGATGAAGGCGAAGCGGGAGGAGGCGAAAGCGAAGAAAAAGCAAACGAAGGCCGACTTGAAGGCAAAGAAGGAACACATGAAAGCCAAGGCCAAGGCAAAGAAAGACGCGGCTCGCGCGAAGGCGGCAGAAGCGAGGAGTGTGGCCGACGATGCGGCTCACGAGGTTGGCGGGATGAAGAACGACCTGGCTGGCGCGATGAGGAACTGAGCTCGGCCGGTCGGCCTGGAGCTGAGTAACGCTCGTATTCCACAATTACGGCCTGTGATTGGAAAAGGTCCGATCACAGGCCTTGTTGTTCTGTCTGCCTCAGTTGTTGCGGCGGGTGGGGTCTGCTAGAATCTCCGCCGTATGAAAATCGCTACCTTCAACGTCAATTCGCTGCGCAAGCGCCTCCCTATCGTGCTGCAGTGGCTCGAACGCCACCAGCCTGATGTGCTGTGTCTGCAAGAAACAAAAGTTCAGGATAGCGAATTTCCTCTGACTGCGCTCACCTCCTCCGGTTACGAGATTACGTTCCGGGGCATGAAAGCCTACAATGGCGTTGCGATTCTCAGCCGAACGAAGCCTGAAGCAGTCTGGCATGGGTTCGATGACGGGGGGGAAGCAGAGGATGCGCGTCTCTTACGCGTGGTGATTCAAGGCATCCCGATCATCAATACGTATGTTCCGCAGGGTTTCGAGATCGAGTCGCCCAAGTACCAATATAAACTGGGTTGGTACAACCGGTTACGAAAGCATTTCGAAACTCATCTTTCCCCGAAGGAGCCGGCGATCTGGTGTGGAGACATGAATGTGGCCCCAAGACCCATTGATGTCCACAGCCCGGAGAAACATCTGAACCATGTCTGCTACCACGAAGACGCGCGCAATGCCTATGGGAAGACGGTTGCGTGGGGCTTCGAAGATGTGTTCTGCAAACTGTATCCAGATCGCCAGCAGTTCACGTTTTTTGACTACCGTGCACCCGGTGCCCTTGCCGCGAACAAAGGGTGGCGGATCGATCATATTCTGGCAACACCGCCCTTGGCTCAGAAGTGTCAGCGCGTTGATGTCGATTTAGAGCCACGACGTGCGGCCGATCCCTCTGATCACACTGTCCTGTGGGCCGAGTTCTCCACCTAGCAATGCTTTGCACAGACTTGCCGGATCCGCCTTCGTCTCGTTCTGAAGACCGATCTAGTAGATAATCTGTTCTCTTTATCTCCATCTTCGCTACGGCCGGCTTGAAGGCCGCAGCGAAGATTCTACTCGTCCGGCAGTATCACAGGACCGGGGCGTTTGTCAGGACGGTCCTGCGACTTCCCAATTACTGCAATACTTCGACTGGCTCCATTAACAGTTGTTCAGCGAGCCGAGTTCGGCGATTCTGCTCAATCAACGGATCAACAATCGATCCGCAATTAATGCAACGCCACACAAACGTTTCCGGGGAAAAGTCCGGTCTCCACTCATCGACCATTAACCCTTTGCATCGTCCGCATGTCATGGTTCCCACCTCCTTAGGATTGCGCCCTTATTGTTTAAGGGCCGTGCCCATGTGAGGAGAGAGTAGCAACGCGAGATTAAAGAGGTGTTAGTGAGACGTTAAAAGCATTTAATCCTGATTGTATAGAAATATCATGGCGTTCACGTTTCACGGTTGGACAAATTCGGAGCGAAGCGGAAGAGTTCTGTACAAAATGAGGTATGCGATGAGAGGTGTGGTGGCGATGCACGCTCCGAAGATGAAAAATCGTAGGGTCGCTTTGGTGAGCATCGGAATCAGCAGAACTACTTCTGACTGGCCCCTGAAAAGAGATGGGCTTATCAGTAAATCTGCTTTCCTTCTGGAGAGAACCGTTGAGTTTCTTGACAGAACTTCCCCCATCCTTTATCGATTGAACTGACAGCGCCATTCCATTGCCCCGTCGGTCTGTGGCGTACAGACGGTAGAAAGTTGCTGTGATTTGTTCCCGCAGTTGGTTTTGCTCAAGACCAACTGCGGCGAGTATTCAGGCGGAGCCGTGACCGGTGTCCAGCAGTGTATCTTGTATTCAGGAGAGCGGCGCTAACCCCCGCCGATCATAGAGCATGGCCCAACCCGTCACATGTCCGCAGTGTGGCCAAGATAATGTGTTTCGTTCACGTTGCTCCACGCTGATGGAGCGGCTGCAGTCGCTTGCCTGTATTGCCCCGTTCCACTGTCAGTCTTGTAGCTTCCGTTTCCAGGCCTTTCGATTGAGGCGCCGTTATCCAGCGCAGATGCTCGATCGGCGAAAACATCTGCGTATTCCCGTGCGCCTGTTTTTGTCCTTCTCCGGCGGCAAAATCAGAGGGGAAGGAACCGTCCTGGACATTTCGATGGGCGGGTGCATTATCGAAAGCCTAGCGTCGGTGCATGTGGACGATATCTTTTATCTTCAGATCGCGCTTGAGAACGACCAGACGCCGCTCGAAGTGGCTGCGATGGTCCGGTCTGTGGGTTCCCGCGGCATTGCGTTCAAATTTCTTCGGTCGGCGCAAGAAAACAAGCGACTTCTCGCGTTTGTGCATGCCAAGACTGAATCTTCCGGAGCCGGTTCCGCCAGCTAGCCGTATCCACCTGCCTATTTCCTCAGATGCTCCGCCCCAGTGTTCCCAGAGCCGTACCCAATCATGTGAACAGTCTGCTCGTCGGAGGTTAGCGAGCAACCTGCTGCTGGAGGGACGGCGCTCGTTTCAACGTTCTGTTAGAGTGGAGTTTCCCAGGCGGAGACCTGGGGATACTCAGTCGTGAGGCGGTCGTGTTCGATGTGGTCGAAGGGTTCCACGATCAGGTCTGCTCGGTTCAGTGGTTCAGGGCATGCCGGTGAGGAGAGAAAATCGACATAGTCTTGAGCTTTCGTCTCGGTGGCAAAGCGGCAGAGTCCGTACTCCGGCATATGAGAGGATGGATGCCAAAAGGCCAGCCCGATGGAGCTGCCTTGAAACACCCCTAAGGCTCGATGCCGGACTTGAAAACCCCCCGCAGCATCAGTTGAACGATCGAGTGCCATGCCGCTTCCCCGTTGTGTGCTGATCGACTAAGAATGGGTGAGTATAGCAAGGTTATAAAGGAATCGACATCTCGCGGGTCCCGCCGGCGATTGACTTCGCCGGTGAAAGCCTTACGTCCTATGAATGCGTGGTTCGCTACGACCGGCACAAAGGAGGAGAGCATGTTCATGTCATTGACGCGTTTGATGGGGGGAGTCGCGCTACTTGCGGCCGTGCTGGCCCTGTCCGGCTGTGGCTATAACGACTTGCAAGGTCTTGATGAGGATACCAAGGCGGCTTGGAGTGAAGTGATCAACCAATATCAGCGTCGGGCCGATTTGATTCCGAATCTGGTAAATACGGTGAAAGGATATGCCGCACATGAGAAAGAGACGTTGGAAAGCGTCGTGCAGGCGCGTGCCAAGGCTACCAGCGTTCAGGTGACGCCGGAGTTGCTCAAGGACGAGGTCGCCTTCAAAAAGTTTCAAGAGGCTCAACAGGGTCTCGCGAGTGCGCTGGGGCGATTGCTGGCCTTGGCCGAGAATTATCCCAACCTCAAGGCGGATCAAGGGTTCCGCGATCTGCAGAGTCAACTCGAAGGCACGGAGAATCGCATCACCGTGGCACGCAAGCGGTACATCGACAAGGTTGCAGAATTCAACAAGATGGTTCGCTATTTCCCCACCAATCTCACCGCCAAGTTTCTCCTGCATCTGGAGGAGAAGGCCAATTTCACCGTGGCTGACGAAAAAGCGGTGGCCAAGCCACCCGAAGTCAAATTCTAACGACGGTCTCGTGTGTCAGGGAGCGATTGCGATGCGACTGATGGGGCGGATGGGGTGGAGGCTCGTCATCGGGTGGCTCTGGCTCACAGGGGGGGCGAGCCTTCCAGCCGCGGCGCTGGATGTGCCACCCCTCAGCGGCCGCATCGTGGATCAGGCGCATGCCCTGCCTCCTGCCGTAACAGAGCGACTCTCAGCCGATCTGGCAGCACACGAAGCCAAAACCTCCAATCAGGTCGCGGTCCTCCTCATTCCATCGTTGGAGGGTGAGCCGCTGTTTGATTTTTCTCATCGTGTCGCGACGGCGTGGAAGTTGGGCCGCAAGGGGACCGACAACGGAGTTCTCCTTCTCGTCTCAATCAAGGATCGAAAAATTCGCCTGGAGGTCGGCTACGGATTGGAAGGGGTGTTGACGGATGCAAGGTCGGCCCAGATCATCCGGAACGAGATTGTGCCACGGTTTCGAGCCGGGGATGTTCCTGCCGGCGTGACGGCCGGGGTTCAAGCCATCTTGCGAACCATTGAAGGGACCTACAGTGCACCGGAACATCCGGCAGCTACTCCCTCTTCGAGCGATGCCTTCGCCAATGCAGCCTTCGCGGTGATTCTGGGTGTCGTGGTTGGTCTCTTCTTCTCACGCGCTCATCGTGTGCTGGGACCTGTTGTCGGAGGAGGTCTCTCGTTTTTGGCTGCTCCATGGGTGATACCGGCAGTGATCGCCGGGGTCGTGAGCCTGGTTCTGGTCGGTCTGCTGAGTGGGCTGGGGCAAAGCAGTGGTTCAGGCAGGCGGAGGCACGGCAGCTCATTTGACGGGACCTGGTTCAGTACGCAACAAGGCGGATGGGGGTCCGGTAGTCTCGAGGGGTCGTTCGGAGGATCCGGTGGTTTCTCCGGCGGTGGCGGCGATTTCGGAGGAGGAGGCGCCAGTGGCGACTGGTAGACGGCCGACGCTGACAGATGAAGAGCGTGCGCGGGTTGAGGCGGCGGTGCAGGCGGTCGAGCAACGGACCAGCGCCGAAATAGTGCCGATGATCGTCGGGCAATCCGGTGTGTATCGTGAGGCACACCATCGTGCCGGGCTATTGAGTGCGGTGGTCGCCTTGACAGTGCTGCTGACGATCGAAACCACCTGGCTCCCGTGGGGGTGGCACGCGGCGAATGCCGTTTGGTTGCTTGGCGTGACCACGCTGGCCTATGCCCTCGGAGCCTGGGTCGGGACATGGCCTCCGGTGCTGCGACTCTTCACCTCCCGCGAGCGAATGCATCGGAAGGTACAGTTGCGGGCGAACTTAGCGTTTGCTCAGCATGGTCTCGCGCAGACCCGCGAGCGAACAGGACTTCTGCTGCTGGTCTCCCTACTCGAGCGGCAGGTCTCTGTGTTGGCAGACCAATCCTTGCGCGATCGGATCTCAGCTGAGCAGTGGCAGGAGGTTGTCGCCGTCGTTGTCGAACGACTGAAGGTCGGGGATCTCGTCGGCGGCCTTTGCGGGGGCATCGAAGCCGGCGGAACACTCCTGGCCCGCGCCTGTCCAGCGCACGACGGTGACAATCCCAATGAGCTGTCGAATCGGGTGATTCAGGATACGTGATCGCCGGTTCTTGCCCGACAATGGACGGCTCTATCCTGTTTCGCTACAATCGCCGATAATGTCGGATCCCGCCACACCCGTTGACGCTTCTCGACCAGCTCCGGATGAAGCCCGTTCCGTCGTCAAGGCGGCGGGCCTCATCGGCGTAGCGACTTTTTCCAGCCGCATCCTCGGTTTTGTTCGCGACATGGTGTTGGCGAGGTTGTTTGGCGCGACTCCGGAGGCCGACGCGTTCTTTGTCGCCTACCGCATCCCCAATTTGCTACGGGAACTCTTCGCCGAAGGCTCGATGTCCGCCGCCTTCATTCCGGTCTTTACCGAATACCACACTCTCAAGACCAAGCGGGATGCCTGGGAACTGGCCAGCGCCACCTTCACGACGCTGCTGACGATCGTCACCGCAGTGACCCTGCTGGGGATTCTGGCGGCACCCGGGATTGTCTGGCTCCTTGCCCCGGGTTTCCGGGGAAGTCCGGACAAGCTGGCGCTGACGACGCTGTTGACGCAGATGATGTTTCCCTATCTGATCTTTATCAGTCTGGCGGCTCTGGCAATGGGGATTCTGAACTCGCTACGCGCCTTTGCCGCGCCGGCTTTCTCGCCGGTGTTTTTCAATATTTTCACCATTGCCTGCATGGTGTTCCTCTCGCCCTGGTTGCCGGAGCCCATCATCGGAGTGGCGATCGGCATCGTCATCGGAGGGGTGGCGCAATTTGCGATGCAACTGCCGGGTTTACAAGGCTGCGGGATGTTGTTCGGTCTGCGGTTTCAGCCCGGCCATCCGGGCGTGAAGCGTATCGGGTGGTTGATGGTACCCTCGTTGCTGGGATTGTCGGTGACGCAGATCAATATCACCGTGAGCACGATCCTGGCATCGTATTTCGCCGGTGGACCGACCTATTTGTTTTACGGCATGCGGCTCATTCAGTTTCCGCTCGGCATTTTCGGCGTGGCGCTCGCGACGGCGATTCTTCCGACGCTCTCCGCACAGGCCGCCCGTGGAGCGCTGGATGAATTGCGGACGACGATCGGGTTCGGGCTCAGAATGATTTTTTTCATCATTCTGCCGGCGATGTTGGGATTGATCCTCTTGCGGCACCCGATCGTGCATCTGGTGTTCGAGCACGGGTCGTTCACCAAAGCCGATACCTTGGCAACGGCGACGGCGCTCCTCTGTTATGCCGTCGGCTTGTGGGCCTTTGCCGGAGTGCGTATCATTGTCTCCGCGTTTTATTCCTTACAGGATACAAGAACGCCGGCGATTACGGCGGGGATTGCGGTCGGGGCGAATATTCTGTTGTCCTTGTGGTTGATGACGCTGCTGGATGCTGCGGGATTGGCGCTGGCCACGGCACTGGCTTCCATGCTGAATGGGAGTATTCTGGTCGCCGTGTTGCACCGGCGTCTGGGGCGTGTCGATTGGGGTTCGATTGTACGGTCGGCTATTCGAGTGCTGGGGGCCTGCATTCCGGTCACTGTGATGTGCTTCTGGGTAGCGAATGCGTCCCTGTGGGACCGCGATGGTGCATGGGTCGAGAAATCCGTAGCCTTGTTTGGTGGAATCGGAGTCAGCGTCATCGGGTATCTCGGGGTGCATATTATGTTCGGTTCGGAGGAATTGGACGTGGTGTTAGGAATGGTGAAGCGGAAGTTCGGACGATTTGCGAAAAAGTTTGGGGCAGCTTGACATGACGCACGCAATCACCTTTCAGACCGCTTGGGGGTTGATCAGGATTACGGCTTCCGAGAAGGGGGTCACCGCCATTGATTTGTCCCCTCCTGATCTTGTTGTCCGACAGCCACCGGCTGAAGGTGGTGGCGCAACCGCATCGATCATAGAAGAGGCGCACGCGCAGCTTATGGCCTATATCGCGGGCACGCGTCGCGAGTTTTCTTTTCCAGTGGATTGTTCGGCGGGCACGCCGTTTCAGCGGAAAGTTTGGAAGGCGATCACGCGGATTCCCTATGGCCGGGTGCGGTCCTATCAATGGGTGGCCATGCGTGTGGGTGGAAAGCAGTATGCCCGGGCGGTGGGAATGGCACTCGGAGCCAATCCGGTCCCCATTGTGGTGCCTTGTCACCGGATCATTTCGCATGACGGTTCGCTGGGTGGATTTTCTTGCGGGCTGCCGTTGAAGCGCCGCCTGCTTAATTTGGAAGGCACGTTGAATCAATTGCGAAATGCGCAGTGAGTTGCGTCTGGCCATCGGTCTGTGAAGGATGATGCATGAAAGCTGTCATTCAACGGGTCGCACGCGCCTCGGTCGAGGTGGAGGGCCGGATCGTTGGCCGGATCGGCGCAGGTCTACTGGTGCTGTTGGGCGTCGCGAAGGGGGATGACGAGGGCGATCTGCTGTATATCGTTGAGAAACTTCAGACCCTGCGGATCTTCGGCGACGAGAAGGGGAAGATGAATCGGACGTTTACCGAGGTTGGCGGGGCGTTGTTGGTCGTCTCCCAGTTTACGCTGCTCGGTGATACCACCAAGGGCCGGCGGCCAGGGTTCGACCTAGCTGCCCCACCGGAGGAGGCGCGTACATTGTACGAGCAGGCGGTCGGTCGGCTGCGGGCGGATGGCCTGACGGTGGAAGCCGGGGTCTTCGGAGCGCACATGCAAGTGGAATTGCTCAACGACGGTCCTGTGACGTTCCTGTTGGACAGCCGGCGAGGAGTGCCAGCTTCGACTCTCAAGTCTTGATCGCGGATGCCGATAAGGGATCAGGGAGAAAGTCTGCGTGGGTTGAGCATGGTCTGCTATACTATTTTCAAAGGGCAGGGATTGCCCGGGAGGTCGAGATGGGAAGTCCCGTTTCTCGCAACCATCCACTCCGACAGCTCTTCGGAGCGTTGACGGAAAAAAGCTTCACCGAACACCTCGGGTGGCCTGATCTGAATGTCACCGAGTACGTTTCCAACCTGCTCGTCGAATTCGCTCACACCGATCAACTCTACAAAATCAAGAGTACGCAGGGCCGCGCCGTCGATTCCGTCGTCGAGATGCTGTTCGAATCCGAAGTGCTGCTAGAAGCGCAATCCTTCGAGCGAGAGCGAGAAGTGCACCGCCATATCGGCGACTTTACACTCTTCATGACCGGCCTGTTTCCAGAATATCTCCGCCGCCTCAAGAGCGTGGGCCGCATCTACCATAAAGATTTCCTGGTGGATTACGTGAAGACGGGCAAACGCTCGTACGGGTTAGTCGCCGAGTACGGCAGCTACGATCCTGAGCAGGATTCCCCGTTGTTCCGGAAGCTGTCGGAAAACTTCGAGCTGTGTGTGACCGGTTTGGGGTTTGTCCGATCGGACCTCGATCGTATGCAAGATCCTGCCTGCCGCCGCGTGAAAGATCTTCTGCTGAATTGAAACCATCACGGCCGATTCTGCTCATTCACGGTGGCGCGGGACGCCGCGCCATGACCGTCGCTCAAGCGGCCTGCGTTGAGGCCGCCTTGGCCCAAGGCTATCGCCTGCTCATGGCCGAAACCCCGGCACTGTTGGTCGTGGAGGAAGCCATTCGCTTGCTGGAAGAGTCGGGCCTGTTCAACGCGGGGCGAGGCTCGAACCGTCAACTTGATGGAGTGCGGCGCATGGACGCTTCAATTATGGAAGGGCGCGACCTGCGGGCAGGAGCTGTGGCTTCCATCGAGGGTATCGTGCATCCCATCACCGCCGCGCGGCTGGTGATGGAAAAAACGGCCCATGTGTTGCTGGTCGGGCAATCCGCCTCCCGCTTTGCGAACTATTTCGGATTGGAGCGCACGCCCCGAGCCCAGAGGACAGCAGGGCCGCAGCTCAAGGAATTGAGGCCGCGGGCCGGACTGAAGCACACATTGCGGTTGCATCAGGCGATCATGCAGACGGGCCGCCTCCGTGCGCGAAGTCTGGGCAAGGAAACCGTGGGCGCAGTGGCCTTGGATCTCACCGGAACGGTAGCTGCCGGCGCATCGACCGGCGGGGTGGATGTGATGTTGCCAGGCCGGGTCGGCGATACCCCTTTGATCGGATGCGGGGTCTATGCCGATAATGAGGCCGGAGCGGTCTCCATGACTGGATTAGGGGAGAGCATCATTCGAGTGGCTGTTGCGAAAGAGATCAGCGATTTATTGGCAAGCGGCCTGAGTCCGCTGGTATCGGCGAACCGGGTGCTTCGGAAAGTCGCGGAGCGTATTCACGGCGCAGCCGGGGTGCTGGTGCTCTCACCGGATGGCCGAGTCGCCATTCGACACAATACGCCGCACATGGTGGCCGGCGTGATCGGGTACGATGGCCGCCCGCACGTGAAAGGCCGGTTTGCCTAGCCGCGCGAGTGGCTGATACAGTGACGAGAGGTATCAGCTCATGCCGGCACTCTTTCACCTCGCCTTCCCTGTCCACGATCTCGCCGCGGCCAAGCAATTTTACGTCGATGGTCTTGGTTGTGTGCTGGGTCGGGAATCTTCCACCGCAGTTACCCTCGGACTGGCTGGGCACCAATTGGTCGCCCATCTCTCCACCCAGCCGACTGTGCCGCAGAAGGGTGTCTATCCGCGTCATTTCGGGCTGGTGTTGACGCAGGAAGAGGAATGGCAGGCGCTGGCCGATCGCGCCAAAGCGAAGGGCCTGACGTTTTACCAGCAGCCCAGGCGGCGGTTTGCCGGCACCCGCATCGAGCATCTCACATTTTTCCTGCAAGACCCTTCTCAAAATCTCCTCGAGTTTAAACACTATCGGCACGAGTCCGCGATTTTCGGGGAACGAGACGTGGCAGCGGTCGGGGATGCTGAGTAGCGAACGCTCTCCGCAGCATCGCGCGGACCATCCTGATGAAGTTGTGTTCAGTCTTCAGAGGAGGTGAGGTCGTGCGGGTCCGGTGCCTGTCGGTTCGTCGAGAGTGAGCCGGCCCTGCGTCCGTTGCCCCGTTCCAGCCATCGGACGATGTGATGCTGGCGTCGATTCAAGTAGGCGGTATGGCGGATCGGGTCATAACGGCGCGGGGAGGGAAGAATCGCGGCCAGTAACGCTGCCTCGTCTATCGTCAGCTCCTTGGCCGATTTCCCGAAATGGTGCCGCGCCGCCGCTTCCGCGCCGAATATGCCCTGCCCCCATTCCGCGACATTCAAATACAATTCCAGAATCCGTTCCTTCGTCAGATGGTGTTCCAGAGAACGGGTGATGAGGGCTTCGCGGGCCTTCCGTAGCAGGGAGCGTTCAGACGAGAGGTACAGATTCTTCGCCAGCTGCTGCGTAATGGTGCTGCCGCCGCGCTTGAATTCGCCGACTTCCAGGTTGTACAGGGCGGCGTCTTTGATGCCTTCCCAATCGAATCCCTCGTGCGCGAAGAAGGAGGCGTCTTCGGCCGCCACCACGGCTCGTTGGAGTGCCGGCGCGATCCGTGACAACGGCACCCAGACGAATTGCGGATGCAGTGTGCGGCCTTGTTCCTTGGCCTGGGCCCGCCGCGCCTCCATCAAGGCCGTTTCCGTGGGGTGATGTTTGGCCAGGTGCGAGACGTCCGGTAGCGTCACCAGCCAATACAAGGCCAAGGCGGCTGTGGGGAGACCGAAAAGAACTGTGATCCAAAACAGCGTCCGGCCGAACAGGCTGCCAGTTGACTTGCTCATTCCCTACACTCTATTTATGAAGATACGAGGTGTTGCACCGGTCCGGCCCCTGTTTCCGGAGGTGACCGTACATCCCGCACGTCGGTACGCGGTGGATCACCATGAAATTACTCAACGCTGAGTTTATCAAAAGTTCGGTGTCCCCAGAACAGTTTCCTCCCGACCGATTGCCGGAGATCGCGTTCGTCGGCCGATCGAATGTCGGGAAGTCGTCGTTGATCAATTCCCTGCTCCACCGCAAGAAGTTGGCCAAGGTCAGCAAGACTCCCGGGAAAACACGCGCCGTCAATTTTTTCACGGTCCGTACCTCGGATCCGAAGCTCGCCCTGCTGTCGCTGGTCGATCTGCCCGGATACGGTTACGCCAAGGTCTCCAAAACCATGCGCGCGCAATGGGGGCCGATGATCGAGCAGTACCTCGAACAGCGACAGTCCCTCGGAGCCGTGATTCTGTTGATCGAGGCGCGTGTGTGGATGCCGCAGGATGTGATGACGGTGCAGTGGGTCCAGTCCCTGGGGTGCGGCATGATCATCGTCCTGACGAAAGCCGATAAATTGCGGCAAAGTGAGCGGGCGCCCAGCCTCGCTGCCGTGCGGACTGCTTGCGGATTGGGGCCCGAGGTGCCGATTGTGCTGTACTCGGCTGAAACGCATGAGGGGCGGGACGTCTTGTGGGGGGAGATTCGCGCGCAGCTTAAAACTTGATCTCGATGTAGGCTTTGTTCTTCAAATCGGCCATCCAGATCTGATATTGATCTTCGGTTTTCTGCTGAAACACGAGGGATTGAATCTCGGCCTTCACCTGTTCAAACGGCCGAAACTGACGCGGCTTTTTGTCGTCGACCCGCACGATGTGTAGCCCTTCCGCAGTCTCCACAATACCCGTGATCTGCCCCACCTCCACGGAAGTCAGCGCCTGTTCCAGCGCGGGAATCAACTCGCCTTGCCGTACCAGGCCGAGCCGCCCGCCGCGCGAGGCATCGGCTCCGTCGGAAAAGCGCAGGGCTAGATCCTCGAACGGTTCACCTTGCTTGAGGGTTGCCAGGAGCGCTTCGGCTCGTCCGTGGGCGGCGGAGAGGCCGTCCGGCGTGCGCGGCTTGATCAGGATTTGGCTAAGTTGGTATTCCTCGGGGTAGGCAAACCGGTCCTGGTGCTCCTGGTAGTACCGTTTCATTTCCGAGTCCGCCACCATAATCAGGCCGCGGACTTCGCGGTCGACAACTCGCATCAGGGTCAACTGCTCGCGGATACTCCTGGCGGTGTTCGGGTCGGCGCTGTCGACGGCCTCGCCCTGTTTCTTCATCTCCTCGACCGCCTGCACGACTTCCTGATCGGACACATCCACACCTTTGTTCTTTGCGGCCTGCAGCTGCAGTTTCCGCTCGATCATTTTCGTGAGGCCCATGGCCTCAGCCGTCTTGAGGCGACGCTCCAGGTCTTCGCCTTTGTACAGCTTGCGCAGTCGGTCCTGATCGGGAAGCAGGTCGCGTTTCAATTCGGACAGCATGATCAGGTCGGAATTGACGACCGCGACAATGCGATCTTCCAGCTTGGCGGCATCCGCGTTGGAGAGCAGGACAAAGACTATGCAGAAACAGAGAAAAAGCGCGCCAGTGGTCGTGAACCCGGTTGCGCTGCGAACGGGTCCGGGGGAAGGCGCGCCCCTCAGGGACGAGAAGAGCCGGGAGCCGTAGAGGCACGTGTGGGCGAACAGCGATTGATCGTTCATAGGGTTGCTGGATTGTACACAATCGAGGCTTCAGAAAGGGAGCGCCCTGGAGATGAAAAACGCGGACGGGTGAAGACGGAGAGTATGCAGGAGGAGAGTGCGCGGGCGGTTACGGGCGCGCTGGTTCATCGGTCACGTAACGAGCTGCGTCGGCCAGACGGATTGTGGCCCCGGTGCGAAGTTCGGCAAACACGTCGTCCAAACGTTTCCGGCGCTTCTCGGCCAACAGTTCCTGGCGGAGTCGTTCACGAGTGGCTTGGTCCGCCTGCAGAATTTCCGGCTCCAGGGGGCTCACCTTCACGAGGTAATAGCCCTGCGCGGTCTTGATCGGATCACTGATGACTCCGGGGTGCAGAGATGGAATCAGCGCATCGACTTCCGGCTCCAACAGGCCTTTCTTATAGGGGCCCAGATCGCCGCCTTTGGCACGGCTGCGCTCGTCGATTGAATACCGGAGGGCGAATCGCGTGAAGTTGCCGCCGGCTTCGACCTGCCGTTTGAGGTCTTTGGCTGCATAGATGTTCGGCAGCAGCATAATCGACACTTGCACCTTGGGGTTGGCCAGGAGCTGATTGGCGTGTTTCCCCAGGTAGGCGTCCAGTTCCTCTTTGCTGACTTCGACCTTGGTCTTGATCCGGTCTTTGAGCAATTCATCCAGAATCAGTTGTTCGCGGTAGCGCTGGGTCTTTTCGCGGATCTCATCGGACTGATCCAAACCCTGCTTGCGCGCCTCCTGCATCAGGAGCTCGCGCATGATCAATTCGTCAAGAAAACGGCGTTTCCCGCCTTCCTTCTCGTAGCGCGCGCGCGTGGCCTGCGACAAGTCTTCCCAGCGGATGTCGAATTCGGATTGAGTGATGGATCGGCCGTTGATCATGGCGATCACCGGCTCTTCCTGTGGTGGCTCAGTGCAGGCGGCCAAGGACCCGAGCGCGCAGAGACCCAGCGCGGCGCTGGTCAATCGTGTCGGCCAGGATGAACTCTGTCGTGTGCGCGGTGGCGTCATGCGGTCGGGGCGGAGCGTCCTCTACGAAGGTCAGGTCGAGGCCGTGCGGGGCCCTTGATTGTTGGTACCACAGACGTGGAGGGTTTGCAAGGTTGCGTTGAGTTCTGGAAAGACCAAACTCCAGTCTTCATGCGGTATCTGGAGTTCAAACGACAGCGGCGAGAGAAATCGTAACCGTTTCTTGTATCGGTCCATCAGGGCCTGTACGGCGGTTTCCGAGACCGTGGCCTTTGAATCGAAGGTGATCACGACCGCATGGGGTTGCTCGACCACAGAACTTAGCCGGAGTTGTTTGGCCAGCAGCCGGATTTGCATGAGTTCGAACAGACGCTCAACCGGATCAGGTGGATGCCCGTAGCGGTCTTCGAGTTCTCCGTGCATCAGCGCAAGGTCGCCGAGTTGTCCGCAGGAAGACAGCCGCTTGTAGAGCGACAGGCGCTGGTGGCTGTCGGCCACGTAGTCTTCTGGAATATAGGCGGAGACGCTGAGGCGCAGCTCGGGATCCGGTTCTTCCTCCACCACTTGACCCTTCAGTCGTTGGACGGCCTGTTCCACCATTTGCAGGTAGAGATCGAGCCCGACGGCGGCGATGTGGCCCGATTGCTGTTTGCCGAGCAGATTCCCGGCGCCGCGGATTTCAAGATCCGCGGCGGCGATGCGGAAGCCCGATCCGAGTTCGGTAAACTGTTGGATGGCGGTCAGCCGCTTCTGGGCATCCTCAGAGAGCATGCCTTCATCCGGCACGAGGAAATAGGCATAGGCCTGTTCACCTCCTCGTCCGACCCGACCGCGAAGTTGATAGAGCTGCGCAAGCCCGAACGTGTCGGCGCGATTCACGATGATGGTGTTGGCGGTCGGCACGTCGATGCCCGATTGAATAATGGCGGAGGCGATCAGAATATCCGCTTCCCGGTGAAAGAATTTCAGCATCACGGCTTCCAGCGGTTTCGAGTCCATCTGGCCGTGCGCCATGACGATGCGGGCTTCCGGCACCAGTTCCTGGAGCCAGGTGCCCATCCGCTCCATGGTTTCGACGCGATTGTGGACGAAGTAGGTTTGTCCCCCTCGACCGAGTTCGCGAAGAATCGCCTCACGGATCGCTTTTTCACTGAAGCGGAGGACTTGGGTGCGGATCGCCAGCCGTCCCGACGGGGGCGTATCGATGATCGAGAGGTCGCGCACACTCGCCATGGTCATTTGCAACGTCCGTGGGATCGGCGTCGCCGTCAGGGTCAGCACATCGACCTGGGTGCGCAGCTGTTTCAATCGTTCTTTATGCTTCACGCCGAACCATTGCTCCTCGTCGATGATGACAAGGCCGAGGTTGCGGAACGTCACATCTTTTTGGAGCAGCCGGTGAGTGCCGATGAGGATATCGACCAGTCCGGCTTCCGTATCTTTGATGATCGCCTTCGTGTCCTTTGGAGATTGAAATCGTGACAGCAGGGCGACGCGGGTTGGAAAGGGCGCAAACCGTTCGGCGAAGTTATCGTAATGCTGGTGTGCGAGCAATGTGGTCGGCACCAGCACGGCCACCTGCCTATTTTCCTCGACGGCCTTGAATGCGGCTCGCATGGCGACTTCGGTCTTGCCGTAGCCCACGTCGCCGCACACGAGGCGATCCATGGGCTTGGTCGAGGCCAGGTCGTTCGCAATGTCTTCAATCGCCTTGCGCTGATCCGGCGTTTCTTCGTATTCGAAGGCCGCTTCAAATTCGTGGTAGAGCATGCTGTCTTTGCCGTACGAGGTGCGATGGACCAGCTCGCGGTTGGCGTAGAGATCGACGAGTTCGTGTGCCATTTCCTCGATGTCTTTTTTGACCCGCGCGGTCGTTTTGGCCCAACTGGTTCCGCCCAGGCGGTCCAGGCGGGGCACATGGGCATCCGCTCCCGCGTACCGTTGGACCTGGCTGATCCGATCGAGCGGGACATAAAGCTTGTCGGTCCCGGCGAATTCGAGCACTAGAAAATCGCTGTCGAAATCCTGCACCGAGAGCCGGCGCAGCCCCTGATACTTCGCGATGCCGTATTGCATGTGCACGATATAGTCGCCGATGTTGAGATCTTCCAGCGAGGAGAGGAAGGTGGCGGCTTTGCTCTTGGGCTGCGGCTTATGTCTGGCGCCTTTCGCGAAGAGTTCTTCTTCTGTGAGGACCACCAGTCGCAGATCGGGGGAGAGAAAACCAGCCGAGACTTCGCCGTTCAAGACCGAAAACGGGGCCTTTTGCGCGCCGCCGGCCGAGAGCGCCGAGGGCTTCCATTCCGAAGCCGGTCGATCGTGTTCACCAAATAACGCCAGCAGGCGCCCGACTTGGCCCTGACTGCGGGCGACCAGGACGACAGGTCCGGCTTCTCGCAAGCGATCGAGTACCTCTAGCGCATGGCTGAACGCGGTGCCGCGTTGGCCGAGTCCGACGCTGGCCGGGGTTTGAGCCGGGCAGGTGAGCACCGGGTCCCAACTCGCATCCGGTGCGGTCAGCGGTTCAAGGGCGAGCGTCGCATAACCTCGGGTGGCGGCAAGAATCTGGTCCCAGGTGAGGTACAGGTTGTCCGGTGTCGGGTACGGATTCGGATCCGTGCGATCTTCGTGACGCAGGAATCCTTCGTCGATGGCCTGCCAACATTCTTCCGTGTGAGCCTTCAGCGTGCCGGGTTGATCCAGGACGAGCACTGGCGGCTGAGGGAAATAGTCGAGGAGGCTGTCCATGGTTCCGTAGACCGATGGGGCGTGCCATTCGGCGTCGGCGGCCAGGGGCGTGAGGGCATCGGGCGCGTCCTCAGGGCGGATCAATTCGCGGGCCGGCAGCACCTGGGCCTGTTTGATCTTGTCGGTCGATTTTTGTGTGGCCGGATCGAAGAAGCGGATCGATTCAATTGTGTCGCCGAGAAACTCCACCCGTAGCGGGTCGGGGTAGGCCGTCGAATAGATATCGACGATCCCGCCGCGAATGCTGAACTCGCCGGGAATTTCCACCACTGATCCCTTCCGGTAGCCCAACCGCAGCAGGCTCGAGACGAGCACTTCCCGCTCCAGCGAACCATCCGGTTGAAACTGCAATATCGCGTCGGTGAAGACCAGGGCCGGCAGGACCCGCTGCGTCAAGGCCGGGATGGAGGTAAACAGAACCGTGCGTGCGGTGGTGCAGAGGCGGTTGAGCGTCTGCATGCGCCGGGCCACTAGATCGATGTGGGGGACCGTCGATTCATAGGGCAGCGTCTCCCATTTCGGGAAGAGCGCCAGGTCATCACTGGATTGTCCGCAGAGCGTTCTAAAAAACAGCGTGTCGCGATAGAGGCGTTCCGCCTCGTCATCGTTTTTGGCGACGATCAGCCAAGAACGGTCGGCCAGGGGCTGAGACGGAAGGCTGTGTGTAAGGAGCGCCAGGCCGAAGCCGGCGGTCGAACCGTGCAACCCCATGAGGCAGGGTTTGCCCGAACCGCCGCGAAGGGCTTCTCGCGCAGGCGCGAGCCATTGAGTCAGATGTAGCGGGATCAGGGGAGGCACAATATCCTTAGGCTGTCGTGGAGCGAATACGTTGCACCAGCGTGGTCGTCGACACGCCGGGGACGAGCGGAATGGTCTGGACGTGTCCGCCACGGGCTTCAACGGTTTCCCGTCCGACGACCCGGTCTGCCGACCAGTCTCCGCCTTTCACGAGAACATCCGGCTGAAGGGTTGTAATGAGGGCTCCCGGATCCGGTTCGGGGAAGATCACAACATAGTCCACGCAGGCCAGTGCAGCCAGGATCTCGGCTCGCTGGGCATCGGGCACAATGGGACGATCCGTGCCCTTGTTCAAGGTGCGCACAGATTCGTCGGAATTCACGCCGACCACCAGCACATCCCCCAGATCGCGGGCCGCTTGCAGATACCGGGTATGGCCGATGTGCATCAGGTCGAAGCAGCCGTTCGTGAAGACGATGCGGTGTCCCTGCCGACGGCGCTCATCCAGCCGTGAGGCAAGTTCTTGTCGCGTGGTGATCTTGGTGTGCATCGTGGGTGCGCCAAAAAAACTCATCTTAACAGGATGTGGAAAAAGTCTGCCACAAGGAATCCGCGACGGTCCGGGTGCACTTGCCGATCAGGATTCTGTGCGACGTCCCCGCTTCTTTGGGCTGTCTCCGCCGTGCGGAAGTCCTCCCAGTCGAACCACCCCCGCGCCATGTTGCTCGATCAACCGATCGAGGATCGCGACCGCGTTGCGCTGTCGCCGGTCGAACAAGGGTTCAGGCGCCGGAACGAGATCCGACAGCCCAAGGCCCACCAGGCGATAGCGCGATTGCGGCTGTAGCAGTTCGGCGAGGGCGTGGCGGATGTCCGGCCACATATCCGGATCATAGTTCGCCGGTGACGAGAATTTCCGTTGCCGCGTCGTGATGCGGAAGTGCGAATCTTTGAGCTTCACGGTGAATGACCCGGCGGCGAGTCCCTCCAGCCGGAGATCGTGCGTCAACGTCTCAAGGAAGCCATGAATGATTGGTTCCAGCAGGGCCGGATCGTTCGTGTCTTCGTCGAAGGTGGTTTCATGGCTCATACTCTTGGCCTCGCGATCGGCCACCACGGGATCGGAGTCGTGGCCGCGAGCGAGTGATTGAAACGCCGCCAGCCGTGAGCCAAGCAGGCGGATGAGGGATTGTTCGAATCGAGGCTCGAGCAGATCGCCGACCGTATGAATGCCCAGACGCTCGATTGCTTCTGTGGATTTGGGACCCATGCCCGGCAAGGAGCGAATCGGTAGCGGGGCGAGGAACGCCGTTTCTGTGCCCGGTTCAATCACGGCCAGCCCGTCGGGCTTATGCGCATCGGCAGCGATTTTGGCGACGGTCTTGCCGGATGCCAGGGCAATGGTGCAGGTCAGCCCCGTGACGTGGGTAATGTCGGTTTTGAGCGCCTGCCCCAACTCGCGCGGATCGGGATGGCGTGTCTGCAATCTGGTCGTATCCGCATAAAACTCATCGATACTTGTCCACTCAGTTTCCGGGAAAAACCGGTCGGTGATGTCCTGAAGCTGGCGGTGCAGACGCTGGTACAACGGACGGTCTGGTGGTACGAGAATGAGCTGAGGGCAGAGCCGCATCGCCTGAATGGTCGGCATCGCCGATCGCACCCCGAATCGACGGATCTCATAACTCGCTGCGGCAACAATGCCGCGTGGCGGAGGCCCGCCCACGGCAACCGGTTTGCCTCTCAGCGATGGATCCGCGAGAACCGCGGCAGCGGCAAACATGGCGTCGATATCGCCGAAGAGAATTTGTCGGGGCCATCGGGCCATAAGCGGTCGTCACGCGTCAACGGTCATGGGTCAAATGTGAAGAGCGGCGCGGGTTGCTCGGGGAACGTCAAATCCAACTGACCGGCCGGGATCGCCGGCCCCTCATCGAGCCGTTGCGGATGTGTGACGAATGACGGGTGACAAACGTCCGCTGAGGGACTCAGTTCGCGAAGCGGCCCCCGGCAGGACCCGCAGAAATGGCGGCGCGGTTGAATGGTCCGGCGCTGCCGTTGATAGAGGCAGCCGCAGTGCAGGCAGCGCCAGGCATATTTGGCCAAAGCAGCCACTGCTTTTCCCTGCGAGTGATAGATCGTGATGCCCAGGCCGTCCCGGTTCATTTGGTTCATCATGCGACGAAAATCGACCCCATGGTTCGGGCGACGCTTCAAGATATCGTACTGCCATTGGTGAATCATTTCATGCGCCAGGGTCATGACTGTTTCGTGGCTCGGCTCCGGGTTGTTGTGTTGAAGCAGCACCGCCGACAGTCTGATGCAGCGCCGCCTTGTCGGTTCCTCGCTAGTGCGTGCGAGTGGCTGTCGTGGCCCGATCCGGCAGACAAACATTCCGGCTGAGGAGGTCAGTCGGCGGCTCCATTCAATGGGAATCGGGGGTAAGCTGCCCTGAAAATAGCGGCCGTTGAGATCGGCCCAGATGGCGAGCAGCGGTTCCGTAGAGGGTGGCATGGTATTCACGGGATGGTTCAGATGCCGAATGAGCGATAGGGCTCAGCGCTCCGGTTCAGCGGCCGGACAACTCTTCAATGACTGCGGCGGCCAACAGCGGCACCATGATCTCGTGGTGGCCGGTCAAGGCGTACCCCTTGCCGCCTTTCTGGGTGGGGCGGCGCACGACATTCGTCATGGGGCGATAATGCGTGAGGAAATCCATATTCACCGTCGTGATGTTGGTCAACGAGTGGCCGAGGTTGCGTCCGAGCGAGACGGCTTTCAGGAAGACCTCCGGCAGGATCACGGCCGACCCCAGATTGAGATAGACCCCACCTTCCATCCCGGAGACAACAGCTGCCAGGCGGCGAAAATCGAGTAGCGAACCTGCCCCGATCGCGGCGCCGTCTGCGGACGGATGCATGTGGATGATGTCGGTTCCGACGGCCACGTGCACGGTGACGGGGAGGCCCAGCCGGAAGCCGGTGGCCAGCAGGCTGGTGGCGCGATGCGGAAACAGTTGCTTCCGTCGATGAATATAGCTGCCGAGCGCTTCGCCGAGCCCCTGACCTTCTTTCATGCCCAGGGTGATGGCTTCATTCAGCATGCGGCCGGTTTCTTCCGCCATGCCGAATCGACCGGAGTCGATCTCCGCGTCCACTTCTTCGGATGTGTGCCCCATAAACGCAAGTTCGAAGTCATGGATGATCACGGCTCCGTTCATGGCCAGGGCGGTGACGATGCCACGTTCCATCAGATCGACGAGGAGCGGGCCGAGCCCGACTTTCACCACATGGGCGCCCATGCCGACGATCACCGGCCGGCCGTTTCGATGGGCTTTGGCAATAGCTTGCGCCACTTCGCGTAACGTTTTGACCGCCAGGATATCGGGGAGTGAGTCCAGAAATCGCGCGAACGATCGCCCCTTCGTCCAGACCTTGGCGAAGTTCGACACTTGCACCTTACTGTGCCGGCGCTGGAGCGGATAGGTCTTCAGGCGCGACGCATCGATCGGCCGGATGATCGCGGGGGGCGTCGATGCTGCAGTGGGGCGCTTACGCCGGGTTGGCAAGAACGTGATCCTCAATGAGTTCGCAGAGCACATGGCCCAGCGTGATGTGACTTTCCTGAATGCGGGCGGTCAGCGTGGAAGGCACGATGAAGGCGTAGTCCGCCATGCCGGCCAATTTGCCGCCGGACCCGCCGGTCCATGCGATGGTGGTGAGGCCCAGGGACTTGGCCGCTTCGACCCCTTTCAGCACATTGGGAGAATTGCCGCTGGTGCTGATCGCGATCGCCACATCTCCACGCTGCCCGTGTGCGTGAACCTGACGGGCGAACAGCGCCTCGAAGCCGTAGTCGTTGGCAATGCAGGTGATGGCGGCAATGTCCGTAGCGAGGGCAATCGCCGGCAACGGGGCACGTTCGCGCTTATACCGGCCGACAAACTCGGCGGCGATATGCGCGGCATCGGTGGCGCTACCGCCGTTGCCGAAGAGCAAGACTTTATGTCCGGCTTGAAACGCGCCGCCGATGAGTTGCGCGACCTGCACGATTCGGTCGGCATGGTCCCGCGCGAAGCGCCGCTTGATCTCGGCGCTGTCGTCGAAGGCCTTGATGGCAAACTCTTTCATCGTCCGGAATTGTAGGGAAGCCCCGAGTCACTGTCAAACGACCGCGGACGTCTCTTACTTTCCCGGAGATGCGGGTGAAGACCGTTTCGTGATCATGTTCATTGCCAACGTCAGCATCGACCCCACGTCGGAGACATTGGCGGGGAGCACCAGGGTGTTGCTGGCTTTGGCCAGTTCCCCGAACTTGGTGATGTACTGCTCGGCGACGCGCAGCTGCACGGCTTCGTAGCCGCCGGGGATTTGCGTGGATTCGGCGACTTTTCGGAGTCCGTCTGCCGTGGCGCTGGCAATGGCCATAATTGCGGAGGCGGCGCCTTCGGCCTCGTTGATCTGCTGTTGCTTTTTAGCCTCGGAGGCCTTGATGACCTGTTGTTTCTCCCCTTCCGCCTGGTTGATGGCGGCGTCGCGTTCGCCTTCAGAGGTCAGAATCACGGCGCGTTTTTCCCGTTCGGCCCGCATTTGCTTTTCCATCGCGGCCAGCACATCTTTCGGTGGCGTGATGTTCTTGATCTCGTACCGCAGCACCTTCACGCCCCAAGGCTCCGTGGCCTTGTCCAGCTCATTCACAACCTGGCTGTTGATGTTGGTGCGCTCTTCGAAGGTGCGGTCGAGTTCGATTTTTCCGATCTCGCTCCGGAGCGCGGTCTGAGCCAGCTGTGTGATCGCAAAGCGATAGTCGCTGATGCCGTAGGAGGCTCGCTGCGGATCCAGCACCTTGGAATACAAAATGCCGTCGACGCCGACTTGCACGTTGTCGCGCGTGATGCAGATCTGTTCGGGAATATCGATCGCCGTTTCTTTCAGCGAGTGTTTGTACTGCACACTGTCGAGAAAGGGCCACAGGATATGGAACCCCGCGCCGAGTGTCCGCGAGTATCGGCCCAGCCGCTCGACGACATAGGCGCTCTGTTGCGGCACCACCCGCGCGGTTTTCGAGATGACGAGCAGGACGAGGCCTGCAAGGAACATAACAACCCAGAGTCCGCCTGGCATTCCGCTATCCTCCATGATGGTGCGACCTCATTCAGGTTTGATCCACAGGGTAATGCCGTCGACACGCTCGACGCGGCTGCGTTGTCCTTTGAGCAGCGGCTTGTCGCCGGCATTGTGCGCATTCCAGGTGCTGCCCCGGCATTCCGCTTTGCCCGTGGCGCCGGGAGGAAGGTCGTCCAGGACGATGGCGGTTTCGCCGCCCATGGTATCGACCGGTGAGACGTTGCCCCGCTCGCCGGTCATGAGACGGCGGAGCGGAGGACGGAGGATGACGAGGGAGGCGACGGAGAAGACCGAAAAGAGAAGCCAGGACATCCATTCACTTTGAATCATGTCCAGGCCGACCAGCGCGCCAACAACCAACGCCCCGATGCCGAAGAACAACATGTAAAACCCGCCGGGTGTGACAATTTCGCTGCCGAGCAGAAACAGTCCCAGAAAGGCCCAGAGCCACCAGGTCATCGCACCTCCTCAGCCGTCACGGGCGCGGGTTGTCTCGTGATTCACGCGGAAGTCTATGCGTCTTTTCCGAGAGCGTCAAGAACTGTGAGGAAACCGTCGTTCGTTGAAGCAGCCGGAGTGCAGTGGTATAGTCCGCGGTCATGCCTGCGGATACTCCTGTCAAAGCGCTCATCCTCGCCTTCACCAACGCGCCGTCGCTCGCCGCCTATGTGATCAACCGGCTGCAGCCGGAATTGCTCTGCTTTTTTGTGCCGGAATCGGCGAAGACGCAGGTCGAAGAGGCGGTGCAACCGCTGGTGCAGCAGATGCCGAAGCGCTGGGATTGGGTGGTGACGCCCGATCCGGCCGACGTCATCGCCTGTCATCAGGCCTTGTCACGAACCATCCATGATCTGTTTCGAAATTGGGCGGTGCAAGTCGGCGAGGTGGTGGTCGATTTGACCGGCGCCACCCCCGCCATGGCCGCGGCGCTGGCGACGGTGAGCCAACCCTGGACGTCGCGGGTCATCAGTCTGGTCGATGCGGAGGGCCGCGAGGAGAGTGAGGCGATCGCGATCGGCGGGTTGACCAAGTATTGGTTGCAGGGCAATCCCTGGGATGAGTCGGCGGTCGTGGTGCGCCGTGAGGCCAGCGACGCCTTTAATCATGGTTCATTCAGAGCTGCCGCCACGCTGTTTCATACCCTGGAAGCTCGCGTGAGCGGGGGACAAAAGCCCCTCTATCGTGCCTTGGGCGAATTGGCGTCTGGGTACGGGTTGTGGGAGCAGTTTCACTACCGCCAGGCATGGGACAAACTGAAGACCTCGTTGAAGGCGCTCGACATGGCGTCGCTCTGGGGCGGGCCGCCCGGGTTAAAGGCGCTCCTGCCCTTGATCAAAGCCAATAACGGATTTTTGGAAAAGCTGGTGCTGGATCCCGCCGACGTGAAGGAGGGGGTGGTGCTCGATCTGCTCGCGCATGCCCATCGTCGCGCCCACGTGGACCACGACTATGAACGGGCCATGGTGGCGCTCGTGCGCGCGATGGAAGCCTGCGCCCAACGGCAACTCTTCAAGCAGTACAAGATCAAGACCTGGGATGCGCAGCCGGAGCAATTGCCTGACGCGATGCGCGACACCTGCCGCACCTGTTACCTGGACGATGTGGACGGGAAGTACAAGTTGCCGTTGCAGAGCCAGTTCCGTGTATTGGCCAGTCTGGGCGATCAGATGGGACAGGCGTTTCTCCGTGATTGGCCCAAGATGAAACCGCTTTTCGACGCTGCCAACCATGCTGTGCTGGGCCACGGGTTTGAGGCGATCAAGGCGGAGCGCGTGCAGCAACTGTCTGATGTGGTCATGAAACTCACCGACGTGAGCGAGTCCTCGCTGCCGAAGTTCCCTGTCCTCAGTCTCTAGCCGACGATGGAGATTCGCATTTATTACGAAGACACCGATTGCGGCGGGGTGGTGTACTACGCCAACTATCTGAAGTATTTCGAGCGGGCGCGTACGCACTATCTCGAAGAGCGGGGCCTGTCGGTTGCCGAGTTACGGGACGGCGGGACGCAGTTTATGGTCGTGCATGCAGAACTGGACTATCGGTCACCTGCCCGCTATGGTGATATCTTAACCATCGATACGAATCTCGCGGCGGTGGGCCAGGTTTCTCTCACCTTCGCCCATGTCATGAGAGAACGGACGAGCGGGCGCGTGGTGGTCGAAGGCTCGGCCAAGTTGGTGACGGTGGATGACAACTTGAAAGTAAAGCGACTCGACAAACCCACCTTGGCTGCGTTACAAGGACCTCCAGAGACGAGGAGCTAATGGACAAACTCGGCACATGGCTGGCTGTGACTGGTGTGGCGATCGGTTTCGTCGTCCTTGCCTGGTTGCTCTTTTCCGATAATCCCTCCGACAAGAAAAAAAAGAAACCGTAGGGTCCTCCTCGCCTCTTTGACACAAAGACAGGTTTCCACCGTTGTTGCAGCGCTATTCTCAACGAGTGTGATTTCTCACCGACGTTCGGAAGTTGAGTCCATTAACCGGTGCCATAGACTCAAGGCTGGGCTGCGATCTGATGCGGATGCAGTAGGCTGTCGAGGATCTCGTTCACCAGCGTCGCAACGATGCGGTGGCCGCGTTCGTCCGGATGGGCGAGGTCAAGGTAGAGACTGGCGTCCCGGGCGAGCACCTGACCGGCCTCGACCACGATCGCGCCATGCCGGCGGGCGACGGCCCGCATGATGTCGTTGTACTCACTGTCGAGGCGGAGCGGTTTCCCGCCGTGCGTCAGTTTCCAGGCCGGTAGGGTGAGGCTCGCTGTGATCGTCGCTTCTTCTGTCGCCCCGCGTTGCTCCAGGACTACGGCGAGGTATTTCCTGGCGAGATCCGAGAACCAATTCTCCATGTTCACGGCAATCCGCAGTTCCGCCTCGGCCTGGTCCTGCCGACCGGCATTCAGGTGGGCGATGCCTGCCCGCAGGTGCTCGGAGTGCGCCGGATTATCCTGAAACGCAACGAAGACCAGCGGCACGTGCCGTTCCTGACAGAATCGCGCGATGCGCTCAAGATTCTGCCGGTATTGGTCGGGCGAGACCCGGGTCGGCGCTGTTCTTGCGTCAACGGTCGTGCTGCCGTCGCCGCTTCGTTTCATGAGGTGTAATCTGATCAGCAGGTGCTGGAGGCCTCGGTACAGATAGATCCTCTCTCTGAAGTCCATCCGATGCAGCAACGCCTCCCGCTCGAATTTTTCGTGGCTGTCGGTGGCTGCTTCCGAGGGCACCACGCGACGATCGTTGAAACTGAATGAGGCGATGACGACATCCGGGCGGACGCGGTCGAAATATTTGAGCAGCGCCGTATGGCCCTGGAAAGAACTGTAACCGCTTACGCCCAGGTTGATCACGTCGGCATCCGGACGCAGGTCGTCCAGCACTTCCGGGTAAGCATTACGGGTCGGCACACCCCAGCCGAAGGTATTGGAGTCGCCGATCGCAAGGATACGCGTACGGGTCGTATCGCCGATCTGTGCCGTATCGACGGCGAAGAGCCCCTGCGCGTCGAATTCGCGCAGGTATCGAGCGGGCTCATGCCGATGCATTTCTCCCGCCACCAGTCCCTTGAAGTGCGGGCGGCGTTCCCACCCCAAATCCGGCGTGTATCGATACCAATCAGGCTGCTCCGGGGCCAGATCGGCCTGCGCCGTCAGCAGGGCTCGCGATACCCCTTCAAGGACCAGTAAGCCGGTCAGTGTGAGCGCCACGCCGATCAGGGCTGCGGTCAGACGAGACTTCATGCACAGACTCCGATCGTTGCGGAGTTCCTCCCAGTCATTGCTGCCCACGAGTGGACTTCGGGGCGGAACCAGGAGGGAACGAGTTTCGGGTTCGGTCTAAGAGCGACCGATGCCGTGACTTAGTATTGAGGAAGAGGCGAGACTTGCCAAGCAAAGCGTAAAGTTTTGCATGGGTGGAGACGGGCGGGTAGTTGCTCCGGATACCAGCGAAGGACCCTCCCCATAGAAGGTCGAAAGGAAGCAACGGCCCGCTGTTGCCGCTGGCCCGGATTACTCATGAATGCCGCCGCGAGGCGTTCGAGACGGAAGTCCGCCGAGGCTTCTCGCACGTGAGGCCGACGCAGGTGTACTCGCAGTTCGTCGAGGAGGTCGAACGAGAACAGCCTCGTCGGGCGAGAGGATCGGCCGCCGGAGCAGGTATGCATGATTGGCTAGGGCGGCGCTGTGAGGTCAGTCTTGGTCCAGGTGATGTAAAACAGGGCCGTGTACTGATCGTAGTGTGTGCGACCGATGATCGTGGCGGACGATCCCTTGTATGCGCCGGTGAGATTGTCGAAGACATCAAGGTGGAACCTCGCATAGCCGCTCTGAGCCTGAAGCTTATACAGCGTCAGTTCGGGAAGGGCAAAGGGAACGACCACGCTTTGGATGGGCGGCATGCCGACAAACGTCAGGCCCTGCATGGTGCCGAGTGCTTCGATGGCCACACGGACGAGGTAGGCAGGATGATCGTCGCGTTTTCGAATGCGATAGCCCATCCGGCCAAGCGCCACCGCGACCGTATCCCGAACGAACAGGAAATCCACGGTGGGATCCTGCACCGTGCCGGAGGTTTGGTCTCGCATATTCAATCGTCCGCGATCGATGTAAAACCCGCTGACTTCCAGATGCAGATCGGCCTGCGGCGGGAGTGTCAGCGTGAGATTCGTCAACGCTTGATCTACGGCTCCCGTCAGCAGCAGTTGCTCCACCGCCGTCCGCGGCGTACGCGAAATCTCCTGCTCGATCGCGCAGCCGGAAAAAAGTAGTGAGAGGGCAAGCCAGGCGCATGGGATTCGCCATCGGCGGCAACCAGTCTTGTCTAGGCGTGATCGAATGGTCATGTGATAAATCATAGCGCGCCGGTGCGATTCCGGCCTGATGAGATGTTTCCCCCGCGCACCAGTCTGTTCTCATTCGCCCAACAACGTCTTGATCAGGCCTTCCATGCCCTCGGCCCATAGGCGGTAGCCGTGTTCATTGGGGTGCAAGGCGTCCGGCATGACATTCTCGGAGAGTCGTCCTGTGTTGTCGAGAAAGTGCGGGCCAAGGTCGAGGAAAAACACGTGGCGCTGGTCGGCGAAGGCCCGCACTCGTTCGTTGACGGCCTGATTCACAAGCCGATTCGGATCGTCGGCTGACGCGCCTCTCGGGAACACTGCCAGGAGCAAGACCTTCGTCTGTGGCAGGCGAGTGCGCAACGTGGTCAGAATCGCCTGGATTCCTGCGGCGGTATGTTCAGGAGGATCTTCCCGCATCGTCGTGTTGTTGGTGCCGATCATCACGATCGCCAGTTTGGGGGTGATGCCGTCGATTTCGCCATGTTGTAGCCGCCAGAGTACGTTGTCGGTCTGATCGCTGTTAAATCCCAGGTTCATCGCCCGACGGCGCCCGTAATAGGTGTCCCAGACCCGACGCCCATCCTCCTCCCATCCTTGGGTAATCGAATCTCCAATGAACAACAGATCGACGTGGCCCCGCTGAATGCGGGCTACGGCGCGCGCATGACGCGCAGACCACCAGGATTGAGTTTGAGGGGTGGGCTCCACAGCTCTGATGCGGTCGGCGGCGGTGAGGGTAGAACCCAGGGTCGACAGAATGGCCCCAAGCCACAAGGTAAGACAGAGGAGGGCAGGGAAAGACCGTGGGTACATCAGGCGCCTCACGAAATAGTTGTACAACTTTCAATGATTCGTACTGGCAGCGTCAAGGGTATCCTCCTCGTGGGGGTGGCCCGTGGGTGAATCGGCTACAGCACCGATCGATTCGCAGGTATATCCGATGGGATACAGGAGGCCTTCCACCCGCGAGATTCGAAGGACCTTGTTTCAACGACTTCGATGGAATACGTACAAAGTTGCGCTCTTGGCCTGTTCCTTGCTCCTCTGAGTGGAGGGAAGACAACGACCGTAGGCGAATGAAACTGATCGCGGAAATCATCTCGCGAGGAACGCTCCGAAAGGAGGATCAGCCATGAAACACTTGTACACCATGCTGGGCTCCATCGGTATCCTGGCGCTCTTCACCGGCTGTGTCGCCCAGCATACCTGCAGCAGCCAGGACATGATCGGCATGAAGGAAAAGGGTTTCGGGGTGGACGAAATCAATCGCCTTTGCGTCACGTATAAGATTCATGATGAAGCGGTACAGGTCATGTCGGAGGCGGTGCGGAGTGAACTTGTGAAAGCGCGCCAGGGAGGAAATCAGGCGACGCCGGTCGCTGCGACAAATTCAGAACAGGCGCGTTCATTCCGAGGCGGCCCGAGACAAGCAGCGACCTGTGCGACGCAAGTCGGGACCTGCCGTTTGGCACAGCCTGCAGACGGTGGGCTGCCCTGCGTCTGTTATACGCCGTACGGACAGATTCCGGGTGTGACGCAGTAGGCCGGAATGTGTCGGAAGGATGCGTGGCCCGGTGCCATGTGGCAACCGCGGCCGCGCTCCGTTACCCCCCGGATACCCGGGGGCCGCTTGTGAGTCTAGGTTCGGACCGGATAGGTTCGAACGCTCGTCAACCTTGGCAACAGCCCTGCTGGTCGGTGGTCGATTTTATGGACGAGGCCGGTTGCGCGTCCAACGCGACGGACGGAACCCCATCTTCCGCATCCGGCGTGAGGACGAGTGTCTTGAGGCGCGCCCAAGGAAAGGCAGCACCCGGATCGCTACGCCGCGTCGGGTCCAGCTTTGCGTGCGAGACGACATGTTTCAAGTGGGGGTATTTGGCCCAGCAATAGCGCACGATCTGCGCGGTGGCCTGGATCTGCCAGTCGGAAAAGTGATCGCGGCCTGCCTGACGGTTGACCACCTCGATCCCGAGCGACCAGTGATTGACCTTGTCGGCGCCGTCGTTGATGCTCGGATGCGAACAGGAATTCCTGACGTGCCAGGCAGCTCGACGTGCTGGTTTCCCAATAGGCTTGAATGCCGGGATATCACACTTCGGTGTAGATTACATCGGACGGGCGCTCTCGTTGCGGCAGATTGAATTGGTAGGTGGTGGGATTGTATGGAAAGCAACGCCCGTTCCAGACTTGAATTCGGTGTGGTGAAGTCGGCAACAGGTGTGATGTGAATAGTTGTCGTCACGCACCCGCAGCCGATGCAGCGTGTGACGTCGCAGCCAGGATTCGCAGAGTGGAGGATGCGGGGCAAACTCGGGGGCGAGTCTCCTCAGATCCGCCTCATGACAGCGTGCACTCTTATTGCGGCGGGGGCAGTGAATGTCTCTAAGCGATTCGTCGATCCGATGAGGAGGGACGTATGTTTGGCGAGTGCCTGACGGATGGAAGTTTCATCCGGCAATGCACTCACGTGCCAAGTACTCGAGATAGCTGAACATGTGCCAGAACGATGTGTTCAGGCAAAGCGGCTACGAGTCGATGATGGAGAGCTTGTTCAGGTTGCGAAAGGACTGTCTTTGCATAGTAAGGCCATTGCTCGTCACCCTCCTCTACCTGGAGCCGTTTCTTTATCAGTATGTAGGTGATTGTGAGGATGGCGAGAAATAGCACAGCATAGATAAGCATCAAGGTCTGGATTTCCTGATGGTCATGGGCAGGAGCTAGTACCGTGTCGTGAATTTTGACATCGAAACCGATTGGTTTTAGAGTGCCAAATTAAACCTCAGGGACATTCTGCAAGGGTGACGATCACAACCAAAGCGTTTCTCGGAAATGCGCTCAAAGCCCGATGTGATGGCTGATTGCACAGCTTCGGTCGCGTAGCTCAGCCTCCAAATAGAATTGGCAAGGCGCCGGCCGACTTCCACACAGGGAGAGAACGAAGCTCGCAGAATGGAGCATGTAGCCCGATAGCCTCACGAAGCCGATGAACGATCGGAGGCCTGTTCTGCAGCTGCCCAGAACCGTCGGCCTCGTTTGTCGATGGGAGGCATGAGCTCTGGCTGAATTAGGTTGCACTGCCCGGCGGTCTAAGTGATCGGGTCGTAATTGTATGGCACCAATGTCGGTATTCATCGTCGCGAACGGTGTCAGGACGGCTTGTCGCCACGGTTGGAGGGTGAGGCATAGAGTGTTGAGGTCGGTGGGATGGGGCATAGAGAAGACGCTGCCCGGTTCTGTCTTGAGGTGACCGAGAACATTTCGATCAAGAGGGCAATCTGGGGTGAGTGCCGGTAATCAATCGTTTGGTTGATGCGGTCCGCTGTGTTCACGCAACCCGGAGTACCAGGCGTTTACCGCAAGCCTTGACGTATTTGCGCAATGTTGCAATCGATGGAGAATGTGATCCGCTTGCCAATGCTCGCTCCAGGCGAGCCACCGCAGGGGCTTGCGTGCCCATTCGTGCCGCGACCTGTGCCTGGGTAAGTCCCGCTTCTTGCCGCGCTTTGAGCAAGGCATCAAGAAGGGAGGATTCCTCTCGTTCAATGCGTACCACCTCGGCGCGCACGCCCGGTCGGCGCATGAGCTTCCTGACGAGTTGATCATGGGTGCGCATGTTTCACCTCCTTCATTCGCATTTCTGCGACCTCGCGCTCGCGAGGGGGCGACTTGTCAGATTTCTTGATAAAGCTGTGTAGCATGACAATGCGTTTGTCGACCACTGTGCAGAAAAATACCCGCGCAATCCCTTCCGCACCCTTCAGCCTTAATTCAAACAGACCACCGCCGAAGGCTTTGGTATGTGGGGTACCCAGGTTTGGGCCGAGTACCATCATACGTCGAGTGAGCACGATATATCTCGCCGCTAAGGTATCCGGAAGGTTCAGAATCTTGTCCTGCACAGCATCGCTGTAATAGGCGATCGTGTAATCCACCGCAGGAGAGTAACAAATATGTTAACTGCCTGCAAGGTGAAGAATGAGGAGGGATATAAGCGGCCTACCCTTTATATGCTGTCTGTTCGGCGGAGGCGCGCTGGATGGAGAGGAAGTAGCCCCCAGCAAACACAGGAGAGAGGCTCGGAGGAGGAACGAACGACGGCGCCACAGGTTTTCCAGCCATGATCTGTGATGCTTATCGCGCGAACCGCGTCAGATTAAGCCCGCGCTACCCGATGGCCGGTGGTGCACACAAATCTCGCGCGAGGTAATCGGTTAGGTCAAGGCTTCACTGCAGGCTCTCTGTGTCATCCGTGGCAACAGCCCTGCTGGTCGGTGGTCGATTTTATGGACGAGGCCGGTTGCGCGTCCAACGCGACGGACGGAACCCCATCTTCCGCATCCGGCGTGAGGACGAGTGTCTTGAGGCGCGCCCAAGGAAAGGCAGCACCCGGATCGCTACGCCGCGTCGGGTCCAGCTTTGCGTGCGAGACGACATGTTTCAAGTGGGGGTATTTGGCCCAGCAATAGCGCACGATCTGCGCGGTGGCCTGGATCTGCCAGTCGGAAAAGTGATCGCGGCCTGCCTGACGGTTGACCACCTCGATCCCGAGCGACCAGTGATTGACCTTGTCGGCGCCGTCGTTGATGCTCGGATGCGAACAGGAATTCCTGACGTGCCAGGCAGCCCTAGCCTCCGGGGCACAGGCCCAGACCAATTGCCCGTGCTGCGGCTCGTCTTCATCCGGCAGGAGCCAGTGAAAGGAGGCTTTGCCTTCCTTCATCACCGAGATGGCCCCGGCCGAACTGGAACCGGCCGTCGCGTGAATGACGACGGCTTTGATGCCGAGGATCGCATCGAAGATGCGGCTCGACGTGCTGGTTTCCCAATAGGCCTGAATGCCGGGGTACCAGACCTCGTTGAGGATCACATCGGACGGACGCCCTCGTTTCGGCAGGTTGAATTGATAGGTGGCGGGATTGGGCATGGTGGTTCCTCCGGTGGACTTCCCCCGCGTCTCACACCTCTGAGACTGAGCCCTTGCGCAGCCTCAGCACGAGGTGGTGACGAGAGAAAGCAAATGGGATTGAGACCCGTGCATTCGCCGTGGATCTCGTCACGAGACGGCTCCGTAATGCGTATAGCATAAACGGAGAAAACTGTAAGGAGTCCGGCAACGTTTCATTTCCTCATCATTCGTCGCCAGCGGTCACCAAACGACGATCTGAGAGCGTGAGTATCATTCTGACGACGAGTCCCGCCAGGCTGACGTAGAAGCCCAAGGTGAGCCACAGCTTGATGATCGTCGCACAGTTGGAAATTCTGACCCACAGGCTCTGAATGCGACCCTCAGTCGAGGGGAGGTAGTGACGGAGCTGCACCAGTTGAATGAGGTGCTCCGTCCAGTCGGCCGTCAGTATCATCGCAAGCGGCGCTGTGATCCATGCGGGGTGGAACGGGCGCCCCAACGTCGTCCAGACCCACCAGAGACTGCCTGCGAGTGCTCCTCCATATGCGAACGGAAACAGGAAGTCGAAGGTCAGGTATTTCTCAGCTGCCAGTCGTCGTGCGAACATGAGCCAATTACGGTATTCCAAAACGGGGATGATCTTATAACGGAACCAGCGCCGGTTCAGCGGATCGGGTTTATTTTGTGTCCCATTGCTGGGCTGACGGATCGCGGCAGCGCGCCCGGTCGCATGGGATGGGAGCTGGTCGTCGCCGAATAGAACTGCGACGGGGAAGCCAGGAGTGGGGAGAGCGTTGAGTGTCACAGCTGCCATGATGTGAAGCTCCAGTCTCTACTATTGTAATGAGCAAAACCGATGCCGGGGTGTGATGAGAAAGAGCCGCATTGAGGGATACCGATTCTGAGCGGGGTGAGCGAAGCCGCAAAGTGGAAAGGGGGGGGTGTGGAGGACGCAGATCGGTATCAGAAGCGATACCCTGTCGTATCGAAAGGGATACGGTGTCGGAGAAAAGAGGTGGGAGAATGAATCAATTTGGGTCCGGATCGGCAAGAGAGGTCGAGAGTTTCTGATCAGTTCAGAGGGCGACGGTAAAACTCCAAGGGAGGAGCGATATCGCTTTCGAACGACAAGCTTTCGCCGTCCAGGCGGTAGCGAGTCGAGTTTTCAAACGCCCTGATAAACGAGGCTTCAAACTCCATGTGCCGGGGCTCGCAGGCCATGCGGGTGGTGATGCCGTGAGAGACCTTCAATTCGCCCCGGCGGGGTCCGAAGACAATGGCTGCACTATACCGATTGCAGCCGGCATGGCCCGACACTCGTCCATCCTTAAACGAGAGGAGCACGGGTGCTCCGTCGTCGCCGTAGGGAACCGAACGATCACCCCAATGCGACAGCTCCCATCGATTGTTCTCAGCGCGCCTGTTCATTTCTTCCGGCGAAGGGGCGGTGACGCAGGCCATCAACATAAACGCGGCGTACATCATGAGGGGAAGAGAGAGCAAGGACATTCGCATGGGTCGGTCCTCCTGTCGGTAATCCCTGAACGGTGAACTCGCCGGGAGATGGTAGGCCCTTGGTGATGTTCGTTGCACAGCACCAGCTTATGGCTGAGTGCCGTCGGTATGAGTGAACGTCAGTCGGTTTCCAAAGGGATCGGTCACCGACATGTCGTGACTGCCCCATGATGTCGCTTCGATGGTCGGCCGGGCGTATCGATACTGCTTGGTCGCAAGTTCTTGCTGAAAGGCTTCCAGCCCGGTTGTTTCGATCCGCATAGCCGCGCCGGGCCTGCAGTCGCCATGATGCTCGGACAGATGTAAAATGCAGCGATCTTTCGAGATCTGCATGTAGAGCGGTAGCCCCTCTTCGAAGCGGTGTTCCCAGTCAAGCCTGAAACTTAGGGAAGGGCTGATTTATTCCTCGCGCGTGATGTGCTAGGGGTAGCGCAGC